>CAZUJF010000035.1:0-58558 GCA_964619955.1 uncultured Planctomycetales bacterium
GTCGCGTGGTTCGGGTCCTTCGAGTGCAGCGAGCGGATCAGCGAGACGGACTTCATCTGCCGCGCCAGGCGCGGGAAGCCCTCGCTGATGCGGATCTCCGGGGCGGCGGTTTCGATCTCGCGGAAGGGCGTCAGCCCCGCCTTGAGGTCGAACGTGTCGACCTGGCTGGGCGCGCCCTGAAGCCAGAGCAGGATGCAGGACTTCGGCCTCGACGCGGTCTTTCCCTGCTGAGCGAGCAGACTGAGGCCACCCCCGAGGCTCAGGCGCACGAACTCGCGACGGCTGTACTCAGGGAACAAGCACGAACTCCGCAGAATTCACCAGGGCCCAGAAAACGTCCTCGTAGTCGTCGTCGGTTTTCGCCGCGAAGGTCTCCTTCTCGGACGCCGAGGGCGGCCGCCCGATCACCGTGAGAAAGAGCTCCTCGAGGCGGTCGGCCGCGCGGACCTTCCGCCCCAGCACCTTTCGCAGCGTCCCCCAGGCGGTGGAGTAGTAGGCGGCGACCTTCTGGTTGTTCATGAACTTGAGGGCGAGCCGCACGGTCCCCGCCGGGCGGACCTCCTCGGGACTCTGTCCGCGGGGCAGCAGCATGTCACGGGCCCACTTGTGGAAGAAGAGCCGCAGCACCTCCTCGTCCTTGAACGCCGGCATGACCTTGTCGCTCTTCATCGCCTTCTCCTCCATGAGCTTGTGGGCTTCGCGGAGGTCGAAGACGGAAGCGAACGCGTTCATGAACTGGACGGGATTCATGGTCTTCAGCGTGCCGAGGCGGGCGCGGTACTCGGGACGGGATACGATGGCGCGGAGCAGGTCCGCGGGCGTCTCCGCCGCTTCAAGCTCCGGGGGATGCCCCTCCCGGCCCATCAGGAGTTTCCAGTAGCGCTCCGCGAGCGCCCGGCTGGGATCGATGAAATCCGCAAGCGCCTCCAGCGGCGCTTGTCCCTCCCCGGGCGGGCGGCCGTCCGTAAAGCGGGGCGGCACGCGCAATTCCCCGAGATGATCCCGGATGCCCCCGCGGCCCGTCCCGAAGAACGCCACGAAACCCCAGAAGGCCTCCTGCGTGAGGTCTTTCGTCGGATGGTCGTGGCACTGCGCGCAGCGGAGGTCGCGTCCGAGGAACAGCTTTGCGTTCAGGAGGGCCAGGGCGACGGGAGGCTCGCCGCCGGGCAGATGCTTCTTCGCGAAATTCCCCGCGGGGCCTTCGCGGAGGACGAGTTCGCGCACGCTCCCCCGGAGCGTCCTGTGGAAGGAGGCTTTGAGCCACGCGTGCAGCTCGCCCGCCTTGAAGCGGTAGAAGTCGGAGTTGATGAAGTCCCAGTCAAGCAGCCACTGCATCCAGAGATCCGCGTGATAGAGGGCGGCGTCCGGGGAGGCGAGCAGCTCCTCGACTTTCTTCGCACGGTCCTTCGATTTGACGAAGGCGCGTTGTTCGTCGGGCGTGGGCAGGCGTCCCGCCAGATCCAGCGTGAGGCGCCGGCCGAGGGCGTGGAGCTCCGCCTCCTCCTGGGGCGCGAGCCCCAGCAGCGCTGCGGCAAGGATACCGGCGGTCAACATAAGTCCCTATACTAGCGACGTGCCCTTCGCCCACATCTACGTCAAAGCCCCCCAAGATCGCGTGATCGAGGCGGCCGAGCGCCACCTGGTCGGGCGGAAGTTCACGCGCTTCCCCATGAGCTCCGACCGGCATCCGACGCGCATGAAGGAGATCCGGGAGGACAAGCTCCGGCTCTTCTGGATCTCGCCGCAGACGGGGCCCTGGACGGGCGTTTTCGAATTCCGCTACTACTCGAACGACGCGCGGGACCGCTGGGGGATGTCGGACGAGCATCTCGCGATCGCGCTGTCGAAGGAGCTCGGCGAGGTCTGGCGCCTGGAGGTGACGGACAACGCGGGCTTCTGGCTGTATGCGCAGTACATCGGCGGCGAGGAGAAGCAGGGCAAGGCCTACCACGATTCGCCCGGGAACCGGACGGCGGACCGCTCGCATCCGCGCTACGAGCTGAACCACATCATCGACCGGGAGAAATTCACCAACATCGGCCTGGGCTACGAGCACATCCCGGGCCCGCAGGTGCATCCGATCGAAAACGTCACGATGGATCCCCGGGGCATCGAGGGGCTGGACCACTTCGTCCACCTGGCGTTCGAAAAGGGCGAGCCTTCCTAATGGAAGTCTTGGGCCCCGTGCTCTTTTTCCTGGGCTGTCTGGCCCTTGTCGGCGGAACGTTCTGGTGGACTTATAAAGCCGGTGAGGCCAGCATCCGGGCCTGGGCAAAACGGGAAGGCTGGACTCTGGAACGCTGCGAATGGATCCCCTTCAACGACGGCCCGTTCAAAGTCCACGCCCGGGGCAAACAAGTCTGGACGATTCGAGCCCGGGATCAGGCGGGGGATATCCGGGAGGGGTGGGCCTTGTCCGCCAATCCGCTGTCCTGGGATCCGGCCGGCCAGGTCGAGGTCGCCTGGTGTGAGCCGGGGGCCTCGGCGTTCCGCTGACCGTCTACCGTCCGCTCTTCCCAGCTACCAGCTACCAACTACCGTCCCTACACTTCCATCACTTCGTGGGTCTTCTTGTCGACGGCGTCCTGGGCCTTGGCTTCCCACTCCTTCGTGAGGCGGTCGATCTCCTCCGTGGTGCGCTTGGCTTCGTCCTCGGAGATCGTCTTGTCCTTCTCCTCGTTGTGGGCGTGGGTGTTGGCGTCGCGGCGGATGTTGCGGATGGCGACCTTGGCCTTCTCGCCCTGTTCCTTCACGAGCTTGGCCATCTGCTTGCGGCGCTCCTCGGAGAGCGAGGGTACCGCGAGGCGGACGATCTTGCCGTCGGTCTGCGGGGTCAGGCCCACCTCGGACTTCTGGATGGCCTTCACGATCCCCTCGATCGCGCCCGGGTCGAAGGGCTTCACCATGATCATGCGCGGCTCGGGGACCGTGATCGAAGCGAGCGCCTTGAGCGCGGTCGGGGCGCCGTAATAGTCGACCTTGATGCCGTCCACCAGCGCGGCGGTGGCGCGTCCGGTGCGGACGCCGCGGAGCTCGCCCTGGAGCACGCCGACGGCCTTCTCCATCTTGTCCTCGGCCTCGAGGACGATGTCGTCGTAGGGCATGTCTAGCTCCTCCCCTTCTTCGAGACGGCCGTCTCCTCCTGGATCAGCGTTCCGATCGATCCGCCGCGCACCGCCTTGACGATGTTGCCGGCGCGGCGCAGGTTGAACACGATGATGGGCAGCTGGTTCTCCATGCACATCGAGATGGCGGTGACGTCCATCACGCCGAGGCGCTGGTTGAGGCAGTCGAGGTAGCTGAGGCGCTCGAAGCGCTTCGCCTTGGGGTTCTTGTGCGGATCGCTGTCGTAGACGCCGTCGACCTTGGAGGCCTTCAGCAGCACGTCGCAGCCGAGCTCGGTGGCGCGCAGCGCGGCGGCGGTGTCGGTGGTGAAATGCGGGTTGCCGGTGCCCGCCGCCAGGATGCAGATCCGGTTCTTCTCGAGGTGCCGGATGGCGCGGCGGCGGATGTAGGGCTCCGCGACGGAGTGGACGGACAGCGCGGAGAGCACCCGCGTGTTCATGTGCAGGTGCTCCATGACGTCCTGCAGCGCGAGGGCGTTGATGACCGTCGCGAGCATGCCCATGGAGTCGCCGGTGGCCTGGTCGATGCCGTGGCGGGCGATCTCGCCGCCGCGGATGATGTTGCCGCCGCCCACGACGATGGCGACCTGGGTGCCGAGGGAGATCGCCTCCTTGATCTGGAGGGCGATGGACTTGACCTCGTCGATGTCGATGCCGGGGGTCCCCTCCTTACAAAACGCCTCCCCGCTGATCTTCAGCAGGACGCGCCTGTACTTGGGGGCGGGCATGGCGTCGGCTACTGCCCCACTTCCATGCGTGAGAAGCGGCGCACGACGAGGTTTTCCTTGAGGCGGGCGACCTTCGACTTGAGGAAGTCGCCGTAGGTCCCCTTGAACTTCTCTTCCTTGGCGAAGGGCATGTGGAGCAGGCACTTCTGGGAATAGACGTTCTTCTCGAGCTTGCCTTCGACGATCTTGGCGACGATCTCGGGCGGCTTGCCCTTGGCCTCCGCCGTGTACTTGGCGCGCTCGGCCTCGACCACGTCCGCGGGAACCTGCTCCTTCGACACGTACGCGGGGTTGAACGCCACCACCGCGAGCGTGAGCTCCTTGAGCAGGTCCTGGAAGTCCTCGTTCTTGGCGACGAAGTCGGTCTCGCAGTTGAGCTCGACCAGCGCGGCGACCTTGCCGGTCGTGTGCATGTAGACGCCGACGCGGCCTTCCTTGGGGCCGCCCTTTTCGGACGCCTTGGCGGCGATGTTGTCCGCCTTCTCGAGGCCCCGCTTCTTGAGGATCTCCTTGGCCTTGGCGCTGTCGCCGGCGGCCTCCTCGAGGGCCTTCTTGCAGTCCATCATGCCCGCGCCCGTCTCCAGGCGGAGCGTATTGACCATTTTCGCGTCGATGTTCGCCATGCTTCCCTACCCTGGTACCGAGTTCGAGCCTAACCGTTGGCGGGCGCCGCGGGCGCTGCAGGCGCCGCGGGAGCCGGGGCCGCCGGACGAGGGGCCATGGGGCCGCGGAAACCGCCGCGATCCCCGCCCACCGTCGCGCGACGCGGACGGCCGCCCTTGCCGATGTTGACCGCGCCGGCCTTCTCGGGAATCGAGATGGAGACGGCGCCGGCCTTCGAGATGTCCTCGGCCTTGGGCACGCCCACGGGGTGGGCGCGGCCCTCGAGGATCGCGTCGGCCAGCTTGGTCACGACGATCTGGACGACCTTCATGGAATCGTCGTTGCCCGGGATGGGGATGTCGATCTGGTCGGGGTCCCCGTCCGAGTCGATCAGCGCCACGGTGGCGGCGTTGATCTTGTTCGCCTCGGCGACCGCGATGGACTCCAGCTGGGGGTCGATGAGGATCAGGGCCGTCGGCAGACGGTCCATGTTCCGGAGACCGTCGAGGTTCCGGAGCAGCTTGCGCCGCTCGCGGTTGATGGCCGACTGCTCCTTCTTGGAGTAGCGGTTGATCGTGCCGTCCGCGACCCAGCGCTCGATCTCCTTGAGGCGGTTGAGCCGGGCGCGGATGGTCTCGTAGTTGGTCAGGGTGCCGCCGAGCCAGCGCTCGGAGACGTAGGGCATGCCGCAGCGCAGGGCCTCGGTCTTGACGACCGCGCCGGCCTGGCGCTTGGTGCCCACGAAGAGGATGAGCTCGCCCCGGGCCGCCAGCTGCTTCATGAAGTGCCACGCCTTCACCAGGCCCTTGATGGTCTGGCGCACATCGATGATGTGGATGAGGCTCTTCTTGGCGTGGATGTAGGGCTTCATCTTGGGGTTCCAGCGGCTCACCTTGTGGCCGTAATGGGCCCCGGACGTCAGCAGCTCGCGAGCGGTAATCGACAGCGAAGCCATCAGCTCCTCCGAAAGCGGCAGCCGGCGCGGGCCGGACCGCCGAAATTCTGCAATCCCTACGGGGACTGCGACAAGGGAGGAAACTCTAGCGGAAGCCCCGGGGGGAGTCAATAAGAAATACCGGGATCAGCGCTTGGGGGCGGGGGCCGGCGCCGGGAGGGCACGGTATTTGCGAAGGAGTTCGAGCACCCGCCCCATGTCCTGCGCGACGGGGGCCGAATACTCGACAAGTTCCCCCGTGCCCGGGTGGGTGAACGCGATCCAGTAGGCGTGCAGGGCCTGCCGCATGATGAGCGGCTCCTTCGGATCGGCGACCGCGGGGTCGCTCTCCGCGCCCAGGTCGCGCAGGAAGAGGGCGTCGCGGCGGCCGTAGGAGGAGTCGGCGATGCAGGGATGGCCGATCGAGGCCATGTGGACGCGGATCTGGTGCGTCCGTCCGGTCTTGGGCCAGACCTCGACGTACGTGAAGCCCTTGAAGCGCTCGATCACCCGGTAGAAGCTCGTGGCCGGCTTGCCCTGGCCCTTCTTCACGACCGCCATCTTCTCGAACTGCTTCGGATGGGGGCCGATCTCCTTGTCGATGACGTCCTCGTCGAACGTCAGCTCGCCCTCGACGATCGTCCGGTAGGCCTTCTGCACCGTGCGGTCCTGGAACTGTTTCGTGATCTCGCCGTGCGCCTTGAGCGTCTTGGCGGCGATGATGACGCCGCTGGTGTCCTTGTCGATGCGGTGCACGATGCCGGGGCGGTAGACGTCGTCGGTCTCCGGCAGCGAGCCGCAGTGGTGCAGCAGCGCGTTGACGAGGGTGTCGTCCCAGTGCCCCGCGGCCGGGTGCACGACGAACTGCGGCGGCTTGTTGATGGCGAGGAGGTGCAGGTCCTCGTGGATGATCTCGAGGGGGATGTCGCTGGCGACCACGTGGGGCTGGATGAGCTTCGGCATGTCGCAGACGATGCGGTCGCCCAGGTTGATCTCGTAGGCGGGTTTGGACGTGTGCCCGTTGACGGTGATCATGCCGTCCTTGATGAGCTTCTGGACGAGCGTGCGGGAGTACTCCGGGATGCGCTTGTGGAGGTAGACGTCGAGGCGCTGGAGCGCGGCCTCCTTGTGGATCTCGAACTCCGTGCGTTCGACGCGCTCGTAATCGACGCGGACCGGCTTGACCATCTGGGGTGGAGGGTACCGGGGCCGGGGCGCAGGGTCAATGCCATCCCCTTGCCTTTCCGATTCATTCGTCGTATACCGTGGGTCTTCCATTGCCGAGAGACGCGATATGATGCTCACCTGCGCGAAGTGCAGCCGCAAGCAGCCCCTCAGCGACGAGGACGTCGCCGCCTTCTACCCGCGCTTCTTCTGCTTCACCTGCGGGGCCAAGATCGCCTTCGACGTGAGCGAGGAGAAGGTGTTCGAACTCCGCCACTCGAACGACGTGAACCGCGCGCTCGCAAAAGCCGAGATCGCCGCGATGCCGGTCGAGGCCGTCCGCAAGGCGGTCAAGGCGGGCGGACCCGCGGCCGCGGCGAGCGACGGTTAGTCGATCGCGGTCCGTCCCCCTTTCGCCTGCCGCCTCCCGCCTTCTTAGTCCAGCCAGTCCTTGTCCTTCAGCTTGCGCGGCAGGTAGTCCGTGGTCAGGTAGCGGAAATCCTTGTTGGCGAGCGCGTCCAGCTCGTACTTCAGCCCGCTCGCCAGCATGTGCTTGATCTCCTTCTGCCATTCCTTCTTCTGAAACCACGGATACGCCATCAGCTCCTTGGCGCGGGAGACGTCCTTGTCGTTGAGCTTGATGCCGACGTTGCGCGGCAGCTTGTGCTTCTCCGGGTCGAAGCTCGACAGCCCGATGAACTTCGCGTCCGGGATCGCCATGCGCTGGCTCTCGAAGGCCAGGTTGATCGAGCCCTGCTTGACCACCGAGTAGATGTAGTAGCCCCAGGGGTCGTTGTCGACCAGGACGTAGACCGGCAGCTTGTACTCGTCGTGGAGGCGGCGCGCGAAGCGGCGCACGCCGCGCGGCGGCTGTCCGTTGCCCGTCAGCAGCACGCAGTTGTGCTGTTTCCAGAATTTGTCCTCGGACATCCGGTTCCACTGCGTGCCCTTCTCCACCAGGAGGATGAAGTCCGCCGTGCACTTCTTGATCCGGATCTGCTCGGGTTCGACGATCGACGGCACCGCGTAGCCGCCCTTGCCGAGCTTGGCGCAGTCCACCGTGTCGCCGTCGTCCACCAGCACCAGGTTGCCCACCACCGTGCCGCGCCCCTCGGCGGCGACGTGCAGCTCCTCCCGGAGCGCCGCGAGCGTGACCTCCAGGTCCTCGATGATCGGGTCGCTCTCGTCCTGGCCGTCGAAGGTGTTCTCCGACGAGTCCCGCAGGGTGTGCTTGGTGCGGTAGTAGATTTCGCGGAGCGAGGTGGAGAGGTCCTGCCGCTGCAGCTCCGCCAGCGCGTCGGCGACGAGCAGCGTCTGCATGAACTTCTTCGCCATGCCCAGGTTGAAGAAGGTCCGCTTGGTGGTCGCCGACTTCATCTCGATGATGCGCCGCTTCGGATTGAACTCGACGTTCGAGAGCGCGCGCACCGGGATGTCGAGAACGGGGTCCTTCCGCTTCTTCGCGGCCTCGATCACCAGGTCGGCCAGGCCGACCAGCCGCTCTTCAACGCTTTCCTTTGCGCCCATCACCCTTCTCCTTTGCGGCCGGCAGAGCGGCCGCCTTCGCGCGCTTCGTTCCCTTGTCCTCCGCCGGGGCCGCCGCGGGGGCGGCCTCGGGGACCGGCGGCGCCGGCACGGCGCCCAGCGCGCCCTCGGCGGTGATGATGATCGTGGATTCGCCCGCGGCCTCCGGCTCGACCGGGGCGTCCTTCTTCTTCAGGATCTCGTCCGTCTTGTCGCCGCCCGTGATCTCCTTGGCGACCGCCTGCAGCTGCTTCTTCAGCTTCTGCTCGTCGAGCTTGCCCCGTTTGAGGCGCTTGCAGGCGTCCGCGACCTCCTCGATGTAGGCCTCGAAGACGTCGCGGCGCTTGAGCTCGAGGGCCGCCTTGTCGCGCTTCCGCACGAAGGCCGCGAGACGCCGCCCGGCCTCGTTCATCGCAAGGCGGATCTCCTTGCGGATCTCGTCGTAGTCGGCGACCGCCTCCTTGGATTCGCTCGTGAAGGGCACCCAGACGGAGGCCATGTGGACGAAGATCACCAGCGGCCCCTGCGGGAGCGCGCCGCGCGACTGCGAAAGGCCGTAATTGCGCCAGGAGGTCTCGACGACCGCCTTGGTCACCGCGCAGGCGCCGGGCTGGTACAGCAGCGGCACGCGGTTGGCGAAGCGCATCACGCGGGCCATCTGGACCTCGCCCGCCTTCTCCTCCGCCTCGCCCTCGGCCATCGGGCCGGCGTCCTCCGCCTCCATGACGCTCTGCACCATGCCCGCCTGGCCGGTGCCGAACGCCAGGCCGACCTCGATCGCGAAGGGGTTGCCGCGGTACACGGCGGGCTTGCGGCTGACCGCGGTGTAGAAGTCGCCCTTGATCTGCTTGTAGAGGCCCGCGAGGATCGCCTTCTCGCCGATCGGCGAGAGGCAGTCGGTCGGCGGGTTCATGATCGGCGTCTTCTGGATCGCCTTGTAGAGCTTCTCCGCGGCGTCGCCCACGCACTGCCGGGGCTTCATCTGCGGGCTGAGCCCCGCCGTCTTGCAGATCCCCGCCGCGGTCGCGCTGGACACGCGCGAGAAGTCGGTGGACAGGAACCCGCTGAGCCAGTGGCTCTTCGTGTCCTGCAGCATCTTCATCAGCACGCCCAGCTCGATGCCGTACGGGTGCGGCTTGATCTCGCGGGGCGCCGCGGGCAACTCGTGCATGAGCCGCTCGAAGACCACCCGCTGCCCCTCGGGGTTCACGTAGACGAAGCGCGCGTGCGGGTTCGCGATCGAGGTCTGCTCGAGAAATTCGTCCACCGAGGTGCGGCCCTTCTGATAGCGGCCCTCGAGCTCGATCGCGACCGAGGTCCCGTGAGGACGGTCCCACTCGACGTCCTTGTTCGCCAGCGTGCGCGGCTCGTTCTTCGCGGTGTCGATCGTGATCTCGACGTAGCGGGCGGACTTCTTCTCGCTCGTGCGCGAGATGACCTTGACGGGCTTGCCGGTCGTCAGCTGGCCGTAGAGACCCGCCGCGGAGATGCCGATGCCCTGCTGGCCGCGGCTCATGCGCAGGCGGTGGAACTTCGACCCGTAGAGCAGCTTCGCGAAGATGCGCGCGATCTGCTCCGGAACGATGCCGGGGCCGTTGTCGACGACGGTGACGATGAAGCGGTCGGCCTGGGCGATCGAGGGGCCCTTGACCTCCTCCCCGGCCTTCGCCGGCTCGGTCTTCGCCTCGGCGATCTTCGCGCCGCCCGCGACCTCGATGCGCACCTCGATGTCCGGGAGGATGCGCGCCTCCTCGCAGGCGTCGAGCGAGTTGTCGACCGCCTCCTTGACGGCGGTGAGCAGCGCCTTGCGCGGGCTGTCGAAGCCGAGCAGGTGGCGGTTCTTGGCGAAGAACTCGGAGACCGAGATCTCGCGCTGCTTCTTGGCCATGTCCTCCGCGGTGACGCGGTGGACGACGGCGGGCTTGACCGCTTTCAACGCGGGCTGGGCCGCCTCTTTCGGGGCCGGACTCGTGCCTCCACCCATGCTTTCCCCCTTCATCGCGGACGATCTCTCTCCATGCCGGAACTGCCGAATAGGGCGGAGGAATGCCGTTTCAGACGTGCCCCTCTCGCCGGCGGGATTATAGCACCCCCCCGCCCGAAGGCAAGGCGGCCCCGGGAAGAAAAGTCCCCTTCGATCCTTCCTCTTGACCCGCAACGCCTTCCTTGCATATATCTGCGCCTCAGCCGTTCCTGTGAGGTTGCTGCATGGGCAAGACCCTGGTCATCGTCGAGTCGCCCGCGAAGGCGAAGACGATCAACAAGTACCTGGGGTCGGGGTACGTCGTGAAGTCCTCCTTCGGGCACGTCCGCGACCTGCCCGTCAGCGCCGAGGAGCAGTCCGCCGCCGGAAAAAAGAAGAAAGCCGAGCCCGCCCCCAAGAAGAAGGGAAAGGTCACCGCCGCGGCCAAGGCCGCCAAGGCCCAGGCCGCCCTCATCCGCCGCATGGGGGTCGATCCCGAACACGACTGGGAGGCCCGCTACGAGGTCCTGCCCGGCAAACAGAAGGTCCTCGACGAACTGCGGGGCTACGCCGAGAAGGCGGACGCCATCTATCTCGCGACCGACTTGGACCGCGAGGGCGAGGCGATCGCCTGGCACCTGCGCGAGGCCATCGGCGGCGACCGCAAGCGCTTCCGCCGCGTGAAATTCGCCGAAATCACCAAGAACGCCATCCTCGAGGCCTTCAAGGAGTCCGGCGACCTCGACATGGACCGCGTCAACGCGCAGCAGGCGCGGCGCTTCCTCGACCGCGTGGTCGGCTTCATGGTCTCGCCGCTGCTCTGGCAGAAGGTCGCCCGCGGCCTCTCCGCCGGACGCGTGCAGTCCGTCGCCGTGCGCCTCGTCGTCGAGCGCGAGCGCGAGATCCGCGCGTTCATCCCCGACGAATACTGGGAGCTGCACGCCGACCTGGCCACCCCGGATCCGCTGCGGGCCCTGGTGGTGAAGTTCAAGGGCGAGCCCTACAAGCCCGTCAACCAGGCGCAGACCGACGCCGCGATGGCCGCCCTCGGCCCCGCGGCGTACCGCGTCGCCTCCAAGGACGAGAAATCCCAGCGCTCCTTCCCTCCCGCGCCGCTCATCACCTCCTCGCTGCAGGGCGCGGCCAGCTCGCGCCTCGGCTTCTCGGTCCGCAAGACCATGACCCTCGCGCAGCGGCTCTACGAGGCCGGCCACATCACCTACATGCGCACGGACAGCACCAACCTCTCCGTCGACGCGGTCGCCGCCTGCCGCGCGCTGCTGGAGCAGGACTACGGCCCGCGCTACGTGCCCGAGAAGCCCAACACCTACGCGAGCAAGGCCGGCGCCCAGGAGGCCCACGAGGCGATCCGCCCGACCAACGCCCGCGTGCGCGCCGAGGACCTCAGCGACGTCGAGGCGGACCAGGTCCGCCTTTACGACCTCATCTGGCGGCACTTCGTCGCCTGCCAGATGACGCCCGCCGAATTCGACACGACCACGATCACGATCGCGGCCGCGGACTACGAACTGCGCGCCAACGGCCGCGTGCTCCGCTTCGACGGCTGGCAGAAGGTCCTCCCGCCGGCCAAGTCCGACGCCGCCGTCCTCCCCCAGGTGGTGGAAGGCCAGGACCTCAAGCTCGTGAAGCTGGACCCGACGCAGCACTTCACCAAGCCCCCCGCGCGCTTCAGCGAGGCGAGCCTGGTCAAGGAGCTCGAGAAACGCGGCATCGGCCGTCCGTCGACCTACGCGTCGATCATCTCGACCATCCAGGAGCGCGGCTACGCCAAGCTCGCGAACCGGCGCTTCTACGCTGAAAAGCTCGGCGAGATCGTCACCGACCGGCTCCAGGAGGGCTTCACCGACCTCATGGACTACGGCTTCACCGCGGCGATGGAGGAGAACCTCGACCAGGTCGCGCAGGCCAAGGAGAACTGGAAGGATCTTCTCGACAGCTTCTACAAGGGGTTCAAGGCGAAGCTCAAGGCGGCGAAGACCGGCATGCGCGGCAACGCGCCGGTGGAGACCGGCATCGACTGCCCCAAGTGCGGCCGCAAGATGGCGGTCCGCACCGCGCGCACCGGCGTCTTCATGAGCTGCACCGGCTACGTCCTGCCGCCCAAGGAGCGCTGCACGTCCACCCTCAACCTGGTGCCCGGCGAGGAGGCGGTCAGCGCCGGGACCGAGGACGAGGAAGCGAGCGCCGCGGACGTCGCCGCGCTGCGCGCGAAGAAACGCTGCCCCAAGTGCGGCACCGCCATGGACAGCTACCTGCTCGACGAGCGTCGCAAGCTGCACATCTGCGGCAACAATCCGGACTGCACCGGCACGGAGGTCGAGTCCGGCCAGTTCAAACTCAGGGGCTACGAGGGCCCCGTCATCGAGTGCGACAAGTGCGCCGCGCCCATGCAGCTGCGCACGGGCCGCTTCGGGAAATATTTCGGCTGCACGCGCTACCCCGACTGCAGCAACACCCGCAAGCTGCTCCGGAACGGCCAGGCCGCGCCTCCCAAGACGCCGCCCGTGCCCATGCCCGAGCTGGCCTGCACCAAGGGCCCCGGATATTTCGTCCTGCGCGACGGCGCCCTGGGCCTCTTCCTCGCCGCCAGCACCTATCCCCGGGTGCGCGAGACCCGCGCGCCCCTAGTCGCCGATCTCGTCCGCCACCGCGCGGAGCTGGATCCCAAGTGGGCCTATCTCGCCGGGGCGCCGGACAAGGATCCCGACGGCAACGCCACCACCCTCCGCTTCTCGCGGAAGACCTTCGAGCACTACGTGCGCGCGGAGAAGGACGGCGAGCCCACGGGATGGACCGCCTGGCTGGTCGACGGGGTCTGGACCCCGAGGAAGGCCGCCGAGGACGAGGAGAAGCCCAGGCGCAAGCCCAAGTCGTCCTCGAAGAAGTAATCCGGGGTATAATCACACCGTGGACACCCAGAAGAACTTCACGCTGCCCGAGGCGGCCCGCCTGGCGGGGGTTTCCGAGGACGAGCTCCGCTGCGCCATCAAGGACGGCCTGATCCAGGCCCAGATCCAGCAGAACACCGGCCAGTTCCACGTCCCCCAGGGCGAGCTGGACCTCTACCTGCGCCGCTCCCGCCACACGACCCTCGCCGAGGCGGGCCCGCGCAAGAAGAAGATCCTGATCATCGACGACGAGATCAACTTCGCCAACATCATGAAGCTGGAGCTGGAGCGCGACCCGCGCCTGGAGGCGAAGTTCGCCACGTGGGGGCGCGACGGCGTGACCATGGCGGAGACCTACATGCCCGACCTCTGCCTGATCGACTTCATGCTGCCCGACATCACCGGCGACCAGGTGCTCGCCGCCATCCGCGACATGCGGGAGCTCAAGAAGACGAAGATGGTCGTCTACTCGGCGCACACGCGGGACGCCATCCGCCAGCACCCCAATCTCGAGGCGCGGCTCCAGGAGCTGGGCGCGCACGAGTTCCTCTCCAAGAGCGCCGGCATGCGCGCGATGATCGGCCGCGTCTACGAGCTGCTCGGGATGGAGGGGCAGACGAAGATCCGGAGGAAGTAGGCGGAGGACGGTAGCCGGTAGCCAGAAGCTGGCAGCTGGTAGAAAGGCCGCCGCATGAAACCCGCTGAAAAGTCACTCGACGCGGGAACCGTCTTCGACACCCTTTGTCGCTGGGGGGGCGTGTCCGGGTTCTTCGGTCTGTCCTTCATGTCCTTCCCCTGGTGCCCCGAGGAGGCGCTGCCGTTCGTGATGATCAGCTCAGGAGGAGGGCTTCTCTTCTGGGCGGTCTCGACCGGCTTGAGGTTCTGCCGGCTACCCGACACTTATTTCTGGCCCATCCCCCTGACACTCCTCCTGATTCTCTCAGGCTTTCTCGGAGTAGTGCTGTTGAGCTGGGGGCTGGCTGGGGGACCACCCCTGCTGCTCCCGTCCTCCCGGAGGTGAGCCTCTCAGCGCCTTTCGCCTCTCGCCGGTCGCCGCCTACTTCTTCGGCTCCTCGACCACTTTGCGCGCCGTGACGTTGCCCTTCACGAGCTTGTTGAGGGCCTGCGCATACGCGCGCGCGCTCGCCTCGACGACGTTCACGCTCGAGGCGCGGCCGTCGGCCCGGCGGCCGTCGTGCTCCACCGTCACGCGCACCTCGCCCACGGCGTCCTTGCCTGCCGCGACCGCCTTCACGGTGTAGTCGAGCAGCTTGCCCGTGAGCCCGCAGGACTGGTCGATCGCCTTGCAGGCCGCCTCGATGGGGCCGTAGGCCCACGCCGAGCGGATCACCGTCTCCTCGCGGACCTTCATCGTCACCGTGGCGTGAGACACGATGTCCGTGCCGCTCGTGAACTGCAGGTGCTCCAGGATGAAGAGGCCCGCGTGCGGCACGCCGTCGTCGGCGCCCGAGACGTGGCGGATGTCCTCGTCGGTCACGGACTTGAGGCGGTCGGCGAGCTCCTTGAACTTCAGGAACGCTCGCTCGAAGCTCTCCTCGTCCAGGTCGATGTCGAGCTCGACCAGCTTGCGCCGGAACGCGTGGCGGCCGGAATGTTTGCCGAGATGCAGCCGGCTGTTCGCGCCGACGGACTCGGGCCGCAGGATCTCGTAGGTCTCCTGCTTCGACATCATGCCGTGCTGGTGGATGCCGCTCTCGTGGGCGAAGGCGTTCGCCCCGACGACGGCCTTGTTGGGCTGGACGGGGACGCCGGTGATCTCGACGAGCAGCGAGCTCGTGGGGATGATCTCCTCCGTGCGCACGCCCGTGTCCGCCTTGAAGTCCGCCTGGCGGTGTTTGAGCGCCATCACGATCTCCTCGAGCGCGGCGTTGCCCGCGCGCTCGCCGATCCCGTTGACGGTGCACTCGACCTGCCCCGCGCCCGCGCGGATCGCCTCCAGCGAGTTGGCGACGGCCAGGCCCAGGTCGTTGTGGCAGTGGACGGAGAGGACGACGTTCGTCGCCCCGGGCACGCGCGTGAGCACGTCCGTGATCAGCTGGTGATACTCCCAGGGCACGGTGTGGCCCACGGTGTCGGGCAGGTTGACGGTCTTCGCGCCCGCCTTGATGACCGCCTCGACCACCTTGCAGAGGAAGTCGCGGTCGGAGCGCGTGGCGTCCTCGGCGGAAAACTCGACGTCGTCCGTGTACTGCCGCGCGTGCTTGATCGCGGCGACGGCGGCCTCGACGACCCCGTCGCGGGTCATCTTGAGCTTGTGTTCCATGTGGATGTCGCTGGTCGCGAGAAACGTGTGGATGCGGGGCCGGGCGCTGCCCTTGAGGGCCTCGCCGGCGCGGTCGATGTCCTGGATTTTCGTGCGGCAGAGCCCGGCGACCGAAGCGCGGGCGCCCACGACCTTGGCGACCTGGCGGACGGCCTCGAAGTCGTCGTTGGACGCGATCGGGAAACCGGCCTCGATGACGTCGACGCCGAGCTGGGCCAGCTGTTCCGCGAGCGTGACCTTCTCGGAAACGTTCATCGAGAAGCCGGGCGACTGCTCGCCGTCGCGGAGGGTGGTGTCGAAAACGATGATCTTGCGCATGGAGGACCTCGAAACTACCGGGGACACGGATTCCCGGGCAGGTTCCCGGGAGAAAGGATGGGGGAAGCCGCCCGGACTACGCCCGGCGGCTTCCCTTCGTAAGCAGGAGGGACAGCAGGAGCGGGAGCTTCCGGGGCGCCGTGCAGGTGCTCATCGGTTTTCTCGCTCACCTTCCGCAGAAGGACTACTTCTTCGCCGGCTCGGGCTGCTTGGCCGCTTCGACCTTGGCCTTGGGGGGATACACGCTCACGCGGCTGGCCGATTCGAACTTGACCTGGCCGTCGATCAGCGAGTACAGGGTGAAATCCCTGCCCCGGGCGACGTTTTCGTTCTCGACCCAGCGGGCGCCCCGCTGCCGGATGATGATGCCCCCGGCGCGGACGATCTGGCCGTCTCCGACCTTGACGCCGAGCCGCTTGGATGCGGAATCGCGGCCGTTCCTTGACGAGCCGCCGCCTTTCTTATGTGCCATAGCGCGGAATTATAGGCGCGGGACGGGAAGAAAATCAAGGGGGAGCATCAAACAGGAGGAATAGAGAATAAGGAATAGGGAATGAGGAATACAGGGGCGGCCATTCCTTATTCCCTATTCTTTATTCCCTGATTTTCCGGCACCGGTCGGGCCCCGAAACTGTATAAAGTATGTCGTCTATGAAGGGGATGTCCATGCGCAGCACGCTCATCGCGCTCTTGACGCTCGCGGCGGCCCTGCCCGGCTCGGCGCAGGAAGGGTTCCGGGACCGCGACATGCGCACCCGCATCCGCTGGTATCCGTCGGTCGAGAGCGTCGGCGGCGGAGGCGCGATGGACGAGCTGGAACGGCGCCGCCTGCGCGCGTTCGGCCAGGAGCCCAGCGAGAAGAAGTACATCTTCGTCTACATCCGCCCCATCACGGAGGACAAGGAGCCCAACGAATTCTCCCAGTTCGCGGACGCGCTCAACGCCTCGCGCGAGGCCTGGGGCTTCGTGAAGATGGATTTCGACAAGGAAAACGCGCACCAGAAGGCCTGGAACATCAAGGGCGCCCCCGCCTGCGTCGGCTGCGACCTTTTCGGCAACGACTTCTTCAAGATGGGCGCGGCCTCGACGGACGCCATCCGCAACATCCTCAAGGGCACGCCGGAAGCCATCGCGCGCTACGAAGGCAAACTCAGGTCGGACTACGCCAAGGCGATGGACACCCTCAAGCTCGACGAGGACCGCGCGGCGAAGCTCTTCGTGGAGATCGTCGCCAACGGCAAGAAGGGCTACAAGGAAGTGGCCGAGTCCCAGGCCAAGCTCGGCGAGCTCACGGAAAACGCCCTCCGCAAGGGCGACCTGGCCAGCGCGGTGAGCCCCGAGATCGGGATCGAATACCTCGAGGAGTTGGTGAAGACGTACAAGTCCAGCGCCCCCGGCGTGCGCGCCGAGATCTCCATCGCGGTGCTCGACCACGCCCGCGGCAACGCGCAGCCGGCCATCCAGCGCCTGCAGAAGATCCAGAAGTACGACGCGCGCACGTTGAAGCCGGAGATCGACGCCGCGGCCAAGGCCCTGGAGGAGGTCTCCAAGGCCGGCGACCAGCGGATCGACGCGGCGCTGCTCCTGCCCGACAAGGCCCAGGCGAAGGAGGCCGTCCGCAAACTCGCCAAGGACTACGCGGGCACCGAGGCCGGCCGCCGCGCGGCAGACTCGACCAAGTAGGCGCGCGCTCAGGCCAGCGGGTTCGTCCGAAGCGGCTGAAATCGGAGGCGCAGGGGCGGAGCCCCGTCCCGCACTCAAGCGCCGGCCCCGCCAGATGGCAGCATCCAAGATGCTGCCAAGGCATCATCTCCCCCCGGCTCTCGGGCGCCCCCTCAGCGGCAGCGGGCCAGCATGAGCAGGGCCGCCGCGGTGCCGTAGCTCTTGCCGATCTCGTGGCTGTCGATGAAGGAGCCGTCCGCCTCGGGAATCGCCAGGAGCCGGTCGAGAAAGGCCTTTTGCGTGGAAAGACGCGCCGGCCCCTCCAGCATCCGCGCCGCCTCGAGCGTGTGGAAGCCGGCATGGAAATAGAAGAAACCCGCCAGCCGGCCGTCGGAATGGTAGTCGCAGAGCCGCACCGCCTCCAGCCGCCCCACGAATTTCCAGTACGCGGCGACGCCCTTCTCCACGTCCTCCAGCGGCAGGACCCCGCAGTGGTGCAGCGCCAGCTCGCAGAGCGCCGTGCGCGACATGGAGCTCTTCTCGTTGTCCGGAGGCTGGCCGTCGCAACGGTAGGTCTGGCGCCCCCCCGAGCCGCGCGTGGACAGCAGCGCCGCGGCCGCGCGCCGGTAGATCCCGCCCGGAACCGCGGCGCCCGCCTTCCGCGCGGTCTCGAGCGCGTGGACCACGACCCCCGTGATGAAGGGGTTCGGGTACTCGTGCGCCCAGAATCCCTGCGCATCCTGCAGGGCCGCGACGCGCGCGACGATGCGGTCGAGCGTGGCCGTGTCCTTCCGCGAGGCGAAGTAGTGCAGGCGGAACGCGTGCGCGTAGATCTCCTCGTTCCTCCCGGCGCTGAGCCGCGTCTCGTCCCGAAGCAGGATCTCGGCCTTCCGGAGCGCGGCGTCGATCCGGACCGGATCGAGGTCCCGCCACTCCCGCAGCGCCAGCGCGGCCAGCGCGGTCACCGCGCCCCAGACGTTCGGAAGAATCTGCGGATCGGGCCAGTAGGCGTAGCGCGCATCGCGCCATTCCCCGTTGTCCCACTGGGCGTCCAGCAGGAATTCGACGGCCCGGCGCGCCGCGACGCCGGCATCCTTCGCGGGAACACGGGTCGAGGCCGGAACCCCCTCGAAGGGACGCCGGCCGAAGTCCTCCAGATGATGCCTCAGGGGCCCCTGGGGCAGGGAATCCTCGCCGCGGACCACGTTGGCCGCCGCACGCCACGCCCAGGGCGAGTCGGGGTGTTTCCGCATCAGGTCGCGGAGCCGGGGTTCCGGATCCTTCCCCGTCCAGAGATCGACCGCCGCGAGGTGGTAACGCGCCTCGGGGTCCTCCAGGGGCTCCAGCACGGCCCGCGCCTCCTCGAAGCGCCTCGTCCCCAGGAGCGCGAGCCCCTTTCGAAGCGGGGCGTTTTCCGGAGGCGCGGCCCCGGGACGGTGAAACTCCGGGTTCTGCTTCAGCACCGCCTCCAGCGCCGCGTGGAACCAGCCCGAATTGAAGGTCCGGATCGAATCGATCTTGTGGACGATCTTCCCTTCGGGGGTCATGAAGATGAAACCCGGCTCGACGAAGTCGAAGGGCTTCAGCTGGAGCGTCTTTCCGGTCTCGGCGTCGCAGCACATGCGCAGCGGGACGAACTGCGCGCGGATCAGGTCCACGACGCCGGGATCCGTGAACGCCGTCGCCTTCATGTAACGGTCCGTCAGCAGCGCCCGGTACATGTGCAGCCCGTGCATGCGGGGGACGTACCAGAGGATCAGCCGCTTCTGCTCCCGCGCGGCCGCCTTCGCCTTCTCCAGCAGCGCGGCCCGGTCGACCCGGTATCCCTTGGGCTCCCGAGCCTCGGGAAACTGCGGGTGATGGCCCGCAGCCAGCTCCATGTCGATCAGCTCCACGCCGTCGCTGATCCAGGGAATCTGGCTGTCGCATCTCCGGGCCAGCGCCTCGTCGGAGACCTGGCCCAGGAGCAGGGCGGCCGCGAGCAGGATCATTCGTCCAGGATCTCCAGGAGCGAGCGCCGGAACGCCTCGAAGCGGTCGGGATCCAGCCGCCCGTACTCGATCCGGCCCGCGTCCTCCTCGGACGTCTTCAAAAAGCTCCCGGCCAGCCCCAGCGCCTTCGCGACGCCCTCGCGGATCTCTTCACGGGAGGCCTTCCGTTTCAGCAGCGCCAGACGGAGCAGTTCCGCGTCCTGCTGTCCGCGCCGCAGCCCCTTGAGCCGGAGCGTGGCGTACGGCCGCCGTTCGAGATCCCTCCGGGGCGGGAGCAGGAGGGCCGTGTCCATGGGCGTTTCCCAGGCCTTCGCGGTCCCCAGCGCCAGCCAGGGAACCACGCCGTCCGCGCCGTCGATGTATCCCTGGATCGCCCAGGCGCGCGCCGCCTGGCCGCCGCCGCCGATCGGCACGCCGCCGTAGATCCACACCTCCTCGCCCCGCTTGAAGACGAGTTCCGGATAGCGGCGGTACGCGCCGGCGACCACGTCGAGGCCCAGCAGCCCGTCGAGCGTGTCACGGCGGCATTGCGGGCGGGAGAGGTCGGCGCGGAACACGACCGTGACGCCCCGGAGATCCTTCACCGCCTCGGCGGACCGCGCCGCGAAATACCGCAGGGCCCGGTGATCCTCCAGGGAGACGGGTTCGTCGAGCCGCCACCAGGCGCCCTCCTTCTCCTTCCGGGTGAAGCGGATGTCCGGCTTGTTGTTGAGGAAGACCTGGAACTGCGTGCGCGACCAGCCTTTGGCGGCGGCGTGCGTCGCGAACTCGCGGACCATCGCCGCGAACGCCGCCCCGTAGTCCGCCGGGAAGGCCCGCTCGGGGGGCGGCGCGTCCCGCCAGTGATCCTCCGCCCGGCCCTGGTAGGCGTAGAATTCGTTGAGCGGCAGCGGCCAGTTCTCGTGATGGGGCCAGTACAGATGGGCGAGCGGGACGCCGTCGCGGGGCAGCCCCCGGAACGCGCCGCCGTCCAGATAGGGTCCGTAGCGACGGTCGAAGGCCTCCCAGGAAGCCACCTCGACCTTCGCCCCCGTGCGGCGGATCTCGGGGGCGACCGCCCAGTCCAGATTGCCCCGCTGGGAGTACGGGACGAGGGCGAGCGTGCAGCGGTGTTCGTGCGCCAGGCGATGAAACGCGCGCTCCAACGCCAGGAATTCCGGCGACCCCGGCTTGTCGCCCATCGCGCCGCCCGGCGAACTGTAGGCATTCAGCGACACCTGGAAGGAGAGCGCGTCGGGCAGGACGGCCGGATGCACCCGCAGCGTCACCGGAATCGCCGCCTCGGCCGTGCCGACCGTCAGGCTCAGCGGGACCTTCAACTCGCCGGGGGGCGCGGACTTGGGCACGTGGCGTTCCACGTGGAAGAGCGCCCTCCCCGCCGCCTCTCCGAAGACGGGAACCAGCGGGTCGAACGTCGATCCCACCGACAGCACGCGGCTGGCCGTCCAGCCGGCGCCTTCCAGCCGGATCACGCCGGGCCGGGCCAGGTCGACGGCGATCTCGAAGCCGACGGTCTCGCCCCGCGCCGCCGCCAGCGCGACCGAACGGCCGTCCCAGAGGCGCGCCGCCGGCGGGGCCTCGGGATCCGTCTCCCCTTCATGGAGGATCCGGTAGCGGGAGCCGTCGGCCAGCACCGCGGGCGCCGCCACCGCGGGCAGCGCCCCCTTGCGGACGAAGTCCCCCGAACGGTCCGCGACAAGCGCCGGCGCGGGCACCATGCTTCGGCGGGCGCCGGACGGCGGCGGCACGCCCGGCTTCCAGCGCGACACGACGAGGTAGGGAGCTTTCGCGTTCTGCTCGCGGCTGTAGACGCTGTTGTTGAAGTGCGCGGCGCCTTCATCGGAGAGGGCGAGCCCGAAGGAGTTGCCCTCCATCCTCGCGTGCAGGAGGGCGGGCGGGAGCTCCACCGAAATCCAGCCCTCCGGCTCGGCGCGGAGTTCGCGGGGAAACCAGAGGGAGCCCCCGCGGCTGAACGAGACGGCATGGAAGTCGGACCCCGGATGCGCCCAGGGGCGCTCGCCTTCGGCGGCCATCAGGAAGCAGGGCTCCCCGGGCCGGGCCGGCGCGTTCTGACCCGTCCCCTCCTTCCAGGGCGCCCCGATCGTGGACAGGCCGAGGACCCTCAGCTTGTGCGGTCCGGTCGTGCAGAGGAAGAGGCGGGCCTCCTCCACCGTGCGCCCCTTGAGCGGAGCCGGATCGAAATCCAGGAGCGCCAGGTCCTCGATGCCTTTCAGGCGGAGATTGGAGCGGGCCCCGTGATTGAGCCGCTCCTCCCCCGCGCTCATGGAGAGCATGGTGTCGGCCGTGACGGGGATCCGGAGGGGTTCGGGAGCCGCCTGCGTCCGCAGGAGCAGAAGGATCAGGAAGCTCATGGCTCCACCCCCGTTGGCCGTTCCACCCGTACGTGCCGGGATCGGCGTTCATTCTAACCGCCGCTCCCCTGATATTTGGGGGGCCTCCGCCGGGCCCGCGGACGTACACTGGATCCTGATGACGTCCGTCCGCCTGCTGGCCGGATTCCTGCTCGCCGCGGTCGCCGCCCAGGAGACCCCCCTGGACGCCGTCCGCAGGAGCCTGGCCCTCACCGCGGAGAGCCCCTACCGCTACCAGGTGCTCGGGCGCTTCGAGCGCAGCGGCGAATACCAGCCCGGCCCCGTCACCACCAGCCGCATGAAGACCTACCAGTCCGTGCGGCACGGCGAGCGCATGCTGGTCAAGGGCCCCGAGGGGCTCTGGCGCACGCCCGAGGAGCGCCTCGGGGAAAAAGTCGAGCGGCCCGACCCCGAGGCGGCCGACATCGTCCGCACCCTCCAGGGCGCCGACGCGCCCCACCGCCTGCTCGAGGCCATCCTCGAGGAGGTCGACAAGGGCGCCGCCCCCGACGAACGCGACGTCGACGGCGTCCCCTGCCTCCGCTACGTGCTCTACTTCAAGCCGGCCGCCCTGCGCGCCTCGCTGGAGAAGCAGCTCGACCGCGCCGTGGAGAAGAAGACGCTTACGAAACCCGACGAGATCCGCTGGGCCTCATCGATGAAGGGCAGCCTGCGGATCTACGTCCACAAGACGGAGAAGCGCCTGCTCAAGGCCGTCGACGAACGCTCCGTGAAACTCGCCTACAAGGTCCCCGACGGCCAGCCCGAGGTGAAGAGCTACCGATCGGAGATGGAGTTCACGATCAGCGACTGGGGACGGACGAAAGCCGAGATCCCCCCCGAGGTCCGCGAGCGGCTGGGCATCCGGGAGTAGCGCTTACTTCACCCCGCTGGACTGCTCGGGCGTCGGAAAGTCCGCCGGGACCGCCGACGTCACCTTGCCCGTCGCCAGCCACTCGACCGAGCGGTTCATCAGCACCACGAAACTCACGCACTGCAACGCCTTGCCGTTCTCGTGCCCCATCAGGTTCGTCACCACCTGGCCCTTGCCGGAGGGGATCACCCAGAGCATCGGCTCGTGGTCGCCCGTGCCGCCCTTCTCCTTCGAGGAGTACGCGGTGGCGAGCACCTTCATGTGTTCCGCGGGGCCGCGCTGGCCGTGGTACAGCTCGTCGGCCGTGTGTTTCCAGGTCTTGGGCAGACCCCTGACGATGGGGTGCTCCGTGTCGCGCAGCTGCATCAGGAACTCGTGCTGCGGACCGTGGCCGGCGCCCGGCCCCTTGCCCGCCTCGACGACGACCTGCTCGCCCGCGTCGTTGTAGATCAGCCGCTTGCCGTATTTGCTGTCGCGCCAGCCGAGGCCGATCATCAGGTTGTACTCCTTCCACTCGGGGAAGGCGTTGTTGGCCGCGTGCACGATGTGGACCCCGCCGCCGTTGTTCACGAAGGCTTCAAAGCCCTTGCGGACCTCCTCGGGCCACGACTCGCCGTTGTAGTTCGACACGACGACCTTGTACTTCGAGAAGTCCGGGCGCCACGCGGCCCAGGCCTGCTTGATGGCCGCCGTCTCCGCCTCGCGCTTCGCCTTCTGCTCGGGGGTCTCCTCGACGCCCTTCTTGGGCGCGCCGGGCGCCCGCGGCGGCGTCGTGGAGACGTCCACCTTGAACATCCCCGTCTTCTCGAGCTGCGCCTTCATGAACGGCGTCATCGCCTTGTAGTTGTGGTTGTTCTGCCCGTCCACGATCAGGACGGGGATCTCCTCGCCCGCCGCCGCCGGCAGCGCGAGCGCCAGGACCGCCATCAGGCTCTTCATCATCCGTCTTTCCTTCTCTTCGATACTGTTCTTACGTCGCCCGCTTCCGGGCCTTCTCGACATAATCCGACAGTTTCTTCAACGCCTCCAGCGGCGAGAGCCGGTTGTAGTCCAGTTTCGCGAGCTCCGCCAGCAGCGGATCCGGCCCCGTGACGGCGGGCTTCGCGAAGAGCGCCAGCTGCTGCAGCTCGCCGGGCTTCGGCTTCTTCGCCGCGAGTTTCGGCCGGTCGTGCTGGTCGAGCGTCATCGCCTCCAGCCCCGCCAGGATGACCTTCGAGCGCTCCACCACCTCGCGGGGAATCCCCGCCAGGCGCGCGACGTGGATGCCGTAGCTCTTGTCCGTCGGCCCCTCGACGATCTGGTGGAGGAAGATGATCCCCTCCCCCCACTCCTTCACCGAGACGTGCTGGTTCCGCACCCCGCGCAGCACCCGGCCGAGCTCCGTCAGCTCGTGGTAGTGCGTCGCGAAGAGCGTGCGCGCCTTCAGCTTGTCATGGAGGTACTCGGTGACCGACCAGGCGATCGAGACCCCGTCGAACGTCGACGTGCCGCGGCCGATCTCGTCGAGGATGATCAGGCTCTTCGACGTGGCGTGGTTGAGGATGTTCGCCGTCTCGCTCATCTCGACCATGAACGTGGACTGCCCCCGCGACAGCTCGTCGGAGGCGCCCACGCGGGTGAAGATGCGGTCGACCGCGCCGAGGCGGGCCTTCGAGGCCGCGACGAAGGAGCCCATCTGGGCCATGAGGGCCGCGAGGGCGGCCTGGCGGATGTACGTCGACTTGCCCGCCATGTTCGGGCCCGTGATCAGCGCGATGGGCTTCTCGGCGCTCAGGACGATGTCGTTGGGCACGACTTTCTCCGCGAGCACGGTCTCCAGGACCGGGTGCCGCGCGTCGCGGACGTCGAAGGCGCCGGAATCGTCGACCTCCGGGCACACGTAGTTCTGCTCGCGGGCGACCTGGGCGAGGGACGCGGCCGCATCCAGGAACGCGAGCGCCCGGGCCGTGGCCTGCAGGTCGGCGATGTCCTCGGCCACCCGGAGCCGCACCTTCTGGAAGACCTCGTACTCCAGGTCCTTCAGGCGCTCCTCGGCGTTGAGCACCAGCGTCTCGTGCTCCTTGAGCTCCGGCGTGATGTAGCGCTCCGCATTCTTGAGCGTCTGTTTGCGGACGTAGTCGGCGGGGATCTTCGTCTGGTGCGCGTTCGTGATCTCGATGTAGTAGCCGAAGACCTGGGTGTAGCCCACCTTGAGCGAGGGGATGCCGGCGCGTTTGATCTCCGCCGCCTCGAAGTTCGCGATCCAGCTCTTGCCGTCGCTCGACACGGCGCTCAGCTTGTCGAGCTCGGCGTCGAAGCCCTTCCGGATCAGGCCGCCCTCGGTGAGCTGGTGCGGCGGGTCGTCCTGGAGCGCCTTCTGCAGATGGTCCGCCAGCGCGGCGTGGGTCCCGATCTTGAGCGCCGACAGGATCTTGGAGCGGAACTTCGTCTTCGCCAGCGCGGGCAGCGGCTGCAGCGAGGTCCGCAGGCCCACCAGATCGCGGGCGTTCGCGCGGCCGGAGCCGACGCGGGCGAGGGCGCGCTCGAGATCGAAGATCGTCTTGAGCAGGTCCTGGACCTTCTTGCGCAGGGCCTCGTCCTCGAAGAGCTCCTTCACCCCCTCGAGCCGGGCCTGGATCTCGTCGAGCCTCACCAGCGGCGACGTCACCCATTCGCGCAGCAGCCGCGCGCCCATGGGCGTCGAGGTGCGGTCGAGGACGTACAGGAGCGAGCCTTTGCGCTCGCCGCCGCGCAGCGTCTCGGTGAGCTCCAGCGAGCTCTGCGTCTGGCGGTCGAGGAACATGCGCCCCTCCCCGACGTGGCGTTCGAGGCGCGTCAGGTGCAGGAGCGGGCCGCGCTGGGTCTCCTTCAGGTAGGCGAGGACGGCGCCCGCGGCGGCGACGGCGGGGCCGAGATCCTCGCAGCCGAAGCCGCGCAGCGTCTTGACGCCGAAGTGCTCCTTGAGCGAACGCTCGGCGTTGTCGCGGTCGAAGGTCCAGTCGTGCCAGGCGGTGACGAGCCCGCCCGCGGCCTGCTGGAGGCGCGCGGATTCGGCCTCGGCGAGCGCGGCCGGAAGGAGGGTCTCCGCGGGCGCGAGCCGGACGAGTTCGTCCGCCAGGCGCTCGGGGGGCAGGTCCTCCAGCTTGAATTCGCCGGTGGAGAGGTCGACCCACGCGAGGCCGGCGCGGGGACCGTCGTTCACGGTGGCGGCGAGGTAGTTGTTCCGCTTCTCCTCGAGGATGCTTTCCTCGACGAGCGTGCCCGGGGTGATGACGCGGACGACGCCGCGCTCGACCAGGCCCTCGGCCTCCTCCGCATCCTGGAGCTGTTCGCAGACCGCGACGCGGTGGCCGGCCTTGAGGAGGCGGTTGATGTAGGACTGGGAGGAATGGAAGGGGATGCCGGCCATGGGGACCCGGACGTCGCCCTTGGAGCGGGAGGTCAGGACGATCCCGAGCACCCGGGCGGCGGTCTTCGCGTCCTCGTAGAACATCTCGTAGAAATCGCCGAGGCGGAAGAGGAGCACGTCCTGGGGATGCTTGGACTTGACCTGGGCGTACTGCTCCATGAGCGGGGAGGCCATGGGCGGCGATTGTAGGCCCCCGCCCCCCCCGGTCCAAGGAAATGTCAGGGCAGGACGAAGGTCTCCCGGTAGCCCAGCCGCTTGAGCCGGTCCGCCTCGAGCAGGGCCTCGTCGTAACGGGCGAAGAGGCCGGACGTGACCACGTAGAGGACCTTTTCCAGGACGACGGGCTTGACCGTCCCCTTCACCTTGGCGGCCTCCGCCTCGGCGGCGGCCCGGTCGGCGTAGGCCCCGACCTGGACCGTGAAGCCGCTCAGGCCGAGCCGGGGGGCGAGTTTCTTCTCGTAGGGCCCCTTCGGATTGACCTTGCCCAGCTCGGCCTGGCCGCCCCTGAAGTCCCCCGCGCGGAACAGCGCGGCCGCGTACTCCCAATGCAGCTCGTCCGAACTCACGGCGCGGGAGCGCTCCTGCGCGGGAGCCTGGGACACCAGGCGGAAGAGGTTCACCGCCTGGACGGGATCCCCCATCAGGCGGAACGTCACGCCCCGGCGGAACTGGATCTCCCAGCGCAGCACGGCTTCGGGCAGGAAGGACAGCGCGAGGTCGAACTGCTTCAGGGCGGCGTCGGGCTGCCCCGCCCCGGCCCGGGCTTTGCCGGCCATCAGCCGCAGTTCGGCCCGCTGCAGGTCGTTGGGATTGTCCGAAAGGTAGGCTTCGTAGAGGCCGGCGGCCTGGGCGTACTGTTCGCGCAGGAACGCCTCCTCCGCCTGCCGGATCAGCTGCGGATTGACGCGCGGATTCGTGACGGATTCGCAGCCGGCCAGCAGGAGCAGCAGCGCGGCCCCCCGGATCGTCGCGAGCTTCAGGTTCGTCATCATTTCCCCCGGCCGGCCGCTTGTTCCAGACGGGCGATCTCCCGCCGCAGGTCCTTGTCGTCCGGTGTCAGCTCCAGGAGCCGCCGGCAGAGTCCGAGCGCCTCGGCCTCCTGGCCCCGTCCCGCGAGCAGCCCGGCGAGCATCCTCAAGCCGCCGGCATGATAGCCGTCCACGCCGAGCAGGCGGCGCAGACTCGTGACGGCGTCCGCGTCGCGGCCCAGGCGCTGCTGGCAGAGGGCCATCTTGACGTAGGCCTCGCGGGCGCGGTCCCGCTTCGAGACCACGAAGGCGTAGTGCGGCTCCGCCTCGGCGAAACGGCCGGCGGCGAACAGCGCGTCCGCCTCCTCGAGCCGCTCCAGGGCGATGTCCTCGGGAGCGGGGTCCAGGGGCAGACAGCCTGCCAGGAGCAGGACCCCGACCAGCGCGCCGCGGCGATTCATCGGGACCGCTCCACGGGGGTGACGTAGATCGGGACCAGCACCCGGTCGCTCTTGCCCGACGGCACGTCGCTGACCGTCACCTGGACGCGGTACTGCCCCATCGCGAGATTGGCGGGCAGCGGCAGGCGGAAGCTCTGGTAGAACTCGCTGAACGGCCCGCTGGCCGTGATGCGGTCCTCGCGCTCCTCGGGGGTGGCCCGGTCCCACGCGGGCACCGGATGCTCCACCGAGCGGTCGTCGAGCAATTTCCATTCGTAACGCAGATGCAGGATGTGCTTGCCCTGCAGGCGCTGCATCGTGAAGTTCCGGGGCTCCACGTAGATGTGCACCAGGCCGCCCGGCGGGACCTTGTCGTTCTCCGCCGGCGTGAACTCCCGGAAGCGCCGGACCTTGGTGACGAGCTCCGCGCGCTCGATCACGAACCCCGTGACCAGGCGCTCCTCGTCGTCGAACTGCGCCAGCAGCTTCGCCGCCTCCTTGTGGTCGCCCAGCTGGCGCCTCAGGAAGAAGTCGAAGTAGGGCACGAGTTTGTTCGAACGGGTGCGCACCGTGGACAGCACCCGCTCCGCCTCCTCGTACGCGCCCTTCGTCGCGTGCAGCAGCGCGAGCCGGATCTTCTCGTCGTCGTTCTGGGGGTTCCGAAGCGCCAGTTCCTTCTGGGTCTTGAGGACCTCCTCGAACGTGGGCTCCGGCCTCGGGGGGACCTCGGCTTTGACCTGCAGCACGCCGCCCTTGATGCCGCCTCCCGGGATCTGCTCGGGGGCGGGTCTGGCCTCGGGCTCCTTGAGGCGGAAGTCCGGGGCGGGCTCGGGTTTGGGGCGCTCCGCGGCTTCGGCCGGCTGCGGGCGGACGGGAAGAACGGATTCCGCCGGGGTCTGCGAGGCGCTGCACGCCGAAAGCCAGCCAAGAGCCAGCGCGCCCGCGAGAAAACGGCCCCCTCTCATCCCTGTTCCACCCCCGGACGCGGCCGGAGGACATGCCCCGCCCCAGGGTCCGGCGACACCGTCGCCGTCCCGCCCGGGGCGGAAAACTACTTGGATCTTAGCCCATCCTGCACGTTTTGCAAGATGCCCAGGACCTTCTCGATCTTGGCGAGTTTGTCCCCGACGGGGAGGCCGTCCTTGACCCCCTCGAGGATGCCCTTGGCCTTGTTGAAGAAAGCCATGGCGGTTTCACACTGGATCGCGAGATCCTTGCGCTTGTCGGCGTCCTCGGGCAGCGGACGGGAGCCCTTGACGACCTCGAGCGCGAGCGGATTGCCCTCGGCGATCAGCTTGTCCGCCTCGGCGACGAGCTGCTCGGGCGTCTTGACCGGGGCCTTCGGTTTCTCGGGTTCGGCCGGCTTCGGCTTTTCCGGCTCGACCGGCTTCGCGGGTTCGGGTTTGGGTTTCTCCGGTTCCGCGGGTTTGGCCGGTTCGGGCTTCGCAGGCTCCGCGGGTTTCGGCTTTTCCGGTTCCGCCGGCTTGGCGGGCTCCGCGGGTTTGGCGGGTTCCGGTTTCGCGGGCTCGGGCTTGGGCTTCTCCGGCTCCGCAGGCTTCGGCTTCTCGGGTTCGGCCGGCTTCTCGGGCTCCTTGGGCTTCTCAGGTTCGGGCTTCTTGGCGATCTCGGGCTTCGGAGCCACGCGGCCGTTCTTGAGGTCGGCGATCTCCTTCCACTCGTTGCTCATGCCCAGGAGCTCCTTGCGGAACTTGGTCTGGGCGTTCATCTCGTGGTTGGCCCCGAGATTGTCTATCTTGGACCGGCTGGTGCCCTCGGGCTTGTTGGTCTCCTCCACGACCGCGCTGATGTCGTCGAGGCTGGCGGTGATCTCGTCGAGCATGATCTTGACGTTCTTCAGGATCGAATCCGCCTTGGCGCCGTCGATGGTGTCGATCTGGTCCTTGGCGATGCGGATGTCCTGCTTGATGTACATCTCCGCGCGGGCGCGGGCGATGAGCGCGTTGTTGTACTTGATGTCCATGTCGGACATCGTCTCCTTGAGCCGCTCGGGGGCGATCCGGTCCAGCTTCATCATGCCGATCTGGTTGAGGAAGATGAACCAGATGGGATGGCCGTTCTTCCGGATGACGAAGCCGCCGATCGCCAGCAGCGGGGTGCCCACGAAGACCATGAGGATCATCAGGATCTTGACGAACTTGCCCACCTTGCTGGGGGGCTTGCTCGAGGCGACCATGCGTTCGCCGGCGGACTTGCGGCCGGGGATCCTGCCGGTCCCGCCCTTGCGCGCGGTGCCCTTCGCGGGGGCCGCGGCGGCCGGCGGCTCTGCAGCGAGCGCGGCGTCGGGGGCCGGCGCCTGGGCCACGGGGACCTTCCCGGTGCCCGTCTTGCGGATCGAGGTCGTGCGCCGCTGGCCCTTCTCGTCCTGCTTGTCCATGGGATTCTCCTACTTGCCGCCGAGTTCGCCGACCTTCATGCGGGCCGCTTTCAAGGCCTTGCCGTATTTGACCGTGTCGTACATGTGCCCCGACTTCGCGTTGGCCTGCTCATAGAGGGCGTTCCCCTCCGAGATCAGGCGCATGCCGCGTTCCAGCTCCGACTTCAGCTGCAGCTTTTCCCCGGCCGCCAGGACCCGGCCCGTCATGCGGCTCTCGGTGCCCTGGATGAGCGCCAGGCCTTCGTTGCACTTGGCCTCGGCCTCGCGCTCCATGCCGGCCACGTCCACCGGGGCGGCCGCTTTCTTCTTATTGGACGCCTCCGAGGGCTTCTTTACTCCGCCCCCCGCGGCGATGGCGATCACAATTATCAAGAGAAGGAGGCCGCCCACGCCCGCGCCGATGAGCACCGGGGTGTTGGATTTTCCGGAGCCGGACACGCTGCGGGGCGGAAGTTCCCGGCGGGTGGTGGCCCGGCTGGGCGCCGAGGCGGGGGCCACGCGGCTCGTGGTCGGACGCCCGCCCTGCGCGGGAACCTTCCCCGTCGGCGGCCGCGCGGGGGGCACCTTCGAGGTGGGCGTCTGCTGGACGGGGACGGAGCGGGTGGTCGGCCGCGTGGTGGCGACCCGGCCCGTAGGACGACGCGGGGGGGTACTCATGATTCCTCGTTGCACCTCACAGGAACGGCCGGCGGAAACCGGCCGCCGCCTACTCGGGTTTGACCTCGCCCTTCCGGAACACGAGGTCCTTGTCGGCCTCGGCCTCGGGGGCCTCGGCCTCCTCGACGGGGGCGGGATTGGCGCGTTTGTGGCAGCTGGGGCAGTCGTAGTCGTGGCTGGTGAAGAGCCTGCCCCCGCGGACCGTGAGGTCGCCCTTGGGAAGGCTGGTGCCGCACAACGTGCAGAATTCGACCATGAAGGCCTCCAAAACCGGATCCCCGGCTCGCCCCAGCCCCGGCGGGCGCCTTTCGGGCCCCGCCGGGCAACTCCAGAAGCTTAACTGAGGGGCGGGCGGGACGCAACCGCGAAAGAACGTCCGGCGGCCAGGCGGCAGACGAGGGTCTCGAGCAGGATGACCTCGTTGCCGCCGGAGGTCTTCAGGGCCACGTCGGTCTTGAGGATCTCGCCGTGTTTCTCGACGAGCTCCGCCATCGTGTGGTTGTCGACCAGGCGGAGGAATTCGTCGGGGAAATACGTGATCTGCAGCTGGGAGGTGACCTCGAAGCGGCGCCGGCCGGCGGCGAGCAGCTTCTTGGCCTCGGCGATCTTGCGGTACTGCCAGGCGAGCTTCCAGACCAGCACCTGGACGGCCTCGCCCATCCTCAGGAGGGCGCGCAGGACCCGGAAGGCGCGCGGCAGATCCTTGGAGGCGGCCGCGAGCGAGAGCTCGTAGACCGCGCGTTCCTCGTAAAAGCCGACGAGAAGGCGCACGTCCGCCGCGGTCACCGTCGGGCGGCTCCCGGCATGGGCGCACAGCTTCTCGAGATGACCGAGCAGGGAGGCCAGACCGGTGCCGGCGCGACCGACCAGGAGCTCCGCGGCCGCCCGGTCGAGCGACTTGCCCAGACGCTGGCATTCCGAATCCAGCCAGCGCTGGAGATCGGGCCCCTTCTTCGGCGTCCGGCACTCGACCACGACGGCGCCGGGGGCGGCGGGGACCTTGTCGCTGGGGATGAGGGCCGCGAGCACGTTCGCCGGCGAAGGCTGCTTGAGGTAGTCCTTGATCGCCGCCGCGTGGTTGTGGATGAAGTTTCCGTCGTCGACCAGGACGATGAGCTTGCGCTTCGCGAGGAACGGCGCGGTGTGCAGTTCGCCGAGCAGCGAGGCCCAGTCGGTTTCCGACGAGGCGAGGCGGACCGTGTTGGCCGCCAGGTCCGCGTCGGCCGCCGCGACGGCCGCCAGGGCCCGGTCGCGGAGCAGCGATTCCGCCCCGGCGAAGAGGTAGACGGGGGCGGACGCGCCCCGGGTCCGGATCTCCCCCAGGAACGCCGAGAACTCCATGGGGCCCGACTATAACCGGAAGAACGATTGGATGACAGCAGGCGCGAAGGGGTCCTATAATAGTGGCATCCTTAGGAGCTTGAGACCGACCCCTTGAAAGAACCCAACAAGACCGTCTACCGGGAACGGGCCCTGCTCGTCGGCACGGTGGACAGCGGCACCGACCTCCGCAGCCAGGACCCCCTCGAGGAACTCACGCGGCTGGCCGAGACGGCCGGCGCGACCGTGGTGGACCAGCTGATCCAGAAGCGGGAGCGCCCCGACCCCCGCACCTACATCGGCAAGGGCAAGGTCGAGGAGATCGCGCGCTTCTGCGAGGAGCAGAAGCTCGACTGCGTGATTTTCGACAACGAGCTCTCCCCGGGGCAGGTCCAGAATCTCACCAAGGAGATCAAGCGGAAGGTCCTGGACCGGACGGAGCTCATCCTCGACATCTTCGCCACCCACGCCCGCACTTCCCAGTCCAAGCTCCAGGTCGAGCTCGCCCAGCTCGAATACACCCTCCCCCGCCTCTCCCGCCTCGGCGCCCACATCACCTCGGAGCAGCAGGCGGGCGGCGGCGCGGGCATCGGCAGCCGCGGCCCGGGCGAAAAGCAGATCGAGGCGGACCGCCAGCTCGCGAAGCGCCGCATCAGCGCCCTCAAGCGCGAGATGAAGGAGCTCGAAAAGCGGAAGCAGCGGGAGGTCGCCGCCCGCACGACGGAGAACACGACCGTGTCCCTCGTCGGCTACACGAACGCCGGGAAATCCACGTTCATGAACGCCCTCACGGGGGCCGACGTCCTGGTCGAGGACAAGCTCTTCTCGACGCTGGACACCCGCACGCGGATCTGCACCCTGGAGGGCGGCGTCAAGGTCCTGCTCTCCGACACCGTCGGCTTCATCCGCGACCTGCCGCACGACCTCGTCGCCAGCTTCCACGCGACGCTCGAGGAGGTCGCGCAGGCCGACCTGCTGCTGCACGTCGTGGACTCCAGCCATCCGCTCGCCGACGACCAGATCGACGCCGTCCAGTCGGTGCTGAAGCAGCTGAAATGCGACGCCAAGCCGACCATCCTCGTCCTCAACAAGGTGGACCGCTTCCGGGACCCGGTGGAGCGCGACATCCTCGCCCACAAATACCCCGGCGCCTCGGTGATCTCGGCCCGCTCGGGGGACGGCATCCCCGAGCTGCGCCGCCGCGTGGCGGAGCACCTGACGCGGAACCTGATCGACATCGAGGTCGCCATCCCCCAGAGCGAGGGCAGGCTCCTCGCGGAGCTGTCCACGTGGTCCGCGCCCGTCTCGAAGGAGTACGTCGACGACGAGGTCCGCATGAAGCTCCGGGTCCCGCGCCGGGCGCTCTACAAGCTCGAGAAGTTCCGCAGCGCGGGCGCGGCCGGGGTATAATCAGGCCCGATGGCCGACTCCTCGAGGATCCGCAAGTCGATCAGGGCGTCGCGGGCGGTGAAGGTCTGGTTCTGGGACACGGTGCGGGAGTACACCGGCGAGGCCGTGGAGCTCACCCCGGAGAGGCTGACCGCCCTGCTGAAGATGGGCGGGACGGGGATGGCGACGGTGATTCCGAACAAGAACATCATGGCCGGGCTGATCAAGCATCTCTCGGGCCGCGTGGTCCAGATGAAGATCTCGGGCATGACGCTCGAGGTGCCCTGCAAGGCCACGATCACGGAAGTGCAGCCCGATTTCGAGAATCCGCGCCGCCTGCTGCTGTTCGCGACGCTGACGGGGGTCTCCGAGAAGAGCCTGAGGATACTGGACACGCTCGGCCGCAATCTGGCGCGCTGAGCCCGGCGGGAACATGGGGTGGCGGGAATCCGGCGCGCCCACGCGCCCGATTGTTGTTTGACACTATTTTTGCGCGTGGGCTATAATCGACGGCTGGAGGAAAGCCATGGCCGAACAGCAGCCGTTTGACGTTCGGAGGGCGATCGAGCAGAGCTCCTCAAAGAGCACCCTGCAGGAGCTCGCCAAGCGCGGCATTCACCGGGTCAAGGTCCTCGACGAGTCGATGATCAACAAGCTCATCGGCGACGCCGTCGAGCGCATCATCTCCACGAAGACCAACCTGCTCTCCTCCGACGACCGGCAGAAGCTGATCGACGCCTCCCGCAAGGAGCTCGACCGGCTGATGAAGGACAACCAGGCCACCAAGGACAAGGCCGAGCTCATGGAGCGGAGCCAGTCCCAGCTGGCCTCCGACGTCGAAAACCTGCAGCAGCAGCTGGCGACCCAGCGCAAGCTCGCCGACGACACCGCCAAGCAGCGCTACGAGGACGGCAAGAGCCTCATGCGCGGCGAGGTCGAGGACCTGAAGAAGAAGCTGGCCTCCGTCGAGGAGGAGGTCGAGAAGCGGGTCCGTCGCGAGATGGAGCTCGAATTCAAGGCCAAGGCCGCCGGCAGCGAGGCGACGATCGAGCAGATGAAGCAGGAGGTCTCGCGCCGCGAGACCCAGCTCCGCGAGGAGTTCTCCCGCCGCGAGCAGGACATCATCGCCCGCGGCGCCTCCATGAAGGAGTCGGAGCTCCGCGGCAAGCTCGACGAGATGCAGAACAAGAACATGGAGCTGGCGGAGAAGCACGCCAACCAGCTCGAAGAGCTCAAGAAGTCGGACGACAAGATCCTGGGCACGCTGTCCGAGCTCTTCAACAAGGCCCTCGAGGGCGTGAACAAGAAGCTGGTCGACCTGAAGCTGAAGGCGATGACCGGGGGCTTCGGCGGCGGCGGGGGCGGCGGCGGCCGGATGGAGGGCGACGTCGAGTTCCGTCCGAGCCAGATGACCCTGGAAAGCCTGGTCTCCGGCGAACTCGAGAGCAACCTGAAGTCCATGCAGGTCGAGGCGAAGACCGCCGGCAAGCTGGGCAGCGCGCTGGAGCGCCTGAAGGCCATGCGCGGGGGCGGCGACAAGAAGGAAGAAACCAAGTAGTATCTACGTGTCGGGGTATGAGTACTTTTCAGCTGGGGGTCCTGGGGACCGCATCTTTTTTCAGGAGGACGCACGGTGCAACACGGGAAGGGGCTTGACGTCGGGACGTGCAACCTGGTGGCCGCGGAAGAGAACGAAAAGGGTGAAGTGGAGCTGCGGCCGAAGCGGAACGTGTTCATCGACGTTCCGATCGACACCTACACCAAGAACATGCTCACCCGCCTGAACGTGCCGTACGTCGTTCAGGGCAAGAAGATGTACGTTCTGGGCGAGGCGGCTTTCGAGCTGGCCAACGTCCTCAACAAGAACACGCGCCGCCCGATGAAGGACGGCCTGATCTCCCCCAAGGAGACGGACGCGCTGCCCGTGATGAAGCTGCTCATCAGCTCCATCCTCGGACAGCCCCGCATCCCGAACGAGGTGTGCTTCTATTCGGTGCCGGGCGACCCGGTCGACAGCGACCTCTCGGTGGCCTACCACCGCGACCTCTTCGACGCGGTGCTCCGCAGCCTGGGCTACAAGCCCAGCCACATCATCGAGGGCCACGCGGTGGTCTTCGCCGAACTGGGCGAGGAGGACTTCACCGGCATCGGCATCTCCTGCGGCGGCGGCATGTTCAACATCTGCGTCGCGTACAAGTCCATGCCCGCCCTGTTCTTCTCGACGGCGCGCTCGGGCGACTGGGTCGACAACAACGTCGCCAACGTGCTGGGCATCAAGCCCGCGAAGGCCGCCCTCCTCAAGGAGAAGGGCGTCGACCTCATCAAGCCCAAGAACCGCGAAGAGGACGCGATCGCGATCTACTATCGGAACCTCATCCAGTACAACGTCACCCAGATCGCCGAGCGCTTCCGCGCGGCGGAGAACATGCCCAGCTTCCAGGACCCGATCTCGATCGTGTTCTCGGGCGGCACCTCGATGGCGGGCAATTTCATCGAACTGGTGAAGGACGTGTTCAAGACCATCGACTTCCCCATCCCGGTGAAGGAAGTGCGGATGGCCAAGGATCCGTTCAACGCCACGGCGAAGGGCGCGCTGATCGCCGCCCAGCTGGAGCAGGCGGCCCAGAAGGCATAACTCCGAAGAGGACCTCCTCCAGGAGGCGCACGGGATGAGCGACGAAGGGAAGTTCGGGGAGCAGCTGTATTCGAGGCTCCAGACCGGCAAGGGCCTGTCCAAGTATCAGGTGGACAAGGTCCTGGCGCTTCAACGCCTGGATCCGGAAGTCGCGGAACTGGGCGAGAAGGGCCTGCTGGCGGACGCCCAGCTCCTCGAGATTTCCAAGGTCAATTCGGCCGCCCGGCAGAAGCAGCTCGCGGAGCTGACGGTCGAAAAGGCCCTTCCCCAGAGCTGGGTGAAGGAGCTCGTCAAGCTCGTCCGGTCGGCGGAGAAGGCCCGCAACGACCAGGAGGCGAACAAGTACTGGAACTTCTTCTTCGAGATCAAGGAGATGATCGAGCGGGAGGGACCCTCCCGCTCGGTCCTCCAACTCATCAAGAATTTCAGGCCCGACGCCACCCTGGTCGCCCAGGTGCAGGTCTTCGAAGGGACCGACCGTCCCGTCGTCAATTTCAACAAGCTCGATCTCGAGGCCGGCCGCGGGCTGGACGTCGGCACGGTCAACATCTGTTCGGCGGCCCAGAAGAAGGGCGGCGCGGACGTCGTCTACAACATCCAGCGCAACGCGTTCATGGACGTCCGCGGCGACGCGTACACCCGGAAACTGCTCATGAAGCTCGGGATCGACTTCATCCAGCAGGGCGACAAGGGGTACGTCATCGGCGACCCGGCGTTCGAACTGGCCAACGTCTTCGACCGCACCACCCGCCGCCCCATGAAGGACGGCATGATCTCCCCGGTCGAGCCGGAGGCGCTGCTCATCGTCAGCCTCATCATCGCCCAGTGCCTCGGTCACCCCCGGGTGCAGGGCGAGGTCTGCGCGTTCTCCGTTCCGGCCGATCCGATCGACGTGGAGCGCAACGTCATCTATCACCGCGGCGCCCTCGAGGCCGTCCTGCGCAAGCTGGGCTACACGCCCAAGCCGATGCTCGAGGGGCATTCGATCGTCTTCTCCGAACTCCGCGAACAGGACTACACCGGCATCGGCATTTCCGGCGGCGGCGGCATGTTCAACGTCTGCGTCTCGTACAAGAGCGTGCCGGCGCTGACCTTCGCCACCTCGCGGGGCGGGGACTGGATCGACAACAACGTCTCGCAGGCCCTCGGCATGCCGACGGCGATGGTGTGCGCGGTGAAGGAGGGCGGCGTCGACCTGATGAATCCGAAGGACCGGATCCAGGACGCCATCTGCATCTATTATCGCAGCCTCATCCAGTACACGCTGGAGACCATCAAGAACAAGCTCGAGTCGGCCCAGAACATGCCGACGTTCATGAAGCCTATCGACGTGGTCTGCGGCGGCGGCACCTCGATGATCACCGGCTTCATCGACGTGTTCCGGGAGGAGTTCGAGAAGATCAACTTCCCCATCGACGTGGCGAACATCCGCATGGCGAACGACCCGCTCAAGGCCGTGTCGCGCGGCTGCATGGTCGCCGCCATCGAGGAGACCAAGGCGAAGTTCCAGGACGACCTCCAGATCGCCCCCGCGACGCTGCAGCGCACGGTCGCCACCACCTCGAAGTTCGAGGACGGCACGAAGCGCCGGATCGCGCCGCAGCAGGCGGTGTCCTACATGGGCGACCGCAGCGCCCCCGCCCAGATCGTGAAGAGCGGCCCCCTGCCCACGATGACGGCGGCCGCGGCGCCGGCCCGCCAGGAACCCCAGGTGGTGAAGGCGGCCCCCGCACGGATGCCTGCCGCCGCCCCCGCCGGACGCCAGGAACCCCAGATCGCGAAATCCGACACCAGCCTCCGGAAGGCGCCCGCGCCGGCCCGGACCGAAGTCGTCGTGAAATCCGAACCCCTGCGCATGCCGGCCGCCAAGGCCCCGGCTCCCGCGCCGGTCGTCAAGGTCGAGCCCGCCCGCAAGCCCCCCCCGGCGCCGGAACCCGCGCTGGAACCCGTCGAACTCGAGGAGATCTCCTCCCTGGAGGAGGTCCGGCCCGAGGATTCGAGGGGTGATGAAGACATCCCCCTCATCAGCTAGGGGCATGAGCAGGTACACCCCCGGCCAGATCCTGTTCCTCTTCGCCCTCATCGCCGGCTTCGGCCTCTTCACCTCCCTGGCCATCGCCAAATGGCAGCACGAGAAGCGCCTCAAGGAGGCGAAACTGCAGGCCGCCCGGGAGAAACTCGAGAAGAAGGCCGCCCCCCCTCCCCCCGGAAATCCCTGAACCTTTTCCGACCCGGCCCGTTCATAGGAGGCGTGGGGATGCTCTCGCCCGGGGAATGGGTGGTCTTCGTGAGCCTGCTCGTCGGCCTGGGGGGCTTTTCCACGCTGGCGGCGACCAAGCGGCAGTTGGAGCGGAAACAGGCGCGCGCGACGGACCGGAGCCTGAAGCCTTAGGACTATTTCGCCAGCCTCACGTTCGTCGCCTTGCCGGCGAACTTCTCGTGGTCGACGTCGTCGTCGCCGTCGAAGCTCTGGGGCACGTCCGCCTTGAACTTCCGCGTCTCGCCGGGCTTCAGCGGCGCCCGGGCCGCCTCGCGCACGCTGTTGGCCAGCACCGGCCAGGCCTTCGTGAACGTCGCCTGCCCCGCCTTGTTCGCCCCCGCGATGTCCGCGAGATGCGGCTTGCCCTTGGGGTCGAGGTAGTAGACCAGGATCTCCGCCTCGTCCAGCACGCGGTCCGAGCCGTTCTTGATCTCCACGTCGAGCTCGATGAAGAGGGTCTGGGCGTCCTTCGCCTTCTCCTCCTTGCCGTCCTTGCCCTTCACGGAGTCCGCCGGGACCAGCCGCACCTTCTCGGCCTTGCCCAGGATCTTCACCTCGACCTTCGCCGCGGCCGCGGCCCGGGCGTCCTTGTCCGACGCGTCCGCGACGCAGGCCACGCGGATCCCCTGGGACTGATCCTTGTTCGTCAGCCACCAGACCGAGCGCGGACGGTTCGGATCCTCCTCGAACCAGTTCAGCGGGATCTTCTGGCGCCGCGCGATCTTCAGATCGGCCGCCGGCGTGCTCCAGCAGCCGCCCTTCACCACCGGGTCGAACTCGCCGCCGTCGTGGAACTCGAGGACGTACTCCCAGAGGTTGCCCGCCATGTCGTAGAGACCCCAGGCGTTCGGCTTCTTCTCGCCCGCGTCGTGCGTGCGGTCGCCGCTGTTGCCCTTGTGCCAGGCCTGGTCCTCCGCCGGCGCCCCGTCCCCGCCCGCCTTCGCCGCGTGCTCCCACTCCGGCTCCGTCGGCAGACGGAAGTACATGCCCGTCTTCTTCGACAGCCAGTCGCAGTAGGCGACCGCGGAATGCCAGCGCAGATTCGTCGCCGGCTTCTTCGGCTCGAGGAAGTTCGCGGGGACCCCGACCTGCCCGAAATAGGCGATCGCCCGCGTGGGCCGCGTGGTGGCGTCCACCGCGGCGTCCTTCGTCTCGAAGAAGGCGTTGAAGTCCGCCCAGGTCGTCTCGCGCGTCGCGAGCCGGTAGGGCTTGAGCGCGCCCGCGGGCACCTCGACCAGGTCGAAGGCCACGGACGTGCCCGGGACCTCGACCTTCACGGGGGCCTGCTGGGCCAGGAGGCAGAGGACGGCGGCGGCGAAGCTGCTCATGAAGACGGGCTCCTCTATTTCAGGATGCGGACGAAGGAGACTTTCGCCGCGACCTTGTCCAGGTCCAGCGGGCCGGTCTCCAGAAAGGGATGCGGGACGTCGAGCTCGAACTTCAGCGACTCCCCGGGCTTCAGCACCTTGCGGACGGTCTCGCCGTGCACGCTGTGCGCCAGCACCGGGTAGAGGATGTTGTACGCGGGCTTGTCCTTCGGATCCTTCATCATCGGCTTCCCGTCCTCGTCCAGGAAGTGCACGGTGATCTCGACCTCGTCGAGCGCCGCGCTTCCGTCATAGGAAAGCTCGCCGCTCACGCGGTCGAGGAAGTCCGGACGCCGGCCGGCCTTGACGATCTTGACGTCCTTGAACGAGATCTTCGCCGCGGCGGCCGCGGCCCCGGGCCCGCCGCTGTCCGGGACGCGCAGCACCCGGAAGCCCACGAAGTTGCCGTCGGTCAGCCACCAGAGGCGCAGCGGGCGTTTGGGGTCGCGCTCGGCCCACTCCTCGGGGACGATCTTGCGCGCGGCGACGTTCAGTTCGGCCGCGGGCGTGTTCCAGCCCCCGCCGCGCACCACGGGGCTCCAGCCCGGCGGCGCGCCCGCCTCAAGCGTGCTTTCCCAGGCGTTGCCCAGGATGTCGTAGAGGCCCAGCGCGTTCGGCTTCTTCTTTCCCGTGATGTGGGAGTTCTTGCCGCTGTTGCCGAGATGCCAGGAGGCCTCGTCCGTCGCGGGACCCGCGGCCGACGCCGCCAGCTCCCACTCCAGCTCCGTCGGCAGGCGGTACTTCGTTCCGGTCTTCCGCGTCAGCCACTCGCAATAGCCCATCGCGCCGTACCAGCCGATGGAGATCGCGGGATGCACCGGCTCCTGCGCCTCGCCGTTGGCGAAGGGCTCCTTGGGATCGATCACGTCGGGCTGCGAGGGGCGCGTGACGCCGTCGACTTTTTCCTTCCGGTAGGACTCGTAGTAGAGCGAGTACTCCTCCCAGGTCACCTCGCGGGCGCCGAGCATGAAGGACTTCAACTCGGCCGAGCGCACCTTGCCGCCGGGGACCGCGACCAGGTCGAACCTGACCTTGCTGTCGGGAATGACCACGGTTTCGGGCTTCGGCTCCTGCAGCGCCAGCAGGCCGGGCAGGAGCACGGAAAGGAGCGTCATGTCGGATTCCCTCGGATCAAGAGGACGGAATTATAACGACACGACGGCCCGGGAGGCCAGCGTGAAGCAAAACGCCGTCAGGCCTTCTTCGCCGGGACGCCGCCCTTGCGGTGCGCGGCGGCATAGGCCAGCAGCGCCTCGTTCTGGCGGAAGAAGCCGTGCTCCTCCGCCTCGTAGGGCGCCTTGAAGAAGCAGGCGAGGTGCCGCAGGTTGCCGCTCTCGCCCGAACGGTGCGCGAAGTCGGCGAAGCGGATGAGGTCCAGCACCAGCGGCGAGGCCAGCGCCGAGTCGCAGCCCTGCCAGATGAACTGGAGGATCATCTTCGTCCCGAGGAAGCCCTGGTAGTGGATGAAGTCCCAGGCCGTCTTCCAGTCCCCCAGGGACGGCACGTAGTCGATGCGCACGCGCGAATGCGTGGCGTCGTCGTCCAGGATGTCGCGCAGGCAGGCGTCCTTGTCCTTGCACTTGGCGGCGTTGGCGTCGGGCGCGTCCAGGACCTTGCCGTCCCGGTTGCCCAGCATGTTGTAGCCCTCCCAGCTGAGGACCTTGAGATTGCGCGCCACGAACATCGGCGCGAGCGTCGTCTTCATGAGCGTCTCGCCCGTCTTGCCGTCGCGGCCCACGTGGGGCACGCCGTTCCGGCGCGCGAGTTCGTCCATCGCCGGGAAGCTCGACCCGATGCAGGTGGTGAAGTTGACGTAGGCGAAGCCGCACTCGACCGCGGCCAGGGCGTACAGCACGCTCGCCGGGAAAAGGTCGCGCCGGTCGGCCTCCAGCAGCGCGAGGAAGGATTCGACGTAGTGGAATTCGCGGGGCGGGACGAAGTGGGGCTCGGCCGAGGTCAGGTGCACGACGACGACGTCCTCGACGCCCGCGTTGGTGCGGAACTCGCGGTAGTCGCGCTTGATCTGCTCGACCATCTCGCGCAGGGTGAGCTTGCGCTCGCCGCTCTCGCCGGCGATGGAGCGCACGCCGGCGCCGCTGTTGAGCGTGACGCCGGGACGCAGGTTCTTCGAATGGCGCTCCAGGGCGGGCTTCACCGCCTCGAAGATCTGGGGCGTGATGACGCCGTTCTCGCGGCCGAACTCCTCCGCGGCCTGGACCCAGTCGACCTTGCGGATCTCATGGCCGCCGAAGACGAGCTGCTCGACGGGAACGAGGCCCAGGTCCTTGAAGTCCGCGAGCTCGGAGACCAGCCCGGTCTTGCCGACCACGCCGGCCTTGACGGCCTCCACGCCCGAAACGGCGCAGGTCGCCACGCTTCCGCAGGCCCCGACCACCCAGACGCCCAGCTTGCGTTCCATGATGCCCTCGCTACTTGATGTTCTTCAGAAGCACGTCGCAGGTCACCAGCACGTAGCTCGTCGACAGCACCGGGTCCCCCTCGAACCAGCCCGGGTTGTCGTTCACCCACATCTTCGTCTCCTTCACGGCCTTGATCAACTGCTCCGCGATCTCGCGGGGCCAGTCGTGCTTGCGGCCGTCGAAGGTCTCGAAGGGGTTCTCCCCGTAGGCGTCGAGCGCCCGGCTCATGACGAGGTAGTAATGATACAACCCGCGGAGGTGCTCGCGTTTCACCTGGTCGAAGGCAAATCCCGGGTGCAGCTCGACCGAGTAGTTCTTCCGGACCCAGTCGACGGCCGCCTTGACCTCGGGAGAGTCCTTCTTCAGGCCCGCATAGAGGTAGGTCTTGATGCCGTCGTAGGTCATCGAGCCGTAGCTCTGGATGACCTCCTTGTCGGCGACCTTCCGCGTGCCCGCCTTGAACTGGCCCCGGTCGGCGAGCGGGGCGTAGAAGAGGCCGCCGTCGTCGCCCACCGCCAGCCCCTGGGCCTTGAGCGCCGCGACGAACTGGGGGTCGTTGTTGAGCTCGCTGTTGTTCTGGCAGCGCCGGACGAACTCGACCACGAGCTTCCAGAACTCGTCGTCCTGCGGCAGCCCGGACATCTTCAGGCCCTCGGCGGCGAAGCCCGTCGTGGACAGGTTGGCGATGCCCTTCTTCGTCGTCGGTTTGCCGTCCTTGCCGAGCGTCGGGCTGTCGTCGCCGTAGCCGCTGCCGCCCCGGTCGCCGCCCTCCTTGAGCTGGTTGTTCTTGAGGTAGGCCTGCGCGCCGCGGATCGCCTGGTTGACCGCATCCGAGCGCTCAAGGGAGGAGAACGCCATGAGCGCGATCGCCGTGCCGTAGGTCTTGAGGAAGGCGCCCGTGGGGCCCTCGCCCACGGAACCGTCGGGGTTGACCTTCGACAGCAGATAGGCCGTGGCCTTGTCGATCGCGGGCTTGTACGTCGGCTTCACGGACGCGGGCGCGTTGCCGAGCGCCGTGAGGATGAGGCCGGTGTAGGAGGGGCTCGGGGCCTCGCGGCCCGGCACGCCCTGCTTCCAGCTGCCGGAGGCGTCCTGCTGCGTCACGATCCAGTCCGCCGCGGACTGCCAGGTGGACACGAGTTTGCCGCGGAGGTCGGACTCCTGCGCCGGCGCCGCGCCGCCCAGGACCAGGACCGCCGACAGGAAGAGCGTCGCGTGTTTCATCGTATGCCCCCGAAATACCGCCGAATGACCTCATCGTACCGGGAATCCCAGTCCTTCCTCGAGAAGACCGCGGCGCTTTTCGCGGGCCCGCCGTCCGAAGCCGCCGCCGTCTCGACGGCGGCCAGGTCGCGCTGCCGCGCCAGCTTCGCCTCCGCCGCCCGCGGCGGGGGCGCATGAACCGTCCGTCCGAGACGGGCGAGTTCCGCCGAGATGGCCGCCGCGCTCGCCGCCGCCGCTTCGGCCTGCCGGCGCAGCGCCTCGCCGCCGCCCGCGGCGCCCGAATCCAGGAGCCGCTGTTCGAGCAGATCCCTCAGGGTCTGGAGGACCGCCAGCGCCTCTTCCGGGCGCCCCTGGGACAGCAGCTCCGCCACCTCGCGGAAGCGGATCTCCGCCGCCGCCAGGGCCTCCAGGCGGACGGCTTCCGCCGCAAGCACCGCCTCGTACGAACGGTCGCCCGCGAACGCGTTCCGGTCCGGCGCGGGGACGGCGGCGAGGGCTCCGAGCAGCACCAGCGCGGGCGCCAGCAGCCGGGATTCGAGCGGAAGCCGCCGCTCCGGGAAGCTGGCCCGCCCGAGGGCGCGGGCCGCATCCTCGGTCACGACGGCGGACAGGGGTCCCGCCCCTTCGAGCGCGGTCGAGAGACGCTCCTCGAGTCCGAGCAGGCGGTCGAGATGGATGGCGCAGTCGCGCAGGGAGTAGCGCCGCGCCCAGGTCCGCGCGGCCATGCCGGCCGGGACCGCCAGCAGGAGCCCCGTCGCCAGGGCCTGGGGGACGGGCACGCCGAGGAATTTCCGGGCGAAGAGCGTCAGCGCCCCCGCCAGGGAGGCGAAGAAAGCCCAGCGCGCGGCCGACTCGAGGGCACGCCGCGCCCGGATCCGCCGGCGCTGGGCTTCCAGGACGTTTCTCAGGGAGTCCATGGGCTATTTCTTCTTGGGGGCGGCCTTCTCGTGCTCGTGGTCGCGCTCGTCCTCATGGAATTCGATGCGGTTCTTCCGGACCTCCTGCTCGATCAGCAGGATCTCCTTCCGCTCCGCCGCCGTCGGCGTGCGGAAGATCACGCGCACCGGCGTCCCCGAACGGGGCAGCACCATGTAGTTCGCGGCGAAGACCGTGTCGTCCACCGCCTCCTCGAGCGGGTTGTCGAGCAGCGCGGACTTGTCCCGGAACGTGGTCACATACGAACGCGTGTTCGCCGCGGCGAGGACCTTGTACTTCTTGTCGCCCTTCGGGCTCGTGGGGTCGGCGACCTCCATCCAGTGGCCGACGTAGGTCCAGCCCACGCGCGCCATGGGAAGCCCGCGCTTGATGCTGACGACCAGATCCTCGGAGCGATGCGTGACCAGCCGGCCGCTCGCCTGGTCCACCCACTGGATCAGGATCAGGACCCGGGAGCCCTGGTCGGCGATCGTCAGGTCCGTCTTGGCGGGCAGCTTCCCGCGGGTGAAGCCCGACGCGGTGAGGGCCAGGTCCAGGGCCTGCACGCTCGTCTCGAGACGCACCACCGTCTCATGTTCCTTGCCGCCCTCGCCGCAGCCGAAGAGTTCGACCAGGCCGCGGGTCACCAGGATGAGGCCCGGCACGACGACGCCGCTCACCCGCTTCCCCTCCGCATCCTTGCGCTCGAAGAGGTAGCCGCCGCCCTGGATCGGCGCGACGAAATCCGCGCGGTCCGGGACCTTGGCGTCCACCGCCATGTCCGGCTCCTCGACCGGAGGCACCTGGAATTTCGGATTGGGCGCCTCGCCCTTCTCGGGATCCTGCCCCCAAGCCGTGACCGCGGCCAGGCTCAGCGCCCAGCTCGCCAGAACCGTCCCTTTCATCATGCAGCGACTCCTTTGGCCAAGCTCAACGAGCAAAAGACCAGCCATGACAACAACTGCAACATACTAATTCACAGCAACTTACATTTCACACTAACCGTAGATCTCCCTATTTGTATGTTTTCTATACAGCCGCTGAGCACCGCTGCATCACGACACGCTTCTGGAAAAAGAAAGAGGAGGCGGGTTTGTGGGCCCGCCTCCTCTCCGGAGAAAAGGGGGTAGGTTAGGGATTCGAAACCTGAAGCTGGGTTTGAGCCTGCTCCACCTGCACCCTCAGGGATTCGGACAGCGTCTCGAAGTCGTCCTGCGACATGCCGGACATGCCTTCCGCCGCGATCCTTCCCGCCGCCTGGCGGATCAGGTCCCCCAGGTGCGCCAGCATGTCCTCGACGGGAGCCGCCACGATCACCTGCAGCGTCTCCTGCTCCGAAGCGCTCGATCCCCCGCGAACGAGGATGCTGATGTCCTCCAGGATCCGGTCCGAACCGCGTTCAAACCGCGTCCAGCCCGCCTTGTCCCCCGCCCGGACCCGTTCCTCCACGGTCAGTCTCAGCGCCTCCCCCAGTTCCAGGGCCAGGAGTCCGCGCTCCCGGATCGCCAGGCCTTCGATGCGCCGCGCCGCTTCGCGGGCCCCGGCCCAGGTGAACGGGACGGATCCGAGATTCGATATCAGCCCCTCGATGGAATTGCCCGCGCCCAGCAATTCGAGCGCCGCCTCCAGATCCGACATCAGACCCAGGATGGCCCCCGCGGTGGCGCTGAGGGGCGTCCCTTCCAGTTCCCCGCGGAGGGCGCTGAACCTCCACTCCAGGCGCTTCTTGAGTTCGCGCGCCCGCCGGGCCGACAGCTCCACGGGGCCCCCCAGCACGTCCGCATCCTCGAAGGCCGACCTCAGCAGGCGCAGCGCCGTCTCCATGCGCCTGGCCCCCAGGCGTCCGGCCGCGGCGGCATCGGCCGCGCTCCCCACCCTCCACACCCTCCGATGGACGCGCCCCGGCTCCCCCGCCACTCCCACGCGGGCCTCCACGAGCGTCGGGGCCTTGAAGCGCTCCACGTGCTCGAACCGGTCGTCCACCGCCGTCGTCACGCGCGCCGGCGCCTCCTCGTCCGCCGCGAGTCCGAAGCGTTTCTGCTCCCAGTCGTACCGCCTCTGGAGCCGGTGGAGCCGCAGCGTGACTTCGCCGGCCGCCGACAACCCGCGGCCCTCGCCGGACACCATGAGTTCGTATTCCGTCCCGTTCCGCCTCGTGTGCCCCTCCAGGGTCAATCCGTCGTCCTGGACCAACGCCCAAGCCAGCAGCAGCGCCTGCATCATGATTCCTCCGTCTTCAATCCCGGACCCTCGAGCTCGAAGAGACCGTCCTCGAGCGTTTCAACCTCGTCGATGCCGTCCAGCGTCCACACCGATTCTCCGAGCGGCCCGCGCGCCGTGATCCGCAGGATCCGCCCCGAGCCGCGCTCCACCGACAGCCTCAGCGCGCTCCAGCGTTCGCGCAGCGCCGCCTCCCGCGGCACCAGGATCACCCGGCCGCAGCCCTCCGCGCGATCCCCGCCGCCGCCCGCCACCCGGGCCCAGGGCAGCCGGGGCACGCGCAGGACGGGACGCGGACGCCCCTCCCGGTCCAGCACCGCCTCCGGGAGCGACGGCGTCTCCGGCACCCCGTCGTCGAGCACCTCGAAGCGCCGCGCCGCCTCCGCGGGGCTCATGCGCCACAGATCCACCGGCAGGAAGCGGTCCGCGCGCTCCGCCTCCCAGCAGCGCACGACGCGCTCGCCGCTCTTGAGGGACTTCACGCGGCCGTCCCGGATCACGATGCGCCGGCCGGCGTCCTCGTAGCGCAGCGCCTCGCCGGGACGCACCCAGAGACGCGCCTTCCCGGCTTCCACGGCGTCTTCGCGGAAGGACCCCGACTCCAGCGTCAGTTGCGCCTTGAAGGGCCGGGCGTCCGCCTGGGCCTGGAGCAGGAGCGTCAGCAGCAGATTCATTTCATCACCCATCCCAGAAAAACCGGGCCGTCGGCATCGAAGTGGAGCGTCGCATCGTCGACCACCGGCGAGGCGAGCAGGATCGCCGACGCCTTCCCGTCCGTCCCCGCCTTGAGCTTCATCGTGAGCCGGACGTCCCCCGCCGGCGGGGCCGTCACGCCGTGCAGCGGGCTGAAGACGGGATCCCGCAGCGGACCGGTCCACGAAGTCCCGACGAGCAGGCCGGCGTCCGCCACGCTGCCGCCTTCCGGAACGAGGGGCTTCGGAGGCGTGGACGCATGATCGAGCAGCTGCGGCCGGACCCCGTCATAGGACTCCGCCCGCTCCGTCCAGGACAGACCGAGCAGCCGGATCGGCGGCGCGGGCGTCTCGGACGGCGTCTCGACCCGGCCGCCGGGATCCGCCGCGCTGACCGGAGGCGGCACGCGGCGCTTCCCGCGACGGAGTTCCAGCGGCGCGGACGTGAAACGCGCGTCGAGAGGGTCGGCATCGTCCGGCCGGTGGTAGCGCCCCCGCTCCCAGAGGGTTTTCAGGCCGCCGACCCCGCCGTAGGGCCGCGCTGAGCGGTCCATCCACAGGTAGAACTCGTCGAACGTCGCATCGGCCGAGTAGTTGCCCGGGAACGGCCCCGGCGCCCCGCTCCCCTCGAAAAGCCGGGAGGGCTCGCCCCCGAGGCGCAGGAGGTTCTTCACCCAGCTCGCCTGAGACTGCCCCGGCGCCACGGCCTGCAACGAATGCACCGACCAGCCGGGCGTGCGCCGGAAGGGCTCGCCTTCCGCGGAGAAGCGGTGCGGGATCCCGGCCGAACCCGGCAGCTGCCGTCCGTTGATGTAGACCCGCGCGCTGTCGGCCGTCGTGCGCCGGTTCTTGGGCAGGTTCCAGGCCACGGCCACATGCACCCACTCATGGGCCTTCAGGAGGCTTTCGCGCCCGCACTCGTGGCCCTCGTGATTCAGCGAAGGGCTGAAGGCGAACGCATGACCGCCCGCGGCCGTTTCGGCGCCGGGCGACGTCCCGCCGAGTTCCCAGCCGTAGCCGGTCGCCGACGAGAACCCGAATCCGAAGGCCAGCGAGGCGGGACGGAAGCCCTGCAGTCCCGCGCCGTAGCCCGGCAGGGCGTCCTCCGAACCCATGCCCGGAGGCACGAAGAACAGTCCGAAGGGCGAGGGATTCTGCAGTTCCTCCCGCTGCGCGTGGTAGCGGCCCGCCGAGAGCAGCGTACGGCGCTTGGAGGTGCAGCCGGGCTCGAACGCGGGCTTCATCCAGAACGCGGCGACGCCCTCGTTCACGTTGAAGCTCACGTTCTCGTCGATCCACCAGCCGAACGCCGAGTCGCGCTCCACGTACGCGCCGTCGAGCCGCAGGTCCGAGGGGGCCGCGGGCTCGACGCCGGGCGGCTCGCCGCGCCAGGACCGCGCCAGCCGGTGACGTCCGGGCTCGCCGATCCGCGCGCCCTCGACGGGACCGTAGGGCGACGGCAGCGTCTCGTGCCGGTCCTCGACGTTGCGCGCGAGCGAGAGACGCTTCGCGGCGACCGTCTGCCAGGATCCCTGCGGCGTGCGGAACCCGTCCCAGAAGCGCGGCCAGGTCGTCGCCCCCCGGCTGCCGTGGTGGTGCGCGGCGTGGTCCAGCTGGAAATGCGCGTGGATCACCGAGCCGAGATGGGGGCCGCCCGGCGGGCTCGTCGCGACACCCGGATAGAACGTGCCGTCGCTCAGCGTCGTCCGCAGCTCCCCCTTGGCCTTCACGGCCCCCGGGGCGAAATTCGAGCCCACGGTCGGCAGCTGCAGCCAGCCGTCGTAGCCGTTCTCCGCCGGCGCCTCGCCGTTGTCCGGCTCCGGCCCCGCCTCGATCGAGCGGTTGTTGTTCGTTTCGGGCCCGCCTCCGCGGAGGGCCGCGAAGTCGCCCGCCTGGAAGTCGCGCTGGACGGAGAGCCGGACCGCGTCGAAGAGCTTCACCGTCGCATGGACCTCGCGCCGCGCCGTCGTCTCGAAGGTGCCGCCGCTTCCCTGCACGACATGGCCCGCGGATTCGAGATCGAACACGCCCATCGGCGAGAAACAGAACTCCGTCGAGGCGGCCAGCAGATCGGTCTTGTCGACGTGGGTGAACAGGATGCGGTCGGGATTGAGCTCGTTGAGGTGCAGGTTGGGATTGAAGTTGGCCTTGAGCACGTCCGCCGCCGCCTGCGACGCGATGCGGAGTTCCGGTCCGCTGAACTCGCTCGTCCGCGGCTCCGCGATGAGCCCGCCCTGGACGAGCGCGTCCACGAAGCGGTCGAACTGCACCCACGAGCCGAAGGGCCCCCCGAACGGCGCGGCGGCATAGTCGAGCCCGCGGATCCCCGGGGAGCGACGCCCTTCCCGGCAGGCGAGGATCTCCTCGACGACGGCCGCCGCGGGGATCCCGTCGCGACGACGCCCTCCGGGGCCGACAAACGCGGCGGTCTTGAAGAGAAACGCGGCCTCCTCCCCGTCGCCCTCGTAGCGGTAGCGCGCGGCCGTCCAGGCGTAGGCCCCGCCCGGGCTCTCGCAGGGAGGGAGGGCGCCGCGGACGGGAGGGGGAGGACCGTCGCGGCGCCGCTCCAGGAGAAAGACTCCCTGCAGATCGGTGAGAAGGGCCGTCAGCACCTCGCGGGACGCCGTGTTGACGTTGACCGGCGCGCGCGCCACGATCTCGATCCAGCCCGGCACCAGCGAATCGCGCCCGGCGATCGCATGATGCGGGGGCTCGAAGTCCAGCGGCGAGCCGATGAGGACGCCGTCCGCGTTGCGTTGCGGGCCGTGACGGTAGAGCTTCCCCGCGGAGCCCGACGGCCGCGCATAGGACACCGCGTAGTCCCCGAGGGTCTCCGCGGAAAAGGGGACGGGATTCGCGACGTCCGGGTCCTGCCAGGCGCGCAGCGTCAGGAAGGGCTTCACCTTCGCGGATTCTTCAGTGTCGAGGACGGCATCCAGCTCGAAGAGGCTGCTGTAGCCCCAGGGAGGCCGGGATTTGAGCAGCCGTTCCCCGAGCCGCGGCACGTTCAGCGACGGCTGGGCGCCGAGCACGTCGAGCAGGCGCTGCAGGTTCCGGCTCGCGCTGCAGTCGGGCCCGCCCTCCAGGCCCTCGTTCACGAAGAGACATCCTTGGGAATCGCGGAGGCGGACCCGGTAGAGGTCGCCGTTGCCCATGAAGGCGGCGTCCTTCACCTCGGCGCCGTCGAGACGGATCGCGGAGCCGTCCGCGACGGTCCAGCTCCGCTCGCGCCAGAGGGTGCCCCGCTCCGCGCGTTCCTGGAGCCGGGCGACGGCGGCGTGGATGCCGCTTTCCGCGGCCAGGCGGGCCCGGACCCCGTCGAGATAGGCCCGCGACGTGAAGCGCTCCGCGGCGGCGAGGGTGGAGAACGCGGCGGCGAGCAGGCTCAGCAGCACAAGCGCGCCGAGCACGAGCAGCAGGGCGAGGCCGCGGTTCCGGCGGGGCTGGTTCATCCACCCGGGGAGTGGGCTCCCGGGCGATTAAGTCGACACGAAAAATATCCGGCGCAGGCCCGGCTTCAACGAGAAGCGCCCCGGATCGCTTCGAGGCAGTTGAGAAGATCCAGCTTGGCCTCGAACAGCTTCACCGGACCGCGGTATTGCCGGACGAGCCCCCAGCGATCCAGCAGGCCGGTCCACGGCAGTGAGCTCGTTCCCCCGTCGCCGACCTGCAGGAATCCGAAGGCGCGGTATTGGGAACGCCACGGCTGGGGCTCCGCCCGCAGCATCCGGGCCGTCTCCCCGGTGGCGATCAACACGGGATAATCGATGCCCTGCTCCTTGATGAAGGCCTTGACCTCCGCCGGTTCCGCGTCCACGGCGACCGCCAGCACGGCGAAGGATTCCGAGGAGAACGCCTGAACCTCCCTGAGGATGGAGGCCTCCCGGGAACAGGACCCGCAGGAAGGAGACCAGACATGCAGCAGGGTGACGTCCTTCAGAAGGCCGGAACTCCCGCACGGCTTCCCCTCGGGATCCAGGAACGTCCCTTCCCGGAGGGTCCGGAGGAGCCGATCCTGAACCGCGGCCTGATCGGCCGGGCGGGAAGGCGGCCGCTCGATCCTGGCCGTCGGCTCCCCCTCGGTCAGCGTGATGAAGCGATCCGCTTCAAGCCCCGTGAACTCCTGGGTACGGCCCGAAGGCCAGCGGACCACCAGCCGGTCGACCCGCTCATGGGCCCCGAGACCGAAATGAACCCCGGGCTCGTTCTGGGACAGGAACCCGGTGCCGCAGGACAGCTCCCCGATGAAGCGGTCCCCTTGAGCATAGGCCTCCAGGCGGGCCCCCACCCCCATCCGGTTGCTCTCCCGGCCCACCAGGCGGACGCGGAGAAAACGGCCGGACGGACCCTCGTTCCTCAGGAGGAACGTCCTCTCGTAGACGGTCCTCACCACCAGGTCCATGCGGCCGTCCCGGTCGAAGTCCCCCACGACGCAACAGCGGGAATCCTGGATGAGATCCGCACCCGCGACCCACCCGATTTCGCTGAACGTCCCGTTCCCGTTGTTCCGCCAGAGCTTGTCGTGTTCATAGCCGTTGAAGGACTTCTGGCCCATCTTGAAGCTCCGCGCCCCCGCCCTGAACTCCGCATCGTGTGGAACCACACTTTTCCAGAAAGGCACTCAGAGATCTTCCTCGTCCGGCCCCGTCCAGTAGCCGTTGCAGCAATAGACGTCGAGCCAGCCGTCGTTGTCGATGTCCACCCACGGGCTTCCCCAGGCCCATTGTCCGTACTCCACGCCCGCCGCGGCGGCCACCTCGGTGAACCTGCCGTCGCCGTCGTTGCGGAGCAGGCGGTTGCCGTCCGTCATGCCGTCGAGGGTCCCCAGGACCCGGTTCCGGATGAAGCTCAGCATCCAGGGAACCGGCAGCAGTTCCTTGCGCTTGAAGATCCACTGCCCGGCGTTCGAATACATGCCCGCCAGGAAGAGATCGAGATCCCCGTCGTTGTCGTAATCGCCGAAACAGGAGCTCATGCCGAACGTGGCGACATCCACCCCGCTGCGGGAGGTGACGTCCGTGAACCGCCCCTTCCCGTCGTTGCGGTACAGCGCGTTGGTGCCGAAGTCGTTGCAGACGAAGAGATCCGGGTCGCCGTCGTTGTCGTAGTCGCCCCAGGAGCAGGCCAGACCCCAGCCCCGGTCCCCCACGCCCGCGCGCCCGGTCACGTCCTCGAAGGTCAGGCCCCCCCGGTTTCGGAACAGGTGATCCGGGGCCCCGTTCTTCGACTTCACCTCGGGATAGGTCTCGTAGTAATCCCCGTACATGGAGACGAACACGTCCAGCAGCCCGTCCCCGTCGAAATCCGCGACGGCCACGGACGAGGGCATGCCGGTCAGTTCCAGGCCCGATCCCGGCCGCTCGCGGAACGTGCCGTTGCCGAGGTTCTCGTGAAACCGGCAGGGGGAGGCGTCGTAGGTCACGTAGAGATCGAGATCCCCGTCGTTGTCCGCGTCGAAGAAGACGGCGCTGCGGGAATGCTTCTGGGGCTTCTCCAGGCCCGCCTTCGCCGTGACATCCTCGAAGGTGCCGTTGCCCAGGTTGCGCATGAGCGCGTTGCGCATGCCGTCGCAGAAATAGAGGTCCGGGTATCCGTCGTCGTCGAAATCCGCCATGGCGACCCCCGAATCCCCCCTGGCCACGAGCGGGCTTCCTTCAGCCGCGGAGGGGGCCGCGTCCCGGCGTTCGCCGGGGATATGGGGATACGCCACGCCGGCCTGCCGGGCCACCTCCCTGAAGCGCCGGCGGGAGGAACGCAGGCTCTCCCCCTCCACGATCTGCTGCCCCGCGATCGCCCAGTCCTGGGAGTCCGAACGGCGCAGCCGCCAGCGAAACCAGAGATGGTCCGCCCGGAAGCGCCCGTCCCGGTCCGTCCCGCGGATGTCGAGATAGAACCGGGCTTCGGCATGGTCCCCCTCGACCGCCAGATCGCGGGGTTTGAGCTCCACCCGCCCCACCACCTGGTAGCCCTCCAGGTAGTCTTTCCACCCGCTCCGCAGAGCCTGCCGGTCGAAGCGCACCACGGACCCCGGCGTCCAGCGGCGGATCTCCAGATCCTGGGAAGGCTGCTGCTCGACCCAGAGGCCCGCGTCGTAGGCGGACACCTGGAAATCGTCGGCGTAAACGGAGAGGACCCCCTCGAGATCCCGGCGCTCGATGAAGCGGCCGATCCGGGACAGGCTCTTCAGGACGGGCTCCTCCGGCAGCGTGGGAACTTCGTATCCGGCGAAACCGCATCCGGCCAGGGCGGCGAAGAGGGCGAGGCCTGCAGCAAGGCGCCCCGGCTGAACTGCCGCTTGTTCCATCCGGCTCACCGCGTTAAAGAGGCCGCTGAAATCAGACGGTTTCGAGGCGGCGGCGGATGAAATCCGCGCGCACGGAATCGCGCTCGTCCGATTCGAGCACCTTGTGCTCGACCTTCTGCAGATGCCCGGGCTGCGTGAAGATGAACAGCTCGTTGAGCGTCTTGGGCGTGACGCCCTTCAGGAGGCCCATGTTCATCCCGAGCCGCAGCGCCGAAAGCAGCTCCGTGGCCTCCTCCGAGGTGATGCGCCTCGCGTGTTTCAGGACGCCGTAGGCGCGCCAGACGCGGTCCTCGAGCCGCGAGGGCTCGTCGGAAAGAAGCTTCTGCCGCCACGAACGCTCGAACTTCAGGATCTCGGGGATGACCTTCTTCATCTCGGCGATGATGTCGCGCTCGGACTTGCCGAGCGTGATCTGGTTCGAGACCTGGTAGAAGTCGCCCAGCGGCTGCGTGCCTTCGCCGTAGAAGCCGCGGACCGTGTAGTTGAGGCGCTGCAGGGACTGGAGCACCTTCTCGATCTGCTTCGACAGGGCGGCGGCGGGCAGGTGCATCATCACCGAGATCCGCATACCGGTGCCGACGTTCGTGGGACAGGCGGTCAGGTAGCCGAAGCGCGGGTCGAACGCGAAGTTCAGGCCGCCCTCGAGGGCGCTGTCCATGCGGTCGATCTCGTCGTAGGCCTCGTCCAGCTGCAGCCCCGAGCGGATCACCTGCAGGCGCAGGTGGTCCTCCTCGTTGACCATGATGGAGATCGCCTCGTCCGGCGCCACCGCGACCCCGCGGTTGCCCTCCGCCTGGGCGTGGTCCTTGCTGATCAGATGCCGCTCCACCAGCAGCGTCCGCTCGATGGAATTGAGATCCCCGAGCGCCCAGTACGAGAGCGGACGCGGGAGCCGGGCGTCCTCGAGCTTCGGACGGATGAAGCGCTCGATTTCGCCGCGCACGGCCGCGGGCGCCACCGTCAGGAACGGGAAGCGGTTCAGGTTGCGGGCGAGGCGGACGCGGCTGGAGATCACGACGTCGCTCTCGGGGCCGCTGCCCTTGAGCCATTCGCCCGACTGGCCGAGCAGATCGTCGACTCTCATCGGTTCAGCTCGAGTTCGAGGCTCTTGATGCGGTCGCGCAGCTGAGCGGCCTTCTCGAAGTCCTCGTTCTTCACGACGGCCTCGAGGTCCTTCTTGAGGCGGACGAGCTCGTTCTCCTTCCGGATCGCGGCGTCGACCGTGTGGGGGGCCTTACCCGCGTGGGTGGTGGCGCCGTGGATCTTCTCCAGGAGCCGCAGCAGTTCCGTCTTGAAGATTTCGTAGTCGTGGGCGCAGCCGAGGCGCGCCTTGGCCTTGAACTCCGAGTAGGTGATGCCGCACTCGGGGCAGCGCAGGCTGCTGACCTTGGAGGAGGTCTTCGGCGCGGCCGGCTCCATCAGGCTGCCGAGCAGGTCGCTGATGGAGAGGTTGAATTTGAGATGCACGCCCGTCTGACGCGCGCACTCCTCGCAGAGATGCGCCTCCCGCTTGGCGCCGTTCTCGATCGCCGTCAGGTGGATCGTCGCGTGGCTCTTATGGCACTTTTCGCAGTTCATGGTGGACAAGCCCTATTCTAACGCACGGGAGGGCGCTTTTCATCGCCCCTTCGCGCGGGCGGGCTTGGCGGGGGGGGCGGCTTCGGGACCCGGCCCGCCCTCCGAAATGCGCTTCTCCCAGCGGTGCAGCTCCGCGACGCTGCCGAGCGTCGCCTTGCGGCGGATCTCCTCGCGGAGGCGGTTTTCGTGCTCCAGGACGTCCATCGCGCGGTTCGCGGTCTCGACGAGCTTCGCCTTGGGGATGCGGACGACGCCGGATTCGTCCGCGACGATCCAGTCCCCCGGCTCCACCGTCACGCCGCCGAGTTTGACGGGGATGTTGATTTCGCCGAGGCCCTTGGGCTCCCCCGCCGTCGGGGTGACGAGCTTCGAGGCCGCGGGGAATCCGATCGCCCGGATGCTGTCAACGTCCCGCAGGGCGCCGTCGATGACGATGCCCGCGACCTTGCGCTGCAGGCAGGACTCGCTCGCGAGTTCGCCCCAGAGGGCGGGGCCGAGTCCGCCGGCCTCGACGACGATGACGTCGCCGGGTTTGGCGACGTCGATGGCCTCGACGGGTTTGGCCCAGTCGCCCGGATAGGTCCGGACGGTGACCGCGGGGCCGATGATCTTGAGGCCGGGCGTCTGCAGGTAAATACCGGGCAGCTCGCCCGAGCGGTGCAGCGCGTCGGAGATGTTCGGGGTGGAGACCTTGGCGAGGATCTTGCGGAGTTCGGCCTCGGAGGCGCCGCGCTTGTAGAGTTCGCTCGCGACGGACTTCCCCTCCTTAAGGGCTTTGAGGATCGTGCGGGTGGCGCCCTCGGCGTCGGCGCTTTTGGCGATGGCGCCGCCGACGATGATGATGGAGGCGCCGGCCTTCGCGACGGCCGCGGCATTCTCGCTGGTGACGCCGCCGGCGACGGCGATGGGGATCGTGAGTTTCCCGCGGAGTTCCTTGAGCTGGGCGGCGACGTCGCCGCCGCGCATCTGGTCGTCGATGGCCAGGTGGAGGCCGACGTGGTGCGCGCCCCAGTCCTGGCAGCGCTTCGCCACCTCGAGGAGCCGCGGCCCCTTCAAGCCGAGCAGGTCGACGCAGACATCGATGCCGTAGTTGCGGCCGGCCTCGATGCACTCGAGGATCGTGGCGTCGCTTTCGGTGACGCAGACGGTGGCGCAGTTCGCGCCGGCCTTGGCGGCGGCCTCGAACTCGGTGCGGCCGGCGTCGAGCGTCTTGGTGTCGGCGATCAGGTAGGCCTTGGGGAACTCGCGGCGCAGGGCGCGGATGGCCTCGAGTCCCTCGCTCTTGATGAGCGGGGTGCCGGCCTCGATCCAGCGGGCGCCGCCCTTCCAGGCCTCGCGCGCCACGCCGAGCGCGCGGGAGAGCTCGAGGAAATCGAGCGCGACCTGGAGCACGGGGTAGTCCATAGGGCGGACATCGTAATTAGGTCGTCCCCGTTGCGCAAGAGCGCGGGGCGGTAGGCGAACTTGCGTGGGTTGTAGTTCGTAGCCGGCAGCCGGTAGGACGTGACGCGTTCCACCTGCTTTGGGAAACCCTGACGCTCACGTTACCTCGCCGAATACGCCACACCCCCGAAATTGACCACCTGATCAATTCGTACTCCGATTGAGCCCAGAGGAGGCGCTTGCGGAGCGGTCACAGTTTGTGACCGCATCCACCCGCAATCTGCGTTATCGGCCCCTGGGGTTCACGGAGCATGGGGCCATCATGGCTGCCAATGTCCTTCGGAGCCGCCGTGCCGAAGAAGCCGGGGTGCTTGTGGTCCGGGCCTTCGTGAGACTCCGGCAGCTGCTGTCCACGCATCGGGACCTGGGCGAGAAATTGGCCGAACTCGAAGCCCGCCTCGGCACGCACGATCAAGCCATCCGGGACATACTGGTCACGATCCGCGAACTGATGGAGCCTGCGGAGATTCCCAGCAAAGGCCGCATCGGCTTCAGGTAGGCGGCTCCGCGCAAATCGCCCGCCCCCAAGCCTCACGCGCCACGCCGAGCGCGGGCCAGCCGCGCTGCCCCTCATGGTACATGCCGTATACTGGCTCCATGCCCCGACGAGGATCCAGGATCTGCCCACCCGAGGAGGGTTGGGAGCCCATCGACCTGGAACAGCAGCACGACTGGAGCAAACTCTCCCTGAAGGGACGGAAGTTCGGGCCGGTCCGAGTGGCCGCTTGCGCCCTCGGGAATGGTTACCCCGGATGGACCCGGATCGAAGACTGCTCCTTTCGGCACGTCAAGGCTGTCCGATCCTCGCTGCATGCCGTCGTCTTCAGGAACTGCGACTTTGAGCGGATCCATTCCGACTTCACTCACACATACACGACGCTGTTTCTGGAATGCCGCCTCCGTGGACGGATCACCGGCATCAACTTCGGCATCAAGGTCACCGAACCATTTGTCCCCGTGGCCCACCTCGCCGCCTACGCCGAGGAACACCGGCGCCTGCTCTCGACGGCGCGCTATTGCCTCGACGTGCGCGAAGCCGTCCTCGAGAATGCCGGATTCGTCGGTGAAGAGATTGCGAAGAGAGTGATCTTTGCGCCGGGACAATGCGTGATCTACCGGGCCGAGGGGCTGGCCGGCCGGCTCGACCGGATTGTGAAGCGCGTGCTCCATTCCCCGCTCTTGCACGCCTTCGCCACCTGGGTACGTGATGGAGAGAGGATCGCGCTCGGAAATTTGCACCCGAAAATGGAATGCATCCGGCTCGAGGAGGTTCTCAATCTGGCGCATGCCGAGGGGATCGAGGTGCTGGAAACCTCGTTGGTTTCAGTTCCCTGATTCCACCATCCCTCCTCCCCAGCGGAAGACCATCGATTCCTTATCCGGTGATTCCCCGAAAGATTCTATCTTCAGATTGACTCCTGAAGAGGACGAGTTCTTGAGGTCGCAAACTGCGACCTCAATTCGGGATGGGCGGCGCACCCTGCCGTTCGTTTTCACCGGGCATGAGCCCTGCTGCTACGGCGGGCATGGGCCGCGAAGGTTTTGTCCGGCGAACGGATGAAATTCTCCAGCCTCCCCCCGCCTGCTCGTGATAACATGCGGCCGGTTTGGACCCCCTTTTTGGCCCGGAGGAAAAACCACGATGAGCACGGCGACGAAGCCCAAGAAGTCCAAGGCGCGGGAAAAGCTGTCGCGTCCGGCGTTCAAGGTGCGGGACCTCTCCCTGGCCGAGTTCGGACGCAAGGAGATCCGCCTGGCCGAGGACGAAATGCCCGGCCTGATGGCCCTCCGGGAGAAGTACGGCAAGGACAAGCCCCTCGCCGGCGCCCGCATCATGGGCTCCCTCCACATGACCGTGCAGACGGCCGTGCTCATCGAGACGCTCACGGCCCTCGGCGCCAGCGTGCGCTGGGTTTCCTGCAACATCTTCAGCACCCAGGACAGCGCCGCCGCGGCGGTCGCGGTCGGCCCCAAGGGAACGGTCGACAGCCCCAAGGGCGTCGCGGTCTTCGCGTGGAAAGGCGAAACCCTCCCCGAGTACTGGTGGTGCACGGCCGAGGCGCTGGTCTGGCCGGACGGCCGCGGACCGAACCTCATCGTCGACGACGGCGGCGACGCCACCCTGCTGGTCCACAAGGGCGTCGAGTACCAGAAGGCCGGCAAGGTCCCCGCGTCCGACCCCGAGAAGATGAGCGAGGAGGAGTGCGTCTTCCACGACCTGCTCCGGGAACTCGGGACCACGATCGACTGGGTCGGGATGGCCGCGGACATCAAGGGCGTCAGCGAGGAGACGACCACGGGCGTGCACCGTCTCTACCAGTTCGCCAAGGAGCAGCGCCTGCTCTTCCCAGCCATCAACGTGAACGACTCCGTCACCAAGTCGAAGTTCGACAATCTCTACGGATGCCGCCACTCGCTGATCGACGGCCTGAACCGCGCCATTGACGTCATGATGGCGGGCAAGGTCGCCGTGATCTGCGGGTACGGCGACG
>CAZUJF010000036.1:0-57178 GCA_964619955.1 uncultured Planctomycetales bacterium
ACAGGGCAATAATTTCCGGAATTGTCAGGGCAATAGTTTACGGAACCGGCACACCAAGAATCGCCTCACGCAAGTGGATACGGGCACGATGGATCCTATTTCGAATGTCGCTCTCGGAAAGCCCCAAGCGTTTGGCCAAATCTGTATACCTGGGTCCGGAGCTAACGCCATAATTCAAATGGAGTTTGAGCGTCTCGAATTCGTTCAGCCGGTTCGCAGCTTTATACTCCTCCCGCAATGAATGCATGGCCTGGGCGAGGACCCGGAGCGCCCACTCACGCCGGTAGACCTGATCCGGGCCTTCCTCCGAAGCACGATCGAGCAAACCTTCGGCTTCGGCCTGCTCGAAATCCATAGACAACACATGGCCCCCGCCGCCCCGTTTCTGAGCGGAGGCTCGGTCGAATTCGTCGGCCATGTAGTGCTGGATGGCGGTAAGCAAGAAGGTGCGGAACTTCCCCCTTCCCCGATCAACGTACTGAAGGAAGTTCCTCTCAATGATGGCGGCAAAAAATCCCTGCGTAATATCCTTGCTGAACTCCCGATCGTTGCCGCGTCGCCGCACGAAGTAGTAGAGAGGCTTCCAGTAGGTTTCGACCAGGGTTTGGAGAGCCGCTTTGCGATGCGGTGATAATGGGTCCTTTGCGGCAAGCACAATTGTCCATAAGGTGGGGTTAAACCTGCGTCGCGGCCCACCAGTTGCGGTATCGTCTGCCGTCATTCCCAATAGTGTACTTGCTCCGCGGTGTACGGGGTGTCGGTTGGCGCCGGGGTCAATTCCGAATTGCTCGCACTCGCCACCGGGGAACCTGGCCTGGGCTGCGGCGTGGGCCCCCTCTGGAAGCAATGGCAGGACCGCTGCCTGGAGTGGATGGGGGCGAGGAAGTTGCTGGAAACAAAATAGCCCGGCTCAGCGGATCTTCTTACCCTGGCCGGAGACCGGGGTGAGGGACATCCGTGTGATCTCGTACACGTTGTTGAGCGAGCAGAGGAACAACGCGTCTTTCCGCGGAACCGCCCAGTGGCCCAACGAGAACTTGCTGTAATCCGCCTTCCACGACACGATCTTCCTTCCGTCCACCGTCACGTCGATCGAGGTCCTTCTTACGGAACAGACGATGCGCGCCGGCTTTCCTTTGGTGAAGACCGGCCCCTTATGCGACGTCGGATTCTCGTTCTCGAAGACGCCGTCCACCAGGCGGAGGCCGCTGACGGTCTGACCCCAGGACCCTATCACCATCATCACCTGCGCCTTCCCGCGGGCCAGACCGATACCCAAACCGTCCTCGCCCTCCTGCCATTCCGCCACGACTTCAAGGTCATATTCATCAGGAGGGACATAAGGGACCTGCAGAAGGCTGTCCATCATGCGCGGACTGCTGAGGCCCTTCGACGTCGCCTTCCAAAGGCCGGAGATCTTGTCCTTCAGCGGATCGATCAGGGACAACAGATTGACTCCGGAACCGTCGCCACGGGGCAGAGCCGCGAGCCGCCTTTCGATCCGAAGGCGCTGAAGCGATGGCGCATCGGCCAGGACGGCTTCATAGAGCCAGCGGGCGTGAGCCAGAAGCTGGCTCTTGCAGAGCGGGCTCTTTTCCTGTTCGAACAGGTCGTACCATCCGTCGGCCACCGCGATCCGGTCCGCGACCTGAAGGGAGAGCGCCAGTTCCTTCTCCGCAAGAGCCTTCATCGCCACATCCGAACCTTTGACCAGAAAGCGCAATCCAAGGTCCCAACTCCCCTTGACGAAACAGAGGAACTTTCCCATTTCGAGATTGCCGCCGGGGTCATCGGACGACTTCGCCAAGGTTTCCATGACGCCCCTCATCGCCTGGTAGAGAGTCTTCGCCTCGGCGACCTCCTTGGCGCGGGCGCTGGACCGGTTGACGAGCGGAATGAAGGGGGTTCTCCTGGCGAACTGAACGGCGGCGGCCGCCGCCTTTTCCGCGAGGTCGTACTGATCGGAGCCGACGAACTCATCCACGAGGTCCAGGTGGACGGCGGCCAGTTGTTCGAAATCCTCCGGCGTCTTTGCGGCTTTTGCGGCGGCGGTGAGCGCGGCGACCTTCATCGGCAGCGGATCCACGTCGAAGGCCGCCGCAGCGACTTCGACGGCGTCGATCGAGGCTTTCACGTCGCAGGACTGCACAGCGATATCCTGGGCTTCGCGGCAGAGGACCCACAAGGTGGCGGCATCGTTACGGTTCTTGGCAGCATGCTCCAGCAGCAATCGCGCAAGTGCCCTCCGATCGGCGACAGCTTTCTTGGCGTACTCCGCTTTGAGGAGATCTCGAATCAGTTTTTCGGCGTCCTTCTGGCTCTTGGCGTCGGGCACCTGATGGCGCTTCATCACGTCGATCGGCGGGGCCTGAGGCGGCGCGGCCGGCTCCGGTTTCGCCGCGGGATCCGCCGGTGGCGTCTTGTCCGGCGCCGGGGGTTCGGGGACCGGCGGCGAATGGACGGCGACCTTGCCGTCGTTCACCAGTTTCAAGAGCTGGGCGACGGCCCGCAGACGCTCCCCGGCCGTCTTCTGCTGATCGGACGAGCCGATCTCCTGAAGGACGAGGTACTTGATCCGAGCTTCCTCCAGTTTGAAGCCCGCATCCACGAACATCGCCACCGAACGGCTCGTCCGGGCTTCATCATAAGCCGCCTTCGCCTGATCGAGCAGGGCGTCCGCCTTCTGGAGGACGCTGCCGAGATCCTGGAGCGCGGCCGCCGGTCCGGCCGAAACAAGGAGGGTCCAGAGGCAAAACGGAAGGATATGACGCAGATGCATGGTGAGGATCTTACACGATCGCAGGTGAGTTTGTTCTAGGCCTATCAGACAAGCATAGCGGACGATCTGGCCCCTCAAACCGCCCCGTCGTCGTGCCGGCGCTCGCTCGGACGTTTCCACCCGACTCAGGGCTTCAGGTAGGCCTCGAGCTTCGTCTTCTCGTCGGCGCTCATGGGCTTGAAGGTGAGCTTCACGCCCGGAAGCGCGCCGCGCAGCGCCTCCAGATCCGCCTCGGAGAGGTCGATCCGCTGCAGGTCCAGCTTCTTCAGTGCCGGCAGCGCCTTCAACTTCGACAGGCCGGCGACCGAGAGGCGAGCCTCGTCCAGCGTCAGGGACTCCAATCCTTTGAGCCGCGCAACCACGTCGAGCGTCGCATCGTCGAGGGAGGCCGCGTTCGAGCCGCCGTCCCAGCGCCGCAGCCGCTGCCCCAGATACAGCGAGCGCAGGTTCGGCAGCTTCTCCAGCGCCGCGTTGCCCGCCTGCGTCTGGTACGTGTGCCAAGTCCGGAAGTCGCGCAGCTGCCCCAGCTCCGCGACGGCCGCCAAACCCAGGTCGTTGAAGCGCGTGCCCGCGATCGTCAGCCGCTCCAGCTTCGGCAGGGCCTTCAGCGCCGCGAAGCCCGAGCCGTCGAAGCCCTTCAGGTCGAGGGAGGGATGGAAAAACGCGAGCGAGCGCAGGTTCTTGAGGACCGCGAAGCCGGCGAGCCCCGCGTCGCTGACCTGGATCCCCTCGGTGTTCAGCTCCTCGAGCTCCGAGAGCCCCGCCAGCAGCGGCAGCGTCGCGTCCGTCAGCGTCTTCTTGCCGCCGTACAGCGTCAGCGTCTTGAGCGTCCGGATTCCGCCAAGACGCCGGTACTCCGCCTCGCCCAGTTTGGCGCAGTCCTTGAACGAGACGCGCGTGATCGTCCCGCCGCTCTCCGTCACGTCCCCGCCGAGCGCGCGGAGGGCCTCGGCGTCCTGGACCGCGAGCAGCGCCAGCAGCAGCGTCATCATGTACGTTCTACCCCCCACCGCACGCCGCTGTTTCAACTCCGGCCCCCCGCTGCGGCTATACTCCACTCTACATGGCCGCACCTGTGCGCAAGCTCGGCAAGTTCACGCTCGTCCGCGAGCTGGGCCGCGGCGGCATGGGCGTCGTCTACGAGGCCGTCGACGAGGACCTCAAACGCCGGGTCGCGCTCAAGACCATGCTCGCGCCCCCGGGCGGCGCCGCCGCGGAGGACGAGGAGCGCTTCCTCCGCGAGGCGCAGCTCGCCGCGCGCCTGCCCAAACACCCCGGGATCGTCGGCGTGCACGAGGCCGGCGTCGCCGGAGGACGCCGCCTCATCTCCATGGAGTTCATCGACGGCCTGCCCTACTCCAAGTGGCGGCGCCGGCCGGGCTGCGGACTCCGGGAGCAGATCGCCGTCCTCCGCGACACGGCCCTCGCGGTCCATCACGCGCACGCCCACGGCGTGATCCACCGGGACCTCAAGCCGGAGAACGTGCTCGTGGACGCCGGCGCCTGCCCGCACGTGACGGACTTCGGGCTCGCCAAGTCGATGGGCCAGGACGTCTCCACCTCGCTGACCGCGACGGGCATGGTGATGGGGACGCCGACGCACATGAGCCCGGAGCAGGCGCGGGGGCTCAAGACGATCGACGGCCGCACGGACGTCTACTCGCTCGGCGTGATGCTCTACGAGGTGCTCGCGGGACGCCTGCCCTTCCAGGGCGAGACGGCCATCGAAGTCCTCATGAAATCGGTGAAGAACGCCCCCGTGCCGCCGTCGACGATCGCGAAGACGGCCGACCGCACGCTCGAGGCGGTCGCGCTCAAGTGCCTGGCCAAGCGCCCGCAGGACCGCTACGCGACGGCCGAGGCGCTCGCGAAGGATCTGGGTCGCTGGCTGGACGGCGAGGAGGTCCACGTCAAACTCGCGCCCTCCACCCTGCGGCGCGCGGCCGCGAAGCGCGGCTGGATGCCCGCCTTGCTCGCCGGCGCGGCGGCGCTCGTCGTCGCCGTCGTCGCGGTCCTGGTCTCGGGCTCGAAGGGCGAGGCCGAGCGCGCGCGGCTGGCGACGGAGCAGGCGAAGGCGGACGGCGACCGCAAGGCGCGCGCGGCCGAGGAACGCCTGCGCCGCGAACTCTCGGCGAAACAGCGGGAGCTCGAGGAGCGCGCGAAAGTTGAGACGAAGGCCCGGGCCGACGCGGACGAGGCGGTCCGCAAAGCCGCCGCGGCGAAGTCGGACGAGGAGAAGCGCCGCCTCGAGGCGGAGGTGAAGCGGTTGCAGGACGAAGCCCGCAAACGGGAGGAGGACCGCAAGAAGCCGGAGCCCGCGCCGCTTCCCGCTCCGGCTCCGGTCCCGGTCCCCGTCCCCCCGCCCGCGCCGGTCGCCGTCCCCATGCCGGTCCCCGCGGAACCCGAGCCCGCGCCGCCGTCGGAGGAGGCCTGGGCCGCCGCGCTGGACCTGCTGGAACCGGTGGAGACGGCGTCGGACGCGCTGTCGGGCACGTGGAAGCGCGAGGCGGACGGGATCTCGTCCGAGGGCGTCACGCGGGCGCGGCTGGAGTTCCCCTACCGTCCCCCGGCGGAGTACGACCTGCGGCTGTCGCTGACGCCGCGCTCGGGGACGCTGGACCTGGCGCTCTTGTTGTCCCGCCCGGGCCGCGGCTTCGGCTGGCGGCTGCTGGACCCGAACCAGGCGGAGGCGCACGCGGGGCTGGACCGGGTGGCGGGCGCGGCGATGCGCGCGAACCCGACGGCGAAGGCGGTGCCGGGCGGGGTGAAGTATGGGCAGAAGCTGACGGTGGTGGCGCAGGTGCGCGAGGGCGAGGTCCGGATCTTCCTGGACGGCCGGCTGCAGACGCGCTGGAAGACGGACGGGGCGGACCTCTCGATGCCGGAGGGGATCGCGCTGCGCACGCCGGAGTCGATCGGGCTGGCGGTGGCCCAGGCGCGGATCCTGCTGCACGACGCGGAGCTGCTCGAGGTGAAGGGCAAGGGCCGCTTCACGCGGACCAAGGCGGCGGCGAAGGCGAAGAAGCCGGGGCCGAAGGTGCCGGTGGATCTGCTGCGGCTGGTGGACGTGGCGAAGGACTCGGTGGGGACGCTCTGGACGATGGAGGCGGGCAAGCTCGTTTCGCCGGGAGGGGTCTCGGGCCTGATCCAGATCCCGTATGCGCCGCCCGAGGAGTACGACCTGACGCTGGTGGCGGCGCGGGTGGGCGGCCATCCGGATGCGCTGGGGATCGGGCTGGTCGCGGGCGAGCGGCAGGTGACGGTGATGCTGGACGCGCGCGACGGGGAGGCTTCCGGGCTGGAGCGCATCGACGGCAAGCTGGTGCACCAGAACGACGTGATGACGCGCGGGGACATCTTCCCCGAGAAGGCGGAGCAGACGATCGTGTGTTCGGTGCGGAAGGGGCGGATCCTGGTGACCGTGAAGGGCAAGCCGCTGATCGACTGGAGCGGGGACTTCGCCCGGCTCTCGGGGCACACGGGGGTGCGGGAGAAGCGGGGCCTCTACCTGGGCAATTCGCTGCCCGTCTACCAGATCCGCCAGCTCGTGCTGACCCCGGTCAGCGGGCCCGGCACGCCCCTTCGGTAAGGCCGGCTCAATCCATCGCCTTTATCGCTGCAGGAAGATCCCGCCCCCCGGATCGATATCGCCCCGGCCCAGCTTTCTCGCCAGCTTCACGAGGGCGCGGGCCAGTCCCGCCACGTCGGCCGGCGGGATCGTGCGCACGTCCACAAAAACCACGCCCGCCACCGACGCGCCCTCCTTCAGGAAGTCGACCAGCAGCAGGCTCATGTCGTCGATGTTGTAGGTCACCAGGATCCGGCCCTCCTCCAGCGCCTTTCGGAAGACGGAGCGGTCGTCGAGCCCCTCCAGCTCGGAAGCGGCGACGGCCCGCGCCTCAACCCCCGACCTGGCCGCCAGCCGCGCCACTTCCGGGCTGATCTGCTCGTCCAGCAGAAATCTCGGGCGCACCCGCTACACCTTCACCACCGCGGCGAAGGCGGGGCGTTCCAGGGAAGGAAGCTCCTCCCGGTGCGCTTCGATATAGACGGCCCCCGCCTGGATCCGGGCCGCGGAAAGGTGCGGGTAGTTCCGCCGCACTTTCGCCACGCTCCTGCCGTGGGACTCCCAGATCAGGTGGCATTCCCAGGCCGCAAGGCCCGTACCGGTGACGTGGGCCTTTCGCCCCGAAGGAGTCCATCGAAAGTCGATCCCGGGAAAGCGCTCCATGCGGAGCCCTTCCTCGAGAAGCTGGGCCGCCGCGGCGCTCGCGGAGAGCCGCTTCATCCCGGCATACCGCTCCAGGGCGAGACGGGTCACTTTCGGGATCCTGGCCCCGAAGTACGTCATGCCCCCGCCGGCGGCAGCCTTCGCCTGCTTTGCCGCACCCATCGTGAACCTCCTCCGTTCTGTGTTAAACATTATAACACAACCTATAACTTCCAGCGCACTCCCGTCAACATACCCTGAGTAGCCGTCCCCCTCCACGGGCCTCAGGCCTCCTATTCCCGCATTCCTCGTGGTATCGTATGGCCGCTTGGGTGAGCAGCCCCTGTGGCTTCTGAAGACCCTGCGATTGGGAACGATCCAACCCTTCCGTCGCCCGGAGAAGCCCGACGAACCCGAGGAGACGCCCTGTCTGCGGGCACTCCGTCGATCGCGACCGCATCCGTTGCACGCGCTGCGGAACCTTGCTGATCCCGGGAGGCGGCCCCCCGAGAAAGGGCCTGCCCGGGTGGATGTGGATCGGCGTCCTTTTGGCAACCTTGGTCCTGCTCGGCTGGGTCCTGCGAAGCTGATCGCGCTAGCTCAGTCCTTGCCCTTGGCGGGCGGCAGGTTCGGGACGAGCTTCGGGTCGTAGGTCGACCCCGCCGCCACCTGGATCATGGTGATGCGCACCTTCGTCGGGAAGAACTTCTCGTGGTCGGCGCGCTTGTGGGCGTGGCCGCTGCCGCCGCTGGCGTCCTTCATCACGAGATCCATCTGCTTGATGCCCTGCGACCAGACGATCGAGTCGTTCTCCCAGAACGCCGTCATCTTCACGTCCTGCTCGTAGACGCCCCTCTCCTTGTAGACGACGGTGTTCGTGCAGCCGTAGCCGTTCTTCTGGCCCTTGTTCGGGATGTAGCAGAGCGACCAGGTGGTCGGCTCGCCGCCCGCGGGCTTCTCGAGGACCTCCGTGCGGATGTGGACCGTGCCGTTGCGGTAGTCCACCGGGGAGGTCCAGTCCTTCGGGCGGTCCTTGTTGATCAGGTCGCCCTTCACGTAGTAGTGCGACTTGCTCGGCTTGGAGTTGTCCGCGTCCTCCTTCGTGAACGTGAACGTCACGTCGAAGAGGACGAATTGATCGCCCCGGGGCGCGGGCAGCGCCACGAACGCCGCGACCCCCAGCTGAAGCAAGAGCAGACGGAGAAATCCGAAGCAGGTCAGCATGCCGTGCCGCCTCCTACTTCTTCTTGGCCTCGCGGCCGTGCTTCTTCGCGATCGCCTCGAACTCGGCCTTCAGGTCGGCGGGCGTGCGCTTCGTCATCTCGCCGACCTTCTTGCCGTCCGGGTCGAGATACAGCAGCGTGGGCATCGACTCCACGCCGTACTTGTCGAAGAGCTTGGAGTCCCGGTCGCCGTCCACCAGGATGCGGACCAGACCCTCCGAGGCCTTCACCACCTCGTCGTTTGAGAACGCACCTGCGTCCAATACTTTACAAGCCCCTCAGAAGTCGGCCGTGAAGTACAGCATCACCGGCTTGCCGGAGGCCTTCGCCTGCGCCAGCAGCGCATCATGCTTCGTGCCCGGCTCGAACTTGATCTTGCCGCCGCCGCCCGCCCACGCGGTGCCCGCCAGGAGCGCGGCCGCCGCCACCGCCAGCAATCCCGTTCTCATGTCCATCCTCCTCGATTCCGTATCAGCATTCTAACGGATGGGACGCCGGAAATGATTCCTTCATTCTGGAAGCCCGGCGCAACCTTTCCCCGCCCCCCGGGTTAAGCTTCAGGTTGCATCGACGTTTCCAAGGAGCCTGCATGAACAGCCTTCGTTGCCTCGCCGCCGTCGCCCTGGCGGCCGCTCTGGCGGTCCCCGCCGCCGCAGGCGGACCCGGCGGCGGACTCGACCGCATCCCCCGCGCGAAGATCCTCGAGTCCGCGCGCGAGATCGACCGCCTCGTCGACGCCGACCTCGCCGCCCACAAGGTCACCCCCAATCCCGCGCTCGACGACGCCTCGTTCGCGCGCCGCGTGTATCTGGATCTGGCGGGCCGCATCCCCACCGACAAGGAACTGGCCGCCTTCCTCGCCTCGTCCCCCGCCGATCGACGCGAAGCCCTCATCGACAAGCTCCTCGAATCCCCCGCGTACGTCAGCCGCCTCTTCAACGAATTCGCCGACCTGCTCCGGGTCAAGAGCCGGCTCCAGAACAACATCTCCGGCGAGCCCTACATCCACTTCATCAAGGAGTCGATCGCGCAGAACAAGCCCTACGACGTCTTCGTCCGCGAGCTGCTCTCGGCTTCCGGCCCCGCCCACAAGCGCGGCGCGGGCGCCACCGGCTACTACCTGCGCGACCGCGGGATGCCGGAGGACAACATGTCCAACACCATCACGGTCTTCCTCGGCACCCGCCTCGAATGCGCCCAGTGCCACAACCACCCCTTCGACACCTGGACCCAGCGCCAGTACCACGAGATGGTCGCGTTCACCGGCGGCATCCGCTACACCGACGACAGCTTCCCCTCCACGCCCGAAGGCCAGCGCCTCAAGGCTCTGGGCGACACGTTCAAGGGAGAGGGCAAGACCAAGGAGCGCAGCCCCGCGTTCCGCGAGTTCCGCAAGCTCATGCAGCCCCTCGAGTACGGGATCTCCGGCAGCGGCACCGGTCTCTACCGCCTGCCCAAGGACTACCAGTACCCCGACGCGAAACCCAACCAGCCCGTGAAGGCGCACGCCATGTGGGGCGAGGCCGCCCCGCTCGCCGCCAATCCCGACGCCGTCCCGGACAACAAGAAGACCGTCAACGCCAAGGGCAAGAAGGCGCCGAACCTCAAGGCCCCGGACATCGACTCGCGCAACGTCTACGCGCGCTGGCTGACGTCCCCCGAGAACCCCCGCTTCACCACGGTCATCGCGAACCGGATGTGGAAGTCCCTCTTCGGCCTCGGCGTCATCGAGCCCGCGCTCAACCTCCGCGAGGACACGAAGGCCGCCAACCCCGCCCTCATGAAGGCCCTGGAAGGCCTGATGAGCGGGATGAACTACGACCTCAAGCAGTACCTCCGGGTGCTGGCGAACACGAAGGCCTATCAGCGCGAGGCCTGCCGCCAGGAGCCCTCCGACGAGACGCCCTTCCGCTTCCCCGGCCCCCTGCTCCGCCGCATGAGCGCCGAGCAGCTCTGGGATTCGATGCTGACGCTCGTCGTGCCCGACCTCGACGCCACGCTCAACGAGCCCGGCGAGGCGGCGGAATCCGTCTACCGCGACTACGAGCGCCTCGCCGGCGTCACGGAAGCCGAGGCCAAGGCCGCCGTCGAGCTCGAGATCCTCAAGACCAAGGATCCCGCGAAGTTCAAGGAGGCCCGGAAGGAGCAGATGGAGGCGGCCCGCACGGCCGCGAAGGCCGATCCGGAACTCGAGAAGAAGATCGAGGCGCTCCAGGCCGAGATGAAGGCCGCCCGCAAGAAGGGCGACGACGCCACGGCGAAGCGCCTCCGGGAGGAACTCCAGGCGCTCGAGAAATCCGGGGGCCCGCTCCTCATGCAGGGCAAGAAAGGCTACAAGAAGGGCGGGGAGGCCAAGGGCTTCCTGCGCGCCTCCGACATGCCCCAGCCCGCGCCCGCCGGACATTTCCTGCGGGAGTTCGGACAGTCCGACCGCGAACAGATCGAGGTCTCGCACACGGATTCGACCGTTCCCCAGGCGCTCTCGCTCCTCAACGGCTTCGTGGACAAGACCCTGCTGCCCAACGCCCGCGCGGCGCTGCGCCAGGCCGTGACGGCGGCGCCGACGTCGGCCGAGAAGGTGGCGACGGCGTTCCGCGGCGTCCTGAGCCGGGATCCGTCCGCCGCCGAACGGGAACTCTGGACGGGCGACCTCGACAAACGCGGCGAGGCCGCCGCCAAGGACCTGATCTGGACGCTGGTCAACACGCACGAATTCATGTTCATCCGATAAACGAGGTAGAACCATGAAAGATCTTGCCCGCGGACTCGACGACGTCTCCCGCCGCGCGTTCCTCTCGAACAGCGCCCTCTCGCTGCTCGGGGTCGGCGCGCTGCCGATGTTCAGCGGCCTCGCCCTCGGCCAGGACGTGGGCACGGTCCCGCTGCGCCCCGACGCGAAGGCGAAGAACGTGATCTTCCTCTACATGTCGGGCGGCATGACGCACCTCGACACGTTCGATCTCAAGCCCGGCGCGGAGACGCAGGGGCCCACCGAGGCGACCAAGACGAGCGCCGACGGCGTGATCATCAACAAGCTCTTCGAGAAGCTCTCGAAGCAGATGCACCACGTGACGCTCGTGAACTCGCTGACGTCCAACCAGGGCGCCCACCAGCAGGGCCAGTACCTCATGCACACGAGCTACGTGCTGCGCGGGACGATCAAGCACCCGACGATGGGCGCGTGGATGTCCCTCATGATGGGCGCGCGGAACCCGACGCTGCCCGCGCACGTGGCGATCGGCGGCGGCAACAACGGCGCGTCCGCCGGCTTCATGGAGCCCAAACACGGCCCGCTCCCCATCGGCAACCCCGCCTCCGGCCTGCAGAACAGCAAACGTCCCGCCGGCGTGAGCGAGGAGGCCTACGCGGCCCGCCTCAAGCGCGCGGACGACATGAACGCGGCCTTCGCGAAGACCTACGACCACCGCGAGGTGCGCGGCTACGCGGACCTCTACGATTCGGCCGTGCGCTTGATGTCCTCCAAGGATCTCGAGGCCTTCGATCTCTCGAAGGAATCCGCGGAGACCCGGGCGGCGTACGGGATGGACTCCTTCGGCCAGGGCTGCCTGCTCGCGCGGCGCCTGGTCGAACACAAGGCGCGCTTCGTCGAGGTCCAGCTGGGCGGCTGGGACACGCACAACGAGAACTTCGAGGCGATGGAGAAGAAGCTACCGATCCTCGACGCCGCGCTCGGCACGCTGATCGGCGACCTGGAGCAGCGCGGGCTGCTGCAGGAGACGCTCGTCGTGCTCGCCACCGAGTTCGGGCGCACGCCGGAGATCAAGGAGGACCGCGACGGCCGCGACCACTATCCCAAGGTCTTCTCCGGCCTGCTCGCCGGCGGCGGCATCAAGGGCGGCCGCGCCTGGGGCAAGTCCGACAAGGAGGGCCGCGAGGTCGCCGAGAAGCCCGTGACGGTGCCCGACTTCAACGCCACGATCGCGCACGCCGTCGGGCTGCCGCTCGGCTTCGTCGTGCACTCCCCCTCGGGCCGACCCTTCAAGGTCGCCGACAAGGGCGCGCCGATCCTGGACTTGTTTTAGCGGCCGCCGGGCGGGATAGAATGCGCGGGTGCGGCTTCCGTGCCTCCTGCTTCCCCTGCTCGCCGGATGCGGCTGGGCGGCCGGAGCCCTGGTGGGAGGCTCCTCGAGACCCTCGAGTGACCTGGCCGGGCGGCTCTCGCCCGAAGCCTGCGCCCTGATCGACCGCGCGTTTGAGGGCATCGAGCCCGGCCGCCTGCTCGACGCCCACGTCCACATCGCAGGGCTCGGAAGCGGCGACAGCGGGTGCACCGTCAACCCCGACATGCGCTCCCTGCTGCATCCCCTCAAACGACTCCAGTTCGAGGTCTACCTGCGGGCGGGCGGCGTCCGGAACCTCGCCGAAGCCGACCGCGACTACGTCCTCCGTCTTCTGGATCGCGCCCGCGGCATGCCCGGAGGGGGCCGCTTCCAGATCCTGGCCTTCGACCGGAGATATCGCCGGGACGGCACGGTCGACGAACAGCGCACGGAGTTCCACGTCCCCGACGAGTACGTCCTCCGGCTTGCGGAGGACCACCCCGACGTCTTCCTTCCGGCGATCTCGGTGCACCCCTACCGCCCGGACGCGCTTCAGCGGTTGGAGCAGGGCGCGCGACGCGGGGCGAAGATGGTCAAATGGCTTCCCAACAGCATGGGCATCGACCCCTCGGATCCCCTCTGCGATCCGTTCTACGACCGCATGGCCCGGCTCGGATTGACCCTCCTGACCCATGCCGGCGAGGAGAAGGCGGTGGACGCCGCGGAGGACCAGCGCCTCGGCAACCCCCTGCAGCTCCGGCGCGCGATGGACCGCGGCGTGTGCGTGATCGTGGCCCATTGCGCCGGCTTGGGCGAGAACCCGGATCTCGACGATCCGAAGCGGGGCCGGGTGCGCAACTTCGACCTCTTCCTCCGCCTGCTGTCCGAGGAGCGCTATCGCGGCCTGCTCTTCGGGGACATCTCCGCCGTGACCCAGTACAACCGCTTCGGAGAAACCCTCGAAACGCTGCTCCGGCGCACGGACCTGCACGGCCGCCTGGTCCACGGAAGCGACTATCCCCTGCCGGCGATCAACGCCCTCACCCGGACCCGCAGCCTGGCCGGAGCCGGATTCCTGAGCGCGGAGGAGCGGCTGGCGCTGAACGAGATCTTCGACGTAAACCCGCTGCTCTTCGACCTGGTGCTCAAGAGAACCGTCCGCGCCCCGGGCGGCGGTGAACGATTCCCGGCGTCGCTGTTCCTGGCCAATCCGGGACTGGGGATTCGCTGACCCGTTGCCGGGAACACACCTTCATCGCAGGCATTGATATCTCACTACCACAATGATAGATTCATACCATGGCCACGAAGACACTTCAGGAAAACGGCTCCTCCCGGGCGACGGCAGCCTTGGAGAAGCAGGCGCGCACCCTTATTCTAGTCCGTGACCATCACACCGCCTCGCTGGCGAAGGCCTGCAAGGTTTCGGTCGCCACGATGTCCCGGGCCCTGGCCCGACTCCGCAAGAAACTCTCGAAGGAGGGCCTGGAGTTGATTTCCGTCCGCAGTCCGGCCGGCTCCCATTACGAAATCAAGGGCGAGATGGAGCGCCGCAGGCGGGCCATCCTGAAACTCATCGAGGAGATGAAGTCCTGGCCCGTCGATCCACCTACCGCCTGGAAGGAGGAGGACCGGCTCATTTACGATGAGGACCGCCCCTCCCGATGAGCCGGGGGATCTTCGTCGACTCCAGCGCCTGGATCGCCATCTTCGACCCCAAGGATCAGCATCACCCTGAAGCACTCACAGCCCTGAGGGCGGTAGCAGACGGACATCTCCGCCTCCTCACCAGTGACTACGTCCTTTCTGAAACGGTGACGCGACTGCGAATGAGCGCGTCGCATGGAATCGCGCTCCGGGCCTGGGAAGCGCTGGAGGGCGGCTGGATGGCAACCCTACTCGAGATCGAACCCGGCTGTAGAAAGCGGGCGCTCGTCCGCTTCCGGAAGTGCCACGATCAGCGCTTCTCCCTCACGGACTGCACCTCGTTCACACTCATGGACGAGCTGGGGCTGATCGAGGCGTTGACGTTCGACGCCGACTTCCGCAGGGCGGGCTTCCGGACGATTCCCGGCCCCCGCTATCCCGGGCCGCTGCTCAAGCCCCGCCGCCGGGCTCAGTCGAGGGGCGGAACCCAGCGGGCCTTGTAGATCTTCTGCCCCGGGAATTCGACCGTGCGGTCGAGGCCGATGAACGTCACGCGCTCCGCCCACCAGCTCTTCTCGGCCTTCACGTAGGCGAGCGCGCCGCTGCGGGGGTCGAAGTCCAGGCTCTTGACGTTCTCCGCATCCCCCAGCTGAGGGAACGGCTTGAAGCTCAGCTGATCGCGGTCGAAGGCCCAGACGTGCTGGTGCGTCGAGAGGACGAGTTCCGGACGGTCCGGAACCGGCCGCAGTTCGTGTCCGCCCTCGTTCGGCAGCGCGAAGCCGTGCTTGCGCACGAAGACGGGCGCCAGGGCCGACAACTCCTTCAGGGCGTAGGCCCGGAGCTCAAAAGTCCCCAGCGCCCAGAGCAGCCCCCGCTCCTCGTCGCGGACCACCCCGTGCGCCCCCGTCAGTTCATCCGAGACCAGGAACGCGCCGGCGGGATCATGCAGCGCCAGCCGGTTCCCGTCCGCATGCGTTGAAAGCGCGAGCAGCACCCGCCCGCCCGGAAGCAGCTCCGCGGAATGGGCGTTCGGCGCCGCCGCCGCGAAGAGGCAGGCTTTCGTCGAGCGTTCGATCAGCGCCGCCGCCCCGCCCGACGATGTGACCAGGATCTTCCGGCCCCCGTCCACGGGCTTGCAGTCGTCGGTCGTGCCGAACTTCGTCCGCAGCGCCTCCGGCAATCCGGGGCTCTCCGCCGCGCGCCAGCTCCAGACCTTGCGGGGGGCCGAGCGCACGTCGAGGATGAACACCTCGTCGCCGCCGCAGAGGACCAGCTCGGAGGGCGGCGGGGACGGCTCCGTCGTCGCGCACGAGACCAGCAGGAGCAGCCACAGACCGCGCTTCACCAGCGCGCCTCGATCTTCTTCACGAGCGTCGCGTCGTGCCAGGCCCCCTCGCGGCTCTTGCGGTGCGCGACCGTGATGCGGTCCCGGCCCACCTCGAGCGCCGAGAACGTGCCGTCGAGGTCGCGATGGCCGGCGTCCATGACCCAGTCGCAGCGCCCGAAGCGCCAGTGCTGGACCTTCTCCCAGTGGCCGCAAAGATGCAGCACGACGTTGTTCGCCTCGTAGATCGTGTCCAGCTCCGTGCGGTTCATGAGGGAGCCCGCGTTGAAATGGTTCACGACGATCTTCGGCGTCTTCGCGTCGTACTTGGCGAGTTCGCGCCGCAGCCACTCCAGATCATGCTTGTACAGCGGCGAGCAGCCCGTCGGGGACTTCCCCGAGGAATCGTAGGTCGGCGACGGCATGAGGAACACCACGCCCTTGTGCCGGAACGAGTACTGAATGCCCGGAATGATCCCCGACTCCGCATCCGGAGCCTTCCAGGCGGGCTGCCCGTTGTCCGAGGCGTGCGCCTTGACGAAGGGGTCCTCGCGCAGCCAGCGGTAGAACGCGTCGGAAGGCGACGCGCCCCCGGAGTCGTGATTTCCCGCCACCGCCCGGGTGGGGAATTTCAGCAGCTCGCGCACGATCCTGTTCCAGGACTGGACGCAGGCGTTCGTGGGCCAGCCGCAGCTGTCCCCGGCGCTCGCGACGAAATCGGGCTTCCCGACGGCGCCCCCGATCGCGGGCGGATAGACCGTGCCGGCGATCCCGTTCATCGCTTCGATGGTGGGGACGCACTTGCTGTAATCCCCGTTCTTCCCCTGGTCGATCTCCTGGTCGGTCCAGAACAGGAACGTGAACTCCTTCGGTGTCGCCTCCGCGTCCTGCAGGACCAGCAGCGACCAGAGCAGCAGCTTCATACCCGCCTCCCTATCCCCTACGCCCGGTCCCGCCCCCGATGTCGCGAATTTATGTTAAGACTAAAGCAGCGTATGCTGCAACCCGCCATGGACGACCGGGACCTCTTCATCAACCGCGAGCTCAGCTGGCTGGCGTTCAACGCCCGCGTCCTCGAGGAGGCCGCGGACGCCCGCAAGCCCGCGCTCGAACGGCTCAAGTTCCTCGCCATCTTCTCGTCCAACCTCGACGAGTTCTTCATGATCCGGGTCAGCGGGCTCAAACACCGCGACCCCGACGAGGTCGCCAGCCGGGACTCCGGCGACCACCGCAGCACCCGCGACACCCTCAAGGAGATCGCCGCGCGGGTGCACCTCCTCGTCGCCGAGCAGCAGCGGCTCCTCAAGGAGGAGATCCTGCCCCTGCTCTCCCGGGCCGGCCTCCAGATCCTCCCGCCGGACTCCCTCAAGGCGGACGCCGTCCGCACCCTCGACACGCGCTTCTCGAAGGAGGTCCACCCGGTCCTGACGCCCATGGCCATCGACCCGGCCCACCCCTTCCCCCACATCCAGAACCGGCAGCTCTACATCGCCGCCCTGCTCAAGGCCCGCGGCGGCAGCCGCCTCAAGGTGCCCCGCAGCTGCCTCGCCGTCGTCCCCATCCCGCCCCTGCTGCCGCGCTTCTTCCCCGTCTCCTCGGGCGAGGGCAGGGACCACTTCGTCATGCTCGAGGACCTCGTCGGCGGCCATCTCGAGCAGCTTTTCTCCGGCTTCGAAACCCAGGAGCGCGCGGTCTTCCGGCTCACGCGGGACCAGGACATCGAGGTGGACGACCAGGATTCCGAGGACATCGTCAAGGCCATCCAGTCCCAGATCCACCAGCGCCGCCGCGGCCTCGAGGTCCGGCTCGAAATCAGCGACGGGGTCTCGGCGAAGCTCCGCCAGGAGCTCGTGAAGTGGCTGGACCTGGAGGAGGCGGACATCTACGAGAGCCGGGGGCCGCTGGACATCGCCGCGTTCATGGCCTGGACCCAGCTGCCCGGCTACGCGGCGCTGCGCGACCCCGTCTTCACCCCGCAGATCGCCGCCCCGTTCCGCACCCACAAGGGGGACATCTTCTCGCTCATCCGGGCGAAGGACGTGCTCCTCCACCACCCCTACGAAAGCTTCGACACCGTGGTGGACTTCCTCGAGCAGGCCGCGCTCGACCCCGGGGTGCTCGCCATCAAGCAGACCCTCTACCGCGCGGGCCGGAACTCCCCCGTCGTCGCGGCGCTCGCCCGCGCGGCCGAACGCGACAAGGAGGTCACCGCCCTCATCGAACTCCGGGCGCGCTTCGACGAGGAGGCCAACATCGAGTGGGCCCGCACGCTGGAGCGGGCCGGGGCGCATGTCGTCTACGGCCTGCCCGGGCTCAAGACCCATTCGAAGGTCACGATGGTGGTGCGGCGGGACCCGGACCGCATCCGCCGCTACATCCACCTCTCGACCGGCAACTACAACCCCGTCACGGCGCGCATCTACACCGACCTCGGCCTCTTCACCTGCGACGACAAGATCGGCGAGGACGTCTCCGCCCTCTTCAACATGATGACGGGCTACGCGCAGCCGCCCAAATGGCAGAAGCTCGTCGTCGCCCCGCAGGGCATGCGGGAGTGGATCATCGGCCGCATCGAGCGCGAGACCGAGCATCACAAGGCCGGCCGCCCCGCCCGGATCATCGCCAAGCTCAACGGCCTGGTCGACCAGGAACTCATCCGCGCGCTGCACCAGGCCTCCCGCGCGGGCGTGCCCATCGACCTGATCGTCCGGGGCATCTGCTGCCTGCGCCCCGGCATCGAGGGCGTCAGCGAGAACATCCGCGTGCGCTCCCTCGTGGGTCGCTACCTCGAGCACAGCCGCATCCTGTATCTCGCCAACGGCGGCGCCCCCGAGATCCACCTCTCCAGCGCCGACTGGATGCCGCGCAACTTCGACCGCCGCATCGAGGTGGCCTTCCCCGTCGAGAGCCCCGCCCTGCAGCGCCGCATCGCCGACGAGATCCTCGCCGTCACGCTGATGGACGACGCCGGCGCGCGGCTGCTGGCGAAGGACGGGACCTACACGCGGCTCCACGGCGCCTTCAGCAGCCAGACGGTCCTCGAGCGCATCGCCGCGGGCGACGCCCACGACTTCTCGCTCCCGCCGGCCCCCGAGGCCGTGCCCAAGACCTGATGGAACCCCTCAAAGTCGCCGCCATCGACATCGGCTCGAACAGCCTGCACATGGTCGTCTCGCGCATCCACGGCCCGGGGCTCCGCGAGGTCCTCGACCGCGAGCGGGAGATGCTCCGGCTCGGCGATGCGACCTTCCGGAAGGGCGCCATCCCGCCGGGCCGCATCGACCGGGCCCTCGCCGTGCTCAAGCGCTTCCGCGCCATCGCCGACACCCACGAGGTGCAGGCCGTGCTCGCCGTCGCGACCTCCGCGGTGCGCGACGCGGCCAACCGGACGGAGTTCGTGGACCGCGTGGAGCGCGAGGCGCGCCTCGCCGTCCGCGTGCTGTCCGGCGAGGAGGAGGGCCGCCTCATCTACGCGGGCGTGCGGGACGGCCTGCCCCCCGCGGTGCGGCGGGTCGCGGTCATCGACATCGGCGGGGGCAGCGCGGAGATCGTCGTCGGCGACGGCCCGCGCGTCGAGTTCGTCAAATGCCTGCCGCTCGGCGTCCTCCGTCTCTCCGCCTCCTTCCCCGGCCGGAAGGGCCTGCAGAGGCACATCCGCCGGCTGCTCGAACCCGCGGCCCGGGCCGTGCGCAAGGCGGAGGTCGATGCGGCGATCGGCAGCAGCGGCACCATCCTCTGCCTCGCGCGCCTGCTCGGCGTCCGCGAGGACCTCGCGCCGATCCGCCTGGGCCCGCTCCGCGAACTTTCCGAGCGCCTGCTCCGGATGACCCCGAAGGAACTGCGCGCCCTGGAGCCCGTCGGCGAAAGCCGGGCGGACACCATCGGCCCCGGCTCGCTCGTCGTCCGCTGCTTCATGGAGGAGGCGGACTTGAAGGAGCTGGTCCCCTGCGAGCGGGCCCTCCGCGAGGGCGTCGTGGCCGACTACGCGCGGCGGAACCTGCCCCGGCTGGAGTCCCCCGCGGGCGGCGGGAACGAGCCGCGGCGCCGCAGCGTGCACTTCCTCGCGCGCAAGACGGGGGCCCTCGACCTCCATGCGCGCCAGGTCGCGCGCCTGTCCCTGCTGCTCTTCGACGCCCTCCGGAAGACCTGCGACCTGGAGCCCGACGACCGCGAACTGCTCGAGTACGCCTCGCTGCTGCACGACGCGGGCTACTGGATCGGCGCCGAGAAGCACCACAAGCACGCGGCCTACCTCATCCGCGAAGGGCCGCTGGAAGGCTTCACGCGCGAGGAGGTCTCGATCCTCGCCGCCCTCGCGCGCTACCACCGGGGCAAGACGCCCAAGCCCGGGCACGAGGAGTTCGATGCGCTGAGCCGGCCCGTCCGGCGCCGCGTCGTCGCCCTGGCCTCCCTGCTGCGGATTTCGGACGGCCTCGACCGGAGTCATGCCGGCCTCGTGAAGCACATGGACGTGGAACCCCGAAGGAAGAGCCTCACGCTCCGGCTCGTCACGGAAGGCAACCTGGATCTGGAGATCCACCAGGCCGAGCGCCGGGCGGATCTTTTCCAGGAGACCTTCGGCCGCAAGGTGCGCTTCGAGGTCGTCCGTGAAGGGCCGGGCTGACGTGCGGCCTCCCGGCCCGCCCGTCCTGGAGCCGCTGATCCGGGCCTTCCTGCGGCAGCTGCAGGCCGTGAGCCGCGATCCGTCGCGGGAGGACGCCGTCCACGACGCGCGCGTCGCGGGACGCCGCCTGCGGGCCGCCGGGGACCTCTGGATCCCCACCCAGCCCGCGTGGAAACGGCTGCGCCGGCGCCTGAAGAAGCTGGTGCGGAAGCTCGGCCGCTTGAGGGATCTCGACGTCGCCCTCGGGCTGCTCCGCCGCGGTCCGCCCGACGAACGCCTGAAACGCCGTGCCCTGGCCGCGGCGCTGGTCGCGCTCCGTGAAAGGGAGCGGGAACGCCTCGCCGGACGCCGGGACGACGAACGCCTCAAACGCCGCTTCCGGCGCCTCCTCCCGCTCCGGTTTCCGCCGCCCGGCCCCGCCGCGCTCGCCCCGCGCTACGAACACATCCTTGCCCTCGCGGTCACGGCGCGTCGTCCCGAGGAGGCGCATCAGGTGCGGCGCGAGATCCGCCGGCTTCGCTACGCCCATGAAACGCTGCGGAGGGCGTACCCTCCCGCGTCCTTCGAGAAGGCGGCCCGGCTGCTCCGGAGGATCCAGAGCGCGGCCGGGGCGTGGCAGGATCGCTGCGTGCTCCGGGCCCTGCTGGAACGCTCCGGAATCTCCCGCCGGCTTCCGCGGCTGCGGCGACGGCTCCGCGGGGAATCGAAGCGCTCCTCGGCGGCCTTTCTGAAGTCCGTGCGGCCCCTGGCCGCGATGCGGGGGCTCTTTCTCGGAAGCTAATCCTTCCCGGATCCGACGCGCCGGACGTCGACCGCCGGCCCGCCCTGTGCGAACTTCAGGCTCGACACCGGGCCTTCCTCCTGCCCGGGGAAGCGGATGACGATGCCGGCCTCGGGATATTCGAAGTGCGTGGCGGAGAGCGCCGTCAGGGGAAACGCGGCCTGGCCCGTGGCCCGGCCGAAGAGACGCCGTCCCTGGCGCGTCAGGGTCAGGATGAATCCGGGCGCGAGTTCGTAGGCGCCGATATAGCGGTCCAGCGTCGCCGCGTCCACCTCCACCGCCTTCTGCGGCGTCTGCAGCGGGGACTTCGGATCGAGCAGATGCAGGCCGAGATCGTCGACGGAGTGCTCGCTGTTGCCGAGGACGACGACGCCCCGGCGCGCGGCCGGGTCGAAGCCCGCAAACGTCCGGTATCCGCCGGTGCCGCCGCTGTGGGTGAAGAGGGTCTTCCCGTTCCGGCTGAAGACGTGCCAGCCCAGCGCGATCTCCACGCCCGGCATCCCGGTCGGCGCGCGGCGCCCGTGGGTCGCGGCCAGCGCCGCGTCGAGGGATGAAGAGGCCAGGCCCAGATGCGCCGCCAGGTAGCGGAGCAGATCCGAGGCGCTGGAGCGCAGGGCGCCGGCCCCGGCCAGCGTGGGAAGGTCCCAGTTCGAGGCCTCGCTCAGATCTTCCGCATACGGCAGCGCCAGCCGCGGTCGCCGCTCCGGAGGGATGGCGATGGAGGTGGCCTCCAGCTTCAGCGGACCCGCGATGCGCTCCGCCACGAGCGCCTCGTAGGTTTTTCCGGCGCGCAGGGCCAGGGCGTGGCCGAGCAGCCCCGCCCCCAGGTTGGAGTATTCGTAAAACGTCCCGGGCGTCCGCAGCAGCTTATGGTTCGAGAGGAAGGCGTACATCTGCGGCACGCTGTAATCCGCGTAGGGATTCTTCGGATCGGCGGGTTTGAAATTGTCCGGCATCCGGGGCAGTCCGGAACGGTGCTGGACGAGATCGAGCAGCGTGATCTTCCGCTCCTTGCGCTCCGGGACCCGGACCGCCGCCGGCAGCAGGCCCTGAACGGGATCCTCGAGCCCGAGTTCCCCGCGCCCGGCCATGTCCGCCAGGAGCAGGGCGGTGAACGTCTTGGTGATCGAGCCGATCTCGAACAGCGTGTCGCCGCCGACGTCCTCCGGGCCGCCCTTCTTCCGCGAGCCCGCGCCGATCACGCGCGCGCCGGTCCCGTCGACGATGCCGGCCGCCAGCCCCACCCCGCGCCCCGCCTCGAGACGGGCGCGGAGCAGCCCGCGGATCCGGTCCTCCTCCGTCTGGGGCAGGAGGGCGAGCAGCAGCAGAAGCAACATGGGTCCACAAGTACCACGGGCCGCGACAAACCTCAACAGCCCGCACGACGGCGCGGTAGACTGCCGTCGCTGATGAGCGGACTCCTGAACGGACTCGGACGCAACGTCCTCGCGCTGGCGGCGGCCAGCTTCTTCACCGACGTCGCGTCGGAGATGATCTTCCCGCTGCTGCCGATCTTCCTGACCGGCGTCCTCAAGGGCAGCCCCGCGCTGCTCGGCCTCATCGAGGGGGCGGCCGCCGGGCTTTCCTCGCTCCTGCGCATCGCCTCCGGCCGGCTCGCCGACCGCACCCGCCGGCCGAAGGCCCTCGTCCTCGCGGGCTACGGCCTCAGCGTCGCCGCCCGGCCGTTCTTCGCCCTCGCCGCGGCGGGCTGGCACGTGCTCGCCATCCGGCTCGCCGACCGCGTCGGCAAGGGGATCCGCCTGGCGCCGCGCGACGCGATCCTCGCCGCCTCCTGCACCCCCGAAACCCGCGGCCGCGCCTTCGGCTTCCAGAAGGCGATGGACCATCTCGGCGCCGCCGTCGGCCCGTTGATCGCCACCGCGCTGCTGCTCCGGGGCTGGGCGCTGCGCGACCTCTTCCTGCTCACCGCCCTGCCGGCGGCCCTCTCCCTCGCCTCCATCGCGATCTTCGTGCGCAACCCCGACGCCCCCGGCTCCGCCGCGCCCGCAAGCCTCTCGCTCGCCCCCTTCGACGCCCGCTTCAGGCGCTTCCTCGCCTGCGCCGCCCTCTTCACGCTCGGCGCCGGGGCCGATGCGTTCCTCATCCTGCGGGCCCGCGACTGCGGCGTCGCCGACGAATACATCCCGCTCTTCTGGAGCGGCGTGAACGTGTCGCGCATGCTGCTCTCGCTGCCCGGGGGCATCCTGTCCGACCGCCTGGACCGCCGCCGCGTCATCCTGGCGGGCTGGCTCATCCACGTCGCCGTCTTCTGCGGCCTCGCCTTCACCGGCTCGCTCGGCGTCTTTCTCCTGCTCCTCGCGCTCTACGGCGTCCATCACGCGCTGACGGAGGGCGTGCTGCGCGCGTTCGTGACCGACCTCGTCCCCGCCGAGCAGCGCGGCACGGCCTTCGGCCTCTACCACTGCGCGACCGGCCTCGCGAGCATCCCCGGGGGCATCCTGTTCGGCCTGCTCTGGAAGAACGCGGGGGCCCCGGCGGCGTTCCTGGGCGCCGCGGGGGTCGCCTTCGCCGCCGCCCTCGGCCTCGCACGCCTGGCCCCGCGCAAAACCTGAGCTTCCTCCCGATTCCCCGCACGCCCGCCCCGGGTTCCGCTATTAACTTCCGGTAACGGTCCGCGCCGCGCGGTCACGGACGTATTGTCTTCGGAGGGCGAGCCATGACGAACGCATCCCGGACCCTGGCCGCGGCGCTCGCGGCCCTGCTGCTCGGCGCGAGCGGCGGCGCGGCGCAGGAAAAAGCGGACGGCCCGATCGCGATCAACGTCCCCAAACGCGACAAGCCCGTCGACTTCCGCAGCGAGGTCTTCCCCATCCTCAAATCCCAGTGCCTCGCCTGCCACCACGCGAAGGAGCCCGAGGGCGGCCTCATCCTGGAATCCCCGAGGCACATGATCATCGGCGGCGACAACGGCCCGGCCGTCGTTCCGGGCAAGGGCGCCGCGAGCCTCCTCGTGCAGGTCTCCGCCCGCACGAAGAAGCCCCACATGCCGCCCAAAAAGAACAAGGTGGATGCCAGGCCGCTCACGTCCGAGCAGCTCGGCCTGATCCAGCTCTGGATCGACCAGGGCGCGAAGGATTCCTCCACCGGCGCCGCGATGGCGCCCCCGAAATGGCAGTCCGTCGCCGCCGCGTGGAATCCCGTCTACGCGGTGGCGCTCGACGCGCAGGGCCTTTACGCCGCCTGCGGCCGCGCGGGCCGGCTCCACATCTACCACGTCCCCAGCGGCCGCCTCGTCGACCAGCCCGTGGACCCGAAACTCGCGGCCCTCGCCGCGCCGGGCACGCCGGGACTCGTCGACCGGGACGCCGTCTACGCCCTCGCCTTCAGCCCCGACGGGAGCCTGCTGGCGACCGGCGGCTACCGCTCCCTGAAGCTCTGGAAGCGCGAAGCCGCGGCGTCCGAAGGGCGGATCGCCCTGCCGGCCGACGTCAAGGTCGCCGCGCTCAGCGCGGACGGCAGACAACTCGCCGTCGCGGGCGCGGATCCGATCGTGCGCGTCTTCGATCTCGCCGCGGGCAGGGGTCCGGTCGAGCTCAAGGGCCACGCCGAGGCGCCCGCCGTCCTGCGCTTCTCCCCCGACGGCACGAAGCTCTTGAGCGGCTCGAACGACAAAAGCGTCCGGATCTGGAAGTCGGCCGACGGCGCCGCGCTCGGACGCCTGGAGTCGCCCGTCCCCGTCACGGCCGCGGAATGGACCCCCGCCGGCCTCGCCACGGCCGGCGCCGACGGGCTCGTCCGCCTCTGGGCCCTGCCGGACGCGAAGAGCCTGGAGGAAGCCGCGCCCAAGGCGGCGCCCGTGAAGGAACTGAAGGCGGGCGGCCCGGTGGCGGCGCTCGCGGCCTCGCCCGCCGGCCTGCTCGTCGGCGCGGCGGACGGCAAGATCAGCCTCTGGAACCTGGAGACCGGCGCGAAGGGCAAGGACGCGGCGCACGGCGCGGCGCTCACGTCCCTCCACGCCAGCCCCGACGGCCGCCGCTGGCTGAGCGTGGGCGGTCCCGTCGCGATCCTCTGGAACGCGGAGACCGCGCAGAAGATCGCCGAACTGCGCACGGACGGCCCGGCCCGCGCGAAGGATCTCGCGGCGCAGGCCCGGCTCACGTTCGCGGGCGCCGAGGTCGCCTACCGGCAGCAGAACGTGAAGACGCTCGAGGAGAACAAGAAGAAGGAGGAGGACGAGGTCAAGAAGGCCACCGAGGCCCTCCCGCTCACCGAGAAGGCGCTCAAGGAAAAAGAGGAGGCGCTCGCCAAGACGAAGACGGACCGCGAAGCCGCCGAGAAGGCGCTCGCCGACGTCCAGAAGGCCGGGGCGGCGGCGAAGGCCAGGGCGGAGGAGGCGGCCAGGCTGCTCGCGGCGGGCCCCGCGGGCCCGGAGCCGAAAAAGCCGGAAGGGGACGGCGCCGGCACGGCGGCCCGGAAGCAGCTGGACACGCTGGCCAAGGTGATGGACGCGGCGGCGAAGAAGGCGGACGAAGCCGCGAAGGCGCTCCAACAGTCGGGCGAGGATGCCGCGAAGAAGGCCGCCGCCGAAGCCGCGAAGAAGGAGTGCGACGAGGCGCTGGCGAAGGCGAAGTCCGAGCGCGACGGCGCCCAGAAGGCCCTTGAGAAGGCGGATCAGGAGGCACAGGCTTACGCGAAGGCGAAGTCCGAGCGCGCCGCCGCCCAGAAGGCCCTGGAGACGGCCAAGACCGCCGCCGACGCGGCGCTGAAGGCGTCGGACGCCCAGCTCAAGGACGCGCAGACGAAGAAGGACAACGCCGTGAAGGCCGAGTCCGGAGCCATGAGCGCCCTCGACGGCGCCAGGCTCAACCTCGAAAGCGCCAAGGGCCGCATCGAGAAGGCGAAGGACGCCGTCGAGAAGGGCGTCAAGGCCATCGCCGAAGCCAATCAGAAGGTCGAGGCGGAAAAGCAGGCCCAGAAGGACACGGAGGCGCGACGCAAGGCGGCGGCCGAGGACCTAGCCAAGGCGCGCCTGGCGGTGCGCAGCGCCGGCTTCCTGCTCGACGGGGCGCTGGCCGCGATCGGTGACGAGACCGGCCGCCTGCACCTCTTCGGCGCCGAGAAGGGCGTCGATGCCGGCACGATCGAGGCGCATCCCGCCCAGGCCGTGCTCGCGGTCGGCGTCGCCGGGGCCTCCCGCGTCTCCGTCGCCGCCGACGGCACGGTCCGCAACGCCGTCCTGACCCCGAAGTGGACGCTCGCGTGGAGCGTGGAACCCGTGGAAGCCGAGCAGGCGCCCGTGGACCGCGTCCTCGCCCTGGCCTTCAGCCCGGACGGCAGGACGCTCGCCTCGGGCGGCGGGGTGCCGTCCCGCGAGGGCGAACTGGTCCTCTGGAACGCGGCGGACGGAAAGCCGGTGAAGACCGTGCTGCCTTCGCACAGCGACTCGATCTTCGATCTCGCGTTCAGTCCGGACGGGACGCTGCTGGCGAGCGGCGGAGCGGACCGTTTTGCGCGGGTCTTCGACGTGGCGAGCGGCAAGGTCCGGAAGTCCTTCGAGGGGCACACGCACCACGTCCTGGGCGTCTCCTGGAACCGCACGGGGCGGACCCTGGCGAGCTGCGGGGCCGACGAAGTCGTCAAGGTCTGGAATTACGAATCCGGGCAGCAGATCAAGACCATCCCGGGTTTTGCGAAGCAGGCGACGGCGCTGCGCTACCCCGGCTGGGACGGCAGCTTCGTGGTGGCCTCGGGGGGCGCGCCGGTGCGGCTCGTCAACGAAGGCGGCAACGTCACGAAGAATTTCGAGGCGGGGGGTGCCTTCATGTACGACGTGGCCGTGAGCGGCGACGGCCTGTGCGTGGCGGCGGGCGGCCTGGACGGAACGCTCCGGATCTGGAGGATGCCGGACGGCCTGGTCCTGGGCGCCTACCCCGCCCCCACGCCGGCCGCCCGATAGCCGCCCGGCCGGCGTCACCCCAGGCGCCGGCGGGCTTCGTCCAGAATCTCGCGCGTGGCGCGGGCGCCGCTGCGGGTCACCCCCAGCGCCCGGACCTTCAGCAGCATGTCGAGGTCCCGGACGCCCCCGGCGGCCTTGACCTGGACGTGCGCCGGGGAGTGCTTCCGCATCAGCGCCAGATCCTCGAGCGTCGCCCCCGAGGAACCGTAGCCCGTGGACGTCTTCACCCAGTCCGCCCCCAGCTCGCCGCAGATCTGGCAGAGCCGGATCTTGTGCTCGTCCTTCAGGTAGCAGTTCTCGAAGATGACCTTCACCTTCTGACCCGCCGCGTGCGCCGCATCCACCACGACCTTGATGTCCCGGCGGACATAGTCCCAGTCCCCGCTCAGCACCCGGCTGATGTTGACCACCATGTCCAACTCTTCGCCGCCGTCCGCCAGCGCCTCCCGCGCCTCCGCGAGCTTCACCCCCGTCGTGTGCCCGCCGTGCGGGAAGCCCACCGTCGTCGACGCCTTCACCGCGCTCCCCTTCAGGATCTCCGCGCAGCGCTTGAGGTAGTGCGGCAGGATGCAGACGCTCGCCACGTCGTACTCCAGCGCGAGCTTGCAGCCCTGCTCCAGCTCCGCCGACGTCAGCGACGGCGTCAGCAGCGAGTGGTCGATCATCTTCGCCAGGTCTTTCAGCGTCCAGTCCATGCTCATTCCCCTTAAACCTTGATGTCCACCCAGCGGCGCGTGCGGTTGCTCTCCAGGATCGCGTCGCAGAGGACGATCTCCCGGTGCCCCTCCGCAAACGTCGGAAAATTCGGCGGCGCCGACAGATCGCCCTTCGCGATGTACCCGTGGAACGCCCGCGCGAGATTCTTGACCGTGTCCGGGAAGCCCTCGGGATGGCCCCCCGGATACGACGTGCACGAACGCCCCTCCGGCGTCATCAGCGACGGATCCCGCAGCAGCACCTCGTTGGGCCGCTCGCGGTGGCCGATCCAGAGCTCGTCGGGATGCTCGCTGTCCCAGGCGAGCGCCTCCTTCGTCCCGGCAACCTCGAACGTGACGCGGTTCTTGCGGCCCGCCACCACCTGCGAAACGGCAACGCTCCCGCGCGCGCCCCCGCGGAAGCGCAGCAGCAGGTGGCCCGCGTCGTCCGTGTCGATCGCGACGGGCTCCGTCTCCTGCGCCGCCCCCAGCTTCCCGCTGAACGTCTCGACCTCGCCCTTGGGACGCCGCCGCACCGGATGCACGGTCTGCAGGTCCGCGCAGACCGCCTCGATCTCGAGTTCGGTGATGTACTGGACCAGATCCAGCCAGTGCGTGCCGATGTCCGCGAGCGCCCGCAGCGCGCCGCCCTCGGACGCGAGCACGCGCCAGTTGTAGTCGGTGTCGAAGAGCAGCCAGTCCTGGATGTAGCCGCCGTGCACGTGGAGGATGCGGCCCGCCTCGCCGGCGCGGACGCGCGCGGCCGCCTCGTGGCAGACGGCGTTGAAGCGGACGTTGTAGTGCACGCCGGCCGCGACGCCCGCCTGCTTCGCGAGGCGGACGAGTTCCGCGGACTCGACGGCGCTCATCGCGAGCGGCTTCTCGCAGAGCACGTGCTTCTTCGCCGCCAGGATCGTCTTCACCTGCGGAAAGTGGTGGCGGTTCGGCGAGGTGACATGGACGGCGGCCACGTCGCGGTCGGCCAGCAGTTCGTCCAGCGATGCGTAGCCCTTCGGGATGCCGAGCGCCGCGGCGGCGCGGCGGGATTTCTCGGGCGTGCTGCCCAGGATGCCCGCGACGCGGACGCCCGCGCGGCGGAGTCCTTCGACGTGGACGGGGCCGATGAATCCGGCTCCGATGACGGCGGCGGCATGGCTGATCATCGATCCTCCTCGAGGTCCGGCCCGACGAAGACCCCGGACGCGGGGCGGCGGGTCTGGACGGGTCCCAGGGTGGTGTTGAAGGCGTAGCGGTCGCCGCGGTAGAGCGTGCGCTCCCACCAGAGGGGCGCGCCGCCTTCGAGGTGGCCGAGCGCGGTGACCTGAAGGGCGGCCGCGGCGCGGGAACTGCCCAGGGCTCGCGCGTCGGCGGCGCCCAGGATCACGGCGCGGATGGTCTGCGCGGCGCCCGCGATGCGCAGGCCGCAGCGGTCGGTCCAGTAGGCGTAGAGCGAGCCGGCGGCATCCGCGCGGGTCAGCGCGGGGCAGCGGGCGGCGGCGACCCAGCGGCGCTCGAGGATGACGGGCCGGCCGTCCGCCAGCCGGAGTCGCTCCATGAAGTGCAGGCGGCCGTGCTCTCCCTCCCCCAGCAGCGTCCGCAGGCGGCGCGGGGCCTGGGCGGCGGACACGGTCCGGAACTCCAGCACCCGCGTCGACGGCTTCTTGCCCGCCGCCTTCGCCTTGCCGGTGAAGCTGACGAGGTCGCGCAGGTCGTAATCGAGCACCACGCCGCGGACGTAGGTCCCGAGCCCCTTGCGGAATTCCAGGATACCCTCGCTCACGAGGTTGGAGAGGGCTTTGTTCGCCGTGACGCGGCTCACCTGGAAGCGCTCCGCGACCTCCCGTTCCGTCGGGAAGCGGTCCCCCGCCTGGAACTTCCCCGACCCCAGGAGGCGGCGCAGCTCCCCGTTGAGCTGCTGATACATCGGCTGCCGGACCAGCATCGTCGCCCTCTTTTGGCCTAGTGGCTATGCCACTATGCCAAGCGACGGGGGCCGCGTCAAGCGGAATCAATCCTTCATGCGGGCGAGCAGGTTGGCGGTGATCTTCTGGACGCGGACGTCGGGCCCCTTGGGCGCGGCCCCGTGCGCGGCGGGGTGCTTGTAGCCGGGCGGCTCCGAGAGGCCGTCCGCCCACCAGCAGGTCGCCGCGTTGAAGACGAAGTTCCCCTTCGGGCCGGGGTAGACGGTCGCCGTATAGACGCCCTCCCCCGAAGCGCTCTTCGTCTTCCCCGTCGCCACGACCTCCAGGCCCGGGATCGGCGCGGGGTCGCCGTGCCATTCCCAGCCGACCAGGCCCGGGACCGCGTCCCCCGCCTTCATCCCCGTCCCCTCGAAGAGCCAGTGCTCGGGTTTCGCGCAGATCCAGTCCGCGCCCCCCACGACCATCGCGGTGCTGCGCGCGCCGACCAGGTCCGCCTCGTTCGGCGCCTTTCGCGGCAGCGTCTTCATGCTGTCGAACATCTTGTCGCTCACCGCGTCCGGCGGCCCGAAGCGGTCCAGGCGCCGCATGATGCGGTTCTTGCGGCCGTCCTTCGCGTCCGAGAACTCGATCAGCCCGCAGCACGTGTTGCCCGAGAGAAACGCCACGTTCAGCCCCGCCGCGATCGCCGCGCGCAGGTTGTGGAACATCGCGAGGCTGTAGTACTCGTCGTGGCCGACCGAGAGGAATCCCTTCACCCGCTTCAGCCCCGCGGGATCCGTGTGCAGGTCCAGGTTCGAGACGTACGTCACGTCGTATCCGTTCTTCTCCAGCCAGAACGCGAGCGGATACTCCCAGAGCAGGAATTCGCCGCTGCCCGTCGACAGCGGCTGGTTGAGGATCTGGTTGTACTTCCCGTACGGCCGGTCGAAGCTCACGTCTACGCCCGCGCCCCAGTACCACTGGCTGCGGCCGTCGTCGTAGAGCGAATACTGGCTCGGCCAGCGGTTGTAGGCCTGCCAGGTCGTGTCCGAACACTGCACCATGTAATCCGCACGCCGGTTGTCGCGCACGACCAGCACCGCGTAGCTCTGCACGCCGCTCTTCCCGGCCGTCAGCTTCGCGAGATACACGCCGCTCACCCAGTCGGCCGGGATCTTGATCGACGTCGACGCCGCCCAGCGGCAGACCTTCAGCCGGTTCCGGTCGACCGGCGGATTCTCGCGAGGCTCGCCCTTGAAGTCGCCCAGCGCCGCGACGAGCCGCGCCCCGGCGCCGCCGTAGTAGCCCATCCGGTAGAGGTCCACCTTGAAGGACGACTCGGGATCCGTGCTGACGTGGAGCGTGACCTCGTCCCCGGCCCGCGCGCTGGCATGCGAAAAATACCCCTCGATCCAGGGGCAGCGCCACTTGGTGACGGGATCCACCTGCGGATTCGTGAGGATCCAGTCGCGCGTCCCGGGCTTCGCGTTCTCGTCCCCGATCAGATCGCTGCGCTGTTTCGTGACGGGCGCCGGCGCGCCGGGCGTGGACGGGACGACGTCCGCATCCCCGGAACAGCCCGCGATCGCGCCGGGCAGGAGCGCCGCGGCGCCCATCGTGGACATCGCGGCCAGGATCTCGCGTCGGGTCGGCGTCGTCATAAATCCTCGTTTCAGGGCCGCTGCTGCGGGGCCATTTCCAGCCAGGGGTCCCGCCCCAGCATCCAATAGAACGCCAGCGTCCCCAGCCACGCGTGACTGAAAGACAGAATCCACAAATTCGGCCTCCGATGGAAGGCCCAGGTCCAGAGCAGCCCCGCCGCCGCGGTCATGCCCGCGAGCGGCAGGTCCGGCAAATGCGCCACGCCGAAAAGCAGCGCGGTGGTCACAAGCACCGCCGGCTCCGGCAGACCCGCCTTCCGGAGATTCCCCGCGAGCATGACCTGCAGCGCGAATTGCTGCAGCAGGGCCCAGACGGGATACACGAGAAAGACCCAGCCCGCGCCCTTCCCCAGCGGGGCGCCGCCCCAGTACGCGAGGTGAATCCTCAGCGACACGAAGATCAGCGCCGAGATCCCCAGATAGAACGGCAGCGAGGACTTCAGATTGTCGAGCCGGAAGCCCCAGTCCCGCCAGAGTCCCGGCGTGCGGACCGCGCGGCGGACGAGGTAGACGGCCCACAGAACGGCGACGACGCCGAGGTAGGGCAGCTTGAGGTCGAGGACGTTCTCGAAGAGCAGCTGCAGGCCGCCGGTGGCGAGCATCGCCCCGAGTTCCCAGAAGGCGCGGCGGCGCTCGGTCACTGGCGCTACTCGGTCATCGCATCGACGCGGCGCAGATAGTCGATCGACTGCCGGGCGATGTATTCCGGCCCCGGCGCGTAGTTGAAGACCTCGACGGAGAGCCAGCCCTTGTAGCCGGCCTCCTTGAGGGCCTTCATGATCGGACGATGATCCACGGCGCCCATGCCCGGACCGAGCAGGTTCGGGTCGTTCGCGTGGAAGTGGTGCAGATACGGCGCGCTGCGGCGGATGACGTCGGGGATCGGATCCGTCTCCGAGCCGCTCATCGCCTTCACGTCGAGGTGCAGCCGGAAGCGGGGATGATTGAGCCGCTTGATGAGTTCGATCCCGTCGTCGCCGGTGCGGAGGAAATCCGTGTCCACCGGCGAGAGCGGCTCGATCGCCAGCGTGACGCCGCAGCGTTCCGCCTCCGGCAGCGCGCGGCCGTAGACCTCCTCGGCGTAGCCGAGGGCGCGCTCCCGCGTGATGCCCGGCAGCAGGTTGCGCTGCTTGGGCGAGCCGATGACCAGGAACGTGCCGCCCAGGTCGGCGCAGAGGCGGACGAGGTCGACGAAGTAGTCCGCCGTGCGGCGGCGGATCGCGTCGTCCGGGGTCGTGACATAGAGGCCCTTGGGGGACACGAGCAGCCAGTGCAGGCCGATGACGGGGACGCCCGCCCGGCGCGCGGCGTTGGCGAGGTCGCGGCGCTTCTGGGGCTCGACCTGGCCGGCATGTTCGCCGATCGTGAACGGCGCGACCTCGAGGCCCGTGTAGCCGAGGCGGGCGGCGCACTCGAGGGTGGCGTCCCAGGTCCAGTCCGTGAAGGTTTCGTTGCAGATGGCGTAGCGCATCGAAGAAGAATAAGGAATGGAGAATGAAGAATGAAGCTTTAAGAATCCGGAATCGGGAATGCGACTATAATCCGGCCATGCGCGCCTGCACGGTCCTGCTGCTCCTGGGGGGCTGCTCGTACTCCCTGGAGGACGACCTGGGCGAGGCGCGCGCGCAGATCCGCTCGCTCCAGAAGCAGATCCCGCCCGAGGCCCCGCTGTGGATCTCCGAGGGGCCCGACCGCTTCGACGCGTTCACCGAGGACGGCTCCGCCTCCGTCCCGCGGCACATCCATGAGCACGTGCTCTGGAAGCTCTCCGAACTGCCGCCTGCGGCCGCGGACCTGCTCGTGCAGGGGACCTTCGACTACGAGGCCTGCCGGAAGAATCCCGGGATCTTCCGGGGAAGATTCTGGCGCGTGAACGGCCTCATCGGGGACCTCCGTCCCGGGCCTGTCGAGCATCCGCGGCATCCGGTCCCCGCCGCGCACTCGGGCGCCCTCTTCGACGAGGCCCGGCGCGTGATCCTCTTCCACCTCGCCGAGAAGCCGGAGGTGCTGACGCTGCACGAGGACTCCGTGACGCTGGGCGCGGTCTTCGTGCAATGGGTGGAGTACGCGTCCAAGTCGGGCCGCCTCGTGTCGGCCCCTTATTTCATCGGAAAACACCTGAGGCGGACCCTGTGAACAAGAAGCTGCACTGGCTCTGGGCCCCCTGGCGCATCCCCTATCTCCGGCGCATCACGAAGAAGGGGAAGGACCCCGCGCCCTGTTTCTTCTGCGCCTACCGGAAGACGCCGAAGCGGGACCTGAAGAACCTGGTGGTCCATCGCGGCCGCGAAGCGTTCATCCTGCTCAACCGCTTCCCCTACCAGGGCGGGCATCTGATGATCGCCCCGTTCGAGCACAAGGCGGACCTGGCGGACTTCACGGAGGTCGAGCGGGCCGAAACCTTCGACTTCCTCATCCTGGCCCAGCGCGTGCTGCAGGAGGCGATGCATCCGCACGGCTTCAACATCGGCCTCAACGTCGGCCGTCCGGCCGGCGCGGGCGTGCCCGGCCACCTGCATTTCCACGTCGTGCCCCGCTGGATCGGGGATACGAATTTCATGACGTCCGTCTGCGACGTCAAGGTGATCCCCCAGGCCCTCGAGGAACTCTGCGGCGAGCTCCAGAAAAGCTTCCGCAAGGGCCGATAATACTCCGGGCGGAAAGACCGCCCCGATTTGGGGGATTCGTCGATGTCCAAGACCGTTCTGACCCTGGTGTTCGCGGCGCTGCTGGCGCTTCCCGCGCTGGCGCAGGGCGTCAAGATCACGCGCAGCGACGGCCGCGTCGTGACGGGCGAGCTGCTCGGGTACGAGAACGGCCGCTACCGGGTCCGCATCGCGAACGGGACGGTGGAGGAAGTCGACGACTCCCGGGTGCAGGACGTGGTCCTCCTGGACCGCGCCGCGCACGTGGGCCCTTCGGTGCGGGACAGCGCGGCGACCCAGGCGGCGCGCGGGGCGTTCGAGCGCGGCGACTTCGAGCTTTCGCTCCAGAAGCTGGGGCAGGCCTTCAAGGACCTGGAGGAGGAGCGCCTCTCCCTGACCGACCTGGCCGGGCGGATCAGCGCCTCGTACGTGGAATCCGTGCTGGAAAAGCGGGACGCGGGCCGGCTCGCCGAGGCGATCCGGCGCAGCGCCCCGCTGCTTCCGGTGGAGGGCCGCCGCATCCTGGTCACGCGGCTGGCCCAGCGGCTGGCGGACCTGCACCGCAGCGAGCCGGATTCCGCGTTCACCGCCTCGATGGCGGAAAGCCTGGCGCGGCTGGCGGAGGACGGCACGGTCCCCGCCGACTCCCGGGGCCCCGTGGCGGACCTCTTCGCCCAGCGCGGCGAGGCCGAGGCGGCGCGCAAGAACCTGAGCGGGGCGTTCGTGCTGCTGCAGGCCGCCGCGCGGATCGATCCGAAGCGGGCGGCCGTGCTCAAGCCGCGCCTGCTCGAGGTCGCCCTCTCCCGGGCGAAGGCCCGGATCGAGGCGGGCGACGGCGTCGTCGCCCTCCAGGCCGCCAAGGAGGCGCTCGCGGTGGATCCCGCCAGCACGGAGGCGCTGTGGGCGCGCGACGAGGCGGAGTTCCTCGTCCTCAAGGGGGACGTCGACGCGGAGTTCGGCGGGCCGGAGTCCCTCGCCGCGCTGCGGGCCTACCTGGCGAAGAATCCCGCGCCGGACAAGAAGGCCTGGGCGGAGCAGATGATCGGGAAGGCGACCTCGTCGGGGGATGCGCGCAGCCCGGCCGTGGCGGCGCAGCTGCGGAAGTACTTCCCGGTCAAGGCGGGCCGCGTGCTCGTCTACAAGCGGGCGGACGGGGAGATCGTCGAGCGGATCCGGACGGACGCGGCGGTGCGCGAGGGGGACGTCCTTCGGGTCTTCCACACGCTGAAGGAGACGTACCGGGACTACGCGACGACGAAGTCCTACGTGGTCGAGATCGAGCGGGACGCGGTGATCCTGCCCACGGGGGGCGAGCGGGAGCCGCTGCTGAAGTTTCCGGCGCGCGCCGGGGACACGTGGACCTGGCAGTCCCGGAGCAAGGAGTTCCGCCGCACGGTGCGCTCGGTGGGCGAGGCGGTGACGACGGGCGCGAAGGCGGACACGAAGACCTGGAGCGACTGCCTGGTCGTCGACTTCACGAGCACGGTGGAGCGCGAGGGGCGGCCGGTGTCGATCAGTTCGCGCAGCTCCTACGCGCCGGGGACCGGCCTGGTGAAGCTGGAGTTCCTCGATCCCGAGTTCCGCAAATTCAGCCTGGAGCTCGCCGAGATCCTTTCCGAGTAGCTCCGGCAGCGCGACGGCAGTACACTGGGCGGCCATGAAACACGCTCCGATCGCGCTCCTGCTGCTCCTGACCGCCTGCGACGGGGCCCGCTCGCCGGCCGCTCCGCCCGCGGGAGCCGCCTCCCTGACGATCGGCGGCGCCCGCTTTGAAGTCGCCCTGCTCCTCACCGAAAAGGAGCGACGCCACGCGAGCGAGCAGCTGCCCCCCGCCCGGGAGGGCCGCGGCTACCTCCTGAGCTGGCCGCGCGAACGCTTCATCAAGCTCGAGGGGCAGTCCGGCCTCGCCTCCTTCGACGTCGCCTTCCTCAACCGGGCGGGGACCGTGGTCGACCTGCAGACCCTGCGCGTCGGCCATCCCGAAGGCATCCAGTCCGCGGCGGAGGCCGCCCATGCGGTGCTGACGGCCATGGGGGCCCTGGCGAACGCGTCCGTCAAGAAGGGGGACAAAGTCGAACTTCCCGCCGCGAGCGCCCAGGCCCAGGAATTGCCCGCGGTGAAGATCGGGGGCGTCACGGCCTACGTCGAGCTGGCCCTCACGGCCGCCGAGCGCAACCACGGCATGATGTTCCGCTCCAAGATCTCGCCGGACGACGGCATGCTCTTCTCGTACGACGACGAGGGCATGAGGGCCTTCTGGATGGGCAACACGCTCATCCCGCTGGACATCGCGTTCTTCTCGGCGGACGGGACCCTCCTGAACGTCAACGAAACCCCCGTCTACCCCGACCCCCGCAACCCCCCGGCGAACTACGCCTCCTCCAGTTCGGTCAAACCCGCCCGCCACGTCCTCGAAATGCGGCTCGGCTGGTTCCGGGAGAAGGGGCTCGTGGATCGCGACGGCAAGCCCGCCCCCGGCCTCAAGGCCGTGCTGCCCCGGGAATCCTTGCAGGGCCGTTTCGACTAAACGGAGCTATACTTCATCCGTGAGCAAAGCGGTCTGGAACATCGTCGTCATCGGCGCGCTGGCGACCCTCCTCATGGTCATCGGCATGCTGATGTCCCTCTCCTCCTTCCAGGGAACCCCGGCCTGGATGCAGACCAAGCTCGCGGAGTCCGTGAAGAACCAGTTCGGCTACCTCGCCACGGGCACCGAGGTGCGCAACGACGGCGCCAGACTCATCCTCCGGGTGGTCTACGAGGCCAAAGCCGGAAAGGTCGCGTTCAGCGACGAACTCGCCAAGGCGGAAATGCAGCAGACGGCCGAATACGCGATCAAGACCTACGAGGGGCGGGACCGCACGGACATCGACCTCATCCAGATCCGCCGCACCGAAACCCACGGGCGCGGCTGCTTCCAGAGCGTCTACAAGGCCGGCCACGAAATCCCCAGCCCCGTGAAGAAGGTCCAGGATCCCACCAAATTCCAGGGCGGCTCCCCCTTCGCCCCCCGTCCCCTCAACCGATAGCCGCCAAGCGACTCAACAAAACAGACCGTCTACTTTGTTGCCTCTATCAAGGCAACAAAGTAGACGGTCTGTTTTGTTGAGTCGTAGAATGGCCCCGTGAGCGAGATCGTCTGGACCCCGCCCCAGAACCTCGTCGAACGCGCAAACATCACCCGCTTCATGCGCTCCCACGGCATCCCCACCCTCGCGGACCTGATCCGCCGCTCCACCCAGGACACCGCCTGGTTCTGGGACGCCGCCCTCAAGGACCTCGGCGTCCTCTGGGACCGCCCCTACACCCAACTGCAGGACAAGACCCGCGGCTTCCCCTGGACCCGCTGGTTCGTCGGCGGCCGCCTCAACCTCGCCGCCAACTGCATCGACCGCCGGCCCGGCCCCCAGGCCGCCCTCCAGTGGGAGGGCGACGACGGCTCCCGGGCGGACTGGGACCGCGACCGGCTCCGGCGGGAATGCGGCCGGATCGCGTCCGCCCTCACCCGCGCCGGCGTCCGCAAGGGCGACGCCGTCGGGATCTACCTGCCCATGGTCCCGGAAATCGTCGCCGTCTTCTTCGCCTGCCTCAAGATCGGCGCCGTCGCGGTCCCCGTCTTCTCCGCCTTCGGGGCCCCCGCCCTCGCCGTCCGCCTCAACGACGCCCGCGCGAAGATCCTCTTCACCGCCGACGGCGTCTCCCGCCGCGGCAAACGCTCCCCCCTCAAACCCGAAGCCGACCTCGCCGTCGCCCAATGCCCCGCGATCGAAAAAGTCGTCGTCTTCCCCCGCCTCGGAATCGAGGTCCCGATGGGCCCCCGCGACGTCCGCTGGGAGGACTTCCTCCGCGGCGCCCCCGAGGAAAGCCCCACGGCCCCGACCGAGGCCGAGGATACCGCCTTCATCGTCCACACCTCCGGCACCACCGGCAAACCCAAGGGCACCGTCCACACCCACGCGGGCGTGCTCGCCCAGGTCGCCAAGGAGGTCGGCTACGCCTTCGACGTGAAGGAGGGCGACGTCTTCTTCTGGGTCACCGACATCGGCTGGATGATGGGCCCCTGGGAGATGATCGGCGCGCTGTATTTCGGCGCGACCCTCGTCCTCTTCGAAGGCGCCCCGAACTACCCCGACCCCGGCCGGCTCTGGGACATCGTCGCCCGGCGCAAGGTCACGCATCTGGGCCTCTCCCCCACCGCGATCCGCCTCCTCAAGACCTCCGGCACGGACTGGGTCCGCAAGCACGACCTCTCCTCGCTGCGCATCCTCGGCTCCACCGGCGAGGCCTGGGACCCCGAGAGCTGGACCTGGTACTTCGAGCAGGTCGGCGGACGTCGCTGCCCCGTCATCAACATCTCCGGCGGCACCGAGATCATGGGCTGCCATCTGTCGCCGCTGCCGATCCAGCCGCTGAAACCCTGCACGCTGGGCGGACCCGGGCTCGGCATGGACGTCGACGTCTTCGACGACGCCGGCAAACCCCTGCGCGGCGGCATCGGCCATCTCGTCTGCAAGAAACCCGCGCCCTCCATGACCAAGGGCTTCCTGAACGATCCGCAGCGCTACCTCGACACCTACTTCTCCAAGTTCGGCCCGGAGGTCTGGTACCACGGCGACTGGGCGGAGATCGACGCCGACGGCTACTGGTTCCTCCACGGACGCTCGGACGACACGATCAAGATCGCCGGCAAACGCACGGGCCCCGCGGAGGTCGAGGCGGCGCTGCTCGAACATCCCGCCGTCGCCGAGGCCGCCGCCATCGGCGTGCCCCACGAGATCAAGGGCGAGGCCCTCGTCTGCTTCGTCGTGCTCAAGCCAGGCGAGACGGCGTCCGAGCCGCTCCGGGAGGCCCTCTCGGCCCAGGTCGTGAAGCACCTCGGCAAGACGCTCAAGCCGGAGGCGGTGAAGTTCGCCCGCCTGCTGCCGAAAACCCGCTCGGCCAAGATCGTGCGCGGCGCGATCCGCAAGCGCTGGCTCGGGGAGGCCCCGGGCGACCTCGCCTCGATCGAGAACCCCGACGCCCTCGACGAGATCGGACGGGCGACGTGAACTTCTACCGGCGTTTCCTGGAGCGCGGGGGCCGCGCCGTCCTCGTCCTCTTCCTGCTCGCCTCGGCGGGCGCCGCCGCCTTCCTCCCCCGCTTCGGCACGGAGGCCTCGACGCACGTCCTGCTCAACGAAAACGATCCGGACCTCGCCTACTACAACCTCACGCGCGCCGAGTGGGAGTACGACGAGTACGCCATCGTCCTCGCGCGCCGCGCGGACTGGTTCACGCCGGAATCGATCGCCGACCTGAAGCGCTTAGCGGACGAACTCGGCCGCGCGCCCCATGTCAAGACCATCACCTCGATCCTCTCCGTGCCCCTGCTGCGCACGCGGCCCTCCGCCTTCGGCTTTCCCGTCCCAACCTCGCTCGCCGACCCCAAGACGGACCTCGCCAAGGCGCGGGCGGAGCTGATCGCGCACACCCAGACGGCCGGCAACCTGATCTCCGCCGACGGGCGCGACGTGGCGCTGCTCGTCTATCTGGACGTCGGGGACGAGATCCGCAGCCTGGAGCCGCAATGGGCGCGCGCGCAGGGGACGGGCGACCGCGCCGCGCTCGAGAGCCTCCGACCGCGCTACCTCGCGGCGCTCGACGCCACGAAGCTGCGGCGCGAGGCGATGATGGCCGCGCTGCGCGAGACCGCCCGGGCCTGGACGCCACGCCTGGACGAACCCGTGAGGCTTTCGGGGATCCCGGTCATCAACGTGAACCTCGTCGAGCACGTCGAGGCGGACCTGAAGACCTTCGGCGCGCTCAGCCTCGCGCTCTTCACGCTGGCCTTCGCGGGGGTCTACCGCCGGCCCCGCTGGACCCTGCTGCCGATCCTGGCCTGCGTGCTGCCCGTCCTGCTCATCGTCGGCTTCATGGCCATGACGGGGAAACGCGTCACGGTCATCACCTCCAACCTGCCGGTGCTGCTCTTCGTCCTCATGCTGCCCTACACCGTCTACTTCGTCGAACGCAGCCGCGAGCGGCGCGCGCTCTTCCCCGGGGAAAGCGCCCTCGACACCTGCGCGGGCGCGGCCGCGGACATCTGGACGCCCTGCCTCTTCAGCGCCACGACGACGATGGCCGGCTTCGCGTCGCTGCTCACGAGCGGCATCAACCCGGTGCGGACCTTCGGCCTCATGATGACGATCGGGATCGGCGTGGGACTGGCCTGCGTGTTCCTGTTCCTGCCGGCGGCCGCGGGCCGGCTGCGGCCCGAATCCGCGGGGCCCTCCGGGGCGGCCGCGCGCCCCTCGGGGGCGGTGCGCCTCCTCGAGCGCCTCGTGCTCGGTTCTCCGCGGGCCCTCACGCTCGGCGCGTTCGTGCTGTTGGGCCTCGCGCTCTGGGGGACCACGAAGCTCAAGGTCGAGACGAAGTTCATCGATTACTTCTGGCCCCGCAGCGAGGTCTATCAGGGGCTCGAGAGCATCGATCGGCGCCTGGGCGGCACCACGCCGCTCGAGATCGTGCTCACGTCGAAAACCCCCGGGTTCTTCAAGACGCCCGCGGGGCTCGCCGCCGTGGACGCGGCCGCGCGCGGGCTGGATCCCGCCCGCGTCCCCGCCGTCGGCAACGTGCGCACCCTGAAAACCCTGCTGGATGAACTCCGCAAGAGCCCCGCCACGAAGAACCTGGGCGTGGATCAGCTCTCGCGGATCAAAGTCGCGGAGCCGCTGGTCCGGGACTTCGTCAACGCCGACTTCAGCGTCACCCGGGTGCTGGTCCGCTTCCGCGAGACCGACCCGCAGCTGCACCGGAACCGCATCCTCCGGGACCTGCGCGCGCACCTGGCCGCGCAGCCGGAGCTGAAGGACCTCGAGGTCCGGCCCACCGGCGTCTTCCTGCTCTACGCGAACATGCTCAACGCCCTGATCCAGAGCCAGCGCGACACGTTCCTGCTGGTGCTGGGCTCGATCTACCTGATGCTCGTCGTGCTCTTCCGCGCGCCGCTGCTCGCGCTCGTCGTCCTGCTGCCGCAGGTGCTGCCCGTCTTCGTCTGCCTCGGGACCATGGGCTTCACCGGCGTGCCGCTGGACCTCGTCACCGTCATGATCGCCTCGATCGCGATGGGCGTGGGGATCGACTCGGCGATCCAGTACGCCGTGCGCTTCCGGATCGAGCTGATCGCCGCGCGGGGCGACCTGAGGGCCGCCGTGACCGCCACCCACGCCACGATCGGCCGCGCGATCTGGATCGCGACGTGGATCGTGGTCGCGGGCTTCGGCGTCCTGGCCTTCTCGAAGTTCGTCCCGTCCGTCTACCTGGGGCTCTTCACCGCGCTGGCGATGCTCATGGGCCAGCTCGCCTCCCTAAGCGTCCTGCCCGCGCTATTTCTGCTGCTCAAGCTGCCCCGGATCAAAAATCCCGCCCCAAGTCCCTGACCCATCCGCTATGATCGCTGTCATGCGGCCCGACCCGTTCCATGGATAGTGAATCGCGGGATCTCGACCTGCTGCTCCTGGCCGTGCAGCACGGCCTCCTGAGCGACGCCCAGGTGGACGCCTTCCTAAAGGAGGGCGGCCTGCAGGGATCGATCACGGAGCAGCGGCTCCGCGAGCAGGCGGCCCGGCGGGAGAAGCCCGATCCGATGGCGACCGCGATCCGGGTGGACGTCCTGATGTCCTGCCGCGCCTGCGGGCTGGACCAACCCCTCACGCTCGAAAGCGCCCTCCGCAAACCGAAATGCCCCTCCTGTTCCGGGGCGCTGAAGTTCCGGCGTCAGCTCGGGGGGACGGGCGTCCGCCCGGCCGGCGCCCCGCTGCCCGACGAGGTCAAGGAGGCGGCCGGGGATCCGAAGAACCGCTTCGGGAAATACTGGCTGCTGCGGAAGATCGGCGCGGGCGGCATGGGCGAGGTCTTCAGGGCCTTCGACACGGTGCTCGGCCGCTTCGTCGCGCTCAAGTTCCCCCGGACGATGAGCGAGGACGACGTCCGCAGGCTCTATCTCGAAGCGCAGGGTGCCGGCGGCCTCGCGCATCCGAACATCGCCTCGATCTTCGAGGTCGCGGAGGCCGAGGGGCGGCACTACATCGCGATGCAGTACATCGACGGGAAGACCGCCGACCCGGAGCCCGGCGCCCGGACGGACCCGCGGGAAATCGCCCGCTGGATGCGCGATGCGGCCCGCGGCCTCAACTACGCCCACGAACGCGGGGTGATCCACCGCGACATCAAGCCCTCCAACCTGATGATCGACGTGGACCAGCGCGTCTACATCATGGATTTCGGCCTGGCGAAGCTGCTGGGCGGCGCGGGCGGCGGCACGATCAGCGGCGTGATCCTCGGCACCCCCGCGTTCATGCCGCCCGAACAGGCCGCCGGCAACGCGAACCAGATCGACCGCCGCAGCGACATCTACTCGCTCGGCGCCACGCTCTACACGCTGCTGGCGGGACGACGGCCCTTCGACGGCGACAGCGCGACGGACATCCTCGTCAAGATCCTGACCACGGAGCCGCCGCCGCTGCGCAGCGTGCGGCCGGACGTGCCCTGGGAGCTCGAGGCGGTGGTCGAGCGGGCGATGGCCCGCGCGCGCGACCAGCGCTACGAGCAGGCGAAGGACTTCGCGGACGACCTCGACCGTTTTCTCGCGAACGAGCCGGTCAAGGCCCGGCGCTCGACGCTCACCCGGAGGATCTACAAGCGCTACGTCCGAAACAAGGGGCCCATCTTCGCGGCCGCGGCGGCGGCGCTGCTGATCGGCGGCCTCGCGCTGCTGGCGGGCGCCTTCCGGAAGCCGGCGCCCGAGAACCGCCTCGGCGAATGGACGGCGCTCCTGGACTCGCTGCGCGGCGTGATCACGGTCGACCGCTTCGATCCCGCCCGCGCCGCGCCGCTGCTGGCCCGGATCGAGCGGGAGTTCCCGGACCAGAAGCCCGCCGCGGACGCGCTCCTGGCCGACGAGGGCCGGGCGCTGGCGCGCTGGCTCGAGGGCCTGCCGCGGAGCGAATGGCTCGCCTCGCGGGACCGGGTCGGCCGGGCCCTCGCCTGGCTCGAATTCGCGAAGCAGCCCGCGGACGCGGCCCGGCGCATCCTCGCCTGGCGCGGCACCTGCACGCTGCTCGTGCACGTCGCCCCCTACGCGGAACTTTCAGGACCCTGGGCGGCCGCCCTGCCGGCAGCAGAACGCCGCTCGCCGCTGGCGCTCCGGGACGTCGAAATCGTCGACGGCCCGCTCGCGCTGAGCCACCCCGAAAGCGGCCGGCAGAAGAGCCTGAGCCTCCCCCCGCTGCGCCCGGGAGTGCTGCTCCGCATCGAGGGATCCTGGGAGCGGCCCGACTCCATCCAGGTGAAGGAAGGTCCATGAAGCTGCTGCCGCTCGCCGTCCTGCTGCTCGCCGCCGCCGCGGCGCACGCGCAGGACTTCCAGGTCGGCGTACGCGCCAAGGCGATGGGCGGCAGCTACACGGCCTTCGGCGACGACCCGGTCGCGATCTGGACCAACCCGGCGGGCACCGCCCAGCTGGACTCCCAGGTCGCCCTCACGTACCAGAGCTTCACGCAGTACGAGTTCGACGATTTCGGCGACGACGTCCCCTCGACCGCGGAGGGCGATCCGGAGCAGGGCCTGCTGGATCCGCCGATCTCCCCCTCCTTCGCCGGGGTCGTGGTGAAACTCGGCGGCGAGGCCGTGGAATCCGCCGTGTCGCTCGCGTACATCCGCCCCTTCCAGATCAAGTACGTCTACGTCTACGACGACCCCGATCCCGCGCAGGACGACCTGCTGACGCAGACGGACCAGCAGTTCTCGCGGATCCGCGCCGCCTGGGCCGTGAACATCCGGCTCTCGGAGCAGTCGCCGTGGTTCAAGTCGGTCTCCGCCGGCATCGCCGTCGACTACGTCTACACCAAGTACAAGGAGGTCGACCAGAACACGGACCCGGACCGGGACACGCAGGTCTACGAGGACAGCGAGTCCTCGGCGGGCTGGGGCGCGGGACTGCTGCTCACCGCGTATGAGGAGGCGGGGCTGCGCGTGGACCTCGGGGCCGCGTACAACTCGGGGGTCGACTTCCACTTCGACCTGGACAAGAACATCTATCCGGTCTGGGACTGGCCCGAGCTCCGCTCCGTGGGATTCGCGCTGTACCTCTTCGAGGGGTACCCGCTGCGGCTCACCTTCGACACCCAGTGGATCGGCTGGAAGCGGGCGGTGGGATCCCCCGGCCTCGGCCAGGAGGGCTTCGAGGACGCGCTCAATTTCTCGGCGGGGCTCGAATACCGCCACACGCTGTACGAGAAATACAGGCTCTTCACGCGCGCCGGCTGGAAGAGCTACGACACCCCCTGGAACGCCGAGAGCGAACTGCCTTCCGTCGGCCTCAGCCAGCTCCGCATCGACACCAAGGGCGACCGCATCAACATCCTCACGCTGGGGCTGGGGCTCTACTGGACGCGCCTGAATCCGCAGGGCGTCGTGCGCCTGGCCGGACTGGACCTGGCCGTCGAGCTCTTCGGCGAGACGGAACTGCTGATGGGGATCGGGTACACGTACCAGTTCGATTGAGATGAAGACCGCGCTGCTGCTGTTCGCGGGACTCCTCCAGGAGGAGGCCCGGATCGACGACGTCGATTACGACCGCCATCTGGCGCCGCACGTACGGAGCCTGGAGGCGCTGGAGCGCTCGTGGCGGGAGAAACCCGCGGCCGCGCTCGTCGCCGTCGAGGCCCTGATCGCGGACCTGGAGCGCGACGTCGCGCCGCGTTTCTCCTCGTGCCTGGAGGCGCAGATCGTGGTGCGGGCCACGCGCGGCATCGACAAGGGGCAGGTGAAGGAACGGCACGCCTGTTTCCCCTACCGCCTGGCCGGGGAGATCGCGATGGGGGCGGACGAGCCCGGAAAGGCCGCGGCCTTCCTGAAGAAGTCGCCGTCGTCCAGAAAGCTGCTCGAGGCCGCCCTCGCCGCCGCCGAGAAACGCCGTCCGCCGCCCCTGCAGAAACCCGCGCTCGATCTGTCGCCGTTTCTGCCGAAAGGCGACTTCATCGGGGCGCTCGAAGCGTTGCGGGTCCGGCGTGCGGATCTCGCGGACGATTTCGAGAAGCGCGCGGAGGAACTGCGCCAGGCCTGTCTGCGGCGCCAGCGGGAGGCGACGTCCCGGCTCGCGGCGGTGCTGCCGCGGCTCGAGGCGGCGGAGTTCCGGAAGGAGCACCTGGAGCCCTGCCTGGCCGCCCGGGTGCCGCCGGACTGGGAGATCGAGGAGTGGCGCTGGGCGCGGCGCCTGGACCGCTGGGCCGAATCCCGCACGAAGCCGGAGCTCGAGAAGCTGGCGATCGAGGCCCTGAAGTTCGCCGAGACGGATTTTCATGTCCTTTGCGAGCAGGCGCAGAAGGACCGTCTGTCGGAGGCGGGGGCGCTCGTGGAGGAGATCCGGCGCGCGGGGCGCGAGGCGCGGGCGCCGTTGCTGGACCGGATGGGCGGCGTCGAGCGCGCGCTGCAGGATCTGCTCGCGGCGCGGCCCCAGCCGGCGATCTCGAAATCGCTGGCGGAGCTGAAGGCGCGGCTGCCGGTGGACGAGGAGGCGCTGGACCGGGCGCGGAAGGGGGCGGAGGGGATCGACGAGATCCGCCGTCTCGCGGACGCCCTGGAGCGGCTCTGGTCGACGGGCCGACGGGAGCAGCTCTCGATCCCGGACCAGAAGGACCTCGCGCTCTATCTGGGCATCTACCGCTGCTACGCACTCTTCCTGGAGGGCCGCACGATCGAGGAGACGGCGAAGGACGCGCGGGTCGCCGAGGTGCTGCGCGGCGCCGGCGAGCTGCCCGCGGGCCTCTCCCCCAAGGTGGCGGCGGTGCGGGCCCGCTTGAAGTAGGAATCGCTTGCCCCGAAGGCGCCCGCCCCGCATAGTACTAACCCGGATTAGCCCACAAAAGGAGACCCCATGTTCCCCGACCTGAAGAAGCCCATCGTCACGATCGAACGCCACATGGCGGAGCAGCAGAAGGCGTACCCCGCCGCGTCGGGGCAGTTCACGTCGATGCTCTGGGAGTTCACCCTCGCGGTCAAGATGATCGCCCGCGAGGTGCGCCGCGCGGGCCTCATCGACATCCTCGGGGCCGCCGGCACGGAGAACGTGCACGGCGAGCGCGTCCAGAAACTCGACGAGTACGCGCAGGACCGCATCGAACACGCCATGTACCGCACCGGCATGGTCTGCAGCCTCGCCAGCGAGGAACGCGAGGAGATCATGCCCGTGCCCAAGGGCTACAAGAAGGGCAAATACATCGTCCACTTCGACCCCCTCGACGGCTCGTCCAACATCGACGTCAACATCTCCATCGGGACGATCTGGTCCATCCACAAGAAGGTCTCGCCGGGCGAGGACGGCACGCTCGCGGATTCGCTCCAGGCGGGCACCCGGCAGCTCGCCGCGGGATACGTGCTCTACGGATCGAGCACGCTCTTCGTCTACACGACCGGCAAGAGCGTGCACGGCTTCACGCTCGACCCCACCGTCGGCGAGTTCCTGCTCTCGCATCCCGACATCAAGATCCCCAAGCGCGGCACCTCGTACTCGATCAACGAGGGCTCGACGGCCTCCTGGGACGCGGGAACGGCCGCGTACATCGCGCACCTCAAGGAGAAGGACGCGGCCTCGGGGCGGCCCTATTCGCAGCGTTACGTCGGCACGCTGGTGGCGGACTTCCACCGGACGCTCCTGCGCGGCGGCATCTTCCTGTACCCGGCGATGCCGAAGCCGAAGCTGCGCCTGCTCTACGAGGCGGCCCCGATGGCGATGATCGCCGAGGCGGCGGGCGGCAGGGCGACGACGGGGACGAAGCGCATCCTGGAGATCGTGCCCAAGACGCTTCACGAAAAAGTCGCGCTGGTCACCGGCAGCCCCGAGGACGTCGCCGAATACGAGGAGCGCTTCCGGCAGCAGGCGCCTTCGTAGGGTCAGGCGCCGCCGGGGCGGCGCTGGAGGTAGGTTTCGAGGATCACGATCGCGGCGGCGAGGTCCTTGCGCTGCGCGCGGGCCTTGCGGTCCAGCCCCGCCCCCCGCAGGCGCGCCTCGCCCTCCGCCGTGGAGAGGCGCTCGTCCCAGGCTTCCACCGGCAGATCCGTGTGCAGCTCCAGCTCGGCGATGAACTCGCGGGAGCGCCGCGCCGCCGGGCCTTCCGTGTCGTCCATGTTGAGGGGCAGCCCCACCACGACCTTCTCCGCCTGCTGCTCCGCGGCGATGCGGGCCACGTCCGCCGCGTCGGCGCCCTCGAGCGTCGGCAGCGCCATCGCCATCGTGCCGGCCGGGTCGCTGATCGCGAAGCCCGTCCGTTTCGTCCCGAGATCGACGGCGAGCACCCTCACAACTTCGCCTCGTGCCCCCTCGCCTTCAGCGCCTCGACGAGCGCCTTGAGGTCCTCCGCGCGTTCGCGCGTGCAGACGAGCGTCGCGTCCGGCGTGTGCACGACCACGAGCCCCTCCAGCCCCAGCACGCCCACCACGTGGCCGGGCTGCGAGGAGATCACGAGGGAGCGCTTCGTGTCGACGGCGACGATGTCGCCCTCGAGGGAATTGCCCGCCGCGTCCCGGGGGCGGCGGTCGGCGGCCGCGGACCAGGAGCCGACGTCGTCCCACTCGAACGGCGCCTCCAGCATGACGACGCGCTCCGCCTTCTCCATGACGCCGTAGTCGATGGAGATGCGCTTGAGCTTCGCGTACTCGCGCTCGAGGGTTTCGCCCGCCCGGGGCGTCCCCCAGGCGTCGCCGATCGTTTTCAGTCCCGCAGCCAGATCGGGCAGGAAGCGCCCGATCGCGGCGAGGATGCTGCGGGCCTCCCAGACGAAGATGCCGCCGTTCCAGTAGTGCTCGCCGCTCTTGAGGAACTCCCGGGCGGTTTCGAGCGGGGGTTTCTCGCAGAAGCGGCGGACCTTGAAGAGTCCGGGCCCCAGGGGCTCGCCGCGCTGGAGGTAGCCGTAGCAGGTGGCGGGCTGGCGGGGCGGGATGCCGAACGTGACGAGAGTTCCGCCCTGCGCCGCCCGGCGTCCGGCCTCGAGGGCGGCCTGGAACTTCAGGGGGTCGTCGATGTAATGGTCGGAGGGCAGGATGCAGAACGAGGCGCCGGGCGAGCGCCGTTCGATCACTTCGGCGGCGAATCCGATGGCGGCGGCGGTGTCGCGTCCCGAGGGCTCCTCGAGGATGTTCCCGGCGGGCAGCATCGGCAGTTCCGCCCGGAGCAGCGCCGCCTGTTCGCGGGCGGTCACGACGAGGATGCGGGCGGGGTCGAACTTCGGGGCGAGGCGGTCCGCGGTCCGGCGGATCATGGTGGGCGGCCCCAGGATGGGCAGGACCTGCTTGGGGCGCTCGCGGCGGGAGAGGGGCCAGAAGCGGGTGCCGCTCCCGCCGGCCATGATGACGGCGAAGAAATCCATCCCGGGAGAATAGCACCCAACAAAGCAGACGGTCTACTTTGTTGCCTCCTCGGGGCAACAAAGTAGACCGTCTGCTTTGTCGTTTTTCGGCATAATCGGGGACCCCGACGGCGTCCAAGGGTAAGAGTTGTGCCGGGGCAACCCTGGACCCCTGCGGAGCGTATCACTTATAGATTATGTGTCACCCCCCGGAATGAGCCGGGGGGCGGCCTGGAGGCGGGAATGATCAAGCTGCTGCTGAAGCACGAAGGCGAAACGCGCGAAATGGAGCTCTCCCAGACGGAGATCTCCATGGGCCGCTCCGCCGAAAACACCATCGCCCTCAACGACAAGAAGGCGTCCCGAAAACACGCCAAGATCGAGAAGGACGGCGACACCTACCGGCTCGTCGACCTCGGCTCCGGCAACGGCACGAAGGTCAACGGCAAGGACGTGAACATGCACGTCCTCGGCCTGGGCGACGAGGTCCAGATCGGACTCTCGACCGTCACCGTCATCGCCCTGGACGCCCCGTCCCTCATCCGCCACGCCCCCGCCTCCGCGGCCCCCGCCGCGGCCGCCGCGGACGCCAAACCCGCCGAATCCCTGGGCGACGCGCTCAAGAAACACACCCGCCGCGGCCACTACGCCCGCAAGTCCTCCTCCGGCTCGATGGTCGCCTTCGCCGCCGCGGCCCTCGTGATCGGCGCGGTCGCCTGGGTCCTCTACGAGAAGGCGGGCAACATCTCCGTCCGGCCCGCCGCCGGCACGGCCGAGAAGAAGGGCGACAGCCTGGCCCGGGAGGCCGAGACCACCTACGCCTCGTTCCGGCCCCGGGCCGAGTCGGAGACCGCCTCCGACGCGCTGATCGCGGAAGCCTCGACCCTCGCCGAGAAATTCGGGCACGTGAAGCCCGACTTCGACGTGCTCGTCACCCAGCTCAAGCAGCGCCGCGCGGAGCAGATCGGCAAGATGGCCTTCTCCCAGGTCGAGGGCCTGGTGCAGGCCGCCCTCAAGGAGCGCCGCTTCGGCGACGCCTTGGACGCGCTCAAGGCCCTCAAGGGGACGCCCGACGCCGCCCAGGCCGCGATCCTGGCGGACAAGGCCACCGAGGAGATCGGGAAGGAATTCAAGATCGTCGACGAGCAAGGCAAGAAGCTGGCCGCCGAGAAGCAATACAGCGCGGCGGCCGAGCACTACCGCACCCAGGCCAAGAGCTTCCGCGCCACCGAGCATTTCAAATACCTGAGCAACAAGCCCGAGATGCTCGACGAACTCGCCAAGACCGAGATCGCCGCCGAGACGGCCAAGGCCCAGCGCGCCGCGGCGCCCCCCAAGGAAACCGCGATCGCCAAGGCCCCGGCGCCCGCCCCCGAGCCCCCCAAGCCCGTCGTCGAAGCCCCGAAACCCGCGATGCCCAAGGAGCCGCCGAAGCCCGCGATGCCGGCCCCGCCCGCCCCGAAGCCCGCCGTGCCGGCGCCCAAGCCGCCCGAACCCAAGCCGGCGGCGCCGAAGCCGCCCGAGCCGAAGCCCGAACCCAAGGAGGACGCCAAACCCGCCGAAGGGTCCACCGTGCGCTACAAGAAGCCCGACGTGCTCTGCGACTGCAAGAAGGTCCTCAAGGGCACCTACTGCGTGAAATGCGAGCGCACGCTCATGGAGGACGACCTCCGCAAGGGCCTCTGCAAGAAGTGCGAGGAGAAGCCCAAGAAGATCGACCTCTGCGTGAAGCGCTACTTCCAGGCGGAGTGCCACCCCGAGAAGATCAGCGACAAACCCGTCCTCTGCGACGGCAAGGTCTACGACTTCCCCCACGAGGACAAGGCCCGCATCGTCCATCTCTGCGAAGCCTGCGACGAATGGGGCGAGACGCAGAGCGAAATCAAGCACAAGGCGGAATGCAAGAACCGCCTCGCCACCACGAAGGTCTGCCAGAAGTCCGGGCAGGGAGCCCACGCGCCCAAGGAGAAATAGCCCGAAAGTCCGAAACCCTCCCCCGAATCCCGGCGTACCTTAGCTGTACTTGTGGGAGCGGGTATCGTGAAGATTCAGACTCTGGGCGCATTCCTGTTTCTCGCCGTGGCGCTGGGCGCCGCGGCCCAGGCGGGCAAGGTCGTCAACGCCAAGTGCCCCGTCAAATCCGACCAGGCGCCCAAGCCGGGCATCACCTCCGCCTACAAGGGCTCGGTCATCGGGTTCTGCTGAGGGAACTGCAAGAAGACCTTCGACGGCGACCCGGAGGGTTTTGCCGCGCGCATCCCCGAACTCAAGGCGACGAAGAAGCCCGACGCCAAGCCCCAGACCGGCGGCCCCTGCGAATGCAAACAGATCGTCAAGGGCTGGTATTGCAACGAGTGCAAGCGCGAGCTCAAGGAGGACGACGTCCGCAACGCCGCCTGCAAGAAGTGCGAGACCAAGCCCATGCAGCTGGAGTACTGCCTCAAGCGCACGTACAAGGCGCAGACCCCCCAGGAGATCAACAAGAAGCTGCCCCCGACGTTCACCGACGACCTCGCCCGCATCAGCTACGAGTGCGACACCTGCGGCGCGAAGGCGGAGTACGAGAAGGACATCAAGCACAAGGACGACTGCAAACCCAAGTTCGGCGGAGGCTGCCGCAAGGTCTGCGCCAAGTCGGGCAAGGCGCCCCACATCTCCAACAAGTGAGTTCCGCGAATCCGGAAGGGCGCCCCGCCGGCCCTGGCGGGGCGCCTTTTTCATACCCCCCGCGGGCCCCTGCGGATAGAATCCCCTACCCTTCATGGACAAGCTGTCGGTCGCCCTGGTCTCCACTTTCACCGTGGCCCTCCTGCACACGATGATCCCGAGCCACTGGCTCTGCTTCGTCGTCGTCGGCCGGGCCCAGGGATGGAGGCCCCGGAAGACCCTCGCGGTCGCCGCGGCCGCCGGGCTGCTCCACGTCGCCTCCACCATGGCCCTCGGCGTCGCCCTCGCGGTCTTCGGACGCGCGATCTTCGACAAGGACGACCACCTCCTCGAGAAGGCCAGCGCGTTCATCCTCATCGGCCTGGGCGCGCTCTACCTCGTGTCGCACCTGCTGCACGCCGGCCACCATCACGAGCAGGACAAGGCCGTCCCCGAAAAGGCCGCCTTCCTCGCCCTGCTCTTCTCCCTCGTGTTCTCGCCCTGCTCGGCCTCGATCCCCCTCCTCATCGTCTCCACCTGGGACGCCGGCTGGGCCGCCCTCGCGCTCATCGCCGGGGTCCTCCTCGTCACCACCGTGGGCGTCATGCTGCTCCTGGTCGGCCTGACCACCCTGGGCATCGAAAAACTTCAGTTCGCGGCGTTCGACAAATATGAGAAACTGATCGTCGGGTCGCTGCTCTGCCTTCTGGGCGGGCTCGTCCTGCTCGTTCACCACGGACACGCATGAAAAGAAAACGGGATTCGTTCCGGGACTACGTGCTGGAGCAGCTCGGCGCCGGCGTCGACTGCCGGGCCATGTTCGGAGGCTACGGCCTCTACAAGGACGGGGACTTCTTCGGCATCCTCTTCAAGGGGCGCTTCTACCTCCGCACCACGCCGCGCACGCGGTCGAAATTCGAGAAGCTGGGGATGAAGCCGTTCAAGCCCAGCGCCGCGCAGACCCTCAAGAGCTATTACGAGGTGCCCGCCGACGTGCTCGAAAAGGGGGCCGTCTGCAGGGCCTGGGCCGCGCGGGCCTGGGTCCGCTGAACTACCGGAGCCGCTCGAGCGCCTCGCGGAATTCCGGCGCCCCGGTCCGCTCGAACGCCGCCTGGAGCGCGCGCCGCACCTCGGGGCGCGGGCCCAGCGAGGCCAGCCGGTCCGCCTCCGCGGCCTCCACGATCTCCCCCAGGGCCTCCACCGCCCCGGCATCCGCCGCCCGGGCCCAGAGCACCTGACGGATCCGCGGCCGCGCTCCCGGCGGCGCCTCCCGGGCCGCCAGCCCCAGGCCGCCGCCGCTCTCGGGCGCCGTGGCCAGCAGCAGCGCCGTCGAGGCCCTCAGGTCCGGGTCCCGCACCCGCCCGAAAAACAGCCCCGCCATGCCCTCCAGCCGGCCCGGCACGTTGCCCGCCGATCCGAGACAGCCGGCGAAGGCGCGCTCCCAGAGCGGGCGGTCGGCGGCCAGGCCGTTGTCCACGGCCCGCAGCACCAGGGACAGCAGCACCCCGGGCAGACCCTCCCCCACCAGGGCGAGGACCTCCGCGGGCGGCAGCGTCCCCAGGTGAAGCTCCAGTCTGCGGTCGATCTCCTCCAGCTCCGCGGGCGGCGCCTTCAGCTCCCGGCGGCGCAGACACTCCGCCAGCAGGCGGCGCTTTTCCGGCAGGATCTCGATGCGCGGCGCAGGCCCGGGGGGCGGCGGCGCGGCGGGCGGGGGCGCCGGGGCGGGACGCGCAAGCCACGAGGAAAGCGGAACCAGAAGCAGGACCGCGCCCAGGAGCAGCAAGGCCCTCAGGCGCCAGCGGCGGACGAAACGGACCGTCCAGGATCGAACCGTCTCCTTGACCATCGCAGGAGCAGTCTACCCCAAGCGGCGCCGGAGGACTACGGCCGCGCCGCGCCCGGGGCGTTGAGCGGCCCGGCCTGCTGCTCGCACCAGGACTTCCACTTGGCCATCGAGGCCTTGCGCTCCGTCCCGGCGAGGTCGGGCTTGTAGCCGAACGTGTCCTTCACGCCCTTCTCCAGCTGCGCGAACGCGGCCTCGCGGACCGCCGCGTCCTCGTCGTCGAGGAGCAGGACCAGCGTCCAGAGCGGCCCCTTGTCCTCGTACCAGCCGAGCAGCATGAGCTTCACGGTCTTGCCGAGCCCCTCGATCGCGGCGGCGCGGTCGGCGGCGGGCGCGGACTTCCTGCGCGCCGTCTGGGCGAGGAATTCCTGGGCCTCCATCGAGCGCCAGTTCGCGGCCGTGGCGAGCCCCTTCCAGGCCTGGGCCTTCACCTCGTCGGACTTGTCCTTCGTCAGCTTCACGAGCTCCATCACGATCTCGCGGCCGTAGAACGTGGTCTCCGCGGTCGCCGCGGCGGCCTTCTTCACCTCCGCCTCGGAGTTGTCGAAGGCGTTGGCGATGATGCGCGCCCCGGGGGCCCCGCCCAGGCGCTGCCCCTCCGCGATGAGGGCCCCGGCGCCCCCGGGCTTTTCATTCTTCACCTTGTTCGCGAAGGAGGTCAGCTCGGCGCGCTCGTCCTTGGTGAGCGCGATCTCCTTGTGGCGCAGCGCGTGGATGAAGCGGAAGTTGTCGTCGGCGACCTCGGGGAACTTCAGGATGCCGCCGTGGTCGGCCCCGTCGATCTCCCGGTAGACGTAGCGGTAGCCCTTCTCCTTGAGCTGCTCGACGGCGCGGCGCGAGGAGTCGACGCCGACCTCCTTGTCCGCGTCGCCGTGGATGTAATACCACTCCGTCTTCGTCTCGGAGGGCGACAGCGGGGTGCCGGGTTTGCCGAGCTTCAGGTTGGCGGGGACGTTCGAGAAATCCACGCCGCCGCCGCAGTAGGGCGAGATGGACGCGAAGAGATCCTGGTGCTCCCAGCCGAAACGCTTCACCATCCAGCCGCCGTTGGACATGCCGATGATGTGGACGCGGCGCGGGTCGATGGGGTACGTCTCCTTGGCCCAGGCGATCCACGCGAGCAGGTCCTTGTCGTCGCTGCTCGCCCAGCCGGCGCCCTTGGATTTGCCGCCCATGATGACGTAGTCGTCGCCGATCTTGACCCGCTTCGCCGCCGCGATGGAGTGGCCGGTCATGTGGTCCTCGTTCCCGTTCATGCCGTGGAACGCGACGATGAGGCCGAGGGTTTTCTTCTCCGGCAGCTTCTCGGGCACCCACATGCGGTAGTGCATGATGAGCGCCTTCGTCTTGGGGTCCTTGTAGTCGTCCTTGAACTCGCCGTGCCAGGGGTGTTTGATTTCCTGGTCCGTCTTGGCCGCCTGCCCCCAGGCCGACCCGGCGGCCAGAACCAGCGCCGCCATCCCGCTCCCGAATCGCGCCATGGAATCCTCCTCGGGGCTCCAAACCCCCGTACCGGTATAACCTACGTCCGGGGCGATCTTTCGGTTGCTGGCCAAGGTAATCCGCGTGCCCTACAATGGCCGCCTCACGACCATGAAGATCGCCGCCGTGGACCCCTTCTGCCTCCGTCTGCCCGGCGCGCCGGGAAGGGCCTCGGACCTCTTCGCGGTGCGGGTCCGCTCCGACAGCGGCGCCGCCGGCTGGGGCGAAAGCACGGCCGCCCCCCTGCTCTGCCTCGCCGCGGTCTGCGATCCGGAGGCGGGCCTGCGCGGGCTGCTCACGGGGGAGCCGCTGGAGAACCCCGACGACATCCGCCGCCTCCACGAGAAGCTGACCCGGCTGGGCCCCGGCCTCCCCGCCGCCCTCGGCGCGGTCGACATCGCCCTCTGGGACCTCCTGGGACGCCTGCTGGAGCAGCCCGTCTACCGGCTGCTCGACGGAGCGCAGGCCGTGGCGCACCCGCGCGCCGCGGCGCCGCCGGGACCCTCGGCCCTGGACATCGCCTCGGAGGGCGGGTTGACGCCGCTGCACCGCCTGCGCGGGCTCGCCCGCAGCGGGGGGGCGCCGTTCTTCGTCCGCGCCTCGGGATCCGGCCTCGGCCTGGCGGCGGCGCTGCATCTGCTCGCGTCCGAGGCGGACTTCGGCACGCTGGAGGACGCCTCGGCGGCCAACCCGCTCTCGCAAAGCCTGGCCGCGCCGCGTCCCGTTCCCGACGCGCAGGGGCGGCTGCACGTTCCCGCGGGGCCGGGGCTGGGCGTGGTCCCGGACCCGGAAACGCTGCGTCTCAACGTGCATCCGGTGAAGATCGAACGCGCGGCGCGGGTGATCTTCCATCAGCCCGCGCCGTAACACGGCCGCCCCGGAGGCTACAGATCCGCATGATGACGACCGCCCTCGCGCTCCTGGCCTGCCTCGTCCCCGTCCAGGACGACCGTCCCGCCGCGATCCGGGACCTCGCCGGCCGGCTCTCCAAGGAGGGCCTCTCCGGAAAGCTCGCGGAGGCGGCGGCCGCGGACTGGGGCGTGCAGGCGATCGAGGAGAAGATCGATTTCCTGCTCGCCGGCGAGACCGCGCCGCTGGAACGCGATCCGATGGGCCGCTGGCTGGAGGCGCATTTCTCGCGCACGCCCGCGGGGGATTTCGTCCTCATCCCCGAAAAGAAGGCGGCGCTGGCGAAATTGCAGGCGCGCGCCGGCCGGGCCGCCGCGGGCATGGCGGGCTTCTTCGCGCGCTGCGACGGGATGACCGCGCGGCTCGGGACGGAGGGCCTCGCGGCCCGGGCGCGGGACTGGTGGTCGCGGCCCGACTACCGGGTGGCGTTCTTCCACCGGCACCCCGCGGAGCTGCGGGAGCATTCGGCGGAGGAGCTGCTCGAGGCGCAGCTGCGGGACCGGATGCCGTCCCTCGCCGCGCGGCTAGAGGCGGCGAAGGGCTACGAGAAAGCCTACCTCCAGGAGGCGAGCAAGGTGGCCGAGGCGGGCGCGCGCGCCGCGCTCAGCCGGGACGAGGCGATCCTGTTCCTGGTGGGCCGCATGCTGCGCCAGCAGGAGGAGGGCTCGCCGATCCAGATCGGGGGCATCCGCGAGGGGGATCCGGACGGCGGCCGGGCGCCGTCCCTGTCCTTCAACCTCGACCTCGTGGAGCTGCTGCCGGACGTGGAGGCGGGTCTGAAGCTTGCGGCCTGGATCCGGGAGCACGCCGCCGGCCGGGAGGAGTTGGGCAACGCCGGCATCCGGCTGCTGCTCGCCGAGGGGATCCACGCGGAGCAGGACCGGCAGCGGCGCCAGGCGGCGGAGATTTTCGACGCGGTGCTGAGCGATTGTTTCGTGGAGGAGGGGGCGGCGCTGCGGATGAAGCCGGGGCGCTTCGTGGACGGCGAGGGAAAGGACTCCGTTGAGGCGTTTGACACCGAGCACCAGGCGGTCATCGAGGAGTTCGAGGGGGCGCTGCGGCAGGACTTCGACCGGGTGGCGGAGCGCTGTCTGGAGCCGGAGCTGGCGGCGCTCTTCGAAAACAAGGCGGCCACGTACCTGCTGATCGAGCAGCGCGACCGGGACGTCGAGGGGCTCCTCGAGGGCATCCGCCGGGGCGGGCTGGATCTTTTCGCGAAGACCTATCTGCGGGAGGAAGGCGGGGGGCTGACCGTGCGGCCGGAACGGGCGGCGCGGGTGGAGGCCTTGCTGAAGCGGGCGGAGGAGATCCGCAAGCAGGCGGAGGCGGACAAGTAGGGGTCAGACGCGGTCGCGGGCGCGCTTCGAGGCCTCCTCGAGGACGCGGCGTTCCGGGGGCGTCAGGCTGCCGATGCCCTGACGGCTGACTTTCTCGAGGACCTCGTCGACGCGGCGCTGCAGGTCCTCCTCGAGACGCTCCTCGCGCCGGTGCCGTTCCTGGGCGCGGCGGTCGCGCCAGCGGGCGAACCATCCCTTGCGGCGGTAGGGCTCGGGCTCCGGGAAGTAGTTGTAGGCGGCGTCCTGGGCGCCGAAGGCGGGATGTCCGTCGAGGGAGTCCGTCCGGACGAGCTGCCGGAGCTGCCAGGCTTCGTAGAGGACCCAAAGCCCGAGAAAGACCATGAGGGTTTCATGCTGGGCGAAGCCGAACACGGTCAGGGCGAGGCCGATGGGGATGGAGATGATCGCGGTCAGGTCGGCGGCCTTCGGGCGTCCCCAGCGGAGGCTGAGGAAGGCGAAAAGGACCTGGCCGCCGTCGAGGGGATAGGCGGGGACGCAGAGGTTGAAGAGCCCGTTGAGCAGGTTGAGGCGGGCGGCGTGGAGGACGAAGATCTGCCAGAGGGCGAGCCCGTGGGGGCGCCAGCTTTCGAAGGGGGAGAGCAGGCTCCAGTCCCAGGCGGCGCCGCTGAGGGGGAGCACGGCGAAGCAGGCGGCGGCGAGGACGAAGCTGGAGAGCGGGCCGACGCCCGCGACGAGGATCTGGCGGCGGGGGGTGGAGGGATAGTGCACGTGGGCGAGGCCGCCGAGGGGCCAGAGGAGGATGCTCTCCGCGCCGCCGTCCTGCCGGAGGGCCATCCAGCAATGGGAGAGTTCATGGAAGAGGATGCTGAAGAGGAGGATGGCCATGGTGACGGACATGATGCCCGCGCCGGACCAGCCGCCCTCCGAGCCGGCCTGGACGATGTAGATGCCGACCAGGACCGCCAGGAGCCAGTGCAGGCGCACGGTGATCCCGAAGAGTTTGAAGAGGGGGAAGGACCAGTTGAGGAAGCCGACGGCATCACCTCCACCCTCTTCATACACCCGCCCCACCTCCAGTGCAAGGGATCAATCCGACACCCGAAAAAAGCAGCCCGTCTGTTTTGTCGTGTCCCGGGACACGACAAAACAGAC
>CAZUJF010000037.1:0-55133 GCA_964619955.1 uncultured Planctomycetales bacterium
GTTCCTTTCAGGAGAAGGGGACGAGACGATTGAAGCCGCAGTCGCTGCAGCGGACACGGACGAAGCCGTTCTGCAGGATGCCGCAACCCAAAAAGCGCCGGAACGTCTGGCGCACATAACGGGGCAGCCCGCCCCCGCGCTCCTCCGTCGCCTGCAGGAACGTCTCGAGATTCTCCTGCACGATCTGATAGAGCAGGGTCTTCTCGGGCTCGTGCCGGACGTAGCGCGCCGCGACCATGGCACGACCCAACGCAAGCGGCGTGCCAGCGGCGCCTGCTGGGAAAGCGCCTAGAGGTCTGCCCGGTGACGTTACGCCACGTAACACCACGTTACGCTGCGTAACGCGGACGCCGGGTCCGCGGACCGGCGGCGGTTCCCGGCAGGATCGAGGGGGCCTGATTCAGGGCAGCGACAGCGTGAGCAGCCCCGCCTCGTTCTCGGGGCCCTGGAGCCGCAGGGCGCCGTCGGGACCCGTGACCAGGCTGTTGCCCTGGAGGATCCGGCCCTTCCAGGGGCCCTCCGTGACCTCGCCCACCCCGTTGGCGGACACGATCGTCAGGTCGCGGCCCTTCGTGCGCTGGCGGTAGGTCTCGCGGATCCACGCGATGTTGGTCGCCACGCCGCCCGGGTCGACCGCCCAGGCGCTCGGCGAGAAGATGAGCCTCGCGCCCATGAGCACCAGCGCGTCGGTGATCTGCGGGTTCCAGCTGTCGGCGCAGATGTCGAGCGCCGCTTTGCGCCGGTCGTAGTCGAAGACGCCGAGCGATTCCCCGCGGGCGTAGACCTCCAGGCCGATCTCAAGCTCGTCGATCTTGCGGTGCCGCGCGAGCAGGCGGCCGTCCCGGTCGATGAAGACCGCGCTGTTGTACGTGCGGTCGCCGTCCCGCTCCTCGAGCCCGATCGCGACCGCCATCTTGTGCTTCCGGGCGCGCTTCGCGAGTTCCCGGGTGAAGGGGCCCGGGATCGGCTCCGCCGCCGCCCGCGCGCCGGGCGAGAGCCAGCCCGCGAACGAACATTCGGGGAAGACCGCGACGTCGCAGTCCGCCTTCGCCGCCTCCCCGAGATACTCGAGGATCGTGCGGACGTTCGCCTTCTTGTCGCCCATGACGACCGGCAGCTGGGCGATCCCGACCTTCACGGCTTGTGGTGAGTCAAGGTCGTTTCCCGCAATCGCAGCGGGGAACATCCCCGGGCGTCGGCAGACGTTTCAACCCGTCGAATCATGGTGATCGAACCATCAGCGTCCCGGAGCCAGGAAGCGGATGCAGACGGGCTTGGGGGCCTCGACCTTCACGCCCGTCGGCTGCGGCATCCCCGTCTTGGGGTCCAGCTTGAAGACGTGGATGGAATCCGAGCCCTGCCCGGCCGCGAGCAGCCACGCGCCCGTGGGGTCGATCGCGAAGTTGCGCGGCGTCTTGCCGATGATGGACACGTTGCCCTGGGGCGTGAGCTTGCCGCTCGCGGCGTCGACCGCGTAGACGGCGATGGAGTCGTGGCCGCGGTTGGAGCCGTAGACGAAGCGCCCGTCGGGCGAGACCACGACCTCGGCCGTCGAGTTGTTGCCCTTGAAGTCGGCGGGGAGGGTGGACAGCGTCTGCAGCGTCGTGAGCTCGCCCTTGGCGGCGTCGTAGGAGAACGCGGTGATCGTGCTGAGCAGCTCGTTGATGACGTAGGCGTATTTCCCCGAAGGATGGAAGGAGAAGTGCCGGGGGCCCGATCCGGGGGCGAGCGTGGCGAAGGGCGTCGTGTGCGGCGTGAGTTTGCCGGTGGCGCCGTCGAAGGCGTAGACGAGGATCTTGTCCAGGCCGAGATCCGCGCAGAAGGCGTAGCGGTTGGCGGGATCGAAGTTGATGGAGTGCGCGTGCGGCTCCTTCTGGCGGCCGGGGTTCACGCTGGAGCCCGTGTGCTGGATGAAGCTCGTCGCGGGCTTGAGCGTCCCGTCGGCGGCGACGGGCAGGCAGGCGACGGAGCCGCCGCCGTAGTTGGCGATGACGACGTTCTTGCCGGCCTTGTCGACGCTGATGTGGCAGGGGCCGCTGCCGCCCGCGGATTCCTTGTTGAGCAGCGTGAGCGCGCCCGTGGCGGGGTCGATGGAGAACGCGCCGACGGCCCCGGTCTTCCCGCCTTCGCCGACGCAATACAGGGTGCGGCCGTTGGGATGGATCGCGAGGAAGGAGGGGTTGCCGATGCCCTTGCCGCCGGGCTTGGGGGTGAGGGCGCCCGTGGCCATGTCGAGTTCGAAGCAGCGGACGCCGTCCGCGTCGGCGGGGGAGTAGGTCCCCACGTAGACCCAGAGCTTGGCGGGCTTGTCCTGGGCGCCGGCGGCGGCGCAGCCGAGCGAAAGCGCGACGATTGAAAGCATCCACGAGCGTCGAAGCATGATCATCCCTCCGAAACGTCCCGTGAGTCTACCCGGGCCGCCCCGGCTTGTCACACTTCCAGACGGTCTGGAATTGCGCACGGGCGTGGTAGCATGGCCCGCCATGCGAGCCGCCGTGCTTTCCGCCGTGGGGCAGCCCCTGGCCATCGAGGACCTGCGCCTGCCCGTGCCCCAGGAGGGCGAGGTCCGGATCCGCGTCGCCGCCTGCGGCGTCTGCCACTCCGACCTCCATATCGCCAAGGGCAGCCTCAAGTTCCCCCTGCCCGTGGTCCTGGGACATGAAATCTCCGGCATCGTCGACGCCTGCGGGCCCGGCGTGACGGGCTTCGCCCCCGGCGGACGCGTCGTCGCGAGTTTCATCATGCCCTGCGCCCGCTGCCCCCAGTGCGAGCGCGGCCGCGACGACCTCTGCGAAACCTACTTCGCCATGAACCGCGGGAAGGGCGTCCTCTACGACGGCCGCTCCCGCCTCTTCCGGCAGGACGGCAGCTCCGTCGCCATGAACATGATGGGCGGGCTCGCGGAGTTCGCGATCGTTCCGCAGACGGACGTCTTTCCGCTGCCGGACTCCCTGCCGCTCGAGGAGGCCTGCATCCTCGGCTGCGCGATCATGACCGCCTACGGCGCCCTCAAGAACGCCGCCCGCCTGAAAGCGGGGGAAGGCGTCGCGGTCGTCGGCACCGGCGGCGTCGGCTCCACCCTGATCCAGCTGGCCCGCCACCTGGGGGCCGACCCCGTCATCGCCGTGGACGTGCGTCCCGAGAAACTCGAGGCGGCCCTCCGGAGGGGCGCGACCGCCGCGGTCGATGCGAGCGCCGGAGACCCCGTCGCGCAGGTCGCGAAGCTCGGCGGCGTCGACGTCGCCTTCGAGGCGATCGGCCGCCCCGAGACCGTGGAACAGGCCTTCCGCATGGTGCGCGACGGCGGCCGCGTGGTCGTCGTCGGCGTGGCGTCTCCGGGCATCGCGGCCCCGATCGAGATCGTGCGGCTCGTGCGGCGCGGCATCTCGATCACGGGCAGCTTCGGCTGCCGGGTGCGCACGGACATGCCGGAGGTCGTGCGCCTCGCCGCCGCGGGCGCGCCGGACCTGAAGGGCTCCGTGACGCGCCGCTACCGCCTCGAGGAGATCAACGAGGCCTATGCGGCGATGGGCCGGGGCGACATCGTGGGACGGGCGATCGTCGTTTTCTGATGCAACGCTTCCATTCGCTCGACGCCTGCCGCGCCGCCGCCATGCTCTGGGGGCTTTTCTTCCACGGCGCCGTCTCGTTCATGACGATCCCGATCGGCTGGGCGGTGCAGGACGACGCCCGCTCGCAGGTCGCCGACGCGTTCATCTGGATCAGCCACTCGTTCCGCATGCCCGTCTTCTTCCTGCTCGCCGGGTTTTTCGCGCGGCTGCTCTACGAGAAGCTCGGCCCGGCGGGGTTCCTGAAACACCGGGCGCGGCGGCTGCTGCTCCCCATGGTCGCGGCGCTCATTCCGATCATGCCGCTGACCTGGCTGCTCTGGAGCTGGGGCCGGATGAAGCAGCCCGACCCCGTCTCGCACCCGCTGGGCATGCCGGTGGCGGACCTGGATCTGAGGCATCTGAAAGCCTCGCCCTGCCACCTCTGGTTCCTCTACTATCTGATGCTGCTGTTGAGCGGGCTGACGGCTTGCGTGGTCGTGTCGAAGCGGCTGCCGCTGGACCGCTTCAAGCGCGGCCTGGATGCGCTGCTGCGCGTCGCGATCCGCGGACACCTGCTGCCCTTGTTGATCGCCGTGCCCGTCGCGGGAACCCTCTCGCTGATGAAAGGGCTCGAGGTGGAAACGCCCGTCGACTTCGAGCCCCAGCCCCGCATCCTGCTGTACTACGGCGTTTTCGTGACGCTGGGATGGTGGCTGCACCGGCAGCCGGACCTGGTCGAGGCGCTGGGGCGCCGGCTCTGGATCCCGGGGCTCGCCGCGCTCGGCGTGCTGCCGCTGCTGGGCGGCGCCGTGGAGCGGCTTGCCCGGGAAGGCGTGCTGGCTTCACGCACGGAGGCGCTCGCCCTGAGCGGGCTCTTCACCGGCTGCCTGGTCGTGCTGTTCGTCGGGCTCTTCGTCCGCTACGGCGCGAAGGAGCGGCCCTGGATCGCATGGATCTCCGACGCGTCCTACTGGAGCTACCTGCTGCACCTGCCCGTCACGGTGGCGCTGCACGTGTGGATCGCGGACAAGCCCTGGCCGGGCGCGCTCAAGTACCTGCTCGTGATGGCGCTGACGCTGGGGGTCTGCCTCGGCAGCTACCGCCTCCTCGTCCGCCACACCTGGATCGGCGAGGCCCTCAACGGACGCCGGATCCCGCGTCCCGCCTCAGGGCCGTAGCGCGGCGACCGCGATCGACTGGAGCTCGCGGCGCAGGTCCGACGCGTCCCCGTTGGGGAAGCCGCTGCGCTGGACCATGAGGATGAAGACCAGCTCCTGTTTCGGGTCGATCCAGCCCTGGGTGCCGAAGGCGCCGCCGTGGCCGTAGGTCCCCGCCGAGAGCGGCGCCGTCACCCCGACGGGCGTCGTCACGACCTGCCAGCCGAGCCCCATGCCGATGCCGTCCGTGAAACCCGCCCGCAGTTCGCCCGTGTGGTTGCGGGTCATCTTCGCGACGGAGTCCTTCGAGAGATAGCGCCGCCCCTCGAACTCGCCGCCCTGCAGCATCATCTGGTAGAGGCGGAAGAGATCGGGCGCGGTGGAGTAGAGCCCGCCCGCGGGCAGCGGGAAGCGGCCGCCCTCGGCGCTGCCGAGGAAGTTGTCGGAGATTGCGATGCCGTCCTTGGACTTTTTGTAAAGACGCGCGATGCGATCCCGGTCGTCGGGCGTGGGATAGAAGAGCGTGTTCCGCATCCCCAGCGGGCCGAAGAGGCGCTCCTGCAGGAAGCGCTCGAACGTCAGGCCGGAGCAGACCTCGACGATGCGGCCGAGCACGTCGATGCCCGCGTTGCAGTAGGCCCATTTGCTGCCGGGCTCGAATTCCAGCGGGCGCTGGGACATCGCGATCGCCGCCTCGGCGAGCGTCCGGTTCCGCTTGGAGTAGAGGTCGGCGAAACCCGGCGGCAGGCCGCCGGGCAGGCCGGACGTGTGGGTGAGGAGGTCGCGCAGCGTGATCGGCCGCGCGGGCTTCCCCAGCGTGATCGTCGCTCCTTCCTTCTTCGTGATCAGGGCCTGGCCGCGGAACTCGGGCAGGTGTTTCTCGACGGGGTCCTCGATCGAGAGTTTGCCGTCCTCCTCGAGCATCACGACGGCGATCGCGGTCACGGGCTTCGTCATGGACGCGATCTGGAACAGCGTGTCCGTCCGCATGGGGTCCTTCGCCTCCAGGTCGCGGTGGCCGAAGGTCTCAAGCGAGGCGATCTTGCCCTTGCGAGCGACGAGCGTGACGGCGCCCGCGAGCTGCTTTTGAGCGACGAAGTCCTCGAACTTCGGGCGGAGCGCGCCGAGGCGGACGGGGTCGAAGCCGGCCGCGGCGGGATCCGCCGGCGGCAGGGCCTGGCAGCCCAGGAGGAGCAGGAGCAGCAGGGGGAGTTTCTTCATGGATACGCTACGCCTCCGGACGCGGAACGTTGACGAACCCCTCGGGGGGGAGGGATGATGGGAGGCGGAGGGAACGGACATGGCGAAGAAGAAGCCGGATCTGAAGGCGGCGATCAACGCGGCCCAGGCGGAAGGGGCCGAGGTGGTCGTGGGCCGCAAGGGCGAGGTGAAGAAGTGCCTCATCAACTTCATCAACTGCCGCACGCACCAGATGCAGATGGTGGAGCTCCAGGCGGGGGAGGAGTTCTATTACGGGGACTGGGACGGCCGCGAATGCGTCCGCAAGGTCTTCCGCTGTCCGGGGTGATTCAACGCGCGTGCCAGGTGCCGGCGCCGCGCTCCAGGCGGACCTTCACGCCGTAGAGCTCGGACAGATTCCGGGACGTCAGGACCTCCTTCACGGAGCCGTCGCGGAAGAGGGCGCCCTGGCGCAGCAGGATCACGCGCGAGATTTCGGGGATCAGCTCCTCGAGCGTGTGGGTGACGAGGATCAGGTTCGTCCCCCGCTGGGCGAGCCGGCGGAGCAGCTCCCGGAACTCCCGCTGGGCCCGCAGATCGAGGCTGGTGGTGGGTTCGTCGAGCACCAGCGCCTGCGGGTCGTGGATGAGCGCCCGCCCCAGCAGCATGCGCCGCGCCTCGCCGGACGACATCTCCGTCATGAGCCGCCCCGCGAGGTGCTCCACGCCGAGGGACTCGAGCACGCGCCAGGCCTTGCGCTCCATGGGCTTCGTGACCGTGTGCCGGTCCCAGAGGCCGACCGAGCTGAAGAAGCCGCTGACGACGGCCTCCCAGCCCGAGCATTCGCGCGCGAACTCGTGCTGGAGGTCCATCGACACGATGCCGAGGTGTTTCCGAAGCTCGAAGAGCGGCCAGGAGTCCCGGCCGAGGATGCGCATGCGGAAGGCCGTGTCGCGCGTCACGGGATAGAGCTCGCGGGTGAACAGCTTCAGCAGCGACGACTTGCCCGAGCCGTTGGGGCCGAGGATCGCGACGTTCTCGCCCTGCTCGATGCGGAACGAGAGGCGGTCGAGCACGCGGCGCCCGCCGCGGAGCATCACGACGCCGTCGAGCTCCAGGAGCGGCGGGCGCTTTTTCATGGGTCCGGATCATAGCGGCGGGCGATCCGGGGGCGCAAGCCTCGGTATGATGGGGGGGTGGAAGCGCAGCGCGTGCATGTCATCGTGACGGGCCTCGTCCAGGGCGTGGGGTTCCGGGCGTGGACGGACTGGGAGGCCTCCAAGCTTCGCCTGGCGGGCTGGGTCCGAAATCTCGACGACGGCCGGGTGGAGGCCGTCTTTCAAGGCCCGAAGGAAATCGTGGAGCGGATGCTGACGCTCGTCGCGCGCGGACCGGTCTCGGCCCGCGTGTCCGGCGTCGAAGCCTCGTGGCAGGCGGCGGCGGACGACCTGAAGGGGTTCACGGTCCGTCCGTGAAGCCGGCGGGGTCGCTCGCGAAGCGCTTGAGCAGCTCGCGGGCGGCGGGGTTGGGCGTGCAATGGACCCACCAGCGCGACTTGCGCCGGTCCACGAGCCCCGCGGCGGCCAGCTTGGCGACGTGATGGCTCACGGCGGGCTGCTTCATCTTCGCCGCGAGACAGAGCTTGTCGATGGTGATGCCGTCCGACGCGCCCTTCCGGCAGACGACCAGGTAGACGCGGAGCCGGTTGGGATTCGACAACGCCTTCAGGATCGCGGCCAGCGAGCGCATGAGAGTCACCCGGTCGGACTCCAGAATAGTACCTCATCGCGGCCGGGGGAAGCGGGAATCCAGGGGTGAGCCCGTCGAACCCCTACTCCGCGTAAAGGCCGTCGATGAGCGCGGCGTGGCGCCGCTCGACCTCGCGGCGCCGCACTTTCAGCGTGGGCGTCAGCTCGCCGCCCTCGAGCGTGAAATCCGCCTCCAGCACGGCGAAGCGCTTGATCTGCTCGTAGGAAGCCAGGCTGCGGTTGACGGCGTCGACGGCGTCCTGCAGCGCCTCCCGGGTGGCGCCCGGCGCGGGCACGAGCAGGGCGGACGGGAACTTGCGGTGCTCGCCCACGACGACGGCGTTGAGGATCCGCGGGTCCAGCTTCAGCCGGTTCTCGATCGGCTGGGGGGCGATGTATTTCCCGCCCGACGTCTTGAAGAGGTCCTTCTTGCGGTCGGTGATGCGGAGGAAGCCGGCCTCGTCGAACGCGCCGATGTCCCCGGTGGCCAGCCAGCCGTCGCGGAACATCGAGGCGGTCTCCTCCGGGCGCTTGTGGTAGCCCTTCATGATGTTGGGGCCCCGGGCGAGGATCTCGCCGTCCTCCGCGAGGCGGATCTCGACGCCCGGCAGCGGCGTGCCCACGGTGCCGAGGCGCGTGTTCCCCCAGCGGTTCAGCGTGAGCACGGGGGAGGTCTCGGTGAGGCCGTAGCCCTCGAGGATCGGCAGGTTGATCGAGTGGAAGAACTCCGCGACCTCGCGGGAAAGGGCCCCGCCGCCGGAGATGAAGAAGCGCAGGCGGCCGCCGACGCGCGCGCCCAGCTTGTCGAGCACGAGGAGCCGCGCGAGCCGGTGCACGAGGCGGGCGCGCAGCGGGAGGCGGGCCCCCGAGCGCTGCAGCGCGGCCACGATGGCCCCCGCGCCCCGCGCCCATTCGAAAAGCGCGCGCTGCCAGGGTCTGCGCGCGGCGACGGCCTGGCGGATCTTCGCGTGGACCTTCTCGTAGAAGCGCGGCACGGCCGCCATCACCGTGGGCCGGACCTCGAGGAGGTTCTCGGGGACGCGGTCGACGTGCTCCGCGTGCGCGATGCAGGCGCCCTTCCAGAAGAGCGCGTAATCCATGATGCGTTCGAAGCTGTGGCAGAGGGGCAGGAACGAGAGGACGACGTCGTCCCCCCGGCACGGCACGACGCCGCAGCAGGCGAGCAGGTTCGACACGAGGTTGCGATGCGTGAGCATGACCCCCTTGGGAACCCCCGTCGTGCCCGACGTGTAGATCAGCGTGGCGACGTCGTCCTCCGCGGGCCGCGCGGGGGGCGGTTCCGGGGCGTCGCGGAGGAAGTCGGCGTAGTTCAGGGCGCCGTCCGCGGGCTCGAAGGAGACCACGAGGGGGATGAGGCCGCCGAGTTTCGCCGCCTGCTCCGCGTTCTCGACGAAGATCGCGCGGGCGTCCGAGTCGCGGAGGATGACCTGGACCTGCGCGGCGGGCAGCGTGGAGTAGAGGGGGACGTCGACGGCGCCGATGAGCTGGCAGGCGTAGTCGGCCTGGGCCCATTCGAGCCGGTTGTAGGACAGGATCGCGACGCGGTCGCCGGGCCGGATGCCGCGGGCCGCCAGGGCCCCGGCGCAGGCGCGCACCCCGCGGGCGAACTCGTCGGTGGCGACGGGAATCCAGGCGCCGGCCGTCTTCCGGAGGAAGCGGTCGGGGCGGGTGCAGCGCCGGACGCCGAGCTCGAAGAGTTCGGCGAGGGTCTTCGGGTCGCCGTCCATGGGCTCCGGTCTACCAGAAAGGGGTTGCGGCTCACAAGCGGCGGGCATAGGATGATTTTCATGCGCCGCGCTTTTCTCCTGCCCCTCGTCCTCGGCGGCTGTTTCTGGGGCGGCGGGGAGGCCAGCCGCGTGGAGGACCTCGCCGCGAACCCCGGGCGCCCCGCCGCCGCCCTGGCGGCCGTTCCGGACCGGCACCCCTACGGGGATCCCGCGGGCTATCGCACGGGCCAGTGGGCGACGTATCGCGAGGGGAACCGCACGATCACCCTCGCGGTGACGGGGGAGGAGGCCGGCGCCGTGTGGGTGGAGGTGATCGAGGAGGGCGAGCCGCGGCTGGTGAGCGCGCGGCTGACGGCGAGGAGCGGCGAGGTGCTGCGCGCCTTCGGGGGGGAGGCGGGGGGCGCGGGGTCGCCCCAGCGGCTGATCCAGGCCGCCGCCCCGGCCGCGCGCGGAGAGGGGACGGAGTCCGTGAAGGACGGGACCGTGACGGTGGACGGCCGCAGTCTGGGCTGCCGCACCGCGACGCGCCGCACGGAGGACCTGGAAGGCCGGGTGCGCGAGGAGGTCTCGGTGTGGAGTCCCGCGGTGCCGCCCCTATACGCCGGCAGCCCTCACGGGGGGTTGGTACGCCGGGGGGCCGCGCTGGAACTGCTCAAATTCGGCGCGGACGCCCGTCCGTCGCTGCAGACCCCGAAGTAGGGGTCAGCGCTTGCAGGGGCAGGGCGCGGTCCCGACCGCGTGCAGGCGCCAGAAGTTGCCCCGCGCGTCCGTGATGAAACAGTACAGGAGCGTGTTCATCCGCACGTTCATGTGGGCCGGGTCCCCGGGGCAGGGCAGGGCCTCGATCTCGCCCGCGGCGGCCGGCAGCGCGTACTGGGCGGCGAAGTCGCGGTCGCTGTAGTCCTTGCCGTTCCAGCTCACCCGCGGCGCGAGCAGGCGCAGGGCCTGGTCGCGCTTGCCCCGGACGATCGCCGTGTGGAAGTTCGTGAACGACCAGCGGACTGAATTCTCCGGCTTCTTCCAGTAGTTCACGGCGAAGAGGGCGAGGGCGGAGCCGAGGGCGAGCAGGCCGAGGACCCAATAGCGGCCGTTTCTCAAGGGAGGCGGGTCTCCTCAAGGTTCTTCTGCACGACGATCAGGAAGGCCGCGAAGAGGCCGATGGCGGCAAGAAAGGCGGCGATGTTCAGCTTGAGGGCGAGGGATTTCCGCTCGCAGGCGATCTCCTTCATGAGCAGGCCCACGATGAGGAGCATGATGCAGGCGACGAAGACGGGGACGGGCAGGGAGAGGAAGAGGTCCGCGGCGGGGGGGATGTGGGCGGGGATGAGCGCGTCGGCGATGCGGTCCAGGCGGTGCCGGATGCGCAGGGCGTGGAAGAGGAAGGCGCCGTACGCCACGACGTCGGCCCCGAGCATGACGAGGCTGGCGACGATCACCGAGGGCTTTTCGTCGGGGGTGCTGACGGCGGGGGGCACGGCGCTTCCTAGCCTTCGATGATGGGCTCTTTGGCGCTTTCTTCCTCGGCGACCGTGCGGCCCGTGACGATGGTGATGTCGTCGTGCTGGGGCGCGCCGCCCTGGTGGGCCTCGAGCTCGTTGACGAGCAGGGAGAGGAATTCGCTGGAGCTGCGTTCGCCGAGCTGCTTGGTGCGGAGGTAGAAGCGGTTCTGGCCGAAGAGCTCCTGGTTGGAGTTCATGGCCTCGATGACGCCGTCCGTGTAGAGCACGTAGCGGTCGCCCGTGAAGAGCTGGATCTTCTGCTCCTTGAGGGTGCGTTCGAAGAGGGGGCCCTTGTCGATGCCGAGGGCGAGGCCGTTGGGGTTGACCAGGTGGCAGGTGTTGGAGGCCTTGCGCCAGAGCACCATCGGGTTGTGGCCGGCGGACACGCAGGTCAGCACGGCCTTCTGCAGCGAGAGGATGACGTAGTACATCGTGACGAACATGCCGCGCTTGATGTCGTTGTAGAGGACGCGGTTGACGCGGCCGAGGGCCTCCGCGGGGGAGAGCGTCCGGGACGCCTCGCTCTTCATGAGCGCGCGGGTCTCCGTCATGACGATCGAGCCGGGGATGCCCTTGCCCGAGACGTCGGCGACGAGGATGCCGAGGTTGTCCGAGTCGATCTCGATGAAGTCGTAGTAGTCGCCGCCGACCTCCTGGGAGGGGCGGTAGTACGCGGAGACGTCGTAGCCGGGGATCTGGGGCACCTTGCGCGGGAGGAGGTTGGCCTGGAGCTCCTCGGCGATGGCCAGCTCGTGGTCGAGCATCTTCCGCTCGACGTCGGAGAGGTCCTCCCCGGCGCCCTTGTTCTTGAGCAGGCCCATGCGCTGGCGCAGGGCGAGGCGGCGCTGGGCCTTGAGCCGGAGCAGTTCCACGGAGGAGCCGGAGCCGCCGAGGGCGGGCATCGGCGCGGGCGTGTGCGTGGCCCGACGATCGATCTTCCGCCCCACCAGCGGCCGCTTGATCGGCCGGTTGCCGCGTCCGTGAAAGGACATAAGTCGGGGGCCATTATAGGCCTGCGGGAAAGGGGGCACCAACACAAATCCGCGGCGGACTATTTTCCGGCGGCGCCTTGCTTCCCGGCCGGGGCGGGGTACACTTCGAAAACCGCTGCTGCGAGTTTCATCGATGCCATCCGTTCCTGCCGACCTCCTGCGCTCGATCTCGATCTTCTCCGCTTTGGACGGCGAGGATTCCGCCGCCCTGGCGGCTCTGGCGCGCGAGACCTCCTACCGGAAGGGCGACGCGGTCTTCGTCGAGAGCGATCCCGCCGGCGACCTCTACCTGGTCCTTTCCGGCGTCGTCGAAATCTTCCGCCAGGCCCCCGGGGAAGCGCGCCCCATCGCGCTCGCCCGCCTCGAGCGGGGGGACGTGCTGGGCGAGATCTCCCTCTTCGACGGCGGCCGCCGTTCCGCCTCGGCCTCCGCCGCGGTCACCCCCGAGACGCGCCTGGCGGTCTGGGACGCCGGGGCCTTCCGGCGCTACCTCCAGGACCGGCCCCGCGCGGGCCTCTCGATCCTCTCCGCCCTGCTCGGCCAGATGGGCCGCCGCCTCCGCCAGACCAGCGAGGTGGTCCACACCCTGGTCCGCGCGTTGTAGCGGCGGGCCGCCCTCGCCTGAAGTCATCCCGACGAGGCGGCTATTTCCGCGCGGGCCCGAGCTCCTTCGCCTTGCGCAGGAACTTCTCGCCGAAGGCCTGGAAGGACTGCGCCCGCGAGCGGCGGATGGCGACCTCGTCGCGGGCGTGGACGAACGAGGCGACCGTCCCGCCCCGCCCCTCCGCCACCGCCGTCAGGTAGACGTACTCGTTGCGGTTGTCGAAGAGCACCCCCTCGGTGATCGTCAGGGCCTCCCGCTCATGGCCGGGGACCAGCCACGCCCCGATGATCGTGAGGTCGAACAGACTCATGGGGTTGACGGAACGCTCCACGTCGGTGACGGTCCCGAGGAGGAGCACCGCATCGGCCCGGCAGCGCGCGGCGGCGACCCGGATGCTCTTGAGGTACTCCTTCGGATGCGACTCCGAACGCCGCTCCAGCAGCATGGAGGGGAGCAGGAAGCACTCGCTGACCACGCCGGCCTGCTGCAACCCCTCGGCCCAGGCCTCGATCTGGCGAAGCTCCTCGTCGCTGGAGGGCTCCGACCTCCAGCTGGCGGGCGGCGCGACGGCCAGCCGGAACTTCGGGGGGAGCTGGGGCTTGAGCTGCTCGATCTTCAGGACGTCCTGGTCCGTGAAGAGCGGCTCGTCCTGCCGGAGGCGGGCGATCATCTCCGTGCGGTCGAATTCGTGCTGACCGCAGCCCCAGGCTGCCAGGGACAGGACCAGGGCGACGGGGGCGGTTTTCATCCGGACACCTCCTCGAGCGGCACTCGCGCCGCTCCTGGAGCGAAACGGACCGCCGAAAGGTTCACGGAATCCGTCCGGGCGAAAAAAAACCCGGCGCCCGTTTCCGGGCGCCGGGTTCCTTGGATGATCCCGGTTTACGGGTCCTCGGCCGTCACGGTCTCGCGCTCGATGCGGCGGACCTTCGAGACGTCCAGGCGCGCGGGGTTCTGCAGCGTCGCGTTGCCGAGCGCCTCGGCGCAGTTGAACTCGATGTCGACGTCGCCGTCCTTGAGGTTCTTCTTGAGGACCTCGAAGACCTCGTTCGAGGGGGTCACGCCCGTCAGGCGGAAGATGCCCGAGAGGGCCTTGGCGCAGGCCAGGCGCACGCCCTTCTGGCGGGCGGCGCGCTCCGCGTCGGCGTCCTTGTCGGAGACCACCTTCGCCAGCACGTCGATGCCGCGCTGGTCGCCGTAGCGGCCCAGGGCCCGCGCGGCGGGGATGCGGATGAAGTCCTCGCGCAGGGGCTCCGGCGCGACCGTCTTGACCAGGGCCTCGACCGCGTCGCGGTACGGGTACAGCGTGTTGGTGGGGTCGATCGACGCGAGCGTCTCGGCGGCGGACTTGGCCAGGAGGTCGGCGCGGTTCTTGGAGTCCTTCTTGGCCTCCTCGGAGTCGAAGAGCTTGTCGAAGAGGGCCTGGAGGTCCAGCTTGTGGGCCTCGCGTCCGATGGCCGCGGCGGCCGTGCCCTTCTCCTGGAATTCCTTCTGGGCGTCCGCGACCTCGGCCGCGGTGTCGCCCAGCACGATGCGGGGGATGTTGCGGGTCCGGACGTCGTCGCGCAGCGTGTCGAAGACCGTCTCGACGATCTCCTTCTTGGTGTCGGACTCCTTGAAGTAGACCTGGCCGCAGATCTTCTTCTGGATGATGATCACGTCCTCGGTGGGGAACTGCTTGGCCTTGATCACGCCCTCGGTGCCCGAGGACGCGAAGACCGGGAACACGTTGATCGAGGTGAGCAGCTTGCGGAAGCCGTTCACGAAGTTCCGGTCGGCGTCGTCCTGCACGTCGTAGACGACGAGCGCGACGCGCACGCCCTGTTCGCCGAGGGCGTCGACCAGGTTCGGCATGACCAGTTCCATGCCCAGCTTGCGGCGCTGGGGGTTCAGGGCGACCATCGCCTGGGCCGCGGCGTAGCGGACGCGCTTGTCCTCGTTGGTGAGGGCGTCGATGAGCGGGGCGCCCATCGTGCCGTCGCTGCCGGCGGCGGCGCTGCCGACGGTCTGGTCGCGCGGGGGCTGCGGCGTGCCTTCGGGGGCCGCGGCCGGGGCGGGCAGGTCGTCCGCGCGGCCCATCTCGGCGATCGCCTCGATCGCGCTCTTGGCCACGAGGGCGTTGCCGTCCTGCAGGGAGCGGGACAGCGCCTCATAGAGGAACTTCTTGCCGGGCAGCTGGCCGAGCACGCGGGCCCGCAGCATCTTGGCGTTCTTGTTGTAGTAGTCCATCACGACCTTCTCGGCGGCGCCGAAGTCGGCCGCGGCGACCAGGGCGTCGCCCGCCGTCTTCACGGAGGCGTCGCTCAGGCCCTCGATGTCGCGGAGCAGCTTGACCAGCCCCTCCTTGGAGACCTCCTCGACGCGCAGGGCGTCGAGGGCGCTTTCCACGCCGGCGCGGGACTCGAGGTCCTGCGCGAAGTGCACGGCGGCCAGGAGGCTCCAGGCCGAGAAGCCGGTCGCCTTGTCCGTGTAATTGGGGTCGAGCTCCAGCAGGTCGTAGAGGGCCTCCTCCGCGAGCTGCTCGTTGTAGGTCATGCGCGCGACCTTGCGCTCGGTGAGCACGTCCTTCTCGGCGTCCCACTTCCAGATCAGGAAATGGCGCTGGAAGGAGAGGATCACCGACGAGTGGCTGTAGTAGTACTTCATCGCCAGCTCGTAGTAGTAGTCCGCCGCCTTGCGCAGGGCCGCGCTGTCGCGGCCGCGGATGATCTTGCGCAGGGCCTCGTCCGCGAACTTCTTGACGTTCGCCGACTCGTTGGCCGACTCGACGAGGCGCTTGAGGGCGGGGATGGCGCGCTCGTCCTTGATGTTGCCCAGCACGATGGCCGCGTTCTGGCGGGCGAACTCCTTCTTGGAGTCCAGCGCCTCGACGACCGCGAGCGAGCTGTCGACGCCCATCTCCGTGAGGAGGAGCATGACGCGCGAGCGGTACTGGTCCTGCTGCTCGTCCGCGAGGGCGCCGATCACGAAGCGGACGGCCCAGGGGCCGAAGTTCTTCAGGTGCCAGAAGCCGTTGCGCCAGACCACGTGGTCGGAGCTCTTGAGGTCCTCGATGTACTTGAGCACCACGGCCTTGCCCTCGCGGAGGGGTTCGCCGGGCTTGGCGAGCTCCATGAGGCGGCGGCCGGTGTCCTGCATCTTGCGGTCGGCGTCGTTCATCATGCGGCCGATCATGTCCTCGCCGGCGCGCTTGATGAAGGCGTAGACCTGGTCGCTGGAGGGCTTCATCTGGAAGGCCTCCTCGAACTTCGAGGACGCCTCGGGGTACTTGCCCCGCTTGTAGAGCTCGGTGCCCTCCTGGAGGAGCTGGCGGATCTTGTCGCCCAGCGACTCATCCTGCGCCATCACGGGCAGGACGAAGGCGGCCAGCAGAGACACGCAGACCAGGCGCTTGAACATGTCAATTCTCCCCTGTGAACCCCGTTGATTCTCGCCGGGCGACACCCTAAGTCAACGAAAAAGTCTCGATCCGCTCGTTCCGCACGAGATCTTCCATCGATTCCCGCGCGGTCACCACTTTCGCATCCCTCCCGGCCACCATCACCTCGCAGGGACGGGGGTGCGAGTTGTAATTCGACGCCATCGCGAACCCGTAGGCCCCGGCGGAGAAGATGCACACGAGGTCGCCGCGTTTGAGCGGCGGGAGCTTCCGCTCCTTGGCGAAAAAGTCGCCGCTCTCGCAGATGGGGCCCACGATGTCGGTGACGGACGAGGGGCCGGTCCAGAGATCCTCGTCGGGCACCTCGCCCGTGTGACCCCCCTCCATCTTCACCGGCCAGACCCGGTGGTACGCGCTATATAAAGCAGGACGGATGAGATCGTTCATTCCCGCATCACAAATGACAAATTTCTTTTCCCCGGATTCCTTCAGGTAGAGCACCCGGGTGATGAGGACCCCGGCGTTGCCCACGATGAAGCGCCCGGGCTCGATCAGGACCTGGCAGCCCATCTGGCGCAGGTAGGGGAGCATCGCCTGGGCGATCTCCGCGGCGGGGCGGGCGGTCTTGTCCTTGTACCAGATGCCGAAGCCGCCCCCGATGTCCAGATAGCGGATCTTGGCGCCGATCGCCGCGCATTCCGGCAGGAAGGCGGCCATGCGCTGCATTACCTCGATGAAGGGGTCCACTTTCGTGATCTGACTGCCGATGTGGACGTGCAGGCCGCAGAAGTCGACGTGTTTGAGGTCCCGGACCGCCCACTGGATGATCTTCTTCGCCCGCGAGAGGTCGACGCCGAACTTCGTCTCCTTCTTGCCCGTGCTGATGTAGGTGTGCGTCTGGGGGTCCACGTCGGGGTTCACCCGCAGCGCCACGGGGGCTCGTTTCCCGAGCCTGCCGGCGATGCGGTCGATGTTGGCGAGCTCCTCCTCGCTTTCCACGTTGAAGAGCAGGATGCCCTGCTCGAGCGCGTAGCGGATCTCCTCGTCCGCCTTGCCGACGCCGGCGAAGACGATCTTCTTGGGATCCGCGCCGATCTTGATCGCCCGGTAGAGCTCGCCGCCCGAGACGACGTCGAAGCCGCTGCCCTCCGCCCGGAGCAGGTTCAGGAGCGAGAGGTTCGAATTGGCCTTGATCGAGTAGCAGAGGACGGGCGGCTGGGCGAGGCCTCCCGCCGCCCCGAAGGCGTCCCGCAGCCTCCGGAAGTGCTCGACGAGCGTCCGGGAGGAGTAGACGTAGGTCGGCGTGCCGTGTTTTTCGGCGATCTCGCGGACGGAGACGTCCTCCGCCATGAGCTCGCCGTTTTGGTATCGGAAGTAGTCCATAGGGAGGGGCGATTATAGGGAGGGGGCCGGGCTCGAGTCCAGAACCGGGAAGCGTTCCGGGCCCGAAGCGTGTAGCTAGGGGTGGAGCGGATTCCTTTCAATTGGACAATTCATCATGATGCAGCTGCCCCTCGCCGCGCTCCTGCTCGCCCTGGCCCCCCAGGCCGCCCCGGAGAAGCCCGAGCTCTGGCTCTATCACCAGACCAACCTGCTCGTCGACAAGAACGTCGAGGCGCTGGACGCGCTCTGGCGCCGCGCGGCCAAGGCGGGCTACACGAAGGTGCTGCTCGCCGATTCCAAGCTCGCCAAGCTGGGTGACATGGACAAGCGCTACTTCAACAACACCGCCAGGGCGAAACTGATCGCCGCCGAACTCGGGATCGAGGTCGTCCCGGCCGTCTTCCACGTCGGCTACTCCAACAGCATGCTCTGGCACGACCCCAACCTCGCCGAGGGCCTGCCGGTCGTGGCGCAGCCCTTCGTCGCGAAGGGCGGTCTGCTCGTCCCCGCGAACGACCCGGCCGTCGCCTTTGCGAAGCCCGGCTTCGTGGATCCGACGGTGACGCTGGAGGCCGGGGTGGCGACGGCGAAGCAGACCTCGTCGAACGCGCGCTTCTCGTTCCCGCTCAAGGTCGCGAAGAACCGCTGCTACCACGTCTCCGTGAAGATCAAGACCGAGGGCTTCAAGGGGAATCCGGAAATCAAGGTCCTGGGCGCCGGCCGCTCCTTCCAGTGGGAGTATCTGGAGACCAAGCCGGTGCAGGACTGGACCGAACACCATGTCGTCTTCAATTCGCTCGAGGCGGACCAGGTCACGGTCTATTTCGGGCTCTGGGGCGGCCTCAAGGGAACGCTGCAGTGGAAGGACTGGCGCATCGAGGAGTCGCCGCTCGTCAACATCCTCCGGCGTCCGGGCTGCCCGGTCGTCGTGGAGGGCGCGACAGAGGGGAAGGACATCGATCCGCTCGTGGACGCCAAGCTGGGCGCGCTGCCGTGGAGGGGTGAGTTTTCCTCCTGGCACGAGCCCCCCGTGATCCAGACGAAGCTGGCCGAGGGGACGAAGGTGAAGATCTCCTGGTTCCACCCCGCCGTGATCCACAGCGGCCAGGTCTCCGCGTGCATCTCGGAGCCCAAGACGATGGAGCTGCTGCGGGACGAGGCGAAGCGCGTGCGCGAGCTCTGGGGCGCGAAGGGCTACATGATGTCGCACGACGAGTTCCGCACGCACAACCAGGATGAGGCCTGCCGCAAGCGGAACCTGGACGCCGGCGCGATCCTCGCGGACAACGCCCGCGAATGCGTGAAGCTGCTCGCGGGCTCGACGGTCTACGTCTGGAACGACATGTTCGACCCCTTCCACAACGCGGTGAAGGACTACTACCTCGTGCGCGGGGACTACAAGGATTCCTGGGAGGGGCTCGACAAGGACGTGGTCATCGTGAACTGGTACCACGACGTGCGCGAGAAGAACGTGCCCTTCTTCGCGGGGCGGGGCCACCGCCAGGTGCTCGCCGGCTACTACGACGGCCCCGTCGCGCAGGTGAAGGACTGGGTCGCGACGGGCGCGAAGTCGAAGGGCATCGTCGGCATCATGTACACGACCTGGAAGCAGGATTATTCGAAGCTGGAGGAGTTCGCGAGGCTGGCGAGAGAGTAGAGGGGTTGGCGGGGGTGGAAGCCGGTAGCTTGTAGCGTGTAGTCAGGCTACGAGCTACCCGCTCCAACTACGCCGCTTCCTAGCGGCACGCCGCGAGCGTCAACAAAGCGACCGCCGTGCCGTAGACGCGGCCGAGTTCGTGCGAGTCGACCCAGCAGCCGTCGAACTCGGGGATCTCGAGGACGAGCTTGCGCTGGCGGTCGAGCGCGCCGCGGTCGGAGGCGTGCTGCGCCGCGAGCGCGCGGCCCCACTGGTCGTACCAGAAAAAGAACCCGCCGTTCTGGTGGGCGTCCGCATGGTCGTCCACCTTGCGCACCCGCTCGAGGAGGCCGTGGTGGCGGAACGACGCGGCGAGCGACTGCCGGACGGCGTCCGTCGTGGCCCGGCCGTTGAGCGCGAGCGCGAATTCGAGGAAGGGCATGCGGCCCGCCGCGCCCTCCAGCGCGCCGCCGCGGCCGGGAAAACTGTAGGCGAAGACGCCCTTGGCGTTCCGGGTGGACTCGAGCGCGGCCGCGCCCTTCTTCAGGACGGCGTCGGGGACCTCGACCCCCGCCCTGCGCGCCTCGGCGAGGGCGTGCAGCGCCGTCGCGGTCACGAAGGGGTTGGGATACTCGTGGTACCAGCTGCCCGTGTCCTCCTGGATCGCGCAGAGCTTCGCCGTCATCCGCGCGCAGGTCTCGCGGTCGCCGGAGCGGGCGAAGTACAGCACGCGGTAGACATGGGCCCAGGCGATCTCGTCGCGGTCGTTCGTCGCGATCCGCGACTCGTCGCGAAGGTAGGACTCCGCGCGTTTGATCGCGGCCGCGGCGGGGTCCCACTCCCGCAGCGCGAGCGCGGCGAGCGCGGTCACGGCCATGTAGACGTTCGGCAGCGAGTCGTCGCCGCCGAAATTGTACGTCGAGTCGTCCCAGACGCCCGTCTGGCGCTGCGTCGTCTTCAGGAAGCGCAGCGCGCGCGCGGTGTCGGGTTCGCTCCGGGGGAGGGTGCTGGAGGCGGGCAGTCCCGCGAGCGCTTCCGGGGGCAGGGTTTCGTGGATCTCGAAGCCGCGGACGAAGGGGCCGTCGCGGGCGAGTTCCGCCGCCGCCTTCCAGGCCCAGCGGCCCGTCTTGATCTTTCGCCACTCGGCGCGGCCCTCCTCGTCGTGGCCCGTGAGGTGCAGGGCGACGCCGCGGAAGTACCGGTTCTCGTCGCCGAGCAGGGTGATGAAGAGGTCGGGGTCCGGCTTCCCCTCGGCGATCGCGAGGCGCGCCTCGTTGAGCGCGGGCTTCCATTCCGGGACGGGGCGTCCGGCCTTGCCCAGCACGCCCTGGAAGAGCGAAACCAGCCAGGCCTCGGAAAAGGTCGAGATCCGGTCCGTGCGGTGGAGGACGTCCAGGTCGGGCGAGAGGAAGACGAAGCCGGGCTCCACGAAGTCGAGGGGCGCGATGCCGAAGCGTTTGCGGTGGGCGGCCGTGCCTTCGAGTTCGAGGGGGACGAAGTGCTCCGAGAGGAGGCGGACGACGCCGGGCATCATGAAGGGGCCGGCGAGCATGTATTTGCGGAGGACGAGTTTGCGGTCCATGCGGGAGCCGTCGAGGGTGGGGACCCACCAGGCGATGGGGCGGCCGCTCTCCTTCGCTTTCGCCGCGGCGGCCTCGAGACTGCGGGTCCAGGGGATTTCGGAGCCGCAATCCGCCGCGGGTCCCTGCAGGGCGCGGTCGGGGCTTTTCTCCTGCGCCCAGGGTCCGGCCGGGCCCAAGCCGAGCAGAAGGAAGAGGGCGAAAGACATATGAAGCGGTTCCAGTGTAGCACGAGCCTGGGAAAGGGAAGCCTGAGACGTCAGGGCCTTCCGGTCGCGGAGGTCCGCCCGCCACGCCTGATCATCCATCGACGATCCCGATGCGCGCCGCAGTCCCCTGGAGCGACAGGGTCAGGGCTCGATCCTCGCGGTGCATCGGCAGGGGTTCGCGTCGCCCCCCACGTTGCGCAGGCAGGGGGCGGGCGAGGCGAGAATCCACCACCCGGCGGCCGCGAACGCCGCCAGGCCCGCGGCGGCAAGGAGGAGCCGCCCGGCGAAACGCCTCACCGGATCACCCGCCCGTCCCCGTTGAGCCGCTTCCTCACTTCCGCGGTGCCGGGTTTGTAGTCCGCCACCCGGAGTGCAAGGCGCTGGTCGGGGGACATCGACAGGACGTAGGCCGCGAGCGCCCAGCGGTCGCCCTCGTCCGGGATCACGCTGAGGTAGGACGGCATGGGGGCTCCCGTGAGCCCTCCGTAGAGGGTGCGGTAGAGATCCCGGGGCGTGAAGCCGTTCTTGAACGTCCACTTGTAGGTCAGGTCCGTGGTGCGGATGGGCTGCTCCCAGGAGTCCTTGAGCTCCGCCGCAGCGGGGCCGTCTCCGCGACCGCCCTCGCCGTGGCAGGACGCGCACTGGTTGGCCGTGTAGAGCGCCTTGCCGCGTCCCGCCAGGGACGCCAGGGCGGCGGGGGCCGCGGGGATCGGCAGCGGGGCGGGCTTCTGCCCCTTGCCGACGGCCTCCGCGAACTGCGGCGAGAAGACCGGGAGGTAGCGCGCGAGGTCGGAGATCTGCTCGGGCGTCAGGAACTGCCCCCAGGCGGGCATCGTGGTGTCGGGCACGCCCACGCGGATGGCCCGCTCGAGATCCTCCAGGGACGGGTATTCGCCGGACAGGGTCGACTTGAATCGGTAGCGGGCCTGGCGGAAATCCCGGGGCTTCACGTCGAAGCCGGTCGCGAGGAAGCCTTTGCCGTCGCCGGTGATGCCGTGGCAGGGGGCGCATTGCTTACGGTAGATCGCCTCCCCGCGCAGCGCGGCTTCCCGCGACGGATATCCGTCCGGCACGGGCGGCGCGGGGGGATGCGGCTGGTAACGCTCCGCCTTGGCCACGCCCGGCCGGGTCGACCACTTCTCGACCTCATCCACCAGGTACATCCCGGCGACCTTCGCGGCGAGCCGGTTGCGCGCCCAGCCCGCCAGGGCGGCGAAGCCGGGGCCGAGCCGGTCGTACATCTGGAAGAACTGGTAGGCCTTCGCGTCGGTCAGGACCTCCCGGACCTCGTGGTAGTAGCGTTCGAAGGTGTACTCGAAGCCGACACCCTGGCCGCCGATGAGGTAGATACGGTCGCGGACGGGATCCACGACGGCCTCCTGGTGGAACAGGTAGCGGTAGTAGGGGCTGGAGGCGCCGCCGCTGTACTCGAGGAACTCCACCCAGGGGACCGGCGAGGCCGGGTCCAGCTCCACGAGGCGGTCCTTGAGGTTGACGCCGTGGACGCCGCCGCGGGAGTCGAAGAAGTCGGGGAACTGGGTGTCCGTCCAGCGGTGCTCCCCGATGACGTGGCCGATGGTGAATCCGAAGCTGGCCAGCGTGTGCGTTTCCCAGCGCGAACCGGGGGCCCAGTGGAAGATCACGCCGCCCTTGGGACCTTCCCACTCGGTGCCGCCGTACGCCTCGACCTGGTGCTCGGCGACCTTGGTATTGAGGCACCAGAAGACGAAGTCCAGCCAGCGCGGATCTCCGGGAACCAGCGTCAATTCGGTCGCGTTCAGATCGCGGTCGGGGTTGTAGCTCGTTCTCAAACCCTTGGTGCGCTGTTCCCACTCCGCCGCGTTCCAGGCGAAACCGCTGATGTGCTTGTGCTTCTGCTCTCCCGAGGACTTTCCGATCGACAGCCCCACCAGAGCGGCGAGCGCGGCCAGGACGAGCCAAGGTACGTGTTTCATGATGCACCCCCTTCTTCGCTCGAAGATCCCCGGCGCACACGGTCCCCGGTCCACTGGAGATTCCGCCCTTCTATACACGCGGAATTCGGATGGGTGTGTTTCCAAGCGGAAAATGCGCCGGCGACCTCCCTTCGCAGGGTGTTCAAATTCAGTTCCAGGTCATCACGAGAAGAAGAAGGGAAGGGGGAGCCCCGCTCAAGGGGCCGCGACCTTCGTCCCCCGCCCGCTTCTCCTAGGTTTCCCCTTGCGCAGGATCGCAAACGCCCCCAACCACACGCGGGAACAAGGAGTCGGTTCGCACCCCCCTTCGTGCGTCGGCGCTGGAGGCCACCCACCGGGCCCCGCGGCCCTGACCATCTCAAGGCAGCCCTCAAAGCAGCCAACACTTGCAACGCCTGCGCGTACTTGCTATGGAGAACACCCATATATGAACGAATCCGCGGCAGTCATGATCCAGGCCGAGGGCCTCTCGAAGGCCTACGGCGACTTCAAGGCCCTCCAGGACGTGAGCTTCACGGTCTCCAAGGGCCAGGTGGCGGCCTTCCTCGGGCCCAACGGGGCGGGCAAGACCACGACCATGAAGATCCTCTCGGGCTTCCTCGCGCCCACGAGCGGCACCGCGCGCATCGCGGGCTTCGACATGCGCAAGGACCGCCTCGCCGGGGCGGAACGCCTGGGCTACCTGCCCGAGAACGGCCCGCTCTACCTCGACATGACCCCGCTCGCCTTGCTGCAGTTCTTCGGCGAGGCCCGCGGCATGGACCCCAAGCGGCTCGCGGACCGCATCGAACAGGTCACGACGCTGCTCTCGCTGCGCAACGTGCTCGAGAAACCGATCCACAAGCTCTCCAAGGGCTACAAACAGCGCTGCGGCATGGCCCAGGCGCTGCTCCACGAACCCGACGTCCTCATCATGGACGAGCCCACCAGCGGCCTCGACCCGAACCAGATCCGCGACGTGCGCCGCACCATCCGCGAACTCGGCAAATCCAAGACCATCCTGCTCTCCACCCACATCCTGCAGGAGGTGGAGGCGGTCGCCGACCGCGTCCTCTTCATCCACGGCGGCCGCCTCGTCTTCGACGGAACCCCCGCGGAGATGCGGGCGAAGGGGCCCTCGCTGGACGAGGTCTTCCATCAACTCACCGGCGCGGCCGCCAAGGTCTAAAGGAAAGAACGAGATGATTCGAAAACACGTGGTCCAGGCGATCTTCCGGCGGAACTTCATATCCTACTTCAGCGCCCCGACCGGCTACGTCTTCATCGCCGTCTTCGTGGTCCTGAGCGCGGCGATGTCGTTCTGGCGCGACCTCTTCTTCACGAACAACCTCGCCAACCTCGAGCCCCTCAACCGCTACTTCCCCTACCTGCTGCTCTTCTTCGTGCCCGCCGTCGCGATGAGCGCCTGGGCCGAGGAGCGCAAGCAGGGCACCGACGAACTGCTGCTCACGCTGCCGGCGCGGGACGTGGAGGTCGTGCTCGGGAAATATCTCGCCGCGCTGGGGACCTACGCCGTGGCGCTGGTCTTCTCGCTGACCCACGTGATCGTGCTGAAGTTCCTGGGGAACCCGGACTTCGGCGTCATGCTCGGCACCTACCTGGGCTACCTGCTCCTCGGCGGCTCGATGCTGGCCCTGGCCATGGTGGCCTCGCTGCTCACGTCGAGCCAGACGGTGGCGTTCATCCTCGGCGCGGTCTTCTGCGCCCTCCCTGTTTTCCTCGGCGACGCGGGCAATCTCGTCAGCGGCCGCCTCCAGGCCTGGCTCCCCGGCCTCGGCGTCGACGGGGCCTTCGAGGACCTCAGCTCCGGGGTGGTCTCGCTCCGGGCGCTCTTCTACTTCGGCTCGCTCACGGTGCTGGGCCTCTACCTGAACCTCGTCCTCCTGGCGCGGCGCCACGTCGAGGGCTCGGGCTCGTACGGCCATTTCGCGGCCCGCTGGGCCTCGCTGCTCGTGATGGGCGTCGCGCTCGGCATCCTCTCCTCGCGCGGCGGCTGCCGCGTCGACCTCACCCAGGAGCGCCTGCACACCCTGACCGAGCCCACCCGGAAGGTCCTGGCGGGCATCGACGCCGGCCGCCCGGTGCTGGTGACGGCCTACGTGAGCCCCGAGGTGCCCGAGGGCTTCGTCGAGACCAAGGAGACGCTGCTGGGCCTGCTGCGCGAATACGACGCGATCGGCGGCGACCGCGTCCTCCTGCGCGTCGTCGAGACGGAGCGCTACAGCAAGGAGGCCCAGGAGGCCGACGACCAGTTCGGCATCAAGGCGGAAAGCGTCCGCAACTCCTCCGACGGCGAGGACGACTTCGAGGGCATCCACCTCGGCGTCGCGTTCACCTGCGGCGCGGAGCAGATCGTCATCCCCTTCGTGCACCGCGGCATCCCGCTGGAATACGAGCTCACGCGCTCCATCGGCGTGGTCACGGGCGCGCGCCGGCGCCGCCTCGGCGTGGCGACCACGGACGCCAAGGTCTTCGGCGGCCTCGACTTCGCCACGATGAGCTCCCAGCCCGAGTGGCAGATCATCGCGGAGCTCAAGAAGCAATACGAGGTGGTGCAGGTCGGCCTGGACGCGCCGGTGACGGACAAGTACGACGTCCTCCTCGTCGCGCTGCCCTCCTCGCTCTCGCAGCCCCAGATGGACAACCTGGCGGCCTACATCCGCAAGGGGAATCCCGCGCTGCTCTTCGACGACCCCTTCGTCTCGATCCGCCCGCAGCTCTCGGCGAGCGAGCCCAAGCAGTCCTCGCGCCCGCCGATGGGCATGATGCCGCCGCCGCCCTCCGAGCCCAAGGGCGACCTGGCGAAGTTCATGAGCGAGATCGGCCTGCAGTTCGGGGCGGACTCGATCGTGTGGGACACCTACAACCCGCACCCCCGCTTCCGGCAGGTGCCGAAGGAGATCCTCTTCGTCGGCCCCGGCGGCGGCAATCCCCGGGCCTTCAACAATGAAGACCCCGTCAGCTCCGGCCTCCAGGAGTTCGTGACCATCTTCGGCGGCGAGGTCCGGGCCCGCCAGGATGCGGCGCTCACGTTCACGCCGCTGCTGATGACGACCCCGGTGTCGGGGTCCGTCCTCGTGAGCCAGCGCTTCCAGAAGAACCCCTTCATGGGGGGGATGATGCCGCAGGAGGTCCCGTACCGGCCGCGCGGCCAGGAGATGACGCTGGCCGCCCGCGTGAAGGGGACGCTGCCCGCCCCGCCCGCCAAGGAGGGCCAGCCGGCCGCCGCCGCGGGCCAGATCAACGTGCTCTTCTGCGCCGACCTGGACTGCATCTCCGACATGTTCTTCCAGATGCGCCGCGAGGCGCCGGAGCTGAACTTCGACAACATCACGTTCGTGCTCAACGCCGTGGACGTGCTGGCGGGCGACGAGTCGTACGTCGCCCTGCGCAAGCGGCGCCCGAAGCACCGCACGCTCGAGAAGCTGGAGGGCCTGACCAAGAGCCACAACCAGAAGATGCTCGACGAGTCGCGGCAGGCCGAGGAGCGCGCCGAGAAGGAGCGCCAGGAGGCCCAGGCCCGGCTCGACGCCAAGGTCAAGGAGGTCGAGGCGCGCACGGACATCGACGAGCGCCGCAAGGAGATCGAGCTCCAGACGCTGCGCAACGTCGAGCAGAAGAAGTTCGACGCCGCCACCCGGGAGATCGAGGACCGGAAGAAGGCCGCCGTGGAGCGGAGCCGGACCACGATGAAACAGTCGGTCGGCGCGATCAAGAAGTTCATCCGAAACCTGGCGGTGTTCCTGCCGCCCATCCCGCCGATCCTGATCGGCATCTACATGCTGCTGCGGCGCCTCGCCGCGCAGGGGAGGACCGCATGAATCCCGAGCTGAAAAAGACCCTGCTGTTCGCCGGCGGCGCCGGGCTGCTCGTGCTGGCCGCTTTCGCGACGACGCCCTCGATGAAGCCGCCCGAGATCGCCGGCGACCTCGGCCAGGCGTTCTACCCCGCGTTCACCGATCCGCTCAAGGCGGCGGCGCTCGAGGTGGTGGAGTACGACGAGGCCAGCGGCGGGGCGCGGCCCTTCAAGGTCGCGCTCGTCGAGGGGCGCTGGGCCATCCCGTCGCACAACAACTACCCCGCGGACGCCAAGGACCGGCTGGCGAAGACGGCGTCGCTCGTGGTCGGGCTGCTCAAGGAGTCCGTGGTGGGGGACCGCGTCCAGGACCACGAGGCCCTGGGGGTCATCGACCCGCTCGACGGGAACGCCAAGGGCACGGCGGGCCGGGGCCGCCGCGTGAAGCTCAGCGACGCCTCGGGCGCCGTCCTGGCCGACTTCATCTTCGGCAAGGAGGTCTCCGACGGCCGCGGCCGCCGCTATATCCGGGTGCCCGACCAGAAGCGCACCTACGCGGTGAAGATCAACGCCGACATCTCCACGAAGTTCGAGGACTGGGTCGAGACCGACCTGCTCCAGCTCAGCTCGGGCCAGGTCCGGAAGATGACGATCGACCGCTACTCCTTCGACGAGGCGGCGGGCAGCCTGAAGAACCGCTCGACGACGTTCATCTCGAAGGACGACGCCTCGGCCCCCTGGAAGGTGAGCGAGACGAAGCCCACCGAGGAGCCGAACACCGAGACGCTGAACACGCTCACGAACACGCTGGACGATCTGAAGCTGTCCGGCGTGCGGCCGAAGCCCGGCCTGGTGCGCGCGGCGAAGAACCTCACCGAGCTCGAGAAGTTCCCCCGCGAGGCCCTCGGCGCCCTGCGCAACGAGCTCGCCCAGCGCGGCTTCTTCATCTTCAAGCAGCAGGACAAGTTCCTCATCGTGTCGAACGAGGGCGAGCTGAAGGTCGACTGCGACGACGGCGTGGTCTACACGCTGCGCTTCGGCGAGGTGCTCGTCGGCCAGGGCGAGGAGATCAGCGCCGGCCGGGAGGAGAAGAAGGGCGAACCGAAAAAGGACGAGAAGAAGGCGGGCAGCGAGAACCGCTACCTCTTCGTCTCGGTCGCCTTCGACGAATCCCTGCTCGGGGCCGCCCCTGCGGAACCCAAGGCCTACGTCGCCAATCCCGCCAAGAAGCCCGAGGAGCAGAAGGCCGAGGAGGAGAAGGCCAAGGCGGACCGGACGGACTGGGAGACGAAGAAGAAGGACTGGGAGAAGAAGCGCGACGACGGGAAGAAACGCGCCGAGAAGCTCACCGCCCGCTTCGCCGAGTGGTATTACGTGATCTCCGCGGACGCCTTCAAGAAGCTGCGCGTCGACCGCGCTCTGCTGACGAAGCCCAAGGAGGAGAAGAAGGACGCGCCGAAGGACGAGAAACACGACGACCACAAGGACCACAAACACGACGAAAAGAAGCCCGAGGAAAAGAAACCGGACGCCCCCAAGCCTCCGGAAAAGAAGGAGCCCGAGAAGAAGCCGTAAACGCCCGGGTTATTTCCGCCCGGCCCCGGATCCTCCGGGGCCGGGCTTTTTTTTCGATTTCGTGTCGACTCGAGCCCCCCTCGGCCCACTCCTCCGTGGAAAGGAGGCGGCATGGACGACGACGAATCCGAGGCGGGCGAACAGATCCTGGAGCGGCTGCGCAACGCCTGGGCGGCGGGCTGGAAGGCCAGCGGCGAGGCCTTCAACGAAATGCTCGGCGACCTGATCGGCTCCGAGGAGCTGGAGCGGGCCTTCGACAACGCCCGCGTGCTCGCCACCCTGAGGGGGCGCCGGCAGCAACCCACCTACGTGCTCCAGGGCGGCTCCGAGGAGGGAGGGCGGGTCTGCCTGCTCTGCCGCGTGAAGTCCCAACGGGTGCTCATCGAGCACGTGTTCCGCACCTTGTAACCCATAGATATAGGGTCGCGCATTCCTTGAACAGGTCCGAAAGGATTTGGTAGAACCTTGCCGGAAATCGGGGTCGGGGAGGGTGTGGTGGCGAAGGAACGGGTCGCCTCGTGGGGCGACTTCGACGTCCATTTCGGCGACGTGCTCGGCCGCGGCGGCATGGGCACGGTGTATCGCGCGTGGCAGCGCTCCGTGGGCCGCTGGACGGCCGTCAAGGTCCTGGAGCCCGCGCGCGACGACGATGCGGACCTGCAGCAGGGATTTCTCGAACGCTTCCGGGTCGAGATCCAGGCCCTCGCGCGCCTGAACGACCCGCGCATCATCACGCTGCACGCGGCGGGCCGCGACGAGGAGCGCCTCTGGTACGCGATGGAGCTCGTCGAGGGGGAGACCGTCGAGCGGCGCCTCTCCCGCGAGGGGGCCTTCTCGGAGGAGGCGGCCGCGCGGGTCGGCGTCGAGGTCGGTCGCGCCCTCGCGGCGGCGCTGCGGCAGGGCATCTTCCACCGGGACGTCAAACCCGCGAACATCTTCCTCCTGCCCGACGGCTCGGTGAAGCTCGCGGATTTCGGGCTCGCCCGCGGACGGGAGCTGGCACGCACGAGGCTCACCGACGTGGACGCGCTGGCCTGCACGCCGGAATACGCCTCCCCGGAACAGGGGGACGGCCGCGTGACGGACCACCGCAGCGACCTCTATTCGCTCGGCTGCGTGCTCTTCGAGATGGCGACGGAGCAGCCGCCGTTCTCGGCCGACGCGCCGCTGACCGTGCTCTACAAACATGCGACGGAGCCCGTCCCCTCCGCGCGGCTGCTCAACCCCCGGATCTCCCCCGAGTTCGAGGCGGTGCTCAAGCGCTGCCTCGAGAAGGACCCCGGCGAGCGTTTCCAGGACTACGAGTCGTTCATCGCGGCGCTGGAGGCCGCGGGAAGCCCTGCGGCGGCCGTCCCGCTTCCGCGCCGGTCCGGACGGCGCCGCGCGGGAAGCCTCGCGGCCGCGGTCCTGCTCGTGATGGCCGGGATCGTCTGGATGCGTTCCGGGGGCGAGGGCTCCCCCGCGGCTCCGGAACGGCCGGTGGCCCCTCCGCTCGTGGATCTGGCGCCGCCGCTGCCGCCCGCTCCGGCGCCGGCGCCGGCGCCGGTCCCGCAGGAGCCGGCCCCGGAGGCCCCGCCCCCCGTGGCCGGCGGGCTGGAGCGCGAGCTGGAGGAGGCGCTGGGCGAGGCGGAGCAGGGGCGCTTCCGGCCGCTGGCCGCGCTGCGGGTTCCGGAGGCGCCGCCGCCGGGGGCCTCGGAGGAGAAGTTCCGCCGGGCCTCCTCGGAGTCCGCGGCCGCCGTGCTGCTCATGCGCGGCGACGCCGCGTCCCTGGGCACGCTGCTCCTGGAGCGTCCGGGAACGCTGGCGGCGCGCCGGGCCGCCCTGCAGGCGCTGGATTCCTTTCATGCCGCGCTGGGATCCTCGGGACACGAACTCGTGGGCGAGATCCCCTGGGGCACCTGGACCGCCGACGTTCCGGAGGCGGGGTCCGCGGGCTGGGACGGCGCCCGGAAGGGCTACGCCGTGTCCGCGCCGGAGCCGGGGACGAGGACCTGGATCAAGCGGCATCTCTCCGGGGCCCAGGGCGGCTGGGAGGCCCGGTTCCGTTTCGACTCCGCCGGGAGTCCCGTGAGGCTGGCCGCGTCGCTCAACTTCAAGACCTGGATCGAAGTGGGTTCCGAAACCGTCGAGGCCTGGAGCAGCGGGAAGGAACGTCCGCGTCTGCTCGCGCGGCGGCCCGGAAGCGGCGCCCGGGGGGTCCGCACGCTGACCGTGATCGCGCGCACCCCGCTGGTGCTGGTCTATCTGGACGGCGCGCTGGCCGCGGCCCTGCGCGAGCCCGAGGCGCGTCTGGAGGAAGGACTCCAGATCGGCGCGGGCGGCGGGGGCGTGCTGCTGGAATCGGTGCGCGTGAAGGACCGCGACCCATGAACGTGCTGCTCGGCTGCCTCCTCCTGCAGGCGCTGCCGGCGGCGGATCGCGAACCATCGCCGTCGCGCCGCCTCCACGCGGAGGTGAACGTCCGCTACCGCCAGCAGATCGAGGAGGAGCGCAAGATCGCGGAGTACCGGCAGCGGGAGCCCGTGGATCAGCCGCTGGAGTTCGCCTCCGGGCGGGGGCGTTTCTCGGGACGCTTCCGCTTCGAGAGCGAGTGCGAGGCGCCTCCCCCGGACCAGGAGCAGGAGGGCTTCGGCCTGCCGCCCGGGCAGCCCGCGCAGGATCTGAACCGCCGGCGGGACGACTGGCCGCCGCCGCCGTGGGATCCCTGGAATCCCGGCAACCCCCCGCCCTTCGAGTTTCCCGGCAGGAGTTTCGATTCCGTGAACGTGCGGAACATCCCCGTGCGGACGACGATGACGCTCACGGGCCGCGTCTCGAAACTCCTCTTCAACGTGAGCCTCCAGTCGTCGACGGTCTCGGAGCTGCGCAACGATCCGGCCGTGACCGGCGCGGGGGCCGCGAGCACGCCCCCGGCCGCGGGAGGGGGCGGGGGAAGCGTGACCCCTCCGCCGCCTTCGCCCACGCCCGGCCCCACGCGTCTGGCGGCGACGACGTCCTCATCGCCGCAGACTTCCGCGGGGCTCGGGGACGAGGATTCGGACGCGCCGCTGATGGCGGGGCCCGAGCTGTCGGTCCCGCTGTCCCCCGATCTGAGCCGCTGGAGCGCGCTGGGCTGGGTGCCCGCGGGCACCTCGCTGGGCTTCTCGGCCCGGGCGCTCTTCGGAACGATCGAGGTCTTCGAGACGAGGGCGGATGCGGAACTCTACGGCCTGGGGCTCGGCCTTCGCGTCCCGCTGCTCCGCTGGGGCGGATTCCAGACGGAGGCGGGCTTCTTCGGCGGTCCCGGCTACCTCCACACGGATTTCGGCGACGCCTGGGGGTTCAACGGAGGCGCGGGGCTGCATCTCAGTCTCGGCCTGGTGAAGGGCTGCGCCGTCGCGGCCTCCGTCGAGGCCGAGTGGTTCGAGGGGGACGGCGTGAGCGCCTGGGGCCCGTCGGTGAATCTGGGGCTCAACCTCGGATGGTGAGGCGCGTCCCCGTCCTGCTGCTCGCGGCGCTCTTCCTGCCGGCCTGCTCCGACGGGCTGGAGTCGGACGCCGCGGGCCCGGCCGCTCTGGAGGCGCCGACGGAACTGCGGACCAAAGGGGCGCCGGACATGCAGGTGCAGTGGCGGCATGCGGGGGGAGGGGAGACGGGCTTCCGTCTGGAGGTGAACGACGGCCCCTTCGGCGCGCCGCCCTATCGCGACGTCGTCTACGCGCCGGCCGGCGCGACCTCGCTGGCCTACGAGGCGCCTCCCGGGAAGACCCTGCGCCTGCGGGTCTTCGCCGTGGACGACACGCGGCAGTCCGCCCCTTCGAACGAAGTCGAAGTCGTCGTCCCCGCCGTGCCGGAGCGGCCCGCCCACTTCAGCGCGCTCGCCCTCGGCCCCGCCACGGTCGAGCTCCGCTGGGTGGCCCCGGGCTCCGGAACCAGCGTCGTCCTCCGGCGTTCCGCCGACGGCGGGCAGACCTGGGCGACGGCCTGGTCGCAGATCGATTTCTTCGGACGTCCCTTCGACTTCCCCCAGACCGTCACCCTTTCCGATCATGCGGCGGGCCTGGACTATCGATACCGGCTGACGCTGGGCAACAGCGAAGGGACCGGCCTCACCGCCGAGACCTCCACGCACACCGAGCATCTGCCGGCCTGGATGCAGCGGGTCGTCACGCCGAACGACGACGCGTACCGGATCTCCGCCTGCGCCCGCAACGGCCTGCAGCACGTGGTCCACTACGACGGGACGGGCGGCAATCTGATGCGGATCGTGTCGGGGTCCTCCGGTCTGCTCACGACGGAACGCATCGACGGGCCGGCGGGTTTCTGGCCGGGGGTCGTGGGCTGGCACGGAACGTCCGTGGACGACGACGGAACCCTGCAGGTCGCGGCGCATGAATACGAAGGCGGGCAGCTGCGCTGCTACCAGAACGGCGGCGGCGGCTGGAGCGCCGTCAGCGTCGGGCCCTCGGGGTCAGGCTACGATCCGCAGCTGCGCTCGCGGGCGGGACGCACGTACATCCTGCATCGCACGATCGAAGCCTGGTCGAGCGGCCCCCTGCGGCTCGCCTCCGGGCCGGCCCGGGGACCCTGGCTGCTGGAGGATGCCGTCCCCGGCGGGCCGATCGGGGATTTCTCGATGGGGGCCGGGAGTTCGGGCGAGCTCCATGTGGTCTACGTCCGCGCCGACCGGAAGGGGCTCTTCCACCGGCGCCGCGACGTCGCCGGCGCCTGGACGGAGGAGCCGATCACGGAAGCGGGCGCCCCCCAGGCGTCCGCCGTGGCCGTCGACCCTTCGGGAGCGGTGTTCGTCGTGTGGCACGAATCGGCGAAGGGGGAACTCTGGTTCGCGGAGAAGGTCGGTGGGGTTTGGAGGCCCGAGCTGCTGCACCGGCACAGCGGCGGCAACCTGGGGGCGGAATGCGCCATCGCCTGGGGGGACGGCCTGCACGTCGCGTACCGCAACACGGTCCAGAACGACCTGTGGTACGCGCGGCGCGGGCCGGACGGCTGGAGCCGCCGCCTGGTGGACAGCGTCGGCGACGTCGGTCGCGGCGTCGTCGTGTCCGTCGACGGCGGCACGGTCTGGCTGGCCTACCGCGACCACACGAACGGCGACGTCAAGCTCGTGCGGAACCCGTAGCTAAAACTCCCAGCCCTTCCGGTATTCCTTCTTGAGGAAGCGGTCCGCCTCGGGGCAGTTCCGCGCCTTGAAGGCGGCGGCGTCCCAGTCCAGCTTCTTGCCGGTCCGGTACGCGACGTTGCCGAGCAGGACGGTTTCCGCCAGCGGCCCGGCGTAATCGAAATTGCAGAGGGCGGGCTTGCCGCCGCGGATCGCCTCGACCCACTCCTGGTGATGGCCGATGGATCTGGCGATCGTCGCTTCGGGGGCCTTGTAGTCCTTGAAGGATTCCTCGGGGAGCAGCTTGTGCTGTCCGTAGTTCGAGACCAGCAGGCCCTTCTCGCCGACGAAGAGCACGCCGGGGCCCTTCCAGTCCCCGAGCTTCCCCTCGCTCAGCTGGGGCGGGACCTTGTTGTCCCCGTGGTACCAGGTGACCTTCACGGGAGCCCGTTCGCCGCGCGCGGGGAAGGCCCAGCGCGCGATCAGCCAGGGCGGCGCCCCGTGGGCGTCGGGCTCCGGCCCCTCGGCCTCCGCGCTGAGCGGATGGCCCAGGCCCAGCGCCCAGAACGGCAGGTCCATGAAGTGGCAGCCCATGTCCGCGAGGTGGCCGCCCCCGAAGTTCCAGTAGCAGCGCCATTTGACCGGATGGTAGCGGTTGCTGTAGGGGCGTTCCTCGGCGGGCCCGAGCCAGAGATCCCAGTGCAGCCCTGCGGGCGCCGGCCCGCCCTCCTTGGGGAGACCGGAAGCCGTCCAGGGCGTGCCTCCGAGCCAGACGTGGACCTCGCCGACCCTGCCGATCGCGCCCGCCTGGATCTTCTCGACGACGCGGCGGTAGTTGTCGCCCGCGTGGATCTGCGTCCCCATCTGGGTCTGCAGCTTCTGCTTCGCCGCGAGCTCCGTCATCCGACGCACTTCGTGCACGGTGTGGGCCATGGGTTTCTCGGTGTAGACGTGCTTTCCGAGCTTCAGCGCGAGCATGCCCGCGGGGGCGTGGATGTGGTCGGGCGTCGAGATGACGACGCAGTCGAGCGATTTCTCCTTCTCGAGCATCTCGCGGAAATCATGGTAGCGCGCGGCCTTGGGGTGTTTTGCGGAGACGGGGTCCAGGTTCTTCTCGTCCACGTCGCAGAGGGCGACGAGGTTCTGCCCCGCCATCTGTCCGAGGTGGTCGGCGCCGCGCATGCCGGCCACGCCGATCTGGCCGAAGTTGACCTTCGCGTTGGGGGATTTATCCTGGCCGTAGCCGCGCCGGACGCCGGCGATCCAGAAGCCGGCGGCGGCGGACTGTCCGAGGAATTGGCGGCGGCTGATCATGCGAGCGTCCATCCCTTCCGGTATTCGCGGTGGAGCAGGCGGTCGGCCTCCGGCGCGTTCGTGCACTTCAGGGCGGCCGCGTCCCATTCGAGCTTCTTGCCGAGGCGGTAGGCGATCGACGCCAGGTGGTTCGCCTCGGTGAGCGGGCCCGAGTAGCCGAAGTGGCAGGTCGTCTTGAGGTCCGTCTTCGCGGCGTTGATCCATTCGGCGTGATGGCCGAGCGACTTGGGGATCGGCTCGCCCGTGTATTTGTGGTCCTTGAATTTGTCCTCGGGCAGGACCGCGTGCCGGGAGTAGTTGCCGACGACCATCGCCTTGTCGCCGACGAAGAGGCAGCCGCTCTTGTAGGCGGGCGGCACGCGGCCGTCCTTGAGATGGGGCGGCTTCTCCAGGCCCTGGTACCACGTCAGCGTGCAGGGCGGCAGCTCGCCGCGCGCGCCGTATTCGTAGACCGCCCGGAACGAGGCGGGGGCGAGCTCCGCATGGGGCGGCTCGCCGAAGGCCTCGATCGTCTTGGGCGCATCCAGCTTCAGCGCCCAGAAGGGCAGGTCGTTCGAGTGGCTGCCCAGGTCGCTCATCGTCCCGGAGCCGAAGTCCCACCAGCGGTACCACTTGGGGCCGGGGAAATAGACGGGATGGAAGGGCCGCATCGGCGCGGGGCCGATCCAGAGATCCCAGTCGAGGTGGGCCGGCGGCGGCACCTCCTCCGCGGGCCGCTCCTGGGTGCTCGCGCAGTCGTTGTACTTGGCCGCGTCCTCGGGGCTCTGGCGGCCCCAGACGCGCTCGACCCAGACGTGGACCTCGCGGATGGGTCCGGCGACGCCGGACTGCACCAGCTCGACGATGCGCCGGTAGTTCTCCGACGCGTGCATCTGGGTGCCCATCTGCGTGGCGACCTTCGCCTTCTTCGCCGCCTCCTGGATGAGGCGCGCCTCCCAGACCCCGTGGGTGAGCGGCTTCTCGCAATAGACGTGCTTGCCCAGCTGGAGGGCGGGCAGGGTGGCGAAGGCGTGGGTGTGCTCCGCGGTGGAGACGACGACCGCGTCGAAATCCTTCGCGTCGTCGAAGACCTTCCGGAAGTCGGCGTACTTCTTGGCGTTCGGATGCTTTTTCGCGGCGGATTCGAGGTTCTTCGCGTTGACGTCGCAGAGGGCGACGATGGTTTCGCCCTTCACGGAGTCGAGGTTCGAGCCGCCGCGGCCGCCGGTTCCGATCATGGCGATGTTCAGCTTGGCGTTGGGGGACTTCTCCTGGCCGTAGCCGCGCTGGACGCCGGCGATCCAGAAGCCGGCGGCGGCGGACTGTCCGAGGAACTGGCGGCGGCTGGGGTGTTGAGTCATGGGGTCATCTCCGAGGAAAAATCCGATTCCCGCGTCCTCTTAGGGTACACCCCTCATCCGGGGGGATATTCAGGTCAATTGAAATAAAATAGCCGCCGGGTCTCAGAAATACCAGCTGGCCAGCGAAAAGCGGGTCCCTCCGCGGACGGGGCGGACTTCGTGCTCGATGCCGGGATCGAAGGCCACCAGGAGACCCGCTTCGCTGCGGACCGCCAGCGGATAGCGGCGGCGCGTCTTTCCGGACCAGGGGAAGACCAGTTCGCCGCCGAGGTGGCGTCCCGGTCCGTGTCCGGACGGGCTCAGGAAGACGACGAGGCTGACCTTCCGCCGCCGGACCTGCGGGTCCCGCGTTCCCGGCGTGCGGTCGCTGTGCAGGACGTAGCGGCCGCCCTCCGGATAACGGAGGTACTGGACGCCTTCGTGGCCGCTCAGGCGGCGGCCGAAATGCCGCGCGAGGACCGGCATGATGCGCCGGAAGGCGCGGTCCACCCAGGCGCGGGTGCGGGCGGACGGCGCCGCCACCGAGACCCGGCGTTTGTCCCGGGCGAGGGTGCTGCGTCCGCGGATCCAGACCTCTCCCGGGCGGTCGGGGGCGGAGCGCAGGATGCGGCGGAGGCGGGCGCATTGCTTGCGGCTGAGGAAGGCGCGCCGGGCGAAGAAGCCGAAGCGCGTGAAGGTTTCGGGGTCGAGGAGGGCGGGCGCTTTCACGCCCCTCTTCTATCAGAAAAGGGCCGGCGGCGCCCGTGCGCCTGACCTCTACAGCGACCAGCCCTTGCGGTACTCGCGCTTGATGAACGCGTCCGCCTCCGGGCAGTTCGTCGCCTTGAGCGCGGCGCCGTCCCACTCGAGCTTCTTGCCCGCGCGGATCGCGACGTTGCCCAGGAGCACGAATTCCGTGAGCGGGCCGGAGTACTCGAAGTTGGAGACCGCGGGAGGCCCGCCCTTGCAGGCGTCGATCCACTCCTTGTGGTGGCCGGGCGAGCGCGCGATCGTCGGCGCGGGCGGCTTGAGCTCCTTGAAGACGTCCTTGGGGAGCCAGACGGACTTCGCGCCGTAGTCGTCGGGCGAATACATCGTGCCCTTCGAGCCCACGATGATCGAGCCGGAGTCGGAGACCTTCTCGCCCTGGAGCAGGTCGAGCGGGGGCAGGACGCGCTCGCCGTCGACCTTCCTGCCCTCGTACCAGGTGACGCGGCAGGGCGGCAGGCCGCCGCGAGCGGGGAACTCGTAGACGATTTTCGCCCAGCCCGGGCAGGTCTCCGGGTTCGGCGTCTCGGACTCGGCCTCGACGGAGGAGGGGGCGCCGAGCTTGAGCGCCATGAACGGCAGGTTCGCCGTGTGGCAGGCCATGTCGCCGAGGGCGCCGGTGCCGAAGTCCCACCAGCCGCGCCACTTGAACGGATGATACGCGGGGTGATAAGGGCGTTCCTGCGCGGGCCCGAGCCAGCCGTCCCAGTCCAGCCAGTCCGGCACCGCGGGCGCGTCCTTGGGGCGGGCCGTGACGCCGGGGGACTGCGGCCAGATCGGACGGTTCGTCCAGATGTGCACGTCCTTCACGTCGCCGATCAGGCCGGCCTGGATGATCTCGGCGGACTGGCGCAGATTGTTCCCCGAGGTGCCCTGGTTGCCCATCTGCGTGGCGACCTTCTTCTCGGCCGCGAGCAGGCGCATGACGCGGGCCTCGTGGACGTCGTGGGCCATGGGTTTTTCGACGTAGACGTGTTTGCCGAGCTTCATCGCCGCTACGGAGGCGACGGCGTGGGTGTTGTCGGCGGTGGAGACCGTGACGGCGTCGATCTCCCGGCCCATCTCGTCGAGCATCTTCCGGAAGTCGGAGTATTTCTTCGCGGCGGGGAACTTCTCCCCCTGCTTGTCGAGGGCGCGGCGGTCGACGTCGCAGAGGGCGACGATGTGCTCGCCCTTGACGCCGTCGACGTTGCCCGCGCCGCGGCCCCCGACGCCGATGCAGGCGGCGTTGAGTTTCGCGTTGGGGGACTTCTCCTGGCCGTAGCCGCGCTGGACGCCGGCGATCCAGAAGCCGGCGGCGGCGGACTGCCCGATGAACTGCCGGCGGGTGCTGCGCTGCTGCATCCTCTGCTCCTCGTCGGAACCATGCGTAATACGCGCGGAGCGGCGGCCCGTGACGCAAATCGCCGGGAAAGAAAAACGGCCGGCGGGGGTCTCCCGCCGGCCGTCGGAGTCGCTTCGGAGGGCCTAAACCTCCCAGCCCTTGCGGTAGTCGCGCTTGATGTACTTGTCCGCCTCGGGCGCGTTGGTCGCCTTCATGTTCGGGCCGTCCCACTCGAACTTCTTGCCGGAGCGGAACGACGCGATGCCGATGAGGACCATCTCCGTGAAGGGGCCGGAGTAGGAGAGGTCGCCGAGGCTCTTGGGGCCGCCCTTGCAGGCCGTGAGCCACTCGTTGTGGTGGCCGCCCATGCCGCCCGGCACGCGCGGCAGCGTCTGCTTGATCTCGAACTCCTTGTTGTCGGCCGTCTTGCCGTCCATGACGACCTTCCAGCCGCCGCCCTGCTCGTCGAGGACGACGATGGTGCCCTTCTTGCCGACGATGATGTTGCCGTTGCTGTTGAGCTTGAGGCCCTTCGCGAGGTCCGCGGGCGGCATCTTGCCGCCGTCGTACCAGGTGTACTTGACCTCGGGCATCGTGCCGCGGGCGGGGAACTCGTAGCGGATGATCTCCCACTTGGGGGCCGTCTCCGGGTTCAGCGCCTCGGCCTCGACCTCGACGGTCTTGGGATAGCCGAGGTTCAGGCCCCAGTAGCTGGCGTCCATGATGTGGCAGGCCATGTCGCCGAGGGCGCCGGTGCCGAAGTCCCACCAGCCGCGCCACTTGAACGGATGATAGGCCTTGTTGTACGGGCGTTCCGGGGCGGGCCCGAGGAACTCGTCCCAGTGCAGCCACTTCGGGATCTCCTCGGCCCCCTCCGGGCGGCCGATGCCCTGCGGCCAGATCGGGCGGTTGGACCAGGCGTGGACCTCCACGACGTCGCCGATCAGGTTCTGCTGCAGCGCCTCGACGAGGCGGCGGCGGCTGTCCGAGGAGTGGCCCTGGTTGCCCATCTGGGTGGCGACCTTCGCCTTGGCGGCGAGCTCGGTCAGCTTGCGCGCCTCGTAGATGTTGTGGGCCATGGGCTTTTCGATGTAGACGTGCTTGCCCAGCGCCAGCGCGCGGGCGCCCGCGGGGCCGTGGTGGTGGTCCGGCGTGCCGATCGTGACGGTGTCGATCTCCTTGCCGAGCTCGTCGAACATCTTGCGGTAGTCGTTGTAGCGCTTCGCCTTCGGGGTGTCCTTCATGCACGCGTCCAGCGGACGGTCGTCGCAATCGACGACGGCGACGATGTTCTCGCCCTTGCAGGCGTCGTAGCTGGCCCTGCCGCGGCCCCCGACGCCGATGCAGGCGACGTTGAGCTTCGCGTTCGGGCCCTTCTCCTGGGCGTAGGCGGGCTGGCGCCCGGCGATCCAGAACCCGGCGCCCGCGGCGCCGCTGTTCTGGAGGAACTGCCTGCGGTTCATCCTGGCCATGTCTTCCTCCTTACGATTCGATCAAAGCTTCTGACACGCCTCGCGCGTCGCGGCGAGGCACTCCTTGATGTCGGGGACGGGGTCCTTCTCGCTCAGTTCGTACTCGAGCGCGAGGCAGCCCTTGAACTTCACCTCCCGGAGGGCCTTGAGGACGCCGACCGTGTCGAGCTTCCCCTTGCCCACGATGTGGAACGAGTTGGGGGCGGAGGCGTCCTTGAGATGCACCCCGTGGACGCGCGGGCCCAGGGACTTGATCCACTGGACCGGGTCTTCGCCGTTGCGCAGGACGTGGCCGGTGTCGACGCAGACGCCGATCGCCTCGGGCCACTTCGACACGGCCGCCTGGACCTGCTCGAGCTTCCCGTAACGCTTGTCCTCGGGGCCGTGGTTGTGGATCGCGATCGTGACGCCGTACTCTTTTGTGAGCTCGGCGAGGCTCTCGAAGCTGTCCGAACTGGGATTGGCCGAGAAGCAGTTGAAGCCCATCGCCTTGGCGAACTCGAAGGACTTCTTGTTGGCGGCGTGGTCCTTCGTGAAGCCCTGGACGCCGAAGGCCATGATGCGGATCCCCGCGGCGTCGAGCTTCTGCTTCCAGCCGCCGATCTTCGCCTTGTCGTCGGTGACCTGCATCTGCTTGCCGCCGAAGAACTCGGCGTTCTTGAGGCCCAGGTCCTTCATGATCTCCAGCACGCGGTCGAAGTCGAACGCCCGGAGCGAATAGGTCTGGATCCCCATCGCGAAGCCCGCGTAGGCGGGGTCGCCCTGCAGGCCCGCCCGCAGAGGGCGGGGCAGCAGGGAGGCCAGCGCGGCGCCCGCGCCGAGACCCAGGAACCCGCGGCGGTTGATCATGCCTTCTTCCTCCAGGGGATCTCCGATCGGGAAAACAAACATACTCCTGTTCCCGCGGCCGGGGCAAGGAATAATACGTGGACCGCGGAGATAAGTTCCGGGGTTCTCAAGGGGAGGCGGCATGGATCTCGGCCTGCGCTATGAAACGGGGAACGCGCTCGACCTCGACGTCGTGATCGAGCTCTATCGGGCGTCGACGCTGGGGGAGCGGCGGCCGGTGGACGACCGCGACGCGATGCGGGACATGCTCGAGAACGCGAACCTCGTGGTCAGCGCCTGGGAAGGTCCGCGCCTGGTCGGCATCTCGCGCGCCCTCACCGATTACGCGTTCACGACCTATCTCGCGGATCTCGCGGTGCGGGCGTCGCACCAGAAGCGGGGCATCGGACGCGAACTCGTGCGGCGCACGCAGGCCGCCGCGCCGCGCGCGCGCATCGTGCTGCTCGCCGCCCCGAAGGCCGCGGATTATTACCCGAAGATCGGCTTCGAGCGGCACGGGTCCGCCTGGACGCTGGCCGCGGGCGCGCCCGTCGTCTGACTGCTTGCGTTCGGCGTTCCAATCCCTACCATAGGGAAACTTTTCCGGGAGCTTCGACAATGGCGAAACGCGTCCGCATCGGCATCGTGGGCTCCGGCTTCGCCGCCCACTTCCACCTCGCCAGCTACGAGAAGGTCTACGGCGAGGATTTCGAGATCCGCGGGGTCTTCGGCCGCAACAAGGACAAGGCCGCGCATCTCGCGAAGGAATGGGAGCTGCCGAAACTCTACGACTCCCTCGAGCAGATGCTGGCGGACAAGGAGATCGACGCGGTCGACCTCGTCGTCCCCAACCACCTCCACGTCCCGCTCGCCATCCAGGCGGCGCAGGCGGGCAAGAACGTCTTCTGCGAGAAGCCGCTGACGGGCTTCTTCGGGCCCGCCGATTCGAAGGGCAAGGTCTGGACCGCGAAGGGCTATTCGCGCGAGTCGATGTTCAAGGCGGTGATGGACGAGGCGAACCGCGCCTGGGACGTCATCAAGAAGGCGGGCGTCACGCTCTGCTACGGCGAGAACTGGATCTACGCGCCGCCGGTGGTGAAGGTCGCCCGCCTGCTCGCGGCAAGCAAGTCCCCCATCCTCCGCATGCAGGGCGAGGAGTCCCACTCGGGCTCGCACGCCGAGTACGCGAAGCGCTGGCAGACCGCGGGCGGAGGCTCGCTCATCCGGCTCTGCGTGCATCCGGTGGGCGCGGCGGTCTGGCTCAAGTACGAGGAGGGCCGGCGGCGGAACGGGAAACCCATCCGCCCCACCCACGTCAGCGCCGAGGTCGCGACGCTCACCGACATGACGTCCTTCCAGGACGAGCCGAAGAAGCACATGAAGAGCGGCTGGGAGGACGTGGAGGACTACGGCTCCATCCTGCTCACGTTCGAGGACGGCTCCGTCGCGCAGCTGACCTCGTCGGACTGCGTCATGGGCGGCGTCTACAACTACCTGCACGTCTTCGGGGCCCGCACGGTCCTCAAGGCGAGCATCAACCCCAACACCGCCTGCCAGGCCTACACGCCGGACGGGGCGTACTTCAAGGACGAGTATCTCGTCGAGAAGACGGAGACCAAGGAGGGCTGGTCGTTCCCCTCGCCGGACGAGGACATGGTCACGGGTTATCCCGACGAGCTGCGCGATTTCGTGGGGGCGATCTCGCACGGGCGCGCCCCGAAGAGCGACCTCATGCTGGCCCACGACGTGCTGGCGATCACCTACGCCGCCTACTGGTCCGCGGAGCAGGGGCGCCGCATCGACCTGCGCCCCTTCCTGCGGAGCTGAGCCATGCCGATCACGAAAGCCGCCGACCTGCGCCGCATCCTCGACCGCGTGGTCGCGGAGACGCCGGTGCGCGACATCCACACGCACCTCTACGACCCCGCCTTCGGCGACCTGCTGCTCTGGGGCGTGGACGAGCTGCTGACCTATCACTACCTGGTGGCGGAGTACTTCCGCGTCTCCAGCCAGTCCTACGCGGACTTCTGGGCGCTCTCCAAGGCCCAACGGGCGGACCGGATCTGGAAGAAGCTCTTCCTGGACCACAGCCCGCTGAGCGAGGCCGCGCGCGGGGTGCTGACCGTGTTCCAGGCGCTCGGCATCGACGTGCGCAAGCGGGACCTGCGCAGCGTGCGCAAGTGGTATGCGGAGCAGAAGGCCTGGAAGTTCATCGACCTCGTCTTCAAGACCGCGAACCTGCGCGAAGTCGTGATGACGAACGACCCCTTCGACGACGCGGAGCGCCCCGTCTGGGAGCGGGGATACCAGCAGGACCCGCGTTTCCGGCCGGCGCTGCGCATCGATCCGGTGCTGCTGGGCTGGGACAAGGCCTGGCCGCGGCTGAAGGAGTGGGGGTATCAGGTCGGCGCCTCCCTGGACGCGGCGGTGCTGAAGGAGGTCGCGCGCTTCTTCCGCGACTGGGCGCTGAAGACGAAGGGTCTCTACGTCGGGGTCTCGCTCCCGCCGGAGTTCCGGATGCCGGACGCCTCGACGACGTCGAAGATCTTCGAGGGCGCGCTGCTGCCCGTCTGCCAGGAGCTCAACCTGCCGGTCGCGCTCATGATCGGCGTGCGCCGGCAGGTGAACCCCGAACTGCGCATGGCGGGCGACGGCATGGGCCGCGGCTCGGTCGAGTCCGTCGAATGGCTGTGCAAGACGTACCCGAAGAACAAGTTCATGGCGACCTTCCTCTCGCGCGAGAACCAGCACCAGGCCTGCGTGGCCGCGCGCAAGTTCCGCAACCTGCTGCTCTTCGGCTGCTGGTGGTTCGTGAACAACCCGTCGATCATCGAGGAGATGACGCTCGAGCGCCTGGAGCTGCTGGGGACCTCGTTCATCCCGCAGCACTCGGACGCGCGCATCCTCGACCAGGTGCTCTACAAGTGGGCGCACTCGCGCCGCATCATCGGCGACGTGCTCTTCCGGAAGTACTCGGACCTCCTGGCGGCCGGCTGGGCCCTGGAGGAGGGGGATCTCAAACGCGACGTCGACGGCTTCTTCGGCGGCAACTTCGAGTCGTTCCTGGAGCGGAAGCTTTAGGCCGCGGGCCGGGAGGCCTCGGCCGTCCAGACCGTCCAGGCCCAGAACGCGGGGGCCAGGTGCATGAGCAGCCGCGTGTCCTCGACCCGGATCATCGCCTTGAGCGTGTCCGGCGGCATCGTCGACCAGACGGCGATGTAGGCCCCCAGCTGCAGCCCGAGCGGGACCAGCCAGCGCGCGTCCTCCCGCGTCAGCGCGCGGTCTTTCAGCCGGACGGCCAGCGTCGCCAGCCCGGCGATCCAGAGGAGCGACCAGCTCTTGAGCGCGGCGAATTCCGAGAGCAGACGCCGTGCGATCAGCGGGAGATTGGCCGCGTGCGGCGTCAGGAAGTGACGGGGGAGATAGTCGCTGTCCGCGGGCAGGAGGCGCGCGGTCAGCATCCAGGCGACGGCCGCGACGGCCGGGATGACCACCGGACGCCAGCCCCGCACGAGCGCGAAGCCGACGAGGAACGCGACGCCCTCGTCCTTCATCAGCGCCCCCGCCGTCAGGAGGAGCACCGCGAGCGGCGTCTCGGAGGCCAGCGCGAGCAGGAAGATCATCGCGAGCGGGGCGTCGGCGTAGGCGGTGACCGCGCCTCCGGAGTCGCGCCAGAGCACGGGCAGCCAGGCCGCGAAGGCGACGCTCAGCGCCGCGGCGTTGCGGCTGCAGCGGCCGCGCACCGCGTCGTAGCAGGCCGCGAGCGCGGCGATTTCGAGCAGCGCGAACCAGAGCCGGAGGCCGCGGCCGCCGTCCACGCCGGCGAGCAGGTTCAGGTTCGCGTAGAGGCAGGGCAGCAGCAGCGGCCGGCGGTGGGCCTGGTGGATGCGGGCGGGATCGGTGAAGTCGGCATTCCACACGGTCCCGTGCGTCGCGATCGAACGGGCCTTGAAGACGTAGAACGCGTCGGCGTCGAAGCCCAGCAGCGGCCAGGAGAGGGCGCCGTAGACGAGCAGGAGCGCGGCGGGGACGAGCAGCCAGGCGGGCCAGGGCGGCCGGCGCCAGACGGCCTCGCGCAGGCAGGCCGGGCGCAGCAGCGGCAGCAGCAGCAGGGGACCCGCCAGCACGGCCGGCAGCGTGACGGGAACCCGGACGATCAGGAGCAGGTGGGTCCAGAGGGCCGTCGCGAGCGCGCCCGTGAAGAAGGCGAGGCCGAGGAGGCCGGGTCCGCTGCGCGGACGGCGGGCGAGCCGGGAGACGAGCGCGAGCCCCGCGGCGCTGCTGAGCAGGACGACGAGCGCGAACCTAACGCCCGCCATCGAGCCTCCGGCTGTAGGCGGCGGAGGGCTGGAATTCCCGTCCGCCCAGCCCGATCACCCAGGTGAGCCGCTTCGCGGCGATCCAGTCGCGGGCGTCCTCGACCCGGTCCACCCCGGGGGGCAGGAGATAACAGGGCCGCGGGGCGAGCCGGGAGTTCAGGAGCACGACTTCCGACGAGAGCCGGGCGGGGTCGGGGGCCGCGATGAGGATGCGGGCGTCGGCGGGGATTCCCGGGACGGTCCCGTTCATCCAGATCTGGAAGGGGCCGGGCTCCTGCCGGCCCCATTCCCGCAGCTGCCGGACGGCCATGACGCCGGAGATGCCGAATCCGGCGAGCAGCGCGAGGGCCAGGAGGCGCCGTCGCGGGGACGGGACGGTCGGGGCGTCGGGCATGGGATGGGGTTCCAGTGTAGTCGGCGGAGGCGGCCCGGGGAGTGAAAAAGCGCCGCGGGTTCGGCTTCAGACACCCCACAGCGAGGAGAGGGGGGCCGCCCAGAGGCGCTCGCCCATCGGCAGGACCTCGGTGCCGTCGTAGAGAAGAAGGCCGGCGACCAGCGAACGGCCCGCCACCACGGAAAGGCGTCGGAGCCCGCGGAAGTCCCCGGCTTTCACCGTCGCAGAAGCCTTCACCTCCACGCCCACCAGCCGTCCCCGGCCGTCCTCCAGGACGACGTCGACTTCGTTCTGGTCCTGGTCCCTGAAATACAGGAGCGCCGGTTCGAGGGGCCCGGCCGCGGCGAGCTTCAAGAGTTCGCCGACGACGAAGGATTCCAGGACGTGGCCCCAGCGGACCCGGTCCTCGTCCGGAACCGGGGCCTCGAGACCCTGGAGGACGGAGAGGAGGCCCGAATCAAGGAACTGGATCTTCGGACGTCGCACCAGCCGCTTGAGCCGGTTCGGCCCCCACGGCTCGATCCGGCGCAGCAGGTACATCTGCTCGAAAATCCCGAGGTAGCGGGCCGCCGTCTTGTGATCCAAGCCGACCCGCGCGCCCAGTTCCGAGTAATTGCAGATCTGGCCCGCGCCCTCCGCGAGGACACGCAGCAGTCGGGCCAGGTGATCCGTCTTCTCCACCTCCGCCAGGTCCTTCACGTCGCGCCGGATCAGCGCGTCCAGGTACTGGCGCACCCAGGACCTCCGACGGGGAAGCGTCGGCCGAGCGACCACCTCCGGGTAGCCGCCGGCCAGGACCGCGTGGACAAGATCCTCGCCGACCAGCGGGGACGCGGGTTGCGGGACCCGTCCCTCGAACACCTCGGCCAGCCAGCGCCCCTGGGTCCGGCGCAGTTCCCCCTGGGCGAACGGGAGCAGCGTTACCGATTCCATGCGCCCGGCCAGGGATTCCGCGACGGTCGGCAGCGTCATCAGGTCGGCCGATCCCGTCAGCAGGAAACGACCGAACCTTCGGTCCTCATCGACGCTCTTCTTTACGGCCCGAAGCAGCCCCGGAGCGCGCTGGACTTCATCGAAAACGGCCCGGTCCAGCGCCCGGACCAGCCCCGCGGGATCTTCCCGCGCCGAAAGGAGCGTCCCCTCGTCGTCGAGGGTCAGGTATCGCAGTCCGTGCTTCGCCGCCAGTCGCCGGGCCAGGGTGGTCTTCCCCGCCTGCCGTGGACCGGCGATCAGCGTCACCGGCGTATCCGCCAGAGCCGCCTCAATCCGACCTTCCACCCAGCGGGGCAGCAGGCTCCCGACGTCTCCCATACCCGCAGAATACCGTGTGTTTGGGATTCAAGCAACGTGTATTTGGGAGGCAATATGCGTGTGTTTGGGAGGCCTCGTGAACGCCCGGCTGCGTTTTGGAAGGGGGCGGGAAGCCGGGGAGCCCCGCCTTCCCGGCGCCCCTTCGGAGCGTTATACTTGCTGAACGATGTTACTCATGTGGGCCGCGCTCCTGGCCGTCCAGGACAAGCCGTTCGACGTTCCGAAGGACTACGAGGTCCGGCTCGTCGCGGCGGAGCCGGACGTCGCGGACCCCGTGGCGATCGCCGTGGACGCCGGCGGCCGCCTCTACGTGAGCGAGTCGCACACCTACCGCTACGGCCCCGCCCGCTCGCCCGTCCGGCCGGTCACGAATCCCATCCGGCTCCTGGAGCTGGGGCCCGACGGGCGCCTGCTTCGCTCCTCGGTCGCGGCCGAGGGCTTCCCCGAGCCCGTGATGGGCCTCGCCGCCCACGAAGGCCGGCTGTACGCGACCACCCAGGACGAGCTCTTCGTCATGAACATCGCCCCCGACGGCAGACTCCTGGACCGGCGCTGCCTGGTCCGGGACGAGCGCAAGGCCTGGAACCCCTTCGGCTTCTACCGCGTCCGCATGGGCCCCGACGGGTACCTCTGGTTCAGCATCGGCGACGGACGCTACGAAGGCAAGACCATCCATCTCACGGGAACGGACGGACGCCGGGTCCGGGTCCGCGGCGAGTGCGGCGGCGTGTTCCGCTGCGCCCCCGACGGCTCGAAGCTCGAGTGCGTGGTCCAGGGCCTGCGCACCGTCTTCGCCTTCGACTTCGACGCCGGCGGCCGCCTCTGGCTGGCGGAGAACGGGGAGGGATCCCCCAACCGGCTGATCGAGGCGGTGCGGGGCGCGGACTACGGCTACAAGACCCGCCCCGTCGTCCCCGGGTTCCTGGAGGGCGAACTCCCGTTCGCGCCTCCGCTGCGCGTCCTGGGCCCGGGTTCCTACACGACGCTCCTGTTCCATCGCGGCGGGATGCTCCTGGTCAACTGGGGCAGCCACGGGGAGGCCCCCCGCAACCGGGGCATCGAGCGCTTCACGAGCCGTCCCGACGGGACGCTGGAGAAGGCCGCCCCGTTCCTGACCACGTCCGATCCCCGCTTCCGCCCGACGCAGCTCGCCGCGGGGCCCGGGGGGGATCTCTACCTCCTCGACTGGGACGGACGCGACGATGAAAGCGACCGGACGGGCCGCGTGTTCCGGATCGGTCCCAAGGGGCCGGCCCCCGCTCCGGACCCCCTCCCCTGCGACGCCTCCGCCGAACAACGCTTCGAGGAGGCGCTGGCGCTGGACGTCGTCGCGGCGGCCGGACTCGCCTCGACCCCCCGGGAGACCTACCGCGCGGGGCAGGAGTTCGCGCGCCGCGGCGACCCGGCCGCCTTCCCGAGGCTGAAGACCGCCAGCCCGCGCGCGGCCCTGGTCGCCGCGGACGTCGCCGCGCACGAGGGGCGGCCGCTCCCCGGCGTCTCGCTCGGCCTGCTGCTCGGCGAACACCTGGCCGGGCCCGGCGTCCCCCCGGCGGAGTTCCTGCGCGGATGCAACACGCTCCGTGCGCTCGGGATCCCGCTGGACGGCGGGGTCGGGGCCCGCTTCCTGGACCTGCTCCGGGCCGGCGGGATCGCCGCGGACGACCGCGAGAGCCGGATCACGGCGCTCCGCCTGCTCCCGGAACTGCCGGCGTCCGATTTCCTCGTGCGGGCGCTCCGGGACGGCGACCCAGCCGTCCTCCGCGAGGCGAACCTGGCGACGCGCCGGCTTCTGCCGAAGGACGCGGCGACGCGGGAGGCCGTCCTCGACGCGACCCGGAGCGCGAAGCGCAGCGAGGCGCGCGCGGACGCCGCGTACACCCTCGCGGCGCTCCAGGAGAAGCCCTCGATCGAGGCGTGGCGGGATCTGATCGGCGCCAAGGAGCCCGAGGTTGCGGCGGCGTCCTTCCGCGCGCTGCGGAGGTTCTCGGGCGACCCGGCCGTCGCGGAGCTCCTGCGCGGCTCCGCCCACTTCGTCCGCGAAACGACCCGCCCGGGGAAGGACAAGGCGGGGCTGCGGGCGAAGCTCGTTTCCGCCTCTCCGCTCCTGGGCCGGCTGGCGTTCGCCAATTCCGCGTCGGGGTGCATCAAGTGCCACCGGGCGGGAGGGGTCGGCGGCACGGTGGGTCCGGCGCTCGACGGCCTCGCCTCGGCCCAGGGCGCGGACTACATCCTCGAATCGATCCTGGAGCCGAGCCGGATCATCAAGACGGGATTCGAGGCGGAGCAGGTGGAGACCTCGGACGGCGACGTGCTCGTGGGCGTGGTGAGCCGCTCCGGGGAGAACCTGGTCGTCGTGGACGGGACGGGCGAAGCGCGCACGCTCGCGCCGGCGCGGGTCCGGAACCGGAAGCGCACGGAACTCTCGCCGATGCCGGAGGGGCTCGAGGCCGCGATGAGCGAGGCGGAACTCGCGGATCTCGTGGCGTGGCTCCTCACCCTCCGTTGAGCCGCCGCCCGCCTTGAAGGAACTTCGAGGTTCGGGACATCGAGCGGCGCCCCTCAGGGGTATAGCTATCAGGACCCGCCATTAGTGTCCTAGGTTAAGTAAGAGGCCGGCGGGTCCGCTTGCGGAGGTTCGCGCGGGGGCGCATCGGGCCGATGCCCCCCGGGCGGCGAGGAAGGGTGCAGGATGAGAACCAGACCGCTTTCATTCATGCTGGCCGGAGCCCTCCTGGCCTGGGGCCATCGCGAGAGCCCGGCGGCACCCCAGGAACAGGACCTGCTTCCGGCCGTCAAGAAGGCGACGGCCGATCTGGCGGCGGCCGAGAAGTCGGTCACGGCCGCCAGGGGCAGGCTGCAAAGCGCCAGGGAAAAACTCGAACCCCAGCGCTTCAATTCGGCCGCCTATAACGCGAAGGTCACCGCCGATCAGGTGAAGGCCGCCCAGGAGAAGCACGAGAAGGCCGGACCCGCCGAGAAGGAGGACGCCCTGGAGGCGCTGGAGCTGGCCCAGGACCTGGCCGAGAAGAGGAAGACGGAACTCGCCGCCGCCGAACTGGCGCTGCCGCAAAGGGAGAGGGAAGCCGGCGAGGCGGAGGAGAAGCGGGGCGCCGCCCTGGCGGCGGCCGAGAAGCTGGCCGATCCGGTCAAGGCCCTGGTGCGCCAGGCCGAGGGCGAGGCGCAGGCGAAGCTCAGGTCCTACAAGCACGCCGCGGAGAAGGCGGCCATCGTCAAGGCGGCCGCCGAGCAGCAGAGCGCCGCCAACGCCCGGCTTCTGAAGACGCTGGCCGAGGCGGCGGCGGCGGACAAGGGCCTGCGGCTGGCCGCCGCGGCCGTGAAACAGGCCTCCGAACAGGATCGCCCCCAGAAGTCGAGGGAAGCAGAGCCGGCGGTCAAAGCCTATGCGCTCGCCGTGCAGGCCGCGGCGCTCAAGACGGACCCGGGCCGGGCCGCGGCGGTCGAGGCGCTGGCCGAGGCGGACAAGGCCGTCCAGAAAGCCGCCGCGGCCCTGAAGCAGGCCCGGCAGGAACAGCAGGACAGGACCGGCGCCCTGAAGAAGGCGGAGGATCGCGTCAAGGCCGCCCAGGAGGCGCTGGAGAAGGGGACCGCCAAAATACGGGCGCAGAAGGACCTTGCCCGCGAGCAGGAGGCGGCCAAACGCGCCCAGGCGTCCAAGCTGGACGCGGAGCGGGCGCTGACGGCGAAAACGGAGGAGGCCGAGAAGTCGCAGGTCGGATACGCGGCCGCGTTGCGGGAGGCGGTGGCCGCGCTCGTGGAGCGTCCGGATCCGGGAACCCCGGCCGACGGGGAGGCCGCGATCGCCGGGAGGGAGGCCGAGATCAAGAAGGAGAACGAGGCCCTCGCCCGCGGAGCGGCCCAGGCCCAGGAGGAGGCGGCCAAGGCCCGCGCGGACCTGAGCGCCGCCGACAAGTCGCTGTCTGATCGGACGGCGGCCCGCGAGGCGCTGGAGCGGACGATGCGGCAGCGGTTCTACCGCGAGGTCGACGCCGCGCACAACGAGTCGGTCCGGCTCGAAAAGGAGATCGCCGACGCGGGGAAGAGCCTGCAGGCGGCGACGGCGCCGTTCGAGAAGGCCTCGGCCGCCCTCACGCGGGCCAAGGAGGCGGCGGCGAAAGCCCGAGCCCAGGCCGCCCTGGCGGAAGGCGCGGCGAGGGAGAAAGAGGCGGCCGAGAAGGCGGCCCAGGAGAAGGTCGCGGCCCGGAGCGCCGCCGGGAAGAACGTCGAGGAGGCGCGGGCGGCCTTGGACGCCGCCCGCGCGGAGCTGAACGCGTCGCCGGAGCCGGATCGGGCCGCGGCCCAGAAGAAGGTCGCGGAGAAGGAAGCCGCGGCGAAGGCGGCGGTTCAGAAAGCCGAGGAAGCGCAAGCGGCCGCCGACGCCTCCAAGGCGGCTCTGGACAAGGTCGCGGCCTCGCTGAGCGCGGCCGGGAAGCGGGCCCCGGAGGCCGTCCAGGCGGCCAAGGACGCCGAGCAGAAGGCGACCGCGGCCCAGGAGGCCCTCGACAAGGCGGCGGCGGCCAGGAACGCCGCCGAGCAGGAGCTCGGCCGGCGTCGCCAGGCCCTGGGCGCCGTCCTGGGCAGGCTGTCCGTCGCCAAGGCGGCGGCCTACGGCGGCCTCAAGCCGCTGCCGGAATCGTCCTGGGATCCCGCCAAGGCCCGCCATCTGCAGGTCCGCGCCGGCTTCGGCGGCACGCCCGACGAAGCCGCCCGGCTGCACGCCCTGGGATTGCAGCGCGCGGTCAGCCACTTCGTGCATTTCAAGAACCAGCCCGCGGCCGACATCGCCGTCTCGGTCCGGCCCAAGGAGCGGCCGGAGAGCTACGAGAGCGTCCTGAGCGGCGATGAGCGGAACCGGCTGCAGCAGGCCCGCGTGGCGAAGGATCGCCAGCAGATCCAGGACATGCGCGCGGGGTGGCTGCGGCAGATGGTCGAGTCGCCCAGGCCCCTGGAGGAGAAGCTGACCCTCTTCTGGCACGGGCAGATCCCGACGCAGTACAGCGACGTGGGCGACAGCTACTTCATGCACCTGGAGAACCAGCTGTTCCGCCAGAACGCGGCGGGCAACTTCTCCGCGCTGCTCTACGGCGTCGCCCACGATCCCGCCATGCTCAAGTACCTCAACAACGACACGAACGTGAAGGGCCGGGCCAACGAGAACCTCGCCCGCGAGATCATGGAGCTCTTCAGCATGGGCCGGGACCAGGGCTACAGCGAGGTCGACATCAAGGAGGGCGCGCGGGCCTTGACGGGCTACACGTACGACGCCTGGTCCGGGCAGTTCCGTTTCATCGCGGACCGGCACGACACGGAACCCAAGACGATCTTCGGCAAGTCGGGCGCCTGGTCCGGCGACGATTTCGTGCAGTTGATTCTCGAGACGCCGCATCCGGCCCGGTTCATCGCCCGGCAGATCTTCACGTTCTTCGCCCACGCCGAACCTTCGATCGACACCGTCGAAGCCCTGGCCGGCGTCCTGCGGGTCAACAACTTCGAGCTGACGCCGATGCTGGAGAACCTCTTCCTTTCCGAGGAGTTCTACGGCGCCCGCAGCGTCGGCACCCAGGTCAAGAGCCCGGTCCAGCTGGTGGTGGGCCTGCATCGCGACCTGGGCCTCAAGAACGCGGATTATCCGTACCTCGTCACGGCGCTGCGCAACATGGGACAGGAGTTGTTCGAGCCGCCGAGCGTCTTCGGCTGGCAGGGGGGGCGCGCCTGGGTCACCAGCAGCCGCATCCTGGACCGCTATAACTTCCTGGCGGAGATCCTGGAGAAGAAGGCGCGCGGCGGCCAGATCGGGGTCGATGTCGTGGGCACCCTGCTGGCGGGCAGGAAGTTCCGCGATCACGCCGAGGTGGTGGACTGCCTGGTGAAAGGGTCCTGGAACGTCCCGATGTGGGCGGGCATCCGGCAGGCGCTCATCGACTTCCTGGCGCCTCTTCCGCCGCCGGCGCAATGGGGGGCCAATCCCGGCCCGGTCAACGCGCGCCTGACGCGATTGCTGGTCATGCTGTTCTGCTGTCCCGAGTATCAGTTCGGATAGGCCGGAGCCTGTCCGGTTCCTGGAAACGCTGTCTTCCGTATTTGGAGGGTCGGACCCATGAGTCGTCCCGGGATCGTCACGCGGCGGGATTTCCTGACGCAGGGGCTGGGGCTCGTCGGGGTCGGCACGGTGCTGCCCAATTTCCTCGTGCACGGCGCCATGGCCGGGGCGCAGACGCAGGGCGGCGGCCACCGGGTGCTGGTGGTGCTCGAGATGGGCGGCGGCCATGACGGCCCGAGCGGGCTGGTGCCGTACGCCATGGACGGCTATCACCGGCTCCGCCGGGTGACCCGCATCGCCGAGAACCAGGTGATCCGCCTCAACGACGAGGTGGGCCTGCACCCGAACCTGAAGCCCTTCAAGGAGCTCCTGGACCAGGGCCGCTTCGCGGCGGTCCCGGGGGTCGGCTATCCCAACCCCAACTACAGCCACGAGCAGGCGATGTACATCTGGCACACCGGCGACCCGGCCAAGCGCCTGAACCTCTACGACGCCGGCGGAGGCGCGGGGGGAGGCGGACGCTCCGAGGGCGCCGGCTGGATCGGACGCTACTCCGACGCCGCCTTCAAGGACGACGCCGACATCCAGCCGACCATCGCCGTCGGCAGCACCGGCAGCAGGAACTGGCTGATGGACGCGCGCCAGCGCCCCTGCATGAACATCGGCGATCCGGCCGCCTTCGGCTTCCGGTACGGCCAGAAGGAGCCTCTGTACCAGCGCCTCAACGCCGTCGACGCGGCCCGGGAGAACCCGATCTCCGACCTGGAGTACATCACGTTCACGGCGATGCGGGCCAACGCCACCAGCCAGCGCGTCCAGGAGGCGGCGGCGCGGGCCAAGGTCAACGCCGCGAACTACCCGAACTCCGGGCTGGCCAACGCCCTGAGGACGGTGGGGGCGCTGATCGGCGGCGGCTTGAGCGCGCGGGTGTACTTCGTCCGCCAGGGCGGGTACGACACGCACGCCGGTCAGCGGCCGGCCCACGACCGCCTGATGGCCGACCTGGCCGGCTCGATCGCCGCGTTCAATCGCGACATGACGAGCCAGGGCCATGGCGACCGCGTCCTGCTGATGACCTTCAGCGAGTTCGGGCGCACCGTCGCCGAGAACAACAGCCAGGGCACCGACCACGGCTCGGCGACGCCGATGTTCCTGGTCGGGGCGGGCCTCAAGCCGGGGGTGCACGGCCGCCATCCCAGCTACGAGCACTTCAACCCGCAGGGGCATTTCATCCCGACCCACGATTTCCGCAGCGTCTACGCGACCGTCCTGGAGAAGTGGCTCGGGACCCCGTCCCAGCCGATCCTGGGCGCCGCATTCCCCCTGCTGGAATTCATGGCGTGACGGGCCCCTCCCTCCCGCCCGGTCTCGCGGCCGGGGGGGAGGCGGCTCTCAGGTCTCCTTGCGGCGCCGGTGTGCCTCGCGGAGCTTGGCCTCCACGGCCGCCTTCTCCTCCGCGGTCGCGGTGCCCTTCCACAACGCCTCCAGGGCCAGTTCCAGCGCGCGGTCGAGCCGCAGATCCCGCGCGACGCGATCCACCGGGGGCTCCGGCTCCGGCGGCCGGGTGCGCTCCCGCACGATCATCCGCAGCAGCGCCGCGGCGCTCTCGTGGCCGGACGCCTGTTCCAGCGCGTGCTGCGCCCCGGCGCGGTCCCCCTGGTAATAGAGACAGCAGCCCGCTTTATAGAGGAGATCGGGCTCCTTCGGATGCCGCTCCAGATCACGGCGCAGGACCTCGAGCGCCGCGGGAAGTTGGGCGCGCATCATGTGGAGATCCGCCAGGCCGCGAACCCCTTCCAGCCATTCGGCGGACTCCGGCGGCAGGGAGAGGGCGGACTCGAAAAGCGCCTGCGCCTCTTCGAGCTCGCCTTCCCAGCGACAGAGCCAGGCGAGTTCCACGAGGGCGCGGCTCCGCGTGGCGGGATCTTCCAGCGCCTTTCGAAGCGCCGCCTCTATTTTCCGGGCGGTCGCCTTCCCTTCCGGGTCGAGCTTGTGACACCGGAGCGGCGCCTGAATCGTCTCAAGGAGGCGCAGCGCCTCCCCGAGGGGACCGGAGGAGGGTAAGAGGTTCAGATCAGCCCAATGTTATCACGAAGAGGGGGGGGGAGCCAGCCGGGGAAACCCGCCCGGTTGGGGCGTAAGACATATTAACCGGTTCAAGTATAACACGAGAAGAGGAGGGGAAGCCGGAGAACCCCACCCACCCCCCAGGCAAAACCCCCGCGGCCGTAGGCCGCGGGGCTCGATGGGGTATAATCTAGCGCACTTGGACAACGAGGAGACGATCAGGCAGGCGAGTTTGGGTTATCCGGCCTGGAACAGGTCCCTCGCCGAGAGTACATCAATCGACCGCTCTCTTTAGAGTCCCCACCTCGGGGATCAGCAAACCCCTCGCCTTCAGGCGACTGGGAAGTACCATGGCGGCGTGAAAGATTACCGAAAGGGAAGCCACTCCGTTTGGGACTGTAAGTACCACTTGGTGTGGATCACGAAATATCGTTATCCCCTGCTGGTGGGCGATGTGGGGACGCGAACGAGGGAGTTGCTGCGGGAAATTGCGCGAAGCCTGGAGATGACGATCTACGCGGGGGCGATCAACAGAGAGCACGTGCATATGTTGATCGGGATCCCGCCGCAGATATCGGTGTCGCGAGCGGTACAGTTCCTGAAAGGGAAGAGTTCGCTGAAGCTGTTGAAGGAATTCGCAAGTCTGAGGAAGCGGTATTGGGGGCAGCACCTTTGGGCGCGAGGCTACTGGGTAGCCACGAGTGGAAATGTGACGGACGAAGTATGGAAGAGGTACATCGAGGAGCAGAAGCCAGAGCCGCCCGATGACAACTTCAAAGTGGTGTAGGACGACGTCGGCCCGCAGCGCCGACTCCATCCGGCTTCTAGCCGTTATGTGAAACCCTCGCCTTTAGGCGAGGGTTGTTCATA
>CAZUJF010000038.1:0-53964 GCA_964619955.1 uncultured Planctomycetales bacterium
CGAAGAGGCCAGCTACATCCGAGGGCGGGGCTCCGCCAAGATGAGCAAAGGGGACAAGCAGGGCGCCCTCGCCGATTGCATGAAGGCCATTGAGATGGACCCGAAAGACGGCTGGTCTTATTTCTCCCGCGCCTGTGTCCAATACGACGCGAACGAGTGGGCCGGTGCCCTTACGGATTTACGACAGGCTTCGGTCAAGGACGCCGCCCTCGCTGATCATGCCCAGATGAGGATCTATCTCATTCAATCCCGGCAGGGGGATCGGGCCATCGCCCGAACGGCCCTGGCGGCCTATCGCAAAACACGGCCCCCTGCGAAAACGGATGACTTGTCCGGTAAAGCCCTGTCCTTCCTCGCCGGGGAACTGGGTGAGAAGGAGTTCCTGGAGGCCGTCCCCCCAAACTCCCCCGGTTTGAAGTGCGAGGCGTATTTCTACGCGGGAACGGTCCGCCTGATCGATGGAGAAAAGGAAAAAGCGGCGGAACTCCTTCGGAAATGCCTCGAGACCGGCTTGAGGATCTTTTACGAATACCGGAGCGCCCAGGCGGAGCTTGAGGCGCTGAAGACGCGGCGGTAGGGCCTCTCCCCTCCGGAACGACCACCCGCTCAGATCTGCCGCCGCGCCCTGAGGAAGTAGACGTGCGTGGACCCGCCGCCGTTGTGGGCGTCGATCAGGACCAGCGTGTAGGCCCCGTCCGCCGTCAGCGTGACCTGGAGCCGCGGATCGCGCGAGCCGCTCACGTCGTCGCTCGATCCCGCGATCCGCCCGCCCGCGTCGTGCAGCGTCAGCAGCGCGTCCAGCGGCACGCCCCGCTGCTGCGCCACCACCTCGAAAACCCAGGTCTCGCCCTTCTTGCCGTCGATCCGGAAGCAGTCCACGTCGTTCGCCTGCGAGACCGCCCCCTGGATCCCCTTCCCCGCCTCCAGCGGCTGCGCCTGCGCGAAGCCGCCGTTGGGCTCCTTCTCCGCGACCACCTCGCCCGCCGCCGCCACCTCGAGCGCGTACGGCTCCGTCGTCCCCGCGGGATTCACGATCTGCAGCGAGACCTTCACGGCCTCCGCGGGCAGCGTCAGCTCGAGTTCGACTTTGGTGTCGCCGTAGACCGCCGCGTCCTGCTCCTTCGGGACCTCGGCCTTGCCCTTCGACTTGATCGTTGCCGTTCCGGACTCCGACAGCTTCACCTCGCTCGTTTGGTCGAGGTTCAAGCCGCGCAGCGTGAGCTTCACGGGCTTGCCGGGGATGACCAGGAACGGCTGCGCGAACGCGATCTTCGGCAGCGGCGATTTGGGCGGATCCTTCTTGTCCTGGCCGAGCAGCAGCGCCAGCGCCAGGAGAGCGGCCCTAGACATAGAGTTCCTTGATCGCCTCGCCCTCGGCGAGGATCTCGATCGGACGCCCGTCCGGCGTGAAGAGCGGCTTCTGGATGTCGATGCCCAGCGCGCCGTAGAGCGTCGCGGAGACGTCCGCCGGCTTCACCGGCCGGTCCGTCACGTACGACCCCGTCCGGTCCGTCGCGCCGATCACCTTCCCGCCCTGCACGCCGGCGCCCGCGAACAACATCGACGCCGCGGGACCCCAGTGGTCGCGTCCCGCCTTGTCGTTGATCTTCGGCGTCCGCCCGAATTCCCCGAAGCAGGCCACCAGCGTGTCGGACAGCAAGCCGCGCTGGCCCAGGTCCTCGATCAGCGCCGAGAAGCCCTGGTCGAAGACGGGCAGCATCTTCTCGAGTCCGTTCCAGATCTGTTCGTGATGGTCCCAGCCGCCGCTGTTCACCGTGATGAAGCGCACGCCGCGCTCGACCAGCCGCCGCGCAAGCAGGCAGCTCTGGCCGAATGTCGAGCGGCCGTAGCGGTCCCGCAGCTGCGGCTTCTCAAGCTCCATGTCGAAGGCGGTCTGCGCCTCCGGCGAGAGGATCATCTCCGCCGCGCGCTCGTGGAACTCGCCGTAGGTGGCGAGCTGGTCGTCGCCCTTCACCTTCGAGGACAGCGTGTCCACCGCCTCGAGCAGCGCCTTGCGCCGGTCCGCCTTCTCTGTGGTCATGACCTCGGTGGCCGTCAGATCGCGCACCTTGTAGCCCGCGGCGTTCGGATCACCCGCCTTGAACGACTCGTACTTGCCCCCGAGATACGCGCTGCGCCCGAGCTCCCAGGTGAACGAGGGGTTCTTGGGGATCGCGACGTAGGGCGGCAGTTTCGTGGCGAAGCCCGCTTCATGCGCCACGACGGCGCCCATCGCGGGATAGTCCCCGAACGGCGACCCGAAGCGGCCCGAGAGGACCCAGTTCGTCGCCGTCTCATGGTGGTCGTTGTTGTGCGCGCCGGACCGCACCAGCGCGACCTTCTTCATCATCGTCGCCATGCGCGGCAGCAGCTCGCCGATCTGGAGGCCCGGCACGTCGGTGGAGATCGGACGGTACTTGCCCCGCACCTCGACGGGCGCGTCCGGCTTGAGGTCGAAGCTGTCGTGGTGCGAGAGACCGCCGCCCAGGTAGACGAGGATGACGGACTTGGCCTTCGCCTTGCCGTCCCCGGCCGCGCGCGCCTCGAGCAGGTGGCCCAGCGAGAGCCCCAGCGGCGCGAGCGCGCCGAGGCGCAGGAAATCGCGGCGGCCGTAGCCGTCGCAATGCGCGTGGACCTTGCGGCTGAGGGCGACGTCGAACATGGTTTCTTCCTAATGGTTGAACACGAATTCCTTGGTGTTGAAGAGCGCCCAGAGGAGGTCCCCGAGGACCTCCGCCGGATCGACCTTCGGCGCCGCCAGCATCGCGGCGACTTTCGAGCGCTCCGCGTCCCGCGGCGGACGCGAAAGCGTCGACAGGAACAGCGTCTCGACGATCTTCATCGGCTCGGTCTTCGCCTTGAGCAGCGCCTCGAGGCGGCCGTCGGCGGCGCGGATCTTCTGCACCGTGCCCTCGCCGTTCTGCAGGTGCAGCAGCTGCGGCAGCGTCACCTCGCCGCTGCGCTCGCAGGCGCAGGCCGTCACGCGCTCCGAGCGCCCGAAGAGCCGCAGGAAATGCGACTCGACCAGCGGATCGGGCAGCTGCACCGCGCGCAGGCCCACGGGATAGCCGTCGAAGCGGTCGGGGATCCCCGTGACCTGGCTCATCGCGTCGAGCAGCACCTCGGCGGAGAGGCGCTTCGGGTAGTAGCGCGAGTAGAAGCGGCGGTCCAGCTCGTTCTCCGGCAGCGTGGCCGAGGAGAGCTGGTAGACGCGCGAGCGCAGGATCTCGCGCATGAGGCGCTTGAGGTCGTAGCCGTGGCGGACGAAGTCGTCGTTGAGGTGCTTCCAGAGCGCCGGGTTCGAGGGCGGGTTGCTGCTGCGCAGGTCGTCGACGGACTCCACCAGCCCCGTGCCCAGGTAATGCTTCCAGATGCGGTTGATGATCGAGCCGCTGAAGTATTCGTTCTTCGGGTCGGTCATCCAGTCCGCGAGCGTCGCGCGCGGGTCGCCGCCGGCGGCGATGCTGACCGGCACGCGGTCGAGCGGCTGCGGCTCCATGGCCCTGCCCGTGCGCGGCTGCATCGCCCGGGCGGGTTGCTTGCGGACCTCGGTCATGCGCTTCTGCGCGTCCGCCATCTCCTTGCTGCGCTGCTCGAGTTTCTTGCGGGCGTCGCCGTCCTTCCCGGCCTCGAGTTGCGCCTGCAGATCCTTGAGCTGCTTCTCGAGTTCCTTGATGCGCTTGCGCTGCTCCTGCTCGGCGGGGCTCATGACCGCCAGGCCGGTGTCGGCCTTGTCCGGCTTCTGCCGGTCGAGGCTCACGGACGTGAAGAACGCGGCGAAGTGGTAATAGTCGTCCTGCGTGTACTTCTCGTCCGGGTGGTTGTGGCACTTGGCGCAGAGGATGCGCGTGCCGAGGAAGGTCTGGGCGACGGAGGCGACGGCCTCGGAGCGGTCGGCGTTCTTCTGCTCGCCGACGGTGACGACCCAGAAGCCGATCTGGGGGTTCTCGCGGGTGTCGCCCGTCGCGGTCATGACGTCGCGCGCGAGCTCGTTCCAGGGGCGGTTCTTCGCGACCTGCCCGCGCAACCACGCGTGGAAGTTGCGGATGCCCTTGGGGCCGCGCACGTCGTGGTCGCGCTCCTTGCGGTTCTGGAAGAGGTCGCCCATCCACTGGGCCCAGTAGTCGGTGAACTCGGGGCGCGCGAGCAGCTGATCGACGAGGCGCGTGCGCTTGTCGGCGGCGGGGTCGGCGAGCCAGGCGGCGGCCTCGTCCGCCGTCGGCAGCGTGCCGATCGTGTCGACGTAGACGCGGCGGAGGAAGTCCTCGTCGCTCGCGGGCCCGCTGGGCGGGATGCGCAGCGCGGCGAGGCGCTCGAAGACGTGGCGGTCGATCTCGGTGTGGCGCGCGACGTAGAGGGCGGGGTCGACGGGCTTCTCGTTGGGGACGCTGAACGTGACGACGGCGACGCGGTCCTGGTAGTGCGCGCGGACGGCGGTGGCGCCCTGGCGTTTGGCGCGGATGCGGCCGGGTCCGCTCAGCTCCAGCACGGTGGCGTCGTTGATGTAGTACTGGCAGAGCCAGGAGATGTCGCGGACGGAGCCGTCGGCGAAGCGGGCGAGGACGAGCAGGCGCTGTTCCTGTCCTGCGGAAAGCTCGCGGCCGCCGCCGAGGATTTCGATGCCGAAGAGGGCGGGATCCTCGGCGCGGAGCGCGGGGGTTCCCGACTCGATCCAGCGGATGAAGGTGCCGTAGGGGCGGGAGTCCGGGGCGAAGAGGGCGCCGCCTTTGTGGGGCAGGGTGCCGGCGGCCTTGGCGAGGAGGAGGCTGAGGGCGGGGGCGCCGCGGTTGATGCGGCGGCCGGAGGACTCGAGGATGAGGCGGGCGAAGTCTTCATCGGGGGCGTAGCCGCGCAGGGAGAGTTTGAAGCCGTTCTGGCCGGCCTCCTTGCCGTGGCAGGCGCCCTGGTTGCAGCCGTAGCGGGTGAGGAGGGGGACGACTTCGTGGCGGAAGGAGGGGGCTTCGGGTTGACGCGCTCCCTCGACGCGGACTTTGACCTTGGCCGTATGGCCTTCGAAGGTGGCGCTGACTTCGGTTTCGCCGTCGGCGACGGGGCGGAGGCGGCCGTCGGCGCTGACGGCGACGATGCGGGGGTCGGCGGAGTTCAGGAGGGCTTGAGGGCCGACGTCCCGCCAGCGGCCCTCCACGCTCACGGCGCTGATGAGGAGTCCATGTTCGGCCTGGGGGCCGCGGAGGGTGATGTCAGCGGGTTCGGCGATGAGACGGGTGATGGAGGAGGGGGCTGTCCCGGCGGCCCCCGAAAGAGGCAGCGCCAGGAGCGCCAGGATCCGGATGCCAGTCCTCGCTATCATCTTCGCCCCATGTGACTTACACATGAGGGGATAGCAGAATTGGCCGTCCGTGTTACCCCAGAAAGCCCCCACAAACCAAACCGCAACAAACAAGCCCAACAAAACAGCCCGTCTGCTTTGTTGCCTTGGCAAGGCAACAAAGCAGACGGGTTTGTTGGTTGTTGGGGTTACTTGTGGTCCGAGGGTTTGACCCCCTTCTTGAAGGCGTTGAAGCCGAACTTGGTCGGCGCCCAGTCGCCCACGATGCCCACCGCGTTCGTGGCCGTGATCGCCTCCTCCAGGCCCAGACACCAATAGGCCGCGTTCACCACCAGGCGCCGCGTCCCCTCCGCCAGGAAATCCTGGCTCGCCCCCATCGTGGTGCAGAAGACCCGGGACGCCTTGCCGGCCGTCCCCGTGTACGACTTCGTCCACGCCACCGGCATCATCGGATTGTTCTTCGGCCCGTCGAGGGGCTTGTCCGTGGGATTCATCCCCTCCAGCACCTGCCCCATCACCAGCGGCTTCGAGTCCCCCGTGAGCTTCGTGATCGTGTAGACGTCCGTCGGCCCGAAAATGTCCTCGCAGCCGCGCAGGATCGGATGATCCTTCATCCCCTCCGCCGGCACCCCCCGCGTCGCCTGCTTGCCGTGCGCCCCGTGATGCGCCACCCAGGTCTCGCCCAGCACCTGCCTGCCGAAGCCCTTCTCGAAATCCTTCTCGCCGTAATTCCAGCTGTACTTCTTGTAGGAGCTCGCCCCCTTCTTGTCGATGTTGAACGCGTGCGTCGACGTCCGCAGGCCGATCAGCGGCCGGCCCGATTCGACATAGTCCACGAAGTGCTTCATCTGCTCGTCCGGCAGGTTCCGGAAGCGCAGCGCGAGGATCATCAGGTCCGCCTTCGCCAGCGCCTCGAGCCCCGGGATGTTGTCCCCCGCGTTGGGGTCGATCTCCCCCGTCTTCTTGTTGATCGCAAACAGGACCGTGCACTTGAAGCCGTGATGCTTCGACAGGATCTTGCCCAGCTGCGGCAGCGCCTCCTCCGAGCGGTACTCCTCGTCCCCGCTCACGAGCACGACGTGCTTCCCCTTGCCGGGACCCTCGCCGCCCTCGTAGACCACCCAGGGATCCTGCGCCAGCGCCGTCCCCGCGCAGACCAGGAGCATCGCGATCGTCATCGGCTGGATCATCGTTCGTCCTTTCGAAGCGTCCCTGTTCTTACGACCGCCGGCCTACTCCGGCGTCACCGTCACGACATGCCGGACGGGCACCACCAGCGCCCGCACGGCCGCGTGCAACTGCCCCTGCGTCTCGATCAGCTGTTTCCGCAGCGCCTCCAGCGAGGCCTCCACCCGCGGATCCTTCCCCATCCCCTCCACCATCCGGGGCATCGCCGTGATCATCGTCTTGATCATCCCCGTCTCGAAGGACTGCTTCGTCGCGACCTGGCCCTCCAGCTTCGCGAAGGCCCCGCTGAACGGGTTCTCGGGGAACTCCGCCGCGAGGTTCACCCCCTTCTCCAGGTCCTCCCTCGGGAAGCTCTTCTTCGCGGAGCCCCAGGCGACCTGCGCCCGCGCCGACCCGAGCCCCTTCACCACCAGCATGAAGCGGTTCAGGTCCGCGTTGAACGGCGTGAACGGCGCGATCGAGCGCGTCCCGGACGACGACTTCTCGTCCCCGCTGAAGCAGTACGGCCAGCGCGCGCTCTCCACTTCCAGCGTCCCGGCATCCGCGCCGATGACCTTGTGGCCCTCGCTCGCCGTCGACGCCCCCTTCAGATCCAGCGTCAGCGTCCCGATGTGGCCGTCGACCCCCAGCGCCTTCAGGAACGCGTAGGCCATCACCAGGTGCCCGTTCGGCCCCGGATGGAAGCCGTCCTTCCCGCAGACGTCGTAGCCCTCCCCGAGCGCGGCCTTCGCCTTCTCCTGCGCCGCATTCATCGCGTCGAGGACGTTCGCGAACGGGAAGCCCTGCTCCTCCGCGAGCTTCCTCGCCACGTCGCGCAGGCCCGCCAGCGTCGCGTTGTACGTCGCCGCCGTCAGGTTCGGACGGTTGAAGAACTTCGTGTCCACCGCGCCCGGCGACCCCACCACCACCGTCACGCCCGCCTTCTTCAGCCGCGCCACGATCTCCGTCATCGCGGCCCCGTAGCGCTTGCCGATGTCGTCCGTCCACGCGCGATACCCGCCGTCGTTCATCCCGTAGCAGGTCGTCACCACGTCCGGCTTCCACGGCAGCAGGTCGTTGTTCATGCGGCCGACGAAGCCCGGCGCCGTCTCGCCGCTCCAGCCCAGCTGGATCACCTTCAGGTCCAGTTCCGGCAGGCAGGCCAGCAGGTAGAGTTCGAGGTAGCGGCTGTAGAGCTTCTGTTCCGTGATCGAGTCGCCCACCACCGCGACGCGCCGGCCCTTCTTGAGGACCGGGTCCGCCCCGCCGCCCGCCTGCACCGGAAGCGCCAGCAGCAAGACCGCGCAACACGCCTGGAAGGCCTGGTTCATGACTCGATCCTCCGCCGGCATGATAGCGGCCGGAGCGGCTTTCGCTCCAAGGATTGAAGCGGCCTTGCTATCGTAGGGCCCATGCTGATCTGGCTGTCCCTGCTGCTCGCGGCGCAGGAGCCCCCCCCGGCCCCGGCCCGGGTGCCCTGGACCACGTCCCGCCTCAGCGGCGCCCCCGAGGCCCCGCCGCCGCTGCGCACGGAGCGCGCCTTCCCCAACCTGAAATTCGCCGCCCCCATCCACGCCCTGCCCGGCCCCGAGGGAAACCGCTTCTGGGTCCTGGAACAGCACGGCAAGCTCCACAGTTTTCCCGACGACGAGGCCGCCGCCCGGACCGACGTCGCGATCGACCTGCGGAAGGATCTGCGCGGGCTCGACCGCATCCCCGACTGCAAGGGCGTCGCCGAAACCTACGCCCTCGCCTTCCATCCCCGCTTCGCGGAAAACCGCCAGATCTTCGTCATGTACATCCTCGCCCACAAGCAGCGCAACCAGAACCTCGCCAAGGGCAGCCGCATCAGCCGCTTCACCGTGACGAAGACGGATCCGCCGCGCCTGGATCCCGACAGCGAGCAGGTCCTCGTCGAATGGCTCGGCGGCGGCCACAACGGCTGCGACCTCCAGTTCGGCCCCGACGGTTTTCTCTACTTCTCCACCGGGGACGGCGCCGGGCCCAGTCCGCCCGACACGCTCCGCACCGGCCAGGACTGCAGCGACCTGCTCTCCTGCATCCTGCGCATCGACGTGGACCGCGCCGATCCCGGGCTTCCGTACGCGGTCCCCAAGGACAATCCGTTCACCGGGCTGACCGGCGTGCGGCCCGAGATCTGGGCCTTCGGCTTCCGCAACCCCTGGCGCATGAGCTTCGACCGCGCGACCGGCCATCTCTGGACCGGCGACGTCGGCTGGGAAAGCTGGGAGCTCGTCTTCCGCGTCGAGAAGGGCGCCAACTACGGCTGGAGCCTCATGGAGGGCCCCCAGCCCGTGGACCTCAAGGGCCGCCTCGGTCCCGCCCCGATCCGCCCCCCGACGCAGATCCTCCCGCATCCGGAGGCCGCCTCCATCACCGGCGGCTTCGTCTATCACGGGAAGACGCTCCCCGCACTCGAGCGGCACTACGTCTACGGCGACTGGGAGACGCGCCGCGTCTGGGCGAGCCGCGTGACGCCGGACGGCCTCGCCCCGCAGCGCGAGATCGCGCGCACGGACCTCCGCATCGTCGCCTTCGCCGAGCGGCGCGACGGCGAGCTGCTCCTGGTCGACCACGAGGGCGGCGGCCTGCACCGGCTCGTCCCCAACGTCGTGCCCGCCGACGCGGCGCCCTTCCCCCGCAGGCTCGGGGAGACGGGGCTTTTCGCCGGACCCGTCCGCGAACAACATCCCGCCCCGGGCGTCGTCCCGTACTCGATCAACGCCCCGCGCTGGGCGGACGGCGCCGTCGGCGAACGCTACCTCGCCGTCCCCGGCGGCGCGTCCCCCGGATTCGCGAACGACAAGATCGTCTGGCCCAGGGACAGCGCCCTCGCCAAGACGCTCTCGCTGGACGGCCGCAAGGTCGAGACGCAGGTGCTGCATTTCGACGGCTGGTCGTGGAACGCCTACTCCTATCTCTGGAACGACGACGAAAGCGACGCGGACCTCGTCCCCGCCGGCGGCGCCGAGAAATCCTTCCGCATCGGCGGCCGCGAGCGCCGCTGGAGCGTGCCGCCGCGCGCCGCCTGCCTCAGCTGCCACAATCCCTGGCCGGGCTTCTCGCTCACGATGAACTACGCCCAGCTCGAGCGGATGCATCCCTTCCCCGGGGGCGGCCGTCCGCTGAAACAGGCGCTCGTCTCGATGAAGCTGCTGCCGGACAGGCTGCCCGGGGGGAAGCCGCTCTCGAACCCTTACGACACGCGCCTCGGGCTCGCCGAACGCGCGCGTTCGTACCTCGCGGTGAACTGCTCCACCTGCCACCGCTTCGGCGGCGGCGGCTCCGCGCTCATCGACCTGCGCCACGAGATCGCCGAGAAGGAGATGAAACTCCTGGACGTCCCGCCCCTGCTCGGCGGCTTCGAGCTCGACGATCCGCGCCTCGTCGCCCCGGGCGACCCGGCCCGCAGCGTGCTGCTCTGCCGCCTCTCCAAACTGGGACAGGGCCACATGCCCCGCCTCGGCTCCACGGAGGTGGATGCGGACGGCGCCGCGCTGCTCGCGGAATGGATCGCCTCGCTCGGACCCCGGCCCGCGCGCCCCGCGGCGCCGCTCGCGAAGCGCCTGGAGACGCCGCTCGGCGCCCTGGAACTCTCGCTCGCTTGGCCGGGATTGCCGGAAGCCGAGCGCGCGGAAGCCCTGAGGCTCGGCCTCGCCTCCTCCCGGCCGGTCGTGCGCGACCTGATCGAGCGCTTCGTCCCCGCGGAACAGCGCCGGCGGCGGCTCGGCACGTCCATCGTCGCGGAAGAGCTGCTGACACGTCCCGGCGACGCCGCCCGCGGCCGCCGCCTCTTCGAAGGGGGCGGTGTTCAGTGCAAGGCCTGCCACCGCGCGGGCGAGGGGCCGGAGCGGCTCGGACCCGATCTCGACAAGGTCGGCACGCGCCTCACCCGGGCGCAGATCCTGGAGTCCCTGCTCGATCCGTCCAGGACCGTCGACCCCAAGTTCGCGGGAATTCTCGTCCAGACGAACGGGGGGGACGTGCTTTCCGGCATCCTGGTGGAGAAGACGGCGGCGCAGCTCGTGATCCGGGACGCCGAGCAGCTGCGGACGCTGCCGCTCGCGTCCGTGGCCCGGATGTCCCCGCAGGCGCGCTCGCTGATGCCGGACCAGCTCCTGCAGGACCTGACGCTGCAGGAGGCCGCGGATCTGCTCGAGTTCCTCGCCGGGCTGAAATAGATCAGGCGCCGAGCTGGGCGAGCAGGCGGGCGGCCGCCTGCTTGAAGCGGGCGGGCTCCCCGTGGCTGCGGGCGATCAGCATCGCCCCCTCAAGACCCATCGTGAGCAGCCGGGCCTCGGCTTCCGGGGAGGCGGCAAAACGCAGCGTCCCGGCCGCCCGGCCCTCCTCGAGGATGCGGGCGAGCCAGCGTTCGTTCTCGTCGAAGAAGCGCCGCAGCTCGACCCGGATCGCCCGGGGCAGGTTCGCGCTCTCGGCGGCCATCATGCCGCAGAGGCACATGCGGTCGCCGTCCTTCAGGACCCCCGCCCAGAGCGCCACGTAGTCCCGCAGCCGGCGCCGCGCGTCGCGGCCGCCGCGTTCGAGTCCGGCCAGCAGCCCCAGGAACGCCTCGCGATAGCGGATCACGAGGCGGCGCCCGAGGTCGCTCTTGGCGGGGAAATGGTAGTGGACCGAGGCGTTCTTGATCCTCAGCTCCGACGAGATGTCCGCGTAGCTGAAACCGCCGTAGCCCCGCGTCTGCACCAGGCGCTGGGCCACGTCCAGGATGCGCTCCGCGGTCGCCGTCATGCCCTTACTATAGCCTCTTCCGGGTCGCGGACACAATTTCCTTGCGTCAATACCTACTCGTAGGTAGACTCTCGGCGTTCCAGAAAGGGAGGACTCATGAAGCGGATCTCGTGTCTCCTGGCGCTCCTGGCGGCGGGTTGTGCGACCCCGGCCAAACCCGAGGCCTTCCGCCTCGAGGGATCCCGGCTCATCGGGTGCTGCTGCGCGGCCCCCTGCCCCTGCCGCATCAACAAGAAACCCATGTTGTGCCACGGCTGCGACCACACCGACGTCGTCCGCGTCGAGCGCGGCCACGTGGGCGACGTCCGCATGGACGGCGTCACGTGGGTCGTCGTCGGCCGCGGCTTCGGCGAGAAGAGCGAGACCAACTGGGTCGTCGTCTACCTCGACGAGAAGGCCTCCCCCGAGCAGGAGAAGGCGCTCGTCGGCATGCTGTCCTCCGACCTCAAGGCCTGGGGCCCCAAGGCCCGCCACCTCGCCGGCGAGTTCAAGGGCGTCAAGCGGGTGCCGCTGCGCTACGAGATCGGGCCGGGCGACCGGACCTACCTCGCCTCCATCCCCGGCATCCTCGACTTCAAGGCGAGCGCCCACGTCAATCCGGGCCACACGGAGCCCGTCGTCAGCACCGGGATCATGGACGCCTTCGGCGACCGCTTCGTCCACGCGGACTGCGAAACCCACGTCTACAAGGATGCGGCGCTCAAGTACGACTGGAACCTGAACGGGCGCCAGGCGAATTTCGCCCGCTTCACGCTCACGCCGGACCGCGTCGCCCGCGGGGCGATCGGCTGGGGCTGCTGGACCGCCCACTCGGAGTTCAAGGACGGCGAGCCCTACCAGGAGCAGCTCATCGGCCGCGAGAAGCATTGAGCCGGCGCACGGCCTCCTCGACGAGCAGCTCCCCGCCGCCGGGCAGATACGGCGACGTCGCGACTTCGTAGCCGCCCTCCGCGAAGGCTCTTCGGGTGGGGACGTAGAAGTCCACGTCGTTGGCCAGCGAGACGATCAGGGTCGTCTTGAACGGCGAACGGCGGCGGATCTCCAGGCCCAGCTCCACGAAGATCTCGTGGGGCAGCGCGACGACCGCCAGCTCCTCCCCCAGGCGGAAGACCTGGACCTCTTCGCGGACGGCCGCCCCGTCGCGGCGGCGCAGCTGCTCCGTCCAGAGGATGCGGTACGCCTCCACCATCACCAGGAAGCCGGGCTGCGGGACCCATTTCAGCGAGAGCACCTGCCGGGCGCGGGCGGTTTCCTCGGGCGTCACGTCCCGGATCGGCACGTCGACCCGGCCGATCGAGGCGCTGAACGCGGGTGCCGCTTCGGACTTGAACTGCGGGACGCCCTCCAGCACCGCCTTGCCCAGCGCGCGGCCGATGCGCTCCGGCTCGGTCGCGGACGCTTGCGGGGCTTCCGAACGCACGTCGACGTGGTTCACGTCCCCGGCCGCCCCCTCCGCGAAGACGGAGATGAAGTCCCGGCCCCAGGACTCTTGCAGCGCCGCCTGCAGCCGCCCCGGGAAGTCCGCGCTGAAGCGGTCGCCGCCGTGCACCGCCACGTGCATCGCGAACGAGGTCAGCGAGAACAGCGGCATTTTCGTGGCCGGATCCCGGAAGAGCACGAAGGGCAGGTCCTCGTCCACCGGGCCCATGGCGCGGAGCGCCTCCTGGCTCCCCTTCCCCGGATTCATCTTCACGACGCCGTCCTTCATCAGGAAGCGGCGGTTGAAGGGGATGCCCGGCGCCCGGGGGATGCCGTGCTCGACCGTGACGGGCCGCCGCGCCCGGTCGGCCTGCGCCACCGCCTGCGCGACGCGCTCGATCAGGCGGCCGACGTAGTCCTCCTTCGCGTGGATGTCGGTCCCGTGTTTCTCGATCGTGGCCTCGCGCCAGACGTCCCAGAGCACCCCGTAGTATTCGGGCCCGCCGTGGGTGTGCGTCGCGCTCACGACGATGTGCTCGACGGGGATGCCGCTGAGCGCGCTCGCGCGCTTCCGCAGCGGATCGCTCACCTCGCGGCCGATGCTGCAGAGATCCAGGACGACGAGCGCCCCGCGCGACGCGCCCTGCCCGAACACGAGCGCCTTGGCGAAGAGCGGATCCTGGACGCCCCTGGAGATCGCCTCGTGGTAGCCCCCGGCCTGGCGCCAGCCGACGGGCGGAGTGATGTCGGCGACCGCCACCCCCGAGCTGAACGGAGGGGCGGCGCAGCCGCAGCACAGCAGAAGGAGGGCGGCCGCTTTCACTTCAGCGCCGCCTCCGCGCCGGCGGCCCGGTAGGCGGCGCGCACGACGGACACGTCGAAGGCTCCCGCGTTTTTCAGTTCGAGGTTTCCCGGCGCCACGAGCGCGGCCGCGCTGCGCAGGCCGCCGATCCGCAGGATGCCCGGCAGCGCGCGCGGCCCGGCCCAGCTCTCCTCCGGGCGGTCGTCGCGGCCGCCCAGATCCACGATCGTAGTCCCCACGACACCGGCAGGGACCAGCGCCCGCGCCAGCAGCACGGCCACGCCCGCATCCCCGCGGCCCTCAAGGATCACGTCCGGTCCGCCCGCGGCGGCAAGCGCCGTCAGCACGTCCTGCACCTGCCGCGCCAGTTCCGTGCGGTAGTAGGTGAGCGGATGATTCTCCCGCCACTGCACCCAGCCCTTGTTGCGGATCTCGACGCCGGCGTTGCAGGGGACCTCGCGCTCGTGGGCCCGGAGCCGGAGCACCCACGCGGATCCCTCCACCTGTTCGTTCTCCCCCAGAACGACCACCACCCGGCGCACCCCCTCCGGTCCCTGGCGATGGAGCCGCACGACCCCCGGGAGCCCGCGGTACTCCAGCGTCAGATCCGGTCCGGCCTCCGTGATCTGAAGCTCACCGGGCTGCGGCCGGCGGGCGCCGAGCGTGTGCCGGAACGCGGGCAGCATCAGCTCCCGGAAGCGCGCGAGCGACGCCACGTCCTTCGGCCGGAGCTCCTCGAGCTGGGACGTCACCGTTTGTTTGAGCGCGTCCTCCAGCTTCTTCGAATCCACCGCCCCCGCCGGCAGCGGATGGACGGCGTCGAACGCGCTCAGGTCCTCGCGTTTTTCCACCTTGAACGGCGCCTCGGGCAGCCGGTCCGCGGCGGGCCGGCCCAGCAGCCATCGCGCGAAGAACGCATAGACGATCTCGCGGGTCTCCTTGTTGTAATTGTGGTCGGCCTCGACCCTCGCCACCCGAAAACGTTCCGGCACGCCCCGCGCGTCGAAGACCTTCTGCAGCGCGGGGCCCTCGAGCGTGAGTGCGTCCGCCGTCCAGTCCGTGGCGCAGGCCATCAGCAGCAGCGGGCGCGGCGCGCAGGCCGCCGCGATCTCGATGTTGTTGAGGTCGAGCCTCAACAGCGGCGCGTTCTCGCAGCTGCAGCCGCCCTGGCAGCCCGCCGCCACCATGTTCACGGGCGCGGAGGCCCGGATGCGGGCATCGACCGCCGTCAGCAGGAAGGTCTGCGTCCCGCCGCCCGAAGCCCCCGTGGCCCCGATGCGCGACGGATCCACGTCGGGCAGCGCACTCAGGAAATCGACGGCGCGCAGGCTGTTCCAGAGCTGCAGGCCCTGGAGGTTGAGCCCCCAGGGCACGTTCGAGAACGCGTGGGGCAGTTGTTTCGAGTCGCCGTAGCCGACCATGTCCGTGCTGAAGACGACGCAGCCGAGCCGGGCCAGGCCGATCGCGCGGCCGGGGATGGAGGCGAGCTCGATGTCCTCGAAGCGCCCGTTCTTCCAGTGCCCGTGCATCGAGAGCACGGCGGGATGCGGTCCCGCCTTCCCCAGCGGACGGTAGAGGTTGCCCGTGAGGAAAAACCCGGGACGGGTCTCGAGCCGGACCTTCTCGACGCTGTAGCCGTCGCGCTCGAGACGCCCCCATACGAGCGGCTGCAGCGCGGGACGCCCGAACTCGGGCCAGAGCCCGGAGGAGACGAGGATCTGCCGGCGGATCTCCGCGCGGCGCGCCTCCCAGGCTTGCGGATCCCGCGAGGCCTCCGCGAGCCGTTCGCGCCAGGTCGGGCCCCAATAGCGGGAGGAGCCCTCCTCCCCGCCGGCCACCGCCGCACAGCCCGCCAGCAACAGGATCAGGCCCCGTCCCCACGTGCGTGTCATCCGCGTTTCCTCCGGGAGCAGCTTGTGGTGAGTCCGCTTTGATCCACCGGGGTGCCCCTGGTGGGGCGGCCCGGTGGATCAAGCGTGTCGAACCATTACGATACGCCGTCGTTTTTCGAATAATTGAGCATTTGAAAAGAATTGAGGCCGGCGGCGGGCGCCTTTCCCGGAGCCTCATGTTATGCTGGCGCCCGCATGACCAAGGCCCGGGCCGCCCATCGCAGCGAGGTGCTCGCGCAGCTGTCGTTCGTGCGCCCCAGCTCCCGCTCGGAGCTCGTCGCCCGCACCGGCCTCAGCCGGGCCACCATCACGCGGATCACCCGCGACCTCATCCGCCGCCGCTTTCTCCGGGAGGTCCCCGGCGCCCGCCGCTCGGTGGGCCGCCCCTCCCAGGGCCTCGAGATCAACGCCGATTACGGCACGGTCCTGGGCATCAGTTTCCTGCCTCCGCTGGCCCGGGCCACCCTGATGGACTTCCGCGGCGCGCCGCTGGAGGACTACTCCGAGGCGCTGGACTGGTCCCTCGGCGCGGCCGGAGTGCTCGCGGCGCTGCGCCGCCTGGTCCAGCGGGTCGTCAAGGATCCCGCGCTGAAGAAGCGCCGGCTCAGCGGCGTGGGGCTCGCGCTCCCGGGCCAGTTCGACAAGGCGGCGGGCGTCTCGCGCGTCTACCCCCGCCTCGCGGACTGGAAGGACGTGCCCCTGCGGCGGCAGCTCGGCGGCTGGGCGGGGGTCCCCGCGTTCCTGATCGGGTACGCGCCGTCCATCGCGCTGGCGGAGCTCACCACCCGCTCCGAGCCCCCCCACGGCCTGCTCGCGATCGAGGTCACGGACAACATCGCCATGGGCGTGGTGGCCAACGGCGGCCTGCTCGAGGGGGCCAGCGGCAACGCCGGCGAACTCGGCCACATCACGCTCGAGCGCGGGGGCGCAGGCTGCTACTGCGGCAACACGGGCTGCCTCGAGCTGTCCTCCGCGTGCCGGGCGGTGGAGGAGGCCGCCCGGAAACTGCTCAAGCGCGGCGTCCGCGTGCCGTTCGAGGCGGTCACGGAGCTCGCGCGCGGCGGCCACGCCGGGGCCGCGGGGCTTCTGAAAGACGCGGCGACGAGCCTGGGCGTCGGCGTCGCCTCCGCGGTCAACCTCTTCAACCCCGAGATCGTCGTCCTCAGCGGCCGCTTCTTCGACGCCGGCGGGCTCGTCCTCGACCCGCTGCGCGCCTCGGTGAAGGCCCGCGCCCTCGCCGGCAGCGTGAAACCGCTGACGATCGAGCGCTCGAAGCTCGGCGACCTGGCCCCCGCCCTCGGCGCGGGCATCGAGGCCCTGCGCGGCCTGCTGCGGACCCTCTGAGTCACTGGACGCGGTACTGCCCGCCCGTCTTCTCCGCCAGGAGCCTCAGCGCCTTCGACTCGCGCCCCAGGCTGACGCCGTGGATCACCGGCTTGAAATAGCGGGCCTTCCGCGACACCGTCGCCGCGAGCAGCTCCTCGTCCACGATCCTCCCCCAGGTCGCGCGGCCGTCGGAGAGGACGACGATCGTGTCGATGCCGTCCTCGCGCAGGCGGCCGCTGTCGAGGGCCCCCGTGAACTGCAGGGCCTTTCCCAGGGCGCCGTAGAGGTCCGTGCAGTTCTCGAAGCCCGCGCGTTCGATGAAGTCCGCCGCCTCCCGCCGCGCCGTCGCGTCCAGCACGCGGGGCCCCTTCCAGAGCACGGTCTGGGTCCCCCCGAAGAACAGGATGTTGATGGAGGCCCCGTCGGGCAGCACGTCCAGCAGCCGCTTGAGCTCCTGCTTCGCGGCGGCGAGCCGGCCCTCCTCGCGCATGCTCCGCGAGCGGTCGATGAGGAAACAGACGCGCGTCGAGTCGAGCGGGACCTCGTAGAACACCGTCGGCCGCGCCCCCTCGGGCCAGCGGGGGGCCGAGGACACGTAGGTCCCCGCGAGGAAGTCCTCATGGTTCGCCTCCCACCAGTCGCGCCAGAGGGCGGCGTCCGGGGGCAGCTCCGTGCGGGTGAGCTCCTCGAGGGTCTTCGCGGCCGCCTTCCGGAAGCGCGCGTCGGGACGCTGCATCGCGCGGATCACGGCCCCGGCGGCGCCCTTGCTGCGCCGGACGGCCTGCAGCGCGGCATGACGCAGCTGCCACTGGGGATGCGCCAGGTAGTCCGCCGCCCGCTCGTCGAGCATGCCCTCGACGGCCGCCGCCTTCACGACGGGCTCCGGCTCCCGCTCCGCCGCCGCGCGCAGCAGGTCGCGGGCGCCCATGGCCGCGAGCCCCTCGAGCAGCTCGCACTTGAGGAGCCAGGAGCCCTGCCGCTCGACCTCGCCGGCCAGATAGGGCGCGGCGCAGGGTTTCAGAAAGGCGAAGATGTCCATGAGGGCCTGGTACACGCGCTCCGCCTCCAGGCCCTTCTGCTCCAGCTGCCGGATGCGCGCCGCGAAGAGTTCGCGCTGGCGTTCGCGGACGGTTTCCTCCCGCAGATCGAAACTGGGGCTGTCGTCGAAATCGAGGGCCGCCTGCCGGGCCCGCTCCGCCGACGCGATGAGGGGCTCGATCCGCTCCCGCGCCTTGGGGAGGGCCTGGACGAGGGCCTTGGCGGCCCGGACCGGATCGCCCTCGACGACCAGACCGGCCAGGATCTGCCGCACCTCGGGGAGGCGGCTCTCGCGGACCGCCTCGAGCAGGCGGTCCCGCGGGTCGGACTGAAGCAGGCCCAGGGCGAGCAGCAGCGTTCCCATGCCCATGGGACGCCGCCCGGGACGGGGGGTAAAGCGGGAAAACGAGGGCTTCGCGCTTTTTCGAATACGCCCGCCTTGCCCCGCGCGTTAGGGATCTGTATAAAAGACCGTGATCGTGTCCATTCTTCGTCTTGATGGAGCCTTTCGATGAAATCCGCCGCCGCTTTCGCCGGGGTCCTCCTGCTCGCCTCCTGCGCGCCCGAGGCGCCCTCCTCCGCCGCGGCCGGCAAGGACGCCTGCTGCCAGGACAAGGCGGCCGTCGCGAAGAAGGACGCCTGCTGCCAGGACGCCCCGCCGCAGCAGGTCGTGGCGAAGGAATTCCTGAAGCCCGCCGGCAGCCGGACCTTCAAGATCGAGTACCGCGCCCGGATCTCCGAGGTCCCTGCGGGCGCGAAGAAGCTGCGCGTGTGGGTCCCCGTCCCCTCCGCCTCCACCGTGCAGGAGATCCGGAATCTCTCGTTTTCCCGGGAGCCCCGGATCGGCACCGAGTCGAAATACGGCAACCGCATCGCCTACTGGGAGCTGGAGAACCCGGCCGCCGCCGCGGAGCTGACGATGACGTTCGACTGCACCCGCCTGGAGATCGTCACGAATCTCGAGGCGCTCAAGGCCGAGGGCGCCGATGCGGCGGGCGACTTCGACGTCTTCCGAAAGCCCGACGCGCTGGTCCTGGTCGACGACGAGATCCGCAGGATGGCCGGGGAGATCGTGAAGGGCCGCAAGGGCACGCTCGACAAGGCGCGCGCGATCTACGACCACGTGGTCGCCCGGATGAGCTACGACAAGAACCATCAGGGCTGGGGCCTCGGCTCCACGAAGCACGCCTGCCAGGTCGGCAAGGGCAACTGCACGGATTTCCACGCGCTTTTCAACTCGCTCTGCCGCGCGGCGGACATCGCGAGCGGCTTCGAGATCGGCCTGTATCTCCCGTACGAGAAGGGCAAGGTCGAGCCCCCCGGCGGCTACCACTGCTGGGCCTTCTTCCGCGTCCCGGGCAAAACCTGGGTCCCCGTCGACTGCTCCGAGGCCATGCGCCTGTCCGAGCGCCGCGAATTCTTCTTCGGCGGCCACACCGCGAACCGCGTGGGGATGTCCACGGGCCGGGACCTCGTCCTGGAGCCGAAGCAGGACGGGGCGCCGCTCAACTACTTCCTGAATCCCCACGCCGAGGCGGACGGCAAACCCGTCAAGGCGGAGAAGACCTGGACCTACCAGGATCTGGATTAGGAACCCGGCCGCACGAACGCTCCACGCTGGGTTGTTGCCGGAGAGCCATTATGGATCGCAATAGTCGGCCTCTGGTATCTGGATGTCCTTTCCTGAGCGAGGCCCCGGCATGAGCCACATCTACGGCATCGGCGCCGCCGAGCAGCCCTTCGTCGAGGCGGCCGCCGCGATCGCGAAGAACGTCGCCGGCCCCGCGGCGGCGGACGTCGACGCAAGAGCCCGCTTCCCCCGTGAAGCCGTCGGCGCGATCCAGAAACAGGGGCTGGCCGGGCTCACGATCCTGGCCGCCGGAGGATCGGATCCCCGCGGCGTCCGCAAGGGTCACGAGGCCCTGCGCGAGCTGCTCGAGACGATGCACGAGAACCGCATCAAACGCCTCGAACACGCAGGCTTCTCCGCCGCCCAGGCGAAAACCCTGTCCGACCTGCACACGCCCAATTTCATGTAATCCCTTCGGGGCGGCTGGGCCCGCTCAGCCCCGGCGCACACGTTCCGCGGCCGCGACCATGGCGCGGAGTTTCTCCTCCGCGACCCGCGCCGAGGCGACGGGGTTGTCGGCGAACGTCGCGAAGCCGCAGTCCGAATTGAGCAGCACGCGTTCGGAGCCGAAGACCTTCACGGCTCTCCGCACCCGTTCCGCGATTTCGTCCGGACTCTCCACGCGCTCGTGTTTCTGGTTCACCACCCCCACGCCGATGCGGCGGTCCGGGGGAAGTTCCCGCAGGATCTCGATCTCGCCCGCGCGCGGCGTGCAGAGCTCGAGGAAATAGGTCCCCACGTCGAGGGCCTGCAGGGTGGGGAGCAGCGGCCGGTAGTCCCCCGCCAGGGCGGCGCTTTCGTCGCGCGTCCAGTTGCCGCGGCAGATGTGGACCGCCACCCGGCCCCGGGGCGCGCCCTTCACGACCGCGTTGATCAACTCGCGGGCAAAGGCCAGCTCCACGGACGCCTCCCCCTTCTCGCTCAGGGTTCCGCACATGAAGGAACGGCGCTGTTTTGCCCCCGTGAACACCACCTCGGTCAGCACCGGCTCGTCGAACTGCACGACGGCGGCCCCGGCGGCCAGGAGGAAGAACAGCTCCTCCCGCAGCACGCGGACGATGTCCACCGAGAGATCCTCGCGCGACCGGTAGGCCTTGTCGGAGATGCATTCCATCCACATCGTCCGCGTCAGCAGATACGGCCCCGGCAGCGCCACCTTCACCGGTTTGTCCGTCAGCGTGCGGACGAAGGCCAGTTCGTGCACCGCGAGGGGTTTCGAACGGCCGAGGGGGCCGAAGACGGCGGGGTGGCGGACCTCGGAGGCGGGCACGTCCAGCGACTTCATCTCCCGCTCGAGTTCCGCCGGGTCGTCCACCAGCGGCAGCAGGTCGGTGAGCGGGATGAGCTGGCAGTTGTCGAGGATGCCGCCGACGAAGCTGGAATAGTTGTCGCGCCGCTGTTCGCCGTCGCTGACCACGTCCACTCCGGCCCGGATCTGGGCCTCCACGGAGAGCCGGACGGCGTCGTCCGCCGTCGCCTGGAAATCCGCCTCGGACAGGCGGCCCTCCAGATGCTCGTGCACGGCCTGGACCATCCAGCGGGGCCGGGGCCAGCTGCCGATGCCCATCACGGAGAGCGGGCGCAGCGCGGGAGCCGGCGCCGGAACCGGCAGCTCGTGGGGAATCGTCACCGCGACCGGCCCGCGAGGGACGGGCTTCGGGGGCGCCGCCTCGGCGCGCCGCCCGGAGTACGGGCCCTTGGAGACCATGTAGCTCCGCTCGCGGCCCCGGCGGGTCCAGGAGACCAGCGTGTTGCCGGTCATCCGGCACCAGGCCGGCAGATCGCCCTCCACCGAGGTGTCCGTGGAGCGGATCTCCAGCAGCTGCCCGGCGGCCAGCGGATCGATGTGCTGCCGGATCAACAGCAGGAGCCCGTTGCCGCAGTCGAGATCGCCGCCGTCGAAACTGCTATCCGGCGGGTGCGGATGACGTTCGACGGGATCCACGACCGACTCCCTAGTAGGAAACGGACGGGCAGGCCTCGCCCATGAACTCGACGAGCTTCGCCCCGCCGACGACGGCCGCGCCCCCCACGAGCGCGGTTTCGTCCAACTTGCGCTTCTTGAAACAGGGCGAGCAGGTGAAGATCCTGCCGCCCGCCTTGGCGAAGTTCTCCATGAGCTCCTTGAGAGGCGAGAAGCCCTCTTCATGGATGCCGTCGGCATACCCCTTCTGGGACAGGCGCACGCCCTCGATGCTGAGGAAGACCACGGTGTCCTTTCCCGAGCCCAGGGCCGCGTTGGCCACGACGAAGGCGACGGTGGCCTTGTCGGTGTTGTCCTTGGCGCAGCTGAGGCTGACGCAGAATTTTCCGGCCATGGGCTAGTTCTCCTTTCGGCGGATGAAATAATCGGGCGGGCGCGCGGCCACGAGGTCGTGCCCGGTCATGCGACACCATGCGGGAATATCTTCGGGGGCGCCGAGGTCGAGCGCGGTCAGGCGCAGCACCTCGCCGGCCTTCATCGCCTGGAGTCGCAGCCGGAGCTCGAGGACCAGGTCCCCGCAGCCCATCTCTCCGGCGTCCCAGGTCCGGTTGAAGTCCGTCATCGGCGGCGCAGCCGGGGGCCACAGGCAGGCGGGACGGGCGCCCGGGGCCGCACCTTCGCGCGCCCCCGCCCGCTCCCAGCCTGTCTTGAAGCAGTCCCGGAACTGCACGTATTCGTAGACCTGTTCGCGCAGCTCGTCCAGCTTGCGCCCCATGTCGGAAGCCAGGCAGGGGGCGCAGCGGGGCGAGGACTTGTATCCCAGCGCCAGGCTCATCACCGCCTCGTGGCCGCAAATCCGCTTCGAGCAGCCGCGGCAGACGGCGCGCTCCAGCCGATCCAGCTCCGCCAGCAGGGCGCCGGTCTTTTCATCCATTCGGGCAGGACACTCGGCGGGCCCGGTCATCCGGGCTAGAACCGGACCTGCATCCCAAAATTGACCGCATAAGCCTCGTAACACTGCAGATCATGCACCGACGCATATGCGGTGATCGGCGTGGATAGGTAGATGGAGAAGTTCCCCCCGTCCGGAGAGAAGTACAAGCCGGGGACATAGTAATACCATTCGCCGCCGGTGTTGCCGACGGTCACTCCGTTTCTCGTGTCGTTTTCGGGAATCCAGATCCCGGCGAGATAGAGGGACAGGCCCACCATCGACTTCTTCGGGCCGTCTCCCCATTGCAGGGGGATCCAGCTCATGCCGATCGACGCCATCCCCGCATCCGCCGAATCGTATTCGGAGCTGCTCTCCCCGAAATTGAACACCCCGCCCACGGAACCCGTGAAGGTGAAGTCCCCCACCCCCTTGTAGAAGCCCGCGCTGGTCATCACGCCCCATTGACCCAGCCCGGGCTGCATGTACGACTTCTTGGGCTTTCCCTTCCACTCCTGGTCATCCTCGCCCGTGGGCACGCGGACGTCGACTTCCGCATAGGCATTCCAGCCCGCCAGATCCGGCTTGGCCACCCAATACCGCCCGCCCAGGACCCAGTCGCCGAACCCGTGCGCCTCGTAGTAGGTGTTGTTGTTGTCCTGGGTACGCGCATTCATCACGTACGGAATCTCGGTCACGAACGTGATCTGGTCCGTGACGCCGTACTCGATATCCAGCGTCAGGCGCGTCCACAGATTCTTCACTCCGAGGTCGTTCTGGTGATCCACGTCGTTGCCTTGGATCAGCTTGTCCCCGTGCCGGTACGCATAGTCCAGCCCCACGCGACAGGATCCCGCCAGACGCATTTCGGCCCCACCGAGGCCGGGAAGCGACGCGCCGGTTCAACCACAACCCGCCGTCGCCTGCGCCAGAACCTGGGGCGCCCAGACCACCGAAATCAGGAGCACCCCCACGACCGGCAGGATCCTTTGAATCTCGCGCCGCATTACGCAAACCCTTAAGAGGAGGCCTATTTGCTTTCGTAATACCACCTATCATATATCTCTATATTCCCCACGCGTCAAGCGTTTCAGGGAATGGGTGTAGACGGAAAGACTCGGCGCGCGGATTCTCCCTCGGGCCCCCGACGGGCGCCCCCACCCGGGGCCCTCAACTAGCATCAAGCAATGGTATTGATGGTATTTGCAATTGCTATATTGACGGACGCCCCCAAGATCTTCACAATGCCCCTCTGAATCCTTGAGGACGGATCATGATCGAACTGTTGATTGCAGTCGCCCTGGCCCTGCCCGCCCAGGAGCCCGCCAAGCCCGCGGAAACCCCGGCCCCGGCCGCGACGACTGCGCCGCCGCTCACGGACTTCCCCCTGGAGGTCTATTACCGCGACGGGCTGCGCTTCAAGACGAAGGACGGCAACTTCGAGGCCCGCATCGGCGGGCGCCTGCTCACGCATTACCGCCTGATCGTCGACCGGCCGGACGACTCCACGCTCGCCGACGGCCTCCGCACCGTGCCCGACAGCTTCTTCGTCCGGCAGGCGCGCCTCGAAGTCGAGGGCACCGTCCTCAAGGAGTTCGCCTTCAAGGTCCAGACCGACTTCCCCAGCGGCACGTACAACCAGTCCACGGGGGCCGGGCCGTCCAGCACCTCCGGCTCGCTGCGCGACGCCTTCGTCGAGTGGCGCAAATACCCGGAATTCAAGATCCGCATGGGCCAGTTCTACGTGCCCCTCAGCCAGGAGGATTTCTGCTCTACCCGCTTCATCGACTTCGCCGAGCGCTCGAACATCAACCGCCTCATGCCCGGACGCGAGATCGGGATCCAGTTCGCCGGCACGCTCTTCGAGAAACACCTCGAATACAACGCCATGCTGACCAACGGCCAGTCCCTCCTCGTGGAGAACGGCCGGAACGTCACGGACTCCAACGACGAGAAGGAGGTTGTCGGCCTGGTGAAGGTCCAGCCCTTCGTCGGAACGGAGCTCGCCGCGCTGCAGAAGCTGAAGCTCGCGCTCGGCGGATCCATCACCGACGTGGATTCCACCGCCGGCACCGGCTTCGACCTGGTCTCGACGGAACTCTCCGTGATGTGGCTCGACGCCACGGGCGGGGCTTTCGACGGCATCCGCTGGCGCCTCGTCCCGCAGATCTCCTGGAGCTGGGGCCCCGCGGCCCTTCGCGCGGAATATCTGATCCGCGAGGACGGCCTGGCGTCCGGTTCCGCCGAGGAGGAGATCCGCTCCCGGGGCTGGTTCGGACAGGCCACCTATATCCTCACCGGCGAGACGAAAACGCTGGAGGACCGCATCGTGCCCGTCTCGTCGTGGGGCGCGCTCGAAGTCGGCCTGCGCTATTCCACGCTGAAGATCCTGGACATCTTCGATTCTGGAATCGCGGCGTCGGCGGGCAATGCCGACCGCATCAGCGCCTGGACCCTTGGCCTGAACTGGTGGGTCACGCGCAACGTCCGCTTCTCGGCCAACGGCATCTACGAGATCTACTCGGACCCCCTCGCATTCGACAACCGGAGCGACAACACCCTGGTGGGTTTCCTCTTCCGGGCGCAGGTGGATTTTTAGATCACGGTGACGGGCACCGAGTGCCAGCCGTTGTACCGGTAGCCCTTGAAGTTCCAGGGCGCGACCTCGGGCTGGACGGCGCCCGAAAAGTCCCAGACCCGGACCGTCAGCAGCCGCTCCCCCGTCTCCAGGGCCAGGTCCGCCTCCCAGAGATTCCAGGTGAAGGGCCCCGCGGAAGGCGCCACCCGCGCCTCCCGCCACTGCCTGCCTCCGTCGGCGCTCAGCTCGACCCGCGTGATCGTGGTTCCGGGGGAGGCCACCGCGTAACCCTTCAGCGTCACCCGGCCCGCGGGAACTCTGGCGCCGGACATCGGAGTGCAGATCGCCGAATTGGTGGGCATCCCCGCCAGCGCCTCCGCCTGGTCCCAGCGCGCCGTCTCCGCCGAGATGTCGGGCGGGAACAGCTTGTAATCGCGGGCCTGGAAGTAGTTGTCCGAGGGCCGCTCGCTCACGCGGATCTCCCCCAGCCATTTCACGCTGCGCGCCCCCAGAACCCCGGGGACGAGCGAGCGGACCGGATACCCGTGCTCGCGGCTGAGGCGCTCCCCGTTCATTCCCGTGGCCAGCAGCGTTTCCGGCGCCAGGGCCTTCTCAAGCGGGATTGACGCTGCAAACTCGGAGCGTCCGCCCGTGAAGACGCACTCATCCAAAGAATGAAAGGCGACATGCCGCGCCTCGGAACGGAGTCCCGCCTTCCGGAGCAGATCCGCCAGGCGGACCCCGCTCCACTCCGCGGTGCCGATCGCCCCCGCATCCCAGGGGACGCCCCCGACCTTAGTTGCGGCGCGAATGTTCGCCGCGGCGGTTGCCCGCGCACTGCAGCGTCGCCGTCACCGAGTGCCGACCGGGGCCAGAATCAAGATCCTCCAGATTCAGGGTCAGCGGCCGCTCCACCAGCCCCGTCACCCGGAGCGCATAGCTGTCGGGGGAGAGCTGCGGGACCGTGCCATGCCGCCGCTGATAGAAATACCGGTTCGGCGTCAACGCCGAGAGCACCAGCTTCTCCAGCACCGGCTCCGCGTTGAACGGCGATTCCTGGCGCGTGAGGAGCTCGGCCTCCGGGGATCCGAGAAACGCGCCCGGCACCCGAGCGATGGAGCGGCCAGCGAGACGGCTCCCAGGCCGGCCCTGCGGAGGAAGCCCCGGCGGGACACGTGCGCGTCTGCCATGCGTCTGCTTCTGTCTGGATTCACGGACGAGGGCCTGCGGGCGGCTCCTTCGCGACCACCGCCGTGCCGGAGCGGAGCTCGTCAGTCCCCCGCAGCGCCACCCAGTCCCCTTCGGCAAGGCTACCAAATACCTCCACGAGCTCGCCCGAGAAAAAGCCCTGGCGGACATCCACCCATTCCGTGCGACCTTCGCGCACCCGGATCACGAAGACGCGCTCCGAGGTCATGGCCACGGCGGAGCCGGGGACCCGGAGCGAGGCCTCCGGACGCTTCAGCACCCAGTGGACCTCGACGAACATGCCGGGCGCCAGCCTCCCGGAGCTGTTGTCGACATCCAGCTCGACCGGCAGCGTCCGGGTTTTCGGATCCAGCACCTGCGGGAGCCGGGCCACGATCCCCTCGAAAACTTTCCCTGGAAAAGCGGCGACGCTGAAGCCCAGCTTTCCCCCCGCCTCGATCCCGCCGGCCGCCGCCTCGGGCACGGCGGCCACGAGACGGAGCCGGTCCACCTGCTGGAGCCGCAGCAGCGGCATCGGGGCCGAGGGGCCGACCATGCTGCCCTCGTGGACGCCCCGCTCCGTGATCACGCCGCTGAACGGCGCGTCGATGCCCAGGTACTGGATCTGCTCCGCGACGACCTTGAGCCGGGCGCGTTCCGTCTCCACCGAGCGCAGCGCGAGGTCGAGATCGTTCCCCGCGACGACCCCCGGCGTCGCGGAGGCCTCCTTGAGCCGCCGCTGCGTGGCCTCGGCGGCCGCAAGCCGGGCCTCGATCTCCCCCTTCTGGGCGACCAGGTCGGGGGCGCTGAGATCCGCCAGGCGCTGCCCCGCCTTCACGACGGATCCGACGTCGACGCCGATCTTCTCCACATACCCCGGCACCCGGGCGTACAGCGCGACGTTGCGGAAGGCCCGCAGCTCCCCCGTCACCCGCAGCGCCTTCTCCAGTTTCTGGGAGCTCACTTTCACGACCGGGACGTGCGGAACCTGCGGTGCGGACGGGGCCGGCGCCGGAACGTCCGCCGCCTTCCCGCAGCCCGCCAGAATCAGGACGGCCGCCAGACCAGAGCACTTCATGTGGCTTCTCCCAGATCATCCGGATGCAACGAGACCGAACGCCGTCCCGCCCGAGCGCGCAGCAAGGCGTAGAACGCCGGCACCACGAAGAGCACCGCCAGCGTCGAGGCCGCCAGGCCTCCGACCACCGCCCGCCCCAGCGGCGCGGTCTGCTCCGACCCCTCCCCCCCGCCCAGCGCCATCGGCAGCATGCCCGCGATCATCGCCAGGCTCGTCATGAGAATCGGCCGCAGACGGCTCGTGGCCCCCTGGATCGCCGCCTCGGCCGCCGTCCGGCCCTCCAGCCGCGCCTTCTCCGCGAACGTCACGAGCAGGATCGCGTTCGCCACCCCGACCCCGATCGCCATGATCGCCCCCATGAAGGACTGCAGGTTGAGCGTCGTGTGCGTGACCTCGAGGGCCGCGGCCACGCCGGCCAGGATCGCGGGCACCGCGGACAGCACCACGAGGGACAAGCCCGCCGACTGGAAGTTCGCGCAGAGCAGGATGAAGATCGCCGCGAACGCGAGCAGCAGCCCGAGCCCCAGGCCCTCCCCCGTCTGGCGCAGCGGGGGGACCTGGCCGCGGACGGACACCGTCGTGCCCTTGGGCGGCTCCCCCGCCCTCCGGACGGCGGCCGCCACCTCCGCCGCCGCGCTCCCGAGATCCCGGCCCACGATGTTCGCCGTCAGCGTCACCGTGCGCTGCATGTTGTAGCGGTAGTACTCCCCGGGCATCGTCCCCGGCTTCACCCGGGCGAGCTCGCCCAGCAGCGGGCCCGGGGCCCCCTCCGTCATCACCGGCACGGCCTCGACGTCCTCCGCCGAGGCGACCCGCGACTGGGGGTATTCCACCTGGACCTGGTAGGCGATCCCCGTGTTCGGATCCCGCCAGAAATTCGGCTGCACGAAACGGCTGGACGACGTGGCCGCCACCACCGCCCGGCCCGCCTGCTGCATCGTCACGCCCAGCTGGCCGGCGCGCTCGCGATCCACCTCGATCGCGAGCGTGGGATAGTCGAGCGCCTGCCCGTACTGGAGATCCCTCAGCGAGGGATTCTTCAGCAGCTCCGCCCGCACCTTCTCGGCATGGGCGCGGCTGGCCGGAAGACCCGGGCCCGAAACCGCGACCTCGATCGGCGTGGGAGATCCGAAGTTCATGATCTGCCCCACCACGTCCCCCGACTCGAAGGAGAGCATCGTGCCCCTGGGCAGCACCCGGGGCAGCTCTTCACGCAGCCGCTCCTGGAAGGCGGCCAGCGCCAGTCCCGATCCCTTCCTCAGGGCGACCCGCAGGACCGCCTCATGGGTCCCGCTCGTCCAGAGATGAATGAGGTTGATGGGGAAGCTGGCGGGCTGCACGCCGACAAACGCCAGCGTGGCGCTCACGTTGCCCGCCCCGGCCTGGCGTCCGATCTCCTCCAGCGCGTCCTGGGCGATGCGCTCCGTGCGCTCGACCCGCGTCCCGGTCACCGCCCGCAGCCGCAGCATGAATTGCCCTGTGTCGGACGCCGGGAAGATGTCCGTGCCGATCGTGCCGGGCACCCGGGCGAGCAGGAATCCCATGCCCGCAAGATACAGCGGCAGGAGGACCCAACGGACCTTCACCAGGCCCCCGGCGAGGCCGGCGTAGCCGCGGCGGAGCAGCCCCTCCGGCTCCGCGTGCCCCGCCTTCAGCCAGCGGCAGGCGAGGATCGGCACGAGCGTGTTCGAAAGCAGGTACGACGCCAGCATGGCGAACCCGACCGCCAGCGACAGCGGGACGAAGAGCGAACGGGAGATCCCCTCCATGAAGAAGGAGGGGGCGAAGACCGCCAGGATCGAGAGCATCGCGAGAAAGCGCGGCAGGATCGTCTCGCGCGAGGCCTCCAGCACCGCGCGGCCCCGCGGCGTCCCGCGCGCCAGGTGCGCGTGGATGTTCTCGATCGCCACGGTCGCCTCGTCCACGAGCACGCCGACGGCCAGCGCAAGCCCGCCCAGCGTCATGATGTTCAGCGTCTGCCCGCAGAGCCAGAGCCCCACCAGCGCGCCGAGGATCGAGAACGGGATGGTCAGCACCACGATCAGCGCGCTTCGCCAGTCCCTCAGGAAGATCAGCACCATCAGGCCCGTGAGCAGGGCCCCCAGGGCCCCCTCCAGCGCCAGGCTTCTCAGGGACGACGTCACGACGCCCGACTGGTCGAACTCGAAGTCCACCCGGATGTCGTCGGGGACGAGGGCCCGGAAGCGCGGCAGCTCCGCCTTCACCCGGTCGACCACGGCGAGGGTCGAGGCGTCCGACCGCTTCGTGACGGGGATGTAGACCGCCCGGCGGCCGTTCGCGAGGGCGTAACTCGTCAGGAGGTCGCTGCCGTCGTGCACGGATCCCACGTCGCGCAGATAGACCGTCGGCCCGGAACCCGTCCGGATCGGGATCGAGGCGAGCTCGGAGATCTGGGTGATCACCGAGTTGATCGGTGCCATCCGGTTTAGGTCCCCGGTCCGCACGTTCCCCGACGGAAGGATGGTGTTGCCGTTCGCGAGCGCCTTGACGACCTCCTCGGCGGACATCTGACAGGCCCGCAGGCGGTCCGGATCGATCCGGACCAGGATGCTGCGCGCGCTCCCGCCAAAGGGCGGCGGCGCCGAAACCCCGGGCAGCGTCGCGAAGGCCGGCCGGATCCGGTTGAGCGCGAGATCCTGGATCTCCTTCACGCTCCGCGTCTCGCTCGAGAAGACGAGCTGACCGACCGCCACGCTCCCGGCGTCGAAGCGCATCACGAACGGCGGCACCGTTCCCGGCGGCATGAAGGCGCGGGACCGTTCGACGTACGAGACCACCTGGGCCAGCGCCTGGGACATGTCCGTGCCCGGATGGAAGTGCAGCTTCATCAGGCTCGCGTTCTGGATGGACTTCGACTCGATGTGCTCGATGCCGCCGATGTACAGGAAGTGGTATTCGTAATAGTAGGTGACAAAGCCCTCCATCTGGGCCGGGTCCATGCCCCCGTAGGGCTGCGCCACGTAGATGACCGGCAGATTCAGGTTCGGAAAGATGTCGACGGGCATCCGCTTGATCGCGAGACCGGAGCCCAGTGCGAGCCCGAGGATCGCCACGAGCACCGTGACGGGCCGCCGCAGGGCGAGATGGATCAATCCCATGCCCTACTTCCCCCCGCTCCGGGCCAGGGTCTGGAGGAAGGCTCCGAAGCTCCCCTGGGCCCTCGCGAACGCGGCGAGGGTGCGCCACACGGTGAGGCGGGCGAGCGAGGAGTCGATCTCGGCTTGCGCGAGGAGACGCTGGCCTTCCGAGACTTCCGTCAGCGTTCCCAGCCCCGCGTCGTAGCGCGCCTTCGCGCCTGCATAGGCCTCCTGCGCCGCCTTCAGCTGCAGCGGCAGGTTGGCCGCCACCTTCAGCGAGGCATCGTAGGCCGACCTCACCCGCTCGTTCTGGATCCGCAACTCGAGGTACGTCTGATCCCCCCGGGCCAGCTCCGCGCGTTCCAGGGCCTCCTCGGCGCGCCGCCGGGCGCCGAGCTGGACGTGATCCATGAGCGAATAGGTGAGCGTCACCCCCGCCGCCCAGTTGGCGCGGTCGGGATAGAGGCCGTCATCGGAATCCGTCGTCTCCCCCGTGTGATCAAAGCCGCTGCCCCGCCCGCCGAGGGCGAACTGCAGATTGGCGCGCGGATAGCCAGCGCTGTCCAGCGCCCTCCGCCGGGCCTGGAGCGTCTGCAGGGACGCGGAGGTCCGGACCAGGTACGCATGATTCAGAGGAACCCCCCCAGGCAGCTCGACTCCGCGGGGCAGCTCCCGCAGCGGACCCGGGTCGATTTCAAACGCCGTCACGGAAAGATTCAGCGCCTGGGCGAGGGCGAGCCGGCTGGACTCCACCAGCTGCTCCGCATGGATGAGCACGTTGCGCGCGGCGGCCGCCTCGGCCTCCGCTCTTGAAGCATCCACCCCGGGCCGCAGCTGCTGGTCCGCGAGCGCCCGGACCGCCTTCGCGAGCACTTCCCAGCGGGCCACGTTGGCCTGCACGGCGAGCAGCGATTCCCGCGCCGCCTGGTGGGCCAGGAAGGCCTCCACCGCGGCGGCCGCCGCCTCGAGACGGGCGACCTCGATGTCGACCTCCGCCTGCCGCGCCGCCAGCCTCGCCAGCTCCACGCCGGCCGAGCGGAGGCCGAAGTCGAAAGGCTCCCAGGAGATCAGCATTCCCGCGGCGCTGCCCCAGGCGCTCTCCCACGAGCGGTCCGATTGTGCGGGGCCGGAAACCGGAGGCACGACCGACTGGGGAAGCGTGGTTCCGGCCACGTTGTTCCGGGTCGCGCGCAATTCCTGCCAGAGGAAATCCACCCGGGGCAGATACGCCGTGTCCGCCACGTCGATGCCCGCCCCCGCCGCTTCGAAGCGGGCCCGGGCGGCGCGGATGGCCGGCGTGTTCGCCAGGGCGAGGTCCAGCGCGCCGGCGAGATTCAGCGGGCCTTCCTGGGCGGGACGGGACGCCGCGCTCTCGCGCGGAACCCAGGCGGGGGTTTCCGGGAGGGGCCGCGAACGGGAGCTCTCGCAACCCGCCAGGATGAGCAGCAGGACGGCCGTCCGGCGGCGAAGACGCCCGGGGGGGAGGATTCCGGTCACCGGGCCTTCCTCCGGAAATATTCATGGAGGTCGTCGAAGACCTCCGACGCCCGGGCGAGCCTCCCGGCGTCGTCCTTCCGCGACATCGCGATGCCTGCGAGGATCCGGTCGAGGCCCGCCGCCTCTTCGCGACGGTACTTACCGTCCTTGAGGTCGATGTCGTGCACGATCTCCCCGATCGCACGGAGCGCAGGCTCGTCGATCGCGAACCGCTCGAGGAGGGTTTCAAAACTGCAGAGGTCCCCTTCATGGGTGAACTCCCCCTCGAACATGTCGAAGCGGAGTTCGCCTTCTCCGGGAACATACCCTTTCGCGGGTACGAAGAAAAAGCGGGCTCTGGGGTCGATGAAGCGGCGGATCAGCCACGCGCAGGCCATGCGGTCGACGTAGATGCCGGTCCGGGTCACCCACGTGCGCCCGCGGTAGTCCTCCCGCCGCAGCGGCCTCCGCGACGCCTCCGCCTTCGGCGCCCTGGCTTCCAGGCGGGCTTCAAGCGCCCGGACCGCCGCTTCGGCGCTCCTCCTCCCAGGCGCGCCGAAATAGTCCACCGCCGCGAGCTCCTCGAGCCTGCGCCTCAGCCGCCGCAGATCCGCCGCGCGGACCCTGCAGGCGGCAACCAGATCTCGGTAATCCGCATTCCGGGCGTCGACGAAGAGCCTCTCGACCGCGTCGTCCGTGAGTCCCTCGACGAAATGCGCCTCGCAGACCGTGGCGTCGCCGCCGCCCTTGCGCACTTCGCGAAGGATCCACTGGAAATCTTCCTGGGCGCCGTCGCTGCGGGGCAGGGCGTAGACCGAGTTCTTGATCGCAACCGCCCCCAGCTGCCGGAGGCGGCGGCCGATCTTCATCCGCAGATAGGCCGGCTTGGGCGGGATCTGATGCATGAGGAGGAGCCAACGCGCTCCCCCGATCCCCGCCTTGAGCCTCATCGACGTGGATCTTACATCTGCAACACCAGACCGAGCAAGACTCTTACAACTGAATCATTTGCTTCGCCGCCGCAGCCTCAGCAGGAGCGCGGCGAGCAGCGCCTCCGCGCCGAGCGCGCCGCAGCCTCCCCCGCCGCCGCTTCCCCCGCCGCCCCCCGCGGGCGCGGCCGGCGCCGGCACCGTTCCGGGCGTCGCGTCGTTCTTGTTCAGGACCGTGTCGCCGTCCCAGTCGTCGTTCCCGTCCGCCGTTCCGTTCGCATCCTCGTCCGCCACCGAGCCGTCGAACCCCTTGGACGCCTCGAAGGCGTCCGTCATCCCGTCGCCGTCCGTGTCCGTCGCGGCCGAGGAGGCCACCCGGATCACCACCTTGCGCTGGGCGACGTTCGAGCCCGTCGAGACCGACCAGCTGTCGGAAGCCACCCCCGCCGCGATCGTCCGCGTGTGCGACTGCTCCGACCCGTTGTTCCAGTGACAGCTCACCTGCGTCGCCGTCGGCGCCGCCGACAGCGAGTACGTGCCGTAGAGCCTCAGGAACCGGATGCCCGCCGTGTAGCCGCCGTTGTAGGCCGTGAACTTCACGTAACGCACGGTCCCGCCCAGCGTCCCCGTCGAACGCCCGTACACCCAGGCGGAACTCAGCTCGCCGTCCGCGGGCGGCGCATAGTTCGCGATCTGCGTCCAGGGCCCCCCCGCGGACGACCCCACCTCGATCCTCCCGTAGGGCCCGCCGCTGGGCGGGTTGCGGACCTGGAAATTCATCGCCGCCGAGACGTCCTTCCAGAGCGCCCCCGCCGACGCCAGGGCCGGCGGCAGCGTGATCCTGTAGACGGCCGACATCGGCTGGTTGTTCGTCGACGTGTAGCCCATGCTCGAGCCCGAGTAGTGCACGGGGTTCAGGTTGCCGGAGTCCGAGTCCTTCACGACGTAGCCCGTCGTCGACGTCGCCCGCGTCGCGTCCCAGAGATCGGGCGAGAGGTCCATCGACCCCGTGTTGCCCGCCGCGTAGCTCAGCTGCGTCGTGCCGTCCTTGAGGGTCGGGTACACCGCCGCGTTGAGCATCGTGATCGTGCGCACCCGGAGGCTGTCGAGCCCCTCGCCGTTGTCGAACGAGAGCCGCAGCAGGTACTGGTTCCGGCCCTTCACCGCGTTGGTGAAGTCGAGGGACGACCCGATCCCGGAGAGCGTCCCGGCGGAGGCCCAGGTCGCGCCCGCGTTCACGGAGACCTCGACCGCCACGGAGCCGCTCGCGTTCGCCGTGATCAGCGCGCCGTCGACCGCGCTGTTCGCGGGATTCGAGCCGTCCGCCGGCCGCCCGGCGATCGTGTACGGCGTGTAGTGTTCGAGCACGAGCGTCGACGCGCCCGTCGAGCGCAGCGCCGGCGCGCCGCCCGCCGTGAGCGTGCCCGTGACGGCCGCCGCGCCGTCCAGGTGCTCCCCCGCCGCGAGCGACGGCTGCCAGTCGAAGCAGCCGTTCCCGTGGCGCTGGTTGGACAGGGACTCCTCGGCGCCGCCGGGGGTCTCGTCCCGCGCGGGGGCGTTCTGCACGAAGGACCAGGGGACGACGGGACCGCCGCTGCCCGTAAAGCCCCACCAGATCCGGCCCGCCAGGCCGAGTTCGTTCACGACCCCGTCCGGCGAGAGCCAGCGCGTGAAGGACTCCCCGCGGCGCAGGCGCAGGGACACCGGCGCCGCCGTGTAGCCCTCGCCGTACATCTTGATGCTGCTGGCGGGCGCGATGTTCCAGACGTTCTGGTAATAGTCCCGCCACTGCAGCGAGCGGTTCGCCACCGTCCCGGTCGCCCCGCTGAAGTTCGCATAGCTGCCGTGCGTGTTCGCCTGGGGCAGCCGGTAGCCCATCCCGAGATCCGGGTTCCACTCGATGTAGCGGTGGGCCGTCGTCACCACCTCGTCCAGCGACGCAAAGTGGGCGGTCGGGCTGTTCGTCAGGAAATGCAGCGTGTACTGGTCCGTGTTCACGTAGCGCCAGGCGCCGTCCACGTAGACCTCGTAGCCCGTGTCCCCCTGGAGGCCGCGGCGGCGGTCCGTCCAGCCGAAGGGCTCGATGAACGCCCGCATCTGCCCGTGGTTCGTGCCGCAAAGGCCGAAGCCGTACGAGAAGAGGCTGCGCATCGCGTCGTAGTCGATCATGAGCCCGTTGTCCGCCGAGGGATCCGGCGTCACGCCCGGCAGGTTGTAGATGGACGGCGAGAGCGCGTGCGAGAAATGCTCCGCGCGCCAGAGGAAGAGCCGGATCAGCTTCTCCCGGTCGTTCGCCGCCGTGAGCGTGCCCCGGGGCACCGCGTTCGAGAAGTCCCGCACGCGCGCGGGGGTGGACATCGCCTTCTCGCCGGGGAAATACGGATGATCCGTCCCGATCTGGGGATCACCGACCTGCGCGGACAACCCCAGCGAAAGCGCCAGAAGAGCACCCATGCCGTCCTCCACCCATAGTCCTGACGCATATGGGGGAGGGGGAGGCCGGAATGTAACGGCGCCGGATTATTTCGCGCCGTCGCGGTAGACGAACTCGATCTTCGCCGCGCCGCCGGCCTCGATCTTCACCGTCTGCCGCTCGGGGGCGGCGACCAGGCGGGACGCCTCGTGCACGACGCCGATCTCGTACTCCCCCGGAGGGAGGCCCTTCAGCGTGAACGTGCCGTCGGGGCCGGTCACGGCGAAGAACGGATGCGGGAGGACGTGCACCCAGCCGACCATCCAGGGATGCAGCACGCAGCGGAAGTCCACCTTGAGTTCGGGCGTCTGGAAGACCTTCTCCAGCTTCGACCCCTTGACGGACATGCCTTCATTGAAGGCCTTGTTCGACTTGAAATTCGCCATCACGTTGTGCAGCGTCGCGTCGGAGTTCCGGATCTCGAGGGTCTGCCCCACCATCACGCCGACCACGCGCGGCGTGTAGAGGCAGTCCACCTGGTCGAGCACGGCGGGCTCCTTCGGCGGGGCGAAGCTCTTGCCCTCCAGCCCCCGGACCACGTAGACCATCACGTTCTGCAGCGTCGTGGCGCCGCCGTTCTTGCCGAAGACCCAGCGCTCCTCCATCGGGACCCGGTTCTTGCAGGCCTCGCTGCAGAAGGCGCTGCCCATGATGCCCGGCAGGGGCTTGCGGGGCAGCTCCTCCCCCGTCCATTTCACGATGCCGGTCACGGTCCCGCCGCCGGCCTCGTCCACCCCCCCCGTGTTGGAGGGGCGCACGGATTTCTCCTGCGGGGAGAGCAGCGCCGCCGCCAGGACCCATGCGAGCATCATCATCCGCTCCTTGGTACGCCGCCGCCTACTGCAGGGCCGCCGTTTTCGCGCCGGCCGGGACCTTGTCCGCGGGCACGATCTTCCAGACCGAGCCGCGGGCGCTGTCGAAGGGGTTCCACTGGCCGTACTGGGAGGCCGCGTTCGTCACGTAGACGTCGCCCTTCTCGTCGTTCGACCCGGCGCTGAAGTTCAGCTTCGTGTGGAGCAGCTGCTGCAGCTGCCACTTGCCCGCGCCGTCGCGCTTGAGGCCCCAGAGGCGGCCGGTGCCCCAGTCGCCCGTGAAGTAGACGCCGTCGAGCGAGGGGTTCGCCGGGTTCCGGGACACGCCCATGCCGATGATGCAGATGCCGTCGGTCGCGTGGTTGTACTCCGCCACGGGCAGAACGCCGATGACCGGCGTCTTTTCGCCCGCCTTTTCCTTCTCGATCGGGAACGGGTGCGCCCCGCCCATCCAGTTCCAGCCGTAGTTCTCGCCGCCCTTCGAGGAGGCGGGCTGGAAGTCGATCTCCTCCCAGTGGTTCTGGCCGATGTCCGCGATGTAGAGGTCGCCCGTCTTCGGGTCGAACTGGAAGGTCCAGGGGTTGCGGAGGCCGTAGGCCCAGATCTCCGGCTTCGAGCGCTGCTTGATCTTGGAGAACTCCAGCTCGCTCACGCCGAAGAGCACCATGAGCTTCGGATCCGACGCGCGCGCGATCGGATTCGATTCCGGCACCGTGTAGCCGCGCTTCGCGTTCACGTCGATGCGCAGCATCTTGCCCATCCACGTGGAAAGGTCGGGGCCGACGTCGAGCACGTCCCCCTCCCAGCCGCCGTCGCCCACGCCGACGTAGAGATAGCCGTCCGGGCCGAAGGCGATTTTGCCGCCGTGGTGGTTCGCATAGGGGAAGTCGATGCGCATGACCGGCCGCGCGCTCGTCATGTCGCACTTGTTCGGGTCGCCCGCCTCGAGCTTGTACTCCACGATGAACGTGGCGCCGTTGAACCACATGTCCGCGTAGCTGATGTAGAAGAGGCCGTTCTCCTTGAACTTCGGGTGGAACTCGATGCAGTAGAGGCCGCACTCGAGGAACTGGAAGAGCGTGTTCGCCTTGTTGTCGTAGAAGGGCTCGTCGAGCACCTTCCCGTTCTTGATGATCTTGATCACGCCGGGACGCTCGCAGACGAAGAGCCGGCCGCTGCCGTCCTTCGGCGAGGCCACGTGGATCGGATCCACGAAGCCGCCCGCGATCTCGACGAGCTGCACCTTCACGTCGCCGGGCAGCTTGCCGCCGGGACGCGCGACGTCGGGGGCCTGGGGGTTCGCCGTCGAGAGGAGCTGGGGCGGGGACTTCGGGTCCGCCGGCGCCGGACGCGGCTCCGCGGTCCCGGAACAGCCCAGGGCGGCCGCCAAAGCGAGCGCGGCGAAGACCTTCCTCGAGAACGCCATGTCCCAGTCCTCCTCAGGTTCAGAATTCATGTTCCCGGCCACGCGCGGGGGGCCGGAAGGTAGCACCCCCGCGCACAGGGGTCAAGGCACCCTTCCCATTACCCGAACCCTTTGCGGGGAGGTAAGGGATTCGTGTACGATCGGGCGCACGGCGCACGAACACAGAGGGAGCGATGAGCCTCAGCCGGCGGGAGTTCTTGAAGTCCGGAGCCTTCCTCTCCCCGCTCGGCTTCGATCCCGCCCCCGCCCTCGCCGAGGCGAAAAAACTCAAGATCTCCCGCACCACCGAAACCCGCTCCATCTGCCCCTACTGCTCCGTCTCCTGCGGCGTCATCGTCCACACCCGCGGCGACGGCAAGAACACCCGGCGCGAACTCGTCCACATCGAGGGCGACCCCGACCACCCCGTCAACCAGGGCACGCTCTGCCCCAAGGGCGCGACGCTCAGGCATTACGTCGCCAACGACCGGCGGCTCTCCACCGTCCGCCACCGCGCCCCCGGCGCGACCGAATGGACCCGGATCTCCTGGGACGACGCCGTCGAGCGCATCGCGCGGCGCATCAAGGAGACCCGCGACCGCGACTTCATCGCGAAGGACGCCGCGGGCCGCACCGTCAACCGGCTCGAGACGATGGCCGCCATCGGCGGCTGCACCGACACCAACGAGTTCAACTGGCTCTTCCAGAAGGTCGCGCGCAGCTGGGGCGTCGCCCACCTCGAGCAGCAGTCGCGCATATGACACGGTCCCACGGTGGCCAGTCTGGCCCCCACGTTCGGGCGCGGCGCGATGACCAACGGCTGGACGGACATCAAGAACGCCGACCTCGTCCTCGCCATGGGCGGCAACCCCGCCGAGAACCATCCCTGCGGCTTCAAGTGGGTGATGGAGGCCAAACGCACCCGCCGCGCGAAACTCGTCTGCATCGACCCGCGCTACAACCGCACCGCCGCCGTGTCCGACTGCTTCGTGCAGATCCGCGCGGGCACCGACATCGCGTTCCTCGGCGGCCTCATCCACCACGCCGTCACGCAGAAGCGCTTCCATGAGGACTACGTCCGCCTCCACACCAACGCCCTTTTCCTGCTGGAGCCCGGCAGCGAACTCGGGGCGGACGGCCTCTTCCCCGGCTTCAAGGACGGCAAGTACGACAAGAGCTCCTGGCGCTACGCGGTCGACGAGCAGGGCCAGGCGAAACGCGCCGCCTCGCTCGACGATCCCGCCTCGGTGTTCCAGGGCCTGACGCGCCACTACGCGCGCTACACGCCCGAGGCCGTCGCGAACATCTGCGGCTGCACGAAGGAGGACTTCCTCAAGGCCGCCGAGCTCATCACCTCCACGGGGCGCCCCGACAAGGTCGGCACCGTCATGTATGCGCTCGGCTGGACCCATCACTCGACGAGCGTCCAGATCATCCGCGCGGCGGCCATCCTGCAGCTGCTCCTGGGCAACGTCGGCCGCGCCGGCGGCGGCGTGAACGCCCTGCGCGGGCACGCGAACATCCAGGGCGGCACCGACCACGGCGTCGCCTACCACGCGCTGCCCGGTTATCTGTCCATGCCCCGCGCGACCGACACCGGCGTCGACGCCTACCTCGCCCGCATCACGCCGAAATCGCTGTCCACGCGCTCGCTCAACTACTGGAGCCACGCGCCCAAGTTCTTCGTCTCCCTCATGAAGGCGGTCTACGGGAAGGCGGCGAGCGCGGAGAACGGCTGGGCCTACGACTGGATCCCCAAGGTCGACGGCAACTACTCCTGGGTCTATCTCTTCGACCGCATGTACTCGGGCGGCATCAGGGGCCTGCTCGACTTCGGGATGAACCCCGTCGCCAACGGCCCCAACTCCGAGAAGATGATCGCCGCCCTCGCGAAGCTCGACTGGCTCGTCGTCACCGAGGCCTTCGAGACCGAGACCGCCTCGTTCTGGAAACACGCCAACGACAACCCCAAGACCGAGGTCTTCCTCCTCCCTGCCGCGATCTTCGCCGAGAAGGACGGCTCGTTCACGAACTCGTCCCGCTGGGCGCAGTGGAAGCACGCCGCCGCGGAGCCGCCCGGCGAGGCGCTGGCCGACGAGGAGATCCTCGCGCGGATCTTCCTTCGCGTGCGCGAACTCTACGCGAAGGAGGGCGGCGCGCTCCCGGACCCCGTCCTCAAGCTCGACTGGGCCTACTCCAACCCCCGCAAACCCGCCCTCGAGGAGGTCGCGAAGGAGATCAACGGACGCGAGCTCGCCACGGGCCGCGCGCTTCCGGGCTTCGCGGAGCTCAAGGCCGACGGCAGCACCGCCTGCGGCAACTGGATCTACTGCGGCAGCTGGCCCGAGGTGGGCAACCTCATGGCGCGGCGCGACCGGCGCGATCCGTCCGGCCTCGGCCGCTACGAGAACTGGGCCTGGAACTGGCCGATGAACCGGCGCGTGCTCTACAACCGCGCCGGGGCCGACGCCGAGGGCAAAGCCTGGGACGCCTCCCGCCCGGGCATCGAATGGAACGGCGCCAAATGGGCCGGCGACGTCCCCGACCTGAAGGCCGACGCGAAGCCCGCGGACATGGACGCCTTCATCATGCTCCCCGAGGGCGTCGCCAAGCTCTGGGCCCCCGACTTCGCCGACGGCCCCTTCCCCGAGCACTATGAGGCCGTGGAGCATCCGGTCCCCAACCCGCTGCATCCGCAAAACTCGTCGAACCCCGCCGTCCATATGTTCAAGACCGACCTCGATCGTCTCGGGGATCCGAAGGAGTTCGACATCGTCGCGACCACGTTCCGCCTCACCGAACACTTCCACTACTGGACCAAACACATCCCCCAGACCGCGGCGCTGCAGCCGGAATTCTTCGTCGAGATCCCCGAAGGCCTCGCCCGCGAGCGCGGGATCGCGAACGAGGACCTCGTCCGCGTCAGCAGCGCCCGCGGGAGCGTGGAGGGCCGCGCCCTCGTCACGAAGCGCATCAAGGCGATGACCGTCGCCGGCAGGGCGGTCTGGCAGATCGCGCTGCCGATCCACTACGGCTACGCGGGGCGCACCGGCAAGGGCAAGGGCCGCGGGCCCCTCGTGAACCTGCTCACCCCCTGCGCGGTCGATCCCAACTCGTTCACGCCGGAGTACAAGACCTTCCAGGTGAAGCTGGAGAAGCTTTCATGAGCGGCGCGCTCGAGGTGCGGAACCGCTCGGCCGGCTCTGACGGAGCAGCGCGGCGCCCCATCAAGCAGGACGAGCAGCTCGCGATGCTCGTCGACGTCACCACCTGCATCGGCTGCAAGGCCTGCGAGGTGGCCTGCGTGGAGTGGAACGATCTCCATGTGGAGCCCGAGACCACGCAGCGCCTGCTGAACTCCTACCAGACGGCGCCGGACATGACGCCGTCGTCCTGGAACCTCATCAAGTTCAACGAGCTGCCCGTCGACGCCGCGCGGCGTCCGATGGAGGCGGCGACCGACGCCCCCGGCATCATGATGCTCATGCGCAAGGATATGTGCATGCACTGCGCCGAGCCGGGCTGCATGATCGCCTGCCCGGCCGAGGACGCCATCGTCCAGTACTCGAACGGCATCGTCGACTTCCAGCAGGACCATTGCATCGGCTGCGGCTACTGCATGACGGGCTGCCCGTTCAACATCCCCAAGTTCGACCCCGTCTCGCAGCGCGTCTTCAAGTGCACGATGTGCTCCGACCGCGTCGAGAACGGCCTGGGGCCCGCCTGCGTCAAGGCCTGCCCCACCGGCTGCCTGGAGTTCGGGACCAAGGCGCAGATGAAGGCGAAGGCGGAGAAGCGCGCCGTCCAGGTCCGCGAGGAGGGCTTCGCGAACGGGGGCGTCTACGATCCCGCGGGCGTCGGCGGCACGGGCGTGATCTACGTCCTGCACCATGCCGACCGGCCGGAGCTCTACGGAGGCCTGCCGAGCGCGCCGAGGATCGATCCGCGCCTCGCCTTCTGGAAGGGGCCGCTCAAGTGGCTGGGCGGAGTCGCTTTCGGCGCCTCGTTCGTCGGCGCCGGGCTGCACTACCTCGTCTCGGGACGTCGCCGCACGCACGAGCCCGTCGAACCGCCCGCGGCGAAGCGGATCAAGCGCTACTCGCTGGTGGAGCGCGTCCTGCACTGGACGATGGCGCTCTCGTTCGTCTACCTCGGCCTCTCGGGGCTCGGCCTCTTCACGCCGAAGCTCGGCTGGCTGCTCACGATGCTCGGCGGCGGCCAGACGGTGCGGGCGATGCATCCGATCATCGGCGTCGTCTTCACGGGCTCGCTGCTCGCGCTCTTCATCAAGTGGATCAAGGATCTGATCCTCACCCCCGACGACCGCGTCTGGCTGAAATGCATGCGCGACTATCTCGCGGGCCGCGACGAGCACCTCCCGCCCAGCGGCCGCTTCAACGCCGGGCAGAAGCTGCTCTTCCGCACGCAGGTCGTGCTGGGCCTGGTCCTGCTCGCCAGCGGCCTGCCGCTCTGGTTCCCGGAAAGCTTCTCCCGCGAGCTTCGCCTCTGGAGCGTCCTGGTCCACTGCGTCTCCGGCGTGGGCGCGATGCTCTCGCTCGTCGCGCACGTTCACATGGCCGTGATCGTGACGGAGGGGGCCCTGCGCGGCATGACGGAGGGCACCGTGAGCGAGGAATGGGCGCGGCACCATCACGGCAAGTGGCTGGACGGGATGAAATCGAAGTCGAAATGATCCCGCCGCTCTTCGAACGCCGCCTCCGGCGCGCGCAAGTTCTTGAGGCGCGCTGGCCCTTCGCCGCCGAACTGCTGCGCTTTCATCGGGGCGTCTCCAAACTCCAAGCGGCCGCCCCCGAGGCGGGGCCCTTCCCCGTCTTCCTGCCGGGCCTCCTGGACTGGGCCCGTTCGTCGGGTCCCGCGCCCCTGGCGGAGCGGGCTGCGACTTTATCGGGTCTGGACGCCGCGGCCTGGGCGGAGCGTCTGCGCCTGGCGCTCCGGGACGGCCTGCCCTCCGATCCGCTCGACGCGTTCTTCCTTCGCGCCGCCCTCGAACCCTGGTTCGTCTCGAGACCCGCGCCCGCCGGAGGCGAGACCGAGCGCTGCCCGCGCTGCGCGTCGCCCCCGGGCACGGCGCTGCTCCGGGAGGATCCCGCCGCGGAGACCACGCGCCGCAGCCTGGTCTGCGCGCTCTGCCCCCACGAGTGGGGCTTCCCGCGCGTCGTCTGCCCCGGCTGCCGCGAGGAGCGTCCCGATCTCCAGCCGCGGTTCGGGGCCGAGGAGATCCCCTGGATCCGCGTCGAGGCCTGCGACTCCTGCGGGCGCTATCTCAAGTGCATCGACCTCACGAAGGAGCCGGACGCGGACCCGCGCGTCGACGAACTCGCGTCGCTGCCGCTGGACGCGGTCGCGCAGGAGCGCGGCTACGTCAAGCTCGCCCCCAACTTGCTGGGGTGGTAAGACCTGGGGTTCCTCCAACAACACGGAAGCCTCCAGATCGTCTTTGTATATACCTATAAAAAGGTCACGACTTTTTTACAGGCATATGTAAATCGTCAGGGGATCCGGTGGCAGCGCACGGGGGGCGCCGTGTGGTGTTCGTAGGGCCGCAGGTCGGGCTCGTCCCGCGTGAAGAGGTTGCCGGCCAGGCCCCGGCCCTCGTAGCTGTAGAAGAAAAGGCCGCGCTCGAAGACCGAGAGGTCCAGCGGGCGGGCGAGTTCCCGGCCCGCGGGCTCCCAGGGCAGCGGCGTGAAGCCGATTCGCAGCTTGTACGACGCGATCCCGAGCGCGAGATGGTGGCCGTAGCGGTTCGTGTCCATGCCCAGCGAGACGTAGGGCACCCCGCGCGCGGCGGCGCGCTCCAGCGTCTTCATGATCAGGTAGTGCTCGAGGTCGAGGCGGCGGCGCCGCTCCGGATCGAAGGCCCCGTACGCCACCGAGACGTGGTCCCGCAGCTCGTGCACGAGCAGCCCCGCCACGAGCTCCTTGCCGTCGAAGAGGTGCAGGCCCGTCCAGCCGGCGTGGAAGCCCTCCTCGTGTTCGGACACGCGGTCGCGCCCGCGCGGCCGCTCCACGATGGTCCGTCGGTAGAGCGCGCGGAAGGCCTCGAAGTGCCGGCCGTCCCCGTCGCACTCGAGCCGGTAGCGGAGCGGCACGTCCCGCAGCAGTTTGCGGGGCTTGTTGCGCGTCCCGGTTCGGAACGCGCCGGCGATGTAGTCCTCGAGGCTGGCCGGCACGGGCATGACATAGGTCACGTAGCAGGGCTTGAGAAACCAGCCTTCGGCGATCCGCCGCGCCGCCTCCGCGGGCGAAGGCTCGAGCACGCGGGCCCAGTGCACGCCCGACGGCGGCGCCTCGCCCGGCGCCAGCGTCGCGATCTTCAGGTCGAAGAACGCCTCGATCTCGGCCACCCGAGGATGATACGCAATGGAGACGGGAGCCCAAAGTCGCTGGCCACGCCAGAACCCCTGCCCTATCATTGCCGGCGTCCCGCTGGACCGTCCTCTCAAGGAGCGCCTTCCATGATGCATCCCTCACGCAGCCTCCCGGCCTGTCTCGCCCTGATCGCCGGCCTGGCCTCGGCCTCGGCCGCGCGGGCGGATTCTGTCCTCATGGAGAACGGCGACCGCCTCACGGGCAAAGTCCTGCAGGTCTCCGACGGCAAGCTGTCGCTCGAAACCGAGCAGACGGTCTCGATCCGTCTTGAGGACGACCACACGATCCACTGCACCACCCTCGCCCTGGCCTTGGGGACGCCCCAGACGGACGCCGGAAACCCGCTCGCCTTCCCTCTCTCGCTGGGCGAGCCGCCCCAGGCGGTGGGCCCCGACGGCCGCATCCTTCCGGTGGGCGCCGAATCCTCGGCGGGCGTCCAGTGGAGCCGCAGCTCGGGCCCCCTGAGCTTCAGCCTGAGCGCCCAGGGGCGGATCTGCTTCCCCTCGGGGGCCGCCGGGGACGCCTACTACGAAATCGGCGGGAACCTCTACTACGACAGCGAGCACCTCCGCTACGAGGATCTCTTCGACACCGGCTTCGGGGCCGCGCTCGAAGCGGATCTCCTCTACCGGCTCGGCGGCCAGACCGGGGGCGGGGCCCGCATGGGCGCGTACGTTTCCCTGCAAGGTTCCTGGTTCGAGGGCGATACCGCGACGGATCGCTTCGGCAACCGCATCAGCCCGGACGATCTGGCGCTGGGCACCCTGCTGGCGGGCTTCAAGAGCGCGATGCCGCTCGGGGGTCCGCTGTTCGGCGAAGTGCGCATCGGCTTCGGCGCCACCCGCTACGAGGAGGTCCAGGCGGATCTGCGGACCTCCGGCGGCACCCGCACGCGGACCGTCCTCCTCGAGGAATGCACCCGCTTCACGATGGAGACCGGCGTCGCCGTGGGTCTGCAGCTGGGATCCTTCGCCGTGAAGCTGGGCTTCGACACCCGCTCCGTCGAGGGCGCCGCGACCGAGGTCAACAGCGCCCGCTTTGACCCGCACACCCTGTGGATCTTCGATCTAAACCTGGGGGTCGGGATCGGCTTTTAGTGGTTCGACTTGCTTCATTCCGCAGGGTGCCCGCACCGGCGGGCACCTACGGAATGGAAGCAGACTCACCACAGATCCACAGCCGCCGGACCCGCCCCCTTAAAGCCAGGACCAGGGCAGGGCGGTCACCCGCTCGCTGAGCGCCAGCGGGGCGCTGCAACGGCAGATGATGTAGCCCTGCCGGGCGCGGGCAGGGTGCTCATCCAGAAATGCCAGGAGGTGCCGCGCATCCCCCAGCGTGGGGCGCTCGGTCCATTTGACTTCGATGGGAACGAGCCGTCCACCCCGGGCGACGATGAAATCCACCTCCGCCCCCGCCTTGCTGCGCTGGTAGTGGAGTTTCCCGCCGCCCAGATATTGCAGCCGCTTCCACAACTCGATGCCCACCCATTGCTCGAAGAGCGGTCCAGGATCCGCCTTCACGGCCGCCGCTTCCAGAGCCAGCTCGGCGGCGGCATTGCGCACCCCGATATCGAAGAATAGAAACCGCTCCGTGGACAGGAGGCTTTTGCGCGGGCTGCCTGATAACGCCGTCACCCGGAATCCGAGGAACATGTCCTCGAGCAGCTGGTAGTAGCTCTTCACCGTCGGCAGGCTGACCCCCGCCTCCCGGGATAGGCCCGCGTAGTTGATCATCCGCCCGGACTCGGCCGCCGCCAGCTGCAGAAACCGCGCGAAGGCCGCCCAGTCTTTCACGAGGGCTTCGCGCCGCAGCTCCTCCTCCAGGTACACGACCGTGTAGGCCCGCAGCAGATCGGCGCGATGGGCGCGCGCGGCGCTCACGACTCCTGGAAGTTCACCGAATACCAGCCGCTCCAGCAGGTCCGCGGAGGGAAAGCGCGGCCCGTCCCCGGACCCGGCCATCGGCAGAAGCCTTCCGCCCCCCGCCCTTGCGGGGGGATCCGCCGGGGGACGTTCGGCCAGCAGCAAGGGGTACAGGGCGTGCCTGAGGCTCCGGCCCGGCAGCAGATTCGCGCCGGTCTTGCGCAGCTTGCGGGCGGAACTCCCGCACAAGACGAAGCGCCAGCGTCGTTTGTCCGAATCGTAGAGATGCTGGACCGCATCGAAGACCGCCGGCACGTTTTGCGCCTCGTCCACGACCACCGTCGCGGGGCGGCGCGATTTCGGGAGCGCCCGGCAGCGCTGGACGAGCAGGTCCGGGTGGCGCAGATATTCGGAGCGCTCCGCAGGCCGCGAGAAATCCAGCCAGAGCCCCGCCTCCGGCAGAAGGCTCCGCAGCAGCGTGGACTTGCCGGTCTGGCGCGCGCCGAAGACGACGTGGACGTACGGCGCGGCGAACTTCCGCTTCCAGACCGGCCCTATCCAACGACCAAACATATAGGCCACTTTATAATAGCCCGACTATTATAAAGTCAATAGACCGATGGGTCTCACCTACAGCGGAGCGAAGAAGGAAGCGGCGTCCGCATCCCCGAGGATCTTCTCCACGTCGGCGCGCGGCGTCGTGTGACCCGCGCGGGCCTTGGACGGCCGCTCTGCAGCAGCGAGTCCTTGAACCCCTTTCGAAATTCCCCCGGAATGATGAAGCCGTCCTTCTCGAACGCATCAAAGAGCCTGCCGAGGACTTCGTCCGAAGCTTCGATCGTCAGATCGACATCGCAGGCGGGCCGGGGGATGCCGATCGCCCGGACGGCGAAGCCGCCCATGATCCTGTAGGGCAAACGGATCGAGTCGAAAGTGTCGAGGATCTGCAGCAGGATCGCCTGGATGGGAAGCTCAGTCATGGCCGTGCGAGGAGCGCCTGTTCGAGGGCCCGCCCGCCGGCCTCATGTTCATCCCGCGCGAGCTTCAGCCGGCGCTCGCGCTCCTCGTAGGGCAGTTCCAGGAGCGCCCGCCACGCCACGGTCATGAGTTCTTCCGTGAGCTTCCAGCGCTCCTCCAGGGACATCCCCCGGTAGAGCCGCAGCTGCTCTTCGCTCAACATGCCCCGAGCATACCTCAAACGATTCCCGCTCCCTAGGGCGTGCGTCCGCCCGGGCGGGGCCCTCCGACAGAAAAGAGATCCGTGCCTGCCCCGGATCGGCCGCCTCCGCTCCGCCGAAGTTCGGGGGCCCGGGAACCCCCCGGGAGAGTTCCTTGACCGGGGGCGCGGTCCAATTAGAATGCGAAGCCATGGCGAAGAAGGCGGAGGCGCTCCGCTGTCTCGTGGCCGACGACGAGCCCCAGATCGGCGGCCTCATCCGGGAGATCCTCACCCGGCGGGGCTTCGCCTGCGAGGTCGTGACCGACGGCGAAGCGGCCCGGACCCGCCTTCGCGACGGCGCCTTCGATCTCGCCGTGCTCGACATCATGATGCCCGGCAGGACGGGCCTCGAGCTGCTCCTCGAACTCCGCAGGCAGGACGGCACCCCTACGCCCGTCGTGCTCATGTCGAGCTACCTCTCGGAAGAGATCCTCGAACGCTGCGGGACGCTGGGATCGCTGGCCTTCCTCCAGAAACCCTTCGGCCTCGCCGATCTCAACCTCGCGATCGAACGCGCCGGCCTCCCCCTCCCCGCCTGACGCGCCTCATTTCGCCCGACGCCTATCGCCTCGCGCCGCCTCGTGGCGTATAGTGGGTGGACCTTTTTGCCGGAGTGACACCGACCATGAGCGTTCTCCTCCTCGCCCTGCTCGCCCAGGCCGCCCCGGGATCCTTCGACCTGCCCGACGGCGCGCGCGTCCTCTTCGTCGGCAACACCTTCTTCGAACGCGACCTCCGCCACAACCAGCTCGAGACCGACCTCACGGCCCGCGGGGGGTCGCGGAACCTCGTCTTCCGGAACCTCGGCTGGGACGGCGACACCGTCGACTGCCGCTCCCGCGCGGAATTCGGCAGCCCGCAGGACGGCTTCCGCGCCCTCGAGAAGCTCGTCGCCGACTTCAAGCCCACCCACGTGTTCTGCGCGTACGGCCTGGCCGAGTCCTTCGACGGCTCCGCCGGTCTCGCCCCCTTCGTCCAGGGCTACGAACGCCTGCTCGACATGCTCCAGCGCAGCCAGGCCCGCTTCGCGCTCCTCTCCCCGCTGCGCCACGAGAACCTCGGCGCCCCCCTCCCGGACCCCGCGGAACACAACGCCTCCCTGAAGCTCTACGTCGACGCCGTCGCGCAGCTCGCCAAACGCCGCGGCCACGGCTTCGTCGACCTCTTCGTGCTCGAAGGCACCTGGGAGAAGCCGCTGACGAGCAACGGCATCCACCTCAACGAGCGCGGCTACCGCGAGGCCGCCCGCGAGATCCAGAAACAGCTCGGCCTCGCGGACCCCTCCTGGAGCGTGGAGCTCGAGGCCACGGGCAAGGCGCTCGCGCGCAACACCACGCTCGCGCAGACCGCGGTCTCGGCCGACGGCGCCCGCTTCAGCGCCCTCGACGCCACCCTGCCCGTGGGACGGCGCCTCTTGAAAGTTTCGGGCCTCACGCCGGCCACGTACGTCCTCGGCGTGGACGGCGTCGAATGCGCCCGCGGCCCCGCCGCGGACTGGGCCCGCGGGATCGAGCTGGCGAAGGGCCCCGAGCTGGTGCAGCGGGAGCGGCTGCGCGCGGCGATCGCCGAGAAGAACACCCACTTCTTCCACGCCTGGCGGCCGCACAACAACACCTACATCTTCGGATTCCGCCGCAAGGAGCAGGGCCATCTGACGGCGGAGTTCCCGCAGTTCCCCGCCATCGTCGCGCGCCACGAAGCCGAGATCGCGAAGCTTCGCGTCCCGTCCGCCCACTCGTACGTCTTGGAGCGTCTGAAATGAACCTGATCCTCGCCGCCGCCCTCCTGCTGCAGGCCGCCCCGGACAAGGCGCCCGACCCCGAACTCGAGCGCAAGAGCTTCAAGGTCGCGCCCGGCTTCGAGGTCTCCCTCTTCGCCGCCGACCCCCTCGTCGCCAAGCCCATTCAGATGAACTGGGACGCGCGCGGACGGCTCTGGATCGCGACCTCGTCCACCTATCCCCAGGTCGTCCCCGGCGAGCTGCCCAGCGACAAGATCGTCATCCTCGAGGACACGGACGGCGACGGCAGGGCCGACAAGTCCTCCGTCTTCGCGGAGGGCCTGCTCATCCCCACGGGCATCGAGCCCGGGGACGGCGGCTGCTACGTCGCCAACGCGACCGAGCTGCTGCACCTGGCGGACACGGACGGCGACGGCAGGGCCGACACGCGCCGCGTGCTGCTCTCGGGCTTCGGCACCGAGGACACGCACCACATCATCCACACGTTCCGCTGGGGGCCGGACGGCGACTTCTACTTCAACCAGTCCATCTACATCCACAGCCACATCGAGACGCCCCACGGCGTGCGGCGCCTCGGCGGCGGCGGCATCTGGCGCTTCCGGCCCGCGACCCTCGAGCTCGAGGTCCTCGTCAAGGGCATGTGCAACCCCTGGGGCCACGCGTTCGACCGCTGGGGCAACTCGTTCGGCACGGACGGCGCGGGCGGCGACGGCATCCACTACCTCGTCCCCGGCTTCACGTATCCGCATTTCCCCAGCGGCGAGAAGCATTTCCCGGGGCTCAACCCCGGCAACCCCAAGTACTGCGCGAACGAGACGATCAGCGGCCGCCACTTCCCCGCCGAGTGGCAGGGGAACCAGATCACCAACGACTTCCGCGCGAACCGGGTCGTGCGCTTCGCGATCTCCGACGACGCCTCCGGCTTCGCCTCGAAGCCCGCGGGCGAGGTCCTCACCTCGACGGACCGCGCGTTCCGCCCCATCGACGTGCGCATGGGCCCCGACGGCGCGCTGTATCTGGCCGACTGGTACAACCCCATCATCAACCACGGCGAGGTCGGCTTCCGCGATCCGCGGCGCGACCGCACGCACGGGCGCATCTGGCGCATCACGGCGAAGGACCGCCCCCTCGTGGCGCGCCCGCGCCTGCACGACGCCCCCGTCGCGGACGTGCTCGAGCGCCTGAAGGACCCCGAGGACTGGACGCGGCAGTTCGCCAAGCGGGTGCTCGCGGAGCGCGGCCCGAAGGAGGTCCTGCCGGCGCTGACGGCGTGGACGGCCGCCGCGACGGACGACCACGCGCTGCTCGAGGCGCTTTGGACGTATCAGTCGCTGGACGTCGTGGAACCCGCGCTCCTGAAGCGGGTGCTCGCGTCCAAGGACCCCAACGCCCGCGCCGCCGCGGTGCGCGTCGTCAGCCGCTGGCGCGCGCGGCTGCCGAACCCGCTCGCCCTGCTGGAGGAGCGCATCAGCGACGAGAACCCGCGGGTGCGCCTGGAGACGGTGCGCGCGCTGGCCGGGATCCCCGACGAACGCGCCATCGAGGTCGCGATGCGCGCGACCGATTTGCCGACCGACCGCTTCCTGGATCACGCGCTCTGGCTGACGGCGAACGACCTGAAGGCCCGCTGGCTGCCCGCCTTCCAGGCCGGCAAGCTCGCGTTCGGCGGCAAGGGAGCGCATGTGGACGCCGCCCTGAAGGCGGTGAAGTCGCCGCTCGCGCTCAAGGCGCTCGTGGACCAGGTCAAGGCGGGCCACCAGTCCCGCGAGACGCGCCTGGGGGCGCTGACGCTGCTGGCCGCGGCGGCCGGCCCGGACGAGGCGAAGGCGCTCTTCGCGGCGACGTTCCCGCCGGACCTGCAGCCGCTGGTGCTCGCGGCGCTCGGCCGCTGCGCGCGCGAGCGCGGGGTGAAGCCCGACGGCGATCTCTCGCGCGTGAAGCGCTACTTCGAAAGCGCGCACGAGGCCGTCGTCACGGAAGCCCTGCTGCTGGCGGGCGCCTGGAAGGTGGAGGCGCTGCGGCCGGACCTGGAGAAGCAGGCCGCGGCCGGACGCCGCGCCGCGGTGGACGCGCTCGCGATGCTCGGCGGGGCGGCCTCCGCGGAGTTCCTCAAAGCCATGACGGCGGAGGGCAGGGGCCTCCGCGAACGCCAGCTCGGCGTCATCGGATTGAGCGGCATCGACCTCCCGGGCGCCGCCGCGCTGGCGCCGTCCGTCCTCCAGGGCGACTGCACGGACGTCTACGCCGCGTTCCTGGCGCGCAAGGGCGGAGTGGAGGTCCTCACCGCCGCGCTCGCGAACAGGATGCCGGCCGCGGACGCCGCCCGGCTCGGCTTGAGGGCGATGTACGCCGCGGGACGCCAGGACGGCGCCCTGCGCGACCTGCTGAACAAGGCGGTCGGACTCACGCCGCGCGCGGCGAACCTCACGCCCGAGGCGCTCACCGCCTGGGCGGCGCGCGTGAAGGCGGAGGGTGATCCCGCCCGCGGCGAACTCGTCTTCCGCCGCCGCGAGCTGAGCTGCCTGCAGTGCCACGCCATCGGCGGCGCCGGCGCGCTCGTCGGCCCCGACATGCAGAGCCTGGGGGCCAGCGCGCCCGTCGACTACCTCGTGGAGTCCGTGCTCCGGCCCGAGGCCAAGCAGAAGGAAGGCTACGTCTCGATGATGGTGCTGACGAAGAGCGGCGACGTCCTCAGCGGCGTCCGGGTGCGCGAGAACGAGCGCGAACTCGTCCTGCGCGACGCGATCCGCGACGAGATCAGCATCCCCTTGGACCGCATCGAGGCGAAGAAGGAAACCATTTCGATCATGCCCGCGGGGCTCGCGGACCTGCTGACGGACGGCGAGTTCCTCGACCTGGTGCGCTTCCTCTCGGAACTGGGCCGGCCCGGACCCTACGCGGTGACGGCGGCCCCGCTGATCCGGCGCTGGCGCGCGGCCGACGGCGCCCCGGTCTACAGCCGGGTGTCCGGCGATCTGCCCGCCGAGGTGACGGCCGCGAAGGGCGAGCTCAACGTGGTCACGCCGGGCAAGGTGCGCTTCAAGCTCAACTCCGCGAAGGGCCTGAAGCTCTGGATCGACGAAAAGACCGTCGACGCGTCGGAGTCCCTGGAGGCCGATCTCGCGCTCGGCGTCCACTCGTTCCGCTTCGAGGCCGATGCGGCCGCGCGCGGCGGCCTGCCGCTGCGCGTCGAGGTCGAGGAGGCCCCGGGCTCCCCCGCGCGGGTGCACGTCGTCGGCGGCCGCTAGGAAGGCGTCAGGCGAGAGGCGACAGGCGTGCAAGCCCCCCGCGCTTCGCCTACCGCCTGACGCCTCTCGCCTTGACTGCGTCCAAGGAGCGATCCCCTCGAACTTTTGAGGGTCCTGTGCTACGGATAGGGCAGGACTATAGGAGATGCCCATGCTGACGCTGCTCGCCGCCTTCCTGCTCGTCCAGGACGCCGATCCCGCCCGGATCCAGGACCTCATCCGCAAGCTCGGCGCGGAGGACTATTCCGCGCGCGAGGAGGCCTCGAAGGAGCTGCGCAAGATCGGCAAGGCCGCGCACGAGGCCCTGAAGAAGGCCGCGGACGAGAGCTCGGACCCCGAGGTGAAGGAGCGCGCGCGGGCCCTGCTCGAGGGCGACAAGAAGCCTGCGAAGGAAGCGGAGCCGAAACCCGCGCCGGGGCTGCCGGGATTGCGGATCCTCGGAGGCGGCGGGGGCTCCGTGAGCGTGACGAACGTGAACGGCGACGCCACGTACACGATCACGCCCAACGACGGGAAACCGGGCATCGTGTTCTTCAAGTCCGCCGCCGGCGCGGTCCGCCTGGACCACACGGACGAGAAGGGCGTGAAACAAAGCGCGTCCGCGGACAGCCTCGACGCCTTCCTGAAGGACCACAGGGAGCTCGCCGAGAAGCACGGCATCACGGCGGAGGGCATCGAGTACGGCGGGAACAAGGTGAGCTTCAAGGGCGCCGCGTTCAATTTCAACTTCAACCCGCCCCCGCTCTTCCGGCGCCCGCCCTGGGGTCTGAAAGCCGCCGCCCTCTTCGGTCCGCTGGATGAAACCCTGCGCGCGCAGCTCGACCTGCCCGGGGAGGGCGGCGCGGTGCTGACGCGGATCCCGCCGGGGAGCGCCGCGGAGGCCCTGGGGCTCGAAAAACACGACGTGCTGCTCGAGATCGACGGCCAGGCGGTCGCCTCGCCCGAGGACGCGCGCCTCCGGCTGTCCAGGGAGAGCCGCGGCACGCTGCTCCGGAAGGGAAAGCGGGAGACGTTCGGCGCGCGGAAGAAAGATTTTTAGGCCGTCCTCCGTTCCGCTGGGAAACCCGGAAGTTCTACGATCTGAAAATCACTTTACGGTTTCGCGATGTCCGTTTTATCGCGGTTTCGGGTCCGTAAAAGTGCCATTAAAAATTTCGCGGCGTCCGAACCCGTTCGCCTTGACAGCCCCTAGGGCTGGGGGTATAGTCCCGTCGTAAGTAGTACAGGTAGTGGAGAGCAGCGCCTGGGGGGGAACGAAGTTCCGGCTGTCGATGTCCTCAAACAGCGCTCCAAAATTTGCCGGGGAGTGCTGTCGGCCGGGACAAGGTTGGGAGAGAGGTCGACGTGCCCTTTGCGCTGCCGCCCGCTTTGTTCCTTTGTGAATTCGTCAGTTCAAAATATTTAGTCCATCCGCCTGGGTGAGAGGAGGGATCCATGGATCCGCTGTTCGGCAAGTCTGCCTCGGCTTCCACCGTCGACGCCTCGGCGTCCAGCCGCAAGACCCGGCGTCTGTCATCGAAAGGGAAGGGCGTGAAGTTCAAGCGCGTGTACACCACCCCCGGCATCGACCCCTACGACACCATCGACTGGGACCGCCGCTCGTCCAAGATCACGAACCCGGACGGGTCGACGGTCTTCGAGCTGAAGAACCTCGAGGTCCCCAAGACCTGGTCCCAGCTCGCCACCGACATCCTCGCCTCCAAGTACTGCCGCAAGGCGGGCGTGCCGGAGACGGGCCATGAGGTGAGCGCCCGCCAGGTCGTCACCCGCATCGCGCGGTCCATCCGCCGCGCGGGCGACGAGTTCGGCGGCTATTTCGCCGACGTCGAGGACGGCGACACGTTCGAGGCCGAGCTGACCCACATGCTCGTCAACCAGATCGGGGCCTTCAACTCCCCCGTCTGGTTCAACTGCGGCCTCGCGCAGGAATACGGCATCACGGGCCGCGCGGTCGGCAACTGGCAGTGGAACAAGACCACGGACCAGATCGAGGAGAGCACCGACTCCTACACGCGCCCGCAGCTCTCCGCCTGCTTCATCCAGTCGGTGTCCGACGACCTCATGGACATCGCCGACCTGGTCAAGCGCGAGATGCGCATCTTCAAGTTCGGCTCGGGCACGGGCACGAACTTCTCGAAGATCCGCGGCGAGGGCGAGAAGCTCTCCTCGGGCGGCACCTCCAGCGGCCTCATGAGCTTCCTCGAGATCTACGACAAGTCCGCAGGCGCCATCAAGTCGGGCGGCACCACCCGCCGCGCCGCCAAGATGGTCTGCCTCG
>CAZUJF010000039.1:0-34258 GCA_964619955.1 uncultured Planctomycetales bacterium
GTTCCTTTCAGGAGAAGGGGACGAGACGATTGAAGCCGCAGTCGCTGCAGCGGACGCGCACGAACCCGTTCTGCAGGATGCCGCAGCCCAGGAATCTCCGAAACGTCTGGCGTACATAACGCGGCAGGCCGCCCCCGCGCTCCCCGGTGGCCTGCAGGAACGTCTCGAGGTTCTCCTGCACGATCTGATACAGCAGGGTCTTCTCGGGCTCGTGCCGGACGTAGCGTGCCGCGACCATGAGCCGACCCAGCGCAAGCGGCGTGCCAGCGAAGCTCCCCAGTAGACGGCCGTAGGGGGCCCATGACGACGTTACGTGGCGTAACGTGACGTTACGTTTTGAAACGTGTCAGGGCCCTGCCCCCCCAAATCCCCTTGACGCGCCCGAGCACTTGAGGCCTCATGGCCCGCATGCCGCCCCCGGGACCCTGGATCCATAGCCGGCGCTGGGACCTCACCTGGATGGTCGGGACCGCGCTCATCGTCCCCCTCGGCGTCCTCCTCGTCCAGGCGGGGCTGCCCGCCGATGCCGTCAACCTCGGCGTCACCGCCCTCGTCGGCGGCCCCCACCTCTTCGCCACGTTCCTCACCACCTACGCCGACCCCCGCTTCCGCCGCGCCCACGGCCGCGCCCTGCTCGTCATCACGGTCCTCGTCCCCGCGCTCGTCGTCTGGCTCGCCGCCACGCGCTTCCAGGTCCTCCTCAGCCTCTTCATCTTCTGGGCCTCCCTCCACGTCCTCCAGCAGAACGCCTACCTCACCGACGTCTACCGCCGCAAGGACGCCCGGCGCGAACCGCCCCTCTCGCGCGGCATCGACCTCGGCCTCCTCTTCGTCTCCATGTACCCCATCGCCGCCTACAAACTCGTCCACGACGACTTCCGCCTCGGCGAGGTCCCGATCCTCATCCCGGACTTCGTCAAGTTCGAGGCCACCCCCTGGATCGTGGCCGGCGCCTTCGCGCTGCTCGCCCTCGCGTGGATCGTGAAGTCGCTTCGCGAACGGCGCGCGGGGATCCTCAACAAACCCAAGACGCTGCTCATCGCCGTGACCTGCACGATCGCGTTCCTCGTGCCCGCCGCCGCGGGCGGACGCCGCCTCGAGGTGGCCTTCCAGGCCGTCAACGCCTGGCACTCCGTCCAGTACCTCGCGATGGCCTGGCTGCTGCTCAAGCTGCGCAGGGAGCGCGGCCTTCAGGAATCCGCCTTCGTGGCGGCGCTCAGCGGACCCGGCCGCGCGACCTGGAGGTTTTACGGCCTGCTCTTCCTCTTCACCGCCGCCCTGCTCGGCGGCATCGCCGCGCTCGCCGCGTGGCGCCCCGTGAACCTTTCCACCGACCAGTACTACTACATGAGCGTGCTCTCCGCCCTGCTCATCCATTACACGCTCGACTCCTGGCTCTTCTTCGCGGCCGCGCGCCCCGGCGCCAGGCCCGACGAACTCGCCCTCGCCGCCCCCTTCCCCGGCTAGGTCGATTTTCCCGCCGAACTTTTCTCGAGGATGCCGTGTCCGAACCGGTGGAACGAGCGATGGCGGGGGACGACGACGAGGTCCTGGTCCAACGGCACCTCGACGGCGACCCCGACGCCTTCCGCCTGCTCTATGAAAAGTACGGCGACAGGGTCTTCGCGACCGCGTACCGGGTGCTCGGGGAGCACCATGCGGCCGCCGACCTCGTGCAGGAGGTCTTCGTCAAGCTGCACCGCGACCTGGCCTCGTTCAAGTTCGAGAGCCGCTTTTCGACCTGGCTCTTCCGCGTGGCCGTCAACCACGCGCTCAACCGGGTCAGCGAGGGCAGCCGGCACGCGCGCATCCACGAGAAGATCCTGCGGGACGGCCGGGGCGACATCGGCGGCACGCGCGAGGGGCGCCCGCTCGACGACGAGATCCAGGCCGCCCTGCAGCAGCTGTCGCCGAAGCTCCGCGTGGTCATCAGCCTCCGGTACCTCGACGGTCTCTCCTATGAGGAGATCGCCGAGGTCCTGGACCTCTCGCTGGGGACGGTGAAGTCGCGCCTGTTCCTCGCGCATGAGACCCTGAGACCGTTGTTGAAAGACGTGTTGTTGGAAGGACCCGAATGAACTGCGAGCAGTTCCGAGACGCCCTCTTCGAGACGCTGAGGGGCCGCCCCGCCGGGGACGGCTTCGAGGCGCACCGCTCGTCATGCGCCGCCTGCGCGCGCGTGCAGGCGGACATCGCGGCGAACGAGCGCGTGCTGCGCGGCGCGAGCTCGCCGAAGGCGCCGCCCGAAGTCTGGGCCGCCATCGCGCGGGCGGTGGAGTCCGGCCGCGTCGCCCCGTTCCGTCGCGCCCGCTTCGCCGCCGTCGCGGCGATCGCGGCCGGTCTGCTGCTCGCCCTGGCGCTGCTGGCGCCGGCGCCCTCCAAGCCCAAACTCGACGTGGTCTTCATGGAGGTCCGCCCCGAGACGCGGCAGGTCTTCCAGTCCTTCCTCCCCCGCTACGAGGGTTCCGGAGGCCTGCTGGCGAGCGCCGGCGGCTTCGATCGCTGAGATGAGCCGCCGCGTCGTCCTGAGCTGCGCCGCGTTCGTGGTCGCCACGGGCGCCATCGCGTGGGGCGTGCGCGAGGATGCGCGGGTCTCCCGCCTCTCCGAAGTGCTGCGCGCCGTGGATGCCGCGGAGGATGCGGGGAGCTACAGCGGCGTGCGCAAGATGTCGTTCGGGACGGACGGCATCCGGATGCGCGTCTGGTCGAAGGACGCGCAAAAGCGGATGGAGCCGGTCGGCGGGATGCCGGGGCCCCGCTCCCGCATGCCGATGCTGGACGGGCTGTCCTTCTTCCTGAAGCCGGAACCGGGGTTCGGGCGCCGCACGGAACGCGAGCGGCAGCTGACGCTGAGAAACTACGATCTCGTCGCGACGGGACACGACACGGTGGCGGGCCGCGCGGCGGAAACCTGGGAGCTGCGCCCCCGGCACGCGGGCCGCGGCAGCTACCGCACCGCGGTGGACGTGGAGCGCCGGCTGCTGCTGTCCATCGAGGCGCTGCGCGGGGACGCGCCCCTCTTCTCGATGCGCTTCGAGGAGATCGCGTTCGACGTCCCCTTCCCCGAACGCGGGGCCCCGGGCGGCGGACGGCGCCGTCCGGACTGGCTGAAAGTGGAGCGGGAGTCGACGCCCCCCGCGCGGCTGACGGAGCGCGCCGGGTTCCCGGTCTGGATGCCGGCGTGGATCCCGCCGGGCTTCGAGCTGCGCGAATCGGAGCTGATCCGGATCCGGCCGGGCATCAGCGCGGAGATGAAGGAGGCGGTGAAGCGCATGAGCCCCTTCCCCGTCCCGAACTTCGATGCGGCGGTGGTGAAGGTGTCGTATACGGACGGCCTGGCCTTCCTCGCCTTCGTCGAGGTGGCCGCGTCCTCGGAGCTGTGGAAATTCGTGAAGAAGCTGATCCCGGCGGGCGCCCCGGAGGCGCCGGCCGGCAAGGTCGTGGCGCGGAAGTTTCCCGACCGCGGCGGGGCCGCCTACCTCCTCGAGCTCGGGGAGTCGGTGGTCTTCGTGGCCGGGAACGCCGCGCCGGACGAGATGGAGTCGATGATTCGTACGTTTGAACGGAGGTAGACGATGCGCAGCCTGTTCGCTTTCCTGGTCCTCGCCTCGCCGCTCGCGGCGCAGCAGGACAACCGCGGCACGGACTTCATGGTGAACCGCCTCAAGGAGCGGCTGGGCCTCACGGAGGAGCAGACCGCGAAGGTGAAGGAGATCCTCGCCAAGGAGGAGGAGTCCCGCGTCGCGAAGATGAACGAGCTGCTCAACGACGAGCAGAAGAAGAAATACGAGGAGCTGCGCGCGCAGGGCGGTCGGGGCGCCGGCGGCCGCGGCGGGTTCGGCGGTTTCGGGGGCGGCCAGGGAGGCCGCGGCCCCGGGCAGTTCAGCATGGACGACCTCAAGCGCGAGCTGTCGCTCAGCGACGAGCAGATCGGGAAGATCAAGCCGCTGGTCGACGATTTCGGCGCGCAGGTTCAGAAGCGCATGGAGGAGCTGCGCACGAGCGGCTTCCAGGGGCTGAACCTCGGCGAGGAGATGAGCAAGGGCCAGGAGGCCATGAAGCAGCTCGCGGAGAAGGTGAAGGCGCACCTGAACGACGAGCAGAAGACCAAGCTCGACGGCATCATGGAGCGCATGACCGGCTGGATGCGCATGATCCCCCAGATGCTCGGCCAGCGCCAGGGCGGCACGCCGACGGGGGCGACGCGCCTCAGCGTGGAAGCCGCGGTCGCGAAGGCGATGGACGCGCTCAAGATCGAGAAGGACGACGAACGCAGCGCGGTGCGCGAGCTCGTGGAGAAGGTCGTCCGCGCCCAGTATGCGCTCGAGGACGCCGTGAAGGCGGCCCGCAGCCGCCTCGGCGAAGCCTCACGCGACCGGGACCTTTCCGACGCCGCGGTCGAGGACCGCATCAAGGAATCCATCGAGGAGCGCCGCAAGCTGGAGCGCGCGTTGTCCGAGCTCCAGAAGCAGCTCGCCGACGTGGTGAGTTCCCGGCAGGAGCTGGAGCTGATGGCCCAGGGGATCCTCAAGTAATCCGGGAAGATTCCGCGTCCGGAGCCTCTAATGTGCAGGAAAGCCGCCCGGGAGAGCGGTCGACACGGGCTCCCCGGGCGGCTGCTTTTTTCGAACGAACGACTATGTTGCTGGGTGAGATTCTCGTCCAACGCGGCGTGCTGACGGATCCGCAGGTGCAGGAGGCCCTCCAGAAAAAGGAGGGCAAGGAGCGCCTGGGGCAGGCCGTGGTCCGCCTCGGCTGGGCCCGCGAGGAGCAGGTCCTCGAGGCGCTTTCCGAGCAGACCCGCGTCCCGTATCTGGACCTCTCCGGCGTGGAGATCGACGCGACCCTCGTGCCCCCGCACACGGTCAAGACGCTCTTCCAGCGCAAGATCGTCCCCATCGACCGCCAGAACGGCTCGATCCGCGTGGCGGTCTCGGATCCGCTCGACCTGGAGGTGCTCGACGACCTCCGGCTCCTGCTCAAGGCGAAGATCCGGCCCGTGATCGGCCGCGCCTCCGAGATCGAGCGCCTGCTGCGGAAGCACTTCGGCGTCGCGGCGGACGAGGTCCACCGCATGGTCGACGCCGCCCGCGGCGAGATCCAGGTCCTCAAGGACGCCGGGCAGCAGGCGGACGACGCCGCGCTCGCCGAGGACGCGGGCCTCGTGAAGTTCGTCAACCAGATCCTCAGCGAGGCGGTGCGGGACCGCGCGAGCGACATCCACGTCGAGCCCATGGAGGACGAGCTGCGGATCCGCTACCGGATCGACGGCGTCCTGCACAAAATCCCCATCCCCGCCGAGATCAAGCGCTTCCAGGCGGCGATCGTCTCGCGCCTGAAGATCATGTCCAACCTCAACATCGCGGAGAAGCGGCTGCCCCAGGACGGGCGCATCCATGTGTCCGCGCTGGGCCACGACATCGACGTGCGCGTCTCGGTGATCCCCGACGCCTGGGGCGAGGGGGTCTGCCTGCGCCTGCTGGACCGCTCGAACATGGCGGTTTCGCTCGAGGAGCTCGGCATGCCCGCCGAGATCCTGACGCGCTTCAAGAGCCTGATCACGCAGCCGCACGGCATCCTGCTCGTCACCGGCCCCACCGGCTCGGGCAAGACGACCACGCTCTACGCCGGCCTGCAGAAGATCAACACGGTCGAGGACAAGATCATCACCGTGGAGGACCCCGTCGAGTACCAGCTGCCCGGAATCAAGCAGATCCAGGTGAACGCGAAGATCGGCTTCACGTTCGGCAGCGGGCTGCGGGCGATCCTGCGCCACGACCCGGACATCATCATGATCGGCGAAATCCGCGACCTCGAGACGGCGGAGATCGCGGTGCAGTCCGCGCTCACCGGCCACCTGGTCTTTTCGACGCTGCACACGAACGACGCGCCGAGCGCGATCACGCGCCTGCTCGACATGGGCCTGGAGCCCTTCCTCGTGGCGAGCACGGTGGAGGGCCTCATGGCCCAGCGGCTGGTGCGGCGGATCTGCAAGAAGTGCCGGACGGAGATCAAGGCGTCCGAATCCGAGGCGGCCGCGCTGCTGCCCTCCGACATCAAGAGCCTCTGGATGGGCAAGGGCTGCGAGGACTGCCGCGGGACCGGCTACAAGGGCCGGCAGGGCGTCTTCGAGTTGTTCGTCGTGGACGACGAGCTGCGCGACATGATCCTGCGCCGCGAGGGCGCGAACAAGCTTAAGAAATACGCGATCGAGCACGGGATGCGCACGCTGCGGGACGACGGCTGGGACCGCGTCCGCGCCGGCGTGACGACGCCGGAGGAAGTGCTCCGGATCACGAAGTCGGACAAGTACTGAGAAAGGCGACAGGCGTGAGGCGAAAGAGGCAGGCGGGAGGCGCAAGGCGTGGCGCGGGGATGCTCCCCGCCCATCGCCTTTCGTCCATCGCCTTCGACTGATGCCACAGTTTGCCTACAAGGCGAAATCGGCCGACGGCAACGTCGTCTCGGGGACGCTGCAGGCGGAGTCGGAGCGCTCGGCGCTCGATTCGCTGGGGCGCATGGGCGTGTTCCCGCTGGAAATCGCATCGTCGCAGGAAGCCGCGTCCAAAGGCAGCGCGGGCGAAGTGGCGCCGCGGCGCGTGTCCCGCCGCATCGGTTCGGGCGACCTCGCGCTGGTGACGCGGCAGCTGGCGGACCTGCTTCGGGCGGGCGTGCCGCTGAACCGTGCGCTGCGGATCCTGTCCGAGCAGACCTCCAACCTGGATCTGTCGAACACGCTCGCGGACATCGAGAAGCAGATCTCCGGCGGCGCGACGCTGCATGAAGCGCTCGCCCGGCATCCGAAGGTCTTCCCCGGGCTCTTCGTGAGCATGGTGCGCGCGGGCGAGACGGGCGGCTTCCTGGAAGACTGCCTGCTGCGGCTCGCGATCTTCATCGAGAAGGACCAGGAGCTCAAGAGCCGCGTGGCCTCGGCGCTCGCCTATCCGGTGCTCCTCATCGTGATCGGCGCGGGCGCGATCGGGTTTCTCATGGTCTTCTTCATCCCGCGCTTCAGCGAGATCTTCAAGAAGATGGGCGACAACCTCCCCCTCCCCACGCAGATCGTGATGTCGACCTCCTATTTCTTCCGGGACCAGTGGATCTTCGTGCTGCTGGGGGTGGTCGCGCTCGCCCTCGGCTGGAACCGCCTCTCGGCGACGCTCGGGGGCCGCCGGGTCATCGACCGCGTCAAGGTGCGCCTGCCGCTCTTCGGGGACATCGTCCGGAAGAACGCCGTCTCGCGCTTCACGCGCACGCTCGGCACGCTGCTCAAGAGCGGCGTGCCCATCCTGGGGGCGCTCTCGATCTCGAAGGAGGCGATGGGCAACCGGGTGCTGCAGGACGACATCGACGAGGCCTCCGCGGGCGTCAAGCAGGGCCGCAGCCTGGCCGAGATCCTGCGGAACTCGCGCACCTTCCCCCGCATGGTGGTGGACATGATCGCCGTCGGGGAGGAGAGCGGCAACCTGGACGAGGTGCTCGTCAACATCGCGGAATCGTTCGATATCCAGGTGGAGCGGGCGGTGCGCGTCTTCGTCGCGCTCTTCGAGCCCGCGCTCCTGCTGTTCATGGCGGCGCTGGTCGGGTTCATCGTGATCTCGATGCTGCTGCCCGTGTTCAGTCTGTCCAGCATGATCAAATAGAAGGAGAGACCCATGAAGATCCGTTCCTCCCGCCGGCGCGCCCAGGGCTTCACGCTGATCGAGCTGCTGCTCGTGGTCGTCATCATCGGCATCCTGGCCGCCATCGTGGTGCCCAAGCTGACGGGGCGCTCCGAGGATGCGCGCATCGCGGCCGCGAAGGCGGACATCAAGTCGCTGAGCTCCGCGCTGAACGCGTACGAGATCGACAACGGGCGGCATCCGCTCTCCGCGCAGGGTTTGGCGGCGCTGATCGTGAAGCCCGCCACCCCGCCGGAACCCAAGAGCTGGAAGGGGCCCTACATCGACGCGACGGAGCTGCCGAAGGATCCCTGGGGGGCCGAATACCAGTACCTCTGCCCGGGCTCCAAGAACACGGCGGGTTTCGACCTCTACTCCGCGGGGCCGGACGGCCAGCCGGGCAACGAGGACGACATCTCGAAGTAGGCGGGGATGAAGAAGCGTCGCGCGCGGGCCCGGGGCTTCACGCTCATCGAGCTCATCCTCGTGATGGCGGTGCTGCTCGCCGTCTCGGCGGTGCTCGCCCCGCGCTTCTCGGATTTTTTCCCGTCCCTGCAGGTCCGCAAGACCGCGGACCACCTCTTCGCCTGGGCGCGGAAGGCGCGGGCGGATGCGGCGGAGACCGGGGCGCGGCAGCGGCTCGTGGTGGACACCGAACGCAAGGTCTTCTGGATCGAGCGGGAACCGAAGCCCCTGAAGGAGCCCGGCAAGTTCGAGGCGCTCGGCGGCGGCTGGGTCGAGGAGGCGCTGCCGTCCGGCATGGACTTCGACGTCCTGGAGGGCTTCGAGACGGATCGCACCGACTCGAAGCGGCGCTACATCGAATTCTGGCCGGACGGGACCGCCACGGAGGCGGAGCTTGGGATCGCCAACGAACAGGGCGACCGCCGGATCATCAAGGTGCTCGCGGCGACGTCGAAGATCACGATCGAGAACCCGGCGGTGACTCCGTGAGGCATCCTGCGGCCCTGGCCCGCCGTAGCCCGAAGGGCGAAGGCGGCTTCACCCTCATCGAGGTCCTGGTCGCCCTGGTCGTCGCGGTCGCGGCCATGTCTCTCGTCTCGCAGGGCCTCTCCACGGGCGCGCGGGCGTCGACGACGTCCCAGTTCACGACCCGGGCGGCCCTCTTCGCGCAGCGCATCCTCACGGACCTGGAAAGCGGCGAACGCACGCTGGGGCAGTCGCAGTCGGGCAAATTCGAGGACGACGGCGACTTCAGCTGGGAGGCCCGCTCCGAGACCCGGGAGCAGGGGCTCTACGACGTGACGATCACGATCAAATGGGAGGAGCGCTCGCAAAAGCGGGAGTTTGTGCTCAAGCGCCTCCTGCGGGAACGGACGGCGGCGCCATGAAGGGTGGACGGACCTTGGCCCGCCGTAGCCCGAAGGGCGAAGGCGGCTTCACCCTGCTGGAGCTGGTCGTCGCGCTCCTGATCTTCTCGATCGTGCTCTCCGCGGCGCTGGCGCTCTTCGAGGCGGGACGGAGCCTGACGAGCCGCGCCGAGTTCCGCTCGGAGCTCTTCCAGACGGCCCGCGCGGCGCTGCAGGCCGTGGAGTCGGACGTCCGGGGCGCGTTCATGAGCGAAGGGCCCTTCGACACCGGCTTCATCGGGACCAACGGCGGCAGCGACAAGGCGCCCCTCGACGGCCTCGAGGTCGTCGCGGTGAACGACCAGATCACGCGGGAGGCCTGGGAGTCGACGACGAGCTCCACCCGGCAGGAACGGAAGCCCCCGCGCATCGACGTGTCCCGGGTCCAGTACTGGATCGAGGAGGACACGTCGAAGGCGGCGCAGGGTCTGGTGCGCGAGCGCTCGAAGGTGCTCAATCCCCCGGGCGTGTCCGTGCGCCGCGACGAGGACGTCGAGGAGATCGCGCGGAACATCACGGGACTCGACGTGCGCTACTACGACGGGCAATGGAAGCAGGAATGGGACTCGCGGAAGGTCTACAAGCTGCCGCTCGCCGTCGAGGTCACCGTCTGGGTGCGGGGCCAGTGGCGCGAGGAAACCGTCCTCGAACCCTTCACGACCCGTTTTTATCTCCCGGTGGGCGCCGAGCAGCCGGAGCGGACGCCGTGACGCGGGGACGCTCCGGCATCGCGCTGATCCTGGTCCTCTGGATCATGGCGATCCTGACCCTGCTGCTCTACGCCTTCCTCGGCGAGATGCAGGTGGAGTATTCGCTCGCGTCGGGATACGCCGACGGGATCAAGGCCTCGCAGCTCGCCTGGAGCGGCGTGGACCGCGCCTGCGCCCGCGTGCTCAACGAAAAACTCACGCATCATTCGCTCTCGGACTCCTGGTCGGACGACGAAAGCGCCTTCTTCGAGGTCCCGCTGGGCGACGGCGTCTACAGCGTGTTCCGCCCGGTCTTCGGGGACGACGAGAAGGTCCAGTGGGGCGTGGACGACGAGGCCTCGAAGATCAACGTGAATTACGCGACGCGCGAGGTGCTGCTGAAGCTGCCGCGGATGACGGAGGAGATGGCGGACGCGATCATCGACTGGCGGGACGAGGACGCGACCCCGGGGGCCGCCGGCGCCGAGGAGTCCTATTATGCGGCGCTGTCCGTCCCCTATCACTGCAAGAACGCCCCCTTCGAATCGCTCGAGGAGCTGCTCTACGTGCGCGGCATCACGCCCGAAATCCTCTACGGGGAGGATGCGAACCTGAACGGGCGGCTGGAGACGAATGAAAACGACGGCGACACGTCCTGGCCGCCGGACAACCGGGACGGGCGCCTGGATCCGGGCCTCTGGTCGCTGCTGACCGTCTGGAGCTCCGACAAGAACGAGGCCGCGGACGGGAGCAAGCGGACGAACATCAACGCCGCGACGCCCGCGCAGCTCCAGGAGGCGGGATTCACGGCGACCGAGATCCAGACCATCAACGCGATCCGGGTGACGCGCGGCCCCTTCGGCTCGATCGCGCATCTGCTGGGGAATCCGAACCAGGGGCTGCTGCCCGTCCTGAGCAAGGAGCGTTTCAAGCAGCTCTGCGACGATCTGACGATCTTCGATGCGGAAGTGGTTCCCGGTCTGGTGAACCTGAACACCGCCCCCAAGCAGGTCCTTTTGGCCCTTCCGGGAATAACGGAGGAAATCGCGCTCAAACTCATCAGCCAGCGAACCCCGCAGGGCTCGGATCTGTCGAATATGGGATGGGTGGCGGATCTCGTGGAGCCCGCCGCGCTGGTGCAATTCGCGAACGTGGCGACGTTTCGCGCGTACCAGTTCCGGATCCAGGCGGTGGGCCGGGTGGGCACGCCGTACGAGGAGCTGGAACGGCAGGGATCGGGGGCGGCGGCGGAGAGGCCGCGGTCCTTCCGGCGCATGACGGCGGTGTTCGACACGCTGGCGGAGCCGGGGCCGAGGCTGGTGTACTGGAAGGATCAGACGCGGCTGGGAATGCCGTACGACCCCGCGGACGGGCCGAATCCGTCGCGGTAAGGGGAAGAAATGCTGACGGCGCTTGAGTTCGGGACGAAGAGGCTGACGGCCGTGACCGTGAAGGTCAACGGCGCCGGGCCGGAGCTCGTCCATGGGGGCAGCGTCGAGCTGGCCTCCCTCGAGCCGGACGTGCTGAAAGCCGCGCTGCAGCAGTGCGGCGTCGGCGCCGCGAAGGTTGTGATCGTGGTGCCGCGCGGGCAGGCCATCCTGCGCGACCTCGAGCTTCCGGACGGAACCGCCGACGAACTCGTCTCCATGGTGCGCTTCCAGATCGAGCGCGAGCTGCCGCTGCCCCTCGACCAGGTCCATTACTCCTTCGTCGAAAGCTCGCGCGAGAACGGCAAGGTGAGGATCCAGGGGGTGGCCGTGGAGCGCGCCGTGCTCGACCCGCTCATCGCCGCGGTCGAGGCCGCCGGGATCAGGGTGGCCGGCGCGTACGTGAGCACGTTCGGGCTGCTGGAGCTGCACCGCGGGACGGACGCGGCGGCGCTCGTCGAGGTCGGCGGCGGCGAGGCGGAGATCCTGGTGGCCGAGGGCGGCCGCGTGGAATTCAGCCGCACCGCGACGCTCGAGGAGCAGGCCTCCGAGGAGGCCCTCGCCGAGGAGATCCACCGCTCGCTGCTGTCCTTTTCCGCGAAATTCCCCGCCCGCGAAATCCGGCGCGTCGTGCTGGCGGGCGAAGGTCCCGAGGCGGCGCGTCTGGCGGAGGCCATCCGCGGGCGCCTGTCCCGGGACGTCGTCCTCGCGGGTCCGGGCGACCTCGACACGGCCCCGATCGCGGGCCTCTGCGCGGGCCTGCTGTCGGGCCGCCGCATCCCGGATCTGCTGCATCCGCCGGTCGCGCAGCGACGCTTCCGCCCGACGCGGAAGCACCGCATCGGGGCGCTCGCGGGCGGCATCGCCGCCCTGCTCCTGGTCTGGTCGCAGGTCGCGCTGGCGGACAAACGCTCGGACCTGGACCGCAAGAAGAAGGATCTGGAGGCGCTGGCGCCCCGCGTCACGGCCGTGACCCGGGCGCAGGAGCAGACGAAGCTCGGAGGCCAGTGGCTCAAGGACCGGAACGTGTGGCTCGAGCTGCTGGGCTCGCTGCGGCTGTCGGTGAACCCCGCGAATCTCTGGATCGTGAGCGCGGTCTTCGACGACACGGGCGACGTGCGCCTGCAGGGCAAGTCGCGGACCGACCGCAACGTGACGGATTTCGTGACGGCGCTTCAGAAGACGGGCCGCTTCAGCGAGGTCCAGATCGGCACGATCAACCCGGCGGACAAGGGCGAGTACAAGCAGGACTTCACCGTCCGCGCCCGCCTCAGCGGCTTCGAGACGAAGAAGAAGAAGTGATCCGATGAACCCGATGAATCCGAGAACGAGGCTCCTGGCGATGGCGACGCTCGCCGTCGCGGGGCTGTTCATCATGGACAAGATGGCCACGGCGCTCTGGTTCGAGCCGTGGGCGAAGGTGACCCAGGACCTCGTGAAGGCCGACCTCGAGATCGCGAAGGCGAAGGCGACGCTCTCCCGGGAGACGGCGCTGCGCGCCGACTGGACGACGTTCCGCGCGAAGGTGGAGCGGCCCCGGACGCCCGACGTGAACACGCATTTCGTGACCCACCTGGGCGAGATCTGCGACCGCGTGGGGGTGACGTTCGAGATCGCGGGCAGCCCGCTCCCCCAGCAGACGGGGGATTTCAAGGAATACGTCTACGACACGAAGTTCAAACTGACCTGGGCGCAATTCGTGGACCTGCTGGCCGAGCTGCACCAGTCCCGGGAGTTCCTCAAGGTGATCCGGGTCTCGGTCGGCTCGCAGTATGAACGCGAGGACCGCCTGGACGTGGATCTGAAGCTGTCGACGATCGAATACTCGCAGAAGCCGGGAGGACGCCCGTGAGCTCCTGGATCTGGCTGCTCTGGACGCTGGCGCAGGCGGCCGGCGGGGACCGTCCCCCGCTGCCTGCGTCCGAGCTCAAGGCCCTGCGCGAATCGAACATCTTCTCGCCGTACCGGGCGAAGGGCGCCGAGCGTCCCGCGCGGCGCGAGGAGCGCCGGAGCGAGGTCCGCACGGAGGCGGCGAAACCGAAGGCGGCCGTGCTGACGGGCATCGTCTTCGACGCCGCGCTGCCGGGCCACAAGGGGCTCATCGAGGACCGCAACGAGGAGCGCCTCCGGGTGCTCAAGGAGCCGACGTTCGTGAAGGCGGGCGACGAGGTCCTGGGTTTCCGGGTGGAGGAGATCGCCGCGGACCGCGTCCGGCTCGCCCTTCCCGACGGGACGAGCAAGGACCTGGCGGTGGGCGACTCCCTGCCGGGCGGCGAGGCCGCGACCGGGGAGCCCGCCACGGAAGGCAAGCCGGCCCCGGCGGCGGAAACCAAGCCGCTGGACGAAGGCGTGAAGAACGAGATCCTGGAGCAGTTGAAGAAAAGAAACCGGAAGAAGGGACGTCCGCAGGACGACCCCTAAGAGGATGACCGCATGCTGAGACGCACACTGCTGACGGCCGCCCTCGCGGCGCTGGCGCTGCCCTCCTGGGGGCAGGACGCGGCCCGGGCCGAGGACAAGAAGCTGCAGTTCAAGTTCAAGGAGGCCTCCGTCGACGCCGTGCTGGCGTACGTGAGCCAGGTCACGGGCTGGATCTTCGTCCAGGAGCGGCCGGTGACCGGCACGATCACCGCGGTGAGCGACACGGACGTGCCGCTGTCCCGCTGCCTCGACTTCCTGAACGCGGCGCTGCGCACGCACGGGATGGTGATCCTGAACCCCTACTCCCCCGCCCTGCCCAAGGCCGGCCAGACGCTGAAGATGCTGGACGTGTCCAAGGCGATGCAGCGCGGCGTGGAGATCCACACGGGCACGGATCCCGACCTGATCCCGATCACCGACCAGGTGCGCACCCAGATCATGCCGCTGAAGGCGGTCAACGTGATCGACGTGCAGAAGGAGCTGGGCGAGGTGCTCAAGGGGGCCATCGCGGAATCCGGCTCGATGGCCATCTCCACGTATTCCAACTCCGTGATCCTGACGGGCCGCTCCGAGGGGATCAACCGGGCGGCCCGCATCCTGCGGGTGATCGACGTGTCGGCGTCCGCGGAGCTGAAAGTCCGGATCTTCAATCTCAAGAACGCCGACGCGACCGAGACGGCGAAGACGCTCAACGAGGTCTTCAAGAAGGAGACGATCCGCGCTGAGACGGGGCAGTCCAACCCGATGGCCAACATCTTCCGCATGATGGGCGGCGGCGGCCGCGGGGGCGGCGGCGAGGGCGCGGGCCCCTCGACGCGGGCGCTGGCCCACGAGATGGTCCGCATCACCGCGGAGGGACGCACGAATTCGCTGATCGTGAGCGCGACCGACGACAACCTCAAGATCATCGAGGACCTCGTCGCCAAGCTCGACGACAAGTCCGCCTCGGCGACGAAGCTCAAGCTCTACGCGCTGCGCTACGCGGATGCGACGGGCGTGTCGAAGCTGATCAACGACCTTTTCTCCGAGACGCCGACGAACTCCGCGAGCACCAGCCAGGGCGGCCGCGGCGGGGGCCGGGGCCAGCTGCCGGTCTGGATGGGGGGCCTGCAGCCGCAGACCCCGCAGAACCAGCTGGGCGCGACCCAGGAGGTTCGAGCGGTGCCCGACGTGCGGACCAACTCGATCCTGGTCGGCGCCAGCGAGCAGAAGCTCGTGCTGATCGATGCCGTCATGCTCGAGATCGACCGGCAGGTGAACGACCTGCTCGAGGTGAAGATCTACAAGCTGCAGAACGCCGACCCCGCCCAGATGGCGACGATCCTGCAGTCGCTCTTCCGTCCGCAGGTGAACGCGACGGCGGGCTCGGGGCGCACCACGGGCGGCCAGACCCAAGGGGGCCAGCTGGCCCAGTTCGCGCAGCGGCAGGGGGGCGGGCAGGGGGGATCCTCGCTGCTGCCCAGCCAGGAGGTCGAGATCACGTCGGACGTCCGCACGCGCGCCGTGATCGTGAAGGCCTCCAAGGATTACGTCGCGATCATGGACGAGGTGGTCCGCCAGCTGGACCAGGATCCGACCGAGGCGGTCAGCACGTACGTCGTCCCGCTCCGCAACGCGGATGCGACCGCGCTGGCCCAGACGCTGCAGCAGCTGCTGCGCAGCAGCGCGACGGGCTCGACGCTGGGCAACACCCAGCTGAACCGGACGGGCCAGCAGGGCCAGGGCCTTTTCGGCGGCATGCAGAACCAGGGGCAGAACCAGAATTCCGCGGGTTCCTCGCGGAGCAGCGGGGGCGCGTCGGGCGCGGGCTCCGGCCGCACGCGCGGCCTGGGTCCCCTCGAGGCGGACTCCCAGGAGGGTCCCGCCGCGCCGGCCCAGGACGACGAGCCCCGCCGCGGCATCGAGGGCCAGGCCGACATCCAGCCGGACGTCACGACGAACTCGCTGGTGATCCGGACCTCGCCGCGCAACTACCAGTCCATCCAGGGCATCCTGCAGGACCTCGACCGCATGCGGCCGCAGGTGCTCATCAAGGTGCTCATCGCCGACGTGACGCTCGACGAGCGCACGCAGTACGGGGTCGAGGGATTCTGGGAGAACAAGTGGACGGTCGGCGGCGGCGACAAGGCGACGAGCCGCTTCGGGACGGACTTCGCCCTGCCCACCACGGGCTTCAGCTACCTGCTCCAGGGCGACGAGTTCCAGGCGGCGCTTAACCTCTTCTCGCAGGAGGGCAAGCTGAAGATCCTCGCGACGCCCCGCATCCTCGTGCTCGACAACCAGACGGCGAACATCAACGTCGGCAAGGAGGTGCCCCGCGTCACGAACACCCAGGTCAACCAGCTGGGCAACACCGTCAACATCGTCGAGTACGAGAACATCGGCATCATCCTGGACGTGACCCCGCACATCAATCCGGACGGCCTGGTCACGATGGTGGTCACGCCGGAGATCTCGGACATCGCCTCGGACGCGGAATCCGTCGAGATCACCGAGGGCGTGAAATCCCCCACCTTCAACGTGAACCGCGCGACCACCAGCGTCGCCGTCCGCAACGGGACCACGATCGTCATCGGCGGCCTGATCCGCGATTCCATGGACGACACGGTGACGAAGGTGCCGCTGCTCGGCGACATCCCGCTGATCGGCAACCTCTTCTCGAGCACCTCGAAGCGCAAGGTGAAGCGCGAGCTGATGATCTTCCTCACGCCTTATGTGGCGTTCACGGCGAACGAGCTCGAGGAGATCACGCAGCTGGAGAAGTCGAAGCTCCGCATCATGGATCTGCGCGACATCGAGGCGGAGAGCGACCGCTGGCTGGAACGGGTCCGTCGATAGGATTGAACATGAATCGCATGCTGCTCCTGGCGCCCCTGCTGCTGCTGCCCGCCGCCTGCGTGTCCGCGGACTCGTCCGCGCGCGAGGCGATGGAGGCCCTGCAGAACGGCCGCGAGTCCGCCCGGTTGAACGAGCTGCCCGAGGCCGTGGACTACTTCACGTCGGCGATCCGCTCGAACCCCGACCTCGCGGAGGCCTACTACGAGCGCGGGGTCGCGAACATCCGGCTGCGGCTGTCGAAGGACGTCGAGGGCGAATCGCGCACCTACGAGGACCGCGCCTTCGCCGACTTCTCCAACGCGGTGAAGAAGAACCCGGCGTACGCCGACGCCTACTTCAACCGGGCGATGCTGCGGTCGAGCCGCGCCCAGTTCAAGCCCGCGGCGGAGGATCTCCTGAACGCGATCCGCTTCAAGGCGCAGGATCCGGAGCCGCACCTGGCGCTGGGGCAGATCTACGAGACGAAGTTCGACGACCGCGCGGTGTCCGCCATGGAGCACTACGAGAAATACGTGGAACTCGGGGGCACGGACGCCGCGACGCGCGAGAAGGTCAAGGCCTGGAAGCAGCTCAAACTCCAGATGGCCCCGGCGGCGGCGCCGGGGGCCAAGGCGCCCGGCCCCGAGGACGAGACGAAGGCCCGGGAGCTGCACGAGGAGTTCAAGCGGCTCTTCGCGGCGAGCAAGAAAGCCGAGGCGCTCGCCGCGCTCGAGAAGCTCGTCACGCAATACGGACGGACGAAGTACGCCCAGGAGCGCGCCCGCGAGTTCAGCGCGCTGCTCGGCGCCTTGAAACGATGATCGGGCTGCCGGCGGCCCTGGTCCTGCTGCTGACGCAGGGGGCGCCGCTGGAGGCCGAGCGCGAACGCATCCGCGCCCGCGTCCCGCTCACGGAGCCCGAGCGGGCCGCATTTCAGAGCCCCCCCGCCGCGGAGCCGAAACCCGCCCGCGGTTCCCTGACGGTGGCGCTGGTCCCGCTCGAATTCGCGGATCGCCCGCTCGAGGCGGATAACGATCTGTCGAAGTCCCTCCTCGAGCCGGTGGGGGCCTATTACCGGGAGGTTTCCGGCGCCCGCCTGGCCGTCTCCGGGAGGCTCTGGCCCGCGCTGCGGGTCGGGGTCGACCGGGCCGCGTTCAAGCGGGCGGATCTGCAGGGGGCGCTGGACCGCTTCCTGGCGCGCGAAGGTCCGGCGGTGCTCGCCACCGCGGATGCCGTCGTGTTCGCGGCGGCGGGTCCGCTCGCCCCCCGTGGAACGCTGCTCTGGCCGCACAAGGGCGCCCTGGAGTTCGACCGGCGCGCGGTGGAGTACGTCCTCGTCCCCGCGGAGCCCGGACCCAGGAGCGTGGCGGCCGCGGTGCACGAGTTCATGCACCTGCTGGGCTTCGAGGACAAGTACGACGACGAGAAGTCGAGCGTCGGCGCGGACTGCATCCTCGGGACGGGCTTCGACCCGAAGCGGCTTCCGCCGCCCTGCGCGGACTGCCGCCTCAAGCTGGGCTGGGCGGCCGCCGCGCCGCTGGATCCGGCCCGGATGTCGAACGTGGTCCTCGGCCGCTCGATCTCGGAGATCGTGCGGATCCCCCTCGTCCCGGACGGGTCGGAGGCGCTCATCCTGGAACTGCGGGACAGGCTGCTGATCTGGCACGCGGGCGGGGGAAAACGGATCGAGCTGCTGGGCCGCTTTCCGTCCGACACCTCGGACCGCCTCACGCCGCTTTCGGAACCCGCCTTCCGGGGGCGGAACCTGGGGGCCTGCAAGGTCTGGATCAGCGACATCCGGATCGAGGACGGCCGGGCCTGGTTCCGCGTCGGGCCGGACGCGCCGCTGACGGCGCTGGAGGAATGGCGCCGCACCCGGGTGGGCAAGCGCCTGGGGGATTAGGCGCCCCAGCCCTCGCGGTCGATCAGGTTCCGCACCCGCCCGAGAACCTCGTCCCGGATCTCGCGCACGCGGGCCACGGGTTTGCCTTTGGGATCCTCGAGCGGCCAGTCGTCGCGGCGCAGGCCCGGGACGTTGGGGCAGGCCTCGCCGCAGCCCAGCGTGATGAGCAGCGTCGCGGTGGAGGCCAGCTCCGGCGTGAGCTTGCGGGGCACGCCCTTCGAGAGGTCCACGCCGAGCTCCTTCATGGCCTCCACGACTTCGGGGTGCACGCGGGCGCCCGGCTCGGTCCCCGCGGAGATCGCGCGGGCTTTCGCCGGATCCGCCGCCAGGTTGAAGAGGGCGGCCGCCATCTGCGAGCGGCCCGCGTTGTGGATGCAGGCGAAGAGCACGGTGTTCATGAGGCCTCCGGGGAAAAAAGCCGGCGGCTGAGGAGGACCGCGGCCGCGGCCCCGAGGGATTGCGCCCCGATGAACGCGGGGACGTCGGCCGGACGGATGCCTGAGAAGGTGTCCGTCAGCGAGCGGGCCAGCGTCACGGCGGGGTTGGCGAACGAGGTCGAGGCGGTGAACCAGTAGGCCGCCATGATGTACGCGGCCACGACCACCGGCTTGTGAGGGGCGGGACTGCGGACCACCAGGAGCAGGCCGAACGTCGCGACCGCCTCGCTGAGCCACTGGGAGGGCCCGCTGCGGACGTGCCGCGAGGCGCTGAAGACCGGCAGGTCGAACATGAGGTTGGCGAGCGCCACTCCGGCGAGCGCGCCGGCGGCCTGGGCGAGCACATACGCGGGAACCTCTTTGCGGGCCGTGGGGCTCGTCAGCGTCACGAGGGGGTTGAAATGCGCCCCCGAGACGGGACCGAAAACCTGGATGAGGACCAGGAGCGCCGCCCCCGTGGCCAGCGTGTTGGCGAGCAGCGCCAGCGCGGCGTTTCCCCCCGCGAGCCGCTCGCCCATGATGCCGGAGCCGACGACGGCGGCCAGGAGGAGCATGCTGCCGATCGCCTCGGAAGCCAGGCGGCGGGACAAGGTCAGCGGGGACAGCAGCCACCCCCCTTCCGGAGCGCCGCGCCGCGGCGGAGATCGGCCGGATTCCGGGGGCAGGCCTCGAGGCAGGCCAGGAGCCTCCGCTGGAGGGCGTTGCGGACGGGCGCGAGCGAGTAATAACTCCAGAGTCCCTGCTCGCGGACGCGGACCAGGCCCGCCCGCCGCAGATAGGCGAGATGCCGGGAGGTTTTCGCCTGGGGGATCCGGAGGACGGCCATCAGATCCCCCACGCAATGCTCCTTCCGGCGCAGCAGATGGAGGATGCGAAGGCGCGTCGGGTCGGAGAATGCGCGGAAGAGGAGATCGGCATCCATAATCGCCTGGGCGATTATAGCGGCGACCTATTTCGGTTTCAAGGATTCCAGGAAGGCGAGGAGGGAGGCGAACTCGCCGGCCGTCAGCGTGTCGATGAGCCCCACGGGCATGATGGAGGTCTCCATCGTCCCCCGCTTCTTCAGCTCGGCGAGCTTGAGCGTGATCGAGACGCCCTGGATGTTGCGCAGCTCCACCTCGCTGCCGCTCTCGCGGACGACGAAGCCCTCGTAGCGGTCCTCCTCCGTCGTCTCGAACCAGTGCGTCGCGAAGCCCTGCGCGATCTTCGCGTTGGGCAGCAGGACGGATTCCAGCAGTTCGGCCCGGCCGTATTTGACGGCGACGTCGCCGAGGAAAGGGCCCTTGGGGGCCTCCTGGGCGCTGAGGGTGTGGCAGGCGACGCAGCCCTGTTTGACGAAGAATTCCGCGCCCTTCTTGGGGTCGCCTTTTTCGGCGGCGAGCAGCGCCTTGATCTGCTCGGGCGTCTTCCCCTTGAGGATCACGCGGTTGCCGCCGCCGCTGTCGAGTTTGAGCGCCTTGGCGGCGGCGAGCGCGGCCTCCTGGACCTCCTTGCGGGCGTCGTTCATCAGGGAGCGCACGGGATGGACGAAGGCGTCCGCGCGGGCGTACGCGATGCCGCGGAGCGCGTGTTCCGGATGCGGACCCGTCAGCGCGGCCTCGACCTGGCGCAGGGCGCTTTCCTGGAGCGCCTTGGGCGAGTTCTTATGCTGCGAGAGGGACGCCAGCACCCCCAGCCCGAGCTCCCGGGCGGCGGGCGCCTCGGCGCCGGCGAGCTTCTGGAAGTAGGCGAGGTTTCTGGCATGTCGGCCGTCGCGGACGAATTCCTCCCGGGCTTGGACCAGTTCGCCGGGCGGTTTCCGGAGGCCGCCGAGGATGCGGACGAGCGCGTCCAGGGCGGCGGCTTTGTTGAGGGCTCCGAAGGCCCGGAGGCGGACGGCCGGCTCTCCGGCTTCGTCGGACGCCACGGATTCGAGGAGGGCGATGCCCTCCGGAGGCAGCTGCGGACGCTGCGCCAGAAAGTCAGCCGCAGAACCGCGGAAGGAGGGATCCTCGGAGGCGAGTCTGAGCACGAGCGGCAGCGCCTCGTCGAAGGCGAGCCGGTGCCGCTGCAGTTCCAGCAGCAGGAAGCGGAGTTCGGCGCCGCCCGCGCCGGCGAGGGCCTGCTTGAGGGCGGCGGCGATCTTCGTGCTCGCCTCCCAGGGGACGGGCTTGAAATAAGGCCCCGTGGTGTCGGGACGCGTGCCCCACCAGCGGCCGTCCCACGCGTGCTCCTTGTAGTGCAGCCGGCACAGGGTGCGGAGGAGGCCCTTGCGGCGTTCGCTGTCCTGGGGTTTCGTCAGCTGCTCCAAGAGGGCGTCGACGACGACGGGATCATGAAGGGCCTGGAGGACTTTGAAGGACCCGGCGTCCAGGCGGCGCAGGGCGGCCTGATGGGCCTTGAGGGCGACAAGGGCGGCGACGGCGGCATGGGCGACGGATCGGTCGGGGTCGGACGTCAACGGGATCAGCGCGTCCGCCGCTTCCAGCCTGCCCAGGCGGCCCAGGGCGATCGAGGCCTGCAGCCGGAGGCGGGGATCCGGGGAGCTGAGCGCCTCGAGGAACGGCTTGAGGGGCAGGTCCCGTGTTTCTCCCTTCCGGTCGGCCAAGGCGCGTACGCTGGCTTCATCGACCGTCAGTAGGCTTGTTAGCGCGGCCGCTCCTTGGAGCTGCTTGAGCGTGAAGACCGCCGCCGTGCGCACGCCGGGATCCGTCGACGTCAGCAGTTTGCCTAGGCCGGGCGCAAGCGTCGCACGATCCGGCCGGCGCAGCAGTTCGGCCTGCGCGTGGATCCGCCGTACGTGGCTGGCGGAACCGATGGCGGCGACGAGTTCCTCCCCGGAGGCCTTCTTCAGATCTTTCCAGGCCTCGCGGGTGCCCGGGGGCGTGACCCGGACCACGAAACCGACGTTGGGGCCGCTGAAGGTGAAGCCGCCGTTGCGCCAGCTGGCGATGTAGAGGCGGCCTTCGCCGTCGACGTCCATGTCGGTGGGCCGGGAAATCTCGACGAAGGAGCTCTGCTCGGGCTTGAAAGAGGCTCCTTCCGCGGGCAGCACGTGGCGGTATACGACGCTGCGGCCCCAGTCGCAGGTATAGAGCGCATCGCCGAAGCCGGGCGGCAGGCCGGGCTCGCTCACCCAGAGGGATCCGCACGGCGATCCGCCGCCGTAGTCCATGAGGGCGGGCAGCGTGTCCTCGGGGAAATTCTTGAAGAGCGTCGGGTACCCGTAGTGCGCGCTCGGGAGGATGTGGCTGAGCCGGACGTTCCAGCCGCCGCCGTCGTTCGTGTTGTCGCGCGTGAAGAGGTCGAGACGCGGACTGACGGCGACGTCGTAGATGTTGCGCAGGCCGTCGGCGACGACCTCGAGCTCCGTGCCGTCGGGCCGCACGCGGGCGATGCCGCCGCCGTAGAGCTGCGCGGACTTGCCGTCGCGGCCGACGGCCTTGACGAAGCCGTAGTCCCCCACCGCGACGTAGATCCAGCCGTCGATGCCCTTCTGGATGCCGTTGGTGGTGTGGTCGGCGCCGCGGAACTTCAGGTCGAAGCCGATCCCCTGCACGAGCACTTCGCTGCGCTCGGAGACGCCGTCGCCGTCCTCGTCGTGGAAGGCGCGCAAAAACGGCGGATGCAGACAATAGAGCGTGCGGCCGTCCCACACGAGCCCGCGGGGGCTGTCGACGCCGTCGGCGAAGATCGTATAGCGGTCCATGCGCCCGTCGCCGTCGCTGTCGACGCAGCGGAGGATGCGTCCGCGTCCGGGCTTCGCGTCGATGGAGCCGTTCTCGTCGATGCCGACGAAGAGCTCCCCGGAAGGCGCGGCCGTGAGGCAGGTGGGATAGCCGATGTTGGGGGGCGCCGCGAAGAGGCTGACCGTCCAGCCCGGGGGCGCTTTGACGCCCTTGAGGATCTCCTTGGGGTCCTCAAGAGGTGGTTTGAGGTCCTGGGGGGCGAGGAGGCCGAGGCAGAGCGCGATGAGAATCATGCTTACTATAGGGGGAAGCGGCCCGAACGCTTCACGGTAGAATCCCCGGCGATGGAAATCCGGATCGCGGACCGGGACGGCCTGCGCTGCGGCGGCTGCGCGGTCTCGCTGGGCACGGGGGAGTATCTGACGCTGCGGCCGGGCGGCGGCGCCTCCTGTCTCGGCTGCGCGGGGCTCGGGGAGCTGATCCTGCTCGAGAGCGGGGACGCGGCGCTGACCCGGCGCGCCACGGCGCTCTCGAAGTTGCACGGGGTGCTGCTCGTCTTCAACCGGCGGCGGAAGCGGGACGAGCGGCGCGGGACCTTCGTCGAGGCGGCAGCGCTCGAGGCTGCCCGGGGGGCCTGCGCCGCGGACGCGGGGGAGCGGGAGGCGAAAGCGGCGAAGCGGCGGGTGAAGACCGCGGAGGCCGACCGGCAGTACGTGCTCGAGTTTGAGGCGGCCCTGAAGGCGGCCTTTCCGGGCTGCCCCCCGGCGGAGGCCGCGGAGATCGCGCGTCACGCCTGCGAGAAGTACAGCGGACGGGTGGGCCGGGCGGCGTTCGCGAAGGAGCTGGACCCGAAGGCGCTCGAGCTCGCGGTGCGCGCGCACATCCGCCACGTGCACACGGAATACGACCGCCTGCGCGACGAGGGCCTGAACAAACGCGAATCCCGCCCGCTGATCCGCGGCGAGGTGGACGCGCTCATCGAGCGCTGGCGGCGCTGACGCGGACGCCCTTGCCCGCGGGCTCCACGCGGAAGTCCACGTCGAGGAAGCGCCGGATGACCTCGATGTTGGTGGTCGCGTGCGCGGAGAGCGGACCGCTCGTGAACGATCCGGCCCCCGCGAGCGCCAGCGGGATCAGCAGCTGGTCCGCGAGATACTCCCCCGCCGCCGCGCCCGAATCGAGGTAGGCGCGGACCTCCTCGGCCACGCCCTTCGCCACGGCCTCGGCGCGCAGGTTCTTCTCCCCGAAGCCCGTGACGACTTCCGTGAGGGCGGCGCTCTCGATCTCGACGCTGACGACGTTGCCCGGACCGGCGGAGCGGGAATCCTGGAGCGTGCGGCCGCTGCAGGCCTCCGGGGCGAGGGCGCGCTGCAGCGTCCGGAGTTCCCGCTCGGCGATGTCGGGCGGCAGGGCGGCGACGAGGGCCGCGGCGCGCAGGGCGCGGAGCGGTCCCCGTTCGTCGAGGATGAGCGGCTGCAGGGTGACGGAAGGCTCGATCGCGACCGTGAAGCGGCCGCCGCCTGCCGGGTAGAACCCGCGGCGTTCAAGGCTGCACGTGATCCGGGGGCCCATTCGCTGGACGAGCGGGAGAAAGGTCTTCTCGAGAAAGTCGTAGGGAGGCGCCCAGGGATTGTGCGTGCCGCCTTCGAGCGTGAGGCGGGACGGCCCCTTGGCCGTGAGCAGCGCGGGCAGCACGGCCTGGAGGACGAGCGTCGCGCTGCCCGCCGTGCCGACGGAGAACGTGTAGTCGCCGGGGCGGACCTCGCCGGGCGCAAAGACGAGCCGCGGCGAGCGGAGCGCGGCCCCTTCGACGCGGGCATGGCCGAGCTCCGCGGCCGCCGTGACCGCCGTCAGATGCTGGCGCAGCAGGCCGGGCTTCTCCCGCCCCGCCCGGATGCCCTCGATCGTGAAAGGCTTCCCCGTCACGAGCGAGAGTCCGAGCGCGGTGCGGAGGATCTGCCCCCCGCCCTCCCCGAGCGAACCGTCGAGGATCAACATCAACCCTTCACGCAGACGATCTGCTTCAACGTGTGGACGATTTCCACCAGGTCGCTCTGGGCCGCCATGACGTCGTCGATCGGCTTGTAGGCCATCGGCGTCTCGTCGATGACGTCCTTGTCCTTGCGGCACTCGACGCCTTCCGTGGCCGCCTCGTGATCCTTCAGCGTGAAGCGGCGCTTGGCCTCGGTGCGGGACATCATCCGTCCCGCCCCGTGACTGCAGCTGTTGAAGCTCTCGGGGTTGCCCTTGCCGCGGACGATGTACGAGCGCGCGCCCATGCTGCCGGGGATGATGCCCAGGTCGCCCTTGGCGGCGCGTACGGCGCCCTTGCGGGTGACCAGGACCTTCTCGCCGTAGTGCAGCTCCGAGTCGACGTAGTTGTGGTGGCAGTTGACGGCCTCGAGTCGCGCCTCGAACGGAGGCAGGCCGGCGACGCCGCGGACGGCGTCGACCACGTGCTGCATCATCAGATCGCGGTTGAGGCGCGCGAACTTCTGCGCCCAGCTCACGGCGCGCATGTATTCCGAGAAGTGCTCCGCGCCCTCGGGGAAGTACGCGAGATCGCGGTCCGGCAGGTCGATGTGCCAGCGCTTCATGTCCTGCTGCGCGAGCTCGATGAAATAGCTGCCGATGCGGTTGCCCACGCCGCGCGAGCCGCTGTGCAGCATGAACCAGACGCCCTGGGACTCGTCGAGGCAGACCTCGATGAAATGGTTGCCCGTGCCGAGCGTGCCCAGATGGTTCACGTGGTTGCCGCGGTCGAGCTTGCGGTGCTTCGAGACGATGTCCTCGTAGTCGCCCTTGAGGCTCATCCACGCTTCGCCGACCGAGCCGGGGATGTCGTGCCAGGCGCCGCGGTCGCCGCGGCCGCCGTCCGCGGTGCGGCCGTGCGGGACCGCCTTCTCGATCGCCGCGCGCAGGGGCGCCAGGGACTCGGGAAGCTCCTTCGCCTGGAGGCTGGTGCGGACGGCCATCATGCCGCAGCCGATGTCCACGCCGACGGCGGCGGGGATGATCGCGCCCTTCATGGGGATCACGCTGCCGACCGTCGCGCCGATGCCGACGTGCACGTCCGGCATGACCGCGACCCACTTGTGGATGAACGGGAGCTTGGCGACGTTGCGGAGCTGGGCCTCCGCCTTCTCGTCGAAGGCGACGCCGGCCGTCCAGGCCTTGATGGGGACGCCGCCGGGGACGTCCACCACATGATGCTTCAGGTCCATGGTTGGTTCTCCGTTTCCAGTCTACTTGATCAATCCGAACATCTCGGGCGTGAACATGATCGACGCCCCGCGTCCGAGCACCTTCTCGAACGCCTCGAGTTCCTTGAGCCGCAGGAGGACCGGGTTCTTCGCCAGGATCTCCGCCGTGTTCGCCATCGACCGCGTCGCGGCAACTTCCTCCCGGCGGAGGATCAGGGACGCTTCCGCCTTCTTCTTCGCCTCCATGACCTGGTTGAGGATGGTCTTCATCTCGCCGGGCAGGATCAGGTCGCGGACACCCGCCTCCACGAGTTCCACCCCGTAGACCGCCGCCTTGGGGCGGACGACCTGCGTGATCTGCTCCCCGACGCGGCCCTTCTGGCTGATGATCGCGTCGAGATCGAGCGCGCCGACCGCGTCCCGGAGCGCCAGCTGCACGTCGCCGTAGAGCTGCCCCGCGAAGTCGTCGACCTTGAGGATCGCGGCGACCGGGTCCGTGATCCGCAGCTTCGCCAGGATCGTGAGCCGCAGCGTGACCTTGTCCGCCGTGAGGATCTCCTGGCCCTGGAGGATCATCGTCCGGAGACGGACGTCGACCTTCTGGATCTGCTCCTTCGCGAAGATCCGGGCCAGGCGGTAGACGCCGGGCTCCAGGACTTCGATGAAGCGGCCGTTCCGGAACTTCAGGCCCTTTTCGAACGCTTCCACGATCATTTTCACCGCGCACCTCCTTGAGTTTTAGGGCGACCCCGTCCCCGTCCACGCCGATGCGACGGAAGGACGCTTCACTACCGCATCCCCGCAAAGTCGCTTCCGCGCTGTCCCGTACGGGCGACAGGGCGTGGACGGGGCCGCCACGACCGGGTTTTATCCCGCAGCGGCCGGGAGATCGTTGCGGGACGCCGGACCCCACCGGGCGGCGCCGCTCCCTCCTTGGACCGCGAAGGCTAATGCCTCCGAAGGGAGTAATGCAGACGGCGTGCCAGAGGCCTTCCCTAGGGACGGGCACTAAAAAGGGGCTTGAGGCTATCTCATAAGATAAAGTACTATCTATATAGATATGCCACAGAAGCCCTTGGTGGCCTTGGGACTGCTGGGGCCGACGCTGGATGCGGGCTTCGGTCCCCGGCGCTGGGACCGCTGGCGTCCGAGCGTGGCGCTCTGCCAGCACCCCGATCTCCTGATCCGGCGCTTCGAGCTCTTGTGCGCGCCGGCGTATGCCGGCTTGAGCAAGACCGTGCTCGCGGACATCCGCTCCGTCTCCCCCGAAACCGAGGTCCGGATCCAGCCCTTCGAGGTGGGGAATCCCTGGGACTTCGAGGAGGTCTACGCCGCGCTCCACGACTTCGCGCGGGGCTACCCGTTTGATCCCGACAAGGAGGACTACGTCGTCCACATCACCACCGGGACGCACGTGGCGCAGATCTGCCTCTTCTTGCTGACGGAGTCGCGGCACTTCCCCGCGCGGCTCGTCCAGACCTCGCCGTCCCGGGGTGAGAAGCACGCCGTGGCGGGCACGTACAGCATCATCGACCTGGACCTTTCGAAGTACGACCATCTGGCGTCGCGCTTCCGCGCCGAGCAGCGCGAAGGCCTGTCCTTCCTGAAGGGCGGGATCGACACGCGCAACGCGGCGTTCAACGCGCTGATCGAGCAGGTGGAGCAGGTCGCGATCGCGTCGAAAGAGCCGCTGCTTTTGACGGGTCCCACGGGTGCCGGCAAATCGCAGCTGGCGAAGCGCATCTACGAGCTGAAAAAGGCGCGGCGCCAGGTCGGGGGGGCCTTTGTCGAGGTCAACTGCGCGATGCTGCGGGGGGACGCGGCCCCGTCGGCGCTCTTCGGCCACGTGAAGGGGGCGTTCACGGGCGCGGCGGCGGCGCGGTCCGGCCTGCTCTTGAAAGCGGACGGCGGCATCCTCTTCCTGGACGAGATCGGCGAGCTCGGCGCGGACGAGCAGGCGATGCTCCTGCGGGCGCTGGAGGAGCGGACGTTCTTCCCTCTGGGCGCCGACGAGGAAGTGCGCAGCGACTTCCAGCTGATCGCGGGGACGAACCGGGATCTCGCGGCGCTGGTGCGGTCGGGGCGTTTCCGGGAGGACCTGCTCGCGCGCATCAATCTCTGGTCGTTCCGGCTGCCGGGGCTGAAGGATCGTCCGGAGGACATCGAGCCGAACTTCGACTGGGAGCTGCAGCGGCGGGGCGCGCCGGGGGCCTGCAGCCGGGAGGCGCGGGCGGCCTTCCTCGCGTTCGCGGTCTCCCCGGAGGCGCTCTGGAGCGGCAACTTCCGCGACCTCAACGGCGCGGTGGCGCGGATGACGACGCTCGCGCGGGGCGGGCGCATCAACGAGGCGATCGTCGCGACCGAGACGGCGCGGCTGCGCGAGGCCTGGCGCGGCGCGGAGCCGGAGCATGCCGTGCTGACGCGGCTGCTCGGCCCGGGTCGGGCGGGCGAAATCGATCCCTTCGACCGGGCGCAGCTGGCGGCGGTGCTCGAGGTTTGCCGGGTGTCGTCGTCGCTCTCGGAGGCGGGCCGGAAGCTCTTCGCGGCCTCGCGGACGCAGAAGAAGTCGTCGAACGACGCCGACCGTCTGCGGAAGTACCTTGCGCGCTTCGGGCTCGACTACTCGCTCATCCAGAGCCGGTAGGCCTCGATCCACTCCGCGCCCTTGGGGGCGGGCTTGGGGATTTCGAGTTCGAGGAGGGGCACTCCCTCCGGCAGACCGTCGCAGAGGACGATGATCTCGTCGTCCGCGTCGACGGCCAGTCCGCGCGCGATGCCGTCCTTCAGCCGGAACGGAAAGCGGAGCTGCTCGGCGATGACTTCGTAAAAGGCCGTCTCCTGCTGCTCGGGATCGTCGAGATCCCCGATCGCGCGCCGGACGAGCTCCTCGAGCCGGCTCTTCTTCCAGCGGGGCTTCAACGGCTTCTCGCGAGGCTTTTTTCTCATGGCGGCTGCAGGGGATTCTAAACGCCGGACCAGCATATTGCGCGCATGACCTATAGCGTCACGGGGGCGGGTCAGACTCTCATGCAGGGTGCGATGTGCCGTTCGCGGGCAAGTACCGGCGCATAATGTGGTTTGCGATAACTACAAAGATGATATAGTTCTGGGAGGCAAGGTGGCCCGATTCAAGTGGATCGAATGGAACCTGCTGAAGATCGCCGCCCATGGCTTGACCCGGGAGGATGTCGAGTACGCTTTCGCGCACAGGCGGGGTCCGCACCAGGAGCGGGCGGATGAATCGTATGAGACGGTGGGCCGGGTGCCGTCGGGCCGGCTGATTCTGATCATCTGGCGTTACGACGAAGAGTTTGACGCTATGTCGGAGGATGCGGTTGTGGAAGTCGTCTTCGTGATTACAGCCTTCTGAGGATGTGATGAAGCGTAGGAACAAGTCCAAGGCTCCGCACCCGGGCCGGGTTTGGAGTGAAAAGCTCGGGATGTGGGTTGAGCCCGATCCCCGATCGCCGGAACGGCGGGCCCGGGACGAGGCGATCGTCCGGAGCGTGGAGCTGGATCAGAAGCGTCTAAAAGAGGTGCTTCGCCAGGCGACGGCGCTGCAGTCCCGGCAGGTGGACGCCCTGGACAGGGTGGCGGAATCGCAGGCGCTGGCCGTGCTTCGGGAGCTCATTGAAGCGCGGAAGAAGGCGGACTTGTCGCAGACGGAGGTGGCGCGACGCATGAACGCCCCGCAGTCGGCGATCGTGCGTCTCGAGTCCGGCGCCCACAGCCCGACGCTGACCACGCTTTCGCGCTACGCGGCAGCGATCGGCGTGACGCTCGGGGTCCGGAGGACCGCGTAGCTGGCCGCGGCGTCGAGCGGTGGACGGCCTCCGCTGCGCTGCCTATACTGGCGGTACGCGCCTGGGTGGCGGAACTGGCATACGCGGCGGTTTCAAAAACCGTTGGCCGCAAGGCCGTGGGGGTTCAACTCCCCCCCCAGGCACCACGCACGAAGCCTCAACGACTTAGAAGGGCTTCGTGGCGAGCACGCGGGCAGGAAAAGCTGTGTAGTTCTTGATCTCGGGATGCATCAACATAGCCATCCTTGCCGGACTCTAATCCTGCTCCCGTGCGCTCCGGGATACACTCCTACGAGGGCCGGATCGCAAACGAGATCCGCTTTGGAGTCTTAACCTCTCTTCGACCGGACCCTCGGCAACGAGGAGATCGGGGGGCTCCACGAATCCGCGAAGCTCTCCGCGCTGAAGCAGGCGCATGCGGCGTTACCGGACGGCCGCCGCGATCTCCGCGAGCGCCGCCGCTCCGAGCGACAGGCGGGTCGCGTCGGCGGCCGCTGCTTCGAGTTCGACCGCGCGGTCCGATCCCGAAAGCAGCCTCGCGCGGACGAGGCGGGCAAGGACGTAGTCGGGATCGGCCTTCGCCGCGCGCCCCAGCGGCGCTGCCGCCTCCGCCGGATCGCCCCGGAGTTCGAGCATCGCCGCCTCGATGCGGAGTCGGGCAGGGTCCAAGCGCGCGCGCGACAGGATCAGCCCGGTCATCATGCCGCGCGCGCGGCCGGCGGCGCGGGCCGGCGGCCCGCCGGACGGGCGCTCGATCAGGCGCGCCAGGCTGATCCAGACGTCGGGTTCCCCTCGGCGGCCTGGAGCGCGGTCGGCGGACAGGAACGGAGGGCGGGCCGGACTGCGCATCGCCCCCTCCAGCGCCCCGAGCGCGGCCTCGATCCCCTCCGCGCGCGCGAAGGCATTGTCGGAGAGGGTGGAGAAGGCCGACTGCGCCTCCGTCCAGCGGCCCGCCGCGACGTGCCGGAAGGCTTCCGCAAGCGGATCGGCGCCGGCGGGGGCCAGCGCGGCCGCCCGGGCTTCGCAGGCCGCCGCGGTCGCGGGGAAGGCGTTCGCGTCGACCCGCGCGAGGAGCCGGGCCGTGACCACCAGCCCGCCCTGGGCGGCCAGCGTCTCCCGGTGGGACGGATCGATCGCGAGAGCCCGGCCGTAGGCTTCGTGCGCCGGGGCGGCGCGGCCGCGATCCTCGAGGATGCCGCCGAGCAGGCGCCACGCGGCGGCGTTCCGCGGTTCCGCCGCCGCGGCCCGCCGGGCGAGGGCTTCCGCCTTCCCGAGCTCGGAGAGCGCGTCGTCGAAGGGCAGGTTTCCCGTCCCGGCCCGCGCGCGATGCTCTCCCGCCTCGACGAGCCAGGCGGCCCCGCTCGGCGGGGCCGGCGGCGCCGGAGGGGGAGGGGGCGGGTGCTGTCGCGCCAGGAGGGTGGTGACGCCCGCCACGAGCGCCGCGCCGCCCGCGCCGGCGGAGACGGCGAGGAGCCGACGGCGCGACAGGGCCGGCGATGCGAGCGCGCGCTCCAGCGTTTCCGCGAACGCGGCGGCCGTCGCGGGCCGGTCCTCCAAGCGGCGCGCCATCGCGCGGCGGCAGAGGTCGTCGAGCGCGGGCGGCACGTCGCGCCGCAGCGCGCGGGGCGAGGGCGGCTGCCCGGACTTCAGCCGCGCCGCCATCTGTTCGATGGACGACCCCTCGAAGGGCATGCGCCCGGTTAGCGCCTCGTGGAGCAGAGCGCCCAGACCGTAGACGTCCGTCCGCGGGTCCGCCTCGCGCGCCTCGCCCAGGAGCTGCTCGGGGGCCATGTAGCCGGGCGTGCCCAGGACGACGCCCGTCGCCGTGATCGCCGCCTCCTCCGCTCCGCCCCGAGCAATGCCGAAGTCCATCAGCACCGGCCTGCCCGAGGGGTCGACGCGCAGGTTGGACGGCTTCAGGTCACGGTGAACGACGCCTTGCCGGTGGACGTGGTCGAGCGCGCGCGCGACGGCGACGAGGCGCCGCAGCGCCGCGTCTCGCCCGCCGGGTCCGGGGAACTCCGCGCCGTCGACGAATTCCATCGCGATGAAGATGCGGCCGCCGGAACGGCCGAGTTCGTGGATCTCGACGACGTTGGGGTGCCGCACGCGGGCCAGGAGGCGCGCCTCGCGCAGGAAGCGGCGGACCGCTTCCGGCCCGAGGGAGTCCGCGTCCAGGACCTTGAGGGCCACGCGGCGGCCGAGCACCGGGTCTGTCGCCTCGTAGACGCGGCCCATCGCGCCGCGGCCGATCTCACGCAGGGATTTGTACCTTCCCAGGCGGTCCGACGGCGCCACGGGCGCGCGGGAGAGATTGCGTAGCGCGGCGGGGACGTCGACGAGGGCGAGGCAGCCGGCGCAGAGGGCAGGGTCGTCGGGGCCGGCGGCCTCGGTGCCCGGGCGGCCGCAGACGGCGCAGGGGTCGGTCATGCGCCGTCCCCCTTCCAGTAGGGGGCGAGGCGGCTGGCTTCGGCGGCGAAGTCCTCCGGCGTGGCGCAGTAGTCTTTCACCGAGGCGAGGAGGAGGGCCTGAAACTTCAACCGGCCGGAGTGAATGTGGTTCTTCACGTTCGCCAGGCTGCAGGAGAGGCGTTTGGCGATCTCCTCCTGGCTGAGGCCTTCGAGGTACTTGAGGCGGAAGACCGACGCGACGGGCGAGCCGCGGAGGGCGGACTCGTCGTCGAGGCCTGCAATGGCGCGCGCGACGAGTTCGGCGACCCAGAGGCGGTCGAAGACGGAGTCCTCCGACGGAACCGCGGCGAGGCCGGGGGCGCCTTCGGCGAAGTCGCCCTCCTTGAGCAGGCGGACGTCTCCGCCCCGGCGCGCGGCGCCGGCGTGGCGGCGTGCCTCGGAGAGAACGTGACGGGTGACGGCCAGGACGAGGGAGCGGAAGCGGCCCTTGTCGGGGTCGACCTTCTCAAGGAAAGCGGGTTTTGCGAGGCGGATCAGGACTTCCTGGGCAAGGTCCTCGGCCTCGTCCTCGGGGACGCACTTCCAGCGGAGAAAGCCGACGACGGGCGGACGGTAACGGCCGAGCAGCTGGTCCAGCCCGCGGGCGTTGCCGCCGCGGGCGGACCGGATGTCGTCCCAGATCGTGGTCGGAAAGCGCCGGTCGTCGGAAGCCATTGTCCTCCGGAGAGTCTACCCCGAAAGGGGCCCGGCCACGGGGGAGACCCGTGGCCGGGCGGGCTGGTCGCGGAACCTATCGGTTGCGCCCGCGGCCGTGCCTGCCGGGGCCCGGGGGGCCATTCGGTCCGGGCGGGCCGCCGGTTCCGGGGCCGCCGAGGCCCGGGCCGCGCCGGGGATGCCTTCCGTCGCGGAAGTCCTCCTTGCGGTCGCGCCGGTCCTCGAGCCGGTCGCGGAAGCCGCCGTCGTGCTTCTGGTCTCGGCGGTCTTCGAGCCGGTCGCGGAAGTCCTCTCGGCGGTCAGGCCCCGGCCCCGGCTTCGGGCCCGGTCCCGGACCCTTAGGCCCTTCCTGCGCCGCCGCGATCCCACTGATTGCGAGGCTCGCGACGGCCCCCAGGACCATCGACTTGATCGTTCCCGTCAGCATCTCGTCCTCCTTTGCTGTCCTGCCAGAGCTATGGCGATCCGCGCTCCCCGCGTTTGGGGAAATCGGGGCACTAAGGCCGGGTTTAGGAATATTAGAAACAGTGTGTAGTTCTTGCTGCTCAAAGGCGACTTCTCGCGATCCGGACTGACCTGTGCCGAGATGCGTGAAGCGGCTCTGAAGCGGGATTTTGACCCGCTTCAGTGCATTTGCGACTACCCTCAACCTAGGGCGACCCAGCGGGGCTCGAAGAATTCAAGAACCGTTGGCCACAAGGGCGCGGGGGTCTGGTCCCTCCTTCGCGCCTGTAGGGATGCGCTATGGAGGGCAGGCCTCCGTAGCCGACGGCCAAAGCGGCGGAGGAGGATCGACTCCCCCCTCCAGGCACCCTAGTGGACTACCTACCCCCATCGAGGCTAAGGCATGCAAGCTTCGGATAGATGGGCTTGAATTATGCTTAGCGCTAAGCAAGAATAGGCTCATGGACGCTTCTGAAATCGCCCGGGTCCTGGGACGCCGCGGAGGGATCGCCCGCGCGCGCTCTCTTTCCCGGAAAGAACGGCAGGAGATCGCGGCCCAGGGCGGACGGGCCAGGGCCCTTTCCCATCATGCGGAGCGGCGGGTCCGGGAGAACTTCAGGGCGCTGGAAGCCGTCGATGCCCTCCGGAAAGCCTCCGGAATCCATGGCCGCTAGCGACGGCTATCTTCGGACCGTAGGGCGGCTGGCGGGCGCCCTGGACGCGCAGGGCTTCGAGCCCGTCCTCGTCGGGGGAATGGCGCTGGTCCTCCTGGGCTCCCAGAGGGTCACCCGGGATTTCGATCTCCTGGTCTCCACGCAGGGTCCCCCCACGGACCAGCTGCTGAGGCTCATGTACCAGCACCGCCTTGAGCTGGTGACGAAGTTCAGCCCGGCAGGCGAGGTGAAACGAAGCGTCGACAATGTCCGGATCGCCGTGGCCAAGCTGAAGATGGAACAGCCTTCAAGCCTCTTCTTTTCCAATCCGAGGACCGGACTCCGGGTGGACCTGCTCCTCGACTTCCCGCTGCCCGCCCACCCGGTGGCGCAGCGCGCCGCAAAGGTCCGCTTGGGATCGGGCGGTCTCCGAGTCGCCGCTCCGGAAGATCTGATGCACCTCAAGGAGATTGCGTACGCGGATCGCCGCTCGGCTTCGGACGCCCAGGACCTGGAGTTCCTGCGACGGCTCGTTCAGGGGTAGTCGCCGGTTTGAAGAACCGCTGGCCGCAAAACCGCGGCGGTCTGGTCCCTCCTTCGCGCCTGTAGGGATGCGCTATGGAGGGCAGGCCTCCGT
>CAZUJF010000039.1:34358-49939 GCA_964619955.1 uncultured Planctomycetales bacterium
AGCCGACGACCCAAGCGGCGGAGCTTTCGGGTTGAAGGTTAGGAGGGGGCCTCCTCCTTGGTATATTCGGGCGCTTGAAGGAGATGCGCCATGCGATCGATCCGCTTCGCCCTCTGCCTGCTGCTCGCCGCCTGCGCAGCGCCCGGGACCGCGCCGTCCGGCGTCCGCGTTGAGGAGGCCGGCCAGAAGGACGGCAAGGCCGTCCGCGTCTACACGCTGACCGGCGCCGGCGGCATCGTCGCCAAGGCCACGAACTACGGCACCATCCTCACCGAGCTGCATGTGCCCGACCGCGCCGGGAAAATGGCGGACGTCGTCCTCGGCTTCGACTCCCCCGCGGGCTACTACGGCGGCCACCCCTTCTTCGGCGCCACCGCCGGCCGCGTCGCCAACCGCATCGCCAACGCCACGTTCGACCTCGACGGCAAGACCTATCCTCTCGCGAAGAACAACGGCGCCCATCTGCTCCATGGCGGCGCGAAGGGCTTCGACAAATACGTCTGGGACGCCGAGGCCGGCGAGAGCGCCGACGGCCCCTGGGTCCGCTTCATGCGCACGAGCCCCGACGGCGAGGAGGGCTTCCCCGGCACCGTGCGCGCCACCGTGACCTACACGATCACGCCGAAGAACGAGTTCAAGGTCGAGATGAGCGCCGTGACGGACAAGCCCACGCTCGTGAACCTGGCGCATCACAGCTACTGGAATCTCGCAGGCCACGGTTCGGGCGACATCCTCGGCCACGAGCTGCTGCTGTACTGCGGCCGCCACACCCCCGGGAACGAAACGCTCGTGCCGAAGGGGACGATCGAGCCGGTGGCGGGCACGCCGTTCGACTTCACGAAGGCCAAGCCGATCGGCCGGGACATCGCGAAGGCCGGCGGGAACCCCGTGGGCTACGACGGCAACTTCGTCGTCAACGGCGCGACGGGCGGCCTCGTCCCGGTGGCGACGGTGGTCGAGCCGAAGTCGGGGCGGATGATGGAGCTCTTCGCGACGGAGCCGGGCGTGCAGTTCTACACCGGCAACTTCCTCGACGGCTCGGTCAAGGGCAAGGGCGGGGCGGTCTACGCGAAACACGCGGGCTTCTGCCTCGAGACGCAGAAGTATCCGGACGCGGTGCATCATCCGGCGTGGCCGAGCCCGATCCTGCGCCCCGGCACGACGTACCGGCACCTCATGGTCCACCGCTTCTCGGCGAAGTAGGCCGCCGGATCAGACCTCGGGGTTGCTGAAGATCGTCCGGCCCGAGACGTCGATGCGGACGGGCGCGGCGAAGCGGCGCAGACAGTCGGGGTTCACCGTCACGCCGAGCCCGGGCGCGTCCGTGACCGAGACGAGGCCCGCGGCGTCGCGCTCGAAGGCGCCCGTCACCAGCTGCTCCGAGAGCGCGGAGCCCGCCGAGGGATATTCGAGGTGGCGGAAGGCTTCGAAGTCCGCGAAGCCGTGCAGCGCGGCGGCGACGCTGAGGCGCGACTTGAACGTGTGGTTGACGTACGTGATCCCCTTCTTCGCCGCGCGCTCGGCCACCTGGCGCGCCACGGTGAGACCGCCGATGCGGCCCGCGTCGATCTGGATGAACGCGAGCCCGCCCTGCTCGATGTAATTCTCCGCCGCCCGGAACGTCGACGCGTTCTCGCCGGCCGCGATCGGGACCGCGGGCCTGCGCCGCGAGAGCTCGCCGTATTCCGGCAGCGCGTCGGGCGCGAGCGGCTCCTCGAGCCAGGTCAGCCGGTACGGAGCGAAGCGCTTCGCGCGATCGCGGACCGCGTCCACGTCGCGGCTCCAGGCCCAGCCCGCGTCGACCATCAGCTCCGCCTCCGGCCCCAGCCCCTCGCGGGCCGCCCGGACGAGCGCGACATCCGCGTCGGCGTCCCCCTTCCCCATCGAGCCCCAGCCGAACTTCGCCGCGCGGAAGCCCCGGGCACGCAGGCTCTGCGCCACCCGCCGCGTGTCCTCCGGCGTGTCCCCGAAAAGCACGGACGCATAGGGCTGCTTGGCGTGGGGCGTCGTCCCGCCCAGGAGCCGGTAGACGGGCTTGCCCAGGCTCTTGCCCAGCAGATCCCAGAGCGCGATGTCCGCTCCGCTGTAGGCGTGGTTGATCTGCTCGATGTCGCTCCCCTGACGCAGCGCCTTCGCGTGCAGGCGGCGCACGTCGTCCGGGCCCTTCACCGTCTCGCCGAGCAGGGACTCGCGGATGCTGATGATGTTGCCGTGGGACATTGGACAGCAGTAGGCCGCGAGCGACACGAGCGGGGACGCGTCGCACTCGCCCCAGCCCTCCAGACCGTCGTCGCTGCGGACCCGCACGACGAGCGTGTCCTGCGTGCCGTCGGCGGCGCTCGTGATCTCCGGCATGCGGAGGTAGAACGGGTCGATCGAGAGGATCTTCATCCGAGCAGCTTCTCCCCTCGGCTGAAGCGTTTGACGGCGTCGGGATCGATCGTGATGCCGAGGCCCGGCTTGTCGGGAATCGGCAGCATGCCGTCGGCGTCGAGCTTCCATCCGCCCACGACGATGTCGTCCACATACGCCGAGCCGGTCTTGTACTCGATGAGGTCCGTCCCTGAAAAAGCTGAGGCCAGCTGCAGATCGGCCGCCACGCCGACGGCCGTGTTCCAGCCGTGCGGGACGAACTTGATGCCGTGGTCCTGCGCCAGCCGCGCGATCTGCCGCTCCTCGCTGATGCCGCCGACCTTGGTGACGTCGGGCTGGACGATGTCGAAGGCGCCCGCTTCAAGCCAGGGACGGAACGACTGGCGGCGCGTCAGCGTCTCGCCGCCGGAGATCGGGATGCGGGAGGCGCGGCGGAGCTGGACGAAGTCCTCGAGCGCGTCGGGGGCGAGCGGCTCCTCGAACCAGGCGACGTTGTAGCTCGCAAGCATCTCCGAGGCGCGCAGGGCCCACTTGAAGCCCTGGGGCCAGAAGGCGTCGCTGCCGCCGGCGTCGACCATGAGCGCGTTATCGTCGCCGATGGCCTTGCGCGCGGCGCGGACGATCGCCTCGTCGGTGGCGTTGTCGCGCCGTCCAAAGGGGCCCCAGCCGATCTTGAACGCGCGGAAGCCCTGGGACTTCAGCGCGAGGAGCTGCTCCGCCAGCGGTCCGGGTTCGGTCATCAGCAGCGAGGCATAGGGGCGCACGCGTTTGCGGTAGCGTCCGCCCAGCAGCCTCCCGACGGGCTGCTTCGTCGCCTTGCCGAGGATGTCCCAGAGGGCGATGTCGATGCCGCTGATCGTGTGGGTGATCGCGCCGCCGCGGCCCTGCCAGAACGTGTGCTGGTGCAGCTTCTCGCTGACGCGTTCGGGCTCGAGCGCGTTCTCGCCGCGATAGAGCGGTTCGAGCACGGCGAGGGAGGCGCGCACGAGCTCGTCGCTCGTGAAGACGCTGCCCACGCCGCTGAGGCCCTCGTCCGTGTGGACGGCGACCAGGGTGTGCACGCAGGTGTCGGGGCGCAGCTCGTTGCTCCAGCCGCCCTCGGGCGTGGCGCCGCGGAGGCCGATGGCGCGGATCTCTCGGATCTTCATGGTCAGCGGCTCCACTCAAGGACCTTCCCCACCTGGGTGAGGACCTGGCCCTGGATCACCTTCGCGCCCCAGGCCTGGCAGATGATGTAGCCGTCGTGCGGCGCGAGCAGCTCCAGGGGCGGATCGTCGAGGCGGTTGAAGTCGTGGAGCCACGCGACACGCTGGCCGCTCGCCACCTTCTCGCCGAGCTGCACGGTCGGTTCGAAGTGCCCCTCGAATGCGGCGAGCAGGTTGGAGGAGGGATGCGAGGTGTCGACCAGGAGCTGCTCCGCCGCAGGATAGTGTTTGTTGGCCGGGATCTCGCCGCGGAGCTGGCCCTGCTTCACCGCCGCGGTGAGCACGCCTTGTTTCGACATGGAGACGCCGGCGACCTGGACCGCGCGGCCCCAGCCCATCTCGGTGCCGACGGAGATCTTGCCCAGGTCCTCCGCAAGCCCGGTGAGCAGGCCGGGGGTGAGGTTCTGGTACTGCATGATGAAGCGGGTGCCGAAGCCGCGCGCGGTCTCCTCCATGGCGCGGCGCTGGGCGGGGTCGGACATCAGATGCACGTTCGCCGTCTCCGGGAAGCGCGCCACCTCGCCGCCTGCATGGATGTCGAGGACGACGTGGACCTGCGGGAAGATGAAGCGCGTCACGAAATCGGCGAGGCGGTAGGTGACGCTGCCCTTCGCGTCGCCCGGGAAGGCGCGGTTGAAGTTGACGCCGTCGTCAGGCGTCTCGCGGCGGTTCGCCTTGAACGCCATCGGATTGATCACGGGGATGAGGATGATGCGGCCCAGCACGTCCTCGGTCCGGATCTCGCGGAGGAGGTGTTTGACCGCGACGGGGCCCTCGAGCTCGTCGCCGTGGGTCGAGCCTATCGCGACGAGGCCGCGTCCCGGCTTCGCCTGCGGTCCGACCATCACGGTGACGGGGATGAGGTGGTGGGCCCAGATCGTGGTGTGCTCGATCTTGACGTGGTAGTCGCGCCGGCCCGGCGTTTCGAAGTCCAGTTGCGCGGCGCTGACGATGACGCGGCTCATGCGAGTCCTCCTTCAGGGGCGGGTTCGGGCACCAGGGGCGTGACCGGATCCAGGAACAACCAGCAACAGAGTCCCAGGGTGTAGAGGGCGGCGGAGACGTAGAACGTGATCGCCCAGTTCCCGCCGCTGCGGTCGAGGATCTCTCCGGTGATGATCGGGGCGCAGCCGGCGGCGAACGCGCCCAGCATGTTCATGAGCCCGGAAAGCGTGCCGGTGTGGCGGCCGCCCAGGTCCATGCAGACGGTCCAGCTCACCGGCATGGCGAAATCGTTGGCGAAGCTCGCGAAGCCCATGGCGATCATGGCCGCGAGCGGATTCCGCAGGTGGAGCGAGAGGAGCAGCAAAACGGCGGCGCCGCCGAAACCGGAGCAGGCCAGCCAGCGCCGGGCGCTCCGGACGGACCCCGTCCAGCGGACCACCCGCGCCGCGAGGAAGCCGCTGACGAGGCAGCCGATGCCGCCGAGGAAGAGCGGGAGCGTGTTGAGCAGGGCGCCCCGGGTTCCGTCCATGCCGCGGCTCTCGATGAGGTAGCGCGGGAGCCAGGTGACGTAGAAGAACCACGCGTAATTGAGGCACATGTACTGGAGGCAGAGCAGGGCGACGCTGGGCGAGGTCAGCAGTCGCCGCCACGGCGTCGGTCCCGCCGCCGGCGCGACGCCCCTGCCCTCCTCGATGAGGGCCAGCTCGGCGGGATTCACGCGCGGATGATCGCGCGGGGTGTCCCGGTACCAGCGGTGGAAGAGGAGCGCCCAGACGATGCCCAGGGCCCCGAAGAGCGCGACGGAGGTCCGCCAGGTCATGAAGTTGAGGAGCCAGACGACGAGCAGGGGCGTGAAGGCGCCGCCCCAGCGCGCGCTCAGCCAGACGATGCTCTGGGCGCGGACGCGCTCCTCGGCGGGCAGCCAGGTCTTGAGGGCTTTGGTGACGTTGGGGAAGCAGCCGGCCTCGCCCGCCCCGAAGAGAAAGCGGGTGGCGAGCAGGGAGGTGAAGTTCCAGGCCAGGCCGGTGGCCGCCGTGAACACGGACCACCAGACCACGATGCGGGTGAGGACTTTCTTGGCCCCGATGCGGTCCCCCAGCCAGCCTCCGGGGATCTCGAAGAGGGCGTAGCCCCAGGTGAAGGCGGCGAACACGTAGCCCATCTGGGTCGAAGTGAGCGAAAACTCCGCGGAGATGAGCCGCTCCGCCTTCGAGATGCAGACGCGGTCGACGTAGGTGAGGACGGCCAGGACGGCCGAAAACGCGACGACCCCGGTGCGGGCACGGGTCGCGCGCGGGCTCGGGGCGTCGGCGTTCATCACGGGCTTAAGTGGTCAGACCACTTTAACCATGATACGCCGCCCGGTCAAGGGTCGCTTCAACGGGATCGGAAGCGCGCGGGGGCCCCTACTGCCCCCCGGCGATCTTCTTCAGGTGCGTCACCCGGGCCGTGCGGCCGCACTGGTCGCATTTGATGTCGGCGTTCTCGTAGACCGCCTTGCACTTGCTGCAGCGGTAGGCCTGCGCCTCGCCGTCGACCGTGAAGGAATTCTTCGCCGGGCACTTGGGGCACTGCGGCAGGACGATCTCCGTGTCCTTGTGTTTGTCCGAGCCGCCGCAGACGAAGACGATCGCGCCCGTGTTGCGCACGAAATTCACCGGCTTCGCCTTCTCCGGCGCCGCCTCGGGCGGGGCGACGTAGACGCTCTTCTTCGGGGCCGGACGCGAGGGCCCGCCCCCGCCGGACGAAGCCGCCGCGATGATCAGGAGGAGCAGCAGGATGCCCCCGCCGATCGAGCCGAAGAGGACCATCTGGCTCTTCGCCTTCGCGTCGCCGGAGGACAGGTCCATCCGCCGCGTCGACCCCTTCGCGCCCGGCCGCGACGGGATGCGGCGGCTGTCCGGTTTGTTCATGGGGGCCTATTCTATACGCCCGCAGCCCCCGGCGCTCATCCCTTGAGCGCCCGTACCCCCTCTGGACACCCCGGACCTGCACGCCTAGAATCAGCCCCGGTATGAAGTTTCTGAAACTGCTGCTGCTCGCCCCGCTCCTCTTGCAGGATCCCCCGGCCGCCCGCGTGGTCGTCGTTCCCATCGTCGACGAGATCGGCTTCCGCAACCTGGCGCTCGTGCGGCGCGCCGTGCGGGAGATCAAGGCCTCGAAGCCCGCGCTCGTGATCTTCGAGATCGACACGCCCGGAGGTCGGCTCGATCACACGCTCTCCATGGGCGAAGCGATGATGAGCCTCGCCCCGATCCCGACGGTCGCGTACGTGAGGCCGCTGGCGCAGGGCGGCAACGAGGGCGGCGCGTGGTCCGCGGGGGCCTACCTCGCGCTCTCGTGCAAGAAGCTCTTCATGTATCCCGGCACCGTGATCGGCGCTGCCGCGCCCGTCGCCGCGAGCTCCGAGGGCATGCGTCCGCTCGAGGAGAAATACGTCTCGGCGTTCCGGGAGAAGTTTCGCGCCCGCGCGGATCAGAGCGACTACCCGGGGAACCTCGCCGTGGCGATGGTCGACAAGGATCTTGAGATCTTCGAGGTCGTCATCGACGGCGTGAGACGTTATCTCACCGAGCGGGAGATGGATCTTGCCAAGGCCGACGGGAAAGTCTTCGACTGGCCTCGGATCCCCTTTGATTCCAAGGATAAACTGCTCACCCTGAGCGACCGGCAGGTGGTGCACACGGGGCTGGGGCGTCTTGCGGAGAGCCGTGTGACGATCTACAAGGATGCGGGCTTGTCCTCGCCGGCGGAACAGACGATCGAGGCGTCCTGGTCCGAGGACCTGGCCGGCTTCCTCACGTCGGGGGCGATCTCGTCCGCCCTGCTCGTGATCGGCATCCTCGGCATCTGGATCGAACTCAAGACGCCGGGGATCGGCATCGCGGGCGTGGTCGGGGTCCTGGCGATCGCGCTGATGCTCTTCGGCCAGCACCTGGTGGGGCTGGCGGAGATCCCGGAGATCCTGCTCTTCATCCTGGGTATCGCGCTCATCAGCATCGAGCTGCTCGTGTTCCCCGGAACGGGGTTCTTCGCCATCTCCGGCGCGGCCTGCACGCTGGCGGCGCTCGTCCTCTCCTTCCAGGATTTCACGATCCCGGATCCGAAGGGCGCCCCCTGGCAGATGGACGTGCTCCTGAACTCCCTCGGCCGGGTGCTGGTCTCCTTCGTCGGCGCCGCTCTCTCGCTTGCGGTGCTGTTGAAATACCTCCCGAAGCTTCCGCTCTTCGGCCGGCTCGTGCTCCAGACGGAGCTGGCGGGCAGCGCGCCCGCCCCCGCCGGGGCATCCGCCCTCGCGGGGCGCCGTGGCCGCGCCGTCAGCCCGCTTCGTCCCAGCGGCAAGGTCGAGATCGACGGGGAACTCCATGACGTCGTCTCGGAAGGCGACTTCGTGGAGGCGGGCGAGGCCGTCGAGGTCCTGCGCGTCGAAGGGCTGCGCGTCGTGGTCGGGAGGGTCAAGGCGTGATGGAGCCCTGGCTCGTCGCGGTGCTCTACGCGTCCGGCCTCGTCATGGTCGTGGCCGAGACGATGCTGCCCGGCGTGATCATGGGCCTCATCGGCCTGGGGCTCATGGGGACCTCGATCTACCACGGCTTCCAGCATCACTGGTCGATCGGCGCGGTCCAGATCGCCGTGGCCGTCGTGGTCACGCCCCTGAGCTTCTACTTCGGCATCAAGAAGATGATGTTGAAGACGTCGCTGGAAGGAACCGTCTCGTTCGCCGGGGATTACGCACGCTTCGTCGGCCGGGAGGGGGAGGCGCACACGGACCTGCGACCGGCGGGCATCGTCCTGATCGACGGCCGCAAGGTCGACGTGGTCACGTCGGGGGAGCGCGTGGACAAGGGCGCGCGCGTGCGCGTCGTTAAAGTGGAAGGCAACCGCATCGTCGTCCGGATAAACACACCCTTGGAGGCAAAATGAATTCGCTGCTCGCACAAGCCGGTTTCTTCTCCAGCTCGCTGGGGCTGATCACGCTGCTCGTGATCGGCGTCGTCGGGCTGGTCTTCGTCATCATCCTCTTCAAGTACGGCCTGCTCTACATCCAGGCGGCGCTCTCGGGCGCCCGGGTGGGGCTGCTGGACCTCGTCGGGATGACCCTGCGGAAGGTCTCGCCGCACACGATCGTCAACGCCCGCGTCATGGCGGTGAAGGCGGGCATCCCGTTGGAGACGAACAAGCTCGAGGCGCACTTCCTGGCGAAGGGCAACGTGCTCCGCGTGGTCACCGCGCTCATCGCGGCGAGCCGCGCGAAGATCCCGCTCTCCTTCGAGCAGGCGGCGGCGATCGATCTCGCCGGCCGCGACGTCCTGGACGCCGTCCAGACGAGCGTGCGCCCCAAGGTCATCGACTGTCCCGACCCGAAGAAGGGCCGCGAAACGCTCGACGCGGTCGCCAAGGACGGCATCCAGCTCAAGATCAAGGCGCGCGTCACGGTGCGGACGAACCTCGAACGGCTGGTCGGCGGCGCGACGGAGGACACGATCATCGCGCGCGTCGGCGAGGGCATCGTGAGCTCGATCGGCTCGGCGGAGAGCTACAAGAACGTGCTGGAGAACCCGGACCGCATCTCCAAGGGCGTGCTCGACAAGGGGCTGGACTCGCAGACGGCGTTCGAGATCGTCTCGATCGACATCGCGGACGTGGACGTCGGCGACAACGTCGGCGCGCGCCTGCGGGTGGACCAGGCCGAGGCGGACAAGAAGATGGCGCAGGCGGAGGCTGAAAAGCGCCGCGCGCTGGCCGTCGCCCGCGAGCAGGAGATGACGGCGCTGAACCAGGAGAACCGCGCGAAGGTCACGCTGGCGGAGGCCGAGATCCCGATGGCGATGGCGGAGGCCTTCCGCTCGGGCCGGCTCGGGGTGATGGATTACTACGGCATGCGGAACGTGCAGGCGGACACCGACATGCGCAAGTCGATCGCCGACACCAAGGGCGGGCCGGAGCAGAAGGCGACGTAAGAAGCGATGCGACGCGCCGACGACCTCAAGGGCATCCTGAACCTGATCATCCTCGTGGTGGTCGCGGCGGGGTCGTTGCTGGGCCCGCTCCTCGAGCGCTGGCGCAAGAAGCGCGAGGCGCAGAAGGGGATTGAGGCGGCGCCGCCGGCGGCGGAGCCGGAGCCGGCCGTGGAGGAGGCGAAGCTTCCGTACGAGCACCTGGTGGACGAGGTCTTCGGACCCTACATGCAGCGCCGGCGCCAGGCGTTTGCGGAGCGGCAGGCGGCGGCCGCGAGGGTGGAGGAGCCGGAACCTGAGCCGGAGCCGCCTGCGCCCGCGGCGCTCGTGCCCGAGGAGCCGGTCCACGTCCTGAAGATCGAGGCGCCCCCCGCCCCCCCTCCCCCGCGCACGCTGGAGCAGCGCCTCTTCGGCGGCCGCGCGCTGACGCCGGCGGCCCGCTGGGTGCTCAGCGCCGAGATCCTGCAGCCCCCGAAAGCCCTGCGCCGGCGCCCCTGAAGGAGGATCCATGCCGCAAACGATCAACGGCATCGGCACGCACTACTACGGCAAGGCCAATCTCCGGAAGCGGCCGGGCGTGTGCGATTCGTGCGGCGTGCTCGCGGACCTGAGCTCCTACGACACGCGGCTCTGGTTCGTCATCGTCTTCATCCCCGTGATCCCCCTCGGCAAGAAGCGGATCATCGACGATTGTCCCCGCTGCCGGCGCCACCGGGTGCTGGGCCTGGCGGAATGGGAGCAGTCCCGCCGCGCCGCGCTGGAGGCGGCCATGCAACAGGTGGTGCAGAAGCCGGGCGACGTGCAGGCCCTCATGGATCTGCACGGGCTCTGCCTGCTCTACGGCGAATGGGAGAAGGCGGACAAGCTCGAGGAGCGGCTGGGAACGGAGTTTCCGAAGGACTCGAAAGTTCAGCTGCATCTGGCTTCGGCGCACGGGTATCGGGGACGGACCGAGCAGGCGCAGCAGTGCCTGGCCCGCGCCCGGGAGCTGGACCCCGAAATCGAGGTGCCGCTGGTCAAGGCCGTGGAGCCCCCGCGCGGCAGGTCCCGCCTTCGGAAGATCCTCTACGGGACGCTGGCGCTGCTGCTCCTCTCTCTCCTGGTCATCGCCGATCGCATCAAATTCTCCGAACGCACGCTGCATGTGGTGAACGGCTACCCCGTCCCCTTGAACGTGCGGATCGAAGGCGTCGGCGGTCGGCAAATCCCCCCGCTCTCGCGGGAGGAAATGGACATCCCCGAAGGGACCTACACCGCCCAGGTGAGCGGTCCCGTGAGCGGCGAGATCCCGTTCACGATCTCGTCGCAATTGTTCGTCCGGCTTTTCGATTCCCGGGTCTTCGTCCTCAATCCCGGGGGCGCCGGCCTGTTGCTGCGGGAGAGCATCCTCTACTCGGTGCGCAGGTCCGGGCCGGACGAGGGGAAGCCCGGGTACACGGTCCATTTCGGCCATCCCTTCGAGGTGTTTGAGGGCATCAACTACCCTTTCAAGGAGGCCCCGCGCGAGATCCAGACGAAGGGCAGCGGGGTCATCGAGAAATGGCAATTGCGGCAGTACACGGATTCGGCGCTCGACATCTATGAGGAGCTGCTCGGGGATCAGCGGAGCGCGGAGGCCCTCGGCCTCGCCGAGTGGGCGATCGACGCGCATCCCGAGCGGGCCGCGTTCCTGTCCGCCTACGCCGAGGCGGGGGAACTGCCCGCCCACAAGGAGCGCGTGGAGCGCTTTCTGAAAGAGCGGATCTCCCGCCGGCCGGTGGACATCGTCCTCCACCGCGCCTACCAGGGACTTCACGGGGGGCCGCGTCGCCCGGGCCTGGAGGCGGAGTACGAGGCCCTTCTGAAGGCGGAACCCGCGAGTTCCGCGCTGCTGTATCTGCGGGGGCGCCTGGTGTCCGGATTGAAAGCGGGGGCCGCGTATTTCGAACGCGCCCTGAAGGCGGATCCCCAGAACGCGTACGCCCATTATGCGCTGGGCTACGGGCGCTATTCGCAGGGACACTGGCAGGAGGCCTGGGAGAGCGTCGTGCGGGCTCAGAAGCTGGACGAGGGCAACGGCTTCTTCGAGGGGCTGGATTTCGAGATCCGGCTCGGGCTGGGTCAGCACGAGGCGCTCGAGCAGGAGCTGCTGGAGGAGCTGACCCGCCGGAACTATGCCGACCCGGGCTCGGTCTTCCGCCTGGTGAAATTGATCGCCTTGCGGGGGAAGAAGGAAGAGGCGCTCCGGCACGGCGAGGAATTCAAGAAGGCGCGGGGGTCGAAGGGGGCGGCGGAGGCCGCGCGGCTGACGCCTCTGCTGAGATGCCAGGCGCTGTATGCGGCGGGTGAGTTCGCCGGACTGGAGGCCGAGGCCCTGAAGGGCGACGCCCAGGCGCTGCTGCCGTACCGGATCCAGGCGCTGGTGGAGCTCGGGCGCATCGACGAGGTCGCGGCCCTGGAGACCCAGGACCCGGACGACCCGTTCACGCTGCTGACGCGCAGCATCGCCTGGAGCCTGAAGGGCGACGAGGCGAAGGCGAAAGAGCTGCGGGGGAAGGCGGCCGAACTCTTCAAGGCCGGCGACCGGGACCTGGTTCCCGCGGCGGCCATGCTGGGGGGCGCGAAGGCTCCGGCTCTCGAGGCAGTCCTGGATCTGGAAGGAACGGTCCAGCGGAAGGCCATCCTGCTCGCCGCGCTGGTGCGGGCCTTCCCCGAGGCGGGCGCCGAGTTCCGCGCGGCCGCGCGGAATCTGAACGTCTCGCTCAACTTCCCGCGGCACCTGCTGTCCCGCGCCCTCGGGCGCTGAGGCGATCTAGCGCCGCCCCGGGGCGGAGGCCGCCGCCGGGGGATACCCGTAGCTCTTCGCGCCCGGGTTCTGGGCGATGAACGGTCCGAACCAGGAGGGGGCTTCCCCTTTCGGGCTTTTCAGGGCCGCCTGGACGGCCCTGGCGTAGACGGACTTCTCGTGGCGGGCGCTGAACTGGCGCAGGGCCAGCACCTTCGCGGCCTCCTCCCCCTCCTTCACCGCCATCGTCGCGAGGTGATGGAAGATCTTTCCGGCCGCGAGTTCCTCCTTCACCTCCAGGCGCTCCGCGATGCCGGCCATCCGCTCCTCGAAGCGCCCGACGCCCTTGAAGCGCCGCTGCCCCTCGAGGAGCCGCTGCTTCGCCTCGAAAAGATCCCCGGTCTTCTCGACTTCCAGGATCCCGGAGGCGAACCAGTCGGCCTCGACGTCCGCGGCGACCCGGAAGAACGCCGCGACGGCCCGTTCCAGTCCGTTTCTCGGCTTGAGCCGCTCCAGCATCGGGAGGACGGCGGCGTACGCCCCGGCCTTCATGGCCCGGTAGGCGGCCCGGAGCGCTTCGCTCCCGAGGTCCTGCGCTCCGATCCCGGGCGGCATCCAGAGTTCGTCCTCCGTCACCGGGCAGGGATGCAGCAGCGCTTCGTCGAGGCGGTACTGGCTCGTGTAGACCTCCGCGCGGCGGCCGACGCCGACGCCGTTGCACTGAAGGGAATAGAGGGGGCCGGTGTGCCCGCCGCCGTAGCTCATGCCGTGGGCATAGTCCCGCCCCGAACTCCCCCCGCCCGCCCCTTCGCTCCCGTAGAACGGCGCGCCCATGCGCGTGTTCCGGTCGGTGAAGCCCCGCTTCCCGGGAACGCTGGACATGTGCCCCTCCGCGCGGCCCTCCTTGCGGTCGGTGGAATGATCCCGCTCGACGGCGCACCCGAGGGGCTCCACCCTCCAGGCCACGGTGCCGGTCAGCATGCGGACCTCGTTGATGAACATCGCGAACTCCGCCTCCTGCACGTCGATCTCGCGGGCGGCCTCGTCGTTCCCCAGGAGGATGGGGCGGGCGCCGGGGGAGGCCACCGTCTGGCAGAGCACGAGCGTCCGGTCGAGATGCCGGAGCCGGTCCTTGAACGTCGGCGCCTGGGTGAGCGCCGGATAGGCGATGCCGGTGGGCGACTTCTTTCCCGACGCGGGGTCCGTCTCCTGCTTCAGCGCCTTGGCGCAGCGGACCTGGTAGTCCGCGTACTCCTCCATCCGCGCCCGACGGGCCTGGACCTCGGGGTCCGGGAGGGTCTCGACGTCGAAGAGGAGGAAGGACGCGATCTCGTGCACCGGCTTGAGGTAGATCGCCTGGAAGTTCGGGAGGTCGCCCCCGTGGAGGAGGTAGTGCTTCCACAGGCGGCGCGCGGCCTGCACCTTCCGGACCTGGTCCTCGCCGAGGCCGCCCAGCCGCTCGAGGTAGGCTTCGCGGATTTTCGGCGCGACGAAGGCGGCGTAGCCCTTCTCCTGCTCGGCCAGGGTCTGGTCGACGAACCCCTTCACTTTGGCGAGCATCCCGGCATCCAGGGCGACGAGCCGCTCGAAGGCCGGGCGGCGGGCCTCCCGGTCCGCGGCGGTCCGGAAGATCTTGGGCAGCTCCGCGGGGGTCTCCGTCCGGTCCTGGGCCCCCGCCTCCGGGTGGGCCGGCCAGGCCAGCACGCCGCACGCCAGGATCAGAATCCCGATCGATCTCCGCTCCATGGGACGCCCTCCGCTGAAGAGACACCGCGAGTCTGCGCGGGTGGGGCGGCCGTCCAGCGTCAAGCGCTTGTCGTTTTGCGACAGCCATTCTCATCTGGGGCCGTCGGGCCCGAGGAGCCGCCAAGAGCGCGGAGCGGCACAACCCTCGGCCCCCGCCGCGTGTAGTAGAAGCATGTTACTAATACGTATTAGCCTCTTGCTGCTCCAGGTCCGGGTGGAGGCCGAGCGGGTCGTGCTCGACGGTCCCGGCCCCGTCGTCGAGCTGCGCCCCTGGGAGGACCGCTCGGAGCGGGTCGTCGAGGGGCCCGCGGTGCCGCGCTTCGACGGCCCCTACGACCGCCTCTACTCGCGCTGGCAACGGGGGGACGGCCCGGCGCTATGGGCCACCGAGATCGTCTCCTCGCGCCCGGAGCTGCCGCCGCTGCGGCCCTTGACCCGCAAGGGCCTGGCGGGCGTCGACTGGCAGCCGGAGCGGATGGACGACGTCCTCAAGCTCGGCGCGACGAGCATCACGGTCAACGTCTTCCTGAACGGCCCCCTGGAGCGCACGGAGCAGGTGATCGAGTGGGCGTCGACGCAAGGCATCAGCGTCGCCGCGATCCTGCTGGCGCCGAAGAAGCACCCGGTGCTGTCCCATCCGGACGCCGTCGAGCCGGGCATCTACGCGCTGCCGAACGTGCGCAGCGAGGCGGGGGTGAAGGCGCTGGGGGACATCGTGCGCCGCCTCGGCGCCGGCCGCGGCCGCGTGGCCCACTGGATCGTGGGCAACGAGGTGGACTCCGCCTGGATGTGGACGAACGCCGGGGTGAAGACGCCGGCCGCCTACATGGAGGAGTATCTGCGCGTGATGCGGGTGGTGCATGCGGCCGCCCGCTCGGTCGATCCGCACGCGCGGACCTTCATCAGCCTCACGCATTGCTGGAACCGCAGCCACCATCCCAAGGACCCCCGCTTCTACAAGGGCCGCGAACTGCTGGAGATCCTCGAGGCGCGATCGCGGGCCGAGGGGGACTTCGAATGGGGCGTCGCCTTCCACCCTTACGCCGAGGACCTCTTCAACCCGCGCACCTGGGAGGACCGCACGGCCGTCGAGGGCTTCGACACCCCCCGCATCACCTTCAAGAACCTCCAGGTGCTCGACGCCTGGATGAAACGCGAGGCCGCCCTCTGGCGCGGCAAGCCGCGCGGCGTGATCCTCTCCGAGCAGGGCTTCCATACGCGCGAGGGCCCCGACGGCGAGGCGCTGCAGGCCGCCGCGCTCGCCTACGCGTGGAACCGCGTGCAGAAGCTCGACGTGATCGAAGCCTTCCAGTACCACCGCTGGGTGGACCACGAAAAAGAGGGCGGGCTGCGTCTCGGCCTCTGGACCGTGAAGCCGGGCTCGATCAGCCGGCCCGAGCGCCCGAAGCTCGCCCACGCGGTCTTCGCCGCGCTGGGGACGCCGCGGGAGGAGGAGGCGACCTCCTTCGCCCTGCCGCTCGTCGGCGCGAAGAGCTGGGACGAGATCCGGCGCTGAGCGGGCCGGACTCCCCTCGTTTGGTAGAAACAATGCCGGGCTGATGTTGCTGAAGTGAGTGGGATGGACCGGCG
>CAZUJF010000040.1:0-47079 GCA_964619955.1 uncultured Planctomycetales bacterium
GCTGCCCCGCCTACCGGCTACCGGATGCCGGCTACGGCGACTCGAGCAATCCCTGGTTGGGGTGGGTGGAGCTTGATTCAGGGCCCCCCCTCCGCTCTAATGTTCCGCCTATGATCGTCATGAAATTCGGCGGGTCCAGCGTCTCCAACGCGGAAAAGATCCGGCAGGTCATCGAGATCGTCCGCGGACGCCTCCCCCGCAAACCCCTCGTCATCGTCAGCGCCTTCCGCGGCGTCACCGACGAGCTCTTCAAGCTCGGCGAACAGGCCGTGCTCGGCTCCAGCCCCTCCGTGGAGCCCATCCGCCAACGCCACCTCGAAGCCATCCGGGAACTGGGCCTGGACGCCGCCCTCGTCGAGCCCCTGCTCGGCGAACTCGAGGCCCTCCTCAAGGGCATCTCCCTCGTCAAGGAGCTCAGCCCGCGCTCCCTCGACTACATCGTCTCCTTCGGCGAACGCCTCTCCTCCCGCGTCATCGCCGCGGCGTTCACCAAGGCCGGCATCCCCGCCGAACAGCACGACGCCTTCGACCTGGGCCTGATCACCTCCGACGAACACGGCGCCGGCCAGCCCCTCCCCGAGACCGACGCCGAGATCAAGAAGCACGTCTCGAAGCTGACGAAGACCCCCATCGTCACCGGCTACATCGGCCGCACCCGCTCCGGCAGCATCACCACCCTCGGTCGGAACGGCTCCGATTACTCCGCCACCATTTTCGGCGCCGGCATCGACGCCGAGGAGATCGAGATCTGGAGCGACGTCGACGGCATCATGACCGCCGACCCCCGCCTCGCGCCCAACGCCAAGCCCATCGACGCCCTCACGTTCGCCGAGGCCAGCGAACTCGCCTACTACGGCGGCAAGGTCCTCCACCCCGCCACCATCACCCCCGCCGTCCGCAAGGGCATCCCCGTCCGCTGCCTCAACACGTTCAAACCCGACCACCCCGGCACCCTCATCGTCGCCGAGGCCCGCAGCAAGGGCCCCCTCATCAAATCCATCGCCCACAACCTCAAGAACTGCATCCTCACCATCAGCTCCCCCCGCATGCTCCAGGGGCACGGCTGGCTCGCCCGCATCTTCGAGGTCTTCGCCCGCCACAAGGTCTCCATCGACATGGTCTCCACCAGCGAGGTCTCCGTCTCCGTCTCGGTGGACACCCAGCGCCACCTCGACGCGGCCGTGGAGGACCTCCGCAAGTTCTCCGAGGTCCTCATCGAGAAGGACAAATGCATCATCTGCGTGGTCGGCGACGGCGTCCGCTCCACCCCCGGCATCGCCGGCGACGTCTTCCAGGCCCTGAAGGAAGCCCAGGTAAATGTCTTGATGATCTCCCAGGGGGCCTCTAAGATTAACATCGCCTTTGTCGTGGAGGACGCCGACTGCCAGAAGGCCGTCCAGGCCCTCCACCGCAAGTTTTACGGCGCCTAAGACGTCCTGAAAACATGAAGAAGCTGGGGATCCTCCTGCTGGCCGTGGCGGCCTCCGCCGCCTGCCGTCCCGTGGACACCTGGTCCAGCCGGGTCGAGGAACCGGGCCTGCCCCCCTTCGCCCCCGAGATCCTCCTGCGCCAGCCCGCCGACTTCCGCCTCTACGACCCGCACGTCCGCAAGGAGTTCTTCCTCTACCTGTACGAGGACGACGAAGTCCGCCAGGAGCTCATCACCGTCATCGACCAGTCCACCCCCGAGGGCGAGCGCCGGCCCCGCATGGCGACGCTCGAGGAACACGAGTACGCCATGAGGGTCTTCCTGGAGGACTGGAAGGCGCGGCGGCAGGACGAGAAACTCCGCTACTTCAACGAGCGCTTCACCCACGAGAACTGGCGCAAGAACACCCTCTACGACCAGCAGCTCGACTTCAAGGCGCGCGAGGTCGCCTCGCTCGAGGATCAGCGCATCTCCCTCGACGCCGACCTCAAGTCCCGCACCAGCAGCGGGGCCTACGCCCAGGGCGACGAGAAGTTCAAGCTCAACGAGTCGTCGGTCATCCAGCGGGAGCTGACCGCCACCGAGCGGCGCCTCCTCCTGGCGCGCGGCCAGCTGCTCATCCTCGAATACCTGCGCCAGCAGCGCGACGCCCGCTACGCCCGCCACGCCGTGGAGCTGGTCGAACGCGAGCTCGACGTCCAGGACCTCATGCCCATGTACTCCTCCCCCGCCCGCCTCGCGGAGGAGCTCAAGATGAAGGTCCAGCCCTCCTCCTGGACCCGGCCCGACACGATCCTGGAGCCCCTGGAGGGCGGCAAGCTCCGCGTCGTCCAGAGCCGCGACGTCCTGCTGGGGGTGGCCGACTACCTCGCCCGCCTCCGGAGCGACTTCTCCGCCCAGCGCCGGAAGTAGATGATCGACAAGATCCGCCCCTACCTCGGCTGGGCGCTTCTGGGCCTGCTGGTACTCTTCATCGGCTTCAATCTCCGTCCCGCCAAAGTCGACCTGCTGATCATGACCGCCGAGATGCCCATCGCCCTCCTGATCGCCGGCTCCGCCGCGCTGGGCGCCGGCGCCGTCTACGCCCTCGCCTTCGTCCGCAAACTCCGCACCCCGCAAGAGCCCAAATAACCGTTCAGGCCCTGAACACATTTCCCTTGACTTTGGTACTTTATACTTTATAATCTATCACGTAAGAGAGGGGGACTATGTCCACGGACGGAGGGCCGTCGCCGAAGGGCGGCTCCACGGCCTCAGTCACGCCGCCGGGTACGAAGTCCCTCACCCGCACGTCGTCGTCCCTCCAAGACAAGCTCATCGGCCGCACCGTCGGACGCTGCCGCCTCCTCAAACGCCTCGGCCGCGGAGGCATGGGCGACGTCTACCTCGCCCAGCACGACGACTACGACAAGGCCATCGCCATCAAGATCCTGCCGCCGGACCTCACCCGCAACGAGGAGCTGCTCCAGCGCTTCCGCCGCGAGGCCGAGTCCGCCGCCCGGCTGGAACACCCGAACCTGGTCAACGTCTACGACATCGGCGAGGAGAACGGCTTCCACTACATCCTCATGGCGTTCGTGGACGGCCTCAACCTCCAGGAACACATCGACGACCAGGGCAAACTCGACCCCAAGGAGGCCGCCCGCATCACGGCGGAGGTCGCGCGCGGCCTGGAAGCCGTCCACAAGGAAGGCATCATCCATCGCGACATCAAGCCCGCGAACATCCTGCTCTCCAAGGCGGGCGAGGTGAAGATCGTCGATTTCGGCCTCGCCTACGACGCCGAGGACAAGACGACCCTCACCGTCGCGGGGGCCGTGATGGGCACCCCCTGGTACCTCTCCCCCGAGCAGGCGGAGGGCAAACAGGCCGACCCCCGCAGCGACCTCTACTCGCTCGGCGTCTGCCTCTACTTCATGGTCACCGGCGTCCGCCCCTTCACGGGGGAGACGCACATGTCCGTCATGTACAAGCAGATCCACGAAAAGCCGCGCGATCCCCGGCTCCTGAGGCCGGACCTGCCCGACTTCCTCGCGGACGCCATCCTCAAGGCCCTCGAGAAGAAGCCCGAGCGCCGCTTCGGCTCCGTGAACGAGTTCGCGCGCGTGCTGGAATCCTTCGTCAAGGGAACCCATCCCCGGAAGGCGGGGGCCTCCTCCGCCGCGCTCCTCAAGGCGCCGTCCCTGCCCCTGCCCGCGGTCGCGGCGTTCAGGTCCCGCTCCTGGTTCCCGCTGGCCTTCGCCGGCTGGGTCGCCACCGTGCTGGTCGCGGTCGTCGCGCTGTTCTTCGGCTCTTCGGGGACGGAACCCGTCCGTCCGGAAGCCGCCCTGCCGGAGCCCCGTCCCGCGGAGACCGCCCTCTTCCGGGGCCTGATCGAGGAGTCGGACGCCCGCCAGGTCGCCGCCCGCGACTACGCCCCCGTGCTCCAGCGGCTCCTCGAGCGTCATCGCGCCGAGCGGGCGCCCGGCGTGAAGGCCGCCCTCTCGCGCGTCGGCCTGAAGCTCTCCGCCGCCGCCAAGGTCACCGCCCAGTACCGGACCCAGATCGCGGCCGAACCGCAGCCCGCGCTCCGGCTGCGCGACGGCCGCCCCAGCGCCTACGCCTTCACCCCGCTGCCCGCGGTCGCCGCCGAATCGATCGTCGTCTACGCCCGCCGCAGCCCCCAGATCTCGACCCTCGACCTGGTCCACTTCCTGCTCGTGGACGGCGAGGCCCGCGCGGCCCTCGACATCGCCCTGCCCGGCGGCGACGTCCGCCCCGAACTCCGCGCGCACCTGGACGACATCGTCGAAACCGCCCTCGCCCAGAAACGCGAGGCGCGCGAGATCGTGGAGCAGCTCAACGGGATCCGCAACCGCCTCCCCGCCTCCGCCACCGGCCGCCTCGACGCCGCCCGCGCGTCGCTGCGCTAGGTCCTACGATTCCTGAACTTCCCCTTGCCCTTTCAGCTTTTATTGCTATAATGCGCGCGCTTCCGGCCCCCCGGAAGCCCGAGTTATGGACACCAACATCCACTCCCGCATCGGACAGATCTTCGGCAAATGCCGCATCCTCCGCCTCATCGGCAAGGGCGGCATGGGCAAGGTCTGGCTGGCCGAACACCTCTTCCTCAAGCGCAAGGTCGCCATCAAGATCCTCGCCCGGGACTTCTCCAACGACCCCGAGGAGATGTCGCGCTTCGAGAAGGAGGCCATCGCGGCCGCCGCGCTCGACCACGAGAACATCGTCACGATCTACGACATCGACGAGGTCCAGGGCCGCCCCTTCATCGTCATGGAGTACGTCGAGGGCGAGGACCTCGAGCAGCACCTGCAGCGCAAGGGCCCGATGCCCGTGACCCGCGCCGCCGAGGTCGTGCTCGAGGTCACCAAGGCCCTCGACCACGCGCACCACAAGGGCATGGTCCACCGCGACATCAAGCCCGGCAACATCCTGCTCTCGAAGGACGGGCGCATCAAGCTCACCGACTTCGGCCTGGCCATGGAGATGGGGAAACAGGAGGTCATCGGCGAGGACGGCACCGTCACCGGCACGCCGCACTACGCCTCGCCCGAGCAGATCCAGGGCTTCCCCGTGGACGGGCGCTCGGACATCTACTCCCTCGGCGTGACGTTCTACGCGATGCTGACGGGGATCCGCCCCTTCGGCGGGCGCACCCCGGACTCCGTCGTGCGCAAGCACATCGAGGCGCCGCGCCCCTCCGCGCGCGAGAAGCGCCCGCTGCTGGCGCGGACGATCGACGCCGTCGTCATGCGCATGATGGCGGTCAACCGCGAGGACCGCTATTCGTCCGTGCGCAGCGTGCGCCGCGACCTGGAGCTCTTCCTCACCGCCAAACCCTTCCTCCGCGTGCGCCCCCGCGGCGCCGAGGCGGCGCAGGCCCCGTCGAAGGGCCCCAGCTCCACGAAGAAGGGCATCCCGATCCTCAAGCCGATCTTCCGGGCCCTCAGCCGCAAGCCGTCGCCGCCCGCCGCCAAACCGCCCCCTCCTCCGGCGGCGCCGTACATCTGATCGCCGGGTTGCACGTCCCCCCGGAATCCCCTATCCTTCTTCGATGCACTTTCGCTGTCTTGCCGCCGCCGCGTTGATCCTGCTTTCCGGCGCCTGCCATGAGGTCCGCGAGGCCCGCTTCGACCTCGTGATCCGCGGCGGGACGATCATCGACGGGACCGGGACACGCGGCGTCGCCGGCGATGTGGCCATCAACGGCGACCGCATCGCCGCCGTCGGCAAGATCGAGGAGGCCGGACGCCGGGAGATCGACGCCCGCGGCCTCGTCGTCGCGCCCGGATTCATCGACATCCATTCCCACTCCGACTACCTGCTGCTCGAGGACGGCGCCGCGCAGAGCAAGATCCGCCAGGGCGTCACGACGGAGGTCCTGGGCGAGGAAAGCTCGGGCGGCCCCTCGAAGGGAAAACTCAAACCCCGCCGCGTCCAGGGCGATGCCGAGGGGAACGGCGAATGGAGCACGCTGGGCGGCTACTTCGAGGCCCTGGAGAAGAGCCGCATCTCGGTCAACGTCGCCTCCTACGTCGGCCAGGGAAACCTCTGGCGCTGCGTGATGGGCGACTCGTTCGAACGCCCCACTCCGGGGCAGATCGGCGAAATGAAAACCCTCCTCGCGGAGGCGATGGAGGACGGCGCGTTCGGCCTGTCCGCGATGCTCGCCTCGGGGCCGGGCTATCTCGCGACGACGGACGACCTCGTCGAACTCTGCCGCGAAGTGAAGCGCCTCGGCGGGATCTACTCGACCCACATCCGCAACGAGGGCACGAGCGTCCTCGAGGCGGTCAAGGAGGCGATCGCGATCGGCGAACGGGCGGGGGTCCCCGTCGACATCATCCACCTCAAGGTCGCCGACCAGAGGCTCTGGGGACGGATGACCGACGTCGTCGCGATGATCAAGGCGGCCCGCAAGCGCGGCGTCGACGTGCAGGCGAACGTCTACCCCTACACGCGCGGGAACAACAACCTGGTGACCATCCTCCCCCCCTGGGCGCAGGAGGGCGGCCAGGAGCGGCTCCTCGCCCGCCTCCGGGATCGCGCCGAGCGCACGAAGATGAAACACGACATCCAGGAGGGGCTGCCCGGCTGGTACAACCACTACACGGCGGTGGGCGGCGACTGGAGCCGCATGCTCGTCAACGGCAGCCTCAGCGCCAAGAATCGGGCCTTTGAAGGCCAGACGATGGACAAGATCCTGGCCCTGCGCCAGGCCTCCGACCACCCGCTCGACGGGCTCTTCGACTTCCTGATCGAGGAGAACGGCTCGATCCCGACGATCTTCGCCCACCATTCCGAGAAGGACATGAATCTCGCGCTCGCGCAGCCCTGGTGCTCGGTCGGCTCCGACGGCCTGGCGCACGCGACCGAGGGGCCGCTGCGGCGCGGCCGGCCGCACCCCCGGAGCTTCGGCACCTTCCCCCGGGTCCTGGGTCACTACGCGCGGGACCAGAAGCTGCTGACGCTCGAGGAGGCCGTGCGGAAGATGACGTCGCTCAACGCGGCGAAGATCGGCCTGCGCGACCGCGGTCTGCTCCGCGCGGGGGCCTTCGCGGACTTGACCCTCTTCCACCCCGCCCGGGTGCTCGACAAGGCGACCTACCTGGACCCCTTCCAGTACCCCGAGGGGATCGAGGTCGTGATCGTGAACGGCGAAGTCACGATCGAGCGTGGCCAGCACACGGGAGCCCGCGCGGGCCGGGTCCTGCGCCGGGGCCGTTGATCCGCCTCTACTTCTCCTCGCCCGAGAGCGCCTTGAAGTATTCCTTCAGGAACTGCTGGAACTCGGGGGGGTACTCGTCGAGGTCGCGTTTGCCCGTCAGCATCGCCTCGCGCAGGCGCGGCGGCAGGTCGCCCCAGCGGCCCGTGCGGTCCCCGCGCGAACGGAACTTGTTCATCGGATCGTTGCGGCGGTTGGGGTCGTAGGGCGACGTCGCCGGGTTCTGCGGCTGGTCGGGCTTCTGGCCCTGCTGCCGCTGGGGCGGCCCCTGCTGCGGCTGCTGGCCCTGCCCCTGGCCCTGCTGGGCCGCCTTCACGCGGCGGATCACCTCGCCCAGCTTCTCGGAGCTCTTCCCCTGCGACTGCTCCGACTTCTTCATCAGCTTCTCGATCTTCTCCAGCACCTTCTGCTGGGCCGACGGCGCCCCCTCCGGCGGCGGATCGCTCTTGAGCAGCTTGTCGATCTTCTCGAGCGTCTGCTTCTCCGACTCCAGCGCCTTGCCGCGCGAGGAATCCGAGAGCAGCTCCTCCGCCGTCTCCATCAGCTGGGAGACCTCCTTCAGGATCTTCAGCGCCTCCTCGATGCTGAGCTCCTGCTCCTCCTGGGCCGGCGGCTTCGGGGCCGGGGGCGGCGCGGGAGGCTTGTCCTGGGCGCCCAGCGCCAGCGACGGTGGTTCGACTAACTTAATTCTGTGGGTTGTTCCCTTCGGGCTCAACCCACAGAATAAAAGTTGGCTCACCACAAGGATCCAGGCGGCGATCACGTTACTCATCCCGGGGCCCCTTCTGTTCGTGTTTCTTCTTTTCCTGGTCGAACTTCTCGAGGAAGGTCTTCATCAGCCCGCCCAGCTTGCCCTGCTCGTCGGAGAGCCTCTGCAGGAACACCTTCTCCGCGGGGGACAGATCCTCGCGGTCCGCCTTGTAGCCGCGGCTCACGCCCTGCGTCTTCTTCAGGAGCGCCTCCTGCAGGCGGCGCATCATGTTCAGCTGGACCAGGTCCGGCACCAGCGGCGGCTTGCCCCCTCCTCCGCCGCCGCCCCCCCCGCCCCCGCCGGCCTTCTTCTTCTCCTCGCGGCGCTTGAAATCGAAGGCCTCCACGAGATCCTTGAGCTTGCGCACCGCGTCGGCCTCGAGGTCCTGCGTGCGCTGCCCCGTCTCGGCGTCCTTGAGCCCCGCCGCCGCCTCGGCCATGTCCGCCGCCGAGCTGTCCATCACGTACGCGAAGACGTCGACGTTCTGCTCCCGGACCTTGCGCCGGACCTCCTCGAGGTTCTTCCCCAGATCCTCCTGCGCCTTGCCGAGCGACTTCGTCCGGATGACCTCCTCGCGGTTCAGCGCGCCCTTCTTTTTCCGGAGAACGTCGATGTCCCGCGTGGCCTTCAGCAGCACCCCCTCCTGGATGTCGATGATCTTGCGCAGCTCGGTCTGCAGCTGGACGAGTTTCTCCTCCTCGGCCATGCGCCGCAGCTCCTCCATCTGCTCCTTGAGGTCGCGCTCGGCGTCGTCGAGGTCCTTGAGCGCCTCCTCCTCGTCCTTCTCGGCCTCCTCGGGCTTGTTCTGCTCGAGGTTCTTCTGCGCCTTCTGCATGTTGCCCTTGGCCTGCTGGGCGCGCTGCTTGGCCATCTCCTTCTGCATCTGCTCGAGCTGCTTTTCGAGCTCCTCGGTCAGCTGCTTCACGTCCTTCTGCTTCTTGGCCAGCTCCTCGGCCTTCTTCTTCTCCGCCTCGTTCAGCGGGCGCCGCGCCAGCTCATTGAGCTTTTTCTTCGCCTCCTCCAGCTTCTTCTGCGCCTCCCCCTGGCTCTTGGAGGCCTCCCCTGACTTCGCCTGGGGCTGGTCGAGCTGCTCGCCGGCCTTCTGCATCTCGCCTTTCGCCTGCTTCGCGGATTCGGCGGCGCCCTTCAAAGCCTCGGACTTCTGCGCGTCCTTCTCCTCTTTCGCCTTCTGCTCCAGCGCCTTGGAGACCTTCTGCTCGAGGTCCTCCTCCAGCTTCTTCTGCTCCGCGGCGAGCTTCTTGAAGTCGGGGTCCTCCTTCTTCGCCATCTCCTCCTTCGCCTTCTGGAGCATCTCCTTGGCCTCTTGCAGGGACTTCTGGGCCTGCCCCTGCGACTGCTGGGCCTGGGAGGACTGCGACTTCTTCATCTCGCCCGCGGACTGCTGCATCTGGTTCTCGGCGGAGCGCATCTGGGCCGCGGAGCCCTGCAGGTTCTCCTGGGCCTCCGGGCTCTGCTGCAGCGCCTGCGGCGTGCGCGCCATCGCATTGAGCTTGTCGGCGAGCGCCTGGGCTTGCTTGGACTGCTCGGACGCCTTCTTGGCCGCCGCCTCGAACTGGGGCTTTTCCTTCTGCGCGAGCGCGTTCTGGAGCCGCTCCAGCTCGGAACGCGCCTCCTTCATCTTGTCGATCGCCTGCTGCTGCGCCTGGCCGGCGGGCTCGTTCTGGCCCTTCTCCAGGCTCTCCTTGGCCTTGGCGGCGGACTCCGCCCCCTGCGCGGTCTTCTCGCCCGCGTTCTCGAGCCCCTTCGCGTTTGCGGGGCTCTCGTTGGCCTTGGCCGCATCCTTCATCTTGTCCGACAAGGCCTTCGCCTGCTTCTCGAGCTCCGCCTGCTCCTGCCGGCTCTTCGCGTCCTGGCCCGGGCGCGCCTGCGCGGCGTCCTCCTTTGCCTGCTTCAGCGCGTCCCTGGCTTTTTCCAGGTCCTTGAGGGCGCGCTCCTGGTCCCCCTTCGCGAGATCGAACGCCCCCTCCTCGAGCCCCTGCCGGGCCGCGTCCTGTGCGTTCGAGGCGTCCGCCAGCGGCTTCAGCGCCTTCTCCCGCGTCTCCTGCGGCAGCGACTTTTCGTGGAACAGCTCGTTGCCGAGCTGCCAGGTGCGGTCGTTGAGGTCCTTCTGCTCCTTCTCGAGGCCCTTCGCGTTCGCCTTGTCCGGCGCCGCCTGCGCCTTCCTCGAGGCATCCAGGGCCTTCTTCTGGTCGGCGATCACCTTCTCGAGCTCCGCCAGCGCCCGGTCGAGGGCCCGCTTCGCCGCATCCTGGTCCCGGGTGCCCTGACGGACCTTCTCCTGCCGCTCGATCACCTGGTCGAGCTCCTTCGCCAGCTCGTCGACGCTGCGGAGCTCCCTGGACTTGACGTTTTCGAACTCCTTCTCGGCGGCCTTCTGCTCGGCCTGGAGGCGCTCGATGTCCTTGAGCGCGTCCTCCATCGCCTTCATCAACTCCTGCGGACGGCCGGACTCCGTCTTCTCCTTCAGCTCCTGCTGCCGCTTCTGCAGCTCCTCGATGTCCTTCTTGAGCTGCTCGAAGTCCTTGCCCCGCTCCTGGTCGAGCTGCTCGGTCTCCTTCTTGATCTGCTGCTCCTTCTGCTTCACCTCGGCGATCTTCTCGAGCGCGACCTTGAGCGTCTCGATCTCCTTCTTGATCTGCTCGGGATCGGTGCGGTCCTCCAGCAGCGCGAGCAGCCCCTCGATCGCCTTGGCGACGTCCTCGCCCGCCTGCAGGGCCTTCTCCACGCGGTTGCCCGCGAGGTGCTCCAGCACCGCGCGGACGTTGACGCCGACGCGGTCCTCGCGAAGCCGCTTGAGGCCGTCCTCGAGCTTCTTCGCGTAGTGCTCCTGGTCCTTCTTGCGCAGCTCGTCCGTCAGCTTCGCCATCGTGGCTTCGAGCTTCTGCAGCTCCGCCTCGATCTTGAGCTGGTTCTCCCGCTGCTGGCGCCGCCGGTCGGCGTCGTCCTGCGCGCCGCCGGGCGCCGCCAGGAGCAGGATCAGGGCCGCCGCATGAATCAAGCGCATGGATCGTCTCCTACTTGCCGCCGCCGGACTTCTTGATGTCCTTGTTCATCCGGTCCTGCGCGTCCTTGATCTCGCGCGCGATCCGGATCACTTCCTGGTAGCTGGACCACTTGTCGAGGTACTCGAGGGCCTTCTGGACCGCCTTCGCGGTCTCCCCCTGCAGGCCCTGGCCTTCGCGCAGCGCCGTCGAGCGCTCCGACGCGCTCTTCAGGCGCGCCGAGCCGTCGATCTTCGCCGCGGCGAGGCGCGAGAAGCCGGGCTTCGCCGGGTCCTCGGGGAGGCCGACGGCGGACTCCAGCTCCTCGATGGCCCCCTGCAGCTTCTGCGCGGCGCCCTCATTGAAGATCTTGTTGTAGACGCCGCGGCGCATGAGGTGGCGGATGTCGCGCCGCGCCCCGTCGAGCTTGGACGTGATGTCGTTCTGCTCCAGGCCCGCCTGCCGGACCTCGCTCTGCTGCTCGGGCGTCAGCTGGTCCGTGCGGCCGTAGTTCTGGAGGAGCCGCCCGCTGCGCGCCCAGCCGGTGTCCTGCCGCAGCTTCTGGGCCTTGAGCAGCGTCTTCACGCGCTCGATCGCGTCCTGCAGCTCTTTCTCGAGCGTGCCCAGGCTGACGATCGACAGCTTGTAGACCTTCGACAGGCGCACGTTCCGGGCGCCCGCGTCCTTGTAATCCTCCGCCCGGAACCGCAGTTCCACGTGATCCCCGGGAGACAGCCCGTAGGGGGCGAGGTTGAGCAGGGTCTCGGATTTGATCTGCGTCTCGCCGTAGTCCCGGGAATTCTGGATCCGGGTGAAGACGATGGCCGACCAGTCCTTGGCCTTCACGGGATCCTGCGCCAGCACCCGTACGTCCAGCGCGATCCGCGCGATCCCGTAGTCGTCCCGGATCTCCGCCTCGAGCGGCCGCTCGCAGAGATCGGTCACGAACTCGTCGGAGAGCGGATCGCGCACGACGATCTCGGGCGGGCGGTCCTCGAGGCCCTTGATGGAGTAGCGGATCGGGTCGCGGTTCGCCAGCCCGTTCACGGCGTTCAAGGTGAGGGCGTATTCGCTGACGGGCTCCGTCACCGCGAAAGCGCCGGACAGCGCCCGCGGCTTGCCGTCCGAGATCAGCAGCACCGGCAGCGCCGTCACCTGCTCCTTGCCCTTGAGGCCCAGCGTCAGCGATGCCGACTTGAGATCCTCGTTCGCCACCGCCTCGAAGCGGACCTTCGTGCCGACCGGCGCGCTCACGGTCCCGCCGGTCTCCGGACGCTCCGGCGGCGTGTTCGCGAGCTTCAGATACGGCGGATACTCGTAGTAGAGGCGGACGAGATCGAGGCTCGGGGGCGTGACGACGTCGACCGTGTGGTCGGCCGTGACGTCGTCCCCGCCTTCCACGTGGAACGTGAAGGGCCCGGCCACGCGGGTGAACGTGTATTGCCAGCGGCGTCCGGCGTGCGGGCTCATGCGCTCCTGGCCCTTCTCCCCGCTCTGGAACACGTAGCTCAGCAGCACCTTGGAGGGGTCGCGACCCTTCACCTCGACCGCGAGCGTCAGATCCTCGCCGCGCGCCACGACCCGGCGCTGCCGGTCGAAGTCGAGCACCGTCAGATGCGTGCGCTGCGGCCATTTGGTCGATCCGCCCACGACGCGGTTGAGATAGATGGACGCGAAGCCGGGCGCCGCCGCGGCGGACACGCCGAGCGCCAGGGCCAGGCCGGCGGCCCCCGCCGCCAGACGTCCCACATGGCGCCGCGTGAGAACCCGGCTGAAGTCGATGGAGGCCACGGCCTGTTCCGCCTGCCCGATCACCGCGGCGACGAGCGCGGGGGAATCCACCGCGCCCTGGCCCCGCGACAGCTGCAGGGCGGTGATGAGCAGGTCGTTCAGGTCCGGAAAATGCCGCTCCACGAAGAGCGCGAGGTCCTCGTCGCTGATGCGGACGCCCAGCGGATAGACCACCCGTTTCCAGGCGAGCCGTCCCAGCAGCCCGAGGCCGACCGCCAGGAAGAAGAGGCGGATCTCGCGCGGGAGGATCAGCGACCAGTCGATGAGAAAGGTCGTCATCACGAACGCGCCCGACAGGAGGACGAGCCGGGAGAGGCCGTCCACCAGGTAGAGCATGCGGATGGCGGTCCGGACGCGGCCGAGCCGCGCCTGGATGGGCAGAAGACGCTCGCTGAATTCGCTCAAGGCTTATCGAACCTCCACGGTGACCGGGGGGGAACGGACGGTGCCGACCCAGACCTCTTCCCGGTCGTGCACCCCGCTGGTGAACACGGCGCGCACGGCCACGGATCCCTTCTCGCGGAAGAGGCCGGGGTCGACGGCGCATTCGAGCAGCACGGGATGGGCGCTGTCGCAGCGGACGAGGCCGTTCGCGGCGGGCGCCGCCGAGAGGAAGCGCACGCGGGCCGCGTCGATCGGCGCGACCGCCCCGTTGACGAGCAGCGAGAAATACTGCGAGAGGTCGCGGGGACGGCCGAGGATCAGCGGGGCCAGCGCGTCCGACTCGAGCCGCAGCGTCCAGCGCAGCGGCGCTCCGGGCGTGACGGCGGTCTGCTCGCGCGGATCCAGGACGAGCCGCAGGGCCGGGCGTTCGTGCCGGGCGAGCCACTGGAGATGGTCCTCGATGGAGAGCTCCGCGAGCCGGGCGCCGACGGAGACCTGGCGGGGTCCGAGCTTGAGGACCGCGGCGCCGGAGCGGACTTCGACGGCGCCCTCGACGACATAGACGGTCTCGGGGGCCCGGACGCCGAAGCGGGTGCCGTGCACGCGCGCCACGGCCCCGGCGCTGCGGATTTCAAAGCCGCGGCCGGAGGGCTCGATGTCCGCGAAGACCTCGCCCGCCTCGAGCACCGCGCAGCGGGGGCTCTCGAAGCGGAGCGCGGAGCCGCGGTCGAGCCGGAGGGTGCCGACGCCCGGCACGGAGAGGCTGAGGAAGCGGTCCGCCTGGAAGCGTTCGCCCCAGCGGAGCGTCGTCGCGGTCCCGACCACCACGGGAAGGACGGGCGCGGTGCCGACGTAGAGGAACGAGGCCAGCGCCACCAGGATGCCCGCCGCGGCGGCGAAGCGGAGCCAGCCTCCAGAGGACCGGCGCGGCGGCAGCTTCGATTCGATCAAGGGCCAGAGGGGCCGGGACGCCTCGAAGGCGGGCAGCGCCGCGAAGCGGGCCCGGACGGCGTGGAGTCCGTCGCGCTCCGCGGCACAGGCCGCGCAGGCGGCGGCATGAGTGTCGAGCGCCGCCGCATCATCGGGGGCCAGCGCCCCGTGGAGCCGCTCCACCCAAAGCCCGGTCCGTTCACAGCCGTCCATACACCTGCTTCAACCGGCATCCCCCTCCAAAGGTTCATGAAATCGTCCTGAACCTTCCTCGCCCCGTCCCGTTGATACCGGGGCGTGCCGGGGTTGGGGAGATTGCATGGTTCGTTCCCTACGCGGTCGAGTCGCGCTGCTGGGCGTCCTCGCCCTCCTCGGCGGCGCCTTCCTCATCCCCGACCTCTCGGCCCCCGTGGAACCCGCCTTCCGCAGTTTCGACGAGGCCCGGGCGTTCCTCCTCGCCCGCTGCTCGCAGGATCCCGACTGGAAACTGCCCGACGACGCCTATTCGGGCGGCTATCTTCGCGAATACCAGAAGCGGGATGGAAGCCGCACCCAAATCCGGCTCGTCAACGACCCCGCCCGCGAACTCGCGCTCGCCGAGGGTTTCCGCGCCACCGGCTTTCACAAGCAGGCCCTCTACCACTATGAGGTCATCCTTCGGCATCACTCCCGGAGCCCCCAGGCCCGAAACGCCCGCGCGCGGATCGGCGCCTGCCGCTCGGACACGGTCCTCGGGCTTGTGGCGGGAGCCCCCCTCATCCAGGGGCCGGGCAAGCAGTTCTTCGCCCCCGCCCGCCGTCCCCTCGAGACGTCCCTCGACGAACTCCTCCAGAGGAAGGATCTGACCGCCTTGGCCGTCGCCTTTCGAAAACCCCTGCTTCCCGCCGGGACGCTTCCCGCCGGCCCGCTCGTCCGCGTGGGACGCTATTCCGCCGTGGGCGACCTGAAACGCGAAACCGCTCCGGTCCCGGTCTCGATCGAGGACCTGCCCCGGGGCGCCTGGTACGAAATCACCCAGCCGGAATCGCTGTTTGCCTCGGAGACGCTCTTCAAACTCGCCTGCCTGACCCGGCTTCGGGATCTCGTCCCCTCCTCCCAGGCCTTCATCGACGAACAACTGGCCCTGCTCGGGGAGCATCGGGCGGCCCGTGCCCAGGCGAAGGCGCCGGCCCCGGAAGCCCTGAAGCTGGACGCGCTCTGGACGGAGGCCGTCGAGCACAACGCCCGCTTCACGTTGCAGACGACGAACGCGCTCACCACCACGGCGACGCTCCCGGTCACGATCGAAGCCGGCAACATCGACTCGATCCGCTTTCACGTCGAGCGGGTGGAAGGCGCCCCGCCGGCGCAGCTCGCGGAGCTGAACGCCTGGGCCTTCAAGGCCCCGGCGGCGTCCGTCGCCGTCCATGAATTCCCGCTCAAGCCCGGAACCCAGACCGTCGAGTGCCCCCTGCCCGCCCCGGGCATCCACCGCGTGACCGCCTCCTCCAAGGGGCTCTCCTGCCGCTTCCTCGCGGTCCGCAGCAACCTGCAGGCACAGGCCCTGGTCTCCCCGAACAACAGCGCGCTGCTCTTCGATCGCGGCGGCCTCACGCTCAGCCGCGGAGCGGGCCCGCTCGTCAAGAGCGACGACCGCGGCCTCGCGCTGCTGCAGGGGGCCGGACGCAGCGCCATCTGCGAGGAACACCGGAGCTGCTGTGCCACCTGCGCGTCGTGCGATCACCACCACGGCGGCCAGGGCGGGCCGCATTTTGTCTCGGGTCCGAACCACGCCGCGCTCCTGGGATTCGCCGACCTCCCCTCCGTGCCCCCCGTGCCCGCCGTCCCCTTGCTCTTCCTCGGCACCGACCGGCCCGTATACAAAGCGGGCGACACGCTCCGCTTCCGCGGCATCGCCCGGATTCCGAAGCCGCAGCTCGACGGCAGCGAGCCCTCGCGGCACGATCCCGCGTCCGGCCAGACGGCGCGCGTGGTCGCCTCCCAGAACAAGGCTGCCTTCTTCGAACGGGAGTACAGCACGAACGAGGCCGGCACGTTCCACGGGGAGATCCCCCTGCCCCTCTCCGCGGCGAGGACGACCTGCGAGCTCACCGTGTCTTACCTGGGCCGCAGCGAAACGCTCCCCTTCGAGATCCGGGATTACAAGAAGACCGACTTCGCCGTGCTCTTGAGCCCCGGCGCGGACGGCGTCCGCTACAGCGCGGGCTACGTCTGGGGCCTGCCGGTCCCCGGCGCCCGGGTGGAGATCCTCGTCGACGGCCGGCCCGCGACTCCTGTCGACGGCCGCATCGAAGCCAAGGACGGCCAGCGCGTCCAGGTCCAGCTCCGCCGCGACGACGAGCTCCTCGCCTCGCAGGCGCTCACCTACCACGCCCCTGCCCCCTCAACCCGCGCTGAAGCCGCGGTCCTCCCCGCGGCGCCGCCCCAAGCGCCCGGGGCGCCGCCGCCGACCACCACCGTCCGGGAACTCCGCCTCCACAACCGCTCCGTAAAGGACGCGATCGTGCTGGAGCTGGAGGCCCCCGCCGATCTCGCCGAGGCGCTGCTCGTCCTGGGCGACGTGCAGATCTACGAGGTCGCCCGCATTCCACTCCGGCAGGGACGCGGACGGGCGAGCTTCCCCGTCCGGCCGATCTACGATCCCCAGGTCGCGGCGTTCGCGTTTGCGGGCGATCTCGAGGCGCGGACCGACGTGGCCTTGCGGAACCGGCAACTACCGGTGAAGCTGGAGCTGCCCGCGAAGGCGCGGCCGGGTGACACGGTCGAGCTGAAGGTCCATTCGCAGCCGGGCGCGTATTTCTCCGTGGCGGCGGTGGATGAGGCGATCTTCGCCCTCAAGGCCGACGAGACGCCCGCCCTCTACCAGCACTTCCATCCCGTCCGGGCCGCCACGCTCAAACGCGCGCTGCGCCCGCTGCTCAGCCTCCCAGGCGAGCAGCACTCGTGCGAGCAGGATCCGCCGGGGGACTTCTTCCGCGCCGGGAACGACTTCAATGAGGTCGCGGATGACGCGGAATTTGCGCTGGTCAAGGGCCTGAACGATGTCATAGGCGGAGGAGGTGGCGGAAGCGGAAGCTTCGGCGGCCGCATGGGCGGCAGTCGGCGGATGGTGGTCAGGGCCGGCGGCATGGCCTCCGAAAGCGCGGTCGATCGCGCCCTGCTGGCGTTCGCCCGGCTGCAGCGGCCGGACGGCCTCTGGGACGGCTCGGCGCTCACGGCCGCCGGAACGCTGGACCGCCGCGGCAACTCCGCGCTGGTCCTGCTCGGCTTTGTGGGAGCCGGCTATTCGCATCTCTCCAAGGACACTCATGGAGGTTTCGTCTACGGCGACGTGGTCCGGAAAGGATTGGCGGCCCTGATGCAGGCGCCCGCTCCGCAGCCTGGAGACAGCACCCTCAACGAATCCCTGGTGCAGCTGGCGATCAGCGAAGCCTTTGGCCTGACCGGCTCGCAGTTTTATCGCCCCGCGGCCGAGACGGGTCTCGCCGAACTGCTCCGGCGGCAGTCCCCCGACGGCGGCTGGCACCGCTCCGATCCCACCCAGCGGGGCGAAGCGTCCGCCACGACCTTCGCCGTGATGGCGATCAAGAGCGCGCAACTCGGGGGCCTGGAGATCCCCGCAGCCCCCGCCGCCCGCGCCCTGAGCTTCGTGCTCTCCTCCCTCTCCGGCGCGAAGTCCCGGGCGGAACTCGGCGGCCTCCTCCTCAGCGCGCACTTCCTGCGCAAGGACGACGAGGACTCTTTCCGGAAGGAAGCAGTGGCGAAACTCGTCGCCTTGGGCCACGGCTGGAACGAAGGGGACGCGCTCGGCGCGTATCTGGGCTCCCTGGCCCTCTTCCAGCACGACGGCCCCACCGGCCCGCAGTTCTCGTCCTGGAGAGACTCCCTGCGCGCGGCCTGCACGGCGGCTCCCGGGGGGGACGCGCCCCCCGCGGCCGCCTTCCGGGTCCTGTCCCAGGAGGTCTACTACCGCTATGCAAACGTCTTCGGGAGTTCCAAGTTGCCGGATGACGAACGGCCGCTCGCCCCGCTGCCGCGCATCCGCATCCACTTCCCCGACACCGCGCTCTGGGAGCCGGAGCTCGTGACGGATGCGCGGGGCGAGGCGCGGATCAAGATCCCGCTCGGCGACGAGCTCACCACGACACGGGTGACGGCGCGCGGGATCACCCGCGACGGCGCCGCCGGCGAGGCGCTCGCGCAGGTGACCACCGAGCAGCCGTTCTTCATCAAGCTCAAAAGCCCCGAGTTCGCGGTCACCGGAGACGAGATCGAGGTGCGCGCGGAACTGCACCACACGGAGCAGGCGCCACGCACGGCCCGGGTGACCCTCGAAGGCCACGGGACGCGGGAGGCAGAACTGCGTCCCGGCGAGGCGGCCGCCGTCTCCTGGCGGGTCCCCGTGCGCGAATCGGGCCAGCTCGTGCTCCGGGCGCGCGCTTCCGCGGGAGCACAGGAGGATGCCGTCGAGCGGCGCCTCCCCGTCCTCGAACCCGGCCGGGAATCCCGGGCCGTGCAGCGGAAGCTGCTGAACGCCGGGAAGGAGTTCAGCGTCACGTCCCCCGAGGGGGCGCGCGAGCTGACGGTCCGCCTTCATCCCCGCCGCGCGCCGCTGACGCGGGTGCTCGACGCCCTGCGCTACCTGACCGAATACCCCTACGGCTGAATGGAGCAGACGATGGCACGGTTCGTGCCGAATCTGCTCACGCTCGAGGCCCTGAAGACGCTGAAGATCCCGGCGGCGCAGCTGGAGCAGGACCTGCCCAAGATGGTGCGGACGGGCATGGAGCGCGTGCTCGGCATGCAGGCTCCGACGGGAGGCTGGACCTGGTACGGCAACGGCAACGACGACCTCTACATGACCGCCTGCGTGGTCGAGGGGCTGGAGATCTGCAAGCGACACGGGTTTGCGCCGCCCGAAGCGGCGCTGCAGCGGGGCCGGGCACGCCTGAAGGCGCTGCTGGCCGAATCCAAGGATCTGGATCTCGTGGCCTATGGAACCTCGGCGCTCGGCGAAGGCGACTGGATCCGGCTCGAGGCGGAGCGCGGCCGGGTCTCGCCCTTCGCCAAGGCTCTGTGGGTGCGGGGGCTCGCGGCCTCGGGACGGGCGGAGGAGGCACGGACGCTGGCGCGGGAGCTGGCGGCGGCCGCGAAGGACGGCCACTGGGAAGGTCCCGGCTGGCACGTCCGCAACGAGGATGTGCGCGTGCTGGTGACGGCGCAGGCGCTGAGGGCGCTCGCGGCGGCGGACCCCGGCAGCCCCGCCCTGCCAAAGGCGCTGGACTGGATGCTCTCCCAACAGCGGGGAGGGCAATGGCGGTCGACGCGGGACACGGCGATCGCCGTGGTGGCGCTGCTCGAGGCGGGGCCGCTGGACCGCGTCGCGGGAGCCGTCGGGCAGCCGCAGGGTCCTTCGGCCGCTCCGGAGCTGCGGCGGAGCCTGAAGCTTTTCCACAACGACCGCGAGGCCGCGACGTTGTTCATCGACCTGAACGCACCGGAGCATGGCCGCCGTGAGGCGCACCTGGGCAGGGTGGCGCCCGGAGTGCAGCGCCTGCGTTTCGAGGCGGAGGCGGAGGGGATGGAGCTGGAGGCGGAGCTGATCTGGAAGCTCGTGAGCCGGGACGCGGCCCCGCCCGGAGGCGAAATCGAAATGACGGTGGCCTACGAACGGCCCCTCCACATGCTGAGACGCGGAGAGGAGATCGAAGTGGTGGTCACCGTGGACGCGCGCAGAGGGGCGGACTACGCGATGGTCCTCTCGCCGATCCCGGCGGGCTGCGAAGTCGTGCGCGGATCGGGCCGGGCGGAGGGTCTGGAGCGCTTCGAGGACCGCCACGAAAAGGCGCTCTTCTTCGTGCGGCGGATCGACTGGGCGCCGCTCGTCCTGCGCTACCGGATGCGCTGCCTTTTCGAGGGCCGCTACACGGTGCAGCCGGGCTGGGCCGGCTCGATGTACAGCGAGGAGCGCTTCGGCGGCAGCCCCGCGCTCAACGCCCTCATCGCGCCGTGATGCCGCCGTAGGTCAACCAGAGCAGCGGCGAGCGGCAGCCGGCACGGCGCGCGAGCAGGCAGGCCGCCGCCTTCGCGGAGTAGCTCGTGTCCAGGTCAAGCGGCGCGAAAAAGCGCTGCGCTTCGCGCGCCGCCGCCGTCGGACGGCCGTAGCCGCCGTAGAAGCCGCGTTCCAGCACGAGACGGCAGGTGCGCGGGGCCTCGTCCAGCAGGAACGCCGCGGGCTGGACCAGCCGCTGCACGTTCCGCAGATTCGCGAAGAGCGCTCCGGTGATCCGCACGGCGTGCAGGGCAACATCCTCCAGACCCGCGAGCGCCAGGCCCAGCGCCAGGCCCGCCGCCGTGCCGCAGGTCCCCAGCGGCACGAAGATCGCCTCCGGCTTCGGCAGCAGTCCGCCCCGCACCTGCTCCGCCAGCTCGAACGCCGCGTTCACGAAGCCCAGCGTCGTCACGGGATCCGAGCCGCCGACGGGCGCCAGCGTCAGCGTGCCTCCCAGGATCCGCGGCAGTTCCGACAGCATCCGCAGCCCGAAGAGGACCTCGTCGCGATGCCGCGTCCCGGGAATGCACGGGACATTGCGCCTGGAATGTTCGTTTTGTGCCTGCGGCCAGGTGTGGATCCGGGCTCCGGGGCGATGCCGCGCCAGCGCGCGCAGCCAGTTCGACCCCTCCGCCCCCACGGCGAGCAGCGGGCCCTGCGGGTGGTAGAACTCCAGCTTGCGGACCTTGCCGCCGCCGATGAGATCGTCCCGCTTGAGCCAGATCCCGCGGAACTCCTCCACCGGGGTGGGCAGCGCGGCCAGCGCTTCGAAGCGGACCCGCTCCCGCAGCCTCGGATACCGCTCGAAGATCGGCCTCACGCCGTCGTGCGCAGCCGGCGCAGCCCCCACCCGAGGATCCCGCCGGCGGCGATCGTGAGCAGCGCCATCAGCAGCGCCTGGCGGCGGAACCATTCGCGCACGTGCCCCACCGCGAAGTGCCGGACGTTGTCCCAGATCCCGCGTGCGGGCGGGAGTTCCACGAGCCGGTCGCGGATCGACGCCCCGTCGACCTCCAGGACCGTCGCGCAGACGCGCTGGTCGTGCTGCCCCGCATCGGAATCGCCGCCGATCCCGTTCACGATCACGACCGTCTTCCCCACCGGGAGGCGGAGGTACGCGTGCACATGGCCGCAGAGCAGATACGCGACGCCGCTCTGCTCCAGCCACTTGAGGAAGGGCCCGTACGCCGGCAGCGGCGCACCCGTCTCGTCGAAGGGGGGCACGTGCATCGCGAGCACCACCGCCTTGGCAGGCCCCGCGATCCGGATGCGTTCTTCCACGTGTTTGATGTCGGGGGGCAGGTAGGCGGAGTTGTCGATCAGCACGTAGGCGACGTCGCCCAGCGTGAACGACTTCTCGAGGTCCGCGAACGAGCGCACGAAGCGCTGCGGGCCGCGCTTCACGTCGTGATTCCCCGGCACGACCGCGGGCATCGGGATCCCCGCCTCGCGGAGGATCCAGCCCAGCAGCCGGTAGTGGCCCTCGTCGTCGTCGGAGACGAAGTCGCCCGTCTGCAGGTAGAACGCCGGCCGCTCCTCCTGGAGGCGGGCGAGGAGATTCCGTAGGTTCGTGATCCCCTTCTGGCTGTCGCCGAGCACGGCGACCCGGTACGGACCCGGCGGCGGCGGCGCCGGCTTCGGCAGCGGGGCCGGATCGCCGGCGACCCAGTCCAGCACCCCGCAGAAGAGCAGGAAGCCCAGGCTTCCCGCCCCTCCGACCAGGGCCGTCCAGGCCGTCCTCCGCATCGCGGGGGCCGCCCTACGGCTGCTTCTTCTGCATGCCGGGGATCTTCTGGACCAGGTCCTTCAGGTTGATGCCGCTGACGCCCTCGAGCACGGGGGGCAGCTGGCCGATGATGTCGACGATGTCCCTCGTGATCTTCGACGCGCCGGTGTTGTCCCCGCCGGTCGAGACGATGGTGATGCGGTCGGTCTTGGCGAGGGGCTCCGCGATCGCGCGGGCGAGCTCGGGCAGCCGCTCGATGAACATCTGGGCGATGGCGGCCTCGTTGTACGTGCGCCACGCCTCGGCCTTCTTGCGCATCGATTCGGCCTCGGCCTGGCCCTTGGCGAGGATGACCTCGGCCTCGGCGAGACCCTTGGCCCGCACGGCCTCGGCTTCCGCCAGGCCCTTGGACTTGACGGCTTCGGCCTCGCCGCGGCCGATGCTCTGGGCGGCCGTGGCGCGCGCCTCGGCCTCCGCGATGGTCTGGAACTTCTGGGCCTCGGCGATCTGCTGGATGCGGAAGCGCTCGGCCTCGGCCGGGCGCTGCACCGACGCCATCAGCTCCTTCTGCTTGATCTCGATCTGCCGCTCTTTTTCGATGTCCTGGACCTTCATCTCCTCGACCTTGACCGCCTGCTGCGACTTGAACTTCTGCAGGTCGTAGGCGAGGTCCGACTGCGCCTTCTTCTCGTTGATGGCGGCCTGGTAGTCCGCGCGCTGCATCTCGTAGTCGCGCTGCGACTTGGCGACCTGGGTCTCGGCCATGTAGCGCGCCTGCTGGGCGGCCTGGTGGGCCTCCGAACTGCGGATGGTCGCCTCGCGGTCGGCGTTCGCCTGGCCGACGATGGCGTTCTTTTTCACCTCGGCGATCTGCGGCTTGCCGAGCGAGTCGAGGTAGCCCTGCTCGTCGGTGACCTCCTTGATCGTGAACGAGATGATCTGGAGGCCCATGTTGGCGAAGTCGGTGGCCGATTCGCTCTGGACGTTCTGGGCGAACTTGTCGCGGTCCTTGAAGAGCTCCTCGACCGTCATGCGGCCGATGATCGCGCGCAGGTGGCCCTCCAGGGTCTGGTGGGCGATCTGCATGATCTCGGTCGGGGTCTTGGAGAGGAACTGCTCCGCCGCGGTGCGGATGGCGACGTCCTCGCCGCGGACCTTGATCTGCGCGACGCCGTCGACCTTCACGGGAACGCCGGTGATCGAATAGACGGACGGCGTCTTGACGTCGATCGTCATGAGCTCGAGGGAGAGGGTTTCGGCCTTTTCGAGCACGGGAATGACGAACGTGCCGCCGCCCTTCTGCAGGCGGAAGCCGACCATCTTCTCGCGGCCCTGGGCGTCGGTGATGCGGTGCTGGCGTCCGAAGACGATGAGGACCTCGTTGGGGCCGACCTTCGTATAGCGGCTGACGTAGAGGGCCACGAAGATGAACAGCATGAAGAGCAGGGCGCCGACGACGAGGGCGATGAGGCCGAAGCCGCCTTCGGCGCGGGCCAGCAGGGCTAGGGTTTCCATCTGCGCTTCTTCCTCTCGAAAAAGATTCAGCCTAGATTTTCTGGACGTGATAGGTGGAACCGACGAGTTTGACGATCTTGACCGCGGTGTGGGCGGGCAGCGCCTTTCCGTCGACCGTCTGGGCCTGGCAGTTCTGCCGGCTGCCGCGGGCGGTGAAGGCGATCTCCCCGAGGCCGTCGTCGGGGATGGGGACGGTGACTTCCGCGTCGCCGCCGACCGCCTCGTCCCCGCGGCTGTGGCTGGTGGACTCCATGGCGCGCATGATCGTGTAGAAGAACCAGGCCGCGCCGCCGCCGACGAGGATGCCGGACAGGGCGGCCACGGGGACCTGCACCATGGGCGGCAGGGGCGTGAGACGCTTGAGCAGGAAGCCGATCCCGCCGAACGTGGCGATGAACATCGCGAGGGTCACGGGCGAAAGCAGCGGAAAGTGCAGGGGCCCTTCGGCGGGCCCGGACAGGCCGTCGACATGCACGCCGCCCATGTCCACATGGGCCTCCGCGCCGCCGCTGAACACGCCGCCCATCAGGCCGGAGATGAGGGCGAATCCGAAGCCGAGGCAGAGACAGACGAGGTACACGAACTCCAGAGGGTCGCCGCCGATGGCCATAATCCTGCCTCCTGCCGTTCCCCCCGAATATAACACCCCGCTTCCGGGGCCGGGAGGACTATATGCGCAGCTCTGACGTCCACCCCTCCCCAATCGTTACCGGAATGTCACAGTTCCAGACGGTCTGGAACTGTGACGGGCGGCGGGGTAGGATGGAGGCGCGGGTCAGGAAAGAAGGATGTTCATGCTGCTCCCCACGCTCTTCTTCGCGTTCGTCATCGAAGGCGCCCAGGCCGGCCCCAAAATCGAAGTCACGATCAAGGACGTCCCCGCCGCCGACGGACGCCCCCCGCGCTTCGCCGTCGAAGGAAAAGCCGACGTCCCCAACGGCTCCGAGCTGTACCTCTATCTCTATTTCAGCATCCTCGATCCCGGAACCCAGCTGGACGTCGCCCGCGTCACCGTGCGCAACGGTCTCTTCGCCCACGACTTCCAGCTCTTCAAGACCAAGAACCTCGCCGGGCCCTGGATCCTCCAGACCGTCTACGATCCCAATGTCCAGGCTGCGGGCGCCGCGGGCACGGAACCCCACAAGGTCGTCACCCCCCTCCGCATCGGCACGGAGCTGGACGCCCAGCAGGACCGAAAATTCTTCTCCGAACAGCTGGCCGGCGAACTGCGCGCCGTGGCCGCGCTCGGCGAGGAGCTGCAGGCCAAGTCCGCGTCCACGCCCCGGCCGAACGCCGCCGCCTGGGACCCGCTGATCAAGGAGTGGCGCAAACGCGCCACGGAGATCCAGAAACGCGCCCTGCCGCAGCACAACCCCGAGTACCGCGTGCTCGGCATCGCCTTGATCGCGGACAGCGGCCTCGAGGACCTCATCCACACCTTCCACGCCGCCGCCACCTGCGCCAAACAGGGGCAGCACGGCAACGTCGTCACGGGCGTCGAGCGCCTCCACAACAGCGTGCAGCAACGCGTCGGGGAGCTCGCCGCCCCCCGCCTCAACGAACCCCACCTGATCGCCGCCCTGATCCGCACCCTCCAGGACCTGCTTCGCGAAACGCTCGACAAGGAAGCCGAACAAGTCCGGCCCCGCCGACGGCTCTTCATCGAACGCATGCAGATCCTGGACATTTCCCTGCCCCCGGACCGCCACGACCTGGTCCAGGGCATCCAGACCCGCGGGGCCGCGTTCTTCAACGCCGTCGCGGACCAGAAACCCGAGGCGAAGGCGCTCCTCGAGGACGTCGACAAGGCCCTGCAGGGCCTGGCGGGCACGCTCCCCCGATGAGCGAGCTCATCCACGACTGGAACCTCGCCGGCCAGGCGCCCGTCCGCCCCGCCCGGCGCATCGAATTCGACGACGAGACCCTGCGCGACGGTCTGCAGTCCCCCAGCGTCACCCAGCCCGGCGTCGACCAGAAACTCGAACTGCTCCGCCTCATGGACGCGATGGGCCTCGACACGGCCGACATCGGCCTGCCCGGCGCGGGCGGCCGCATGAAGGAGGAGACGCTCGCCGTCGCCCTCGCCCTGACGCGCGAAAAGCTCCGCATCGCCCCCAACTGCGCGGCCCGCAGCCTCGAGGCCGACCTGCAGCCCATCGCCGACATCGCCCAGGCCTGCGGCCGCCCCGTGCAGGCCGCGATGTTCATCGGCTCCTCCCCGCTCCGCCAGTACGTCGAGGGGTGGACCCTCGACACCCTCCTGCAGCACACCCGCACCGCCCTCGCCTTCGCGAAGCGCCAGCAGATCGACGTCATGTACGTCACCGAGGACACCACCCGCGCCAAACCCGCGGACCTCGAACGCCTCTTCCTCACCGCCGTCGAGGGCGGCGCCTCGCGCCTCTGCCTCTGCGACACCTGCGGCCACGCCACGCCCCACGGCGTCGCGGCCCTCGTCCGCTGGACCCGCGCCCTGCTCGACGGCCGCGGCCTGGGACGGATCCGCATCGACTTCCACGGGCACATGGACCGCGGCCTCGGCGTCTGGAACTCCATCGCCGCGCTGGAGGCGGGCGCGGACCGCGTCCACGGCACCGCCCTCGGCATCGGCGAACGCGTCGGCAACACCCCGATGGACCAGCTGCTCGTGAACCTGAAGCTCATGGGCTGGATCGACCTCGACCTGCGCGCGCTCGCGGTCTACGGCGAAACGGCGTCCCGCATCTCGGGCGTCCCGATCCCGCACGGCTACCCGGTGGTCGGCCGGGACGCGTTCGAGACCGCGACCGGCGTGCACGCCGCCGCGATCCTCAAGGCGATGGACAAGGGCGACCGCCGGCTCGCCGACCGGGTCTACTCGGGCGTGCCCGCCTCGGACTTCGGCCTCGAGCAGAAGATCGCGATCGGCCCGCTCAGCGGCCACTCCAACGTCGTCGGCTGGCTGCGGAGCCGCGGGCACGAGGCCGGGGAGCGGCGCGTCGCCGCGATCCTCGACAAGGCGAAGAACTCGGACCGCCTGCTCCGGGACGACGAAATCCTCGAGATCACCCGGAGCACCCCGTGAAGCGCCCGCTCATCGGCATCAACGGGAAGCTGGTCACGGACGGCGCGGACAGCTACTTCAAACTCGATCGGAACTACATCCGCGGCGTCGAGCTGGCCGGCGGCATCCCGGTCCTGCTGCCCTTCTTCGCCACGGCGGCGGAGGCGAAGGCATTCCTGTCCCGCCTGGACGGCCTCGTGCTGACGGGGGGGCCCGACGTGAATCCCGCGCGCTGGGGCGAGGCGAAGCATCCGAAGGCGGAGCTCATGCATCCGGATCGCGAAACCAGCGATTTCCACATCCTCAAGGAGGCGCTGCGGCGCGACCTGCCCGCGCTCTGCATCTGCTGCGCGCACCAGGAGCTCAACGTGGCGCTGGGCGGCAGCCTCGACCAGCACCTCTACGACCGCCCGGACGTGAAGCGCCACTCGGGCGGGGTCTCCCACGCGGTGGAACTCGTCGGGGACACACGGACCCGCGACATCCTGGGGTCGAGCCGTCCGACGGTGAACTCCTACCATCACCAGGCGATCCGCGACGTGGCGAAGGGCCTGGTGGTCAGCGCGCGCAGCACGGACGGCGTGATCGAAGGCGTCGAGGCGCCGGAATACCGCTTCCTGATCGGGGTCCAGTGGCATCCCGAGCGCCTGCTGGACGAAGCCCGCCAGCGGGCCCTTTTCAAGGCGCTCGTCGCCGAAGCGGGACGCTGATGCCGCGGGCGATCTCCCCCCTCTCGACCTGGTCCGCCCGCCCGCCCCGCCTGGGAGGCCGGGCCCGGGTGTTTCCTCCCCGCGACGGAAGCTGGCGCCGCATCGTGCCGTCGTTCGCGGACTGCCTGGAGATGGCGCGCTCGGGGATCCCGTTCCAGATCGTGCGGGCGCGCCGCTACGACCGCAGCGGCAAGGCGGAACGGCTCGCGGGGGCGCTGCGGGACGGGGGCACGATCTATCTGCCGGAGATCCACCAGGTGCTCCCGCGTCTCTCCCGCCTCATGGCCGCGCTGACCGCGGAGTGGCTCGGTCCGAGACGCGATCAAACCTCCTATCTCTTCCTGGTCGAGGGGCGGGGCCGCGAGGGCATGGGCCTGCACCACGACGGCGAAGTGGATTCGGTCTGGCTGCAACTCGAGGGCCGGCGGACGGTGACGGTCGGTCCGCCCGCGCCGCGGGGCAGCGCCAAGGACATGAAGATCTCGCAGTTGGGGAAAAGCCCCGGCTGGCGGACCTTGGAGCTCGAGCCCGGCAGCCTCTTCACCATGCCCCCCCGGACGCCGCATCGGGTGCTCTGCCACGGGCGCTCGCACGCGGTGTCGATGACCTGGAGCCGCGCGCTGGCGCGGCCCGGAGCGCCGCCTCCCTGGAATCTGGCGCCCGGGAAACCGCGGGGGCTGGCGCGTCCGCGCAAGGGCCGGCTCTGGACGCAGATCCCCACCAGCCCCGGCGGGGAACCCGGCGTCCTGCTCCTGCCGGGGGGAACGGCGATCCGGGTGCCGGGCCTCACCGCTCCGCTGGCCCGGGCGCTGGCCGGCATGCCGGCCTGGGAAGGCCGCTCGCCGCTGCTGGAGCGGCTGGCGTCCTGCGGCCTCCTGTCCCCGCTCGACCTGCCGCTCCGCATCGAGCCCGCCGCGCCGCGTCTGCTGGACGGCTGGACCTTCCGATGACGGAGATCCCGGGTCCGCGGCGCATCCTGGACCTGGCCTCCGGCTACGAGCCGGCGCTGATCCTGGAGGCCGCGGTCCGTCTGGGGGTCTTCGACACGCTGGCCGGAGGGCCGCTGACGCTGGAGGAAGCCGCCGCGCGGACGCAGAGCTCCCCGCGCGGCATGCGGGCGCTGCTCCACGCGCTCGTCGGGCTGAAGCTCCTCGAGTTCTCGATGGATCGCTTCGCGCTGACCGGCGAGAGCGCGGCCTACCTCGTCACGAGCAGCCCCGACTTCCAGGGGTACCTGTGCAAACACGTCAGCCGGCATCTGCTGCCGCGCTGGATGCAGCTGACCGAGGTCGTGCGCAGCGGCAAGCCGTCGCAGGCGGTCAACGCGGAGGCGGACGGGGGCGCGTTCTTCCGGGAGTTCGTCGAGGACATCTTCCCGATGAGCTACCCCACCGCCCAAGTGCTGGCGGAGAAGCTGGGCGTGCGCGGGACGACGACGCCCGTGTCCGTGCTGGACCTGGCCGCGGGATCCGGAGTCTGGGGCATCGCGCTCGCCGAGGCCTCGCCGCAGGTCCGGGTGACGGCGGTCGACTGGCCCGCGGTCCTGCCCGTGACCCGGCGCCTGGCCGCGGCGCACGGGGTCGCGGAGCGCTTCCGCTTCGTCGAGGGCGACCTGCTGGAGGCGGACTTCGGCGGGGGCCACCGGATCGCGGTGCTCGGCCACATCCTGCACAGCGAAGGCGAAGTCCGCAGCCGCCGGCTGCTGGAGAAGACCTTCGCCGCCCTCGCGCCCGGGGGGACGGTCGTGATCGCCGAGTTCGTGGCGGACGAGGACCGCTGCGGCCCGAGGCACGCCCTGACCTTCGCGGTCACGATGCTCGTGAACACCGACGCCGGCGACACGTTCACGTTCAACGAAATGGCGGCCTGGCTGGGCGAGGCGGGCTTCACCGACATCCGCCTGCGCGAGGGGCCGGGCCCCGCCCCGCTCATCCTGGCGACGAAAGCCCCGCGTGCCGATCCCGTCAGGGATATACTGAAGCCATAGTCATGGAAAGCAGCCCTCCCGCCTGGCAACGGACGCTCTCCGATTTCCTCGTCGAGCGCCGGGTCGTCACCCCCGAGCAGCTCCATTCGGTGACCCATCTATTCTCGATCATGGACCGCAGGATCGGGCAGCTGGCGGTCCTCAAGCGCATGCTCTCCTTGAAGGACGTGCACGCGGTGCTCGCGCTCCAGAGCGAACAGGGCCTCCGCTTCGGCGAAACCGCGATCGGCGCCGGAAAGCTGCAGGAGCCCCAGGTCCGGCGCCTGCTCGGGCTCCAGAAGAACCCTTCCGACCTCTTCATGGAATGTTTCGTCATCACCCGGATGATCGAAGACGGCCGGCTGGCGGCTTTGATGAACGACCTGGGCAACTTCCTGGCGGAGCGGCAGAAAAGGGGGCTCGCAGGGGCGCGCCCGGAGCCCCCGCCCGAAAGCCCGGTCACGGGAGTCCGGGAAGAGATCCGGACCGCCCTGAAGCGGGTGAAGGATCTGGGGGCCATGCCGGCGGTGGTCCAAAAGATCCTCGTCCTCACGGACAAACCCGACGTGGAAGTCCCCGAACTGGACAAAGCCGTCTCCGCCGATCCCGCCATGGCCGCCCAACTCCTGCGGTTCGTCAACTCCGCCGCCCTGGGCGCCGTATCCAAGCTCAGCCGCGTCCGGGACGCCATCGGACGCATCGGCATCAAGGGGTTGAGAAACGTGGCGCTGGCGAGCGTGATGGTGGACCGTTTCAAGGGGCAGGACCGGTCCGCGATGCGGCGGCTCTGGATGCACAGCGTGCTGACCGCCCAATGGGCCCAGGCGCTGGCGAAGGCGACGGGAAGGCCCGCGATCGCCGAGGACGCCTTCATCGCGGGTCTCGTCCACAACGTGGGAGAAACGCTGCTCCGGCAGTTCTTCCCGGATTCCGTGGCGAAGGTGGACGCCGCCGTCCAGTCGGGGCGGCGCCGTGAGGAGGCCGAGCAGGAAGTCTACGGCCAGAGCCATGCGGACCTGGGGGCCTACCTCTGCGAAAGCTGGTCCTTCCCGACCCCGATCACGCAGGCGGTGGCCTGGCACCATGCCGATCCGGCGGCTCTGAAGGCGCTTCCGGACCCGGGCCCCGTCGCCCTCCTGGTAAACGCGGCCGTCGTCATGGCGGATCTGCCCCTGGTCCCGGGGGACGCGGAGGGAAACCGGCGGGCCCTCGGCGGGCTGGCGCCGGAGCTGCGCTCGTATCACCAGCTGGACGACGCCCTCCTGGGCCTCGTGGGTCCGGTCCACACGAAGGCCGGCGAACTCAGCGGCTGGGTGACTTGAATCGAGGGGGCGCGTGCCTTTTCGAAACCGGTTTCCAGAAACCCCCGGATTCCCGGCCCTCAAGGAGATGCGGCGCCGGAGGGCATTTTTTCGCGCAGCCATTGCGGACGCGAATCGAAATCGTCCGGCCGAACGTTCATGAGGACGTCCTCCACGGACGTCATCCCGTCCCGGACTTTTTCCATCGCATCCCAGAACAGGGTGGTCATGCCGCAGTCGCGGACGGCCATCTGCTTGAGTTCCTCGGCGGTGATGCCCTTCTTGTTCACGGCCACCCGGAAGGCGTCATTCGGAGCGAGCAGTTCATGCACCCCCGTCCGGCCCTTGTAGCCGGTCCCGTTGCACTTGGCGCACTTCCCGGCCCGGTACAGCGGGGTGTTCACCCCTTCCGGCATCCCCACGAAGCGCGCCTGAAGGGCGTCCGGACGGTAGGGGATCCGGCACGAGGCGCAGAGCCGGCGGACCAGGCGCTGGGCGCAGACCACCAGCAGCGATGAACTGACGAGATAGGGCTCGACCCCCATTTCGACCAGTCTTTGAATGGTCGTCGCCGCGTCGTTGGTGTGCAGCGTCGAGAGCACCAGATGCCCCGTCAGCGAGGCCTCCACGGCGATCTTCGCCGTCTCCTGGTCGCGGATCTCGCCGACCAGGATGATGTCGGGGTCGAGACGGAGGAAGGTCCGGAGCGCCTTCTGGAAGGTCAACCCGATGTCCGCGTGCATCTGGCTCTGGCTGATCCCCGGGAGCGTGTATTCGATGGGATCCTCGGCGGTCTGGATGTTCAGGCTGTCGGACTTGATCTCGTTGAGCGCCGCATAGAGGCTCATGGACTTCCCCGACCCCGTCGGGCCGACATGAAGCACCATGCCGTACGGGGCCGAGATGCGCTCCCGGTACACGTCGAGGTTCCGGGGCGAGAACCCCAGGCTCGCCAGAGGCAGCACCGCCTTGTTCTTGTCCAGGATGCGCATCACGCACTTCTCGCCGTAGTTCACCGGCATGATCGCGACGCGCAGGTCGAAGTCCTTCCCCGCGGCCCCCTTCGACTTGTACTTGATCCGGCCGTCCTGCGGGAGACGCCGCTCGGAGATGTCGAGATCGCTCATGATCTTGATGCGCGCCACGAGCGGCTGGATCAGGCGCGCCGGTTTCAGGCGGTGCACGGTCTGCAGGTCGCCGTCGATCCGGTAGCGGACGGCCACGTCCTCCTCGGAGGGTTCGATGTGGATGTCCGACGCCCCCCGGGCGTACGCGGCGTCGATGAGGCTGTCCACGAGCTGGATGATCGGGGCGGACTTCTCGCTGCCGGAATCGACGGTCTGGATCACGGGCGCCGGCGCCTGATACTCCTCCTCAAGCTGGGCCTGAAGACTGGCCATCTCCGCCTTCTTCCGGACCTTCTCGGCGGGCTTCGAGGACAGCATCTCCTCGATCGCCGCGGGTTCCGCGAGGCTGAGCCGGGGCAGCTCGGCCCCCGAGAGGCTGCGGCTGATCGCGTCCTGGACGACCATGTGGAAGGGGTTCGAGAGGACGAACGCCGGCCCCTCCTTGGGGTCCCCCACGGGAAGCACCCGGTTGGTCCGGCAGAACGGCGTGGGGAGCACGCCGAGCCTGAGCCGCACCGACTCCAGGCTTTCCATGAACGGAAGCTTGAGGAACAGGGCCACCGCCTGGGCGAGGGCCCGCGGCTTCAGGCCGATCGCGCCCACGGACGCGTACAGATCGGCGCTGGTGGCGTGCGCCAGCTTCATGCGCCCTTCGGGCGGCAGCTGGAGCCGGACGGCCAGGTCCTCCTTGAACTGCGCGAAGGCGGCGGGCCGCAGGCCGGAGTCCCAGCGACTCTTGATCGAGGTCGCCGATTTCACCCCCGGGACCTCGGAGGCCGTGCCGCTCGAGATGTCCCGCCACTGGCGGCGGATCTCGATGCAGCTCTCGATCCGGGCGATCAATTCCTCGGGATCCAGGGGTTTGACGAGGAAGGCCGCAGCCCCGGCCAGGAACGCCATGCGACGCAGCGCGTCATCCTGGCTGGCGGAGATGAAGATGACCGGGATGAGCTCCGTCCCCTTGTTCTCCTGGAGCTGGGAGCAGAGGTCGAGCCCCGAGACGTCCGGAAGTTGCTGGTCCATGAGGATGACGTCCGGCCGGCCGGCGATGGCCTCGGGCAGGGCGAGAATTCCCGAGTCGATCCCGGTGATCTCGAAGCCCTTGGCGGACAGCAGGACCCGGACCCAGTCCTGGATGTCCGGATCGTCGTCGATGCAGAGCACCTTGATCTTGGGATTCATGGGCTTCGCCTAACTCAAATCCAGGGCCTGCGGCTGCTTCCGTCCGGGAGCATTCCCATCACAGGACCCTTACAAAAACGTCGCACATCCGACATTACCGAAGCTCGACCGGCATGGACCCGCCCCACGGGGCGTTCCGGGAAAAGAGAAATGCAAGACTTGGGCCACGACGTTCGGGCGGTCGGGAGCATAGAATGGCCCCCCGGATGAGCGATGTCGCACCCGGAAGCGCCTGGGGCGCCTTCACGATCGAGCGCCGCCTGGGACGCGGGCCCTCGGGGACGGTCTACCTCGCGAAGGAGACCGCCTCGGGCCGGGCCGTCACCCTCAAGATCTTCCACCCGACCCTGCCGGCCGCCGTGCTCGACCGTTTCGAGACGGACGCGCGCCGCCTCGCCGGCTTCAAACATCCCTCGATCCTCGCCGTCGAGTCCTTCGGCCGCCACGGGGAGGCGCGCTTCCTCGTCTCGGAAGCCTTCGAGGGACGCAACCTGCGCGACCTCGGGTCCAAGCCCCCGCGCGAGGCCGCCGAGATCATCCTCCAGGCCGCCCGCGGCCTCGCCGCCGCCTGGGGCCGCCTCGCGCTGCATCGCAATCTGAAACCCGAGAACGTCCTCGTCGCCTCCGACGGCCGGGTCCGCCTGAGCGACTTCGGCTTCTTCCTCGAGAGCACGCCCTACTGGAGTCCGGAGCGCCGGCAGGGCCGGACGCCCGACCTGCGCGGAGACCTCTACTCGCTCGGGATGCTCTTCAAGGAGCTGCTCCGGGACGGGTCCCCGGACCTGGACGCCCTGGTCGTCCATCTGACGCGGCCGGAAGCGGTCGAGCGCATCCAGATGGTCGAGGATCTGATCGCGCGGCTGGAGGGGTATCTTGCGGCGAAGCCGGTCGAGGCCCCCGCCCCTCCGGCTCCGCTCGTCGAGGTGCAGCCTCCGCCGCCTCGCGTCGAGGCGCCCCCGCCTCCCGAACCGCCCCCGGAAGATCCCGCTTTGGCGGCACTGAGGAAGCATTTCGTCCAGACGGTGGCCACGGTGGCGACCCGGGAGGAGCCCCCGGTCTTCCCCCCGCCGCCGCGCCCGGTCTTCCGGCAGGCGGAAGAGCCCCTGGAAATCAAGCGGGAACGCTTTGCACAGGCCGTCGAGGCCGCGATACCGCGGCCGGCGCGCTCCAAGGCGCGGGGCTGCATCGGCTGTCTGGTCCCCTTGCTGATGCTGGGGGGCGCGCTCTCGTTCATCGTCTGGTTCGTCGCCGAACCCATGCCCGCGATCGAGGAATTCTTCCCCCCGGAGCCGCCGGCGCCCGTGCAGGCGGTCCCCGTCGTCCCCGAAGCCCCCGCGGTCGATGAGGCCTGGATCCGATCCCGCGAGCGCATCGACGCCCTCGTCAAGGACATGAAGTACGCGGAGGCGCTCGGGGAGGCGGAGCGTTTCCAGGCCTCCCGAGACCACAACCCTCCGCCGGAGTTCTCCGCGACCGCGGCGCGGCTGAAAGCCGCCGTGCAGTTCTCCGCACAGGCGGAGCGGGCCCTGCAGCGCGGCGAGGATCTGCGCGGCGGCGACGCCCTGCGACGCAGCGGCCCCGCCGGCGCGGCGGAGGCGGACCGGATTCTCGCACGCTGGGCGGAGGCCGACTGGGAAAAGACCCGGAGCGCGGCGGACCAGGCGACGGCGGAGGAGAATCCCGGCGTCGCGGTCCGTCTGATCGAGGGCTTCCTCCGGCGCTCCCACGGCGGCGGGGCGCGGCGCGCCGCGGCCGGCGCCGCGCTGCTGCAGCATCAGGCGGAAGCGGACTTCCAACAGCTCAACTCCGACCTGGGCAACGTGCCGCGCGAGCAGCGGACCGAGCGGGCCGTCGCCGGCTGGGAGGCCTTCCTCGCCAAGCCGCACCAAGGCGGGGCGCGCCGGGCGGAGGTGGAGCAATCGCTGGCCCTCGCCCGCGAGGATGCGCAGCGCACGATCTATGCCGGCCGCTTCGGGATCCAGAACGCCGCGCTCGAGCCGGGCTCGACCCGCGTCGCGGTGTATGCCGACCAGGTCCGCATCCTCGACAGCACTACCCGCGAGGAGCTCTGGGTGCTTCCGATCCGCCCCTACGGCAACCGGCTCGCGTTCGCGGCCGGGCGCCTCGCGCTGGCGGGCTCCCAGAAAATCACGCGCTGGAAGCTGGAGGGGAAAGCCGAGGAGGCCGCGCTGGCCGTGACGGACGGCGTCGTCACGGCCGTCGGATACTCGCCGGACGGGAAGCTCCTGGCGGCGGGCACGAGCGGCGGCACGCTCTTCGTGTGGGACGCCGCGAGCGGCGTCGTGATCCGCACGGAGAAAAGCGTGGGCAAGGGCATCCAGAGCCTGGCGCTGAGCCCGGACGGCAGGACGCTCGCCACGGGCGGCTGGGACAAAAAGGTGTATCTGTGGGCCCTGCCCAGCGGCGCGCCGCGCCCGCTGGAGGGCGTGAACGGCCGCATCGGCTTGATCGCCTGGAGTCCCGACGGAAAACGCGTGGCCGCCGCGGGCTCGGCGGACGCGGCCTGCGTCTGGGACGCCGACTCCGGGGACCTGAGGCAGACCCTGAAGGGCCACCAGGGCAATCTCACGGCGCTGGCCTGGTCAGCGGACGGCGGTCTGCTCGCGACGGGCGGCATGGATTCCACGATCCGGCTCTGGAGCCTCCAGGAGGGCAAGGCCCCGCAGATCCTGAAGGTCTCGGCCCGGCGGGTGACCTTCGTGGGCTTCCCGCCCTCGGGCGAACTGCTCTTCGGCGGCGACGACGGCGCCCTCCGCCGGATCCCGCTGCGGGATTGAGCGGAAGCGGCTCACTGCACCTTCCTCCTGGAGGACAGGCCTCCCTGCCCCTCGGCGCAGCGGTGGAAGTCGAGCTCATTCTCGAAGTGCGCTGAGCCTACTCCTTCCCCTCCTCGATCCCGAATTCCTTCATCCAGTAGTCCACCTCGCCCGGCGGGACGCCGCCCGACCCCTTGTCGGGCTCGGCGGACGCGGGGGACGCGGGGGGCTGGAGCGTGCGCGCGAAGTCCTCGCAGGCGATCACCTGGAGGTGTTTCCGTTTCGCGGCCGAGGTGATTTCGCGGTCGTTGGAGACGAGGACGTATTGGGTCCGGTCGCCGCTCGCCTCGATCGCCGCCAGCAGTTCCTCGTCGGCCGTGCGGCCCTGGGCGACCACGCGGATCTCCAGCGACCCGCGCTCTTCGCGGCGACGCATGCCCCCCGTCGGATCGAAGACCACCCGGGCCCGGCGGCCCCCCTCCCGGCACCAGGCCTCCAGCAACTGCAGCATCCGTTCGCGCTCGGCCTCCGTCGCCCGGCCCCGGGCGAAGGCGTGCAGGAAGTTGTAGCCGTCGACCAGCAGCATCGCGCTCAGCGCAGCAGCCGGCCCCCGACGATGACGTGCTCGGCCCGGCCCTTGAGCTTCATGCCCTCGTAAGGCGTGCAGCGGCCCATCGACTTGAAGCGCGAGGGATCCACCGTCCACTCCGCCTTCGGATCGATCAGCGTAAGGTCGGCATCCGCTCCCGCTTTCAGCACGCCCTTGCCCTTCAAGCCCAGGATTCCCGCCGGCGCCGACGTCATCGCCTCGATCGCCCGCTTGAAGGGCAGCTTCTTCAACCCGAGCACCACGCCGAGCGTCGTCTCGAGGCCGATGACCCCGTTGGGGCAGCAGGCGAGCTCCTGCTCCTTCTCCTCCACCGTGTGCGGCGCGTGGTCGCTCGCGATCGCGTCGATGGTCCCGTCCGCCAGTCCCTTCAGCACGGCGTCCACATCCTCCGCCGCGCGCAGCGGCGGGTTCATCTTGTACTTCGACTCGTAGTCCGCCAGCGTCTCGTCCGTCAGCAGCAGGTGGTGCGGCGCGGCCTCCGCCGTCACCCGGACCCCCTTCGCCTTCGCCGCGCGGACGACCTCGACGGTCTCCCGCGCGCTCACGTGGCAGATGTGGACGTGGCCGCCCGTCAGCGCGGCCAGATAACAGTCCCGCGCCGCCATCGCCGCCTCGGCCGCGTTCGGATAGCCCCGCAGGCCCAGCCGCACCGAGACCGGGCCCTCGTTCATCACGAAGCCCTTCGTCAGCGTCGCGTCCTCGCAGTGCGCGAGGATCGGGCGACCCAACATCTTCGAATATTCCAGCGCCCGGCGCATGAGCTCCGAGTTCGTGATCGGCATGCCGTCGTCGCTGAACGCCACCGCGCCCGCGGCGGACATCTTGCCGAGCTCCGCCAGCTCCTCGCCCTTGAGGCCCTTCGTCACCGCGCCGACGGGCAGGACGTTCGCGCCGGCCGCCTCGGCGGACTTCGCCTTCACGTAGACCACCCCGACGGCGTCGTCGCAGACCCGCCCCGAGTTGGCCATGACGGCGACCGTCGTGAAGCCGCCCTCGATGGCCGCCGCCGACCCGGAGGCGATCGTCTCCTTGTCCTCGCGGCCCGGCTCCCGGAAGTGCACGTGCATGTCGATGAGGCCGGGGCAGAGCACGAGGCCCTTCGCGTCGAGCGTCTCGGACGCGGTCTCCTTCAGCTTCCCCAGCTTCTTGATCACGCCGCCCTCAAGGAGGACGTCGAGCGGTTTTCCGTCGGCCCAGGACTTCGCGTTTCGAATCAGCATCAGCGCGGCACCTGCGAAAGGAGTGAGAGAACCGCGGCGCGCACCCACACGCCGTTGGACACCTGGGTGAGGATCACCGAGCGCTCGTGGTCCGCCGCCTCGGCGCAGATCTCCAGCCCCCGGTTCATGGGCCCGGGATGCATGATGATCGCCTCCGGCTTCAGCAGCTTCAGCCGCGCCCGCGTGAGTCCGAAGAGCTGCACGTATTCGGAGCTCGAGGGGAAGAGCCCCGCCTGCTGCCGCTCCAGCTGGAGCCGCAGCATCATGATGACGTCGTTCTCCGCAAGCGCCTTCTCGAGATCCGTCTCGTGCGCCGCCGGCAGGTCCTTCGGCACCAGCGTCGGCGGCCCGACGAGCGTGACTTTGTTGCCGAGCTTCGTCAGCGCCCAGAGGTTGGACCGCGCCACGCGGCTGTGGGCGATGTCCCCCACGAGCGCGACCCTGAGCCCCGTCACGCGGCCGAGGCGCTCGCGGATGGTCAGCAGGTCGAGCAGGGCCTGCGTGGGGTGCTCGTTCGCCCCGTCGCCCGCGTTGATGACGGCGCTGCCGACGAGGCGCGAGAGGAAGGCCGGCGCGCCCGAGACCCCGTGGCGGATGACCGTGAACGTGACGCCCATCGATTCGATGGTCCGGGCCGTGTCCTTGAGGCTCTCGCCCTTGGTCAGGCTGGAGGCGGAGGGGCTGAAGTCGATGACCTCCGCGCCGAGCGAGCGGGCCGCGAGCGCGAAGGAGGTCTTGGTGCGGGTGGAGGGTTCGACGAAGAAATTGAAAAGACGCCTGCCCTTCAAGGGGCTCGAGCCCCCCTTCGCACGGGCCAGGTCTGCCGCCGTGTCGAGGACGAGCAGGATCTCCTCGCGGGACAGGTCCTTCGTCCCCAGCAGGTGGCGGTGGGTCCACGCCATTGGAGCGGGAGTTTATCAGACCGCCCGGGAGGGCGCAACGGCCTTCATCCCGGGGCCGCGGGCGACGAGCTCCTCGGCCTGCGCCTCGGGCAGGGGCTTCGCGAAGTAGTAGCCCTGGACCCGGTCGCAGCGCAGCCCGCGCAGCAGGTCCAGCTGGGCGAGGGTTTCCACGCCCTCCGCCACGACGCCCATCGCCATGTTCCGGGCGAGGGTCGTGATCGTCCGCACCAGATGCCCCTGCCCGCCCTCGCTTCCCAGCTGGCCCACGAACGACTGGTGGATCTTGAGGCTGTTGATCGGAAAGCGGTTGAGGTAGCCCAGGGAGGAATAGCCGGTGCCGAAATCGTCGAGGTAGAGCTGGACCTTCAGGTCCCGGATCTTCGCCATCAGCTCGTCCAGCGACTGCGTCTCCTCCATGATCGCGCTTTCGGTGATCTCGAGCGTCAGACTCGAGCCGTCCAGGCCCCCCGCCGAGAGCGCCTCCGCGATGCGCTCCACGAGGCCGGGCTGCGAGAAATGCTTCGTCGAGAGGTTGACGTTGATCCGGAGTTCCGCCGCGTGCGGGTACTTGCGCTGCCACTCCCGGGTCTTCCGGCAGGCTTCGCGCAGCACCCAGAGGTCGATCGGCACGATGAAGCCCGTCTCCTCCGCCTGGGGCAGGAATTCGCCGGGCGTCACGAGGCCGCGCAGCGGATGCTGCCAGCGCACCAGGGCCTCGAAACCCACCAGGGTGTCGAGCGCCAGCGAGACGATCGGCTGGTAGTAGACCCGGAACTCGCCGCGGTCGAGGGCCTTCCGCAGATCCGTCTCGAGCTGCAGCCGCTTCACGGCCTTGGAGTGCATCGCCTCGTCGAAGACCTCGTAGCAGCTGCGCCCCCGCTCCTTGGCGCGGTACATCGCCGTGTCGGCGTCGCGCAGCAGATCCTCCCCGCTCACGTAGTTCAGGCCGGGCGCGATGCCGATGGACACCGTCGCGAAGACCTCCTGACCCTCGATCTCGAAGGGCTTCTTGAGCTCCTTGAGAATGCGGTCCGCCACCTGGATCGCGTCGGAGGGGTCCCGCAGGTCGTCCAGGAGGATCGTGAACTCGTCGCCCCCGAGGCGGGCCACCGTGTCCCCGGGGCGCACGCAGACCTCGAGCCGCCGCGCCAGCTCGGCCAGCAGCATGTCGCCCTTCAGGTGGCCGAGGGAGTCGTTCACGTCCTTGAAGCGGTCGACGTCCAGGAAGAAGACGCAGTAGGTGGAGCGTTTGCGCCGCTTCGCGCGCGTCACGGCCTGCGTGAGGCGGTCCATGAAGAGCGCCCGGTTGGGCAGCCCGGTCAGGGCGTCGGTGAACGCCTGCTGGGCGAGTTTCTCCTCGAAGCGGTGCCGCTCGGTGACGTCCGTCATCGAGCCGGCGAGGCGCACCGCCCGGCCTCCCCGTCCCCGGACGCCGATGCCCCGGACCAGCATCCAGCGGTAGACGCCGTCCTTGTGCAGGACCCGGTGTTCGCATTCGAAGTGGGCCGTCTTGCCCGAGACATGGGCGTCGAACTCGTTCTTGAGGCCGACCAGGTCCTCGGGGTGGACCCGCTTCATCCATTCGTCCGGGGAGGACCCCAGTTCGTGATTCTCGAAGCCGAGCATCGCCTTGAGCCGGGGCGAGTAGTACACGCTCTGGGCCTTGAGATCCCAGTCCCAGAGGCCGTCCTTCGCCCCCTCCACGGCGAGCTTGTAGCGCTCCTCGCTGCGCTCGAGCGCCTGCTGCGCGCGGTGCAGCTCGGTCACGTCCCAGAAGAGTCCCTGCACGCCGACGATGGCCCCCTTGGCGTCGTAGACCGGGGTCTTCAGGACGTGGACGTAGAGCAGGTCCTGGGCGGGGGTGAGGTGCTCCTCGACGCATTCGAAGACCCGGCCGCTCTCGACGACCCGGCGGTCGTCCTCGCGGTACTTCGCCGCCAGCTCGGCGGTGAACAGCTCCTCGTCGGTCTTGCCCAGGAGGTCCTCGAGCCGGCGCCCCAGCGTCTGGCAGTATTTCTGGTTGGCGAACGTGACGCGGCCCTCGAGATCCTTGCGGAAGATGTTCTGGGGGAGGTTCTGCACCAGCGAGTGGTAGAGCGCCATCGAATTGCGCAGGGCCTCCTCGGCCTGCTTGTGCGCGCTGATGTCCCGCGAGAGCCCGAAGGTGCCCACGATGCGGCCCTCCGGGTTCCGGAGCGGCATCTTGGTGGTGGAGACCCAGCTCACCCGGCCGTCGGGCCAGAGTCCCTGCTCCACGACGTCGACCATCGGACGGCCGCTCCGCATGATCTCCTGCTCGTCGCGGGTGGTCCGCGCGGCGTAGTCGGCCGTGAAGAAGTCGGCGTCCGAGCGGCCGACCGCCTCCGCGGGATCCTTCAGGCCCAGGCGGGCGGCGAGCGCGCGGGAGACGCGGAGGAAGCGGCTGGAGGCGTCCTTGAAGTAAATGGCGTCCGGGAGCGCGTCCATGAGGACCAGCATCTGCGCCTGGTCCGGCAGCGCGCTCTCGCCCAAGACCGCGGCGTCCGCCGCCGCGACCTTCACCCGGGTTGTCCGCCTCGTGCCCATCTTTCAGGAACGATCCTGGCCTCCCGGAACCCGCTCACCCCTTCGGAGACCCTGTTAATACTACACCCCCGGCATCATCCATGGGCCTTGGAAGCGCCGCAGGCGGTTGGGAGGGGCCTATTTCCGGGGCGTGGCGACGTCGGGCAGGGCGCGGGTGGCCCGGCGCAGGAAGAGGACGGCGAAGGAGGTTTCGATGAGATCGCCCCCGCCCTCCTTGGACGACCAGGCGCCGTCGGCCCGCTGACGCGCCAGCAGCGCCGGGGCGATCTGGGCGAACCACTCGTGTTTGCCGATCTCGGGAGTGCCGTACAGGATCGCCGCGCGCTCGAGCGCATAAAGGTAGTAGTTGAGCTGGTGCGGGCTGTTCTCCGCGAAGCCCGCGTGTTCGTAGGGCCCGGGGTTGTAGTCCACCGAGAAGTTCTTTCCCAGCCAGGCCATGCCGCTGGCGACCTCGCGGTCGCGGCGCCAGTCGCGCCCCAGCAGGTAATCGTAGATCACCAGGCTGCCCACGCCGCCCGCGGTCATCGATCCGTAGGGCTTGTGCTCGTGTTTGCCGTAACACCAGCCCTCGGCGGTCCGGCCGGGCTCCGTGCGCGTCTGCGACTCGCGCCACCAGCGGACCGCGAGATCCAGGACTTCGCGGGGCAGGACGATCCCCGCCTCGTGGCAGGCCCTCAGCCCGAGCGCCGCCATCTGCGCGTTCGAATTGTCGCCGGACGCGGGACCCTCGCGCTGTTTCTTCACGGGCAGCTTGCGCTGCACCTTCGGGTCGGCGCCGAAGTCCCGCACGCCGGGCCTGCGCATCCCGCCCGCCAGCTCCTTCCCCAGGGGCCCGCCGGCGATCTCCTCCACGAAGAGCGAGGGGGCCCCGTAGCTCCACTGGCCGTTGAGGCACTGGTTGTCCACCAGGAACTGCGCGCACTGCAGCAGGCGCACCTGGTGCTTCACGCGGTCGAGCTCCTCGAGCAGCATCGCCTGCAGGGCGACGTTGTAGGTGCGGTCGAGCTTCTTCTCCAGGACCTGGCGCAGGAGGCGCTGGAACTCCGGATCGGTCTCCGGCACGCCCCCGTGCAGCATCGCCCAGAGCAGCAGTTCCTCCGCCTTCGAATCCTTCGCCAGGCCCGCCGCCCGGGCGCGGAGGAACGCCGTGCCCGCGCGCACCGCCTCGTCGAGGGTGCGGGGCTTGGCGACCGCGTCCTCCACGACGATCTTGGGGGCCGGTTTCACCGGCACCGGCACCGGAACCGGGATCACGGGAGGATCCGGCGGCTGGATGGCGAGCTTCGGCGGCGGGACCGGAGCCGGGACGGCCGCCGCGGGCGTCTTCTTCACCGCCTCCACGCGCGGATCCTCGACCTTCGGCAGTTCGACCAGCGTGTCCGGGAGGGGCCGGATCTCGACCGGCCCGCCGATGACGGGTTCGGGGGGAGCCGGCGGCCTCGGCGCGTCCTTGACGGCCGGACGCACGACCAGGCCCCCGGAGGGCGCCGGAGAGGGACGCCGCAGGAAGGCTCCGGCGAACGCCAGCAGGAGCGCCGCCGCCGCGGCGGCCGCCCAGAGGGGGCGGCGGAATTTCGAGACGGGCTCGGGGCGCGGCTCCTCGAACGCCTCCTGGGGCAGTCCGGCGATGCGCGCGCGCACACGCGACAGCGTGGCTTCGATGCGGCTCTGGGCGGAGAGTTCCGCAATCACGCGATCCTGCCAGGCCAGCGTCAGCGCCTGTTCGCGGCAGGCGGCGCAGTCCTGTAGATGCGCTTCCAGCAGGTTGGCGTCCGGGCGGGCGATCTCGCCCGCGAGGGCGTCCGACAGGAGGCTCCGGGCGTCGTCGCAGCCGAGCGTCCTCACGACCCCGCCTCCGCGCCCAGCCGGCGGCGCACGCAGTCGAGGAGCAGCACGCGGACCCGGTGCACCAGCTGCCGCAGGGCGGCCGGGCTCATCGCCATCCGCTCCGCCAGCTCCGACAGTTTCAAGCCCTCGAAGTAGTGGCCCTTGACGGCCTCAGCCGCGCGGCCGTCGAGCCGGTCCATGCATTCCGCCAGCGCCTCGCCCTTCAGGCCCTCCGCGCAGGGCGCGGGATCCTGGTAGACGCGCTCGAGGATCTCGTCCGCCACGAGCGTGGTCTTGGTGAGTTTGCGCCGCGCCGAGAGCGCCTGGCGCCGCGCGATCGCCTTGAGCCAGCCAGCGAAATCCGCCTCGGGGATCAGGTAGGCCAGCTTGCGGTACGCGATCTCCGCGGTCTCCTGGACCACGTCCTCCGCCGCGTGAAAATCCCCGCAGATCGCCCGGGCGTACGCGAAGAGCATCGGCAGGTGGGGCCGCAGCGCCTTCTCGAAGGACTGCGGACTCCCGCCCCGCGCCGCCGCGATGAGCCGGCTTTCACTTTCCGCCACGACCGCTCCAACCGCCCTCGTCTACTTGCCGCCGCCGGTGGCGACGTCCAGGGACTTCGTCGCCCGCTTCAGGAAGAGGATCGCGAAGCAGGTGTCGACCGCCCCGTTCCAGGAACCGTCGGCCTTCTGGTTGGCGATGAGCACCTTCGCGCCCTCGGGATACCACTTGTGGGCGCCCATGATCTCCGTGCCGTAGAGCATGCCCGCGCGCTCCAGGCCGTAGAGGTAGTAGTAGTACGCGCTCTGGGAGTTCTCCGCCTTGGCATGCTCGTGGTAGCCGGGGTTGTAGGTCACCGAGAAGTTCTTGGCCAGCCAGTTCAGCCCCTCGTGGATGTCCTTGTCCATCTTCCACGAGCGCTTCTTGCCTTCGTCGTTGTCCTTGATGTAGTTCAGGATCGCCAGGCCGCCGACCGCGCCGGCCGTCATCGAGCCGTAGGCCGGGTGGTCGCCGTGGGACCCGTAGCACCAGCCGTTGGGCTCCGCCTTCTTGAGCACGGACGCCATGGTCTGGCCCTTCTTGGGGGCCTCGGGGCCGAAGACGCCGCCTTCGACGACGTCCATCATCTCGCCCTTCTCCGTCTTCTGCGTCTTGCGCCACCAGTCGATGGCCTTGTCGATCACCGCCGTGGGGAGGATGATGCCCGCGTCGTGGCAGGCACGCAGGCCCAGCGCGGCGTACTGCGTGTTGGAGTTGTCGTGGCCGTCGCCGTCGCGCTTCTTCTCGACCTTGAGCTTGTTCTTCACCGTGGGCTTGTGGCGCATGCCCGGGGGCGGGAGCTTGTCGAAGGAGCGGACCTTGCCCGCGCCGCCCGAGGAGGCCACGTCCTTGCGGGGCGATTCGGTCGGGATCTCCTCGACGAAGATCGAGGGCGATCCGTAGCCCCACTGCCCTTCGCTGTTCTGGTTGTCGACGAGGAACTGCGCGCACATCTGGATGCGGCGCTGGTACTTCACCCGCTCGACCTCCTCGAGGATCATCGCCTGGAGGGCCACGCAGTACGTGGCTTCCATCCGGCGCTTCATCATGTCGTCGAAGAGCTCCTTGAACGCGGGGTCGTTTTCAGCCACGCCGCTGTTGGCGTAGGTGTAAAGCACCAGCTCGCACGTGGAATGCGGATGGTTGCCGTCGCTCATCTTCAGGTAGCCCGCATTCCCGGCCTTGAGGAACTTGATGCCCGCCTCGATGGCCTTGTCGACCTTCAGCTGATCGACCTCGCCCGGCGGAAAGAGGCCCGGCTTGTTGTCCTGGGCCCCCGCGACCGACCCCGCGACCCCCAGGATCACGGCCCAACCCATCCAGCGCTTCATGTTCATCCTATCTCCAGAGTATCCGACTGCTATCCCACGCCACAGCAGCCCCCGGGTGTGACACAAAACACGAAAGCAGACCGTCTGATTTAAGTGTCTGACCGTCAACGGGATATAACTACGCTATGCGTGGAATTTCGGAGATTTCGAACTCCATGAGGATCGGCAGATGATCGGAGGCTTTGCGGGTCTCGCGGGTGGCCAGCACCTCCAGCTTCCGGACCAGGATGTCGTGACCCACGAAAACGTGATCGTAGCGCAGCACGGGCAGCACGCTGGGCCAGGTCCGGGCGGGAGGGCTGCCCGCCAGCTTTTGCGCATCCCGCAACGCCCCCGCCAGCATCCGGTACGCCTTGGACCGCGGCGTCGCATTGAAGTCGCCGCAGACGATGCTCGGCTCCAGGCGGCAGTCGGGATGCTCCAGCCAGCGCGGACCGCACAATTCCCGCGCCTGCAGGAGCCGCTCCCGGCCCAGCAGCCCGAGATGCGTGTTGATGACCTGCAAGCGCCGGCCCCCGACCTCCACCTCGGACCAGAGCGCCCCCCGGCACTGCAAGCGCGGGAGCCGCAGCCGGGGAAGCAGGCCGCTGTGCCGGTGCCTCAGGCGCAGCCGGGTGAAGACCGCGTTGCCGAAGGCCGCCTCCCCCCGGATGCGCGGGGGGTGAAAGTCGTAGTCCATGCCCAGCCGCTCGGCGATGAAACTCGGCTGATGCACGTGCCCGGAACGGAGATGATTCGCCTCGAGCTCCTGCAGGGCGACGATGTCCGGATCATGCTCGCGGATCAGCGAGGCGATGCGCGCAGGATCGTGACGCCGGTCCATGCCGACGCAGTGATGGACGTTCCACGTCATCAGCCGGACCGTGCGCGGGCTCGATGTCATGAGGATATTAGTATAAACGCCCCGCGAGCCCGCTTCATTCACGGGGGCCGAATCTCAAGCCCTCCAGATCTTCCGCCCTCAGCAGCCGTTCCTGGCGCGCGGTGAAGATCGCCGGCGCCCCTGCCGGCAGGTCCCGCTCCAGCCCCAGGGTCCGCAGGATCGCCTGACGAAGTTGCCCCAGCCCGGCTCCGCTCCGCGCGGACAGCGCAAGCGCGCCCTCGGGAACCCTCGCCCCCGCGTCGATCTTGTTCGCCACCCGAAGCCGCCGCCCGGCCAGGGATTCCCAGAGCGCCCGCTCCTCCGGCGAATCGGAGACGGAGGCGTCGCCCACGAAGATCACGAGGTCGGCGGTCTCGCTTTCGCGGCGGGTCCGCTGCAGCGCCTCCCCGCCGATCGCATCCCGGGGCGCCTCGACCCCGGCGGTATCGACGAGCTCAAAGGGAATCCCGTCGATCGCGAGTGGCTCCCGGACGGGATCGCGGGTGGTCCCCGCCTCCGGCGACACGAGGGCGCGCTCCTGATCCAGCAGCGCATTGAAGAGCGTGGATTTGCCGGCGTTGGGAAGCCCCAGCAGCGCCAGGCGCCGCGGGATCGCCAGCGCGCAGCCCAGCCGCGCGGTCTCCAGGAGCGGAGCGGTCTGGCCCGCCGCCACGGCCCGCGACAGGGCCCCTTCCGCCTGATCCTGCAGCAAACGCGCGGCGCGCCCCGTGCGCGCGCCGGGCAGCAGCGTCCACGCCTCGGCCTGGATCCGGTCCATCGCGCGGGCGGCCACCGCGCGCTCCAGCAGCGCCGCGGCATCGCCCCGCGGAACCCCCTCGGCCTCGAACGCCGTCAGGAGCCGATCGACCGTGACCGGTCCGCCGTGGCAGCTGATCTCCACCGTGGGCTCGGCGCTGAAGCCGTCGACGCGCCGGACCAGGACTTCATCCAGCCGCTCGCCGTTCCGGCAAAGCCAGCCGTACACCGGGTCCTTGCCGAAGCCCTTCCCCAGAAGCCGGCCCACGAGTTCCGCGCCGCCCTCCCCGACGACGTGGAGGATCGCGAGGGCGCCGCGGCCCGGCGGGCTCAGGAGGACCGCGAGCATAGGTAGGAGTGGATCACGCCTTCCAGGGCGAGTCCGGGAACGACGGCGTCGAAAAGGTCCCGGAACAGCGGCGCATCTCCACCCGTGCCGAGGACCGGGCCCTTGAAGCCTCTCAGCGCCTCGCGGATGAGCCCCGAAGCGGCGAAGCTGATCCCCGACTCGAGGGCCTCGCGCGTGTCGCGCCCCAGCGGCGAACGGCGGCGCACGGGGTCGACTTCGGGCAGCAGCGCGGTATGTTCATGCAGCGCGCGGGCCATGAGCCGGAGCCCGGGCGCGATGAGGCCGCCGGTGAAGCGCCCGCGGGCATCGACGCGGTCGATCGTGATCGCGGTTCCCAGCGAGACGACCGCGCAGGCGCCCCGCACCCGCCGCCACGCCGCGGAAGCCTGCGCGAGGCGGTCCGTCCCGACTTTGCCGGGCTGCCGGGTGACGTTCTTCACGAGGGCCGGAAAGTCACGGCCCAGGAGCAGCGTCCCGGCGGGAAGTGAACCCTTCCCCACGCGGCAGCCGACCCAGACGTCGACGCTGCCGCCGGCCCAGGGACGCAGCCGCTTCCCGTCCCAAAGCGCGCGCTTGCTGCGGGTGTTGCCGACGTCGATCACGCCGATGCGCATGGCCCTCAGTGTAGCACGACGCCTTCACCCTTTGGGCCCCCGCAGCTGTACTTACAGACATGATGCTGCTCACGCTGCTCTGCTGCGCCGCC
>CAZUJF010000041.1:0-46873 GCA_964619955.1 uncultured Planctomycetales bacterium
GCTGCTTTGTTGCCTCCTGCGGGCAACAAAGCAGCCCGTCTGTTTTGTTGGGTCTCAGGTTATTTCAGCAGGCGCTGGATGAGGTGGTAGGGATAGTTGCGGCCCGGCGTGGACGCCGCCGCTTTCTCGGCCCAGGCCCGGGACTTCGTCGCCAGCGCGAGATACGCATACAGGTCGTTGGCGTGGAAGCGCGACAGCCGCTTCGCCTCGGCCTCGAGATCCGCCTCTTTCAGCTCCCCCGCCAGATGCCGCATCGCCAGGCGCTCCAGCCTCAGGGGTGAATAGTCCTTGGGACACTTCGCCAGGAATCTCCAGGCGGCGGTGCGCGCGGCCTCCTCCCGCCCCGCCAGGAGCTGGGCCAGCGCCTTTCCGTAGAGCCCCTCCCCCTGCGCCTGGGGCTCCGCATCGTCGGCGAGTTCGCCGGCCGCCTGCTCCAGCTCCCCGGGACGGTTGGCTTCCAGCGCCAGCGAGAGCTGCGCCCGCTTCAGCCGGTACCAGGGCGGCGTGCCCGGCTGGACCTTCCCGGCCTGCGCCGCCAGCGCCGCCCGCGCCGCGTCAAAGTCCCCCTGCTCCCGCAACTGCATCGCCCGCAGGGAGGCCGTCTCCAGATCATCCCGGCCCTCCAGCAGCTGGAGCGCCTCCTCCGGCTTCCCGGCGTAGAACAGCGCCCGGTGTTTCGCCCAGAGCCGCCCCCCCTTCGCCGCGTCCGGATCCGCGGCGAGCAGCTTGAGCGCGTCCTCGAAACGCTCGAGATCCAGATAACACTCCGTCAGCGTGAAACGCCGCAGGTCCTCGAGCTCTGGCATGGACTGGGACGCTTCCAGCAGCGGCAGCGCCTCCGCGGCACGCCCCAGATTCTGCAGCGAAACCCCCTGATACACCGCGGCGATGCCGCGCGCCTGAGGGTCGCTATCCATCACCGCCTGGAACGCCGCGACCGCGCCCTCGTCGTCCTTCAGGCGCATCAGGCACTGCCCGAGCATCATGTTGAGCAGCGGATGTTTGGGCAGCGCCTCGAGCAGCTGCTGGATGCGGTCCCGCGCCTCCCGGAACTTCCGCATCTTCATGAGATCTTCCGTCTCCTTCACCCACGCCTCCGGCTGCGCGGCGTTCTCGGGAAGGTTCGGCGGAACCCCGCCGCCGCCGCGGAAGAGCAGCTTCGCTCCCAGCAGGAGCGCGACGATCACGAGACCCGCCAGCACGACGTTCCAGGCGCGCCCCCGCTTTTCACAGAGGGCGCAGATCAGACGCTGATGGCCGCCGACGAAGCGGACGTGGGCGTTCGGACCGCCGCAACGCGAACACGTCATCGCCCCTTTCGAGGCGGCTTCGTCGAGGGAGACCGGGTCCTGGCTCATGGCGACGCCATTTAAGCACACACTTTGAGTTCCGACGAGCGTCTAACACTCCAATGGGGGCCGGGAGCGACGAGGAATTGATCCGTGCGTTCCGGGACGGCAATGACGCCGCGCTCGGGGCGCTCTACGACCGGCATCACGCCTGGGCGGCGTCCGTGGCGTTCCGCTTCACGCGGGACCGCGACGAAGCCCTGGACCTGCTTCAAGACGCCTTCACGTATCTGCTGCGGCGCCGCACAAGCCTCGAGCCGGGAACGTCGCTGAAGGCCCTCCTCTACACGATCCTCAAACATCGCGCCATCGACCTCGGCTCGCGCAAGAAGCGGCCGCTCGCCTTGGACTTCAATCCTCCGGCACCCTCGACCCCGGATGCGGGAGACATCCCATTGCTGCTCAAGGACTTGAACGAGGGCCAGCGGGAGGTGGTCTTGCTGCGCTTCGTGGACGGCCTCGATCTGGCCGCCATCGCCGCGGCGCTCGAAGTCCCCCTCGGAACGGTGAAATCCCGCCTGCACGGAGCCCTCGACATTCTGCGTCGGAATCCCCCGCCGATTGCATGAACCTTTCAGGATCTTCATTCGCTTCAGAGGACGGCATGAGCGACAAACATCTGGATGCGCTGGAACTGGACGCGGTCCGCGCCGGGGAGGCCCCCGACGCCGATCGCGCCCATGCCGCGTCCTGCCCCGAGTGCCGCGCGGGCGTCGAACGCCTCTCCGCCTGGGCGACGCGCCTCACGACGCCGACGATCGCGGTGCCCTCCTCGCTGCGCGCCCGCCTCTTCCGGCGTCCGACCTGGCCCCGCTGGGCCGCGGCGGCCGCCCTGCTCATCGCCGCCGGCGCCTTCTGGTGGCCCTCGAATCCGGACGACCTCGACCGCAACGGCCGCGTGGACATCGTCGACGCCTACCTGCTCGCGCTGCGCAGCGAACCCCAGCGCGCGGAACAACTGGCGCACAAGGTCGTGCGCCTGGGAGGCGGACCTTGATCCGCGCCCTCTTCCTCCTGGCCCTGCTGGCGCCCACCCAGGACGCGGCGCTCACGTTCACGTACGTGGACCTCGTCGTCGACAGCGCGGCCCCCCTCGCCGCCTGGCAGGTGGAGCTCACGGCGGAGCACGCGAAGATCGTCGGCGTCGAGGGCGGCGAGGCCTCGGCGTATGCGGCGGCGCCCTACTACGATCCCGCGGCGCTCCAGCAGGGGCGCATCATCGTAGCGGCCTTTACCACGGACCCGAAGGCCCCTGTGGGACGCCAGCGCGTGGCGCGCATCCATTTCGAAGTGCGAGGCAATCCCGACTACAGCGCCCGGCTCGTGGCCGCGGCGGCGCCCGGTGGAGAAAGGCTGGCGGACGCGCGCCTGACGCTCGTCCGCGCAGGAGGTGGAAAGTGATTCGCAAGTTCGCGCTGTCCCTCTCGCTCGTCGCGCTCGTCCTCGGCCTCTGGAGCTGCGCGGGCGGTGATGAAGGCTCCACTCCTTTCCGGGAGAATCCGACCGCACGGTCTGCGCCCGTGCCGGCCCCCACTACGGTGATGCCGGCCTCCGAAGAACTCCTGGTCATGGAACGGCCGGGCTTCGAGGCGGGCCGCTTCGCCCCCGAGGTGGAGCAGGACCCCCGGGACCGGCATCGGATGCGGTATGCACCCTCCCGAAGCGGCGAAGCTCCGCATCCCGGAGTCGTCGCTCCGCGCGGCGGCGAGCTGCGCACGAAGGTCGCGGACCGCGAGGTCCCGCTGCCGCTGAAGCACACGGACGTGAAGGGCCGCCTCACGGTCAACCTGGCCTCGGTCACGCTGACCCAGCAGTACCACAACCCCTACGACTCGAAGATCGAGGCCGTCTACGTCTTTCCCATGCCCGAGGACGCGGCCGTCCGCGACTTCGTTTTGGTCATCGGCGAACGCCGCATCCGCGGCATCATCCGGGAGCGCGAGGAGGCGAAGCAGATCTACCTCGAGGCGCGCCGCCAGGGCCATGTGGCCTCGCTGCTGACCCAGGAGCGCCCGAACATCTTCACGCAGGCCGTCGCGAACATCGAGCCGGGCAAGCAGATCGACATCGCGATCACCTATTTCCATTCCCTGCGCTACCAGAAGGGCACGTTCGAGTTCCACGTCCCGATGGTCGTGGGCCCGCGTTACAACCCGCCCGGCTCCAAGGACGGCGTGGGCGCCGTCGCGAACGGCCAGACCGGCGCGTCCGGCCAGAAGACGGAAGTCCAATACCTCGCGCCGACGGAACTCAGCCGCCACGATGTCAGCCTCTCGGTCGACATCGAGGCCGGCGCGCCCCTGGCCGGCCTCGAGTGCCCCTCGCATGTCGTCGACATCGAGCGTCCCGCCCCCGACCGGGCCCGCGTGACGCTGCACCCCAACGACCGTATTCCGAACAAGGACTTCGTCCTGCGCTACACCGTCGCCGGCGCCGGCGTGCGTCCCTCGCTCGCCCTGCACCGCGACGGTGAGGAGGGCTACTTCACGCTGCTGGTCCATCCGCCCGCGGAGCTGAGCGAGGTCCCGCGCTCGCCCCGGGAAATGATCTTCGTGCTCGACTGCTCGGGCTCCATGCACGGCGAACCGCTCGCCCTGGCGAAGCGCGTCATGAACCGCGCCCTGCGCCGGCTCAGCCCCGACGACACGTTCCAGGTGATCTGCTTCTCCGACCGCGCGTCGACCTGGGGGCCGAACCCCGTGCCTGCGACGCCCGAGAACGTGGCGAGGGGCGTGCGCTTCGTCGACGGCCTCCAGAGCGAGGGCGGCACGAACATGATCGAGGGCATCAAGGCGGCGCTCGACTTCCCGCATGCGGAGGGGCGCTTCAGGATCGTGTCCTTCGTGACGGACGGCTACATCGGCAACGACCAGGAGATCCTCGGCGAGATCCGCCGCCGGCTCGGCCCCGCCCGGATCTTCAGCTTCGGCATCGGCTCCTCCGTCAACCGCTACCTCATCGAGCACATGGGCCGCGAAGGCCGCGGCGTCGCGACGATCGTGACGCTGAACGAGTCCGGCGAAAAAGCGGTCGACACGCTGTATGAGCGCATCGAGAAGCCCGCGCTCAGCGACCTGAAAATCGACTGGGGCACGCTGGGCGTGTCCGAGGTGCATCCGAGCCCCCTGCCCGACCTCTTCGTCGGGCGTCCCGTGATCCTGAGCGGCCGCTTCAAGGGGCACGGCAAGACGGAGCTCACGTTGCGCGGCAAGGCCGGCGGCCGGGAGCTGACGTTCACGCTCGCGGTGGATCCGGAGCGTCCCGGCGAGACCAACCCCGCGATCGCGTCCGTCTGGGCCCGGAACAAGATCGCCAGCCTGCATCTGGGCCTGGCGGGAAGCGCGGACTCCCGCGAACTGGTCGACGAGATCCGCCGCACCGCGCTCAAGCACGGCCTGATGTGCGAATTCACCGCCTTCGTCGCGGTGGACAGCGCCTCGAAGACGGCGGGCGCCTCCGGGACCACGGTCGTACAGCCGGTGCCGGTCCCCGCCGGTGTCAAATACGAGACCACGGTCGAGAAACGGTGAGTATACTGACGGTCCTATGACCGGGGCTTTCCTCAAGGGCAACCCGCTCTTCGCGAGCCGGGAGTCGCTGCGGGGCGAGATCGCCAGGCTCGGGCTCGAGATCCCGCTGGAGCCGGAGATCCGCGAGTCGCTCAAGCCCGCGACGATCGGCGGCCGCACGGTGGGCAACCGGCTGGTCATCCATCCCATGGAGGGCTGCGACGGGACCCTCGACGGAGCGCCGGACGAGATCACGTACCACCGCTGGGGGCGTTTCGCGCGCGGCGGCGCGAAGGTGCTCTGGGGCGAGGCCTGCGCCGTGGTCCCCGAGGGCCGCGCCAACCGGCGCCAGCTGCTGATCTCGCCGGAAAACTACGACGCCCTGGCCCGCCTGATCGCGTTCGCGCGCGAGGAGCACCGCAAGAGCTGCGGCCGGGCGGACGACTTCCTCATCGGCCTCCAGCTCACCCACTCGGGCCGCTTCGCGTACCCCGTGCCCTCGATCCTGCTGCACGACCCGGTGATCGACCCCTTCGCGCGGATCGGTTCCGAGCGGCGCCCCCTCGCGGCGGACCACCCCGTGCTCACCGACGGGCAGCTCGACGGCCTGCAGGACCGCTACGTCGAGGCGGCGAAGCTCGCGCGGCGCATGGGCTGCGACTTCGTGGACATCAAGCAGTGCCACCGCTATCTGCTCTCCGAGCTGCTCGGCGCGCGGACGCGTCCCGGCAAATACGGCGGCAGCCTCGAGAACCGCACGCGCTTCATGCGCACGCTGCTGGAGCGGCTCCGGCAGGACTGCGGCCCGGACCTGATCCTCGCCACCCGGATCAACCTCTTCGACGCGGTGCCGTACACGATGAACCCGCAGACGCGCATCGGCGAGCCGGTCCCGCATCCGAAGCCGTACCTGAACGCCTTCGGATCGCGTCCGGAGAATCCGCTGGAACCCGACCTCGCCGAGCCCATCGAGGCGCTGAAGATCTTCCGGAAGGCGGGGCTGCAGTTCCTCAACGTCAGCCTCGGCTGTCCCTACATGAACCCGCATTTCGGACGCCCCGCGGACACCCCGCCGCCCGACGGCTACGAGATGCCCGAGCCCGCGCTGGTCGGCGTGGACCGACACTTCCGCCTCGCCGCGGAGGTGCAGCGCGCGCTGCCGGATCTGCCCATCGTCGGCACCGGCTACAGTTATCTCCGGCACTTCGCCCACGAGGCGGGCGAGGCGAACCTCCGGGCGGGGCGCATCACCTTCGTCGGGGTGGGCCGCGGCGCGATCGCGTACCCCGACTGGGCGAAGGATCTGGCGGCGGGCGGCACGATGGAGAAGAACAAGGCCTGCATCACGGTCAGCTATTGCACGACGCTGATGCGAGCGAAGAACAACGAGCTCGGCCAGTACGCCGCGGGCTGCGCGCCCCGCGACCCCGTCTACGGCAAACTTCTCCAGGAGATCCGCAGGAAGGAGCGGGAGAAGAAGCCGTGAGGCGCTTCCTGGACCGGATCAAACCCGGACGCCGCATCGACGCCTGCTCGGCGGTGCTGCTGCCCTTCCGGTCCGACGGACGTCCCGACTACGACGAATTCCTCCCCCACCTGCGCCGCACGGCGAAGGCGGGCATCACCCCGGCGCTGAACATGGACACGGGCTTCGGCCCCCAGCTCAGCCCGGCGCAGCGCATCGAGGTGCTGGTTCTCGCGCGGAGGGAGCTGGGGACGGCGCCGTTCATCGCGGGAGCCTGCCCCTTCGGCGAGGACGCGGACCTGCTGCGCGGCTACGAGAAGGCGGTGAAGGCCATCCTCGACCACGGCGCGACGCCGATCCTCTTCCAGAGCGAGCTCTTCAAGAGCGGCGACGTCGTCGCGACCTACCGCAAGATCGTCGCCCCGTGCAGACAGGCGCTGGCCTTCGAGCTCGGCACCATGTTCGCGCCCTTCGGCCGCATCTACGACGCGGAGACGTTCAAGCGCCTGCTCGGGATCCCGCAGCTGGTGGGAGCAAAGCATTCCTCCCTCTCGCGCGAGGAGGAACTGCGGCGCCTTGAGATCCGGGACCGCGAGCGGCCGGACTTCAAGGTCTACACCGGCAACGATCTGGCGATCGACATGGTCATGTACGGGAGCGACTACCTGCTGGGGATCTCGACCTTCGACCCCGAGGCCTTCGCGCTGCGCGACCGCTGGTGGGCGGCGTCGGATGCGCGCTTCTTCGAGCTCAATGACGCCCTGCAGGCGCTGGGGGCCGTCGCGTTCCGCGATCCCGTCCCGGCCTACAAGGACAGCGCCGCGGCCTACCTGAAGCTCAAGGGCTGGATGAAGGACCCGCTGCCGCATCCGCAGTGCGCCCGGCGCCCTGCCTGGGAAGGCGAAGTCCTCGCCCCGCTGCTCCGGCAGATCGAGATCGCGCGCGGGCGTCAATAACGCGGCAGCTTCGGGTCGATCTCGCAGGTCCAGGCGTCGATGCCGCCGGCGAGCGAACGCACGCCCGGCACGCCGTTCTTCTCGAGGAACGAGGCGGCCATAAGCGAGCGCACCCCCGCATGGCAGTAGGCGACGACGAGTTCCCCCGCCCCGGAGCGGAACAGCTCCGCGCGGGTCGGGATCTCGTCCATGCGGACGTGCACGTCGCCGCAGATGACGGCGATGCCGCGCTCCCAGTCCTCCCGCACGTCGACGAGGCGCGTGGGCTGGCCGGTGCGTAGCCGCTCCGCGAGCTCCGAAGGCGTGATCTCGCGGGAGCTCACTTCATCAGGGCCTTGAGCGGCGCGTCGATCGCGTCCGCCCAGATCTGGTAGCCCTTCTCCGAGAGGTGCAGGAAGTCCGGCATGATCTCCTTCGAGAGGCTGCCGTCGGGCTGCAGGAACTTCGCGCCGAGGTCCATGAAGACGACGCTCTTCCCGTCGGCGAGCTTCGCCAGCCCGGCGTTCGCCTTCTCGATCCGCTTCCGGAAATCGGTCCCGGGCTTCTCGTCCCGGGGGAAGAGCCCCAGCAGCAGGATCTTCGCCTTCGGAAGCGCGCCGCGCAGGGCCTTCAGGATCGCCGCATTGCCCCGCACGACCGCCTCCGGCCCGTCGCCGTGCAGGCCGAAGTTGTTGGTCCCGATCATCAGGACCACCGCCTTCGGCGCGATCCCCTCGAGCTCCCCGTTCGCGATCCGCCAGAGCACGTTCTGGGTCGTGTCGCCGCCGATGCCGAAGTTCGCGGCGTTGAGCGGCGCATAGTGCTTCTGCCAGACCGCATTGCCGCCCCAGCCCTGCGTGATCGAATCGCCCAGGAAGAGCAGGTCCACCTTCCCCTCCTTCGCGCGCGTCAGAAAGGATTCGTGCATCCGGTTCCAGACGGCCGTCGACATCCACGGGTACTCCTTCTTGCGCGCGGCCGGCTGGTCCGAGGGCTCGGCCTGGAGCAGCGCGAAGAGGAGCGGCAGCGCGAGGAAGATCTTCATGGGGGAAATCTTAGCGGCTCAGAAGCGGAAGGTGTACTGGATCTTGAGCGCGGACTCGAACGACTGCGGGGAGAGCGTGCCCCCGTCCTGGAGCCAGTTGTACGTGTAGACCAGGAAGACGTCGGATTCCGGCGTCACCGTCCAGCGCAGCCTCGAGAAGGACCCCAGGTTCCGGCTCTCCGTGTCGTACTGCAGCAGCGTGAGCAGGTTGAAGTCCGGGGAGATGTTCACCCGCAGGCGGCCGATATAAAAATCGTTCCTGAAGTCCCCGCCTTCCAGATGCCCGCTGTTGCGCTCGAAGGACGCGGAGAGCGTGAAGAGCGGCAGCGGGTTGAGCGCGAGGCTGAGCTGGACCTCGTCCAGCGTCCCGTCGTAGAACTCCCCCCAGTTGTAAAAACCCGAGAGGCTCAGCGGGCGGTAGGCCGCCGTCTCCACGACGCTGTGATAGCGCTTCCACTGGTACTCGCCGGCGCCGATGAACACCCCCGGGGAGATCTCGAAGTCCTCCTCGAGCCGCTCCCCCTGCCACTGCAGATGCACTTCCGCGCCGTCGCCGCTCTTGAGGCGGAAACTCAGGAGATCGACGTGGGTGCGGTGGCTTTCCCAGTGTCCCGACAGATCGGTGAAGAGCGTGGGGCGCACCGACCAGGTCAGGCGCTGCAGCCCGGGGATCTCCGGATAGAAATGCTTCTCCACGGCCGCGTCGTAGCGCCAGACGCCGGCGCGCGGAACGAAGCCGAGCGAGGGATCAAAGTCCTCCCCGATCCGCTTGAACGTGAACGCCAGATCGATGCTGTCGTTGGGAAAGTCGAGCTTCCCGCCGAACGCGCCGCGGCTGCCGCCGTCGAGATCCTCGCGGTCGGTCATGAGCCCCCAGATCCCCGCCAAGAGATTCCGGTCCCCCAGGAAGGAGGAGGTCTGGAACACCGCGTCCACCCCCGCCGTCCACGCGCCGTCCCGGCCGAGGGGGTCCCCCGCCGTCGCGATCATACCCACGGATCCGCTCTCGAGCACGTGCTGCCGGACCCGCAGCACCCCCTGGTTCGCCTGCGGGATGCCGGGCTCCTCCTCCCCGGTGTGCACGCCCAGCCCGTAGATCCCGGTGCCGTCGAGCCTTCCGTTGAGCTTGCCGCCGATCTCGAGCGGGACCTGAATCCCGTCGACGAGGCCGATGCGCCGGCTGTAGAAGGGGATCACGTCCTGATTGAGGCCGAGGCCGAACTCGGTGAGGTCGGATCCTTCGAGGAAGAAACTCCGCTTCTCCGGAAAGAAGAGCGGGAAGCGCGTCAGGTTGCTGCGGCGCGTGTCGACCTCGGTGTCCGAGAAATCCGTGTTGAGCGTCAGCGAGAGCAGCAGGTCGGGCGCAAGCCGCTGGGAGACGTCCAGGCTCGCCTTGAGCCGGACGTCCGTCCTCGAGTCGGGGTCCGGACGTCCGTATTTGACGACGCCCGCCGGACGCACGCTGAGCCCGAGCCCCAGGTCGAAGTCCGGCAGGTCCGTCAGATACCCCGCGCGGTTCGCCTGCGTGAGGGCGTAGTCCCGCCGGGCGCCGGACCAGCGCTGCAGTTCCAGCTTGCGGGGGATGTGGCGTTCGATGTTGAAGCCCCAGGTCTTCACTCCCTTTCGAAAGCCGAGCGTCTGGATCGGGATCCGGATCTCCACGCTCCAGCCGCCCTCGTCCACGCTGGTCTTGGCCTGCCAGATGCCGTCCCAGCTGAGGTCGACGCTCTCGCCGCGCTGCGCCACCAGCCCGTCCACGCGCGCCCCCAACGGGTTCACGCTGAAGACGTAGCCGCTGCGGCCGTCGCGGTACGTATCCAGCAGGATGCGGAGCCGGTCCTGCCCGCCGAGGTTCGCATCCCGCTCCACCGAGCGCGCCGTCAGGCGGGAGGGGTCGGAGTCCTCGCAGCGCACGGCGATGACGAGGGCGCCCGCATCCGCGAGGAGGCGCACCACCGTCTGCTCCGACGGGGCAGCCCCCTCCTCCGGCTCGACGAGCGTGAAGGCGCGGATCGCGTCGACCTGGTCGTAGACACGCTCGTCGAGACGGCCGTCGAGGACGAAATCGGCGGGGATGCGGCCGGCGCGGACCTGGGGGAATTCCTCGTCCTGCGCCGGCAGGGATGCCGGGAGCGCCAGAACCGCCAGCAGAAGCACGGTGACCCGCACGAAGATGTCGTCCCCCAGGACTCCTATCCTTACGGCCGGGGCGGCGGAAGATTTCGCCGGACGGCGGGGACGCCTGCGATTCAGTTGCACCAGGCAGGGGCTTTCAGGGAGAATCGCCCCTCATGCTGGCGTTTCTTGCAGGCACCCTGCTCCTCCAGGCCCAGGTCCGCGACGAGCCCAAGGACTGGCGCCTGCTCACCACGACGAACTTCAACGTCTATTATCCCGCCGACGAACTGCTCACGCGCGCGCGCGAGTTCGCGGGCTGGTTCGAGCGGGCCCGGGAGGAGCTCAAGGGCTCGATGGGCGTGGAGCCCCGCCGGGTGAACGTCTTCCTCTACCGCTCCTTCCACGACCTGCAGCAGTCCAGCTTTCTCGGCGACGTCCGGCCCCTGCAGGCGCGGCTCCGCGACGCCCGCGGGCCCGCGGAGCAGCCCGAGCGGAGGGACTGCAAACTCTGCCGGCCCAACGCCCGCGCCCGGGCGCTCGCCCTGGCCGAGCCGCTGCGCGACCGCATCTTCATCCACTGCCAGGCCAGCGACCGCTGGAATTACTGGTTCATCAAGCACGAGCTCGCGCACCACTGCCAGTTCGAGCTGCTCTTCCCGATGCGGATGCCGAGCTGGCTGATCGCCCTGCGCGCGCCGCTCACGCCCTCGTGGTGGTGGGAGGGCGGGGCGGACTACTGGGCGGGCGCCTTCGACTCGATGAAGGACCAGTACGTCCGGGACCTGGCCTCCGAGGGCTTCTACGATCTCAAGGACCTCTTCGAGACCGACGTCCTGAACCCGCACGACTACATGGCGATCTACTACCAGGGCTCCCACTTCTGGCGCTTCCTCGACGCCGAGTACGGGGCCGACACGGGACGCAAGCTCGCCCACCGCCAGGCGCAGGCCATCCAGCTCGCCTCGCAACGCCCGCTGCAGGCCGTCGTCGGCAAGAAGCGCCTCCAGATCGAAAAGGAATTCTACGACCACGAGATGACGCGCTGGGCGCCGATGATGCAGGGCCGCACGGTCCCGCAGGACCGCCTCACGGACACCCGCGAGTACTACCGGCGCCGCTCGATGGCGGGCCGCTGGAGCCCCGACGGGAAACAGCTCGCGTGGGTGGGCAACAAGGACGTCGTCCCGGACCTCTACGTCGACGGCCGCGCGCTGCTGGGCTGGAACCGCAGCCTCGACGGCAGCGTCCTGGTCTCCCCGCCCTCCTGGTCGCCCGACGGGAAGCGCATCGCCGTCATCGAATGGCGCACCAACCGCGACCTGATCCTGCTCGTGGACGTGGACGGCGGCTCGGAATCCATCGCGCTCGACTTCGACGAGGTCTTCGACCCCGCCTGGGCGCCCGACGGAAAGCGCCTCGCGTTCACCGCGATGAAACACGGCACGAGCGACCTCTACGTCTACGACCTCGAGTCGGGGCAGATCGACCGGCTGACGAACGACCCCGAGGGCGACTTCCATCCCGCCTGGTCCCCCGCGGGCGAACTCGCCTGGATCAAGGAGACCGAGGGCCGCACGGTGCTGCACGTCCAGGGCCGGGGCGCGGTGACGAAGTCCTGGTCCCTGCTGGAGTATCCGCAGTGGTCGCCCGACGGCAAGTCGATCGTGCTCTCCGCGGACGTGGGCGGCGTCTACGACGCCTTCCAGGTGGATCCGGCGACGGGCGCGGCGAAGCGGCTCACGAAATTCCGCGGCGGCGTCTCCTATCCGCAGTGGCATCCGACGGACGGCACGCTGCTCTTCACGTACTACGCCGGGCGCGGCCAGGACCTCTACCGCGTCAAACCCGAGCCGCAGGACGAGCCCGCGTTCGACGGCGAGGAGCGGAAGGACTGGTACCGGCAGTTCCGCAAGACGCCGGTCGAGGGAAAGCCCGAGGAGAAGAAGCGGGTCTGGGGCGTGGACTGGCTGATGTTCCCGATTCCCAGCAGCGGGCTCCTCTGGTTCCCCGGCATCGACCTGCTCGCCGGGGATCGCGACGCGGAGACCCGTCTCTTCGCCTATGGGACGTACCAGGGACGGGAGAGCTGGGATTCAGGCGCCCTGCTGACGAACACCCGATACCGGCCGACCTTCGGCGCCCTCGGCGCCGCCGGCCGCCTCGGGGACCTCCTGGAACTGAAGGGCATGGCCTTCGTGGATTACCCGATCCTGAAGACGCTGATCGTCGGCGCCGGATGGGTGGTCCGCGAACGGGAGCAGTTCTTCGAGGACAACCCGATCGACAGCGTCGACGTTTTCGACTCGGGTCCGCAGGTGGCCTTCATGTACGGGAACCAGCGCAGCTACCAGTACTGGGACCCCGCCTGGGGCGTGAGCTTCGGGGGCTCGGCGACCTTCTTCCGCGAGGGCTTCGGGGGCGACCGCCACCTGAACGAGTACTACGGATTCCTGGAGGGCTCGAAGGACATCGTGCAGGACTGGATCGTCTGGACGCGCGTGACCTGGGAGCGCCTGTCCACGAACGACGGCGTGCTCGAGGACGAGCTTCTGAAGCTGAAGGAGGGCGTGCGCGGCGCGGAACGCCTGGAGGGCACCGAACGCGGCTCCGTCTCGCTCGAACTGCGCTTCCCGATCTGGCGGGACATCCTCTTCCAGCCCTTCGAATTCATCGGCCTGGGCGAATGGCTCGTCGTGAAGGACATCCGCGGCTTCGTCTTCGGGGACGCGGGCTACGCGGGGACGAGCTTCAAGCAGGCGAAGGACGACGATTACGGCGTGGCCAGCACGGGGGCCGGCCTCCGCTTCGACTTCGCCCTCATGCTCTGGCCGCTCATCAACGGCCGACTTCCCTTCCGGCTGGAACTCTGGGGCGCGCTGGTGGGCGAGGACAACCGGGACCCCCGCGGAGAGTGGGGCGGCACGCTCTCGTTCTACTACTGACGCCCCCGCATTCTCCATTCCCCTTTTCCCCGGCCGTCGTGTATCCTGTGCGGCCCATGAGCCTCATCGCCGCCGCCAAATTGTCCAAAACCTACGGCGTCCGCACGCTCTTCGACGACGTGGAATTCACGCTCAACGAAGGCTGCCGGGTCGGGCTCATCGGCGCGAACGGCTCGGGCAAGACCAGCCTCTTCCGCATCGTGCTCGGCGCCGACGAGGACCACGACGGCCGCATCACCCGCCAGCGCAACCTGCGCATCTCCACGCTCGACCAGGATCCCAAGTTCCCCGAGGGCGTCACCGTCCGCGAGGCGATGCTCTCGGCGGATCCGGAGCTCCTCGAGCTCGAGACGGGCATGCACCACATCCATCACGAGCTCGAGAAGGGCGGCGACACGGACGCGCTGCTCGCCCGCCTCGGCGAGCTCCAGACCCGCTTCGAGGCCCGGAACGGCTGGGAGCTCGAGACCCGCGCGGAGCGCATCCTCGAGGGCATCGGCTTCCCCAAGGAGCTGCGGGACTCGCAGGTCCATTCGCTCTCCGGCGGCGAAAAGGGCCGTCTGGCCTTCGCCCGCCTGCTCGTGCAGGAACCGGACCTCTGGCTGCTCGACGAGCCGACGAACCATCTCGACATCGACGGCATCCTCTTCGTCGAGAACTTCCTCCGCGAGAGCAAGGCCGCGGCCGTCGTGGTCTCGCACGACCGCCGCTTCCTCGACCGGGTGACGAACGAGACCTGGGAGATCGAGAACGCGCAGTTCTACGACTACCCCGGCTCCTACAGCCAGGCCCGCATTCTGCGCGGCGAGCGCCTCAAGGCCGCGAAGCGCCAGTACGCGAACCAGCAGGCCTTCATCGAGAAGGAGGACGCGTTCATCCGGCGCTACCAGGCGGGCCAGCGCGCCCGCCAGGCGACCGGGCGCCTCAAGCGCCTGGACCGCCTCGCCCGGGTGGACCGCCCGGAGGACCGGGTCCGGGTCATGGACCTCCAGCTCTCGTCCGGCGACAGCCCGGGCATGAAGATCCTCGCGCTGCGCGACGTCGGCATGGCGTTCGGCGAACGCACGCTCTTCGACCATCTGGACCTGGACCTGTCCCGGGGCGAGATCCTCGGCGTCGCGGGCCCCAACGGCGCGGGCAAGACGACGCTCATGAAGATCCTGATGGGCGAGCACAAGCCCACGGAGGGCACGCTCAAATGGGGCGAGCGCGTGCGGGTCGGGACGCTGAGCCAGCACGAGCGCTTCCCCGACGAGACGGCGACCCCCTACTCGTTCATGCGCGCGGCGGCGCCGAAGATCACGGAGCTGCAGCTCCGGAACATGCTCGCGGCGATGCTCTTCCCCGGCGACGCCGTGGACCGCCCCCTCGCGGGGCTCTCCGGCGGGGAGCGCAAACGCCTCATGCTCACGAAGCTGCTGGTCGAGGGGCACAACGTGCTGCTGCTCGACGAGCCGACGAACCACCTGGACATCCCCAGCCGCGAGGCGCTGGAGCTCGCCCTGGCGACCTACGAGGGAACCCTCATCGTCGTGAGCCACGACCGGCATTTCGTGGACTCCATGGCCGACCGCATGCTCTGGATCGAGGACGGGGCCGCCGTGCTCACCGACGGCGGCTTCACCGAGGCCCTCGAGAAGCGCATGAAGCGGAAGGAGGCCGCGGCCGCCGCCGCCAAGCTCGCGCCCAAGCCGGCCGCCGCCCCGACCGCGCCCACCCTCCAGGCGCCCTCCAAGCCCAAATCCCCGTTCACGCAGCTGAAGACGGGAGAGATCGAGCAGCGCATGGCGGAGGCCGAGGGACGACTGAAGGATCTGGAAGCGGGCTTCGCCAATCCCGAGGTCTTCCGCGATCCGGCCCGCCTCAAGGCCGGACAGGACGAGGCCGCCCGGCTGAAATCCGAACTCGCCGCCCTCGAGAGCGAGTGGCTCGCCCGGACGACTTGAGCCGGCGGCCCGCCGGCTTCGGCGGCCCCGCTTCCTACTTCGCGTTCACGTAGCCCGCGAAGACGTCCGCCGCGTGGCCCGCGTCGAAACCGCCCGGATGGGCGAAGAGGCGGTAGCCGAGGGAAAGCGCCTCGCCTTTCGCCAGCTCGTTCTGGCCCTTGATGAGCCAGGGGTTCGCCGCGAAGAGGCCGTAGGCGCGCACGTGCCAGGTCGTCGGGTAGCGGAAGCTCGACGGATGGTTCATCACCGCGACCCCGACCTCCTTCCCCTCCACCTTCCCCGCGTAGTGCACCCAGGGGGCCGTGTCCGCGCGGACCGCCTTCTCCCCCTTGTTGCCCTTCGCGTCCCGGATGAGCTCCGGCGCGTCCCCCTTCGAGACCGCAAGCCCCGCGGCGACCCGGACCGCGAAGCTGCCCTCCTTCGCCATCTTCAGGTCCTTCGCGAAGGTCACCGGGCCGGAGGCCGCCGTCAGCGTGATCTGGAAGTCCATCACGGCCTCGGCGCCGGCGTTGAGGATGCGGATCTCCTGGCGCTCGACGAGATCGGGCCCCCAGGCGTGCTCGACCTCGAGACGCGCGAACGCGGACCCGGCCGAACGCCCGACGATCTTCGCCGGGGTGATGGCCGTCTTCGACCAGTACTCCTTGCCGTTCACGTCTCCGAAGGCGTGGTAGATGCCGGAATGGTGCGGATGGTCGGCGGCCTCGCCCGCTTTCGCGTCCGTCACCGGATACCCGCGCAGGAGATTGACGCCGTCGACGTTCAACGGCCACCAGAAGGGCTTCTTGTGCTTCTCCGCGGGCGCGCCGTGATGGTAGCGCGTGAGCTCGCGATCCCCCGAGCGCACCGACACCCAGCCGCCCGGGTCGTCCACCAGCTGCAGGGGCGGCACCGGACAAACAACCGGCTTGAGCGTGAACTTGGGCGCCGCTTTGGCCGGGACGTGGGCCAGCAGCCACCAGACCCTCCCGCCCTCCACCTGCGTCGGAAGCATGCGGTTCTGCTCGTCGACCGCCGTCAGCGGGCCCGTCGACGCCGTCGGCGCGGAGGCGAGCACCCAGCGCCGGTCGCCGTCGTGCGCCGTGATCGAAACATCCTGGCAGGCCAGCAGCAGGAGCAGCGAAAGCATGACGCGTTCCTTATACGATTTCGGGGACCACGAACGGCGCGCGGTACTCGCGGCGCAGCAGCGCGTCCGCGTCCTTCGCGTCGACGAACTTCTCGGCCGCGCCGTCGAAGCGGAGCTCCCGGCCCAGCCGGAGCTTCGAGGCCGCCAGGTCCACGCCGTTCTCCTTGAGGTGCGCCGCCATGCGCGTCCAGGCCTCCTGGCCCGCCTCGCTGCCGGCGAAGACCTTCGCCTTGTCCGCGGGCTCAAGCGCCCCGAGACGGTACGAGATGTTCGCGAGGTGGCAGAGCGACGTGGACAGGTGCCCCTCCAGCACCTCGGAGTTCAGGCTCTCCCGCTTGCGCGACTTCACGGCGTCGATGAAGTTCCGCCAGTGGTCGCCCGCTCCGGCGAAGCGCTGCAGCAGCTCTCCCTTGGGCGAGAACGCGGCGCTGCCGTTGATGCTGGCGACGACCGATCCTTCCTCGCAGACAAAGACGTTCCCCACCGAGACGTCCGGCGGATACTTCTCCGTGGGCAGGCCGCGGACCTCGTGGACGATGGACACGTCGCCGTAGTCGAGCACGGATATCTGCAGGTTCGGCGTCTGGGCGTCGTCCTCGTAACCGAGGCGGGCGCCGAGGCTGACGACGCGCTCCGGATGCCCGGTCTTGCCGAGGCCCCAGCGGGCGATGTCGAGCTGGTAGATGCCGTTGTTCGCGATCTCGCCGCCGCCGAAGTCCCAGTTCCAGTGCCAGTTGTAGTGGAAGCGGTTCTTGTTGAAGGGACGCTCCGGCGCGGGTCCCAGCCAGAGGTTGTAATCCACGCCCGGGGGCGGCGGTCCGTCCGGATGCTTCCCGATGGAGCCCCGCTTGATGTAGCAGATCCCGCGGACGAGCTTCACGCGGCCCAGCTTCTTCGCCCCCAGGAACGCCGTCACGTCGTGGTAGTGCTGCAGCGAGCGCGTGTAGTTCCCCATCTGCACCATGCGGCCGTATTTGCGCGCGGCCGCCACCAGCTGCCGCCCCTCCCAGAGGTTGTGGCTCAGGGGCTTCTCGACGTAGACGTCCTTGCCCGCCTGGACGGCCCACATCGACGCCAGCACGTGCCAGTGGTTCGGCGTGGCGATGGTGACCGCGTCGAGGGTCTTGTCCTCGAGCAGCTTCCGCAGATCGGCGAAGATCGCGGGCTTGCGGCCGGACTTCTTCTCGACCGCCGCGGCGGCGCTGCCGGCGACGCCCTCGTCCGGGTCGCAGATCGCCGCGAGCTCGACGTCCGCCATCGCGAGCAGCTTGTTCACGTGGACCATGCCCTGGCCCTTCACCCCGATCACGGCGACGCGGACGCGTCCGCTCGGCGGCGCCTTGGGGCCGCCCTCCTGCGGGAGGGGCCCGACCCCGGCGACGGCGGCCGCGAAGAGCGACTGCTCGATGAATTCCCGGCGGCTGAAGCGGACCATGACGAAACCCTCCGGAACGAAATCCCGGGGGAGGCCTCAGCGGACCTCCCCCGGGCATTTGAGCCTTGCGACGCGCGGCAAATAACGGCTTACGGCTTCTCGGGGACCTCGAAGCCCTTGCGGTAGTCGCGGCGCAGGAGCTTGGAGGCCTCGGGATCGTCCACGATCGCCTCGACCTTCGGATCGATCTTGAGGGCGCGGCCCTGGACGTAATTCGTCGCCCCGAGGTCGACGCCGTTCTCCTTGAGGTGCGACTTCATCCGGCTGAACGCGTCGTTGCCCGACTCGCTCTTATCGAAGGCCTTTTCGGTGGCGAGGGGCTTCGGGGTGCCGACCCGGAACGAGATGTTCATGAGGTGGCAGAGCGAGCTGGAGAGATGGCCGTCCAGCGCGGTGGCGTTGACCATCTCGGGTTTGTTCGCCTTGATGGCGTCGAGGAAGTTGCGGACGTGCATGCTGTCGTCGCCGCCGCCGAACTTCTGGACGACCTCGCCCTTGGGGTTGTACGCGATCGCGCTCGAGTAGGTCGGCGCGACGAGCGTCCCCTCCGTGCACTCGAAGATGTTGCCCACCTTCACGCCGGCCGCCTTTTCGGCCCCCGCCTTGAAGGGGTCGGTGTCGAGGCCGCGGACCTCGAAGACGATCTGCACGTCGCCGTAATCCGCGATGCCGACCTGGGTGTTCGGGGTCTCGGCGTCGTCCTTGTAGCCGAGGCGCCCGCCGACGCTCTGGACGGCGGACGGCATCTCGTTCTTGTTGATCCCCCAGCGCGCCTTGTCGAGTTCGTGCACGCCCTGGTTGCCGATGTCGCCGTTGCCGTAGTCCCAGTACCAGTGCCAGTTGTAGTGGAAGCGGTTCTTGTTGAACGGGCGCTCCGGCGCGGGGCCCAGCCAGAGGTTGTAGTCGACGCCCTTGGGGGCCTCGCCGTCGGGGAACGATCCGATCGACTTGCGCTGCTTGTAGCAGAAGCCGCGGGCGATCTTGACCTTGCCCAGCGCCCCGGAATGCAGGAACGCCATCGCCTCGCGCATGCCCTTCATCGAGCGCGACTGCGTCCCGTGCTGCACCACCTTGCCGTATTTCTTCTGCGCCTCGACGACCTTCTGGCCGTCGAAGACGGTGTGGCTCATCGGCTTCTCGATGTAGGCGTGCTTGTTCGCCTGCAGCGCCCAGATGCCGAAGAGCGAGTGGGTCTGGTTGGTGGTCGCGATCGAGACGGCGTCGATGGACTTGTCCTCCATCAGCTTGCGCACGTCCGTGTGGTGCACGGGACGCCGGCCCGAGGCCTTCTCGATCTTCGCGAGCGCGCCCTCGACCACGTTCGGATCGACGTCGGCGATCGCGACGATCTCCACGTCCTGCATCTTCAGGAAGTAGCTGATGTGGGCGTCGCCGCGGCCTTTCACGCCGATCACGGCCACGCGGAGGCGGTCGTTCGCGCCGTACGGGCGGCGCAGCTCGGAGCCGAGGGCCGGCAGCGAGCCGGCGGCCACGGCCGCCTGGCCCAGGAATTGCCTGCGGGAGAGCGTCATAAGATCCTTTCCTTCCAAAAGTTCACGGTCAGACGGTTTCCGGGACGACGAACGGCCTGCGGTAGTCCCGGGTCAGCAGTTTATCCGCCTCCGGGTCGTTCACAAAGCGCTCCGTGGCCGGATCCAGGGTCAGCAGCCTCCCGGCCTGGATCTGGGTGACGTCGGGCTTGGCGTCGTTGTCCGAGCAATGGTCCTTCAGGCGGTCGAACGTCGCGTCCGCCGCCTCCCATCCCCGGAACGGGAAGACCTTGTACATCGCGTGCAGGCCGCCCAGGCGGTAGCTGATGTTCGCGAGGTGGCAGAGGGCGCTCGAGAGGTGGCCCTCCTCGATGTCGGCCGCCAGGTCCTCCGCATGGCCGCTCCTCACCGCCCCGGTGAAGTTCGCGAAATGATCCCCGCCGCCCTCGAAGCTGCGGAGCAGCTCGTCGTCCCTGTCGAAGGCGGCGGGACCCTTGCCGCCGCCGATCTGCAGCCAGCCCTTCTCGGCATGGAAGATCACGCCGATCTTCACGCCGCGGTACTCCTTGGTGGGCAGACCGCGGACCTCGAAGACGATCTGCTGGTCGCCGTAATCCAGCACGCTCAGCTGCGTGTTGGGCGTTTCGCCGTCGTCCTTGTATCCGAAGCGGCCTCCGGCGCTGAGCACGCGCGCGGGCAGGGTCTTCTTCCCGAGCCCCCAGCGGCAGACGTCCATCTGGTGGATGCCCTGGTTGCCGATGTCGCCGTTGCCCGTGTCCCACATCCAGTGCCAGTTGTAGTGGAAGCGGTTCGGGTTGAACGGACGCTCCGGCGCCGGCCCCAGCCAGAGGTTGTAGTCGACGCCGGCGGGCACGGGGCCGTCCTCCTTCGTGCCGATCGACGCGCGCGGCTTGTAGCAGAGTCCGCGGGCGGTCGTCACCTTGCCGAGCCCGCCCTCCCGCAGGAAGGCCAGGGCATCGCGGATGCCCTTCGAGGAGCGGGACTGGGTCCCCGTCTGGCAGAGCTTCTTGTACTTTCGGGCGGCCTCGACGATCTTGCGCCCCTCCCGCACGTTGTGGCTGACGGGCTTCTCGACGTAGACGTGTTTGCCCGCCTGCAGCGCCCAGATGGAGAACAGCGCGTGGGTGTGGTTCGGCGTGGCGATGGAGACGGCGTCGATGGACTTGTCCTCAAGCAGCTTTCGGAGGTCCTTCTCGAAGGAGGGCTTCTTGCCGGAGCCCTCCTCGGCGGCTTTCATCGCGGGGGCGACGACGTTGTCGTCGATGTCGCAGAGGGCCGCGACGTGCACGTCGGGCAGTTTGGCGTAGGCGCGGACGTGGTCCAGTCCGCGGCCGCGGACGCCGACCACGGCGACGCGCAGGGTCTCGCTCGCGGAGGCGCGCAGCGGCAGCGCGGAGGCGAGCGCCAGCGCGGAGCCGTTCAGCAGAAACGTCCGACGGGTGAGCACACCCATGAGTGGAAGCCATCCCCTACTGCGGTCAACCCCGCCCCATCACCGTTTATACATACACCCCCGGAGCGTCCCGATGTTCCGGAGAAATGATTCCGCGGGTAGAATCGGCGGCATGAAGCTCCAGGCGATCGAGAGCCGCGTCTTCCTGAGGCGGGTGCGGACGCGGCTGCCCTTCCGCTACGGGAAGGCGGAGGTGCTCGGCCAGCCGTACCTGCACCTGCGGCTCCGCTGCGGGCCGGACCTCACCGGCGTCTCCGCCGCCGCCCTGCCGCCGCTCTGGTTCGACAAGCGGGCCGGCCGCACCCACGACGACGACATCCGCGACCTGCAGCGATCGGTCGCGATCGCGGCGGAGGTCTATCAGGCCGCCCCGGCCGACACGGTCTTCGGGTTGCACGGCCGCTGCGAACGGGAGGCGCGGGCGCGCGCGACGGCGGAGGGGCAGAACGAGCTGACGGCGGGTTTCGGCGTGGCGCTGCTGGACGCCGCGCTGATCGACGCGGCCTGCCGGCTCGCGGGCCGGACGTTTCATCAGGGATTGAGAGAAGGGCTCTTCGGAACCCCGGAGGCCTGGGCGCGGCAGATTCCGGAGCATCCGCTCGCGCGCATCGACGTGCGGCACACCGTGGGGCTCTCCGATCCGGTCACGGCGGACGACGGCGGACCCGACCCGAAGGACGGCCTGCCGCGCACGCTGGAGGAGATCGTCCTCGCCCACGGCATCCGCTGGTACAAGATCAAGGTGACCTCGCAGCTCGAAGCCACGCTCGAGCGCCTGAGGCGGATCGAGTCCGTGCTGCCCCCGGGGGCGCGGGTGACGCTCGACGGCAACGAGCAGTTCGCGACGATGGACGGGGCGCTGGAGTTTGTCCGGCGCCTGGCCTCCGAGCCCGCGTTGAAAGCGCTGCTCGAGCGCACGGCCTGGATCGAGCAGCCGGTGGAGCGCGGCGCGGCGCTGGAGGACGCGGTGGCGGGGCCGCTGCGGGACCTGTCCCGCCTCAAGCCGGTGATCATCGACGAGTCGGACGGGACCGACCACGCGGTGGACCGCGCGCTCGCGCTCGGCTACGCGGGGATCTCCGCGAAGAACTGCAAGGGCGTCTGGCGGACGCTGCACAGCTTCATCCGCGCGCGGGAGCGGAACGCCGTGCTCTCCAGCGAGGACCTGATGAACATCCCGGTCGTGCCGCTGCACCAGGATCTCTGCGTGGCGGCGGCGCTCGGGATCCCCCACAGCGAGCGCAACGGCCACCACTACATCCGGGCCTTCGAGTATTTCTCCGCGCGCGAGCGCGAGACGGCGCGGCGCGAGTTCCCGTCCTTGTACGGACCGAGCGGCCTCCGCATCCAGGACGGCGCGCTCGACCTGCGCGAGATCAATGCGGCGGGCTTCGGGGTGCGCTCGGAGCCGGACTGGGATTTCCTCGAACCGGCCTGAGGGGTTTGCTATTCTTCATACCCGCTTCAGTTTGAACCCTCTTACAAGGAAACCGCCATGAAGAACTCCGTCGCCCTCGCGATCCTGCTCCTCGCCGCCTGCGGCAGCGCGGACAAGCCGGCGCCCAAAGCGGCGGCGGCGCCCGTCATGGAGGCTCCCAAGCCGGCCCCGGCTCCCGCGGCGGTTCCGGCCAAGCCCGCGAATCCGGACCTCGTCCTGCATTTGAAGCTGGACGAGAGCGGCGCGGACGCCTCGGGCCTGAACCACCACGGCGTCGTCCAGGGCAAGGTTGCCTTTGTGCCCGGGAAGATCGGCCAGGCCGCGGGCTTCGACGGCACGGGCGGCCATATCGAAATCCCGAGCAGCCCGGTCCTCGACGCGCTGAACCAGGGCAACTACACGCTGGCCGCCTGGTTCAAGCCGGCGGACGTGCCGGCGGGCAAGGAGACGGACAACAACGCGAACTACGGCATCCTGAACAAGACCGGCTGGCACGAGGGGATCCGCTACGGGAACGACAAGAAGTTCGTCTTCGAGCACTGGCTGGCGGGCGCGAAGCCGGACGAGGCCGAGTGGAAGGGCGCGGGCACCTGGGAGGGCGAGTACGAGCCCGGCCAGTGGCACCACGTGGCGGGGGTCGTGGACCGGACCGCGGGCGCGACGAAGATCTACGTGAACGGCGAGCTGCAGAACACGGGCGACTGGGACGCGAACGCCAAGGCCAAGGACTACGGCAAGATCACCTGGAAGATCGGCATGGCCGCCCCCGGCTCGCAGCAGTGGGCCTGGAGCGCGAAGGGCCAGATCGACGACGTGCGCCTCTACAAGAAGGCCTTGAGCGACGCCGACGTCGCCGCGCTCCACAAGGACGGGGGGAAGTAGAGGCCCTTCCCTCCCCAAGACTCCCGGCGATTCAGGAATGGGGGCCCACCTTGAGGAGTTTCTTCGTTTCGCTCGACCTGCTGTCCCGCCAGGGAGCGCTCTCCGATCTGACGGCAGCGATGGGCTGCCCCGGCGGTACGGCGTCCCACGACCGGAACACTCCGCATCCAAGTGGCCGCTCTTGGGAGCGCTCCCTCTGGCGCCTCGACTCGACGCTGCCGGAATCCGCACCGCTGGAGGACCGGATTCAGGCGCTGATCTCCCGCTCACGTTCTCTCCCGTTGAAGGACAATCCCGCGCTCCCTGCCGATCTGGAGAAGGTGTTGAACATCGGAGTCTGCTTCAACGGCGCGGAAACCACGGTCAGCCTCTCACCGGAAATCTTGGCCTGGTGCGCCGGACTGGGCATCGAGGTGTCGATGTCCGCCTACCCCTCCCGTCCGGAGTAGCGCGATCATCCCCACGCCTCATGCCCCCCGGGTCTTGAGCAGTTCCTCCCGGCGCTTCGTCATCAGGGCGCGGAGTTGGACGGTTCGGCGTTCCGGAAGGCCGATCTCCTCGAGCCGGGCGATCCAGGGGGGCGAGGCCTCCCCCAGTTCGTCCAGGATCCCGCGGCACGCGGCCTCCCGCACGCCGAAGCGGCCGGCGAAGCGGACGAAACACGAGCGCGTGAGATGGTCGTCGCGCCCGTCCAGCTTGAGCGCCATCTTCGAATCGCCGTACGGCAGCGTGCTCAGGAGATCGTAGGCCGGCGTCAGCTCGACGCGGTCGCCGCCCGGCACCGTCCTCAGGCTGACGTTCTTGGCGTGCAGATCGCCGTTGCCGATCAGGTAGGAGTAGGCCGTCAGGCGGATGAACCGTCCGATCTCGACGAGGGGGGCCGTGCAGGCCGAGAGCCCTCCGGCGATCTCCGCGCAGGAGATCCGGTACTTGTCGGCGGGGTAGCGGTCCAGAAACTGGCAGGCGTCCTCCTGATGAAGTCCCACGAGGGCGCCGGTCCCCTCTCCGGGGACCCGGTCGAAACGCTCCACCAGCAACCCGAACGCTCCCGTCCTGTCCCGCACGAGCCGCGCCGGAGGGACCTCCAGACCGCAGCCCCGGGCCATACGGAGGAAGAACTCCTCGTTGTGGAGGAGCGCCGGCCTGTCGGGCGGGTTGAGTTTGAGGATGTAGGCCCGGGGCGCCTTTCCCGCCTTGAGCGGAAAGGAGACTTTCGCCGCCGATATCTTCTCCTGAACCCCTGGAACGCTGGGCTCCCTTCGATCGCCTTCATAGGCCAGGCTCCGGCGGAGGAGGTCCCCGAAATCAGCCTCCCCCAGCCGGTCGAGGTCCACCGAGGGCGCCGTCTCGGCCGGCGTTCCGCCTTCGGGAGCCACCGCGACATCGCCCACGCAATCGGCGCCCGCCGCGATCAGCAGGGTGAGCAGATCGTCCTCGGAGGTCTTCGTCCGGCGCACCAGGGCTTTCAGGCGCAGGCCTTCCGGGAGCACTCCGGCGAAGTAGGAGTGCAGATTGACGCCCCAAGTTTCCGAAACCCTCCTGGAATAGGGCAGATGGGTCGAGAGACCGCCCGGCTCCGCCGCGTGTTTCCTGAAAAACGCCTCGTCGTATTCGAAGCGGGACCCTTTCGGGGTTCGGACGATCCGGCCCACCTTCCCGCCCCGCCGAAAAACGTCCGCGCCGCCGCTCATCGCAGGTTCCCGACGACGGCCAGCCCCCGTTTGCCCCTCTCGAGCGTCAACTGCAATCCGAGCACGCCCAGGACGGCCATCACCTTGTCGAGGCGTACGGTGGGCTTACCGTTCTCGAGGTCATAGATGAAATCCGGCCCGCATCCGGCATAGCGCCCAAGCTCGATCTGGGTCAGCCGGAGGGCCTTCCGCTGCCGGCGCAGAGCCGCCGCCAGATCCCGGGAAAAGTCAGGCTTCTCGGTCCGCATCCGGCCCGCCTCCAATAAACACGGCGATCGCATGGATTATAGCCCAGCACCAACCAAAAACCGAGCCGAATTGGCACTATTCCATGCGATCGCATGGAGCCCATTGAGGCAAGCTACTTCCCCGGGCCGCTGGCGACCAGGGGCCGCGTGGCGCGCCGGAGAAAGAGGACGGAGAAACAGCTGTCCCAGGTCTTCCCGTACCAGGTGCCTCCCGTCGCGCCCTCCGTGTCCTCGCCCCAGGAGCCGTCCGCATGCTGGGTGCCGAGCAGCGCGTTCGCCCCTTCGCGGTACCAGTGCCGCGTGCCGAAGGTCTCCGTCCCGTAGAGGATCCCGGCGCGTTCGAGCGAATACATGTAGTAGCCGTTCCAGGCCTGGATCTCGAACTTCTCCGCCATCCAGTCCATCGCCGACTGCACGGTGGGGTCCTTCCTCCAGTCCTTCTTCTGCATGTGCAAACAGCAGACCAGCGAACCCAGCGCGCCCGCGCTCATCGCGGGATACGGGGCCCGCTCGTCGAGCGCCGGCGTCTTGTAGTTCCAGCCCTGGGGCGGGAGCTTGACGGCGGGGCCGGAGGCCACGGCCTTCCGTCCGGCCTTCTCGTTCCGGTTGAGCTGGGAGAACTGCGCCTCGCGCCACCACTTCACCGCCGACGTCAGCGTCGCCTCGGGGATCTCGATGTTCGCGTCGAAGCAGGCCCGCAGCCCGAGCGCGGCGTAGAGCGAGTTCGAGTTGTCCCCGGCGTCGCCGCCGTCCTGCGTCTTCTTGATCGTGATCTTCTTCGGCGGCTTCGCCTTGCCGCCCTTGGGCTTCGCCCCGCCCGAGGCGACCTCCTTGCGGGCCTGGGGGTCCGGGACGGCGACATTCGCGCCCGCCTCCAACTGCTGGCCGTAGGTCCACTGGCCATTCGTGCACTGGTTGTCGACCAGGAACTGCGCGCACTGGGCCAGCTTCTCCTGGTAGGCGACGCGGTCGAGCGCCTCGAGGCACATCGCGAGGAGCGCGACCTTGTACGTGCGCTTCAGCGGAGCCGTGGTCACGCTCTTGAAGAGTTCCAGGACCTTCGGGTCGCTGGGCGGCACCCCCGCGTGAATGAACGTCAGGAGGATCAGCTCGTCCGAATTCTGGTACGCGCCCTTGAGGTCGGGCGAGGGCGCGGTGCGGAGGTACGCGATGCCGCGCTCGATGGCCTGGGCGACCTTGACCTCGTTGACGCCGCCGGAGCTCGGGCTGGGTTTGCCCTCGTCGTCCTGGACGAAGCACAGCGCCGCCAGGAGCAGGATGTAACTCATGGAACCTCCTTGGCGCACCCCTTGCGCAGAACAGGATACCCGTTCCGGGCCGGGAAGAGAACAGGGCCCGGCTTCCGGATTCGGGGATGGCCGGCGGCGCCCCGCCGGTTATCTTGACGCCATGACGAAGAACGACTCCGCCGTGCAGTTCGAAACCCGGGCGCGCGTCCATGTGGCGCTCGCGGTTCGCGACCTCGCGCGCGCGACCGCGTTCTACCGCGTCCTCCTCGGACAGGAACCCACGAAGACGCGCGCGGGCTACGCGAAGTTCGAGGTCGCCGAGCCGCCCCTCAACCTCTCGCTCAACGAGACGGCGGGCCCGACCGCCCCGTCCAACGCCACCGCCCACTTCGGCATCCAGGTCAAGACCATCGCCGAGGTGAAGGAGCAGCACGCCCGCTTCGCGGCCGCCGGGCTCCCCTCTCGCGTGGAGGACCAGGTGAGCTGCTGCTACGCGGTGCAGAACAAGGTCTGGGCCGAGGATCCCGACGGGAACAAGTGGGAGACCTACGTGCTCCTCGACGACAACGCGGCCCAGCGGGCCTCGTCGGCGGGGACGGACTGCTGCGCTCCGGCGAACGTGACGTTCGGGTCCTGCCGGAAGTAACCCGGCTCACTCCGGACGGTAGCCCCGCCACATCCACACGAGCGTGTCCGCCAGCGTCTGCTGGAAGACCTTGCCGTCGCAGTGCCCCGTCGCCTTGCTGAAGACGTAGCGGTACTCGTAGCCCTTCGCCTTCAGCGCCGCCGCCGTGCGCTGGTTGGCCATCACCCAGTTGTGGTAGGTGTTCTCCGGATCCTTGGCGCGGAGATCGTTCTCCGAGACGTGCGTGAAGATGCGCAGCGGCTTCTTCTCGCTCCGCTCGATCAGCCTCATGCCGGAATGGAACTCCCACGCGCCGAGCGGGATCTTCGCCTCCTCCGGGGCGTCGTCGTCCTGCTGGTCCACGAACGTCCCGGAATACGTGATCAGGCGGCGGAAGAGGTCCGGACGGAACCAACCGGCGATGAGCGCGGCCGCGCCGCCCGAGCTGCAGCCCATCAAGCCCCGGCCCCAGGGATCCGCCGTGAACGCCAGCTTGGGAAAGGCCGCCTTGACCTTCGCATCGGCGAGGACCGCGGGCAGGACCTCCTCATGGATGAAGCGCGCGTGCCGGTCGGACATCGTGTCGTATTCCAGCCCGCGCTGGCTGCCTTTGCCGTCGTTGCCGCCGTTCTCGATGGCGACCACGACGAACGCCGGCAGGCTGCGCTCCGGATTCTTCGACACCGTCAGGTTGTCCAGGGCGTGGCGCAGCAGGTTCATCTGGCTGGGGCCGTCGAAGGTCACCAGCAGCGGCGCCTTCGTGCCGTCCTTGTACGCGGCCGGCACGTACACGAAGATCTTCCGCTCCTTGCGCACGGGTTTCTTGGGATCGAGCGTGGGGTCGTCGCCGCGGAAGATCTTGCTGTCCGCCAGCCGCATCGAGAACTCGAAGGACTGCCCCTTGGGATTGCCCTTGTCCTTGAGGTCGGGATCGACCTGGTACTCGGGACCGATCGTGAGATCCCCGTTGCCCGACTTGTCCTGGGCGGCCGCCGGCGCGCAGAAGACCGCAACCAGCAGCAGTGTTCTCAAGTCCATCGTGAGCGTCCTCCGGGGGTGAGCATAGCGACGCGAGGGGGCGCGGGCAACCCTGCAACCGCCGCCTCTCGTTCCCCGTCAGCGAAGGTCGCGCAGCTCGACCGCACCGGTCGCGGCCTCGATCTTCCGGGCGGTCTCCCGCGCCTGCTCGATCAGCGGCTTGAGGCTTTTGGCCTCCCGATGGGCGAGCAGGTCCTTCTCGAGCTGGCGGACCCGAGGAAGCATCGGCTTCGCCGCCGTGCCGTAGGCCTCCAGAACCTTCAGCCCCCGGGCGATCCGGTCCTGCTTGCCCCAGCGGTCGATCTCCATGATGTCGAGACAGAGCGAAACGCCCTCGCGGATCCGATGCTTCGCCAGGACGTCGAGGCCCGCCAGGCGGACCCCGTCGGCGAACATCTCCCCGCTCATGGCCGGCTCCACGATGGCCTGGTGGATCGCGGGCAGGAGCGGCTGGATCTCCTCGAAACTGAGGCGGGCGAAGATCCCGCCGACGCTCCCGCGCGCCCGGCCGTCCTCGTTCAGAAGTCCCGCCCGCACCGCCTCGCGGAGAAGGCCGCGATCGACCCCCTCCATCGTCCCCCGGAGCAGCCCGCCCCGGCGCTCAAAGAGCGCGAAGCAGAGGAAGCGCTGCTCCATGCCGCGCGGATCGTCCGCGGAAGGCGGCCGGGCGATCTTCCGGAGCAGCTCCGGCAGCGCGGCCAGCGCCGGCGGTCCGATCGCGGCCAGCGCCTCGGCCGCCTGGACCCGGACCCAGAGATCCCCGTCCTTGAGCGACTCCATCAGCGCCGGCACGGCGGCGGCGGCCGCGCCCTTGAGCTCGGCCAGCGCCGCGCAGGCCCCCAGGCGCTCCTCGACGCGCGGGGAGCGGAGCTTCCCGGTCAGGGCCGGGACCGCGTCCGCCTTGCGGCGGGCGAGCGCCATCGCCGACCGCTCCCGCACGATCGGCGACCAGCTCCCCAGTCGGTCGAGCAATTCCTTCTCGCCGATCGCGTCGTACGCGCTGGTGCGGTCCTTGTTCGTCCACCCGCGTCCGTCCTGGATCAGGCCCCGGGCGGTCGCGGCGTCGATCGCGGGAACCCCCGACGGCCGCTTCCCCGTCAAGACGATCTTCTTGAGCGGCTGCGCGTAAGCCAGGAGATAGGCCCCGGTCGCGTCCCAGCCCGCATACGAGTCCCGATCCGGCTCGGGCGGACCCTGGTGGACGAAGGTCCCGTCCCAGCACCGCGCGAGGTCGAAATACCAGGCGCCGAACTCCTCCATCCACGGTCCCGTGGCCTGCGGACCCGAGAGCGCCACGGCCGGAAGCGACCAGAGGATGTTGAAGAAGTTCCCCGTGTGTCCGCCGTCGCGCTCCGCCCCGTGGGACGCCAGGCTCATGCGGGCGAAGAACTCCGCGGGTTTGGCCTCGCCGACGAGGTTGAAGAGCACCGCGCCCATCCCGCACTTGCCGTTGTCCTCGTGCGTCTCCGTCCAGGGCGCGTGGTCGCCGTAGGGGATCGCCCCCTTCCCCGTGTAGAAGCGCAGGAGGCGCAGGCTCCTCTCGATGGCCCGCTGCAGCTCCGGGTCCTTCACGCCGGCGTCCCGCGCCATCACCATGCCGATCGTCAGCGGGACCCCCGGGGCGTTCATCATGCCGTAGCCGTTGAGCCGGCCGTCCGGCCGCGCGAACTTGTGCCCCCAGGAACCGACCGCGCTCTGCCCCTCCGCCGATTCCCGGGCGAGGCGCCGCAGCCCCGGCAGCAGCGCCTGGTCGCCGCTGGCCGCCGCGTACTCGGCGAGCAGCATCATGACGTAGCCGTAGTACCAGGTCTTGAAATCGTCGGCCGAGTAGTCCGCCGCCCAGCGCGCCTCCCGCTGCACCAGGGACGAGTACGCGGGGTCGCCGCTCGCCAGCAGCGCGAGCGCGTTCAGCGAGCGCGGGATGGGGTTGGGCTTGTAGGAGGGCTCCGACATCTTCCGGGCCAGTGCGCGGCAGCCCTCCTCGAGGATGCGGCGCGACTTCGGGCAGTCGTAGGGGGCGGTGGGGGCGTACGCGCCGAGGACGGGGAGCGTCAGGACGAGCTCCTCCGATTTCTCGGACCTCCAGCGGGTCAGCGGGAGTTTCCCGCCGGCCGCCTCCGCCCGGGTGAGCGCCCGCCCCAGCTCGGTCCGCGGATCGAAGGAGAAGACCTTCCCGCCCGCGCCGAGGATCACGTCGCCCGGAAGAAGGAGACCGTCGGCCGGGGACCCCTTCTCCACCTTCGTGACGAGGATCTGGCGGGCGTCGGTCGTGCAGAGCTTGTCGCAATGCATCCAGCCCCGAGCGCCGGTGGCTCCGAGGTTCCAGTCGTGGCGCGCTCCCTCGGGGATCCGGCCGCCCTTCGTGAAGTCCGGGTTGGGCGGCGCCTTCCCCTGCGCGGCGGCCGCGGCCGCCATGAACAGCAGGGCCGCCGACGTGGACAGGATTCGGATCATCGATTTTCTCCCGCCTTGGCTTTCTGAAGCTCCGACGCCTTCCGCTTCTCCCAGGCCTCCTGCTCGGCCGCAAGCTTCGGCTTCAGGTCCGCCAGCACCGCTTCGGCTTCGCGGACCCGGCGCTCGAGGTCGAGGAGTTCCAGCTCCTTCATGAGCAGGCCCCGGATGCGCCGCTCCTGGGCGGGGTCGTCGCTGCCCGGGAAACGCGTCGGCGCCTCCTCCAGCGCCCAGTCGTCGCTCCGCTGGGCGGGAAGCGGGATCTGGCGCGGGCTGACGAGGTTGGCCATCGGGTTCCGCGCCCAGGCGTAGCGATAATGCACGGGCTGGGGTACCAAGGGGCTTCGCAGCGCCAGCACGTTCTTCTTGAGGATGGGCTGTTTGCGGGCGTCGACCCCGTCGCTGTGGTAGCGGACCTCGGCCGGATGGAAGCGGCGATCCTCGCCCGCGATCGCGAAGCCGCGCATCTGGTCGTCGGAGTCGTCCTTCATCCGGATCTCCGTGCTCATCGTGAGCCGGAGCGTGCCGTCGACCTGCTTCACGTCCTGGATCGCCGGAGGAAGCCAGTGCTCCTCTTTCAGAAGGCCGTACTGGGTGGCCAGCGCCCACTTCGCGACCCGCTCGCCCGCAGGGACCTTGATCTGCGGATGGTACCAGCTCTTGCGCAGGTCGAAGCAGCTGACGTAGCCGATCGCGGCGTCTCCGGCGTCGCGGAGTTCGCGGAAGGTGCGGTGTTGCGCCTCCCGGATCCAGGGTCCGGCATCGTACGTCGACTTGGCGAAGTTCTCTTTGGTCTGAGGGTCTCCGGCCGTGGGGAGCGAGATGATGCAGAAGGGCATCTTGGGATCCCCGAAGGCGGCCCGCCAGGCGGCGATCATCTTCCCGAAAACCTGATGGTACATCCTTCCGCCGGCGGAGCCGTCGAAGCAGTTGTTGAAGCCCTGGTGGAAGACCGCCCCCTTGATCGAGAGCCCCTCGAGGGGACGGATCACCCCCGCGTAACAGTGCCCGGGCCGGTTCCGGTCGCTCGCGGGGCCCGGGAGGAGGTCGGCGGGAGGCTTGCCGTCTTTCGGAGGGGCTTTTCCCTGCTTCGCCAGATTCGCCCGGTCCTGTTCGTACTTCGCGATCCGCCGTTTCAGGTCCTCCTGGGGGTCGAAGGCGGCGATCTTCTCGTCCCAAGACTTGAGCTTGGCCTTCGTCTCGGGACCCTCGATGCGGCGGAACACCTCCTCGGGGGTCCAGGTCTCGACCGTGGTCCCGCCGATCGACGCGTCGATCAGGCCGATCGGCACCCGTGCCGCCATCTGGAGTCGCCGTCCGAAAACGTAGCCGATCGCCGAGAACTCCTGCACGCGAGCCGGGGTGCAGGCCTCCCAGTCGCCCTTGCGGTAATGCCGGCTGGACCAGGCGCTCCACTCCTGCAGGCGCTCGAAGCTCCGGACCGAGTTGAACCCCTTGCCCTGAGGCGGCGTCAGGAGGCGGAGCTCCGGAAAGTTCGCCGACGCGATCTCCAGCGCCCCGTCGTCCACGCTCGAGATCGGGAACTCCATGTTGCTCTGTCCGCCCAGCAGCCACACGTCCCCGACCAGGATGTCCTCCAGGACGAGGGCCTTTCGCTTCCCCTGGATCCGCATCGCGCGCGGCGCCGCGTCGGCCGCGAGGGGCTCCAGGACCGCCTTCCAGACGCGGTCGGCGCCGGCGACGACCTTCGCCGTCCGGCCTCCAAAGGAGACCTCGACCTCCTCGCCGGGATCCGCCCATCCCCAGACCGCGACGGGCTTGTCGCGCTGAAGGACCATGTGGCTCTGGAAGGCGTTGCTGACGCAGAGGCCTTCTCCGATCGCGGGGACGTCGACGACATCCTCGTGCGGCAGTTTCCTGGGTCCGTCCTGGGCGCCCCGCGCGCCGTTCACGCAGAGGGCCAGGAGGAGTCCCGCCGATATCAGGTTTCGCATCGTACGCCTTCCTTTCGTGTCGCAGCAGCTTAACCCTCGTCCGGGTTCGGGAATCGCGTCAAGCTGTTGCCGAATCGCGACAAGCACCCGGAGCGCACGGCGGGCGGGGTTTTCCGCCGTCTCCCTTCCCTCCCGTGATACCATCGCAGCGCTTGGAACGTCCCTTCGTCGCTTCGAGGTGAATCCATGGCCGACTCCGCCGATCCGTCGCCCGTCCTGGAGGCCCTGGACGGCTTCCGCCGTTCCAAAACGATGTTCGCCGCGCTGGAACTCGGCGTCTTCGAGCGGCTGCAGAAGGGCGGCGCCACGGCGGACGCCCTGGCGAAGGAGCTCTCGCTGAACGCCGACGCGGCCGAACGGCTGCTCGACGCCTGCGTCGGCGCCGGGCTGCTCGCCAAGAAGGACGGCGTCTACTCGAACAACGAGACCGCGTCCGCCTACCTCGTCCGCTCCAGCCCGGCGGCCCTCGTCGGCTACATCGACTACTCCAACCGCGTCGCCTACAGGATGTGGGGCGACCTGGAGACCGCGATCCGCAAAGGGATCCACCTCTGGGAGGCCACCTACGGCCTCAAGGGCGACATCTTCGCGCACTTCTTCAAGACCGACGAAAACAAGCGCACCTTCCTCATGGGCATGCACGGCATGGGCATGCTGAGCTCGCCCAAAGTCGTCGAGAGTTTCGACCTGGGCCGCTTCCGGCATCTGGTCGACCTCGGCGGCGCGACCGGACATCTGACGCTGGAGGCGGTCCGGCGCCACCCGAAGCTGAAAGGCACGATCTTCGACCTGCCGGCCGTCGTCGTCGTCGCGCAGGAGTTCATCGACCGCTCGCCCGACAAGGCCCGGCTCGGCGTCGTCGCGGGCGACTTCTTCCAGGATCCGCTGCCGGAGGCGGACCTCTACGCGCTGGGCCGCATCCTCCACGACTGGTCGGCCGAAAAGATCCGGATCCTGCTCTCGAAGATCTTCCGGAGCCTGCCCGCGGGCGGCGGCCTGCTGATCGCCGAGCGCCTGCTCAACGACGACAAGACCGGGCCGCTCAGGGGCCAGCTCCAGTCCCTCAACATGCTGGTGTGCACCGAGGGCAAGGAACGCAACGCGGCGGAGTACACGGCCCTCCTGCTCGAGGCCGGCTTCAAGAAGGTGCAGACCCGCGAGACGGGCTCCGTGGTCGACGCGATCCTGGCCCTCAAGTAGTCCGCTGCTCCAGCCAGGCCTTGAGGCCGGGCAGGATCGGGTCGAGACGCAGGCCTTCGGCGACGTCGAGCCAGCGGTACTCCGCCACCTCGTGGGGACAGGGGACGGGCTCCTGCCGCGCCGGGACCAGCCGCGTCTCGAACCAGTGGAGGCGGAATTCGCCGTTGGGCGAGAGGCTTTCGTGGACCTTGTCGTGCACGGTCACGAGCAGGCCGACTTCCTCCCGCACCTCGCGGGCCATCGCGAGCGGCAGCGGCTCCCCCGCCTCCACCTGGCCGCCGACGAAACACCACCAGCCGGGGGCGCGGACTACTTTCAGCCCGCGGCGGATGAAGAGATAGCGGCCCGCGCCGTCGTCCAGGATCGCGACCACGCCGTCCTTCATGCGTCCGCGAGCCACGCTTTGACGGCGCCGCTCTCCGCGGGGATGAGTGTCGCGCGGCACCAATCCACCAGGAGCAGCTCGTGCTCGAGCATCAGCGAGGCCAGCGCCGGCGCATCCCCCGCCGCGCCGCGGACCGGCCGCAACCCCAGTTCGCGGAGCTCCTCCCCCTGCGTGCGGCCGTAGAGCGTCAGCAGCGCGCCCGTCTCCAGCGCAAAGCCCTCCTCCACCGGACCCTCCTCGCCCTTGATGCGCAGGCCGTCATAGCGGCGGACATCCGTCCGGAAGCGGCGCCAGAGGTCCGAGGCGGGGATCCGGCGCGACCCGAGCGGCCGCAGGGGCTCCTTGCGCAGAAACATGCGGCTCCAACCCCATTCGATCCGCGCCTCGGCCCTCACGCGGCGCACCTCCGCGAGTCCCGCAGCGACGACGTCCGCCTGCTCGCGCGACACGAACTCCACCTGGCGCCATTCGTCGCCGGGCAGCGTGAGAACGTCCCTCCCCGTCCCCCGGGACGGACCCGTGGGCGGCAGACGGTCGCTGATCGTGGGCAGGCTGAACACGATGCGGTTGAGGGGGGCGAAAATCCGCCGCCGCACCCAGAGCTTGAGGCGGCCGCTCTTGCGGAACTCGACGGCGTCCGCGGGAACGGCCTTGACCACGTCGTGCTCCACGCCCTGGATCTGCACCGAGGTCGGCGCCGAGAACGTCTCGGGAAGGTCCGCGGGCAGCGAATCGGATTTGTAGAGCGGCTTGCCCGAGTCCGCATCCACGAACTCCAGCGCGATGGCGGAGGAGCGGCGGCGGCTGAAGAGTCCCATGCTGCTCAAAGCATAACGCATCCCGCGCGGGGAATCAGGCGGGATCGTCGAGCAGCCGGTGGCCGAGTCCCGGCCCGGAAAGGCCGCTCGTGTCGATGTGGCCGCCCCGGATCGAGAAGACCTCGGGGTGGATACGGGCCCAGGCCTCGTTCGCCAAGGGGCAGTACTGGCGCGCGTTCCCCTCGATCGCCGTGACGGGTCCTATGTGCGCCGCGAGCCCCGCCGACTGCAGGAAGGACTGGCCGGGACAGGTGAGGTCCTGGACGCAGAGGAACATCCCGAATTTCTGCGCGGCGGCGGCCATGAGCAGCGATTGCGACTGCCCCTTGCAACTCTTGAGCGCGACGCCCGAATACCCCTGCTCGCGCGCCAGCAGCAGGCTTTCGTAGTCGACGAGCGATTCGTCGATGACCACCGGCTTGATCTTCGCGGCGGCGTGCATGCGGTTCTCGGGATGCGCCTTGAGGTCGCGCTTCGTGGGCTGCTCGACGTAGGCGACCCGGTCGAACGCGGCGGCGCTGCCCTCCTTCACGCGACGCAGCACCTCGAGCAGGTACTCCACGTTCGGGCACTGCTCGTTGAAGTCGAGCGAGTAGGTGTAGGCGCGACCCGGCGCGGCCTCGAGCGCCGCCCGATCCACGGAGAGAATGCGGCTGATGTCCCATCCCGTGTCGTTGCCGTTGAGTTTGACCTTGAGATGGGTCAGTTCGTCTTTGCGGATCCATTCGATGAGCGTGTTGGGCAGGCCGTCGGCGAGGCGCTCCTGCACGTCACCGTCGACGAGCGCATCCAGGGCGCCGACGAGATGGTACTGCGGCAGCCGCGCCTTCGGTTTCTCGAGGCAGTAATCCGCAAGGCTTTCCCCCGCGAACTGGTCGTCGAGGAAATAAGAGAGGTCCTCCATCCAGACGGGGCCGTAGCACTGATAGACGTGGCGGTTGTGGAGCTTGCCGAAGGCGTCGTGCAGGGCGGCGTCGAAGGGGCTCGCGCAGACCAGCGCGGCGAGCGGCGGCATCGGGTCGGCGAGGGAGAGGTCCCGGGACAGCTCCTCCGCCAGCCGGATCCAGCGGGTCTCCCAGCGATGGCTCAGCTCCACCGGATGGCCGGGTTCGTTCATGGACCCCAGCGCGGCCTGGATGCGGTCCACGAGCAGTTCCATGGCGCCGGCCGTCTCGGCGGCCGGGACCTTCTTCGAGGGGAAGGACCAGACGTTGCCGAGCGGCATGGAGCCGGAGCCCCAGGCTTCGCGCCGCCCGGGGCCCTCGATGCGGAGCCGGACGGTGACGACGGTGGCATGGGTGGTGGGCACGCCGCCGAACTTGAGCGGCGTGCGGTACGCGACGCGATCCTTGCGGACCTCGACCTCGCGGACGCGGACGTCGCTGGCTCTGGCCATGGCGGCTGATTGTAGCGGCGGAGGGAACAATAGACTATAGAACCGGCCCTGTGGTAGAACGGGCTCCCATGAGCGAGACCCCGATCGAGGACAAGAAGGGCCGCGGCATGGCGCTGCTGGCCGCGTTCCTGGGCTGGATGTTCGACGGCCTGGAGATCGGGCTCTTCCCCCTGGCGGGCCGGCCCGCGCTGAAGGAACTGCTCGGGCACGACAACATCGGACCCTGGTTCGGCGCCATCATCGCCTGTTTCCTCCTCGGAGCCGCCGCGGGCGGCGTCCTTTTCGGCTGGCTCGGCGACCGCATCGGCCGCGTCAAGGCGATGGTCTGGAGCGTGCTCTTCTACTCGCTCTTCTCGGGCGCCTGCGCGTTCGTTCCCAACGTCTACTGGCTCGCCGTCCTGCGTTTCATGGCCTCGCTCGGCATGGGCGGCGAATGGGCGCTCGGCGTGGCGCTCGTCATGGAAATCTGGCCGGCGAAATCGCGCCCGCTGCTTTCGGGCCTCATCGGCGCCGCCGCCAACGCCGGGTTCTTCCTTGTCGGCCTCATCTCGCTGGGCCTGGACAAGTTCCACGCCTTCCACGGCTTCCTCGCCTCCTTCCTGCCGAAGGACTGGGCCGAGGCGCTGATGCGCAACGGACAGTGGCGCATGCTCTTCATCGCAGGGGCGATCCCGGCCCTGCTCACGTTCGTCATCCGGGTCTTCGTCCCCGAATCCGAGAAGTGGAAACAAGCCTCGTCGAGCGGCCCCAAGCCGAAGGTGTCCGACATCTTCGCGCCGGGCCTCGCCCGGCTGACGATCCTGGGCGCCTGCCTCGCCGGCGTCGCCCTGCTCGGCACCTGGGCCTCCGTGCAGTGGATCCCGCCCTGGGCGGGCAAGATGACCGGAGACCCCCGGAAGGTGGCCTGGACGCAGATGTTCATGGCCGTGGGGGCCTGCACGTTCACGATCGTGGTCGCGCTGCTGGCGGAGAAATTCAACCGGCGGAACGCCTACATCGGTCTCTGCGCCGCCTCGTTGCTCATCTGCGAGGCCCTCTTTCTCCTCAAACCCGAATTCGGCTTCACGTTCCTCCTGCTGGCCACGCTGGCCAACGGCATCACCGGGGGCTTCTACGGCTGGCTGCCGCTGTATCTGCCGGAACTCTTCCCCACCCGCATCCGGGCGACGGGCAGCGGCTTCTGCTTCAACATCGGCCGCGTCATCGCCTCGGCGGGCGCCATCTGGGGCGGCACGCTCCTGCAGCAGTTCGGCGGCGACTTCCCGAAGATGTGCGCCGTCACCAGCCTGATCTACGTCTTCGGCTTCGTCGCCATCGCCTTCTGTCCCGAAACGAAGGGCAAGCCGCTCCCGGAATGAAGATCACCAAGATCGAGACGATCTGCTTCTCGCGCGGGACGAAGGCCCATGCGGGAACGCTCAGCTGGCTTTGGGTGCGGCTGCACACCGACGAGGGCCCCGTCGGGCTCGGCGAGACCTACCCCGCCGCGGAAGCTTCCGAGGCGATCATCCGGAACGCGCTGGCCCCCGTCCTGCTGGGGCGCGATCCCGGCGACATCGACCGTCTCTGGGCGGATATGTTCCTCGCCGTCAGCTACGCGGGCTGGGCGGGCGCCGAGATGCGGGCGATCAGCGCCGTCGACCTGGCCCTCTGGGATCTGCTCGGGAAGAAGACGGGGCTGCCCGTCTACAAGCTGCTCGGCGGTCGCTCGCGGGACGCGATTCGCCCCTACAACACCTGCTACGACCTCAAGTTCGACTTCCACAAGGACCCCGACCTGCTCGCGAAGGATCTGCTGGACATGGGGATCCGAGCGATGAAGATCTGGCCCTTCGACCGGATCGCGCTGCAGAACGGCGGGCAGTTCCTGCGTCCCGAGGAGCTCGCGGCGGGGCTCGTCCCCGTGCGGCGCATCCGGGAGGCCGTCGGCGACTCGATGGACGTCGCGATCGAACTGCACGGCTACTGGAACCTGCCCTCGGCCGCGAAGATCGCGAAGGCGCTTGAGCCCTACAACATCCTGTGGCTCGAAGAAGCGCTGCCCCAGGACAACCTGGCGTCGTACGAGACGCTCTCGCACGAGACCTCGATCCCGCTGATCCTCTCCGAGCGGCTGATGACGCGCTGGCAGTTCCGCGAGGTGCTGGAGAAGCGGATCGCGAAGTTCGTGAACCCCGATCTCTGCTGGTGCGGCGGACTCACGGAGGCGAAGAAGATCGCGACGATGGCGGAGACGTACTACATCCCCGTGGCGCCGCACAACTGCGGCGGTCCGGTGCTGCATTTCGCGTCGATGCACCTGGCGGCGAACCTGGTGAACCTGCAGATCCTGGAGACGGTGCGCACGCACTACCTGCGGGACTGGCAGGGCCTGGTGACGGACGTGGGCGCGATCCAGAACGGCGCGTTCTTCCCGCCGGAGCGTCCGGGCCTGGGGGTCGAGCTCGACCCCTCTATCTGGAGGCACCCGGAGGCGCGGGTTCAGATTCGGGAGTAGGATCCGCCTTCGGCACCTTCAGCAGCAGCGTCATCACGCCGCAGAAGAAGACGAGCCCGGCGAGGATGCGCAGTCCGGTTCCGTACCCCGAGGGATCCTCGAATTTCCCCAGGATTACGGGCCCCGCCTGGCCGCCGAGATTGCCGATCGAGTTGATCATCGCGATGCCGCCCGCCGCGGCCGTGCCCGTGAGGAAGGCCGTCGGCAGACCCCAGAAGGGCCCGATCACGCACCAGCGCCCGATCACGCAGAGCGTCATCGCGGTCAGCACCAGCATCCCGCTCCCGCCGTAGGAGAGCAGCAGCAGGCCGCCGCAGAAAACCCACGCGGCCAGGGCGACGTGCCAGCGGTTCTCCTTCTTCCGGTCGGAACTCCGCCCGTACCAGATCATGACCGGGATGGTGATGAGCGCGGGGATCGCGGTCAGGTACCCCAGTTCCTGCTTGGTGTACGAAGGAAAGGCGTTCTTCAGGATCTGGGGCTGGAAGAAGTCGAAGCCGTAGCCGCCGACGACGTTCAGGAAGTAGATCAGGCTCAGCAGCAGGACCTTCGGATTGGTGAGGGCCTGCATCAGGGTGAAGTGTTGTTTCTTCTCCTGCTGGGCGCGCTCCTCCTCCAGCCGCGACGTCAGCCAAGCCAGTTCGGCGGGCTCCAGCCATCGGGCCGTCTTGGGGCCGTTGGGCAGATACCAGAGCACGATGAAGCCCAGCAGGATGGACGGAATGCCCTCGGCCAGGAAGAGCCACTTCCAGTCCGGGAGTCCGAACTGGGGATGCTCCATCAGCCAGCCGGAGAGCGGGCCGCCGATGATGAAGGACCCCACGGCGGCCGTCATGAAGAGCGAGACCATCCGGGAGCGGTAGGACTTCGGAAACCAGTACGTGACGTAGAGAATCATGCCCGGGAAGAACCCCGCCTCCGCGGCGCCGAGCAGGAATCTCAGTCCGTAGAAACTCCACTTCCCCACGACGAACATCATGCACGAGGAGATGACGCCCCAGACGATCATGATGCGGGCGATCCAGACCCGGGCGCCGACGCGTTCCATGATCAGGTTCGAGGGAACCTCGAAGAGGAAATACCCGACGAAGAAGATGCCGGCGCCGGTCCCGTAGACGGTCCCGGAGAGCCCCAGGTCGTCCGCCATTTTGAGCTTGGCGAAGCCCACGTTGACGCGGTCGATGAAGGCCGCGATGTAGCAGACGCACATGAAGGGGATCAGCCGCCACATCGCCTTTGAAATCGTGCGCCGCTCCAGCTCGGAGATTTCGCTCATAGCGCGCCAGTAGAGCATGACGCGCGCGGGGCGGTCAAAGGAATCGTCCTACTTCACTTTCGGCAGGATATCGGTGGCATCCGGGCCGGTCGAGACCTTGCCCTGGTCCACCGCCGCACGGGCGGCGGCGAAGGCGCGTCTCCGCGCGCGCAGGTAGAGCGCCACCAGCGCGCCCACGAGGCCGGCCGCGAGCGGGGCCACCGTGAGGACGGGCGCCTTGAACATCACGCCCATGCCCGAGACCACGAGCACCAGGACGACGCCCACGCCCCAGAGGATGAACTCGTTCTGGCGGGACTCGTCCTGCGTGGCGAACGCCGCGAGGATCCCGGGCTTCGGCGCTTCCGGCGCCGGGACCGCGGCCGCGTCCGGGACGGGGGCCGCGGGCGGCGGAACGGCCGCCGGCGGGACCGGAGCCGCGACGGGCTCCGGAGGGATCACGCCCGCGGTGAGCAGTTCGAGCTTCCCGTCCTCATGGCGCCGGATCCGCGCCCCGCAGCGGGGGCACTTGAACTTGCGGACCGCGGCGCCGTCGTCCACGGCGCACTTCGCCTTGCAGGTGAGGCACTCGAGGTTCAACATGTTCTTGGAACACCTTAACCGGAGCGGCGACGCGGAGGATGCAAAATCGTAGAATGCCCGGCCGATGATCGAGATCCGCTTCGACGGCCTCTGCGACCCGAATCCGGGCGGCATCGCCACCTACGGCTTCGTCATCCGCCAGGGTGGAAAGAAGATCCATGAAGGCTGGGGGCTCGCCTGCCCGCCGCGGACGGCCCAGTGCACCAACAACGTCGCCGAATACACCGGCCTCATCAAGGCGCTCGAGTACCTGGCGGAGAAGAAGACCAAGGGGCCGGTCCACGTCAAAGGCGACAGCGACCTCGTCGTCAAGCAGGTCCGCGGGGAGTACAAGGTGAAGTCCCCGCTGCTCGCGCCGCTGCACCGCCGCGTGGGCGAGCTGATGGACTCGTTCAAGGACTTCAGCATCGACTGGATCCCGCGGGAGCAGAACGGCGACGCCGACGCGCTCACCAACCGCGCCCTCGCGGAGTTCCGGGGCGACGCGATGCCGGCGCCGAGCTCCGACGTCATGACGGTCGAACTCGTCTTCGCCGCGCCGGCCTCCGTGGTGGCGGCCGAGCTGCGCAAGGCGGGGGTCGAGGCGCGCTGTTCCGCGCTGCCCGGGAGCGCGACGCGGGTGCAGGCCGACCTTCCCGCGCGGGAGGCGGCGCTGGGCCCCCTGCTCGCCGCGAAACGGCGCCTGGAAGGCTCGCTCTAATCCTTGCGGATCATTGCCAAACCTCAGGCCCTGTTCTAAACTGACCCCCTCATGAAACGTGTGATCGGCGCCTTGCTCATGCTCGGCGGCGCGGCGAGCCTGTACTGCTTCACCGCCCGCGTGATGTTCCACGGACGCGGCTCCCTCGGGGGCGCCTTCACGCCCGGCCTGCCCTTCTCGCTCGTCGGGATGGATTACCCGGCGGATGCGATGCTGCTGGCGGGGGCCGCGTGGGGGCTCATCCTGGGGCTCTACAACGTCCTCACCGGCTCGGAGGAGATCGGCCGCCTGCTCCAGGGCGGGCGCATCGCCCGGCTGGGCCTGCTGAACGGTCTGCTGCTGATCTCCACGCTGGCCATCGCCTGCGTCGGGGCGCAGCACGGCAAGGACGCGGTCACGGTGGCGGTCTTCGGCATCGTGGCCGGGCTTCAGGTGGCGCTGGGCCTGCTGCTTCTGATCCTCGCCGCCTTCGAGCGGCCGAAGGGCGTCGTGTCCCTCGTCGTCGGCGGTCTCGTGTATGCCGGCGGCGTGGTCGTCGGCGTCCTGGCCTTCCTGGGGGGGGCCTAGACCATGCCGATCCGACTCTGCCAGAAGTGCGGCCTCAAGGTGCTCATCGACGAAAGCCAGTCGGCGACCAACCCCTTCTACTGCCAGCGCTGCACGACGGCGATGAAGGGCGGCGCCGAGCGGGAGGACCTGGCCGCGTACGCGGCGGCTCCGGCGGCGGCGCCGGCCCGGGCGGCCGGACGGGCGACCCCGCTGCCCACGGCGGCCGCGGCCACGCCCTCGCCCGTGGCGTCCGGCGCGCGTCCCGCCACCATCAAGGTCCTCTGCCCCTACTGCAAAGCCTCCTTCAACGGGCGCGTGCCGCAGAAACCGGCGCGGGGATCCTGTCCCGTGTGCCAGAAAGAACTCATCCTGCTTCCGGACGGGGACATCCGTCCGTCGGCGGGCTTCGACCTGAACGCCTGGCAGTCCGGGAAATCCGCGGCGCCGGCTTCCGAGCCGACCGCTTCCCAGGAGAGCGGCACCCAGGTGCTCATGAGGAAGTACGCGGCCGCCCCGCCGCCGCCTCCTCCTCCGCCGCCTCCCGAGCCTGCCCCGGAACCCTCGCCCAGCGCGGACACGGATGTGCCCGACGAGTCGGCGGCGCTGCCGTCCTGGCTGGACGATTCCAGCTCCGCGAAGAAGGCGCCTGCGAAGGCGGCGCCCCAGCCGGTTCCGGAAACGGACATCGAGATCGACATCGTGCAGCCGCCGCCCCCCGCGGCGGAGCCCGAGCCGGTGAGGCTCGAGGATCTGCCCCCGCCGCCCCCTCCGGCTCCGCGGGCGCGGCCCGCGGCGCGTCCGGCGCCCGCGGCGGCGTCCTCGCAATCCACGGCGGCGCGCCCTGCGGTGGCGGCCCCCGTGGCCGCGCCCAAACCCGAGTCCGCGAGCGGCCTGAGAAAGCCGGTGCCCTCACGCGGCACGGAGCGCACCCGGGGATCCGCGCCCGCCCCCGCCGCCGATGCTCCGGCGGCGACCGGCGCGGGGCTGTACCTGCTGGCGCTGCTGCTCGTTCTGCTTCCCGTCGGCAGCGCCGGCGGATTGCTCGGCGCGCGCGAGAAATTGACATCCCAGGAGTTCGTGACAAACCTCGGAGCCCGCTTCTCCAAGGGGCTGAAGGCGCTGCACCAGAAGCTCTTCCCTCCCGCCGACGCCTCCGCGCCGAAGCCCGAGGAGCCCAAGCCCGCCGAAGTGAAGCCGGAGGCCCCGGCGCAGCCGACGGCGGAGGATCAGAAGCAGGACGAGGAAGCCATCAACAAGGCCTGGATGGAATTCAAGCGCGAAGACCGGACCTTCAAGCAGAAGTCGGTGGGAGCGACGCCCGCCGAGAAGGCGGAGTACAAGACGGTCGAGGACGACCTGAAGAAGAAGCAGGCCCGGATCGAGGAGTTGAAGGCCCGCTACCAGAAGCTCTACGGCAAATCCTACGATCCCCGCGATCAATAGGGCCTGTCAAAAGCAGACCGTCTGTTTTTGAGAACCCCTCACAGAACCAGACGGGCAGGTTTAAGGGCTTGGGCTACCAGCGCTTGTAGCGCTGGAGCTCGGTGCGGACCTGGAGGATGACGTCCGCCCAGCGCTCTTCGAAGCCCGCGCCGTCCGGGCCGGCCGCAGGACGACCCCCCGCCACCGCCTCCTTGGCCCGGGCCTCCTCTTCCGCCTTGCGACGGCTCTCGGCCTGGGCGATCCGCCCGGCTTCGCTGGCGGCGGCTTCCTCCGCCATCTTCCGCTTGCGGGCCTCGGCCGCGACGCGCTCGGCCTCTTCCTTCTCCTTCGCCTTGGCGCCGTCGGCGGCGGCAAGGATGGCGTCCAGACCCTGGTCGCTCTGGCTGGGCTTCGCGGCGGGCGCGGCAGGCGCCGAATCGCCGAGCTGCTTCTGAAGGTCCGCCACGTCCTCGGTCAGCGAGGCCTTCTTCTGCTTGGTGTCGCTCTCCGCGCGGGCCAGCTCCACCAGCCGGTCGGTCTTCTGCTGCGAGGCGGGCTGGTCCGCCAGCTCGCGGCGCTCCGCCTGGATCTTCGCCAGATCCTGGTCGGCCGCGGCGATCTCGGACCGCTTGCCCTGGATCTGGGTGCGGATCTGGGCCATCTGACCCGCCCCCGCATCGGGAGCCGGGGCGACGGGCTCCGGCGCCACATCGGACGACGAGCAGCCGGCCGCCAGGATCAGGGACGCCACGATCGCGAAGCGCTTCATATCAAACCTCGACAAGGCCGTCACTGTAGCCCAATTCCCGGGAACCCGTCAACTATATAGGACGGGATCCGGCCGCCACTTCCTGCACGGCCCGGACGGCGGCGTCCACGTCCGCCGGGGTGTTGAAATACCCGAAACTGAAGCGCACCGTGCCCTTCGGCAGCGTCCCCAGGAACTCGTGGGTCCCGGGCGCGCAATGCAGGCCCGGACGGCAGGCGATCCCGTACTTCTCGTCCATGATCCGGCCGACTTCGGCGGGCTCGATCCCGCGGATCAACAGCGACACCGGGCCCAGCTGGCGCGACGGCGTCTTCCCGCTGAACAGCGTGACCCCGGGGACCTCCCGGACGCCCGTCACGAAGCGCATTGCGAGCTCGCGCTCATGGGCCTCTATTTTCGCCAGTCCCTCGCGCTCGACGAATTCGATGCCCGCCAGCAACCCGGCGTACCCGTGCGCCGCGGGCGTGCCCCCCTCGAGCCGGAACGGCATCTCGGCGGGGTGGAACTCCTCATCCGGCTTGAACCCGGTGCCGCCCTCGCGGAAGACGCGGACCGAGATCCCGGGACGGACGTAGAGCGCGCCCGTCCCCATGGGCCCGAAGAGGTTCTTGTGGCCCGGAAAGGCGACGAGGTCGGCGGCGAGGCGGCTCACGTCCAGCGGAACGACGCCGACGGACTGGGAGGCATCCAGAAACAACACCACCCCGTGTTTGCGGGCGAGGCGTGCGTACTCGTCCACCGGATTGAGCACGCCCAGCACGTTCGAGCAGGTCGTGATCACCAGCATCCGCGTGTTCTTGCGGATGAGCTTTTCGATGTGCTCCGGCGGGACGTGGCCGTCCGGCGCGGGCCGGGCCTTGTCGTACGTGAGGAAGCCCTCCTTCGCCATCCGCGCGAGGGGCCGGTTGATCGAATTGTGCTCGAGGCAGGAGGTGACCACGTGATCGCCCTCGCGCAGGAGGCCCTTGATCCCGATGTTGAGGCCGTCGGTGGCGTTGAGGGTGAGGATGACCTGGTCGGGGCTCTCCGCGTGGAGCAGCCGCGCGAGCGCCTCGCGGCAGCCCTGCACGCGCTGCTCGCTCGCGACGGCCATGCGGTGCCCCGAGCGTCCGGGATTGCCCGCATGGTTCCGCGCGAAGTCGTCCATCGCGCGATAGACGGACTCCGGCTTCGGCCAGGAGGTCGCGGCGTTGTCGAGGTAGATCATCAGGCTCCCACATAGCGGGCATAGAGGCTGCGCGCGCGGGCCGGATCGTCGGTGCCCTGGACGATCGCGCGGGCGTCCGGGAACAGCGTGAGCTCGCAGCCGTCCACGGAGACCTTGAGCAGGTACTCGTTGCGGCGGACGGGCCCGAGGGCGGCGAGGCGCTTTTCGGCGTCGGCAAGATCCAGGGTGGCGCCGGGCGGCGGGCAGATCTGGACGGCGTTGCGGCCGCAGAGCGTGACGGCGGATCCGGCGGCGCCGTCCTCGAGGTGGCGGAAGCGGCGCCGGACGCAGGCCGGGCAGTCCGGGGCGCGGGGGACGCGGACGGTCTGCGAGGTGTTGTGCCAGAGATCGAGGGTCTGAAGACCGGGAGACAGCGCCTCGGGATGGCCGCTCAGCAACTTGAGCGCCTCGGTGGCCTGCAGCGAGGCGACGACGCCGACGGCGCTGTTGAGGACGCCGGCGCTGTCGCAGGTCGGGCTGGTCCCGGGCGCGGGCAGTTCGCCGACCAGGCAGGCGAAGCAGGGTCCCGTTCCGGGGCGGACGCTCATCACCATGCCGTAGCTGCCGACGACGCCGCCGTAGACCCAGGGGCGGCCGAGTTTGACGCAGGCGTCGTTGAGCAGGAAGCGGGTTTCGAAGTTGTCGGTGCCGTCGAGGACGAGATCGACGTCGGCGATGAGCGCTTCGACGTTGCCGGGGTTGACGTCGCAGACGCGGGTCTCGAGACGGACGCCGGAGTTGATGCGGGCCAGGCGCGCGGCGGCGGCCGCCGCTTTGGGCAGGGCGGAGCGGACGTCGTCCTCGTCGTAGAGGATCTGGCGCTGCAGGTTGTCGAGTTCGACGAAATCGCGGTCGCAGAGGCGGACGAAGCCGGTGCCGGCGCGGACGAGGTGCATGGCGAGGGTGGAGCCGAGGGCGCCGAGGCCGACGAGCGTGACGCGGGCGCGGCCGAGGCGGTCCTGTCCCTCGCGGCCGAGGGGGGCGAAGAGGGTCTGCTTTCGGTAGCGGTCGCCGTTCATGTCCGGCGGCCCCGGCGGATCAGGAGGGCCGCGCCGGCGAGGACGAGGCCGGGGACGGCGAGGAAGAGCGCGCCGGGGAGGACGCGGGGGAGGCCGTAGGGATAGCCCGCGAGGTGGTTGGAATAGAAGGCGCGCAGGGTGAGCAGGTCGATGTCGAAGATGGCGTAGGCGAGGACGCTGTAGGGGTTGAGGGCGAGCAGCCAGGTGATGCGGGAGGAGATGGCGGCGCCGTCGCCGCTCTCGGGGATGCCGGGGCCGAGCACGAAGAGCGAGGCGATGAGCGCGGGGGCGACGAGGGAGGCAGCCGTCTGGGCGGCGACGGGGGGGCAGCGGAGGGCTTCGAGGAGCAGGTACAGACCGCCGGCGAGCAGGCTGACGGAGAGGGTGACGCCTGCCGAGGCGAGGCCCCGGGGCAGGGCGTCCGGAAGCGAGAGGATCAGGAGGAGCAGGAGTGGAACGCCCGCAGCGAGTCCGGCGGCCCGGATCCGGAGCCTGGCCGCCCGACCCGCCGACCAGGCAAGGGCCGCCGGCACCAGGAGTCCCGCCAGGAGGGGCGCCGTGAAAGCCGCCCAGACCAAGATCCCCATTGGTAAGGGCCTGCCCTTACGGGCAGGCCCTCCCTTTCAAACCGTGCGTGC
>CAZUJF010000042.1:0-46360 GCA_964619955.1 uncultured Planctomycetales bacterium
CCGGATAGGGCAATAATTTCCGGAAAAGCAGGGCAAGAATATCTGGAACCTGCAGTGAACGGGTTTCTTTCGCACGCAGGTACCCGGTGGCCAGTATCCATGGTAGTCATGCACCCCAGACGCCAATTTTTCCATGGCCTGCGCGGCTGGGTGAAGCGCCATCTCCTGGAGAAACGGCAGGCATTTCAGGACAGCAGGTAGCCTCCGATTCCCACCTCTTGGGACCGGGGGGCCCGCAAGGGTCCCCTGGTTCGCACTCTTTGAAGGAGAATGATTGGTCACCGCCCAAGTGCTTCGCCGATCCTACTCGGGGCGCCTGAAGGAAATCACGGTCCTGTCGATCGATCCGCAGACCTACCCCCAATTCTGCAAGGACAGGGACCATGCCTACCTGGCGATCTCGGACGATCAGCGCCTCCGGGAGATCGTAAGCATCTGCGCGGCTGTCCTGGTCCAGCAAACCCTGTCGACAGTGTCACCCGCGCTTTCGGTCCCGGCGCAGGCGCCAAGGGTTCCCCACGCCGCTTGAAATATCATATTAATAAGTTATGATAGTCACATGATCCGCCCCCCTAAAGACAAGTCCGAAGCGACCGCACGCATCTGCCTCTACGCCCGGGTGTCGACGGACAAGCAGGCGAACAAGGAGGACGGCTCCCTCGACACGCAAATGGATCGCCTGCTCTCGTACGTCACCTTCAAGCAGAGCCTGGGCGAGAAGTGGGTCATTACCGAAAAACTCATCGAGGGAGAGCGGGACGGAAAGCGTCACGGCCGGACTGGCAAGAACACCAACCGTGAGGCCCTGCAACGCTTGATGGAGCTGGCCCGAGCCAGGCTCATCGACGTCGTCATCGTCACCAAGATCGACCGCATCTCGCGGAGCACGATCGACTTCCTGACCATCGTGAAGGAACTCGATAGCTTGGGGACCAAGCTCGTGTCCTTACGAGAGAATATCGACCTCACCTCGCCCAGCGGAAAATTCCAAACCACCCTGCTCATCGCCCTGGCGGAACATGAGCGCGAGACGATCTCCGTCCGCACCAAGGAGAAGGTCGAGTGGCGGGCCGAGAAGGGCCTTCCCATCGGCCCGCCCCCCATCGGCTACCACATGAAGGAAAAGATGTATGAGCTGGACGAAAAGTTCGCCGCTCATATCCGGACCTGCGATCAGCTCTACCTGGAGCACGAGAGCAGCGAGGCCGTCTTTAGGGAGTTCAGCAGGCTTGGATTCCGGACTCCTCGCGGGAACCGCTACAACATCCCGATGATCTGTCGCATCCTTCGCAACCCGACCTATGCAGGAAAGATCGAGTACGAGGACGAAACCTTTGACGCGAAGTGGAAACCGCTGCGATCCCTCGAGACGCACCTGAAGATCCAGACGCTCATGGACGCCAATGACCGACGCAAGCGAAGCGCGAACCGGGAGAGCAAGGAGCACGTCTACCTGCTACAGGGCCTCCTGCGCTGCGCACGCTGCGAACACAAGATGTCGCCCAAGGCAGGCACCGGGCGGAAGGGCGTTTACTATCCGTACTACGCCTGCACCAATGCCGAGAAGTCATTGGGCGAGGCGTGCCCCCGGAACTACGTTCCCGCACAAGCGGTCGACCGCGCCGTCATCGGATTCCTGAAGAAACTTCAGCTTCAGCCGGATCTGGTCCGGAAGTTCGTTGAGGAGGCCAACGCCCTTGTTTCGGACTCCGCCGGAAGGCTTCAGCGGGACCTGGCACGGGTTCGGGAACAGCTCGCCGCCGTCCGTTCCAAACTCTCCAATCTTGCGGACGTGGTCGCCGAGCAGGGCAAGTCCGCCATGGTCAGCCTTAGCAAGAAGCTGGAAACACTCGAGATCGAGCGCCAGGAACTGGAACAGTCCGAGGCCAAGCTGCGGAAGGAAATGGAAGCAGAAGACTGTCAGATCCTTTCGGCCCACGAGCAAATCCGCACCTTGGGCCTCTTCAATCAGCTCATCGAACTGAACGAGAGCCATCCTGAGCGGATCAAGGCCATGCTCCCCCGCTTCATGAACTACGCGGTGTGGCGGGCCGAGAAGGGCGAGGGAACCTTGGAAGTCGCGCTCTTTCCCCGTCCTTTGGTCACTTCCAAAGACGTGACCCTCAAGACCATGCTCTCGGATCTGGTCACGCTCCGGGGCAAGGCGGGCGAGTGTGGCTCAGGGGCGGCTTTGGTTCGCCCACGACTATCAATTGGGGTGACCGACGGGATTCGAACCCGCGACAACCTGGGCCACAACCAGGCGCTCTAGCCAGCTGAGCTACGGCCACCACGATGCTTTGAGGGAACCCCGGGCGTGGCAAAAGCCCCGAGGCAGGGGCCCATTATAGGGATGAGGGGTTCCGAATCAACCCCCCCGCCCGATCAGACGCCCGGCTTCGCCGGCGGCGCCGCCGCCGAGCCGTCCCGCGCCGTCGCCCGGAACAGCGGGGCGATCATGCGCGCCGCCGTCTCCAGGAACATCGTCTCGTCCGGCGTGAACTCGCCCACGGTCTGCGCCTGCGCGTCGAGAATGCCCACGCACGCATCGCCCACCCGGATCGGCACGCAGACCTCGGACATCACCCCCGGGATCCGGAACAGATACATCGGGTCCCGGCGCACGTCCTTCACGTTCACCGTCTCGCCCAGCTCGAAGGCCTTCCCGATCAGCCCCGTCCCGAACTTCAGCCGCGCGCCCGTCGCGATGTTCAGCGGATGCGCGCTCGACTGCGCCAGCAGCACCAGCTCGCCCCGCTCGTAGTCCCCCCCGAAGACCGCCGCGTAATGGCCCCCGCAGGTCGTCCGCACCGCGTCCGCCACCCGCTGCAGCACCGCCTCCCGCGGCGCCACCCCGCCCAGCAGCCTCGAAATGTTGTGCAGCGCCGCCGAACGCTCCCGCCAAGTCGCCGCGTCCCGGTCCAGCTCCGCCACCCGCAGCGCGATCGCGATCTGCGCCGCGAGGAAGGACAGCAGCGGCTCGTCCGTCTTCTGGAAATAGCCGAGCTTGCAGGATTCGAAGTTGAGCACGCCCAGCAGGCGCTCGCCCGAGAGGATCGGCAGCGCCGCCTCCGATTTCACCTCGGAGTCGATCGCGAAGTAGCGCTTGTCCTTGCGCACGTCCGGCGCCACGATCGCCTGCCGCGTCACCGCCGCCGAGACGCTCAGCCCCCGGTCCTTCAGCCCGAGCCGGTGCCGCGTCGGCCGCAGCTTCTTGCCCACCACCTCGTGCTCGACCAGCGTCTGCCCGTCCGCGTCCATCAGCAGCAGCGACACCTCGTCCGCCCCCACCGCGTCGTCCGCCACCTGGCAGACCTCGTGCAGCAGCACGTCCGCGTCCGAGATCGTCAGCAGCCGCCCGATCACCTCGGGCAGCACCTTGACCGCGTCCAGCCGTTTCTTGGTCCCCGTCTTCCCCATGATGTCTGCATTGTCCCTCATTTTCCCCGCCCTGCCCAACAAAAACCGCCTCCCGGGGATGCCCCTTGCCTCCCGCTCCCCGCTCCCCCATAATGCCCGCTCCCATGAAAAACTCCCGGGTGTCCTTCGTCTCCCTCGGCTGCGCGAAGAACCTGGTGGACAGCGAGGTCCTCCTCGGCCACCTCGCCAAGGGCGGCTTCGACCTCTGCGCGGATTACAAGCAGTCCGACGTCGTCGTCGTCAACACCTGCGGCTTCCTCGCCTCCAGCGAGCAGGAATCCATGGACACCATCGACCGCATGGTCGGGCTCAAGGGAAAGGGCCGCCTCAAGGCCGTCGTCGTCGCCGGCTGCCTGCCGCAGCGCTACGGACCGGACTTCGAGAAGCGCCTCCAGGGGGTCGACGCCGTCCTCGGCATCACCAACCGCGAGCGCATCGCCGAGGTCTGCGAATCCCTGCTCGACAAGACCAAGCCCAGGCGGATGCCCAACCTCGTCTCCAGCGACCTGCCGAAATACGAGATCGACCGCGACCGGGTCCGCCTCACCCCCAAACACAGCGCCTACGTCCGCCTCTCCGAGGGCTGCGACCACACCTGCTCCTTCTGCGTCATCCCCCAGATCCGGGGCAAGTTCCGCTCGAAGCCGATGGAGGTCATCCTCGCCGAGGTCGAGGAGCTCGCCCGCGACGGCGCCCGCGAGATCAACCTCATCGCCCAGGACGTCACCTCCTACGGCCTCGACCTCTACAAGAAGCTCGTGCTCGACGAGCTCCTCAAGAAACTCGAGCCCGTGAAGGGCGTCGAGTGGATCCGCCTGCTCTACTGCTACCCGAGCTACGTCACCGACCGGCTCATCGACGAGGTCGCGCGCAACCCCAAGGTCGTGAAGTACGTCGACATGCCCGTGCAGCACACGCGCGAACGCGTCCTGCGCGCCATGCGCCGCGGCGTGACCGAGGCCTCCCAGAAGGCCCTCGTGCGGAAATGGCGCGACAAGGTCCCCGGCCTCGTCTTCCGCACCACCGTCATCACGGGCTTCCCCGGGGAGACCGACGAGGACTTCGAGGGCCTGCTCGCGGACCTCAAGGAGCTCCGCTTCGAGCGCCTGGGCGCCTTCCAGTACTCGCGCGAGCCGGGCTCGCGTGCGGACGCCCTCGAGGGCCACCTGCCCGACGAGGTCCGGCAGCAGCGCTTCGCCCGCGTCATGCAGCAGCAGCAGGAGCTCGCCTTCGCCCTGAACCGCTCGATGGTCAACAAACGCGTGCCGGTGATCATCGAGCGCAAGACCGGAAAGAACAGATACGAGGGCCGCACCGCGGGGGACGCGCCGGACATCGACACGATCATCACCCTCCAGGGCAAGGCGGAGCCGGGCGTGATCCGCGAGGCCCGCGTCACGGGCTGGCAGGCCTACGACCTCATCGGGGAACTTACGGAGTAGGCCATGCTCCTCATGACCCTGGCCAACAAGGTCACCTCCGGCCGCTTCCTGCTGTGCATCGTCTACTACCTCCTGCTCAGCCTCTGCACCGGAAACGAGCCCGCGCAGCGCGACGTGGGGATGCTGACCACGATCTTCGTGCTCTTCCAGATCATCGCGTGGAGCGACCTGCTCGACGGCTGGCTCGCCCGCCGCTACAAGGAGGTCACCACTTTTGGTAGAATCGCGGACCCGCTGGTGGATAAGATCCTGGTCTGCGGGTCGTTCATCTACTTCCTGACGATCCGCCCGCTGGACGGGCTGTTTCCGGCGTGGTTCGTGGTGGTGGTGCTGGGGCGGGAATTCCTGGTGTCGGGGATCCGCGGCGCGGCCGAGGCGGCCGGCATCGCGTTTCCCGCGACCTTCTGGGGAAAGGCCAAGACCCTCGTGCAGAACGTGACGGTCGGGACCGCGATCGGCTATGCCGCCTGGCTTCCGGACTCCGCCCGCACCCGCACGGTCACCCTGGTCTTCATGTGGGCCTCCCTGGTCTCCACCGTGCTCTCCGGCCTGACCTACGTCCTGGCCGCGCGGCGTCTCCTCGGAAGCGGGAAGGTATAGGCCATGGCCGAAGACTCGAAGCCCTCCCAGCGGCGGCAGCCGCCCGCCAAGAAGGGCAGTTCCAGCCGCCTGAACGTGCCCGCGCCGAAGCCCTCCTCCTCGCCCCGCGTCCCCGTGCCCGGGACCACCCGCAAGGTCCCCGCGGCCGCGCCGGCCGCCTCGGGCCCCGAGGTCGTCGCCTCGAGCGACGACGTCGAGGTCTCCCAGGTCCGCCAGAAGGTGGGCAGCCAGTCCGGCGCCGCCAGGGGGCTCTCGCTCCGCTGGAAGATCGTGCTCAGCATGACCGGCCTCACGATCCTCACCGCGGTGCTGATCTTCTTCGTCGTCTACTCGAAGGCCGTCACGCAGCTCAGCGGGGAGATCGACGCCAAGGGCGTCCGGCTCTGCCGCATCCTGTCCACCATCGACTCCGTCTACTGGCGCAGCGCGATCGGGGGGAACCGGGAGTTCCGGAAGAAGGCCGTGGATCAGTTCCTCGCGGGCTTCTCCGGGGACCGCGACCCCGCCGCGCGGGACCGCCTCTTCCGCGCCAACCCGGATCTCAAGGCCCTCTACGAGAAACTGCTCGACCCCCTGGGCACCCTCACCCCCCTCAAGGGCGGCCCCAAGGAGTTCGGGCCCGGCTCCGACATCCTGCAGATCTCGGTCCTCGACCGCAACGTATCCGACGGCGGCAGCGTCGAGGCCGTCGCCGGCTACGGCGACAAGGGCATCACCATCTACGGCGGCTCCAAGCGGACGGACCCCTCGGGCGTCGCCATCAGCGAAGGGCGGGACAAGGCCAGCGAGGAGGAGGTCCGCCTCTTCACGCTCGAGAAGGTCCTGCCCGACACCAAGCTCCAGTTCAGCATCATCCTCTCGATGGCGGCCATCAACGACGCCCGCAGCTCCCTCCGCACGGCCATCCTGCTCCCGGTCCTCATCGCCGTCCTCCTGGGCACCGGCATCGCCTTCTGGCTCTCCACCCTGATCACCGAACCGGTGAAGACCCTGATGCGCGACATGGACGAGGTGTCCGGGGGCAATCTCGAGCACAAGACGCGGCCGCGCTCCAAGGACGAGATCGGGCAGCTCGCCTTCACGTTCAACAAGATGACCCAGGCCCTCAGCACGGCCCACAAGCAGGAGATGGAGAGCCGGGCCCTCGAACACGAACTCGTGATCGCCAGCGAGATCCAGTCCAACCTGGTCCCCAAGCGCATGCTCAAGGTGCCCGGCTACGACGTGAGCGCCTACTACCGCCCCTCGAAGGCGGTGGGCGGCGACTACTACGATTTCATCCAGATCGACGAGGACAACGAGGGCATCATCGTCGCCGACGTCTCCGGCAAGGGCATCCCGGGCTCGCTCGTCATGACGATGGCCCGCGCCTTCATCCGGATGGAGGCCGAACGCAGCCGGAACACCTCCCCCGCGGACACCCTGATCCGGGCCAACCGCATGCTGGCCCAGGACATCAAAAAGGGCATGTTCGTCACCGGTCTCTACGCTATACTTAACAAGAAGACCCACGAACTGAGGGTGGCCAGCGCGGGGCACAACCCCATGCTGGTCTGGCGGGCCGCCTCGAACAAGGTGGAGCTCGTCAATCCCAACGGGATCGCCCTCGGATTCGATAAAGGTCCGGTCTTTGAACGGACGATCAAGGAGGAGCGGGTCGTGCTGGAGCACGGCGACCGCATCGTCCTCTTCACGGACGGGACCGTGGAGGCGATGGACGAGGACAACAAGGAATTCGGGGACGAGCCCTTCAACGACCTGGTCAGGGACCTCGCGCCCCGGGATTCGAACCAGATGTTGAACCTGATCGTGCGCGCCCTCGACGAACATCGGGGGAACGCGGAGCAATCGGACGACATTACGATCGTCACCCTGCGGTATCTCTAGGAAGCGCGGACGGAACGGGCATGGGCGAGACCCTGAAGGACCGGCTGGTCGTCACCAACGACACCAAGCACCTCATCTTGGTGCGCGATTTCGTCTCCCGTCTCATCAAACAGAGCCGCCTGGCCCCCGCGGACGAGAACAAGATCATCCTGGCCGTCGACGAGGCGGTCACCAACATCATCGAGCACGGCTACGACGAGGGGGCCGAGGGCACCATCGAGCTGGAGATCGAGGTCGCCGAGAACCGCTTCACGACCATCGTCCGGGACACCGGCCGCATCTTCAACCCCGAGTCCATCCCCAATCCGGACATGAAGGACCACGTCCGCCGGGGCCACAAGAAGGGCCTCGGGATCTTCCTGATGCGGCAGATCATGGACGAGGTCCGCTACAAGTTCAAAGACGGCGTCAAAAATGAACTCACCCTGGTCAAATACATCCGATAGGATGCCTGAACTATGCCTGCCTTCCAGATCCTGAAAGAAAAGCTGCCGCCGGGGATCGTCTTCCTGACGGTGCGCGGGTTCCTCGACGCCCACACGTTCGAGGAGCTGGAGCGCACGATCAACGACATCTTCGAGGACGGCATCTACAAGCTGGGCGTCGACCTCTCGGGCCTCGATTACATCTCGTCCGCCGGCGCGGGCGTCTTCATCGGCGCCATCGGCACCGCCCAGGAGAACGAGGGCAACATCATCCTGATGCGCCCCAGCCCCAACGTGAAGGAGGTCTTCGACCTCCTGGGCCTCTCCCAGATCTTCACGTTCAAGGACACGCGCGACGAGGCCGCCAAGGCCCTGAAGTAAGTCGCCCCTCCGCGCCGATAGATCTCTTGTGGTGAGCCCGCTCTGATTCCCTGGCTGCAGCGCAGCCGGGGGAATCAGGCGTGCCGAACCGCCAGAGTTCCACGCACGGGAGATGCTCCGTATGCTGCTTGCCGCCCTGCTCGCCCTGCTGCCGCTCCAGGACAAGGCGCCCGCCGCCGCCCCGCCGCCCCCCGAGAAGAAGGCCGGGGCGGAGCGCCGCAAGATCACGGTCCGGGAGTTCGTCCTCCGCCTGGACTCCAAACTCGAGGCCCCCGGCTTCAAGAAGCTCTGGGTCAGCCGCGACGGCGGGGGCAGCTGGAAATCCGCCCGGGAGCTCGGCGTCCAGGAGGTCTGGGGCGACTGGAAGGAGGGCGTGATCCGCTGCAGCATCCGCGTGCCCGAGGACGGCGCCTACGACTTCTTCCCCCAGATCGGCGACTCGCTCTCCAACCGCGGCCCCGAACCCGTGGCCGGCACGGGCGCGGATCCGAAACTCCGCCTCGAAATCCAGGAGCCCGTCAAGGTCGCCCGCCTGGAGTGGGAGGAGCCCCGCGCCGCGACCGAATGGTTCGGCGGCTCCAGCGTCGTCCTCAAGTGGCATGCCGTGGAGCCCGACTTCGCCGGGCGCTCCGCCGAACTCCAGTACTCCCTCGAGAACGGCCCCTGGACGGTCGTCACCAAGGGCCTCGAAGCCACGGGGACCTATCCCTGGATCGTCCCCAACCGCCCGACGATGCACCTGCGGCTGCGCGTCCGCGCCGTCACCCGCGCGGGGCTGGAATCGGCGGCGGAGACCGAGGCCCTCATGATCCGCGCCTCGCAGCGGCCGGACATCGTCAAGGCCCGCGCGCTCTACGACCGGGCGCGGGTGCTGCATGCCCAGCAGCGCGTGACCGAGTCGCGCCTCAAGTACCAGGAGTCCCTCGCCGCCTGGCCCGAGTTCGGCGAGGTCTACAACGATCTCGGCAAGCTGCACGCCGAGCAGAAGGAGTCCGCGAAGGCCCTCGAATACTTCAACCGTGCGCGCGCCTGCTGCCCCTCGGACCCCGTCCCCGTGGTGAACGCCGCGCGGCAGGAGGCCGAGCTCGGGCTCTACGAGGACGCGCTCGAGGACCTCCGGGCGGCGCTGGCGCTGGGACTGGATTCCGACGAGCGCGCCGGGGTGCTCGCCGGGGAGACCCTCTGGGCGGTGGCCCGCACCGCCTCGCTCGCCGGGGAGGCCCCGAAGGCGGGGGAGGCCTGCACGCTGCTCCTGAAGCTCCGCCACGCGGCGCGCCCGACGCGCGCCAAGGCGCAGCAGATGCTGGACTGGATGAAAAGCGGCGGTCGTTAGGGTCTCAACAGGCCCAGCGCCGCCGCCTCGGGCGTGCGCGCCTTCCGCTCCGCCGTCTTCCAGCGGTCGTGCATCCAGAACCACTGCTCCGGATGCCCCCGGATGAAGCCCTCCAGGCGGGCGGTGTAGGCCTGGGTGAGCGAACGGACCGGGTCCGCCGCCCCGCGGTGCTCCGCCGGGTCGATGGGCTCCCCGAACACGGCGTAATGGAGGCCTCCCTCGCGGTAGATGTTCGTCGGCAGGATGGGCGTCCCGTACTTCAGGGACAGGAGGGCCGCGCTGCGCTGGGTGGAGGCGGGGCGGCCGAAGAAGTCGACGTAGGCGCCCGAGGCGCGCGCGTCCTGGTCGACCTGGATCACGAGCATCTCGTTGCGGCGGATGGACCTCACCATCGAGCCCATCGCGCCGTACTTCGAGATGATCTCCTGGCCCGTGGAGGTCCGGAAGCGGTTGAGGTAGCGGTCGATCCAGGGGTTCTGGATCGGCCGGGCCAGGGAGTTGACCCGGTAGCCCCGCAGGGTCACGGCGAGGCCCGCGAGCTCCCAGTTCCCCAGATGGCCGATCACCATGATCGCGCCCTTGCCGGCGGCGAGCACCCGGTCCAGCGCCCCGCAATTCTCGAAGCGCACGTAGCGGGAGACCTGGTGCAGCATCATCAGCCGGGGGATCATCAGCATCTCGACGAAGGCCAGCCCCAGGTGGCGGTAGAGCTTCCGGATGAACTTGGGAATCGCCCCCGGGGGGCAGATGTCGGGGGTGCGCTGCAGGTTCTTCAGCGCGATCCGCACGTGTTTCCGGTCGACGAGGCGCAGCACCCCGCCGAGGAAGCGCCCGATCTTCGGAGCCATCGAATAGGGGAACATCGCGACCACCATGATGACCGAGCGGAGCACGACGTAGAGCAGGAGCTGGACGGGCGGCCACTGGTGCAGGCGGAAGTCCTTCATGGGGTCATCGTTCCAGGGGGGCGGCCGCCTGGGGCAGGCTCCGGGCCACGGCCTGGAGCCGCTCCTCGAGCAGCTCCTCGTTCCGGGTGATCTCGATCTCCACCCTCAGCGAGACCAGGGGCAGCTCGAAGCGGTCCGCCGCCAGCTTCGTCGCATCCTTCTCCGTGGTCACCACCGCCTCCGCCATGAACTCCTCCGCCCCCGCGGCGATGCCGCGGAGGTCCTGCTCCGTGTAGGCGTGATGGTCGTCGAAGACGCGGAACTGGACGATGCGGGCGCCGAGGGATTCGAGCGTCTTCCGGAAGGCCCCGGGATTGCCCAGACCGCAGAACGCGACCACGGGGCGCCCGCGCAGCCAGTCCAGCTCCAGGCGGTTCCGGCTGCCCAGCTGCCGCAGGTGGACGGGGCGGTGCACCGTTTCCACGGCCGGCCCCACCCGCCGGCGCAGTTCCTCCAGCGCCTCGGGGGCGACCTGGTCGGTGCGGCTGAGCAGGACGAGGTCGGCGCGCGCCAGGGCGCGCGGGGATTCGCGCAGCAGCCCCCGCGGCAGGCAGTGGCCGTTCGAGAAGGGCTGCGTCGCGTCGAGGACGACCAGGTCGAGCGTCCGCTGCACCTGGTAGTGCTGGAAGCCGTCGTCGAGCAGCAGGACGTCCGCGTGGAATTCCGCGAGGGCGCGCGTTCCCGTGGCCACGCGGTCGCGGCCGGCGAGGCGGATGACGTTCTCGAGCCCCATGGCGGACAGGAGGTCCTCGTCGTCGCGGCCCGAGGCGTCGATGCGGCCGTAGCCGCGCGCGAGCACGGCCACCCGGTGGCCCTTGCGGGCGAACCAGCGGGCGATGAATTCGACGAGGGGGGTCTTGCCCGTCCCCCCGGCGGTGAGGTTGCCGATCGAGATCACGGGGCGGTCGAAGCGGTGGCCGCGGCGGAGGCCCGTCCGGTACAGCCGGCGCCGGGTCTCGTGCCCCAGGGTGTAGAGGACGGAGAGCCCCCGGAGCAGGCCCCGGAGCAGAAAGGCCCCCGGGCCGCGGCGCTGTCCCGAGATCAGCGAAAGGAAATACGACCGCATCAGGGGGGATTGTACCAGCTACCGGCTGCCGGCTGCCAGCTACCGTTCCCCTCACAGCCCCGCGACGTTCACCTCGAGCTTGGTGTAGCCCTTCTCCTGCGACAGCCGGTCCAGCTCCACCGCCGCCATCTCGTCCACCACCGCGACCGCCTCCGGATCCTTCCGAAGGTCCACCAGCTTCAGATAGTGGCCGCAGGACGGACAGGCCTCCGAGCGCACCTGCGGAAGCGAACGATGCCTGAGCGTCTCGATCTGCTCCGAATGACAGCCGGGACAGGTCTTCTCGGGAAAACCCCATTCGTGGGAGCAGAGGCTGCAGACCAGCAGGCGCTTGCCGTTGAGGACGCTGACCACCGGCGGCCGCGAACAGAAGGGGCAGGACCCCGTCCCCTCCGCGAGTCCGCCCACCTCCGCATACCAGCGCTCCGACAGGTGCTGCACGTAGGGCTGCAGCACCGCCCGCGCGATGATCTCGAGACGGTCGTGGGTCTGCTGCCAGCAGGAGCGCAGGATCTGCTCCCAGTCCTGCCGGTCCTCGAACTTCTGCGCCTGCCGGCCCAGCTCGGGCGGCCCGTACTTCTCCACCAGCTGCAGGAAATCCGGGAAGTACGCGGCGAGCATCGCGGTGTCGAGCTTCCGGGCGTCCGCCTTGGGCCGCGCCTTCGCCCGGTGGTAGATGTCCTTCTGGTAGCGCAGCACCGCCCGGTGGAAGAAGAGCAGCGGCGCCGAGCCCTTGTGGCGCCCCGCCAGCTCCTCCGCCCGCGCGATCGCGGCGTCGTAATCCATGCCGCCGCCATCCTAGCCGCGGGACCCCTATCGCCGCAATTGAACGAGCACCACGCCCCCGACCGCGATGAGCGAGCCCGTCACCAAGGCGCCCGTGAGCGTGTCCTGCCCGAGCAGCACCGAGATCGTGATGCCGATCGCCGGCTGCAGATCCACGAAGGCCGCCGTCTTCGCCGCGGTCAGACGGCTGAGCGCGAAGATGTGCAGCGCATAACAGATCCAGTTCGCGCAGACGATCATGTACGCGAAGGACAGCCAGCCCCGGGCGTCCACGCGGCTCCAGTCCTGCCGCGCCCAGCCCCAGGCCAGCGCGGGCAGCACGAAGGGCGCCGCGCACGCGAACGCCAGCGTGACCGCCCGGAAGGCCCGCATGCGCCCGATGAGCCGCCGACCCGCCACGGTGTAGATCGAGAAGGCGGTGATCCCCGCGAGCGTCAGCAGGTCCCCCGTCAGCGTCTCCGCGAACTCCCGGCTCGGGGCGCCGAGCACCACGATCCCCACCCCCGCCCCGGCGATCAGGATCCCCGCCGCCCCCGTCCGGCTCAGCCGCTCCTTGAGGACGAAGACCGCGGCGAGCGCGACCAGGACGGGGATCAGCGTGTGGATGATCGCGGAATGCGCCGGCGTCGTCCGCTGGATGCCGGCCGCGAAGCAGAAATGGTTCGCGACGATCCCCGTCAGCGAGAGCGGCAGGGAGGCCTTGAAGTCGTCCAGGCTGATCCGCCGCTCCTCGCGCGGCAGGAGGGCGAAGAACAACCCGCCCGTGAGCACGATCCGCAGCGCCGCGATGAAGAAGGGGTCGAACTGCGCCATCCCGATCTTCGCCACGGAGAAGTTGCCGGCCCAGAGGACCGTGACGACGGAGATCGCGAGGTAGGCCCGGCCCATGGGGCGCTACGCGCGGCGCTTTTCGTAGGCGTCGACGGCGCCCGCGTGCGACTGCAGGTAGCCCAGCTCGTCCAGCCCCTTCACCAGGCAGTGCTTCGAGAAGGCCTCGATCGCGAACGCGACCTTGCGGCCGGACGGCAGCGTCAGCGTCTGCGCCGGCAGGTCGATCGTGAAGTCCAGGTTCTGCTCCCCCGCCGCCAGGGCCTCCTTCAGCGTGGCCGCGTCCACGACCACGGGGATGATGCCGTTCTTGAGCAGGTTGCTCCGGTGGATGTCGGCGAAGGAGGTGGAGATCACCGCCTTCAGGCCGAAATCCGCCATCGCCCACGGCGCATGCTCGCGCGAGCTGCCGCAGCCGTAGTTGTCGCCCGCGACCAGGATGCTGGCCCCCTTCGCGCCCGGCTTGTTGAGCGGGAACTCCGGCTTCGGGCTGCCGTCGGGGTTGAAGCGCCAGTCCGCGAAGAACGCGTGGCCCAGCTTCTTCTCGGTCCCCTTGAGGTAGCGCGCGGGGGTGATCTGGTCGGTGTCGATGTTCGCGATCGGGATCGCGACCGACTTCCCGCGGAACGTCGTGATCGGGTCCATTTAGAGGTACCTCCGGGCGTCGGCGACCTTGCCCTCGACCGCCGTGGCGGCGGCCGTGAGCGGGCTCGCGAGCAGGGTCCGGCCGCCCTTGCCCTGGCGGCCCTCGAAATTTCGGTTCGACGTCGACACGCAGGTCTGTCCGGGCTTGAGCTCGTCCCCGTTCATCGCGAGGCACATCGAGCAGCCCGGCTCGCGCCACTCGGCGCCCGCCTCCTTGAAGATCGTGTGCAGGCCCTCGGACTCCGCCTGCTTCTTGACCTCGTGGCTGCCGGGCACCACCATGACCCGCGGGACCGTCACCTTGCGGCCCTTGAGGATCGCGGCGGCCGCGCGCAGGTCGGTGATGCGCGAATTCGTGCAGCTGCCGATGAAGACCACGTCCACCGCCCGGCCGAGCAGGGGTTTGCCCGCCTCGAGGCCCATGTAGTCGAGCATCTTCTGCGGCGTGTCCGCGGGGATGATCCCCGTCACCGGCATGCCGGCGCCGGGATGCGTGCCGTACGTGATGTAGGGCTCGAGCGTCGACGCGTCGAGGACGACGCTCTTGTCGAACGTCGCGCCCTCGTCCGTCACGTACGGCTTGAAGCGGTCGAAGCTCTTCGGGGCCTTGGGGCGGCCCTGCAGGTACGCGAAGGTCTTCTCGTCCGGCGCGATGAGCCCCGCGCGGGCGCCCGCCTCGATCGACATGTTGCAGACGGTCATCCGCTCGTCCATGTTGAGCGCGCGGATGGCGGCGCCGCGGTACTCCAGCGCGTGGCCGGTGCCGCCGCCGGTGCCGATCTTCGCGATGACGGCGAGGATGATGTCCTTCGCGGTCACCCCGGGGCGCAGGGCCCCGTCGATCCGGATCTCCATGGTCTTGGGCTTTTTCTGGAGCAGCGTCTGCGTGGCGAGGACGTGCTCCACCTCGCTGGTGCCGATGCCGAAGGCGAGGGCGCCGAAGGCCCCGTGGGTCGAGGTGTGCGAGTCGCCGCAGACGATGGTCATGCCCGGCTGCGTGAGCCCCTGTTCGGGGCCGACGACGTGCACGATGCCCTGGTTGGGGCTGCCGACGCTGTAGAGCGTGATGCCGTTCTCCTGGCAGCCCCGCTCGAGCTCGGCGACGAGGTTGCGGGCGAGCGGATCGAGGATGCCGATCTTCGGGTCGTGGGTGGGGATGATGTGGTCGACCGTCGCGACGGTGCGCTCCGGGCGGCGGACCTTCAGGCCGCGCGCGCGCAGCCCCGCGAAGGCCTGCGGCGACGTCACTTCGTGGATGAGCTGCAGGTCGATGTAGAGGACGGCCGGGCAGTCCGGCTCCTGGACGACGACATGTTCGTCCCAGATTTTCTCGACGAGGGTCTTCGGGGTCTTCGACATAGGCGCGCCAATTTAGCGGAAACCCCGCGGCAGGGCAATGGGAGGGCGCAGTTCGGCGCCCCGCCTGATATAGTCCTCCCATCGGGCCGTAGCGCAGTCTGGCTAGCGCGGCTGCTTTGGGAGCAGCAGGTCGCGAGTTCGAATCTCGCCGGCCCGACCATCCGCCTTCGCTCGCCGGAGGCGAGCCCGAAGGCGGATGCCCCGCCATAGCGCCACCCCTCAAGATGCGCGGAGGCGGGCTCTTCCGATCCGGCGAGCTTCGGCGAGATGCGTCCTTCGCCGGGCCGGAGGCGCCCCCTCAGCGCCGCGGCAGGTGCGGCATGCACTGGTGGCAGAGCCCGCGCAGCACCGCCACCCGCTGGCGGCAGCGGGTGCAGAAGGCTTTCCTGCAGCCCCCGCAGACCCGGACGCCCTTGCGGTTGAGGTGGCCGCAGCCCGGGCACTTGGTCTCGTCCGGCCGCGCCAGGATCTCGAGCGGCCCCCCGGCCTCGTGGACCGCCTCCCCGCAGACGCGGCACTTCTTCTCCGTCACGGGGTTGAAGCTTTCGCAGAAGCTGCAGCGGACCTGGGTCCCGAATTCCGCGAGCGCCTCGGGGTCCTCGTCCGACTCGACGCGCTTCAGGTCCTCAAGGAACGCCCCCATGTTCTGGTAGCGCTTCTTCGGCGCCTTCACGATCATCTTCTTGAGCATCGCGCAGAGGCCGTCGGAGAGCGAGTCGTCCTCGGCCTTCGGGTTCGGCGCGGGCACCTTCAGGTGCTGGTGCATCAGCTCGTTGACCGTCTCCCCCTGGAAGGGGCGCTGCCCCGTCACCATCTGCTGAAGGATCACCCCGAGCGAGTAGAGGTCGCTGCGCTCGTCCGCCTTGTGCCCCAGCCACTGCTCGGGGGACATGTAATACGGCGTCCCCACGACCATCCCCTCGTGCTGGTCGGGCGTCTCCGCGTCCTGCGCCAGGCCGAAGTCCGTCAGCCGCGCGTGCCCGTCCTCGGTCAGCATCACGTTCGCGGGCTTGAGGTCCCGATGCACGATGCCCTTCTGGTGCGCGGCCGCCAGCCCCTGCGCCACCTCGCGGACGATCTCCAGCGCCTGGGCCAGCGGCAGCTTCTTCATGGCCGCGATCCGGTCCTCGAGCGTCTCGCCCTTGAGGAGCTGCATCACGATGAAGAAGTACCCCTTCTGGAAGCCGACGTCGTAGACCTGGACGATGTTCGGGTGCTCCAGCTTCGCGATCGCGCGCGCCTCGAAGAGCAGCCGCTTCACCGTCTCCGGGTCGTTCGACAGCGAGGGCATCAGCTTGATGGCGACGTAGCGGTTCAGCCCGACATGTTTCGCCTTGTACACCGCGCCCATGGTGCCGCGCCCGAGCAGCTCGACGATCCGGCAGCCGCCGAAATCCAGGCCGACCGGCGAATCCCCCCGGCCCCCCTCCGCCCCCAGGGTCCCGGCCACCCCGACGCTCGCGGACTTGCGCGCCTCCTCGAGCTTGGAGCCGTCCGTGGGGCATTTCGCGCCCGCGGACCAGTTGCGCAGGACGTTGTACTTCTCCGAACAGGCGGGGCAGACCATGATGACCTGGTCCAGGGCGTCGAGCAGCGACTTCACCTGGTCGGCGCTGAGGATGGCGCGGGCCACCAGCAGCTCGCCCAGGTTCTTGAAGACGCCCTTCGACGCCAGCTGCGCCTGTTCGCGGAGGGCCTCCCCCACCTGCGCGGAAGTGGCGAGCCCCTTGGCGACCACGACCTCGCCGAAGCGCTCCTGCTCGTCCGCCTCCGCGGGCGCGGCGGGCCGGGCCGCCAGCTCGCCCAGCCGCTTCGCCTGCTCCTCGTTGAGGTGGCCCAGCTGCACCAGCAGCTCGGGGAAGCCGAGCGCCTCCCCGCCCGACTCGAGCAGGGAGAGGATCCGGTCCGCGGTCTCCTGGCTGATCATGCGCAGGGAGACGGCCAGCTTCGCCGCCCGGACATTGGGTGCGTCGGATTCGACCATGCTCATGCCCGGCCGCGGAGGATCTTCAACGCCTCCCCGGCCACGTAGAACGATCCCGTCACCAGCACCAGATCCTCCGGGCGCGCCTGCTTGCGCGCCAGACGGAGCGCCGGAGCCACGCCTCCGATCGTGAGACATCCGCGGCCCTTGAGCCGCCGCGCCAGATCCGACGGCGCCGCCGCCCGGGGGCCCGCCGCCCGGGTCAGGAAGATCCGGTCCGCCAGCGGCGCCAGAATTCGCAGCATCGTCCCGTAATCCTTGTCCGCCGACGCGCCGAACACGAGCAGCAGGCGCCGGTGCGGGACCTCCCGCAACGCCTCCTTCAAGGCCCGCGCCGACACCGGGTTGTGCGCGGCGTCCACCAGCACCCGGGGCCGGCCCGGCAGGAGCTCCACCCGGCCCGGCAGCCGGGCCCTGCGCAGCCCGCGCGCCCGCGCCGCCGCCGTCAACCGCAGTCCCCCCCGTTCCACCAGGGCCAGGGCCGTGGCGGCGTTGGCGGCCTGATGGGCCCCCCGCACCGCCAGCCTGCAGGTCTCCGCCTGCGCCGTCCTGAAGTGTACCACGCCCCGGGGCCCGCGCAGGATCCGAAACCCGGGGAAGTCCAGGCCCGGAAAGGCCCCGAGCGCGCGGCGCGCCTCCGGCGGCTGCGGGCTCGAGACGGCGGGCACCCCCGGCTTGAGGATGCCGGCCTTCTCGCGGGCGATCTTCGTCAGCGTGTTCCCGAGCTTGTCCATGTGGTCGTAGTCGATCGTCGTGATCGCGCAGGCGGCGGGCCGGATCACGTTGGTGGCGTCCAGGCGGCCGCCGATCCCGACCTCGACCACCGCCCAGTCCACCCGGCGCCGCGCGAAGATCCGGAACGCCGCCGCCGTCATGATCTCGAAGAAGGTCGGCTTCAGGCGCCGCATCGGCGCCTCGAGGGCCGCCAGCGCGCGCGCGAATTCGGCGCCGCCCACGGGCTCCCCGTCGAGCCGGATGCGCTCGCGCAGGTCCACCAGGTGCGGCGACGTGTAGAGCCCCGTCCGCTTCCCGGCCGCGCGCAGGAGCGATTCCGCGAAATGCGCGGTCGAGCCCTTTCCCTTGGTGCCCGCGATGTGAAGCGAGAGGAACGCCCGTTCGGGATTGCCCGCGGAGGCGAGGAGCCGGCGCATGCGGTCGAGGTCGTAGTCCTCCGGCGCATACCGCGAGGCCATGCGCTCGTAATCGGTCGCGGCGTCGAGGAAGCGGAGGGCGTCGGAAAACGTGCGGATCATGCGGCGGGGAAAAGGTTACCTCCGCCCCGGGCCGTCGTCTATACTGCATCGCTTCGGACTGAAAACGAGGACCTTATGAAGACGACTCCCGCGATCCTGGCGCTCGCCCTGCTGCTCCCCCTGGCCCCCGCCTGGGCGGCCCCGCAGGACAAGGTCGAGCTCAAATGGAAGTTCAAGGCCGGGGAGAATCTGACGTTCAAGTCCGCCCAGAAGAACGTGACCTCCTTCGGCGGCCAGTCGATGGAGCAGGAGCAGGTCCAGACCTATCTCTTCGGCGTCAAGGAAGTGGACGCCGCGGGCGCGGCCTCGATCGACATGAAGATCTCGGCGATCGCGGTGAAAGCCAGCGGCCTGCAGGAGATGGAGTGGGATTCGGAGAAGGACAAGGACGCCCCCGCCGACCCCCAGGCCGCGATGCTCGCGAAGATGATCGGCCAGTCGTTCAGCGTGAAGATGGCGCCCAGCGGGAGGGTGCTCGACGTGAAGGGCATGGAGAAGCTGCTGGAGGCGGTCCTGAAGGACATGGGCCCCGAGATGCAGATCGCCGCGGCGCAGCTCAAGGAGATGTTCTCGAACGACGCGTACAAGGGCATGATGCAGCAGATGGCGCCGCAGCTCCCGGAGAAGCCGGTGGGCAAGGGCGACACCTGGACGAGCGACTTCACCCTCAAGTTCCCCATGATGGGCGGCCTGAAGTTCTCCATCAGCTCCACGCTCGAGGACCTCAAGGGCGACGAGGCCCACATCTCCCAGGACATCAAGCTGGAGATGAAGGCGGACGACGCCAAGGACAACCCGCTCGCCGGCCTCATGGAGATCAAGAACGCCAAGGGCAAGGCGAACAGCGTCTTTTCGGTGGGCCGCGGCCTCTTCCTCACCCAGAAGTCGTCGATGGAGATGACGATCGCCGCCAACGGGCAGGAGATCCCCGTGAAGACGCAGGGCACCTTCAACCTGGTCGAGGGGAAGAAGAAGTTCTGAGCCGCCCTTGAACCGGCTTACCCCAGTCCCGGGATGCGAAGCTCGGCGAAGGACTTGAACCACACGAAGCCGGTTTTTGCGGCCTGAGCGGCCCCCTCGTCGAAGCGCGAGTCGCCGACCAGCAGCGCCTCCGACGGCAGGACCCCCAGGCGCGCACAGGCGAGCAGGACCCCGTCCGGCGCCGGCTTGGACAGCGGCACCTGGTCGCAGCCGACCACGGTCCGGAAACAGTCCGCCACCTTCGCGATGCCCAGCGCCTTGTTCGCCAGGAGCGTGGGGCTGTTCGTGATCACGGCCTTGGGCAGGCGGATCGACTCGAGCCCGGCCCGCGCGCCCTCCATGACCTTCAGGTGCGCGAGGTGGTCCCCGTAGTATTTCTCGTACTCCAGGCGGATCTGCTCCACCGTGTGGCGGGGGTAGAACTTCTTCACGTCGACCTCCATGCCCTGGCCCCAGGAGCCGCGGTAGGTCTCGCGGTCGATGCCGGGGTAGCCGTGGCGCTCCGCCACGTCGTTGAGGAGGAAGTACCAGACTTCGTAGGTGTCGACGAGCACGCCGTCGAGGTCGAAGAGCACCGCCTTGAGTTCGGCCATACGGCGCGGAAGGATAGCAAAAAGCTCCGCTTCCGAATAGAATGTTCCCCTCATGACGAGACCCTGCGGCGCGCTCCTGCTCCTCCTGGCGGCCTCGTGCGCCAACACGATGGACGACAACTCCGGGCGCATGGAGTACACCGTCTCGAATCTTTCGGACCTGCACAGCTGGGACCCGCAGGAGCAGGGTTCGGGGCAGCCCGCCTACGACTCCGTCCTGGGCTGGGGGGACGAGGTGCTGCCGGTCCTGGTGGCCCACATCACGGACCAGCGCAAGACGCAGATCTTCGAGCCCCAGACCGGGCGCAATCCCACGGTGGGCGACGCCTGTTTCTTCATCCTGCTCCGCCTCAAGAAGCTGGGCTGGAAGACTTTCGCGGACGACGGGGTCTTCGTCTCCTCCGCCTTCCCCAACCCCCTCTTCTGCATCCAATGGGACGGCCCCGGGGCCAAGAAGAAGGTCCAGGAGCGCATGTCCGCCCTCATCGCCGCCGGCTCCCCGTAAGCGCCATTGCATCCCGCCCCCCGCGCCGCTATACTCTCCGACCCTATATGGACCTGAGAAACATCGCGATCATCGCCCACGTCGACCACGGCAAGACGACGCTGGTCGACTTCCTGCTCCGGCAGTCCGGCGCCTTCCGCTCCAACCAGGAGATGACGGACTGCGTGATGGACTCCAACGCGCTGGAGAAGGAGCGGGGCATCACGATCCTCGCGAAGAACACGTCCATCCTCTACAAGGGCGTGAAGATCAACATCATCGACACGCCGGGCCACCAGGACTTCGGCGGCGAGGTCGAGCGCGTGCTGCGCATGGCGGACGGCTGCCTGCTCCTCGTGGACGCGGCGGACGGCCCGATGCCCCAGACGCGCTTCGTGCTGCGCAAGGCGCTCGGCCACGGCCTGCAGCCCATCGTCGTCATCAACAAGCTCGACAAGCACGACGCGCGCCCGAAGGAGGTGCTCGACGAGATCGGGTACCTCTTCCTCGAGCTCGACGCGACCAGCGAGCAGCTGAACTTCCCCGTCGTCTACGCGATCGGCCGCGAGGGCCAGTCGAAGCTGAAGATCGAGGACCCCTGGAGCAACTTCCAGCCGCTCTTCGACACGATCCTCCAGCGCGTCCCGCCCCCCAAGGGCGACCCCACGGCGCCGTTCCGCCTGGCGGTGGCGAACATCGACTACAACGACTACGTCGGCCGCATGGCCATCGGCCGCGTGAGCGACGGCACCGCGAAGCCGGGCATGAAGGTGTCGATCCTGAAGCGGGACGGCAGCCGCACGCCCTCCGAGATCATCGAGATCCAGTCGTACGTGAACCTGCGCCGCGAGAAGGTGGCGCTGGCCGAGGCGGGCGAGATCATCGTCATCACGGGCTGCCCCCAGGTCGACATCGGCGACACGATCGCCGCGGGCGAGAACCCGCAGCCGCTGCCCTTCCCGAAGGTCGAGGAGCCCACGCTCTCCATGCACTTCATGGTGAACGACTCCCCGTTCACGGGCAAGGAGGGCACGCTCGTGACGTCGCGCAACATCGGGGACCGGCTCCGCAAGGAGACGCTGTCCGACGTCGCGCTGCGGGTGGAGCAGATCGGCCCGGACGAGTGGAAGATCTCCGGCCGCGGCCTGCTGCACCTCGGCATCCTGCTCGAGAACATGCGGCGCGAGGGCTACGAGGTCCAGGTCTCGAAGCCCGAGATCATCACCAAGCAGATCGACGGCGTGCTCTGCGAGCCCGTCGAACTCGTGACGGTCGACGTTCCCACGGAATATTCGGGGTCCGTGATCATGCTCTTCGGCGCGCGCCGCGGCATGGTCGAGAAGATGGACCAGCGCCACGACCGGACGCACTTCACGTTCCGCTGCCCCTCGCGCGGGCTCGTGGGGCTGCAGTCGCGGCTGCTGTCCGCCACGCGCGGCCAGGCCGTCATCCACTCCTCCTTCGAGGCGTACGAGGAGTGGAAGGGCGACATCCCGGAGCGGCAGGCGGGCGTGCTGATCGCGCAGGAGATCGGAGAGGCCGCGTCGTATTCGCTCGACAACCTCAAGAGCCGCGGCGTGTTCTTCACGCATCCCGGGACGAAGGTCTACCAGGGCATGATCGTGGGCGAGCACTGCAAGGAGACGGACCTCGTCTGCAACGTCGCCAAGAAGAAGAAGCTCACCAACATGCGCGCCGCGAGCGCCGACTCCACGGTCGTGCTGGCCCAGCCGCGCATCTTCAGCCTCGAGGAGGCCCTCGAGTACATCAACGAGGACGAGCTCGTCGAGATCACGCCGAAGTCCATCCGGATGCGCAAGAAGATCCTCAACGAGAACCTGCGCAAGCGCTCCTCGAAGCGGGAGCTCACCGAGGCCGAGGCCGAAGTCGAGTAACCCCGCCTTTTTTTGACGTGTCGTTTAAGGTCGCTCTTTTATGCGACCTATCCTGTCTCACTTATCCCGTACGGTAGGGGTGTAGACGAGACACGGAGGTCGACATGTTCGCCGCGGATCGCGCCCCCCGCTACGTGGAAGAGACGGCCGTCATGGCCGCGCGCCTGCAGGAGCAGACCACGCCCGCCCAGTACGAGGCCCTGGCCGCCCGGGCCTCGCGGCTGGCGGCGGGGCTCTTCTCCCTGGAGACCGGCGTCCCCTTCGAAATCCAGGTGAAGATCGCCCTGCGCGAGAAATTCGACCCGGCCCGCACCAAGCAGGCCGTGCTCATGGTGGCCACCTGGCGGCTGATCCAGGGCTTCTGTTCGGCGACCAGCACCCGGACCGCCCCGGCGGCGGCCCGTCACCCCCGGCCGGCGGGTCCGGCCCCGGTCCCGGCCCTGGCGGCGGCGGCGCGGTAGCGGCGGGACGGGGGTTCCAGGCCCCCGCCCGCGAACCGTCCCGCGGCGCCAGTCGCGGGGCGGCCGCAGCTGCCCGTCAGGGCGCCAGCCAAATGCTTTCACCGGAGGCGTCGATGCGGTACCTTGGGAGCCATGAGTCACCGCCTGCTCCCGCTGCTGCTCGGGGCCGCCCTCGCGGGCTGCACCTCGGGGACCTTCATGGACGACGTCTCGTTCCTGAAGTCCCACACCGAAGTGGTCATCCTCGGCGAGCCGGGCGGCTCCGCGCAGGTGGCGATCTGCCCGCAGCTCCAGGGCCGGGTCATGACGAGCACGGCGACGGGGGGCGGGGGCGTCGGCTACGGCTGGATCAACCGGGAGCTCATCGCCTCCGGGGAGCGCCGCCTGCACATCAACGCCTACGGCGGCGAGGACCGTTTCTGGATGGGCCCCGAGGGCGGCCAGTACTCGCTCTTCTTCGCCAAGGGGGCGCCCTTCGATCTGGCGCACTGGCAGACGCCGGCGCCGATCGACAGCGAACCCTTCGAGCTCGCGCGCCGCCGTCCCGACAGCGCCACGCTCAAGAAGCATATGCGGCTCGTGAACGCCTCGGGCACGACGTTCGAGATCGAGCTCCAGCGCGAGATCCGCGTCCTCGGCCCCGATGATGCCGGGCGCATCCTGGGGGTCACGACGGGCCTGCACGTCCAGTGGGTGGGCTACGAGTCGCGGAACCGCGTCCTGAACACGGGCGATCGTGAGTGGACGAAGGAGACGGGCATGCCCTCGGTCTGGATCCTGGGGATGTTCTACCCCTCGGCCGGGACGACGGTGGTGATCCCCTTCCACGACGGCCCCGTCGAAAAGCTGGGGCCGGTCGTGAACGACGCTTATTTCGGGAAGGTGCCCGCGGACCGGCTGAAAGTGGGGGACGGCGTCCTCTTCTTCAAGGGCGACGGCCAGTTCCGCTCCAAGATCGGGATCTCGCCCCGGCGCTCGAAGGGGCTCATGGGAAGCTACGATGCGGAGAACGAGACGCTGACCATCGTCCAGTTCAGCCAGCCCGCGGGGGCGCTGGACTACGTCAACTCCATGTGGGAGCAGCAGGTGCGGCCCTTCGACGGGGACGCGATCAACAGCTACAACGATGGAGAGGCGAGTCCGGGAGCGGCCCCGCTCGGGTCCTTCTACGAGCTGGAGTCCTCCTCCCCGGCGCTGAACCTGAAGCCCGGCTTCCCCTACCAGCACGTCCACCGGACCTTCCACTTCGAAGGGCCGGAATCCGATCTCGACGCGATCGCCCGCCGCACCCTGGGGGTGGGCCTGGACGCCATCCGCAAAGCCTTCTGATCAGCTCCAAGCTCCAACAAAACAGCCCGTCTGCTTTGTTGCCTCTGAGGGGCAACAAAGCAGACGGGCTGTTTTGTTGGGCATGCTAGAGACGGCGCAGGAGGATGTCGGGACGGCCGTGATTGTCCGGCCAGGACTTCATCTCCGTCAGCAGCTCGCCCGACGAGAGGATCGTGTCCTCCGATTTCGTCCCCGTGATCGACGGATTCCACCCCACCGCCTGCCGCTCCAGCACCCGGCGGGTCTCCGACGGCGTCGCCTTGAACTCCCGGCCCTCGTAGCCGATCGGGCCGCCCTGGTGGTGCTTGCGCCACTCCCCCGCAAACCCCGTCTCGCGGTAGACCTGGCGGCCCACCTCGAGGATGTCGCACCAGCGCTGCCCCGGCGCCGTCGCCGCGTGCAGCGCGTGATCCACCGCGCACACCGCGTCGTGCCTCCGCCGCAGCGCCGGCGGCAGCCGGCGCCCGAAATACACGATCCGCGTCAGCGCCACCATCAGCCCGTGGCTCCGCGGACAGATCGCCACCATCGCCGCCCGCCCGATCCTCCGGCTCGTCGGGATCGGATGCCGGTACTTCGCGATGCGCCCGTCCGCCGCCACCAGCAGCACCGGCACGCTCGCGCCCTCCCGCTGGAAGCGGTACAGAACCCCGGCCGCCACCTCGTGCTCGCTCTGGCCCGGACGGATCCCCTTCATAACGGACGCCAGCACGCCCGCCGCCAGCCGCCCCAGCGCGCGCATCCGGCGCAATTCCAGGTCCGTCAACGGCGCCCGCAGATCCGTGAACGGGTCCTCCGGGAAGTCCGTGGCGTAGCGCCCCTCGGGACGCGCGGAGGGATTCCACCAGTCGTGCGGGCGGATCTCCCACTCGCTCCCGAACTCCTCGGCCGCCACGCGCGGCGCCTCGATGTTCGTCGTCAGCACCACCTTGCGGCGCGGCGTCCAGAGCAGGCTCGCGATGCCCGTCGAACTGCTGCCGTCCACGTGGATGTGCGCGCCGTCCGTCAGCCAGGCGATGTTCGTGCGCCGGCGCAGCCAGACGCCGTCGACCTTGTGCCGCCGGCAGTACTCCGCCAGCCGCAGCTCCTTCTCCGTCGGCACCTAGACGAGGCTCCGCGCGGCCGGATACAGCCTGCGGAAGCGCGCGAACGCCTCGTCATACGAGCGCTTCGGCTTCGTCACCGACGTCTCCTTCACCAGGCGGTCCGTGGCCTCCTCGACCGACCGGAACGCGCCCGCGCCGACCCCGGCCAGGATCGCCGACCCGAACGCCGCCCCCTCGTCGCTCGTGTTCACGGTGATCACCGGGATGCCGAGCACGTCCGCGATGATTTGCCGCCACACCTTGCTCTTCATGCCGCCCCCGGTGACGCGCACCGACGTCGCCTTCATGATCTCCTGCGCGTCCCGCAACGCGAACGCCGTGCCCTCCATCACCGCGCGCACGAAATGCGACGCGTCGTGGTCCGGCGAGAGCCCCGCGAACATCCCGCGCACGTCCGTGTCGGCGTACGGCGTCCGCTCGCCCACCAGGTACGGCGCGAAGAGCAGACCCTTCGAATCCTCCGCCACCGGGGCGTTCTCCACCTTCTTGCCCACCACCTTCAGGATCCAGTCGAAGGAGCGCGTCCCCGTCAGCATGCACCCGAGCTGCAGGAAGCGTTTCGGCAGCGCATGCGCGAACGTATGCACCCGCATCTGCGGATCCACCACGGGACGGTCATGGACGGCGAGCAGCACGTTCGAGGTGCCCATGCTCGCGAGCGCCTGGCCCTTGCGCACGACGCCCAGCCCGACCGCGGCCGCGGCGTTGTCCGCGGCGCCGCCGACGACGGGGATCCCGTTCCAGCGGCCCGCGATCTCCGCGGAACCCACGGGCTCCGGGAAGAGCTTCGGGGAGATGCCGACCTTCTTCAGGACCTCCGTGGCCCAGCGGCCCTCGGAGAGATGCCACGCGATCATCCCGGAGGCGTCGCTGATCTCGTGCCGCAGCTCGCCCGTCAGGCGCGCGCGGACGTAGTCCTTGCAGAGCGCGACCGCCACGCCCTTGAGCTGCCCGTGCTTCTTGCGCCAGAGCAGATGCGGCAGCGTGAAGCCCGCGAAGGCCATGTTCCCGACGGTCCTGCGCAACAGCTCCTTGCCGGCCTTGCGGTTGATCTCGGCGCACTCGGCCTCCGAGCGGCCGTCGCACCAGAGGATCGCGCGGCCGATCGCCCGGCCGTCCGCCCCGATGCAGACCTCGGAGTGCATCATCCCGTCCATGCCGATGGCGTCGGCCGGGCCGAGCTCCTTGAGGATCGCGGTGACGGCGCGGACCCAGTCCTCGGGCTCGTGCTCCGCGCGGTTGCCCGACGCGTGCAGCGCGTACGTCTTGCGGACCGACTTGAGGATCTTCCCGGACGGGAAGGAGACGAGCACGCCCTTGCAGCCGGACGTGCCGATGTCGATGCCGATCGCCTTCATGGGCGCACCCCCCTGAAATGAAAACGTCCGCGTTCCCGGCGCGGCGGGAACGCGGACGTCGAAGGTCCGTTCTTAACCGCGCGCGCCGAAGAGCAGGTCGATGAGCAGCTGGTCCAGCTTCTCGTACTGGTAGCCCTTCTGCCCGATCGCCTCGATGTCGAAGCGCTCGGCGAGCAGCTTCGCATGCGTCGCCTTCGAGTACTTGAGGGACGGCACCTTGAGGTCGTGCCGGACGAGCTTCTGGATCTCCTTGTCCTTGGCGAAGAGCTTCACCTTCTGCGCCAGCAGCTTGTAGGTGCGGATGTTGCCCGCGGCGAAGTCCCAGACGCCCTCCGGATCCTCCGTGCGGTACGCGTGCGCGTCGAAGTGCTTCGGACCGCTGTAGCCGCTCTCCTCGAGCAGCTTCACGAGGAAGAACGAGTTCTTGAGATCCTCGGACCCGAAGCGGTGGTCCTGGTCGAAGCGGCCGATCTTCTGCGCGTTGAGGTCGATGTGGAAGAGCTTGCCCGCCTCGATCGCCTGCGCGACGACGTGGTAGAAGTTCAGGCCGGCCATGGTCTCGTGCCCGACCTCGGGGTTCACGCCGACCATCTCGGAGTGGTCGAGCGTCTCGATGAAACCGAGGATGGAGCCGGTCGTGGCGCCGTAGATGTCGCCGCGGGGCTCGTTGGGCTTGGCTTCCAGCGCGAACTTGACGTTGTAGCGCCGGTCCTTGCAGTACGAGGTCAGGTAGTTGAACGCCTCGCGGTAGCGCTTCATGGCCTCCATGGCGCACTTGCCCGCGTCGGTCTCGGCGCCCTCGCGGCCGCCCCAGAAGACGTAGATCTTCGCGCCGAAGCGGCCGACGGACATGTCGATCGAGGCGCAGGTCTTCTGCAGGGCGTAGCGGCGCACCGCGGGGTTCGGCGACGTGAACGCGCCGTCGCGGAAGATCGGGTGCGAGAAGAGGTTCGTCGTGCCCATCGCGACGACCATGCCGTTGTCCTTGAGCGCCTTCTCGAGCTCCTTCTTGCGGCGCTCGGCCTCCTCGGGCGAGGCGTCGATGGGGATGAGGTCGTTGTCGTGCAGGCTGACGCCGTAGACGCCGAGCTGCGCGAGACGCTCGATCATGTAGGGGACTTCGAAGCGGGGACGGACGACGGGGCCGAACGGGTCGGCGCCGCGGTTGCCCACGGTCCAGAGTCCGAACGTGAACTTGTCTTCCTTCTTGCCGGCCAGCGGATCAGCCATGGTCGAAGTCTCCCTTGATGTGTGAATCCAAAACCCCACCCGACCTTCGGGACGCAAAGTATAAGGCGGGGGCGCGGCCGGAGGCAAGGACTCGAGCTCGTCTCCGATCAGGCGTAGCCGTCGGGGTGCTGCAGCCGCCAGTCCCAGGCGCTCGCGACGATCTCCTCCAGGCTGTGGCGCGGCTCCCAGCCCAGCTCGCGACGGGCCTTGGAGATGTCGGCCACCAGCCCCCGGGGGTCCCCGGGCCGCGGCGAGGCGAAGGTCACGTCGATCGGCCGCCCCGTCACCCGGCGCGCGGTTTCGATGACCTCGAGCACGGTGGAGCCCCGGCCGGAGCCCAGGTTGTAGACGCCCTCGTGCTCGAGCGCGGCGAGATGCGCTCGGGCGACGTCCTCGACGTGCACGTAGTCCCGCACCGCGCCGCCGTCGCCGAAGACGACGACGGGATCGCCGACGAGGGCGGCCCGGAGCACGACCGGGATGAGGTGGGTCTCGCGCCTGTGCAGCTGGTCGCCGCCCGCGGCGTTGAAGTAGCGCAGCACGGTGAGTTTGAGGCCGAGATCGCGGAGCACGCCCTCGGCGGCCAGCTTGGACTGCCCGTAGGGGTTCACGGGCTCCGCGGCGGCATCCTCCGCCACGGGCACGGCGGCCGGGTTCCCGTAGACCTGGCAGGTGGAGGAGAAGACGACGTGTTTGCCTGCGAAGCGCGGGAAGAAGGCGGCCGCGACGGCGACGTTGTTCCACCAGTACATCGAGGGATGGGCGACGGACTCGGCGACGTCCATGGAGCCCGCGCAATGGACGACGGCGTCGTAGCGGGCGAAGTCGAGATGCGCGACGCTGAGTTCGCGTTCGTGGAGCGGGACGCCCTCCGGCAGCGCCGAGCGCCAGCTGTTGCGCAGGTCGTCGAGGGCGACGACGCCCTTGCCGAGCGCGCGGCAGACGTTGCGGCCGACGTAGCCGGCGCCCCCCGTGACGAGGATCACGGGGGGATGATACCCGCTACTTCGCGGATTCGGCCAGCCGGGCCGCTTCTTTGGCCGCCTCGGTGTTCGGGTACTTCTTCTGGACGGCGGCGAGGATGCCGGCGGCGGCGGGTTTGTCGGACTTCTTGTTCGACGCCAGCAGCGGGCGCGCCTGCTCGAGCAGCTGCTTCGCGGCGAGTTCGTCCTGGACGCCCTTGTCCTTCTTCAGCTCGGCCATCGCGGCCGTCGCGGGTTTTTCGTAGTCGGTCTTCTTGAACCAGGCGGCGACCTTCGCGTACTCGGCATACGCCGCGTATTTCTTCCCTTCGCCGTCGAAGGCCTTGGCCTTGCTCACCAGTCCGTCCGCCACGCCCTTGAGCTTCTCGAACATCGCCTTGGCGGCCTCGCCGAGCTCCTTGGACCCCTTCTGGGCGAGCGAGGCGATCTCGGGCACGCCGTTCTCGAAGAACCCGAGCTCGATGTCGTCCGCCAGGGGCTTCAGCTTGGCGGGAACCGTGATGCCGTCGAAGAAAAACTTCGCCTCCTGCATCAGATCCTCGGTGGTCCGCGTGGTCCGGTCGAGGGTGCCGTCCGCCCGGAAGGCGTAGGTCTGGAGGATGTTCTTCAGGCTGATCTGGGTGCCGAAGTACTTCTCGGTCTCCCGGCGCTCGTCGACGAGGATGGGCCACTCGCACTTGGTCTCCTTGGCCCAGCCTTCGACCTCGCTCTTGGCGACGCCGCTGATGATCATGACGTGGACGACGGGCTTGCCGGCCCGGTCGCGGCGCGTCTGGTTCCAGTCCGGAACCTTTTTCATGCAGCCGGGTCAGCCCTCCTCGACGAGGTAGCAGACCACGACCTTGCCGCGAAGCCGCTCGAAGTCGAGGGGCTTCGAGTTGACCCAGCCGGAGCCCTTGAATTCGAAGGGTCCTTCCTGGGCGGCGGCCGCGGTCCCGAGGACGGCCGTGAAGAGCGCGGCGAGCAGGGTTCTGTTCATGTTCATCCTCATCTTGCGCAGTCTTGAATTCAACGCAAAACCGGCCGCCAAGTCTCCCTGAATCTGTGTCTCACCCTCAGCCCTCTCTTGACCCCTCCCCGGGGAGCCTTTAGACTCCCCCTTCCGGGCCCGCAATCCAGGGTGGCGTACCCAAGTGGCCTAAGGGGACGGTTTGCAAAACCGTTATTCGTGAGTTCAAATCTCACCGCCACCTCCAATCCCCCTCGCAACGAGGGGGTTACGGACGGCCTTTCCCCGCCACGCGGGGCGAGGCGTTTTGTACGACCGGTGTACGATTTCCACAGTCCAGGCAGTCGGTTGCGCCCTTCAGGTTGTTCGGCGCCAGATGCGCGTACCGGCTGACCATGTTGGGGGTCGTGTGGCCGACGATCTTCATGATGATCCGGTCGGGGATCCCGGCCGCGACCATCCGCGATACGGCGGTGTGACGGAGCGTGTGGAAGCTCGCGCCCTCGACCCTGGCACGCCTTGCAGCGGCCGCGAACGCCAGCGAGATGGACGTGACCTTGTACGGCTTCCTCGTCCGGGGGTTCACGAACACGTACGGCACGAAGCCGTCCTCGCTCTCCACGGGCTTCTGGGCGTCGAGAGCCGCCTTTACGGCTCCGTTGATCGGGACGTGCCGCACCCGGTGGCCCTTCGACTCGGAGCCGATGCGAATGAAGCCGCCTTGCACGGCTTCGCCACCCTTGCGATCGATCTCCGACCACTTGAGGCCAAGGATCTCGCCCAGCCTCATTCCGGTGTTGATCGCGACCTGGATGATCGGGACCAGGAATCCGGGCGACGTCTTCAGGATCTCCTTCTCCTCCTCGGGCGAGAGGACGCGGTCCTGCGCATTGTCCTCGCGGAGCTTCTTGACGTCTTCAACGAAGTTCCTGTCGATCAATCCCCACCGCTTCGCCATGCCCAGGACGGAGCCGAGGAACTGACGCTCTCGGTTCATCTGCGCTTTGGAGGGTGGGGTCCCCCGGCACGTCACCCCGTTCTTGCGCTTCGAAAAGTACTTCTCGATATCGGCGGTGGTGATCGCCCCCAAGAGCATCGGGCCGAAGGTGCTCTTGACGTTTTTGTAGAGCAGCTGGTCCCGCTCATGGCTGCTCTGGCGCCGTGCCGGCGGGGCTTGAGCGATCATATACTCCTCGTCCACGAACTTCTCGAACGTCACGGGCTTGCGTCGATCTAGCGTCAGCAGGCCCTTCTCCTTCGCCTCCGCGATCTCCGACAAACGCGACCGGAGCACACGCTGAGCTTGCTCCTTGGACTGGGCCTCCGTCCTCTCGCGGTGCCATCTCGCGTCGAGGCCCTTGTAGAGGATGCACCACGTGGGACGCCCTCGCGTCCTCATGTCCTTCCAAATGGTTGCCATCAGTCTCCTTTCTGCGGCTGTGCCGCTATCGATTACGCTGACAACTGACTTGCCTGCCCCTTCAGGAACTTGAGGAGCTCCGCGATGTCCACCCGGAGCGTCCTCGGACCGACCCGGAGGAGGAACTTCCGTGGCAAGTCCCCCCGATCAAACTTCTTCCGCAGAGCGGGCCCCGACATCCCGAGCACGAGGCCCGCCTCGGCGAGCGCGGGGTAGCGGGCGAGGCCCGGCGTCGTGGTCTGTCCCTGTCCGGACTCGGGTGTCCCGACCAGAGAGAGCTGATTCCGTTCTTTCATCGAATCCTGCCTTTCTAGCCCTTTCCAAAGGGCGTCAACAAACCCAATTCGATCGTAGGTGAGATCGGAGAACTGTCAACCAGGGTCCTGAAACGTCGTTCTCGGGAGCTCAGGCCGCCTGAACGGCGTCCTCCGGCGGGACCGCGCCGATTCCAGCCCCCGGAAGCGGCGGGACCGACCCGCGAGTGGTCGCGCCCCGCCCGGACCCCTCCAGGGCCCGCAGGCGCGCTGCGTCGCTCAGCTTCCGGTCGAGCGCCGCCCCCAGGGCCGAGGCTTCCTGAAACGTCAGCTCGACCAGTTCCCGAAACCTCGCGAGGGATCGGATGTCCTCGCCGGCCCCGACGCGCCGCCGGAGAAGGTGCTCCGCGAGGCCATGAAGCAGCGACGAGAGCGTCGCGTAGTACTTGTCGTCCCTGCTCTCCCGCGGCCCCCACCGCAGGCACCAGCCCCGGGTATCCGCCAGGATGTGGGGATACCGCTCGCCAACCTTGCCCAGCCGGGCCACTTCACGCCATGCTTCGCTCATTTGCTTCTCCTTCTCGTGAAAACGGACTGCGAAACTTTCTCTGTTCGCGCAAACGCCAGCCAATCTGGAAGGACCGGGAGGGGGTAAAACCCTCCCGGTCCAAACTCGCGAATTCGAGAGGGCGCTATTCCTGGCCCTCGTGGATCAGTTGATCGATCAAGCACTCGGTGGGCTTCTTGTCCTGCCGCCACACCGAACCGCTCGAATCATCGAGCGAAGGCTGATAGAGCTGATCGCCGGAGGTGGCGTAGAGGTAGCGCACCTGAACAACCCGGTTCACGTCGACTTCCCAGAGATGCTTGGGGGCAACGGTGACGTTCCCCACGGGAACGACCTTCCCCTCCGCGTCGTGGACGCCCAGCGAGACGGACTGCCGGTTGCCGTTCCACTGGAGGACGACGAACTCGCCCGAGCGCCAGAACTTGACCTTGACCGCATGGGCCTGGGCCAGGTTCTCCACTTTTCCGGGCAGGTATCCGACGCCTTCCAGCTTCTTGAAGACGATCCCTTCGGCGTTCCGCTCTTGGAGCGCCTTCAGAAGCTCACGCTTCCTTTCCGGCCTCGCGACTGCGTGGATGGGCTTGACCTTCGTGTCACCCAGGACGTTCAGAAGGACGTGGTACCGAAGGCCGTAGCCTTCTTTCCGGTAGTCCTTTCCGTCGGCCTCCAGGAGATCGAAGGGAACATAGGTCGAGCCGATCATCTCGCCGTCGACGACGACGTTGAATCGTTCGAGGGCAGCCGCGACCTCAAGCGGGATGGCGCACTCGAGGCCGCGGCGATTGGCCGCGACCACTTGCCCCTTCCTCGCGCGGATCATGATGCGCTTGCCGTTCAGCTTCTCCTGGGCGCACCAGTCGCGGTCCTCCAGGAAACGCTCGGCGTCTTCGAGGGACGCGGGGGTGAGGAGCATCGGGCGGAGTCCGGTATCCTTCGTGGTGCCATCCGACTCCGTGTAAGCGGGCGCATCCTCCCCTTCGTGGTAACCCTTCGCCTTCTTCTCCCGGACGAGCTTCTCCCAGATCTTGAAGGCTTCGTCACGCGAGACCGGGCTCTTCGTCTTCGTCCCGACTTGGAGGGTCCCGGTTCGGGGACCCCACCAGCAGCGGACGGAGAAGCCGGAGCCTTCCGGGGTGACGTCCGTCTTGTACAGCTTGTCGGACCCGTTCTCCCGGCAGTAAAGGGTTATGCTTTTCTCGGCCATGAGTGGTCTCCAATTGGCGGCAGGGGGGAGCAACCGACTCCCCCAAGCAGCCGCTTCGAATGTGCGTTGGGTTCATTCCGACGGGGAACGTTCCGCTGACCCCGGCGGAGCGGAGGACCGGGAGGAGTCTTGCGACACCCTCCCGGTCCAGTACGACGCCTGTCCTAGATCATGAGGTCCCGGAGCAGTTCCGAGAGCACGTCTCGGAGCAACTCGACCTGGGCGCGATCGCTCAGGCGGATCCCGCGGCGCGTGAACCCTTCAAAGGAGTCGTGGTTCACGACGTACTCGCGGACATCCAGGGTCCTCTCCTTGGCTCGCGAACCGGAGAGCAGTCGCACCCGGTATTTCCCTACGGGCGGGAACTCCCGGAGCACTTCCTCCTTGCGAACCTCTTTCACCTTCATGGCTTTTCCTTTCGCTTGTTCAGGCGGGGAGCCAGCGGACTCGGGGCTTGCGGCAGTACTCGGCCGCCTTCCGGGTCCACTCCAGCACCACCTGGGCCCGTTCCTGGGGCGTCATTCCGTACCAGCGGGCTCCGATGTGCTCGCCGAAGGCGAACGTCTCTCGGCCCTTGATCGACATGACCGCACCCTCCGGACCGAGCCGGAGATAAACAGCTTGGTCGCTCCCCAGGAGCACCGCGAGGTCCAGAAGGACCTCAGACAGCGCTTCTCGGGAACCGGCCACCTCCCGGGGGGAATGCACGGACCGCCTCCTTTCTCGGCTTCTCGATCCCTCCGGCAAAGTTGACCGCCCTGAGCGCCCGGCGGAGGGCCTCCATCTCGGGCGCTTGCGGCCGCGCGCCCGTGAGGGCGAGGGCGACACCGGCGGACGTGATGAGCCGGTTGGCCGTCCGGTACGCTCTTCGCCGCTCTTCGGCGCGACGCTCCCGGTCGACCGGATCACTTTCCTCTGCCATTTCAGGACTTCCTCCTTTCTCTAGCCAAGGAGCGCGAGGGCTTCCTTCCACGCGCGGGCCTTGAGAGCCGCACCGCTGCCGAACTGCGCGGACTTCCAGCGGTTCTCTCGAGGGTCCGTTCCGGCCAGCGCCCGTGTGGGCCGTTCGTGGTCGATATGCTCGACCACCGCGTTCAGTGCACCCCAGAGGGTTCCTCGGACGGAAGGAAGGGTGTTTCCCTTCCCCGTCTCGAAGAGCCGGACAAAGTGGTCCCGGGTGGCCGCGGCCCGAGCCGGGTCCCCGTCTTTGGGATCGGGAACGAGCGTGCGGAAGTAGAGGTCCAGCGCTTCCTTCCGGATCATGCGCCCGGCAAAGCCACGGGCCTGATCCGCGAAGACGTCGAAGGATCCGAGCGAGAGTTCGAGAAGCCGTTCGGCTTCCCGGACTTGCCCGGCGATATCCCCCACGTGGCGAATCCGGATGGCGCGCGTGCGCCCCTCCTCCAAGGCCCGGAGGAGGGTGTTCTTGCACCAAACCCGGATCGGGGTTTCCAGCACCTGGAGCGATCCCCCGCCGTGAAGCATCGAAAGGAGGAGGTACCTCTCGACCTCATCCTCCTTCGTGATCCACATCCCTCCGGGGAGCTTGGCCTGGATCCAGACTCTCCGGCCGCCATCGCAGGAGCCGGCCCTTTCATAGACGGCGCCGGACTTCCGGGCGACGGGGTCGAAGATCTGGAACGCCTCGGCGTTCTGGATCGGCCGATATCGGCGACCCACGACGCTGAGCGGCTGATGAACGTCCATCCGAACGACCGCGCGAGCCTGGGGAACCAGGCGAGGGCTGTCCGGCGAAGGGACCTGGGCGAGGACCGGCACAAGGCCGACCTGCCAATCGAGTCCATACGCCCGGATCGCCTCGGCGGCGGTCATCGGGTGAACAAGGGCCGATTTCTGGGATGAGGACCCCTGCCCTTCGACAGGAGGGGCATCTTGATGAATCGTTTCGACAGGCATTGGCTTTCCATCTTGAAAGGACCCGTCCCCGAACCGGCGGGGACTGGTCGAGCTTGAAGTTCTGAGTCTCCTCCAGGGAGCCGGTAGCTCTGGAGGGATGGACGTGGGCTTGGCTGCTACGCGGCCTGGCGCCGCTTGTGCGAGCGGTCGATCGTCACGGTGAGGATGCGGGTGCCCGCAAAGGGACCTCCGAGCATCTCATCGGGATCGCCGCCCGCCTCTTCGGCCAGGGACTGGTTGTCCTCCCAGGACATCCGGGTGTACTCCTCGAAGGCGACTTTCGCCTCCTCGAAGTCCTGGTAGACCTCCGGTTCCTCGGCAAAGCGCCAGAAGCGCATGCGGAGCAGGATGTAAACGTCTCGCGTGTCGTTCATGAAACAAGCTCCTCGAGCTACGCCACGGCTTGCATCCGGGCGAAGACCTTCCTCGCCTTCCTCCAGTGGAAGTAGGCAACCCTCGCCGCACGTCTGGCGACCGCCGGACGGCCCTCCCGGAGGAGTTCCTTCGCGGACGTGCCCAGATCTCGGGCGGCCGAGAGTTCGACCCGGGCAAGCCGGGCGAAGTACTGGAACCTGCGTCGGCTGAACGTGACCCTCGAGACCCGAAGCGGCAGTTCCCGACTCGGAGGTCCGAAGACCTTGCCCAGAAGGGCAAGGATTCCTCGGCCCGTCCTCGCGAGGCAGTCGCGCAGGTCCGACAGGATCGACGTCAGTGTGGTGGCGAAACAGAATCGCCAGGGCTTCATGGCTGTTCCCTTTTCTCTCTCAGGGCCAGGCTAGCGCTTGCTCCCCGCCCGGGCCTTCTGGGCCACGGGTTTCGGGGGAGCAGGCGGAGTCTCCGGCACGGCCGGAGGCTCATCGGCGGGGACCTCCGACTCCGGGGTCTCTCCGTCCTTCGATCCGCCGCCCAGGAACTGCACGGCCTGGGCCTGGACCCGGAGCTTCGACCGCTTCTGGCCGGTCTCCTTGTCCTCCCAGCGATCCTGGGTCAACTGCCCGGACACGACGATCATGCGGCCCTTCTTCAGGTACTCCGCGGAGATCTCGGCCAGGCGGTTCCAGACGACCACGTCCACGAAGGCCACCTCCTCGACCTTCTCGCCGTCCTTCTTCGTGAAGCGACGGTTCGAGGCCAGGGTGAACTCGCAGACGGGCGCCCCCTGGGGCGTGTACTTGAGCTCCGGGTCGCGCACCAGGCGACCCACGAGCACGACGGAATTCAGGTCGCTCATGCGACCTCCTTGAGAAAAGGCATTCCGCGGGCCACGCGGGATGCTGAACAAAGGTCCCCGTGGCCCGGGGTTACGAGAGGTAGCCGGGGTAACCGGCGATGCGCCTTTCGACGCTGGCTTGTGTCCCCGCCCACGGCGGGGCGGAGAAACTACTCCCCGGGCGCTTCCTGCCGTGCCTGTGTGCAGAGCGGGCAGGGGCAGCGGAGGATCTCGGTCAGGGAGAGCTTCTGGACGAGGATGGGGCCGCCGGCCCCGTCATGGCGCTGATCGCCCTTGCCCACATTGTGGGCTCGGCAGATCGGGCAGTTGTCCTCATCCGGAGTCCCGATGACCACGTGGTACATCTTCTTGGGGCTGCTGGGGGCTTGCATGGTGCCTTTCTCCTTCCTTCGCTTCGCAACCATTTCGTTCGCTAGTCCTGCCATTTCTGGCAGGCATCCCTGAACGAGCAGGTCGGACAGGCGAAGGACGTATCGTTGGGGACGTAGACGCCCGACCGGATGGCCCGGTCGGCCAGGGCAACCTTCTTCGTGAAGCGCTTGAAGTCGCGCTCTGTGCGCTCGACGTAGTACCTCTCGACCTTGGGTTCCTTGGTCTTGAGGAGCAGGTCATAGCGGAAGAACGCAGGCTTCGTGCCCAGCACGCTGGGCCCGCCCATGAGGTAGGTCGTTGCCTGATCGTCTTTGGCGAGCTTCTCCGGAGACCACCGGCTGGCGGAGGTCTTCCAGTCGACAATGCCGATCTGGCCTGCCGCATCCTTCACCCAGCGATCTACTTCCCCCACGAGCGGCCGAGGCAGAGCCTCGCCGCTTTCGTTGAAAAGGGGGATCTCGAACTTGAGGGGAAGATCCACGGGGACTTCATCGCTCGGGAGAACCTCGAGGTAATGGTGAATCAGGTTCCTTCCCTTTTCGATCAGCCCCTCGGACGTCTCCGCATGAGTGGAGACGACGGGCAAGTCACGCCTGGCATAGGCCGACTCGATCGATGTTTGAAGGACCTCGCAGGCTTTCCCCTCGTCGGGGGTGCGGCCTTTCGCAAGGTCCACATCGGTCTGGCGGAGGGCATCGTTCATGGCGATGCCGAAAACAAGAGCCGCTCCGACCCGTTCCTTCGGCAGCCGGTCCACGTAACGGAACCGATACTGAAGCGAACAAATCGAGGCGTAGGTGTTGATCGCGGAGAAGGAGTGATGTCGGATTCCTTCCCCGGCTTCGGAGAGGGCATCCTCCAGGATGCCGTTCGGTGCTTGAGCCATACCTTGTCCTTTCAGACTCAGGGCAGAATCCTCCGGTGCCTCTTCTAGGCGACCTTGCCTCGTGCCAGGCGCGCATGCAGGTCCGATTCGACCTGCGTGAACTCCAGCACCGTGAGGCTGTAGGGACTCTTCGCTTGGCTCTTGAGGACCCCGCGACAAAGAGCGATGTACCCGCTCCAGTCGGAGAGGAGTCCCGCACGCTTGGCTTCATTGAAGAGGGCGTTCACCGCTTTGGGTTCCGGACGCTTGGTCCTGGGAGCCGCGGACGAAGAACGCACCTTTGAGCCTTCCGATGAAACCGAAGCCGCCCCTTTCGGGTCTCTGGGCGAGGGAGCCGGCTCTTGCGGAGGAAGGGACTTGGGCACGGATGAAGGACGATCCTGATCCTTGGCCTTTCCCACTTCGGGGAACTTGCCGGTGAGCAGATATCCTTCGATCACCTGTGCCATGGGAGCGATCTGTTCCACGGCAATCCCCTCCTTCAGGAGCGAGATTGCCCGGTCGACCGCGACGGATCTTGCGATCCGAACCCCATCCTCGCGTTTGAGCGCGATCTCTTCGGGAGATATCCTCCGACCCTGGCCTCCCCACGAACCGTTCTTCGAACTCTCGGAGGGCTTCCAGCCGGGGACCTTCTCACCGATCGCCTTCACGACGTCGATGTAAGGCCTCTCCATGTAGGTGTGGAAGAGGACCGTCACCTTGTGACCGAGATGGGCCTCCGTCAGGCTGGGACCCTTCAGGTGCTTCGAGAACCCGAACCAGGTCCCGCCGACGACGACCCCTTTCTCGGTCAGCCGGTCGACGACTCCTTCCTGCTCTTCGAGACTCATTCGAGTCTCCTTAAGAGGGCATGCGCCTCCGCGTTCCCCGGAGGCGTAGTTTGAAATCCTCCGGGACGGGAGGTGGGCGAATGGGTTGCCCCTGGGAGGCTTTCGGCCTCCCGGGGCAAACCCGTACCACTGTGCTTCTGGATCTAGGCCGCGCTCGGGGGAGTGAAGTCCGGATCCCAAGGGCGACGGGTGAGGAATTCAAGGACCTCGCTGTAGGTCTTCTCCTCGCCCGCACCCTTGAGAAGGACCAGCTTCCGAGGAGAAAGCCGGGTCCGGTCGCCGTTCACCCTCTCCTTCGCTTTCTCAAAGGAGATGAGCTTGGCGCCGCACACCTCGTCTCCCTTCTGGAAACCGGCGGTTCCACCCAGGACCTCCCAGTGGAAGTCCGTCAGGCGCCTCAATACGACTTCGCACGGCCCGTTCCTGAGCTTGAACGTCTCACTTTTCTCCACGGTGCCTCCAAGCTCCCCGAAGGGAGCGGCTAAAAAAATAGCCGCTCCCCCATCCCGGGAGCGGCCTAATCAAAACGACTGATCAGGGCGCTCCCCGCAGATGGTTGGTGAGCAGGGGCAAGACGGGATAGGGTGAGGGGACTACCGGCGTTCAGGCCGCCCTTTGGGGTCGGCCCGTTGGCTCCGAAAGCTCGTCGAGGGCAAGGCCGGCGTAAAGGAGCGCCACCTTCCGGCGACGGATCCCGTCCGCTTTGTCCAAGGCTTCCCCGATCGCGGACTCCACGGATTCGAGTCGGAATTCCGGGGTCCGCGTGAGGACGGCCTGGAGCTCGGCACTTTCCTTCTCAGCCATTGCCTGGTCGAACGCAATCCTTCCCAGGGCCTCCTCGACGAGGTCGCGGACGAGCCCGTCCTCGAGCAGGATGACCTGCCCGGGCGCAAGCTTGAGTCCCGCTTCCCGGAGGAGCACCTCGGCATAGGCGCCACTGACCGGCACCGACTGATCGCCCAGTTTCATCTCGTGCTCCCGGCCGCGTCCGGCCTCCAGGACGAATCCCGGAGGCACGACCCGGCGCGGGTCCAGTCCCGACATGGCAGCGGCAAAGGTCAGGCGAAGGCTTCCGACGATCCTCTCGATCGCGGAGGCATCCATTCCCGACTCCCGCGCGCGCCTCGCATGGGACTTCGCGCACTCGATCTGAGCGGCGAGCTGAGAGAGCTGGCTCTCTCGTTCCATATCGCGTTTCCTTTCATAAAACGCGGTGTGCTTTTCGACCTGCCATTCCTCGGCAGCGTCTTTGGGATAAAAAAACTTTCTGTGGCTGGCGTTTGCCCGGTTATCAAAGAGCACGGTCCTCGCGGGAGGACCCAGCGAGGCGAGTGGACTTGCCTCCCGCCTGCCTTGCCGCGCGGGCGGCCTAAGCCGCTTCCGGACGGCGGATGGACGTCTTCATGCCTCCGACATTTTTCTGGAAAACCCCGGCGGGTCTCGCCGGGACGAAGGATCGGGCATGGGGGGAGCGGACGACGGGAGTCGCCCTCCGCTCCGGGACGACCGGAAGCCGGACGCGAGCATCGCCGGCGACGAGCCCCGCGAGGTGGCCGAGGCGCGAGATCGCGCCTTCCAGCTTCGCCAGGGCCTCCCTATAACCCGCGATGCTCCAGTGGCCGCGGGCGAGGGTGTGCGGGGCCTTCTCGAGGATGAGGTCGATCGTCCGGATGATGTTGACGAGGCGCCTCGTCTCGGGGTGGCGGCAGAACACCGTGCGGAGGTCCCGCCAGGTCCAGGGCGTCAGACGCTCGAAGAACGCCGCGAGCTTCTCGGGGACGACGCCATGGTAGGACACGAGCCGGATGGGAAGTTCGGGGGTCTTCCCATCCCCCGGCGTGAGGCTGGGAACCGACGGGGTCCGATGCTTCTCGTTCATCTGATCGCCTCCTTTCTCACCGCTCACCAATCATGGTTTCGAGCCTGGGGAGTTCCCACCGCCCGCAGGCGGTGGGAAGTCTCCTTGCTCGGCCGTCCCCTCCAGATCGAACTTGTCCGGCCGAGAGCACTCAACCGGACAGTCTCCAAGGGGACCGCGCCCTACCCGGATCGGTCCCGGCCTCGGGGAGACCTCGGGGGAGGAGAAGACTCCATCCCTCCCAGGTTCCGTCCGAGCATGCCAAGGAACCGCACGGGCTCCGGACGCCCGTAGACCCGAGCGAGGAGTCCGATGACGTTGAGGATGCGCGCGGCATCTCTCAGCGTCGTGCAGTAGAACTCCTCCTCAGGCACGAGGGCGCCCTTCAGCTTAATCATGGGCCCTCTCTCCTACCCACCCGCGTCCGGACGCACCCGTACCTTGCGGCACGACGCCACTGGCGCGCGGTCCGCGGCAGCCCGGGATCTCATCCCGCTCCGGGGGCGTAACCCGGAGCGCCCGCGACCTCTCCCGGGAGAGCTTTCTAGGCTCAATCCCGGGGAGGCCTGGCACCGTTCTTCCCTCGTCCGCTGGTGAAGGACGGATCGGGGAATCCTCTCGACGGGAGAGGACGCGGGCAGGCTGCCGTCGGACCGGAGCTCGGGTGGGCACAGCGAGGGGCCCTCGTGGCTCCAACCGCACCTATTCCTCAGGCGCGGTTCATCGAAATGTCAAAGATCAGTCGAAGGATGCAATGTTGCGTCAGGAAGCTTTTCGAGCCTTCTCGGTGATAGGGCCGGGAGCACCGTCGGCAGTGCCGCCCGGTCCGCCGCGTTTGCGACCCCGTCCGTCGGACCAAGCCTTCACTTCGACGCCCGCGACCTCGCCGAGGGCCATGCACTTCTCCCGAAGCGCTCGGATCTCGTCGCGGATCCCCCGATAGGCGGCGTAGTAGGCGCCCTCCTCCACCTGGTTCTCCATCACCCGGCGAAGGGCTTTGTCCGGACTGACTTTCAGGAGGTATTCGAGCGCGTTCACGATCAGGACGAGGTCGACCGTCTCCAGGTAGCTCGCCCGGACGGCCTTGATGCGGTACCACTCCTTCCTCGGGGTCTCTTCGAGGAGCCTCCGGAGCGGCGCCGAGAGTTCACTGAGCGGCACCATACGGTCGCCTGCGAGCGCTCCCGCACGAGGGGCCTCCTTCGGAGGCAGGGGGAAATCGAGTTCGTCGCCCACCGTGATCACCTCCTCTCGGTCAGGATCCCGTCCCCGCTTCGCCCCATCGCGAAGGCCAGGACGAAGGCTGAGATGCGAAGGATGTGGCGCCCCACCTGAGCGGGCAGCCGCAGATGGTCGGCCCGGGGATCGAGGCCGTGCCGTCGCAAGCAGAGGCGGATGCACTTCGGGGAGATGGCGAGCCGGGAGCCGTTCACGAGAAGTTCCCCGCCCTCCACCGCGTAGCATTCGTCCATCGGTCCGGCCTTCATCACATGTCGCCCCTTCTACCTCCCATCGCGGGCGAGACCCCCTTCACGCGGCATGATTTCTGCTTTCGAATCGAAAAAAGTCGAAAAAGGTCCGGCCTGCGAGTGCCGCATTGAGGACCTCGCCGAAATCTGAACTTTCTTGCCTCAGAAAACATTTTTCGTGCCGCGTGAAGGGGGTCTCGCCCGCGATGGGTTGTGGAGGGACACGATGAAGAAGGGCATGGCCGCACTGCTGGCATTCATCGGCGTGGTCGGAGGGCAGGCGCCGGCGAGGGGCGACGAAGGGGAACGAAAGACGCTCTATTTCTTCTTCTCCGAGAAGACCCCCTCCGCCCCGGAAGCGGCAAAGGCCATCGTCGCCTTCCTGGCGAAGGGTAAGGGCGAAGTCGCGCTCCGACCGGCCCTCCTGGTTGAGGACTGGAGCACGTTCTTGAAGGTGGGCGAAGCCTCCCCGCTCTACCAGACGATGCGTCACTTCGGAAAGGTGACCCCGGTCCAGGTCTTCGATGAGGAAGCCCTGAAGCTCGCCCAGGCATGGAAAATCACCCGGCTCCCGGCTGTGGTCCTTGTCGCCCACGGCCGGGCCCATGTCCTGCAGGGTGCTGTGGCTGGCCTTGAGGAGCTACTCGGGTGCTCCCGATGAGGAAGAGCCTCGCCGCTCTGCTTCTGGGTGTCCTTCTCGCTCTGCCGAGTCAGGGGGAGGCCCAGGAAGTTGCCTCCGATCCCCCGAAGGGGCCCAGCCCCACGGGGCACTGCCTCAAAGAGGCGCCAGGGCGCTACTTCTCGAAGCCCGTCGACTTCTGGAAGAAGGGAGTGGGTTTTACGTCGACACCTCCGCTCCCGGATACGTCGGACCCCTCCCCTTCGAGGGTGGCCGTCAGGGAGAACGTCTGGGCCCAGCCAATCCGAACGCCGGACGGAAGCTGGATGATCTATGTCCCACCGAAGCAGGTCCTCGACTTTCTGGAAAGCCCGTCGGAGGAAACGGCTCGGGCCTACCTTGCCTGGAAGGCCGACCAGACCGAGAAGCTCAAGAAGGCCATGCTCCTTCTCGCCAGGATGAAGGACCCGGCGGGAACCGGGCAAGCCGCGTCCATACCAGACGTCAAAGCCAGCACGAAACCCGCACCGCCGGATTTCCCATTCAAGATCACGTACTTCAAGAAGCCCTCGTGCCCCCACTGCGTCTCGCAGGACGCGGTCCTCTCAGACTGGCTCGCGCGGCGAACGTCAGGGAAGCTCGACGTCGTCCTGCCCGGTGAACAACAGGAGCTCTGGAAGACCTACCAGATACGAGGGACGCCGACCTTGGTCCTCGAAGCCGGAAGCCAAGGACGGAAGGAGTTGCTCGTGGGGCTTCGGTCGGAAGCGGCACTCGAAACGACGCTCGCGAAGTTGGCCTTCCCACCTGCCGATCCGGAAACTGACACCAGAAAGGAGCCTACCCGATGAAGAGAGCCCTCATCTCCTTGGCCATCGCCTTCGGGCTTGTGCATCCGGTCTTCGCTCAGGGCCTGGTCGACCTCGTGGGGAAGAAGGATGCCGGTCGTTCCGGATCGTCGGGCTCGCCCGCCCTTCGGGCAAACGCAGCAGGCGGACGCCTCGACCTCTCCGTCTCTCCCGACGTCAGGGCTCTCCTTGGTGAACCAAGCACGCGCTCGATCAACCTCGGCGCAAGCATGCAGTGGAATCCCGTCTGCGGAAAATTCGACCTCAAGGCGGACTTCAAGGCCCTCCTCGGAAAGGAAGCCCGGGAGGAGTACCTCGAAGGCTTCGTCACGGCCGGGGTGAGCGAGCTCCTGGGAAGCGGCATGGAACTCCTCTGCCAGTCGATGCCGACCGCCTGCTCGATCCTCCAGAACAACAACATCGCCGCCAATCTCAAGCTCATCTACTCGAACGATCTCTGTAGAAGTCTCGAGGAGGCCGTCCTCTCGGGTAGCCGCAAGGGACGGGCCGAAGCCATTCACCGCTGTATGGAGCGCAAGCAGTCGGAGGGGAAGACCAAGGACGAGGCCGAGCGGGCTTGCTTGAACGAGAACCCGGAGATCACCGGCTTCGATGGACGTGTCGTGGGCGAACTCGACCTCAATCGCGAGATCCGGAAGTACGTCACGTTTACCGAAGGCGGTTCCAACCTGCTCGACGACCTGACTCAGGAGAGGCGCCTCGGTGGCGGAGCGGTGACCCAAAACGTTCGCCCGAACGCGCTCGCCGAACGGTACGAGAAACTCCGGGAGCAGTACCAGAAACGCTGGGCCGATGCGGTTCAGAAGGCAAAGTCCGGCGGCGCGGGGGGCCCTAACGCCGACGAACTGGCGGCACTCGTGCCGGCGGGAGCCCCGCCGGTCACCGGGGTCGAACTCGAACTCCTCGCTCGTCGCAGCGAGATCGAAGTGCAGGCTTTCGTCGCGAGCGTGAGCTCCGCAGCGGCACTTCTCGCCCTCACCCGTGAGCTGAACGAGGTCGAACGCAAGATCGAAGCTTTGAAGACGAGTCCCGCGCTAGACGGGAACGAGGAGCACACCCCATACCTGGAAAGCCTGCTCGGGAGACTTCGTGCCGAGCGGGAGCGGCTACTCCGGCTCTACGTGGATCAGGAACGCTTCGCCCAGGTGCTTGCCACCGGGCATGCTCTCGGCCAGGCAGAAGTCGCCCGGAGCCGGATGGACTCCATGAAGCGCGCGCTCCTTCGGGAATCCTCGATTGAGCAGCGAATCGGGACCCGTCCGTTCGGAACGCCTGACGGTACTCCGTCGCCCCGTGTCCCCCAACAAGCGGCGGCGCCCACCCGGGCCTCCCAAGGTGCCGCCTGCGACAACTGCGGCATGGAGTACTCGATCGGAGGACGGCCGTGAAGCGGTTCAGATGCGGGTGGCTTCTCCTGGGTCTTATGGCTCCTGCCCTCCAGGCCTGCATGCCCCGGAGTCCGGAGGAGAACGGCTCCACGAAGGAGCCGGTGCGATGGATCCTCGTGGAACGCAGGTACGGCGACGTGGCTGGTCCAGGGCTGGCAAGCGACGGAGAAATCAATCCAGACGCGGTGGTCCTGGCCTTCCAGCCCCTCTACCCAGAGGACCTGACCTGGGAGGTCGTCGTTAGCCCGGAGGAGCACTTCGTCGAGTTGGTCAGCTATTCGCCGGCAGGCCCGGCAACACCCGGCGAGATCGTGAGCGCGACGGTGCGGGTGGGAAAGGCGAAAGCCGGTCAGACATACCGGCTTTCAGCCAAGCCTTCGCAGTCGGACGTTACGATCCTGGGCGAGTCCAAAGCAGTCGTTCAGGGGTGGGATACCGCTGTGTTCCGCTTCACCAGCTGCGCGAGCGGACGGGCCGGCATTTCGATCGGAGTTGAACAAATCGCGCCATTGCGGACAACAATACAATGAAGGATCTTGTGAGGAGCGAGACCGCTTCCTGGCTTCGCGTGTCCAAGCGACACCGAAAAGCAGTACGATGCGCACGCAGGGATGTAGAATCTCCTTTCAGATATCCCTCACCCAAATAGTCCCTCAAATCCAGTCGCCTTGGCTCCTCGCATCGGGGTCAATCTATCATCACTCAAGTCTAGGCAAACCACGGTGAGCAGCGCGCCACCCTTGAGCTCAAATACGGTGTCCTTCGCAGCAGAGCACGCTGCATGCCCTGGATAGATGAGCGCAAGCTTTTGGCAACGGAATGCCGTGGCATATGCCTGCATCTGGTAGGCGTCATCAGACGAGGGAACCAGGTAACCGGCCTTCGTCGCCTCAAGCCCCTTCCACTTCGTGTCCCCGATGCCAACGATGCTCTTGCCGCTGCGAATCAAGAGATCGGGCCTTAATCCGAACGCATCCAAGCTTTCGGGCCCCTTGATCCTCGCCAAGGAGACTCCTTCGCACTGGGGCAGAACCTCGACCCCAGGGCCGGCTCGACGCCGAAGCACGGAAGCGACGGCGGACTCGAACAGTTTGTCCATGTCGCATAAGAGTCCTGGAGCTCTTGCTGCACCTGCCCGTAGCGCAGGAGAAAGCAGAGAGAGAATCCATTCGACCCACTGGATTGCCGACCGATACCGCACGGCCTGCCGATCAGGGACGAGAGCGTCGAGGACCATCCGAGGTGCCTCGATGTCCGACACCTCATCGAACACGGCTAAGAGTTCGCTGCAGCGGCGCTGGACCTCGAAACTTAGAATCCAAGGGCGTACTGCCCATATCGCCGCTTTGACAACGCGATTCCAAGGGTTGTCGGCCGTAAGGTCGTCAAATCGGCAGGCAATGACATCACGACGGTTCGCGAGAACGGCGAATTGCCGATCGGGAAGAATCCGCCCTCTCAGGAAGCGCAAATCCTCTTCGTGCTCCTGATATCGACGCATCAGACCACCTCGAGCAAGATCGGCGACCTCGTCGAAGAAGGCCGCAATGAAGACCTCCAGCAGGGGATAGGGACGAAGCCGGTGCCCCACGGTCTGGCTCTTGAACAGCGGAAACTGCCCCGAGAGGCGAAGGAGTCGGATCAAGACATCTCGAGACGTGGCGCCGCTATCGACGATCTCCTCGCCGACCTTAGCCCAACTTCGCCAGTTAACCGTGAAAAAGGCCATTTCTGAGTCGTTTGAGCG
>CAZUJF010000043.1:0-42456 GCA_964619955.1 uncultured Planctomycetales bacterium
CGGGGGCACGCTGTTCCTGGACGAGATCGGGGACATGCCGATGGCCATCCAGGTCAAGCTGCTCCGCGTCATCGAATACGGCGAGGTCTTCCGCGTCGGCTCCAACGAGCCGCTCAAGGTCGACGTCCGCCTCATCGCCGCCACGAACAAGGACCTGCCCACGCTCATCCGCGAGGGCCGCTTCCGGGAGGACCTCTACTACCGCCTCAAGGTGGTCACCGTCGACCTGCCGCCCCTGCGCGAGCGCCTCGAGGACCTGCCGCTGCTGCTGCAGACCTTCCTCGCGGACTTCGCCCAGCAGTACAAGAAGAAGACCCCGGCGGTCACGCCCGCCGCGATGGAGCTGCTCTACAACTACGACTGGCCCGGCAACGTCCGCGAGCTGCGCAACTGCATCGAGAGCCTCGTCGTCCTCGACAAGGACGACCGCATCGACGCCGAGGACATCCCCCGCTACGTCCGCGAAACCGAAAGCCTGGAGCCCCTGCCCGGCGTCAGCGGCGTGAACCTGGAGGAGAAGGAGAAGAACTCCATCCGCAAGGCCCTCGCCATGACCGAGGGCAACCGGGAGAAGGCGGCGCGCATGCTGGGCATCGGGGAACGGACCCTCTACCGAAAGATCAAGCGCTATGGATTCAACTAAGCGTGGACTTTAGGGCGCGCTTGCGTTCAATATCCCGGTAGGAAACGATGCCTCGATTCACGATCAGCCGCCACACGGACTCCGCCGAGGGGGACCATTACGACCTCATGCTGGAGCACGGGGACGGGCTGAGGACCTGGCGCGTGCTCAACACGGCGTTCGGCACGCCGCAGCCGGCGAAGCAGATCGGGGAGCACCGCAAGCTCTACCTCGACTACGAAGGCGAGATCTCCGGGGGACGGGGCCGCGTGAAGATCTTCGACACCGGCTCCTACGGCGTCGACGAGTGGCAGGAGGACCGCATCCAGGTCGCGCTCGTGGGGCGGACCGTGCGCACGCGGCTCCTCCTCACGCCGGCCTCCAAACATCCCGAGGATCCGGATCCGCGCTGGATCGTCGTGGACCCCTCCTCCGAGCTGCGCAAGGGCGCCGCCGCCCTGCTCCGGGAGGCCGGCCTCGACGAGGCCCCCTCGCCCGAGCTCGAGGGCCTGAGGTCCTCCCTCGCGAAGGAGGAGCAGAAGGTCATGAGCTTCGTGGACCGCTACACCCACGGCGGCTCGCTCGACTGGAGCCACGTCGAACTCGACCCGGAGATCCGCCGTCAGCTCGACAGCGAGGGCGCCCGCTGGAAACATCCCTGGATCGCCGCCGCCCAGACCTACGCCCGCCGCCTCTCCGACCTCGCCGAGCAGGTCCGCAAATCGCGCCCCGCCCCGACGGCGTGATCACTTCAGCAGTTCGGCCAGAACCCGGCCCTCGGTCTCGAGCTTGAGCCCCAGCAGCTCGGCGATCGTCGGCGCGATGTCCGTGAGGCGCATCAGGTCGACCGCCGCGCCCGCGCGCAGCGCCGGACCTTCGGCGAGGAAGCCCGTGTGCAGGCCCGGACGATCGGGGAGCTGGCCGTGGTTCCCCTTCACCGTCGGCACCCCGTGCACCAGTTCCGACGCCAGCGCGCTCACCAGGGCGTAGCCGGGGGAAGGCTCCAGCGCGAAGACCGCCTCCGGGTTGTAGCCCCGCTTGTCCAGCTCCTCGCGCTCCAGCACGCGGTAGAGCGCCTCGCCGTCGACCGCCGCCGCCCGCAGCAGCGCCTGCCGCACGCCGTCCACATCCTCGGGCCTCCGGACATAGACCCCCGCCGAGCCGCCGCTCGTCCGCACCAGCGCCCGCCACGCCGCGATCTTCCCGTCCACGACGTCGATGTAGCCGGCGTCCCGCAGCAGCGCGTTGGGGTTCAGGTTGCGCTCCACCCGCGTGAACCCGTGATCCCCCACGATCAGCAGCAGCGTGCGGTCCGCGACACCCGACTCGGCGATCGCCTTCCGGACCCGGTCCACATTCCCGTCCTGGCGCTTCAATGCCTCCCGCACCTCCGGCGCGTCGGGACCGGACTTGTGCTGCGCCTCGTCGACCTGGAGCAGATGCACGAACTGCAGGTTCGGCTTGTGGCGCCGGAAGAGGTGCGCCGCGGCCCGCGAGACGAAATCGTCGATGGAGGCCCGGCTCTCCGCGATGCGGTCCGCGGGGATCCCCACGGACAGCGCCAAGTCCAGCAGCAGGCCGGGCGTGGCCGCCTGCACGAGACGCTTCACCGTGTCCTTGCCCTCCGGATCCCAGATCTCCCCGAGCACCCAGTCCGCACGCGCCCCCACCGAGACCGGCCAGTAGGTGATCGCCACGGTCTTCCCCGCCTCCCGCGCGGCCTCCCAGAGCGTCCTCGCCTTGAGGTCGCGCGCGAACCAGTGCCAGTCCCGGGTCCCCCCCGTTTCGTCCGACCATTTCGTGTTGGAATAGATCCCGTGCTTCGCCGGACTCACCCCGGTGACGATCGTCGCATGCGAGGGGTAGGTCGTGCTGGGGTACACGCTCTCCACCCGGCGGGCCCGGGCGCCGCGCGCGGCGATCTCCTGCAGGACCGGCGCCTCCCAGCCGCCCAGATAGAACTCGGGACGCAGGCCGTCGATCGAGACGACGACGACGTGCTCGACGGCCGGCCGCGGCGCCTCCGGGGCGCCCCCGGCACAGCCCGCGACGAGCGCCAGGATCAGGAGGACAATAGTCCGCATAGCTCCGCCGCATCCTTCACCCAGCGGATCTCCGGCATCCGCTTGAACCACATCCACTGGTGCCTCGCCAGTCGCACGCTGTTGCGGTTGATCAGGCGCTCCATCTCGGCCGCATCATACTCCCCTTCGATGAAGCCGATCACCTCCCGGTACCCTACGGCGGAGCGCCCCTCGCGGCTCCAGGGTTTCTCCAGCAGCCGCTTCACCTCCTCCACCAGCCCCGACTCCAGCATCTTCCGCGTCCTCACCGCCAGGCGCTCCCGGATGTCCTCGCGGCGGAACCCGAAGACGTCCGCCTCCAGCGTTCGGGTCCCGAAGTGCGTATGGCTGGCGCTCAGGGGCGCGCCCGTCTTCCGGTACACCTCGATCGCCCGAACGCTGCGACGCACGTCGTTGGGATGGATTTTTTCCGCCGCCTTGGGATCGACACGCAGCAGCTCCCCGCGCAGCCTCTCCACAGGCCACGCCTCGAGCTCGCGGCGGAGCTCCGGATCGGCGCCGGGCCCGTCGAAGAGCCCGTACGCGAGCGCCTTGTAGTAGAGCGCCGTGCCGCCCACGAAGACCGGCCGCGGCAGCTCCGCCAGCAGGGCCCGGGCATCGCGCACGAAGCGTCCCGCGCTGTAGTTCTCCGAGGGATCGCAGATGTCCATGAGCCGGTAGGCGCGCCGGGGTTTGGCCGTCCCGATGTCCATCCCGCGATAGACCTTCATCGAGTCGATGGAGACGAGGGGGAGCCCGAGCCGGTCGGCGACGGCCTCCGCCGCCGCATGTTTGCCGGACCCCGTCTGTCCGAGAATGAAGATGGGACGCGCCATTGGAGGGGGATTATAGCTACTTGCGGGGGAGCTCGATGTCGACGCCGTCGATGATCGGCGCCGTGCTCCGGATGTCGAAGGCTTTGGACACCCAGATCTGCGTGCCCGAACTGAGCTTCAGCGTGCAGCCGCGCGCGTCGATCCTCGGAATCTCCCAGGGCGCCGCACCCTGCGCGGCCTGGTCCTTCAGCAAGACCTGCGCTTTCTCTCCGATCATCAGCGAGACGGTGACCTTCGCGGCGGGATCGACGGCGCGCCACTTCAGCTCCAGCATCGCGCCGCCCTTCAGCGCCGCGGGCAGGATCGTCTCCAGGCGCAGCGCGGCGGACGGCGCTTCCACCGCCGCCGGATCCTTCTTCGGGGGCTGGACCGGCGCCTCGACTCCGACCGGCGCTTTCGCGCCGCTCTCGATCGAGAAGTCCTTCTCCGAGGCGTCGCTCAGGACCTTGCCCTGGGCGTCCTTCATCGAGACCCGGAGACGGCAGGTTTCCTTCGAAATCATCGGAAGCTTCCAGAAGAAGCCGTCCCGGACCCGCTGCAGATCCGCCGTGATGTCCTTCCAGCTGCCGTCCTGGCCGGATTTGTCCGACAATTCCACGCGGAGCCCGGCCGGATCGACCCCGCCCTCCACGGCGATGATGCGGCCCGTTCCGCCGGCATAGGCCTGCCCTCCCCGGAAGGAGTTCAGGCGGATCGCGACGGCGCCCTTCCCGACCACCTGGAGCTTGGCATGATTGGAGTCGTACTCCCGGCCCTCCGCCGCCTGCACGACGATGCGGAGCACGTAGTCGCCCGGGATGCCCGGCGCCGGGAACGTCATGTCCGCGCCCCGGACCTCGCCCAGCGGACGCCAGTCCTTCGCATTCTCGGAGATCTCGAGGCGAAGCTCCTTCGCCGTCTTCAGGACGCCCTTGGGCTCGATGAGGATGCGCACCAGCTTGTTCGGCTCCGCCGTCGGATTCGCGATGAGGCGGACCTGCTCCACCCCCGAAATCACGTCGAACGACACGTAGTTCGAGCTCAGCGGCCGGCCCACGCCGTCCCGCGAGGTCACCCGGAAGTGATAGCGGCCTTCCTTGTCCGGCACGACCGCCTTCATCGACGGCGTGCTCATCGCGGCGTAGAGGGACCAGGTCCGTCCCCCGTCCTTGGACAGCTCGAGGGCGGCGTCCCGGATCGTCTTGTCCGGCGAGCTCCAGAGCACCGTCTGCGAGCTGCCGGCGACGTAGGAGCGCCCGTCCTCGATGCCGCGCAGCACCAGCGCGGGAGGCGGCACGTCGCCCGGATCGAAATCCCCGGTCGACTCCTCGGCCTCGTTGCCCGCCTCGTCCAGGGCGACCAGCCGCAGCCGGTATTTCTTCCCCGGGAAGAGATGCGCGCGCAGATCGGCATGGCCGGTGTTCGGATGTTTGCCGATCGCCACGAACCAGGTCTTGCCGCCGTCCGAGGAATGCTCGATCCGCAGGGAGATCTTCTCGGCGGAGGACAGCGTGTCGGACGCGGTCCAGAGCACCTCCCAGTTCGGACTGATCCAGGTCTTCGCGCCCTGGGGGAGCATCGAACTTTTGAGCGCGAGTTCGGGCTTCGTCAAATCCACCGCCACGACCGCGTCCGGACGGGGGCTGCGTTCGACGTCCGTCGAGGGATGCCCGGCGACGTCGGTCGCGCAGAGGAGCAGGTTCCAGAGCCCCTCCCCCGGCAGGTCGACCTCCAGCGTGCCTTCCAGGTTCTGCGTCTCGGCGAGCGTCTTGTAGGCGCCCTTGTCCGAGGCGCGGCGCCCGTACAGCACGACCTTCTCCAGCCCCGACGTGGCGTCGGAGGCCTTGTAGCGGAGGGCGAGGTGCGTGGAACGCACGACGGCCGGGGGCTTCTCGAGCATGACCGCGACCGGCAGGTCGGAATCGATGGTGAACGGCTTCTCGGACTCGGCCTGCCCGCGGTTCCCGAAGAGGTCCTGGGCCGTCACGCGCAGCCGGTGCCGCGCGCCGGTCGCCGCGGGAATGATCCAGCGATAAGCGCCTTTCGCGGCGTCCACGCGCTCCGCCACCAGATTCCAGCTCGCCCCGCCGTCGGGCGAATGATGGATCGTGACGCCGCGCGGCTCCGGATTGGGCTCGAGCAGCGACCACTGGAGATCCACGGCCGCGCCGCCCATGTAGAAGCCGCCGCCCGTGAAGGTCTTGAGGGCCACTTGCGGCGGCGTCGCGTCGATGGTCAGCACCAGCTGCGGATCCGTCCCCTCCTCGGGGGCCTTCTGCACGCTCCCGCCCTTCAGACCCGCTTCCGTGGCGCAGGTCATGTAGAGGGCGTACTTCCCGTCCGCCTTCGCGAACAGCATCGGCGACTCCCCGTCGGGATCGTCCCCGTACTTGATCCACTCCTTGACGTGTTCGGGCCGGTAGTAGAGCGTGACTTTCTTCAAGGGCGCGCTGCCGCGGTTCTTGATCTCGTAGGCCACCTGGACCGAATGCGCCCCCGAGCGATCGGGGCTCAGCGCCCGCGCCTCCGGGACGGCCGCGTCGATGCCGAAGCGCGGGCTTCCGGTCACGATGCGGTTGCCGGCCAGGTCGACCGCGGTCAGGCGGACGCGGTAATCCGTCCCGCTGATCCGGGGCGCCTTCCACGAATACAGGCCGTCGTTCTTGACCCCCTTGGCGATCTCCGACCAGGTCTTTCCGTCGTCGGGGGAATACTCCAGTTCGATCCCGTTCACGGGCATGCCCAGATTGTCCTTCGCCGCCCATTGGATCTCGATCGGGACTCCGGCCAGGTAGCCCCCCGCCGCGGGTGCCAGCAGCTTCACCTCGGGCTTCGTCCGGTCCACCGTGAGCACGTGCTGCGGCTGCGTGCCCGGAACGGGCGGCGCGCCCGCGTTGCCCACGCGGTCTTCTCCCGTCAGACGCAGGCCGTAGACGCCGTCCAGTTCGGCGAACTCGAACGGGGAGCGCAGATCCTCGTCCTCCCCCTGCAGTTTCCACGACTGGCCGCCGTCGCGCGTCACCCACAGAACCACCCGCTTGAGGCCCGAGCCTCCGAGGTCGCCCCCGGTCCATTCGATCCGGACCGGGACGTCCCCGGTCGAGGCGGGGCCCGTGATGCGCAGATCCGGCGAAAGCCCGTCGATCGTGAAGTCCCGGTCCGACGCGTCGAGCCCGACGTTGCCGGCGAGATCCCGGACGACGATCCGGACGCGGATCGTCGTGGACGACAGCAGGGTCGACAGATCCCAGTGGTATTTCCCCGTGTTGGGGAGATCCTTCGCCGCGGCCGTCCAGGTCTTGCCGTCCGTGGAGACCTCCAGCGTCACGCCGGCGGGCGCGACGTTCGCATCCTCGGCGACCCACTGGACGATGGTCGACTTGCCCGCGCCCAGCAGTTCCCCGCCGTTGGGCGAGAGCAGTTCCACGACGGGCGGGACCGTGTCGACGACGTGGATCTTCGCGGGCGCATCGCCGGGTTTGGGCGTCGTCTCGCGGCGGCCGCCGTCGCCGAGCGGCACCACGACGAAGCCGTAGCGTCCGTCGGAGGGCGGCACGTAGACGACCGAGGCGCGGCTGAGGTCCAGGGGCCCGTGATTGACCCAGGTCTTGCCCAGGTCCGGCGTGAACCAGAGTTCGGCGCCCTTGCGTCCGGCCAGGGCGGTCTTGTCCAGCGGCAGTTCCACGACCCGGCGGTTGACGTACTCCTCCTTGCCGGCTTTTTCCGCCTGCGGGGCCGGCGAGGAGTCCGCGGCCTGGTTCGCGGGCCGGGCTTCAGGGGCCGCCGGGGCGAGCAGGGAGACGGGCGGGGAGGGGGCGGCGCAGGAGGCGAGCAGCGCGACGAGCGTCCCGAGGGCCGCGCCGCGGATCGCGGCCGTGCCGGCCGTCCGCTGCGTCCCCCGGGCCTGCGTCATAACATCCTCTTCACGTACGCCGCCGCATTGCGGAAGAACTTGAGCCCGTCGGGCTCGCGGTCCTTCCCCCGCCTCGTCCAGCGCGGGTGGTTCGTCGCATCCTGAAACCGCTCCGGATGCGGCATGAGGCCCAGCACGCGTCCTGTCGGGTCGCATATTCCGGCGACGTGGGCGACCGATCCGTTGGGATTCCAGGGGTGTCCCGCGGGCCGCCCTTCGGCGTCCGCGTACTTCAGCACCAGCTGCCCCCCCTGCTCCCACCGTTCGAGCGCCTGTGTCTCGCCCGGAATGAACTTCCCCTCCCCGTGGGCGATGGGAAGCTCGAGAACCTCTTCCTCCTTAAGAAATTCGGACTTCAGGGAGCAAACCTTGAGCCGAATCCACCGGTCCTCGTAGCGCCCGGAGTCGTTGTTGCCGAGCGTCATCCGCCCGGTGGAGCCGTCCAGGGGATCCGGCAGCAGGCCCGCCTTGACCAGGACCTGGAAGCCGTTGCAGATGCCCATCATCAGCTTGCCGTCCCGGACGAACTTCTGGAATTCCGGCAGCAGCTTCGTGCGGAGCTCGTTCGCGAGCACCTTGCCCGCGCCGAGGTCGTCGCCGTAGGAGAAGCCGCCCGGCACGATGCAGAACTGGTACTCGTGCAGAAGCGCGGGACGTTCGAAAAGCCGGTTCACGTGATGGATGTCGGTGCCGAAGCCCGCCTTCTCGCAGGCCGCCCGGCTCTCAACCTCGCAGTTGATGCCCGCCGCGCGCAGGACGATCGCCCGTGCCTTCCCCATGTGTTTCCCCTATTTCCGCGATGGAAATATCTTCCGGTGCAGTTCGTGGATCCGTTTCAATTCCGGGATCGGATCCTCGTGATCATCGACGCGAAGGTCGCGGTAGCGGTCGTTGAAGCCCCCGTAGCCCCAGCCCTCGCGCACGACGAGCAGCGCGGCGGATTGCTTGCCCCGTTTGTCGCCCCCCGCCTCCTGTCCCGCCTGGAGCGCCGCCAGCAGCCGGTCCGCGAGTTCGCCCTTCGTCTCCTGGAAGGCGGCCGCCATCGCGGTCACGACCCCCTCCCCGGCCAGGATGTTCCCCTGCACCGCGAAGTTCGGCCCGCTCAGGCCGCCCGCCCAGGACAGGCATTTCTTCCCGGTCCGCGTCGCCGCGCGGCCCTTCGCATCCACGATCCCGACCTGCCGCTGTTCGCGGCCGTCGTCGTCCGCCAGCAGCGCCTCGAGGATCGCCTCCGGGGCGTCGCCCTTCGCCAGCCGTTCGAGCCCGGCGGGGCCGAACGTGGTGTTCGCGTAGGACTGGGTCGCCACCGCGCCGACGCCCGCCTTCGCCCAGGGCACCACCGCCCCCACCGCGATGAAACGCGATTCGACGGCCACGCCGAGTTCGCGGGTCTCCGGGTCGAACGCGACGATCGAAAACGTCGCCACCGGCGGGAGCCCGGCGGGACCCGCGCAGGCGGCGAGGCACAGCAGGAGGGGCGCGACCTTCACCATTTCAACGGCTTCTGCCAGGCGGACTTCAACGCGGCGAGGGGTTCGTCCACCCGCACGACTCCGCCCCGTCCGCGCAGCAGCAGCCGGGCGTCGGCCGTCACGGTCCCGAGCCGCGCGCAGGGCAGGCCCGCGAGGGCCTTCTCGAACTCCGCTTCCCGGCCTTTCGCGATTTCGACCAGGAAGCGCGAGGGCGACTCCGAGAACAGCGCGACGTCGTCGCGGAGCGCCGATGCCGGCAGATCCAGGGACATGCCCAGCCCGCCCGCGAACGCGGATTCCGCCGCGGCAACGGCCAGCCCGCCCTCGGAGAGGTCATGGCAGGCGCGCAGGAGGCCCGCCTTGATCGCGCCCGCGACCGCCGTGAAGATCCGTTTGGCCCGGACGGCGTCCACGCGCGGCACCTGCCCGCCCGAGGCGCCGTTCACCAACGCGTAGTGCGATCCGCCCAGTTCGTCGCGGGTCTCCCCCACCAGGTAGACCGCGTTGCCGGCCTCCTTCGCGTCCATCGTGACGCAGGCGCGCACGTCGTCCACGATCGCGATCGCGGAGATGAGCAGCGAGTGCGGGATGACGATCGAGCGGTCGCCGACGCGGAATTCGTTGTTGAGGGAGTCCTTGCCCGAGATGAACGGCGTGCCGTACGCGACGGCCAGGTCGTAGCAGGCGCGCGAGGCCTCGATGAGCGCGCCGAGGTTGTCGCCGTTGTCGGGCCGCCCCCAGGAGAAGTTGTCGAGGATCGCGGTGCGCTCGGGATTGCCGCCGACGGCGACGACGTTGCGCAGCGCCTCGTCGATCGCGTTGGCCGCCATGTCGTAGGCCGAGAGGTCGCTGTAGCGGGGGTTCATCCCGTTCCCGATCGCGAGGCCCTTGTAGTGCGAGAGGACGGGCCGGACCACCGCGGCGTCGCTGGGGCCGTCGTTCTCGGCGCCGGTCAGCGGCTTCACCACGCTGCCCGCCTGGACCTCGTGGTCGTACTGCCGGATGATCCACTCCTTCGAGCAGACGTTCCAGCTCCCGAGGATTTTGCGGAGGTCCTCGCCGTAATTCTTCTTCTCGGCGAGGATCAGCGGCTTCATCGCGGGCGCGGTGTAGGTCGCCGTGCGTTCGAAGCGCGGGATCCCGTCGTGCAGGAACTCCATCGTCAGGTCGCCGACCGGCTGTCCCTGGTAGCGCAGCACGAGACGGCCGTGCCCCGGGAAGGAGCCGATCACGGTGGCTTCCACGTCCTCGGAGCGGAACACGGCCAGCAGGCGGTCGACCTTGTCCGGCGACACGGAGAGCACCATGCGCTCCTGGGCCTCGCTGATCCAGATCTCCGGGTACGAAAGGCCCTCGTACTTGAGCGGGACCTTCTCCAGGTCGATCTCCGCGCCGAGTTCCTCGCCCATCTCGCCGACGGCGCTCGAGAGGCCGCCGGCGCCGCAGTCCGTCAACGCGGTGTAGAGGCCCTGGTCGCGCGCCTGCAGGATCGTGTCCAGCACGCGTTTCTCGACGATGGCGTTGCCGATCTGGACGGCGCCGCTCGAGACGGTCTCGGACTTCTCGTGCAGCTCGATCGAGCTGAACGTGGCGCCGTGGATGCCGTCGCGCCCCGTGCGGCCGCCCACGACCACGCAAAGGTCGCCGGGCAGGGACTTTTTGAAAGCCATGGACTTCGGGAGGATGCCCACGGTGCCGCAATAGACCAGCGGGTTGCCCGTGTAGCGCTCGTCGAAGTACACGGCCCCGTTGACCGTGGGGATGCCCATGCGGTTGCCGTAGTCGCGCACGCCGCTCATGATGCCGCGCAGCAGGCGCCGCGGATGCAGCGTGCCGGGCGGGATCTCCTTCGCGTCCGGAAGTCCGACGCAGAAGACGTCGGTGGAGCAGACGGGTTTCGCTCCCATGCCGCAGCCGAGGATGTCCCGGATCACGCCGCCCAGGCCGGTGTTCGCGCCGCCGTAGGGCTCGATCGCGCTGGGGTGGTTGTGGGTTTCGACCTTGAAGCAGACGTGGTTCTCGTCGTCGAACTCGATGATGCCGGCGTTGTCCTTGAAGACGCTGATGCACCAGGGCTTCTTCAGCTCCTCGGTGGCCTTCACGATCGTGGACTTGAGCAGGTTGGGGATCACCTTGCCCTGGTAGGTGATGTGGCCGCTGAAGGTCTTGTGCTTGCAGTGTTCGCTCCAGGTCTGCGCGACGGATTCGAGCTCGATGTCGCTCGGCTCGCGGCCCTGGGCTTTGAAATAGTCCTGGATCGCCTTCATTTCCTTCAGGTTGAGCGAGAGGGTCATGTCCCGGCTCAGCTTGAGGAGGGCCTCGTCCCCGAGGTCCCGCAAAGGCACGCGGGTCATCTTGAAGACGTAAGGTTCGCCGAGGGAGAGGGCGGCGAAGGAGCGCTCGCCGAGCGTGATCTCCTCGATGGCTTCGTTGCCGAGCACGCGCGCGGCGGCGTCCTTGAGGCTGCCCTGGAGGCCGCCGCGGACGACGCTGCGCAGGCCGATGCGGATGCGGCGCAGGCGGAGGCCGAGGTCGGCGACGGCCTTCAGGGCGGAGGCTTCGGCGGGGTCCATCACGCCGGGCCGCTTGAAAACGAGGACCGTCTGGGTGCCGGGGGCGACGGCGGGGGGTTCCGTTCCGGGCGACAGGAGGAATTCCTGCGAGACGGGGTCGTGCAGGAGTTCCCGGGCGATGCGTTCGGCGGCGGGGCGGGCGAGCTCGCCGTCGAGGAGGTAGACCTGCCAGAGGCGCACGTCCTGGACGCCGCCGAGGCCGAACTCCTCCAGGGCGGACTTCGCGCTCAGGGAGGCGGCATCCACCAGGTGGGAGCGGGTGGCGACGTCGACGCGCCAGATCATGATGGGGGCGTACTCTAACAGCGCTCCGGGGGGCCGTCAATCAAACGACCCTCCCGGGAGAATTCGTTACCGATTGGCGCCGAACCACTTAAACCTGACGGTCTGGAACTGTGCGGCATTGAACGGGAACGGCGGAATCCGGTATACTACAGCCTTCAGAAGGGGGGATCGGATCTTATGGCTGAAGACCACTTCGACCGCGATTTCGAAAAGCCCATCCTGGAGCTTGAGAAGCGCATCGAGGAGCTGGAAGGCTTCTCCCGGAAGGCCGGCGTCGATCTCACCGCCGAAATCTCCAAGCTCAAAGCCAAGGCCAACGAGCAGAAACGCGAAATCTTCTCCAAACTCACCCCCTGGCAGCGCGTCCTCCTCTCCCGCGACCCCAACCGCCCCGACCTCATGGACTATCTGGCGATGGTCTTCGAGGACTTCGTCGAACTGCACGGCGACCGGGCCGTCGGGGACGACCGGGCGCTCATGACGGGGCTCGCCAAGGTGGGCGGCATCAAGATCATGCTGGTGGCGCAGCGGAAGGGCAAGACGACGAAGGAGCGCATGGCGTGCAACTTCGGCAGCCCGAACCCCGAAGGCTACCGCAAGGCCGTCGAGAAGATGAAGCTGGCGGAGAAGTTCAAGATCCCGGTCGTCACGCTCGTGAACACGCCGGGCGCGTATCCGGGCATCCATGCCGAGGAGCACGGCCAGGCCTTCGTGATCGCGCGCAACCTTTTCGAAATGGCGAAGCTGCGCACGCCGATCGTCTCCGTCGTCATCGGCGAGGGCGGCTCGGGCGGCGCGCTGGGCATCTGCGTCGCCGACAAGCTGGCCATCCTCGAGAACGCCTACCTGTCCGTGATCTCCCCCGAGGGCTGCGCCGCCATCCTCTGGCGCAACGCGGCCAAGGCCCCCGAGGCGGCGACGCTGCTCCGCCTGACCCCGAAGGAGCTGCAGGCGCTGGGCATCGTGGACGACGTCATCCCGGAACCCCTGGGCGGCGCGCACCGCGACCCCGTGGAGATGGCCCAGACGCTCAAGGCCTCCCTGGTGCGCTACCTGGACGAGCTGATCGGGAAACCGATGGGCGAACTCCTCGAGAAGCGCTACGAGAAACACCGCCGCATCGGCTACTTCCTCGAGACCGAGACCCAGAAGCTGGTCGCTTCGGGCGTCCCCTCGTTGTAAAACGAAAGAGGGCCCCGGGCCGGAGCCCGGAGCCCTCTGGAAAATCCCGGATCGACCCTACTTCGCCGGCTTGTGGACGCTGTGGCAGGCCTTGCAGTTGCCCGCCGTCTTCAGCTTCTCCAGCGCGCCGGGCTTCTTGTCCGCGACGTCCTTCGCGGCCGCCGCGAGCGCCGTGGCCTTCTCCGTCCAGCTCTTCGCGTCGCCCTTCGTCACCTTCATCCCGGGCAGCAGCTGGTAATACTCCGAGAGCTTCACGGCGTCTTCCGGCGTCCCCTTGCCCTCCACGACCTTGTTGTAGAGGGATTCCTTCCCCTTGTTCGCCGCTTCCATCACGGCCTTCACCGAGTCCGGCGGCCTCACGAACGGCGCGGCTCCCAGCAACGCCACCGCCGCCAGGGCCGCGGGCACCATCACGCGCTGAATCATCGAATCCTCCCAGATCTTCAAAACCGGATGCAGTCTCTTTACTCGTCCGGACCGCCGCCAAACTGAAGGCCGTCCAAACTTGGAGATACAACGACGGAAGCCGCCCTTTTGATCCACGATTTCACCCGTAACCTCCGGGTCGCCCCCCTTCTCCCCTTACCGGGAGGAGACCATGGGATACCTGAGCTTCCTGAACATCGAGGGGATCCGGGGCGGCTGCACGGACGAATTCCATCCCGGCTGGATCGACCTCACGTCCTTCAGCCAGTCGCTCGCCGGATCCGACGGCCCCGTCCACCACGACATCTCCGTGGCCAAGCTGGCCGACCGCTCCAGCCCCGACCTGGCGGGCGCCGTCTGCTCCGGCCGGCATTTCAGCCGGGTCGTGATCCAGCTCTGCCCCGAGGGCGAGCCCGGACGCCCCTTCATGGAACTCCGCCTGGCGGACGTCACCCTGCAGAGCTACTGCCTCTCCGGCGGCCCCCAGATGCCCGAAAGCGCCCCCTTCGAGAACTTCAACCTGCGCGCCGCGCGCGTGGAATGGCGCTATCTGCCCGGAGCGCTCGGCCTGCAGGACGAGGAGGAGCCCGAGATCTGCCGAGCCGAATGGTCCGGCAGCGCCCCCTCGAAATAGGCCCGTTGTTATGATGGGGCGATGAAGCAGAAGCAGAAAGCGGAGCTCTTCCGGAAGATGCACGACCGCTCCGGCATCCTCGTGCTCCCCAACGCCTGGGATGCCGCGAGCGCCCGCATCTTCGAACTGGCCGGCTTCCCCGCCGTCGGCACCACCAGCGCGGGCATCGCCGCGTCGCTCGGATACCCCGACCGCGAACGGATCAGCCGCGGCGAAATGGCCAAGGCCGTGTCCCGCATCGCCGGAGCCGTCAAGATCCCCGTCAGCGCCGACGTCGAGGCGGGCTATGGCCCCATCCCCAAGGCGATCCAGCAGACCGTGGCGGCCGTCATCGAGGCCGGCGCGGCCGGGATCAACTTCGAGGACGGCACGCGCGACCACGTGCGCCCCCTCCTGGACCCCGACCAGCAGTGCGAGCGCATCCGCATCGCCCGCGAGGCCTCGAAGCGCGACGGCGGCGACCTCGTCATCAACGCCCGCACCGACGTCTTCCTCATCGAATTCGGCGCGGAACGCAAGCGCCTCGACCACGCCGTCCGGCGGGCGAACGCCTACCGCGCCGCGGGGGCCGACTGCCTCTTCATCCCGGGCGTGACCGACGAGGCGACGATCAAAGCCCTGGCAAAAGCGGTCGACGGCCCGCTCAACGTGCTCGCGGGGCCGGGCACGCCGCCCGTCGCGAGGCTGAAGGAGCTGGGCGTGGCCCGCGTCAGCCTGGGCTCCGGACCCTACCGCGCGACGCTCGCGCTCACGCGCCGCATCGCCCTGGAACTGCGGGACGCGGGCACCTACGCGGCGTTCACGAACGACGCGGTGCCCTACGATGAAGTGAACGCCTTCTTCAAGTAGCGGCTACCGCCGCGGCCAGCGGTCCGTGCGGAACGGGATCGCGGGCAGGCCTTCCGGGTTGGCCAGCGTTCCGGCGGGATGATCCGCCCAGCCGTAGCGGACGGCGGCGGGCCAGCGGACCTCGTCGCTCCAGACGACGACCGTGTCGCCCTCGATCTTCGCCTGCGCCTTCACGAAGAGGTTGAATTCGCCGGAGATCGTGAAGCCCTTCAGCGGCGCGCCCCCGGCCGTCACGAGGCCCGCGCCGGCGTTGGAGAATTTGACGCGGATCCTGTCGATCTCCACCTTCATCGACTCGTACTGCGGCCCGGAGCTCACGACGTCCGCGCCGTAGACCTCGGCCTGCGCCCAGAGCCCGAAGCGGCGCGCGAGTTCGCGGATGCCGCGCGCGTCCAGGTCGCCCCCCGCCGACAGGTCGAACGTCGGCACCATGCCGCTGCGGGAATTCCGGAGGGCCTTCGCCTGCCCTTCCCGCAACTCCGCCCAGAGGCTCTGTTCGGGCTCGTCCCGCTCCGGCCCGACGCGGCCCATTTGCGTGAAGCCCACGGGAAGATCCGACTGTTCCCACGTTCCGCGCCAGTCCTGGATCAGGGACTGCATGAAGGCGTCGTATTCGGAACCGCGGAACAGATCCGCCGCCCCCTGCTGCCAGAGGACCCCGCGCAGCGCGAAGGGGGCCAGCGGGGCGAGCATCGCATTGTGGGTGCGCGACGGACCCGTCGGGCGCTGCGGGACGGGCAGCTTTCCCGGATCCTCCCCGCGCGCCAGGGCCTCCTTCACCGCCACCCGATAAAGCGTGCGCGCGGCTTCGAAAGCTTCGGCCTGCCGCCGGGCCAGGCCGGTGACCGCCCGGGACGCCCGCGTGCCCCCGAGCCCCTTCCCGGAGATCCATTGCTCCAGAGGCTGCTCCGGCCCCGTCGCCTGGATCAGGCCCACGGGCACCTGCAGCCGCTCCAGCAGATCCACGCCGAAGAGGTAGCCCACCGCCGAGAACTCGGCCGTCACGCGCGGATCCTTCGACGTCCAGGTTCCTTCAAGATCCTTCAAGGGCGCGTCGGCCTCGCCCCGCGGCACCCGGAAGAGCCGGAGCCGCGACGCCTGGGTTTCGTTCAGCGTGAGCGCGACGCGGCTGCTCTTGAGGGGCTGGTCCAGCGCCGCGCCGCCGGCGACGAGCCAGACCTCGCCGACGAGCACGTCCCGGACGAGCAGCCGCGTCCCGCTTTCGATGAGCAGTTCGAAGGGCCCGCCCGCGGCGAGCGGATCGAGGGAGACGGACCAGGTCCCGTCCGTCCCGACGCCCGCGGTCTTGCGCTGTCCCGCGATCGACACCGCGACCTCCGCGCCGGGCCGGCCCGTGCCCCAGACGGGGACCGCGCGGTCACGCTGGAGGACGACGCCGTCGCGGAAGAGCCCATGGACTTTGAGCTCGGCCGATACCGCAGACTGGAGCAGGAGCAGCGCCAGCAGGGTGCACATACGTCACCCCAAGTTTAGCGCGCTCAGGGGACGCGTTGGAAGGAAACCGGAAACGTCGACTTCTGGACGGCCTGGAAATACTCCCCCACCAGGCGCCCGCTCCCGGGATCGAAGGCGAGCGTATAGGTGCTGCCGGGATAGTTCTCGTCCTGGAGGAGCACGCCCAGTTTCAGGACGCCGTTCTCCGCCTCGACCCGGGCTTCGCCCACGTGGATGGGTTTGGGGTTGAGATACTCGACGGTGGCGCGACCGCCCGGATCCACGCCCTTGACGACGAGCCGGTACTCGGCATCCTCGCGCTGCCAGGTCCCGACCAGGACGGACGTCTCCGGCGCCCGCTTCGGCATCGCGTAGTAGACGAGGATGCCCACGGGCAGCGCCGCGAGGATCAACAGCGGCCAGGGACGTTTGCGGGACTCCGCCATGGCGCTGATGATAGGCGCCGGGGCCCCCGACAGGCAAGCGTGCGATCTCTCCTGCGCCATGCTACACTTCGACGAGAAGAGCGAGGCCACGATGGCGCTGATCGAATTCGTCCGCAACCACCAGGACCTTTCCACGGACCACGGCTATCAATTCAAGTTCTTCTGCGACAAGTGCGGCGGCGGCTGGGTCTCCGAGTTCCAGACCTCGGTCACCGGCATGGCCGGCGGCCTGCTTCGCGCCGCGGGCAGCCTTTTCGGCGGCATCCTGAGCCGCGCCGCGAGCAGCGAGTACGAGATCCGCCGCGCCATCGGCGGGCCCGCCCACGACGCGGCGCTCAAGAAGGCCGTCGAGGCGGCCAAGGGCCGCTTCAAGAAATGCAGCCGCTGCGGCAAATGGGTCTGCCCGGACACCTGCTGGAACACGTCAAAGGGCCTCTGCGAGGATTGCGCCCCCGACCTGCACGAAGAAGCGGCGGCCGCCCAGGCCCAGGCCGCCCGGGAGCAGATCGTCGAAAGAGCCCGCGGCTCCGACCAGACCGGCGGGCTCGACGCCTCCCGCCCCCTGGCCGTCCGCTGCCCGAGTTGCAACGCCCAGATCCAGGGCGGCAAATTCTGCCCCGACTGCGGCGCCCCGGTCGCCGTCAAGACGACGTGCAAGAAGTGCGGCGTCGAGGCCCAGGCGGGCGCCAAGTTCTGCCCCGAATGCGGGGACAAATTCGCCTGATCCCGGCATGCGGCGACTGGGAAGACGCGACTTCAGCCTCCCCGCCCAGGATCTGGGACGGCGGCTGCTCGGCACCCTCCTGATCCGGCGCATCGGCCCCGTCCTGCGCCGCGCACGCGTCGTGGAAGTCGAAGCCTACCTCGGCCCGAAGGATCTCGCGTCCCACGCCTCCAAGGGACGCACGCCGCGCACCGAGGTCATGTTCGGCCCTCCCGGGCATGCCTACGTCTATTTCATCTACGGGATGCACTGGATGTTCAACGTCGTCGCCGGACGCACGGGCGAAGCGCACGCCGTGCTGGTCCGCGCCGCGGAACCCCTCGACGGCTGGGAGGCCGACCTCTCCGGCCCCGCCCGCCTCGCGCGGGGTTTCGGCATCACGAGGGAGGACAACGGCCGGAATCTGGCGGACGGGGAACTCCGGTTCCAGCAGGATCCCGACTACCTCCCCCGCATCACCCGGACGCCCCGCATCGGCATCGACTACGCGAGGCACTGGACGCGGCGCCTGCTGCGCTTCGTCGACCTCCGCAGCCCCCTCGGCGCGCGCCTGCGCTGAACACCCCTTCCCCGAAGCGGCGCCTTTGCCTATTCTAGTCGCGTGCTACCGACCACCATGAAGGCCGCCGTCTACCGGGGACGCGGCAACGTCGTCGTCGAAACGGTTCCCGTCCCCCGCATCGGCCCCGGCGAAGTCCTCGTGCGCATCGCCGCCTGCGGGGTCTGCCACACCGACCTGAAGAAGGTCGCGTACGGCCTCCAGGAGCCGCCGCGCATCTACGGGCATGAGATGGCCGGCACCCTCGCGGCGACCGGCCGCGGGGTGCGCGGCTGGAAGATCGGCGACCGCGTCGCCGTCTTCCACCACATCCCCTGCGGACGCTGCTTCTACTGCAGACGCGGCGACCACGCCCAATGCCCCGTCTACAAGAAGACCGGCTCCACCGCGGGCTTCGAACCCGCCGGCGGCGGATTCGCCGAATACATCCGCGTGCTGCCCTGGATCGTCCGCGAGGGCATGGTCCGCGTACCGCGCTCCGTGCCTCTCGAACACGCCAGCTTTCTCGAACCCGTCAACACCTGCCTCAAGGGCGTCGACCGGCTCAGGCTGCGGCGCGGCGATCTGGTCCCCGTCTTCGGCCAGGGTCCCATCGGCCTGCTCTTCACCCAGCTCCTCAAGGCCCGCGGCGCGCGTCCCGTCGGTCTCGACCTGATCGCGAGCCGTCGAAGACTCTCCACGAGACTCGGCGCCGCCTGGAGCGCCGACCCGCGGTCGCCCGCCTTCGAAAAACGCCTCCGCAAGGAATCCGCCAACCGCGGCGCCGATGCCGCCGTGCTCGCCGTCCCCAGCGAGGCCGCGCTCAAGCAGGCCCTCGCGATCCTGCGGCCGGGCGGCAGCGTCCTCCTCTTCGCCCACACCCGCAAGGGCGAGGAGGTCCGCCTCGATGCGGGCTCGGTCTGCGTCGACGAGAAGACGGTCCTCGGCAGCTACAGTTCCTCGGTCGACGTCGCCGACGAAGTCGCCCGCCTCGTCTTCAGCGGCCGCGTGGACGTCGGCCCGCTCATCACGCACCGCTTCCCGCTCGATCGCGTGAACGAGGCGTTCGCGCTCGCGAGCAGGCCCTCCGGAACCTCGCTGAAAATACTGGTGACGCCGTGAGCCTGCCCGCCCGGATGCGCGCCGCCGTGCTGCACGGACGCGAGGACCTCCGCCTCGAGGAGGTCGCGCTCGACGCCCCCGAGCCGGGCGGCATGATCGTGCGCATCGACACCGCCCTCACCTGCGGCACCGACCTCAAGGTCTGGCGCCGCGGCTACCACGCCACGATGATCAAGATGCCCGGACCCTTCGGCCATGAAGGCGCGGGCGTCGTGGCCGCCTTGGGCGATGGCGCGGTCTCCGACACCACTCCGGATCTGCGCGTCGGCGACCGCGTCGTCGTCGGCAACTCCGCCCCCTGCGGCCGGTGCCGCCCCTGCGGGCGCAGCCAGGAGAACCTCTGCGACGACCTGCAGTTCCTCAACGGCACCTATGCGGAGTATCTGCGGGTCCCCGCCCGCTTCGTGCGGCGCAACACCTGGCGCGTGCCCGCGGACCTGCCCCTGGACGCGGCGGCGATGACCGAACCCCTGGCCTGCGTCGTGCACGGCCTCAACGAAACGCCGGTCCGCCGGGGCGACACGGCCCTGGTCATCGGACTGGGCCCCATCGGCCTCTTCTGGATCGCGCTGCTCAAACACGCGGGCGCCTCGGTCACGGGCGCCGGCCGCCATGCCGCGCGCCTCGAGGCCGCGCGCTCGTTCGGCGCGCGCGTCCTCGAGGCGGCCGAAGCTGGCCTCTGGATGGAGGAGGCCCGCAAGGCCGGACCTTACGACCTCGTCGTGGAGGCCACGGGCCGCGTCGAGACCTGGGCGCAGACGCTGGAGCTCGCGCGCAAGGGCGGCGCCGTGAACCTCTTCGGAGGCCCGCCCAAGGGAACGCAGGCGGCCTTCGACACCAACCGGCTGCATTACGGGCAGGTGACGCTCAAGTCCCCGTTCCACCATCGTCCGGAAACCTTCCGCGCGGCGCTGGGTCTGCTGGCCCAGGGCGTGGTTCCCGCGGGCCCGTTCCTGACCGAGACGCGGCGGCTGGAGGAGCTGCCCGACGTGTTCCGCGCGATGGCGGGGGCGAAGTCCTCGGTGAAGACGCGGATCCGGATGGACGCCGCTACTGCAGCTGCTCCTTGAGCCGTTCGAAGTCGGCCGCCGCGCGGGCCCCCGCGCGCGTCTCCTTGTAGACCCTCGCCATGTCCCGGTAGGCGAGCACCACGGGCACGAGCTGGTTCTTGCTCTTGCCCGCCTTCTGCTCCATCCCCAGCAGCAGCTTGTGCCGCTGCGCGGCGTCGTGTTCGCGCTTGAGCTCGGGCTCCTTGATCAGCTCGGCCAGGGCCTTCTGGGCCCCGGTCCGGATCTTGGGATCCGCCTGGCGCAGGAAGTCGGCCTCGAGGAAGTCCCCGAGGGCCTCGACCTGGTCGAGCTTCTCCGGCAGCGCCTGGATCGTCTCGAAACGGTTCTGGTAGTAGCGCGAATACGTGGCCGCGCCCTCCGGGCCGTCGGGGATCCGCTGCAGGCTGGTGAAATTCACGACGTAGCGGATCTGCGCGGCCTCGCCGCCGCTTTTCAATCCCGTCAGGGTGACGACATAGGCGCCCTCCGTGCCGGGGGCGAAGGCCTGCGGGCGGAAGATGACGGCCGGCCCGCTCCCGAACCCGCCGGTGTCGAGGTGGAAGTAGTCCAGCTTGAGCGGCTCGCCCAGGGGCGCCTGCTTCGCGTCCGCCGCGTGGATGGTCACCTTGAGCTCCGACTGGGCGGGGATGACGTACTTCTTCGGGTTCGGCGAGATGCTCCAGGCATGGCGCGCGCCGAAGAACTGCACGGGCATGACGCCCCGGGCCGGGTACGTGACGAGGTCCCAGTCCGGAACCTTCTTGTTCGACCCGTCGAAGGCGTACATCGCGGCGTAATTGCCCACGGTGCCGAACGCGCTCTTCCCCATCGACGGATTCAGGATCCAGCGGCGATGCCCCACCCGGTCGATGTTCGAGGGGTCGGAGTCGTCCATCCAGCCGTCCACGCAGGCCGCGGGTTCGACGAGGCCGGCGAAGAGGTTGCACTGTCCGGCGCCGTCCTTGCCCAGCTGGTACTCGGCGTCGCTCATGCCGGCCGGCCGCTCCGGGTTGTGGGTCAGCTTGTTGAGTCTCGCGCAGATGGAGGCGCCGGCATGCGCCAGCTCCCCCTGTTTCGGATCGAACGCCAGCGACTCGAAAGGCACCCCGCAGAGGTAGCGGTACTGCCGGACGCGGGCGAGGTAGACCTCCTGCATCGACGCGCCCTTGCGCGGCGCCAGGAGCTGGACCATCGCCTTGATCTCGCCCGGGGTGCGGGCGGCCGTCTTCGGCGCCGTCTCCTGGGCCTGCAGCGCCAGCAGCAGCAGCGCCGTCCAACGAAATGCGATTCCCGTCATGATCGTCTCCCGCTCAACCGCGGATCAGACACCGATCCCGAAGGTAATCGTACACCGTCACGCGAGAATGGAGCGGACGATCTTCGCCTCCTCCTCGACGCCGGTCAGGCGCTGGTCCAGGCCCTGGAACTTGTACGTCAGCTTCTTGTGGTCCAGCCCCAGCAGGTGCAGCATCGTCGCGTTGATGTCGCGGATGTGGACGGGGTCCTTCACGATGTTGTAGCTGAAATCGTCGGTCTCGCCGTGCGTCACGCCCGGCTTGATGCCCGCGCCCGCGAACCAGTAGGTGAAGCAGCGCGGATGATGGTCGCGGCCGTAGTCGTTCCGGGTGAGCTTTCCCTGGCAGTAGGTCGTGCGGCCGAACTCGCTGCCCCAGACGACGAGCGTCTCGTCGAGCAACCCCCTCCGCCCGAGATCCGTGAGCAGCGCGCCGATCGGACGGTCCACGTCGCCGCACTGGGCCCGGAGATCGCCGGGCAGGTTTCCGTGGTGGTCCCATTCCCGGTGGAAAATCTGCACCTGGCGGACGCCGCGCTCGATCATGCGCCGCGCCAGCAGCGCCGAATGCGCGAAGGTCCCCGGCTTCTGCAGGTCCGGCCCGTAGAGGTCGAGCGTCTCCTTCGACTCCTTCGAAAGATCCACGAGCTCGGGAACCGACGACTGCATCCGGAACGCCATTTCGTACTGGGAGATGCGGCCCTGCGTCTCGGGATCGCCGTTCTCCTCGTGTTCGCGGCCGTTCATGCGGATCAGCGTCTCGAGCATGCGGCGCCGCGATTCGCGGCTCACGCCCGCGGGGTCCGAAAGGTAGAGCACCGGATCGCCCTTGAGCCGGAACCAGACGCCCTGGTGCTTCGTGGGCAGGAAGCCCGGGCCCCAGAGGCGGTTGTAGAGCGCCTGCGCCTCGCGCTTCGCGGTCCACGACGGCGTCATCACGATGAAGCTGGGCAGGTTCTCGTTCTCGCTCCCCAGCCCGTACGAGAGCCACGACCCGAGGCTGGCCTTGCCCGGGATCTGCGCCCCCGTGCAGATGTACGTGACGGCCGGATCGTGGTTGATCGCCTCCGTGTGGACCGACTTCACGAACGAGATCTTGTCCGCATGCTTCGCGATGTTCGGCAGCAGCTCGCTGAAGAGCGCCCCGGATTCCCCGTGGCGGCCGAACTTGAACATCGACGGCGCGATCGGAAAGCGCGACTGCCCGGACGTCATGGTGGTCAGGCGCTGCCCGCCGACCACGGAGGGCGGCAGGTCCTTGTCGAAAAGCGCGTCGAGCCCCGGCTTGTGATCGTAGAGGTCGATCTGGGAGGCGCCGCCGTTCATGAAGAGATAGATCAGGTACTTGGCCCTGGGCGCGAAATGCGCCGCGGGCTGCTGCTGCTGCGCATGGCCGGTCCGGGCGAGCAGGCTTCCCAGCGCGGCGGAACCGAGGCCGGCGGTCGAAAGCCGGAAGAAGCGCCGGCGCGTCAGATGTTCGACGGGTTCGGGTGTCATGGCCGTCACCTCTTGTTCAGGACTTCGTCGAGATTCAGGACGGCGTTCGCCGCCAGCGTCCACGACGCCAGATCGACGGGATCGAGCGAGGCGTCGGCGGGCAGGTCGCCGACGGCGACCGCCGCCTTCGCCGCCGCCGGGTCCTTCGCGTAGGCCTCCCGCTGGGCGCGCACGAGGGCGGCCAGATCCGCGGCGTCCGCCGCGCTCGGCGGCCGCTGCGTGCAGCGCTGCAGCATCCAGGCGCTCCGGGATTCGTCCGAGGACCCGCCCTCCTTCATCGCCTTCTGCGCCAGATGCCGGGCGGCCTCGAAGCACTGGGGCTCGTTCATCAGCAGCAGCGCCTGCAGCGGGGTGTTCGTCCGCTCGCGGCGCGCCACGCAGGATTCCCGGGACGGGGCGTCGAACACGGTCATCTGCGGCGGCGCGGACGTGCGCTTCCAGAACGTGTAGAGGCTGCGGCGAAAGACCTTCTCCGGCTCCGCATCCCGCTTGAAGCGGTACGTGTTGGATCCCGTGTACCCCACGGCCTCCCAGAGCCCCTCCGGCTGCGGCGGCTTCACGCCGGGCCCGCCCGTCTTCTCGACGAGCAGTCCGCTCAGGAAGAGGATCTGGTCGCGGACCATCTCGGCGTCCATGCGGAAGCGCGGACCCCGCGCAAGCAGGCGGTTCTCAGGGTCGCGGCGCACGAGTTCCGGGGTCGAACGGGACGACTGCCGGTACGTCGCGGACATCAGCATCCGCTTCATGAAGCGTTTGACGTCCCGGCCGTCCTCGACGAATCCGACGGCGAGCGCATCCAGCAGTTCCGGATGCACGGGCGGCTCCCCGGTGAGCCCGAAGTCCTCGGAGGTCTTCACGAGCCCGACGCCAAAGACCTGCTGCCAGAAGCGGTTCACCGGAACCCGCGAACTCAGCGGGTGGGCCGGATCCAGAAGCCACTTCGCCAGCCCCAGGCGGTTCAGCGGCGCGTCCTTCGGCAGCGGGGGCATCGAGGCGGGCGTCGCACGACCGACCTTCGCGCCCTTCTGGTCGTATTCCCCCCGCCTGAGCATGAACGCATCCTTGGGCTGGGCCTTCTCCCGGAACACCAGCGTCGACGGGACCTGGTCCAGCAGCGCCGTCTCCCGGCCGCGCAGCTCCGCCCGCTGCCGTGCCGCCGTGCGGTAGTCCTCCCAGAATTCGCGGCGGTAGCGGGTCCTCAGCAGCGCCTTCTGGACGTCGCTGCGCTTCGACGGCTCGACGGCGAGGACCGCCCGCACGTCGCCCAGCAGGTCGTTCGCCTCCTCCTCGAGCACCTCGAAGAGGAACTTGTGATCGCGCGTCGTGCCGTAATTGGAGAATTTGATCAGGAGGCGGTTTTCGCCGGCGTCGAGATCGACGCTCACCTCGTTGGCGTCGTACTTCCGGTAGGTGCGCTTCACGTTCTTCGAAAGCACCAGCGAGCCGTTGAGCCAGACCTGGATCGCATCGTCGGAATTCACGTTGAAGGTCGCCTTGCGCGGACCGGGGGAATGGATCGTCCGGTAGGCGTAGGAGGCCCCCACCCCCTCGGGATACTTGAGATCCTTGCCGTCCTGGTAGTCGTCCTTGCGGACCCACTTCACGCCGCGGACCTCCTTCTCCAGGTCCACGCCCTTCTCGGGGCCGTACTCGGTCGTGAACGCGGCGTTGCCGTCGGCCGCCTCGAAGCGACCCAGCAGATGCCAGGGCCCGCGCACGGCCGGAGCGACGCCGCGGAGGAGTTCGGCGTTCGCGCTCACGGAAAGCTGCAGCGAGACGCCCGTCGCGGCCCCTTTGGGGACGGCTTTCAGGACCAGTTCGCCGGCTCCGAGCGGCGCGGCGGGGACCAGGACCGCGGCGGGAGCCCTGCCCGCCTCGCCCGACCACGCGCTGTCCGGTTTTCCGTCGAGCAGGGCGGGCAGCGGGGCGTTCCCGGGGGCGTCCGTCAAAGCCGCCCGAAAGGGGACCTTCTTGCCGTCCAGCGTCGCCTCGAGGCCGGCGAAGCTGAACTTCAGCGGCTCCGGGGCGGAGACGGCCACCCGGAGCAGCGGGGCCTCCCCCGCAGCGATCGTCGCGGCAAGCTCCAGCGGACCCTTCGCGACGGTTTCGAGGACCTTCCAGGGGGCGGCCAGGCGCGCGGCCAGCTCCTTTTCCCATTCCGCCTGGCGGGCGTCCACCTCCGGCGCGGGCCCGTTCATGCGGGTCTCCAGCGGCGCGAGCGCCGCGCGGATCGACGCGAGTTCGGCGGCCTGCGCCGCATCCGGCACCTTCACGGTGGGCGGCGAGTCCTTGCGGTTCCCGTCCATCTCGGATCCGTCGAGGCTGTTGAAGAACGCGAAGAGGCCGTAATAGTCCTTCTGGGTGAACGGATCGTACTTGTGGTCGTGGCAGCGCGCGCAGGCGAACGTGAGCGCGAAGAAGACCTGAGAGAACGTCTCGACGCGGTCGAAGACGTTGCGGCAGTAGACCTCGTCCTCGATGGACCCGCCCTCGTTGGTGCTGACGTGGCAGCGGTTGAAGCCGCTGGCGACCTGCTGTTCGAGCGTGGCCTCCGGCAGCAGGTCCCCGGCGAGCTGCTCCAGGACGAAGCGGTCGAAGGGCAGGTTGTCGTTGAAGGCCTTGACGACCCAGTCCCGGTAGGGCCACATCTCCCGGTAGTTGTCGAGATGCAGGCCGTGCGTGTCGCCGTAGCGGGCGAGGTCGAGCCAGTAGCGCGCCATGTGTTCGCCGTAGCGGGGCGAGCGCAGGAGGCGGTCGACGAGCGCCTCGTAGGCCCCGGGGGCCGGATCGTTCACGAAGGCCTCGACCTCCTCCGTCCGGGGCGGCAGGCCCGTGAGATCGAGCGTGACGCGGCGCGCCAGCGTGCGCCGGTCGGCCTCGGGCGACGGCTTCAGCCCCTCGCGCGCCAGCCGGGCGTGGATGTGGGCGTCGATGTCGTTCACGCCCCAGCCCCGCAGCGGGGGCGCGGGACGCTTCACGGGGGGCACGAACGCCCAGTGGCCCTGGAATTCCGCGCCCTGCTCGATCCACTTCTTCAGCAGCGCGAGCTGTTTCTTGTCGAGCTTCTTCCCCGTCTTGGGCGGTGGCATCAGCTCCTCCCGGTCGGCGGAGACGATGCGCTTCCACAGGAGGCTCTTCTCGAGGCTGCCCGGCACGAGCGCCCGCTTGCCCGGCTCGAACTCCCCGTAGGCCCCCTCGGGCGTGTCGAGCCGCAGCCCCGCCTCGCGGTGTTTGGGATCGGGCCCGTGGCACTTGATGCAGGTGTCCGAGAGGATCGGACGGATGTCGCGGTTGAATTCGACGCGGTCCGGCAGCCCCGGGCCCGCCTCCTGGGCGCCCGCGGACGCCAGCAGCAAGAGCCCCATCAGCGCGGTGACACGCATGCTCGCCCCCCGGATGCAGGAAACCCGCACCATCATAACCTACGCGCCCGCCGAGGGTTCCGCTTCGGGGGCCGGCGCCTGTCCCGCCGGGACTTTCAGGAAGAAGGCCGCGTAGAGGGCGCTGCCGATCACGTAGAGGCCGATGGTGAGAAACATCGTCGTCGTGAAACCGTCCTTGAGAAACGGGGCGTGCACGATGATCCAGCCGCCCAGCGCGTTGGCGACCACCCAGGACGTCTTGTTCGCCGCCTGCTTGAGCCCGTTCACGCGGGCGCGCTGGCCGGGCCGGACCACCTCCATCGCGAAATGGGCCCCGACGGGATGGACCATGTTCATGCAGGCGTGCCTCAGGAGGAACGCCGCGATCGCCAGCTCCAGCGAACCGCTGAGCGCGAGCACCAGGAAGAACGGGATCGAGGTGAGCTGGAAGGCCACGATGGTGCGCACGGAGCCGAAGCGCCGGGCCAGGAGGGGCGCCGCGAGGAACGCGACCATCATCAGCGCCTGCGCCGCGGAATACAGCAGCCCGATGGTCCCCACCTGCAGGCCGAAACGGGAGCGGAAATAGAGGTTGATGAACGGGATGGTCAGGCCCGCGCCCAGCCCGAAGGCCATCTCGGGCAGGAAGAATTTCGCCGCCGTGCGCCAGTCGAAGGTCTCCCCGCCCGCCGGCGGGGCTTCGGGCTCCCGTTCGCGCATGGACAGGAGCACCGGAATCGCCAGCAGCGTCGCCGCGGACGCCGCGAAGAGCATGTTCCGGTAGGACGCCAGATTCTCGCCCCAGAGCAGCGCCCCGCCCTTCAACGCGAGCGTCGCCGTCAGGCCCGCGGCCGGGCTCAGGGCCGTGCTCAGGCCGAACAAAAACGGCCGCTCGCCCGGTTCGGAATGCCGCGCCAGGAACGGCGAGGTCCCGACTTCCAGGAGCGAAATGCCGACCCCGGAGAGGAAGCAGAATCCGAGCAGGGCGGTCTCCCCGGAAACCAGCCCCACGCCCGTCAGCCCGGCGGCGACCAGCACGGCGCCGGCCATGGAAAAGCCCCGGATCCGCAGGCGGTCCATGAACCGCGTGAGCGTCAGCACCACGAGCACCATGCCCACGGAGGAGGCCGAGAGGGTCGCCCCGATGAAATCCTCCCGGTACCCGGCCTGGCGGAGATAGAGGTTGCGCAGCACCCAGACCGCGGTCTGCCCCATCCCGTAGAAGAACTGCGAGACGAGGAAAAGCCGGGCGGTGCGGGAAAAGCCTGCGAGGTGGCGGAAGTATTCGGAAACCACGGGGCCTACCCGGGCGGAACCCCGCCGCCGAGCAGTTTCTCGATGCGGTCCACGAGTTCGACGGCCTTGAAGGGTTTGGACATGAAGTCGTCGGCGAGCGACTTCTCCTTCCAGTACTCGTCGCTCTTCCCGGTGTCGCGGGTGATCGCCGTGAGCATGAGGATGCGGATGCCCTTGAGGTCGGCATCCGACTTGAGCGAGGCGCAGACGTCGAAGCCGGTCTTCTTGGGAAGCATGGCGTCGAGCAGGATGAGATCGGGCCGCTCCCGGCGGGCCATCTCCTCCCCCTCCTGCCCGTCCCCGGCTTCAAGCACCTCGAAGCCCTTGCCCCTCAGCATGAAGGAAATGATCTCGCGGATCGACTTCGTATCCTCGACCACCAGGATCTTTTTCGGCACGCAGGCATGATACGCGGCTCCGCCGGTCCTTTCGACTTTTTCTTCTCCTTCCCGCCCCGCTCCTTTAGACTCGCCCCCCATGAGCGGAACCCCGTTGCGGACGCCCCTCTACGCCGCGCATGCGGCCCTCAAGGCGCGCCTCGTCGACTTCCACGGCTGGGAGATGCCCGTCCAGTACGCGGGCATCGTGGAGGAGCACGCGGCCGTGCGGACGCGCGTGGGCCTTTTCGACCTCTCCCACATGGGACGCGTCCGCGTCCGCGGCGCCGCCCGGCGAAGCTACCTCCAGAAGCTCCTGACGATCGACGTGGACAAGGTCCGGCCGGGCCGCTGCCGCTACACCTTCCTGCTCAACGAACGCGGCACGGTGATCGACGACCTGATCCTCTACGCCGGCGGCCCCGACGACCTGCTGGTCGTCAACGCCTCCAACCGAGACAAGGACCTCGAGTGGATGAAGCGCCACCTGGAGTCCGGGGTGGAGCTCGTGGACGAGACCTTCGAGGTTTCGCTCCTGGCGCTGCAGGGGCCGCGGTCGCTGGAAACCGTCAAACGCGTCCTCGACCTCGACCCCTCCCCGCTCGGCTACTACACGTTCGGGGAATTCGGCGGGCGCCTGATCTCCCGCACCGGCTACACGGGCGAGGACGGCTTCGAGATCTTCATCCCGACGCCCGAGGTGCGGAAGATCTGGGACCGCTTCATCGACGCCCAGATCGCGCCCATCGGCCTGGGCGCGCGGGACACGCTGCGCACCGAGGCCGCCATGCCGCTCTACGGCAACGACCTCGACGACGCCACCACGCCGCTCGAGGCGGGCCTGGATTTCGCGGTCGACCTGACCAAGCCCGCGTTCCTGGGCCTCGACGCGCTCCGCAAGGCCGGGCCTCCCGCGCGCAAACTCACGGGCCTGACGCTGAAGTCCCGGCGCATCCCGCGGCAGGGCATGGACGTCCTGCTCGCCGGGGCCGTCGCCGGCAAGGTGACCAGCGGGACCTGGAGTCCGACCCTCGAGCAATCCATCGCGATGGCCTATCTCCCGGCGGGCACGGCCCCCGGGACGGCCGTCGAAATCGACGTGCGCGGCCGCCGCGAGGCGGCCGAGGTCGCGAAGCTGCCGTTTTATCGCCGCAAAAAATCTTGACAGCAAATTTGCGCGCGGGTAATTAGGGACGACACCAAGGGGGAGAGATCCGCCAGATGAGGCCAGAAGACTACAAGTACACCGAATCCCACGAGTGGCTCCGCTACAACCCGAAGACCAAGGAAGCGCTGATCGGGATCACGGACCACGCGGTCAAGCAGCTGTCCGACCTCGTCCACATCGACCTGCCCAAGGTCGGCGAGAGCGTGGAATCGGGGTCGCCGTTCGGGGAGATCGAGTCCGTCAAGACCGTGGCCGACCTCGTCTCCCCCATCACCGGCAAGATCCTCGAGATCAACAAGGAGGTCGCCGGCGACCTCGACGTCCTCAAGGACGAGCCGTTCGAGGACGGCTGGCTGATCAAGATCAAGCCCTCCAACCCGTCCGAGATGGACACCCTCATGACCAAGAAGGAGTATGAGGAGTTCCTCGCGCACGCGGACGACAAGGAGGAGGACGAGAAGGAGACCGACGAGGAAGTCGACGAGGACGACTTCGTCTGAACCCCGCGCCGCCGCCGTACGCACCCGCTCTCTACAATTTGACCGCCGAACATGGATTACATCCAGAACACGCCGGCGGACGCCGCCGAGATGCTCAAGGCCGTCGGCGCGCCGTCCCTTGACGCCCTCTTCGAATCCATCCCCGCCGGCCTGCGCCTGAAGGGCCCGCTGAAGCTGCCTCCCGCCCTTCCCGAACAGGAGCTGCTGGCGCATCTCCAGTCCCTCGCCTCCCGGAACCGGCACTACGAGCCCCGGCGCAGCTTCCTCGGCGCGGGCGGCTACGCGCATTTCACCCCCGCGGTGGTCGACGCGATGAGTTCGCGCGGCGAATTCCTGTCCGCCTACACCCCCTACCAGGCGGAGGCGAGCCAGGGCACGCTGCAGCACATCTTCGAGTTCCAGTCCATGATGTGCGAACTCGCCGCCATGGACGTCGCCACGGCGTCGCATTACGACGGCGGCACCGCGCTCGAGGAGGCGGTCGCGATGGCCGTGGACCACACGGAACGGAAGAAGGTCGTGATTTCCGGCGGGGTGAACCCCCAGTACCGGAAGGTCATCAAGTCGTTCTTCAGGGCTTTGGGGATCGCGATCGTCGAGGTCGCCCAGGTGCGGGGCCAGACGCCCGTGGCCACGCTCCGCGAGGCCGCCGAGGGCGCCGCGTGCCTCGTGGTGCAGAACCCGAACTTCCTCGGCGGCATCGAGGATCTCGCCGCCGTCAGCGAGATCGCCCATCAGGCGGGCGCCCTCTCGGTGGTGAGCGTGAATCCCGTGTCCCTCGCGCTGCTGAAGCCCCCCGGCGAGTGCGGCTGCGACATCGCCACCGGCGAGGCGCAGCCGCTCGGCATCCCGCTCTCCTACGGCGGCCCCTGGTGCGGATTCATCGCCGCCCGGAAGGACTTCATCCGCGGCCTGCCCGGACGCATCGTCGGCGAAACGGTCGATGCGGAGGGCAAACGCGGCTTCGTCCTGACGCTCCAGGCCCGGGAGCAGCACATCCGACGCGAGAAGGCGTCCTCCAACATCTGCACGAACCAGGCCTACATGGCCCTGCGCGCGACGATCCACCTGGAGACGCTCGGCCCCGCCGGCCTGCGGCGCGTCGCCGAACTGTGCGTGCGCCGGGCCCACGAACTCGCGGACCGCCTCGCGAAGATCCCCGGGGTGAAGATCCCCTACTCCCATCCGTACTTCCACGAATTCGTCGTCGAACTCCCCCACCCGGTCCAGACCCTGCAGAAGCTGGCGGACAAGGGCTTCCTCGGCGGCTTCCCCCTCCAGAACAGCTTCCGGGACCTCCGGGACCACGTGCTGATGTGCGCCACCGAGGTGCACGCGCCGGCGGACCTCGACGCCTTCGCCGACGCCCTCCGGGAGTGCCTCGCCTCATGAAGACCATCTTCGAAAAGAGCCGTCCGGGACGCGGCACCGCCTACTTCGCCCCGCCCGCCGCGGACGAGGTCGCGATCGACACCCTGATCCCCGCCGCGGCGCTGCGCTCGAAGGCCCCGGCCCTGCCGGAAGTCTCCGAACTGGAGGTCGTCCGCCACTTCACGGAACTTTCGCACCGCACCTTCTCGATCGACGCGAACTTCTACCCCCTCGGCTCCTGCACGATGAAGTACAACCCGAGGATCAACGAGAAAATCGCGGCGCTCCCCGGCTTCGCGGGCATCCATCCCCTGCAGCCGGCGGAGACCGTCCAGGGCCTGCTCGAGCTGATGTCAAACCTCGAGTCGATGCTGGCCGAGATCGCCGGCATGGCCGCGGTCACGCTCCAGCCCGCCGCGGGCGCCCAGGGCGAACTCACCGGCATCCTGCTCATCCGCGCCTGGCAGATCGAGCGCGGCCAGCCGGAGCGCAACGAGATCCTCATCCCGGACTCGGCCCACGGGACCAACCCCGCCACCGCCTCGCTCTCCGGCTACAAGACCGTCAACGTCAAGTCGAACAACCGCGGCGGGGTGGACCTGGACGACCTCAAGGCGAAACTCTCCCCGCGCACCGCCGCCCTCATGGTCACCAACCCGTCCACGCTCGGGCTCTTCGAGGAGAACATCGCGGAGATCGCGAGGCTCGTCCACGAGGCCGGCGGCCTCATGTACATGGACGGCGCGAACATGAACGCGATCCAGGGCAAGGCGCGCCCGGGCGACTTCGGCATCGACGTCATGCACTTCAACCTGCACAAGACGTTCTCGACGCCGCACGGCGGGGGCGGCCCGGGGTCCGGGCCCGTCGCCTGCACGGCGGCGCTGGAGCCCTTCCTGCCCGGTCCGCGCATCGTGAAGGAGAACGGCGCCTGGCGCCTCGACGACGCGCGCCCCAAGTCCATCGGGAAGATGAAGGCCTTCTGGGGCAACGTCGGCATGCACCTCCGGGCCTACACGTACCTCCGCTTCCACGGGCCCGAGGGCGTCCGCCGCAACGCCGAACACGCGGTGCTCAACGCGAACTATCTGATGTCCCGCCTGAAGAAGCACTTCAAGGTCGCCCACGACCGGCCCTGCATGCACGAGTTCGTGCTCGACAACACGAACTACCTCAAGAAGACCGGCGTGCGCACCCTGGACATCGCCAAGCGCCTGCTCGACTTCAATTTCCACCCGCCCACCATCTACTTCCCGCTCATCGTCCACGAGTCGATGATGATCGAGCCGACGGAGACCGAGAACCGGGAGACGCTCGATGCGTTCGCGGAGGCGATGATCCAGATCGCGCACGAGGCGAAGACCGACCCGGAGAAGGTCAAAACGGCGCCGCACACGATGCCCGTGAAGCGCCTCAACGAGGTGAAGGCGGCGAAGGAGCCGATCGTCCGCTGCTACACCTGCGGGTAGTTCCGGCTACGGTATCGGACGCGGGCCCCAGCCTCCGCCCAGGCCCCACAGATAGCCGCCCCCGCCGTACCTCCAGCCTTCCTGGTAATAGCGGCGGCTGCGGAGATACGGGGCGTGCCAGAAGGGGCGGAAATAGGGCGTCGTGAACGCGAAGCTCGGGGAGTAGAAGTACCCGTCCATCTGGCTCATGATCTGGGCGAGGCGCTGCTCATGCGCCGCCTGCGCCTCTTCGCGGCGCCGGCGTTCGTCCTCGCGCCGCTGTTCGCGGGCGCTTTCGGCCGCGAGGCGCCGCTCCTCGGCCTCGAGACGCTGCCGTGCGATCAGCTGGAGTTCGGCCGCCGTCGCCCAGCGGTCCCCGGTCCACTTCAATCCCCGGGCCTCCTGCGCCTGCTCGAACGTCAGCCAGCGGCCGTCCCGCTTTTCGTGGCGGAGCAGCGCGCGGGCTCCGGCATGCTCCGGATCCAGCTCCACCGCCTTCAGGGCCAGGGCGGGCACCGGGCGGCTCAGCTTCTTCGCCTGGGCCCAGAGCGCCAGTTCGTAATGGTCGGAGGCCTTCCGGGAGTTCTTCACGGACTCCAGGCGCTCGCCGAGCTCGTGAAGGGCCGTCCGGCCCGGGCTGATGGAGGAGACGTCCTTCGCCGCCAGCGTGATCGTGCCGGCGCCGACCTCGAGGACGACCTCGGTGGCCGTCTTGCGGGTGACGATGCCTTCGAGCCTGCGCCCGTTGGCCAGCTGGATCTCGTCCGCCGCCGCGGACCGGAGGGCCGCCAGAAGGACCAGGGCCGTCCACAGGCGATTCATGCCGCACCTCCAGAACCCACACCTTCCACACAACTATAACGCCCGCTCCCCTGCCGGGGATGCCTTTATCCGGATCCGCTGGAGAATCCCCTCCCGGCGGCCGATAAAGATCAGGTAGAGTCCCAGAGGGGGATCGCAAGTGACGTTCAAGGATCTGGTGCGCCTGCTCCGCCGGCGCTGGCTGACCGCGTTTTCGGTGTTCGCGGTCGTCTTCGCCTCCTTCATGGCCTATTCCCGCTACAACGAGCGGCCGGCCTACCGCGCCCGCACCCGGGTCCTCATCACCACCCCGCCCATCCTCGTGACGGCCAGCCAGGGCACCCAGTGGATCAGCGTCAACCAGATGGAGCCCCGCACCTGGCATTCCATCATCACCTCGAGGCAGATCCGGGAGGCCTCCGAGAAGGCCCTGCGCGCCAGCGTCGAACGCGACAAACTCGGCTACGCCGTGAATCCGGCCTGGTTCCACTCCGTCACGGTCGTCCCCGAGCAGGGCAGCCAGCTGACCTGGATCGAAGCCACCGCGCCGACGGCCGCGATCGCGGCGGACGTCGCCAATGCCGTCGCCCTCGAGGTCGACGCCTACAGCCGCGAGATCGCGACCAAGGATCTCCGCGACGCCCGCGCCAGCGGGGAGGAGCAGCGGGCCCGGGAGGAGGCCGCCGCCGCCGCCGCCGAGGCCGCGGCGCGGAAGATCCGGGACGACGCCCGCAGCCGCCTGGGCTCCGACAACCTCGAACTGGAGGTGCGCAAGCTGTCCGAGGAGATCAACGCGCACGACACCCGCCGCCGCGACATCGAACGCCGCCTCAACGCCAACCGCCTGCGCCTGGAACGCGTGCGCGCCGACCGCTCCGTCGCCGACCACCTCCAGCGGGAGGGGGTTCCCCGGCTGGCCGGCAGCGCCTCCGTCGAAAGCCGCCTCCTCGAAAGCGCCCTCGTCGCCCGCCTCTCCGACCGCCTCGAAACCCTGCACCGCGACCTCCTCGCCGCGCTGCGCAAATACACCGAGGAGCACCCCCTGGTCAAGGGCCTGCGCGGGGACATCCGCCAGGGAGAGCTCGACCTCACCCGCGCCAAGATGCAGGCGCTCGGACAGGACATCGACCGGGAGGAGGTCACGCTCCGCACGGACAGCGAACTCGGCGGCATCGAGCTCAAGGTGCTGCAGCCGGAGGCCGGCATCCTGCGGGAGCGGCTGAACCTGCTCTCCCCGCTGCTCGACGACGTCAAGAACCGCGAGCGCCTGGCCCACGACGCCCGCGCCCGCATGACCACGCAGGACACGCTCATCGCCAACCTCAGCGCCGCGCCGAAGACCGGCTACGTCCAGATGCTGAAGGACGGCGCCGCCCTTCCCGACGACGCCCTCCGCGTCGAGGCGCGCCTGGGCAAATCCTGGCCCGTGGCGCTCATGGCCTCCCTCATCCTCGGCCTTTCCTTCGCCTTCCTCGTCGAGTTCGTGGACACGACCCTGCGCACCGACTACGACGTGCGGCGCCATCTGGATTATCCGGTGCTCGCCGTGGTCCCGAAGGTCGCCAAGTCCGAACTCGGCGCGGCGCAGGCCCCCCGCACCGGCATCCTCTCGGAAATCTTCGACACGCTGGCGACCGTCCTGTTCTCGGCCCCGTCGGAGCACCCCTCCCGGGTCTTCCTCATCACGAGCACCAATCCGCGCGAGGGCAAGACCGCCGCCTCCGTCAACCTCGCCACCGCCCTCGCCCGGCAGGGCCGCCGCACGCTCCTCGTCGACGCCGACCTGCGCGTCCCCTCCGTGCACACCGCGATGATGCTGCCCAACGCCGCCGGCCTGAGCGAGCTGCTCGCGGGCGCCGCGCAGCTCGACTCGGAGGGAATCCTCCAGACGCTCGAAATCCCCAACCTCACGGTGATCACCAGCGGCGTGAGCGTCGATAACCCCTACGAACTGCTCGACCCCGCCCGCGTGGGGCCGATCGTCGCCCAGATGCGGCAGCAGTTCGACGCCGTCGTCATCGACACCCCGCCGGTGCTGCGGACCGGCGACGCCTTGAAGATGGCCGGCTCGGCGGACGCCGTCCTCTTCGTCATCGAGTCCGGAAAGACCGACACGCGGCAGGCCACCTGGGCCAAGCGCCTGCTGCAGAACGTGGGCGCCCGGGTCTCCGGCGTGATCCTCAACCGCGCGATCTCGGACACCGAGGAGTATTACTACTACTACGGGGCCGCCGGGCGGCGCAAAGAAGCCCGTTCCGCCTGATCAGGCCCAGCCCTTCGGGATCCGCAGGCCGCAGCCCTTCAGGACCGCGCGGATCTGCCCCCGCGTCGCCCCGCAGCGCCGCGCGCCCCTGAGGTGCGACTCCTGCTGCAGCGGCAGGCGCAGCGCGCCCAGCACCGCCGCCGCGAGCAATTCCCGTTCGCGCAGCCGCAAGCCCGGCCGCGACAGCACCTGTCCGTATCCGTGATCGAGGATCCAGCGGGCGAGGACGGGGTGATAGCCCCTCATCCGGGCCATCATGCGGGCGTACACGGGCCCGTAGATGCGGCGGCAGATCCGCTCCCCCCTGCCCGGCACTGAAGACCCGGAGGGGGGCCCGGAAGGGACGTATTCCCGGAGCAGAGCGAAGGCGGTGATGGCCCGCCCGTAGCCCGCGAAGGCGACGAGCTGCAGCAGCGCCTCGTCGAGGCGCCGGGGAGCCGCCCCGGCCTCCAGCGCCTCCCGCAGGGCCCTCCGGAGCAGCCTGCTGCTGCCCCGGGCGGCCGCCGTGGAGACGCGGGCGAGGGCTAGAAGTTCCGGCGGGATTCCCGGAGGCAGTAGAGATACCCTGCCGCGTTGGCGACGTAGACGAATTCGTCCGAGGCGTTCGTGATCAGATGCTGCAGCGTGTTCGTGGGATAGCGTCCGACGACCGCGCCCGTCATCTCGTTCATGGCCCAGATTTCGCGGTTCGGGCCCACGATGTAGACGAGCTCCGATCCTTTGAACAGGAAGCGTTCGGCGAGCGGCACCTTCCAGCGCAGGCTCCCGTTCCTCTTGGGGCCGATGACCGCCCCCTTGGCGTCGCGGTGCATCGGGCTGATCTCGAAGGCGTGCAGCGCGCCCTCTTCGGTGCGCACATAGACGGTCGTGTCCTTGGCGACCGCGGGCGACTTGATCTCGCCGCCGCACTCGTATTTCCAGATCAGGTTGCCGCCGTCCGCATCCAGGGCGTAGAACGCGTTGTCCGTGCCGCCCACGAAGAGGAAGCGCGTGGTCGCGGTGGCCTTCTTCTTCGCGGCCTTGCCGTCCCCCGCAGGCGCGCCCGCCGCCGGGGCGCCCATCGCCGGAGCCGCCATCGCCGGGGCGGCCATGGCGGCCGGTTTCGGCGCGGCGTCGCCGGCCTTCGGAGCCTCGGCGGCCGGCGCCGCGGAGGCGCCTTCGCGATGGACGAACACGATGGGGTCCGCCCGGAGCGCGCGCTCCGTCTGATAAGTCCAGGTCATCGCCCCGTCGCTCACCCGGTAGCAATAGACGCCGCCGTCGTGGCTGACGAAGAAGAGCGACGGATCGGAGTAGACCGGGCTGTTCATCACCTGGTTCTCGCGGGCGGCGATCGAGGTCTTGTACGAGGTGATCTCCTGCCCCTTCTTGTCCACGTCCAGCACCCAGACGCGGGCCAGGTCCGCTCCGGGGACGAACACGTAGTTGCGGACGGCGAAGGGCCGCGCCGAGGGCACGAAGCCCAGGCGGTGCGTCCAGCGAAGCCCGCCGGAGATGCGGTCGAGGCAGTACAGCACCTGGTGGGAGATGAAGTACACGTTGTCGCCGAAGGCCGCCACGCGCAGCCGCTCGCGCATCTCGTTGCGCTTCTTCTGCAGGGTCTGGGTCTCCTTGCCGACGCCCAGCTCCTTGAGCTTGTCGTCGATCTGCCGGTTGACCTGCGTGAGGTCCGCCTGCAGCTGGCGGATCTCCTCCGGCACCCCGGCGGCGACCACCGGGGCCCAGTCGAGCGGGGTCAGCGTGTCGACCTTGAAGATCCACTGCGTGCGCCCGCTGTAGCGGTCCATGGCGAGCACGGCGCTGTCCGGCGTCTCCACGTAGAGCTGGTCCCCCGCGAGCGTGAGGCGGGAGATCCGGCGGTTGCTGAACTTGTACTCCCATTCGACGTGCTTGAACGGGAGGGAGCGGACCTCCTCGGCGACCGCGTTCTCCCCGGGGTCGCTGGTGTCGGACACGAAGGCGCCGTCCGTGTACTCGGCCATGTCGAGACGCTCGCCGCAAGCCGCGAGGACGGTGAGCAGGGCAAGCAGGGCGGGCAGTCTCATTTGGCCTCCTTCTTCTTCAGGAATTCCGCGAGGTTGACCTTGTGCTTCTTCTCGTATTCGCCCAGCTTCTCGATCCGGGCGATGTCGTCCTGGATCCGGTTCACCAGCTTGAAAATGTAAGGCTTCCCCTTCAGCCGGTCGCGAAGGTCCCCCAGCATCATGTCCCAGGACCCGTTGTAGAGCTCGTCCCGGAGCGTGATCAGGGTCTTCTCGTCCGGCGTCAGCCCGGAAACGAATTTTTCGTGCGGCGATGCTTTTGCCGATGCCATGAAAGACTCCCCCACCCCTGAATGTAAGTTACGAATTCTAGGGCGGTCTCCCACGACTGTCAACAAAAGCCTGCCCCGGCTCCCCCCGCGGACCCGCCGATGCCTGTTGCCCCGGCCGGACCCGCCCGGTAGCCTACGCTTTACAGGACGAGGCGGGACGCCCGGATCCCTGCAAGGGTCGGCAAGAAGCATGGATGCGAGAAGGAAGGACCTGGAGCGGCTGGAGGCGGAGCTCGACCGCCTCGGGCGCCAGGTCGCGTCCGCGCAGGCGGAACTCGGCCGGCGCTTCCTCGCCCTTGAAACGCGCCTGGACGAGCCCGATCTCGTCCCCTACCTGGAGTCCGCGGATTCCCTGAGGACCAAGATCGAGGGCTGCCGCGGCGAGGCCGCGCGCATCACCCAGTGCGTGCGCAAACGCGCCCAGCTCGAGCGGGAGCGGGCGGAGGCCGAAGCCACCCGGGAGCGCCTCCTGGAGGAACGGCGCGGCCGCTTCGCCGAACTCGGCGCGGGCGCCTTCGCGCTGTATCAGACCCTTCCCGACCCCGTCCCCTGGCGGCCGCTCTTCGAGGCCCTCGACCGGCTCCAGGCCCAGGCCACCCCGCGCGAGGAGGAACTCCGCTCGCTGGAGGAGCGGGAGGCCGGCAAGGGGTTCCTCGACCGCATGAAGCTCAAAGCCCGGAAGGTGCTCGTCCGCGGCGAACTCCACCGCGTCGACAGGTCCCGCAGCGCGGTGCTCGCCGAAACCGGGGAACGGGTCGCCGCCTCCGACTTCCGTTCGCTCGCCCGGGGCCCCTTGAAGGAGCTCTTCGAGGCCCTGGAAAGCCGGCGACGCGCGGCGGAATCCCTCGCGGCGGACAACCTCCGCCGCGGCACCCAGGCCGAGGAGCTCCGCCTGGAGCTGGAGCGTGCGGGCGCGCTGGCCGATCCCGAAGCCTCCCTGGAGTCCCTCAAGCGCCGCATCGAGGCGCTCGGCGCGGAACGCGAGGTCGTCCACGGCTGGGTGGGCCGCCTCCTGCTCGACCGGGGCCTCGCGGCGGGGATCCCGGACGACGAACTGGCCTCCCGCGCCGCCGCCGTCGCCTCCCTGCAGGAGTCGATGCGTCAGCGCCGCCAGCAGATCGACCGGATCCGGGCGGAAGCCGAGCTGGAGGAGCTGTCCGGGGCGGAGACGGAAGCGCGGGACCGGCGCCGGCGCCTGGAGGAGACGCTCGCCGACACCCAGCGGGGCATCGACCGCGCCGACTTCGAGATCAACACCCGGATCCGGCGCCGGGAGGAGCTGCGCCGCGTCATCGCCGGGGAGCTCCCCTACACCGGGCCGCCCTCCGCCTCCTGAGCCGCGCGCTCCAGGACGAGCAGCCGCAGGGACAGGCCGAACACGGCCGCCGACAGCAGCAGCAGCGCCGGAGACGCCTTCATCGACGGCAGCGCCGCGCCGAAATGGGAGGTCAGCAGCAGCACCGAGAGGTTGTTCAGCGCGTGCGCGAGGATGGACGCCCAGAGGCTGCCCGTCAGCCGGACCAGCACGCCCCAGAAGACGCCCAGCCCCAGCATGAGCAGCTTCTGCACCACCGTCTGGTGGGCCGCCGAGAAGAGCAGCGCCGTGGCGAGCAGGGCGAGCGGCAGGCGGAAGCGCGCCGCGAGCCCCCGGAAGACGATGCCGCGGAAAAACGTCTCCTCGCAGAGCGGGGGCAGCAGCACCAGCAGGGAAAACGTGGCGAGCGCCCCGCGGCTCCGCGTCTGGTCGAGGCTGCGCTGGAGCGCGCGCTCCTCGAGCAGCGTCACCTGCTCCAGCCCCAGGAACCGGAAGAGGACGGGCTGCACGTCGACGACCCCTTTGAGGAGCCACATCGAGGCGACGGACGCCAGCAGCACCAGCCCCGTCTGCCGCCAGCTCATCCGCCGGAATCCGCTGGAGGCCAGGGGCGGCAGCCCGGCCCAGCGGGCGTAGAGCAACGGCGCCGCCAGGAAGGCCGCCTGCTGCAGCGCCATGACGAGCGGCGCGGGGGCCCCGGCGGCGGCAAGACCGCCCGCGGCGGCCACCGCCAGCAGCACCAGCGCGAGCACCCGCGCGGCATCGAGCGCGTCGGGCTCGCGTCTCACCTTATTTCTTCTTGAGCTCTTCGATGAGGAGCCGCAGCTCCGCGAGGCGCTCGGACATCAGCTTCTCCTCGAACTGCAGCGCCTTGAGCACCTGGCCCGCCGCGACCGCGCCCCTCGCATCGACGCTCTTGCCCAGTTCCGTCAGGTCCCGCTGGAGCTTGCCCAGTTCCTCCAGCTGCTTCTCGACCTTCATCTGAAGCTGCTGGACCGTGACGTACTTCTGATCGATCCCGGTCAGATCGCGCTTGAGGTCCGCCACCAGCGTGGCATCCCGGGAGATGAGCTCGGACTTCAAGCTCTCCAGGTCCTGCTTCGAGACGTCCGCGCAGCCCGCGGCCGCCGCCACGACCAGCGCCAGCATCACTCCGTGAATCCTGCTCATCCTGCCTCCTATTTGGGTTCGATGTCCTGCACGCAACGGAATCCCACCTTCCGCGACCGGTAGGTCGGGAAATACCAGTGCCGGAACGTCGCCCGGGCGTTCTCGGCCGCATCCTCCAGCAACAGCACTCCGCCCCGGAGCACCCGCTTCTTCTCCCCGAAATCCGAATGGTCCTCGGCGCTCCAAGGATACTTGTTGAACCAGTCCGAAGTCCACTCGATCACGCCCGTGCCGAGCCCTTCGATCCCCAGGTAGCTGCGGCCGCCCTCCTTCTGGTACCGCGCCCCCCAGGCGTAGGGCCGACGGCCGGCCGCCGGGTCGAACGCGGCCGCCTTCTCCCATTCCGACTCGCGGGGCAGGCGTTTCTTCTTCCAGGCCGCGAAACTCGCGGCATCCCACCAGTCCACCCCCGTCACCGCCTCGCCCGGCTTCTGTCCCTCCCAGTCCTGGGGGACATGCTTCTTGTTCGGCGCCTCCGATTTCGGGCAGCCGGGATGGTGGCCGAAGGAATCGAGGGCCTTGAGGAACTCCGCGTACTCCGCGGCGCTCACCTCGCGCTCGTCGATGTAGAACGCCCCCGTCTCCGCCTCCCCCGCCGGGGCCTCCACCGGACGCCCTCCCCCCATCGTGAATTTGCCGCCCGGGACGTAGACCATGCCGGGAGGGGCGCCCAGCGCCAGCGCCAGTTCCGCCAGCGCCTTCTGGGCCTCGTCACGGGGGAAATCCTTGAATTTGACGTCCCGCGTGCGCTCGTACACGGCCTTGGCCTCGGCCCAGGTGGCCTGCCGCATCGCCCGGCGTCCCGCCTCGAGCAGAGCGTCGAAGTCCGCCCGCAATTCCTTCGCCGCCATCTCGGCGGCCTTCTGGAGCTCCGTCTCGGCGCGCTTCATCTCGAGCTCGATGGCGACCGAGAAGCCGCGAGGGGCCTTCGCCAGGTCCTGGTAGATCGCCAGGGCCTTCGCCCAGTCCTTGGTCGTCCGCGCCCCCACGGCCTCCGCGAAGCGCGCGCAGAACCTCTGCCGCTCCTTCGTCTCCTCCAGCTGGGCGGCCTCGGCGAATTCCACCGCGCGCTTCCAGTCGTCCGCCGCCTTGGACCAGTCCGCCCCCTCGTTTTTCTCCGCGGTCTTCCTCCAGCGGCGGAAGGAGACGTTCTTGATCTTGAGCTTGATGGCGTCGTCGTCGAGGAACTTCCTCGCGGCCTCGAAATGGGCGAGGGCCGCCTCCTCGTCGGACTCGGCCTCGCCCTTCTCGATGTGCTCGTTGGCCCGGGCCTGCACCTTCTGGTCCTTCACGTCCCTGGCGCCCAGGCGCTCCGCCTCTTCGAGCAGCGTGTAGGCCATCACCCACTGCCGGGAGCCGAAGGCGTCGAGGCCCTTCTTCCGGGCCTCCTCGAATGCCGAGGCGGGCGGGGGCGGGGGCGGCGGAGGGACCGGGTCCGGCTTCGGATCGGGTTTCGCGACGGGGTCCGACGGCGGGACCTTGGGAGGCTCGGCGTTCCCGGCCTGCACCGCCTCGGTTCCGCCGGACTTCTGATACAGCCAGTAGCCCCCCGCGCCCAGCGCCAGCACGCCCGCCGCCAGGGCCCCGATCAGCGGCCCCGATCCGGATTTGCGCGCGGCCGGGACGGGCGTCGGGGTCGCCCCCAGCTTGATCGTCGCCGCATAGGCGAGCGGATCCTTCTTCGAGGCCGCCACCACGGTCTCGTTGTAGAGCGTGGACTTCTCGTCGGGGCCCACGCCCTCCTGGATGCCGCGCACCGCCGAGATCAGCGCCTCCGGCGTCGAATAGCGCGCCTCCGGATTCTTTTCCAGAAGCCGCAGGATCATCGACTCCACAGGAGGCGGGATCGCCGGATTGATCGTGCTGGGCTTGGGCGGCGGGTGGTGGACCTGCTGGTACATCATCGCCGCGGCGCTCAGCCCGGTGAACGGCGGCTTCCCCGCCGCGAGCTCGAACAGCACCACGCCCAGCGCATAGAGGTCGGAGCGGATGTCGCACTCCTCCCCGGTCGCCTGCTCGGGGGACATGTACTTCGCCGTCCCCATGATGACCTCGGATTGCGTGAGATCCGATTCCGGATTCTTGGCGAGGCCGAAATCCATGACCTTGATC
>CAZUJF010000044.1:0-41628 GCA_964619955.1 uncultured Planctomycetales bacterium
GGAAACAGGGCAATAATTTCCGGAATTGTCAGGGCAATAGTTTACGGAACCGGCATTCACCAAGTAGTTGGCTTCTTGTGCCCCCAATTTGTACTTCTCCCGGAGCAGCCTGTAGCCTTCATCCCGGTAGGGGGACATGGCTATCATGTGTCGCATGGACATTATCTTCTCCCTAATCGACAGTGATTCAAAGCCCTACGCCACGTCCCGGTGATCCTGATTGAGGAGTTTCAGTACTTCCCGGGTGCGGTGTTCTATTTCGAGTCGGTCCACAGGACTTCCGAAGCGTTTGCGGTGTTCATTCAGGATTACTGGGGCGATGCGGCACGTGATCGACCCCCAGCGTTGCTCCGGAATGAGGAGCTCCGGATGTGCGGTGAAGCACATGGACAATCCGCCTCGGATGATGTTCGAGATGAGTTCATTGCCCCAAAATTGCATTTCCATTTCCTTTCGTTTTATGCAGCGGACGGAACCAGAACGAAACCGGCTTCCAGCAGGGCAGGTGCAGGCGGGGGAGTTTGAGCGGGCACCCGCTTCTTCCCCTTGGAGGGGTTGTGATTGAAGCGCTTCCGGAGAAAGTGGAGGCGCATCCTGACCGCGGCGTCCCTGATGCCGAGTTTCCGGGCGATCTCAGACGTCGAGAGTCCGTTTCTGAGAAGTTGGAGGACTTCGCGCTCCTGGGGCGTCGCGACGTCGAAAAGGCGGTCGACATCCTGGCGAGCTTTCGCCTTCTCCTCCTCGCGGTAAAGACCTTCAAGCGCCGTCGGGCCCGGTGCAGGATTCAAATCGTCCTTGAGGTCGACCTGCAATTCCCGGGGGTGCAGCCAACGGGCCGTATAACGGGCGGCCTCCCGATGGATAGCTCCCAGGAAGTACGCGAAAATGTCGTCGAGGTCAGTTCGTTCAGGAAGCTGCTGGAACTTGGCGATGACATCCTGAACGATGTCCCACTCAAAGGACCTCTTCTTTGCGATCTTGAACTTTGCCCCCGTGTATTCCACGCCCCTGGAAACGAAATCCGGAACCTTTTCCATGAGTTGATCCAAGATGGATCGTGACATGCCGCAGATCCCCAAAACGAGCCAATGTTCGAACAGACCCCACAACGGACACGAACCTGCCACGGACTACGCCGTGGTGTCCGAGCGAGAAGGGAGCGGCATTGAACATTGGAGAATTGGGTACGACATTACATCCAACGAACCGGCATTTCCGATTCGCGCAAGAGGTGATCCGGCAAGGCCGGACGTGTGCTGACACGCAGACACGATAGGTATCGTATCCGGTCGAAGAACTGCCTTCAGGGTTCAAGCTCCATTCGGCGAGGCAGGCTCGCGGACGGGCTCTTCTTGGTACTACAGTACGTCCAACGCCCTACCTCCAGAACAGGCCGGGTGGGCGCGCATTCACATGCTGTCCGCTGGTCAATCGAATCCGTTCAGATTTCGAGGTTGACCTCGGTCAGCGGTCCGAAACTTGATTCTTCGGACCCGCCATGACGAAAATATGGGGACCCGTCTCCGGTCAATCAAGGACAGGCCAGTCTAGAACACAGGGTCCCATACTCCTCGAATTGCTGGCGCGAGGAGTGCCGCTCGCTTCTCAAAGAGCCCATGGCGCCGCCGTCCACGGACGAACGGCACCAGTACAACGAATGCGGTACTTCTCTGCTGTACTAGAGAAGCCGATGGGGCGGGGATCGTCAAGAATATTGCACTTCTTTCGGATGAGTATTTCGTGTCGGGGTCACTTCAAAACCAGCCACTTCCGCCGGCCACTCTGGGTGCAATTCTGTAGCCCTGAGGGCGCCTGCTGCTCGAGGAAATCCTCCAGCAGCAGGGCCCCCGGTTTCGCTGGACAGCCTCATGCAAATGGGGACAATGCGCCCCGAACCCATGGTACGGAGAAGCCCATGAAGCGAGCGTTCCTCACCCTGCTGCTGCTCGCCGCCCCGGCCCTTGCCGACGACGAGATCAAGCTCAAGAACGGCGATCGGCTCAGCGGCAAGGTCCTTTCCCTCATCGGCGGCAAGCTGGAATTCCAGACCTCCCATTCCGGCAAGGTCGTGGTCGACTGGGCCCAGGTCGAGTCGGTCAAGACCGACGACAAGGTCAAGGTCCGGGTCGCCACGGGCGAGGATTTCGAGGGCAAGCTCACGTCGGGCGCCGAGAAGCGCCTGAAAATAGAGACGCAGGGCGCGGCGGCCCCGGTCGAGGTCGATCCCGCCAAGGTGACGCACTTCAACAAGCCCCCCGCGGCCTGGCACGGCAACATCAACCTCGCGCTCAGGGCCACGGACGGGAACACGCACACGAAGTCGGGCCTTGCGCAGGCCGCGATGAACCTGACCATGGAGGCCGACGAGTTCCTCGTCCGGGGCATCTGGCGCTACGGCGAGGACTCCGGGGAGCTCACGGAGCGGAACGCTTACGGGCTCGGCAAGTACAGTCACAAGATCAGCGGCCCCCTCTACGGCTTCGCCTCGGTGGAGCTGTTGTCGGACACGTTCAAGGACCTGCAGCTCCAGACGATCCTGGCCGCCGGCCTGGGCTACCACCTCGTCCGGGAGTCCTGGATGGACTTCTCCCTCGAGGCGGGCATCGCGTACGTGAACAACAACTACGACGAGCTCCAGAAGGACGAGGACCACCTGGGCGGCCGCGCCTCGGCGAACCTCCGCCTGGACCTCTTCTGGGGTTTCCAGTTCAAGGACATCTTCACGATTTACCCGAACTTCGAAGAGTCGCAGGACTTCCAGATCCGCAACGAGGCGACGCTGACGAACAACCTCGGCCAGGGCTGGTCGCTCATCGCGGGCGTGATCACCGAGTACGACCGGGAGCCCGCGCCCGGCGCGCATCGCCATGACGACACGTACTTCATGGGGCTTGGCTACAGCTTCTAGGGAGGATGCATGGAACTGCCCAAAGGCGCCGACAAGGTCCGGAACCTCGGCAAGGAGTTCCGTGAGTTTCTCACCAAGACGAACATGCTCGCGCTGGCCCTCGGCGTCGTCATCGGCGGCGCCGTCGGCAGGGTGGTGAATGCACTGGTCGCCGACCTGATCATGCCCCTGGTGGGCATGATCGACGCCAGCGGGGACTGGCGCTCGCTCACGCTAAACATCGGCCGGATCAAGTTCACGTATGGCCACCTGCTGGGGGAGATTCTGGATTTCACCATCATCGCCGCCGTCGTCTTCCTGGCGACCAAGGCCTTCATCATGGCCGCGGCGCCGTCGCCATCGAAGGCCTGTCCGGCCTGTAGGGAGCCCATCCACCCAGAGGCCACGCGCTGCAAGTTCTGCACGAGCGAGCAGCCCAAGGCCTGACCCGGCCGGACGGGGTCGAGCCCGGATTCCTATCCTTCCGCCCCCACAGCCGTTATGATCCCGGGACCTTTTCCAGCGGGAGCGTGATATGAGAGCTGTCCAGTGGCTGATCCTCCTGGTCTGCACCCTCTTCCAGGAACGGGCGGGCGGGGGCGACCCCGACGCCGTCATCAAGGACTTCAAGGTGGCCTACGCCAAGGCCGGGCAGGATGCCGGGGCGCGGGTGACGGCCGTGCGCTCGCTGGCGGCCGCGCCGCATTCGAAGACCCTCTTCGTGCTCCGCCAGCTCATCGGCGGCGATGAATCCGGCCGCGAAGCGATCGAAGTCCGCGTGGCGGCCGCCGAGACCGTGGCGAAGTTTACGGAGCTCAAAGGCGCCTCGCAGGCGCTGCTGCCCTGGGCGAAGCAGCGCGACCGAAAACTCAGCGACCTGCGCCGCGCCTCGGTGCGCGGACTGGGCGAGCTCAAATCCCCTGAAGCCCTGGACACGCTGCACAAGCTGTACTGGGAAAAGCCCTTCGAGCTCGCGAAGGATGCCGTCGAGGCCACGGTGAAACTTCGCGACCGGCGTTCGATTCCCGCGCTGGTCAAGCTGCTCCGCGAGGCCGAGCGCGTCCCGGACGAGGGGCTCGGCGAGGTCTTCGTCGACCTGCCGATCGGCGGCCTCTCCCTCGGGGGGGCCGTGTGGGACGACGCCCGGCAGGAGATGGCGGAGCGGAACCGGGTGCTGCACGCGCCGGTCCTGGCCGCGCTGGCCGGGTTCACGGGGCAGGACTTCAAGACCTACAAGGAGTGGAACACCTGGTGGCACCGGAACAGCTCCTCGTTCCAGCTTCCCAAGTGAAACGACCTATGAAACAAATTGCGATCGCCTCTCTTCTGGCGCTGGCCGTGTCGTGCTCCGGCGGGCCGGACGCCGCCCCGGTGGAGATCAAGGTCCAGGCCGGGGACGCCGGAACGATGACGCTGGAGCAGCGCTCCTCCGGCCAGCTCACGTTCACGATCGCGGGGAAGGCGACCACGCAGGATCTCGGCCGCGTCGAGCGCTGGGTCTATCGCGACGCGGTCGAGGAAGTCCGCGACGGCCGTCCGGTTAAGGTGAAGCGCGAGATCAAGGACTGGTGGGTCGAGGCGCCCGGAGCGGAGCGGCGGGGCCGCTCGCTGCAGGGGAAGACGCTCCTGCTGCGGGAGGAGGACGGCGAGACGGTCGTGGAAGGGGCCGCCGGGGCTCCGCGCAGCGAAGTCGTGCGGAACCGGCTCGGCACGGCGGATGCGTGGGTGTCGCCGCCCGCCGGTCCTTTGAAGCCGGGCCAGACCTGGGACCTGGATCCGGCGCGCCTTGAGCGGGCGTTCGGCGGGGACGGCGGCTGGAACGGCATGATCATCGACACCGCCTCGGGCACGGGGCGGCTGCAGGGCTTCGAGACGACGGACGCGGGCCTTGTCGCGGTGATCTCGGTGGACATCCTCGCGGAGGGGCTCCTCATCGCGATTCCGGATGTCGCGGTCACGCTCGGGCTGCAGGGGACGTTCCGGGTGTCGCTGGCGCGGTCACGGGTGCTTTCGGTGGAGGCCCAGGGGGCCGGCCGTCTCGCGGGGACGCTGGTCCGCGCGGGCGGGGACTCGGTCTACGCGGGCGAGTTCAGCCTGGACATCCGCGCGACGTTCGAGCCGGAGCCGCGCTGAGCGGTTTATCCCCGAACGCGGGATGAGGGGTGCGGATCCCGAGATTTTCCACGGGTGCCGGGTCGAGCCTCAGCTCCCCTGGAGCGCCTTCCCCAGGCGATCGAGTTCCTGCGTGTAGCAGAACAGCGAAAAAAAGGCGGTCAACAGCAGGACGGAGTCGAGTGTCGAAATCATGAGGGTGGGGAACTTCAGGATGAAGGCGTAGGAGAAGACGGTGGTGGCCAGCACGAAGAGGAGCCGTCCCGCGAACTGGACGACCTGCGCCAGGAGAGCGGGGCCCTTTCCCGGCAGAGAGAGACGAAGCCGGTGCCGAAGCCAATAGGCCGTCTGGATCGGGAGGATCACCCCCAGCAGCCAGAGCAGGGATTCAGAGCGGGTTTCATGTGCCAGGGCATTCGAAACCGAAACCCGGTAGAGCGGGACGCCCTTCCAGTAGAGGAACGCCGCCCCGAAGCTCTGGATGGCCAGAAGCGCCCAGTAGAGACTGCGGCGTGGCGCCGCGGGCACGGGTTCGGGCACGCTTAGCGCCGCCCTCCGCCCCGGCGCCCTCCACCTCCGCCCGAGGGCGCGCTCCGGGTCTGGTTCGTGCGCTGAACCCCCCGGTCGCGCTGCTGCAGCTCGCGATTCATGTCCTGTGAGCTGCGATCCGGGATCTTGGCCGCCGGAGTCTGCGGCCAGCCCCCTTTGTCCCGTTGCTGAAAGTCATTGCCTTCCTTTTTGAAGACGTTCCCGTCCCGGTCGCTCAGCACGTTGTTCGCCCGGTCCGAAACCGCGGGCACCTTGGGGGCCGCGGCTGCCGGCTTCGGACGGTCCTTGAGCTGACCCCGGTCGGGGATCTTCGGGGACACATCCGGCCGGTCGTGGTAGAGGTTGGAATTCCGGACGTTGATCGTGGTGTGATTGATGTTGATGTGCGCGTTGATGTGGGCGTGCGAGTGGCCGGCCCAGCCGTGCCAGCCGACGTGGCCGCCGATGCCCACATGAACGTGAACGTGGGCGCCGCCCCAGTGGGACCAGCCGAAGCTCACATGGACATAGGGGCGCCCGATCACGAAGCCCACGCCCCAGTGACCGCTGATGGGGTTGTAGTAGACCCCGACGCCGAACGTCAGCGGACGGGGATAGTAGTACGCGCCGTACCAGTAGCGGTAATACCAGCCCGTCCCGTAGATGATCGTCGGGCCCCAGACATAACAGCCCGTGTAGCCGGGGGTGTAGCCGACCCAGGCGTACGTCGGCGTGCTGTCATAGATGGTCACGTAGCTGCAGTGATACTGGGGGCAGCTCGCGGGCAGCTGGTTGAGCTCGGGAGGGATGGAGGTCGCCACGTTCCAGGGGCCGTTCGGCCCGATGGACTCGTACCAGACCGCTTCCGTGCAGCAGTAGAAATGGCCTTTGACGCGGAATACGGAGAAAGGGGTGTTCTCCGCGAATTCCGCGTCCAGCCCTTCGATCTTGGCCCATTTCGGGGCCCCGTCATAGGTGATCTTGAGGTCCTTGCCCCCCCGGGGCACGGCCGCCGTCTGGGGAACCTGGGCGTCGAGGATGGCCTCCTCGGCTTCAGGCGTCCCCGCGACGCTGGAGCGGACCGAGGCGAGATCGGGATGGTTGGACGGGATCTTCGCAAAGTCCGCGGGCAGTTTGTCGGAGGGCACGTGAGTCCAGGGCCCCTCGGCTTTGGGGGACGTGAACCAGCGGCCGGAGAGGAGCAGGTACAAACTCTGCGTGGTGATGTCCCGGATCACGTCGGTGTCCGTGTTCTTTACGTAGAGAAGCCCGGTGCCGGCCACCGGCGCATACTGGGGCTCGCCGTCGCTCACGATGAGCTCCGTGGGTTCGGTTGCGGTCAGGAGTTCGGGCATCGACTCGGACTTCTTCTCCTTGGCCGCCTCGGTTTTTTGCGCCTTGGCCAGAGGGTCTTGGTCGGCCTGCCGCGCCACGGAGGCAGGCACGGCCATAGCCTCCCGCCAGGGGCCCACCGGCGACGCCGAGGAGGCCCAGCGGTCGCCGAGGAAGAGGAAGCACTCCTTCGAGGGCAGGTGCCGGGCGATGAACGTGGCGGAATTCACCACGCGGGCGACCTCGGCGTCCGGCGTGGCGGCCTCGATCGGTTTGCCATCGATGAGGATCAGCACGGTCGGGGTCTGACGCCAGACGACCTGGGGGGCCTCCCCCTTGAACTGTCCGGCCCGCGCCTGCTCCCGTTCGGCGAGCCCCAGCGCGGCGACAAGCTTTTCCTTGGTGAGGCTCAGGTCCCACTTCGGCATGTCACCCTTCAGCAGCTCCGCGAGGGCCTGTTCGTCGTCCTTGGAGGCCTCTGGAAACCTCACCTTGGGGATGTCGATGTCGGTGAACGTGATGAGGCCCGCGGCGCGATCGGTGGCCATGCGGGCGCTGATCCAGACCACGCCGAAGACGGGCGTGTCCTTGCCGCTGCGGGTGACGCCGACCGCCGCGCGGGCGGTCAGGCGGTCGCCCTTGGAGGATTCGATTTGGGGCTGGTACATGACGACCCGGGCCTTAGGGGTTTCGATCTCGCGGGGCCAGGGATCATCGTTCGCGGGCTCAGCCTGACGCAGGGTCCCCAGGAGGGCGAGAGGAAGCAGCAAGAGCGATTTCATGGCATCCTCAAACGATCATAGAAGGATAAAACGCGGAGGGACAGTCTACCCGCGTGCGGCGGACGCGCGCAAGGGGCGGCATGGAAGATGGCGGCATGGAAGAAGGTCGTGTCCCGCTCAGGGTGATTTCCCCGGGAGCCCCTCCCGGATCCGGCTCGAAAAGTCAGCCCCCGTGCCGGCGGCGCGGGCCTTGGCGTTGATGAGCGAGCGGCGCTTCAGCTCCTCGAAGGGCAGGCTGCGGTCGACCACCCCCGTCTCGTAGACCAGCTCGTCGAGGTGGCCGTTCAGCAGCAGCCGCCAGTCCCAGCGCGAGCGGGCGTAGGGCTTCGTGTGGCCGCGGATGTTGCTGGTGCAGTTGTTGGTCAGGACGTTGTACCACTCGGGCTGCGCCGCGAGCCGGTTGAGCTCCGCGAGGTAGTCGAGGAAGACCTCGCGGATCAGGGGGACGGGTACCTGGAGCCGGTAGAGGCGGACCTCCTCGCCCTTCCGGTGGGTCGTCCGGAGCCCGACGAGGTCGCGTTCATCGCCGACCACGTAGATGAGCTCGTAGTTCTTGAAGAAGCCCCGCATGGCGGAATACGACTCGCCGGCTTCGTTGCGCGTCTCGATGGAGAAACAGACCTGCCCCTCCCCCTCGAAGCCGAAGCTGAGCATCGTGTGGGCGATGGCGGGCGAGCCCCAGGTGACGAGAAAGAGGTCGACGCTGCGCAGCCGGCTCAGATGGAGCTCCCGCTCCTCGAGGCGCACGTCGTAGTCGGTCTCGCTGCGGTAGCGGCAGTTCCGCAGGCCGCGGATGAGCACGCGATCTTCCGAGATCTCCGCGGTGGCCGGGGTTGCAACGTCGGGACGCCACGCGCGGGTGTTGGAGGGGGGGAGCAGCGTCCAGAGGACGGCGAAGCCGGCAAGCAGGCCTCCCAGGAGCCGCCGCCTTTCAGGGGCGAAGCGAAGGATCCAGAGGCTGCCGCCCGCGGAGATCAGGGCCGCCGGAAGGCCGATCCAGGCGGGAAGGGGTCCGAAGGCCAGCGCAAGCGTCGTCCAGAGCGTCAGGAGGCCCAGGGCGGCCCGGCCCAGGATTCGGAGGAGCCGGGCCGCGGCGGGTCTCACGGTGTGCCTGCAGGTTTCAGGTACTCGTTGGGAAGGATCCAGAAGCCTCCGGGTTCGCGCTTGAGCGGCCGACCAAACTCGGCCCCGGGATCCTTGTGGTAGCGCAGGACCTGGATGATGTCGGAGACCACGGCGGGGTGGGAATGGAAGTAGCTGTGCGTGCTGGCGAAGCCCTTGACCTTGCACTGGATGATCTGGAGTTCGGGATGTCTCGCCATGGCGTCGACCTGGGCCGGCTTGAACGCGTTGCTGATGAGTTCGCCGAGCCGCATCACGCTGTCGAACAGCCAGGAGGCCAGTCCGAGGGCCCGGTCACTGGTGGCCGAGTAGAGAACGATCCGGCGGGGAATGAGCGGGATGTGCTCGGCGATCATGCGCTGGCTGACCACCTCCGTGTCGAGGTCCGGGGCGGCCAGGATCAGCGTGTCGATCTTCAATTCCCGGCAAGTCCGGGCGGGGTCCCGTCCCCACTCGATATGAAGCTCCCTCAGGGCGGTGAGCAGCACGTCCGTGCCGCGGCTGTGGGCGACGAAATGGATCCGCTCAAGGCCGGGGGTGGCGGCGAGATGCCGGAGAAACTGCTTGAGATGGTAGATGGTGAACTCCCCCGACTCGCGGTCGTAGAGATAGCCCGTCAGCCCCCCGTGTCCGGCGGGCCAGGAGTAGATGACGGGGATGCCGTCCCGGCCCAGGTAGTGCCAAAGACAGCTGACCACCCGTGCGGGGTACTCGAAATCATTGGCGAAGCCATGCACGAAGACGAGGGCCTCCTTGCGCCGGCACCCGGCCAGGCGCCCGGAAAGATACCGGTGCAGCCCCTTCGCAGCCTCCTGCTCCGCCGGAAAGTTGTCGGGCCGGGTCCAGGCCCCCCCGGGGCCCTGCACCGCGGGCGAAGGGGTTTCGGGGAAGCGCCCGAGTTCCCGGACGCCCGTCAGGGTGAGCGGAAGCAGGTCCTTCCGTTCCGGGTTGATGCTCTCAGCCACCAGGGTTTCCCAGGGCAGGTTGTCGGGGCCGATGCGGATGACGGCCTCGCCATAAGCAAGGGAGTTGGAGCGCGCAGAACCGTAGCTCAGGGGGGCCCCAGCCTCCAGCACGGGTTCGCGGTCCGTTGCGTAGAGGATGGGGACGAGGTTGTTCCGGTGGGCCGGGGGGACGTCGGAGTAGGCCTCCGGCCGGCCGTGATACGTGTAGGGGGCGACCGGAAGGTTGAGCGTGCCGCATCCGAACCCGGCCATGGCAAGCAGCCAGCCGAGGCAGGCTCCGAAGTTCATCGGGGGGATTATAGCGGACGGGAGATGTGCTTGCGTCGTACCCGGGGCGAAGGGAGAATGTGCGCAATCCGGATTCCCCATGATGCAGGAAGGGCCTCCGAATGATCAGGATCCGATGCGGCGCCATCCTACTCGCGGCGCTGCTCACGGCCGGCTGCTCCTCCAGGGGCTACGACCCCGAGAAGGCGAAGGAAGCCATGGAGGACCTGAGGGTCTTCGCCCGGAAGGAGATCCCGGACCCCGCGCGCTCCACGAAGGTCCTGGCCTTGATCGACGTGTACGACAATCAGATCGAATCGTTGAACGGACAGTTCCGTACGTTCCTGGAGGGACTCCAGAAGCTAAACAGCGACTACGACGCCCCCCGGGAGCGTTTCCAAAAGCTGGATGACGACTTCCGGGCCGCCCGGAGCGCGTTGCAGGGGGCGCTGCTCGACACGGTCGTGGCCATGAAGGCGGCCACGACGGCAAAGGAGTGGAAGAGCCTCGCGGATCTCGAGGAGGCGGCGCTCAAGGCGAATCTTCAGCGCGAACTCGAGGACAGGAAGGAATAGGAGACCGGCCATGATCACCACCATCGTCATCACGAACATCTGCCTCCGGCTTTTCGGCCCGCCGCCCTGGGCGACGCGGGACTCCGTGGTGACCCTCTTCGAACGTCTCGAAGCGCGGATGGAGGAGCATGTCAAGGACAAGGCCCGGCGCAAGGCGGCCGGGAAGGTTTTCGCCGAGATGCGCGAGACGCGCGAGGGCCTGCTCAAGAATTTCAAGGGATTGACGGAACGGCTTTCCAAGGCGCACGCGGGTCACACCACGCCGCGCGCCGACGTGGAGAAGATCCTCGGGGAGGCGGACGCCGCCCGGACGGAATCCTGGTCGAAGCAGATCGAGGCGCGCTTCAAGCTCCGGGACACGCTGACCCGCGAGGAGTGGGCGCAGGTCTTCCCGGCTTCGCCACGCTGAGGAAGGGGCACGCGGGGGCGGGGCGCAGGGAGTTCGGGGCGAAGTCGAGGACGCTGCCGGATCCATTCTTGCCGCCGTCCGGCGGTGGCTTGTGAATCGTATTTCATTACGGCCTTCCCTCGGTGTACCATCTGCACGTCAATGACCTTCCTGACCCTCCTGCTGCTGCAAGCGGCGGGCAGCCCCTCCGGCCAGGAGACTGCCCCGCCCGTCCTGGAACAGCGGAAACTTACGCCGGATGAACTGCTGCAGAAGCTGGCCAATCCGCTGGCCGCCCTGGCCAGCTTCGGGATGACGTCCGATTTCGATTATCACGTCGGACCGGAGGAGGCGGGGCACCGGCATACCTCCACCCTTCAGGTCACGCTGCCGCTCAGCCTGGGAGAGAACTGGAACGTCGTTTCGAAGACGATCACGCCCTTTGTCTACCAGGAGGAGATCTTTCCCGGGGCGGACACCCAGTTCGGCGTGGGGGACCTGACCCAGGTCGTCTATCTCGCCGCCGTCCAGCCGGGCCGCCGGGGCTGGGTCGCCGGCGCGGGCCCCCTGCTCCGAATTCCCAGCAGCTCCGACGAACTCCTGTCGAGCGAGAAATGGTCCCTCGGCCCCTCCCTGGCGCTGGTGCGGCAGCACGATGACGTCACCCTGGGTCTCATCGGGGGCCATGTCTGGTCCGTGGCCGGCGACGAGGACCGGCCGGACATCAGCGTCACCACGCTGGAGCCGTTCATCACCTGGCGGACGGAAGGGCTCTGGAATCTGAGCCTGCGCACGACCGCCTCCTACAACCACAAGGAGGACGAATGGACGGTTCCGCTCATCCTATCGGTGGAGAAGCTGGCGTCCTTCCTGACCCGTCCGGTGACGATCACGTTCGGCCTCCGCTACTGGGCGGAAGGGCCGGACGCTGCCCCGCATGATTTCGGCTTTCGCTTTGGCGTGACCTTGGTCCTGCAGAAATGAGACAGGGTTTTTGGGAGGGGGGAGGTCCTTGAGTTCTGCCGGAGTCGGGGCGACCGCGGCTTCGGGGGGGCCGCGCCTCAATGGGAGGGCAGCAGGAGCGTCACGGAGAAGAGCACTTTCCACTGCTCCAGCCCCTCGTGGCGGGCCAGGTTGTACTGCGGATTGACGGCGAGGCGCAGGGGCTGCCCCCCGATCTGCAGGACCTTCCCCAGCTGGAAGCCGACGGGGAGGTTGACCCAGCGGTCACCGTGCCAGTCGTAGGTGAACTGCAGATCGCCGCCGCTCAGGGACCAGCCGTCCCCGAGCTGCCAGGTCAGGATCGGCTGGAACTGGCTGACCGCGGTGTCCGGGCCGAACACGTTCTGGTTGAAGGCGCCGAAGCTGAACTCCTTCGAAGCCTGGATCACGCCGCCGATCGCCGGTCCGAAGACGAACTTGTCCTCGGCGTCGTCGTCGCCCGCGAACGTCATCACCGGACCGAGCCCCCAGCGCCCCCAGGATTCGTTGACCAGCGCCAGATCGAAGACGGAGACGTCCCCCAGTCCGTGCTCGCCCCGCCCGGAAAAGCGGTAGGGGAGGCTCAGGCGGAGGATGTTCGGCATGTCGAGGAACTTGAAGGGGATGACCGGCTGGAACTTGAAGTCCCAGCTGTGGTCGTCCAGCCCCGGCTGGCTGCCTCGGTAGTCGCCGGTGTAGCCGGTGATGAGGCCCAGGGACATGAGGGAGGCCGTGGGGTCGGTGGCCTTGCGGGCCAGTTCGTCCTGGTCCGTGGGCGGGGCTGCCTGGGCCAGCAGGGCGGCGAGGATGAGGGGGGTCATTTCACGTCGAGGCTCACGCGGACCGAGGAGATACGACCCTCAAACTTGAACGGTGCCCGCTCCGCGTACTCGGGGGACACGGGCGAACCGAGATCCATGCCCACGTCGAAGGTTTCACTCGCGGTGAAAGCGGCCGGCACGGTCCGCGGTACGGTCCCGCGCGCCACCTCCTTGCCGTCCACCCGCATCAAAATCTCCGCGGGGGCGCCGGGTTTGGCGATCAGGGTGTCCACCTCGATCGTGTGTTTCCCGGGGCCGATCTTCTCCTCGCTCCGGAGGCTCGTCCGCTCGATGATGAGCATGTTGTACTCGTGGACGAGCTGTCCCTTGTCCAAGTACAGCGTCACCCCTCCGGAGGCGCCGCCGAGGCAGCACAGCACACCGGAAGCGCCCGCGCCGAGCTCCACGTCGACGGCGACGCGGGTGCTCCTTTTGCCCAGCGGAGGGGCGGTGAACTCCGGCATGCGGCGGGTGGAGCCGTCGAAGCGCCAGGAGCTGTAGGGGCTTCGGACAGCGTCCTCCGGATGGAAACGCGTGTAGAGGCCCCCGCCGATGGGGAAGGCCTTGTTCGCCCGGGCCTCGGAAAGGAACAGTTCCTTCATCCGCGCGAGGCGTTCCGGCTCCTTCGTGGCGAGGTCGTCGGCCTGGGTGAAGTCCCGGCCGAGGTCGTAGAGCTCCCAGACGTCCTTCTCCGGATCCCAGTCCTTCAGGCGGGGCGTCGAGCCGGCGGTGTCCCAGGGCGTCAGGGGGCCGAACGTGCCGGCGAACCAGCCGTCGTGATAGACGCCGCGGCTGCCGTTGTTCTCGAAGTACTGGGTCTTCCGGCGGCCGGGCGCTGTGGCGTCGGTAAAGGTGTAGGCCATGCTGACGCCGTCAATCGGGTCCTGCCGGCGTCCGTCCACCTCGGCGGGCGGCCGGATGCCGATCAGCTCGTACAGGGTCGGCACCACGTCGATGACGTGGTGGAACTGGGCGCGTGGTGTCTTGTCCGGCTTGATCCCCTTGGGCCACGAGATGACCATCGGGTTCCGGGTGCCTCCGAAGTGGGCGGCGACGAGCTTGGTGCTGCGGAACGGGGTGCTGCCTGCCCAGGCCCAGCCGGCGTGGTACATGTTGTCCAGCCTGGGACCACCGAGCGCGTCCAGGCCGCCGGATTTCTCAAGCGCGGCAAGCTGCTGCTGAACCGTGTGCGGGATGTTGTTTTGGGCCAGCAGTTCGCTGATGCTCCCCTTCTGGCCTTCGGAACTCGCCCCGTTGTCGCCCCAGATGTAGAGGACAATGGTGTTGTCGCGGAGCCCCAACTGCTCCAGACCGTCGACCATGCGTCCGACCTGGGCGTCGGTGTGCTCGACGAAGCCCGCGAAGACCTCCATGAGCCGTCGCTGGAACGGCCGCTCGGTCTCCGGGATCGATTCCCAGGATGCCATCGAGTCGGCGCGCGGCGTCAGCTTCGCCGCCGCCGGGATCCAGCCAAGTTCCTTCTGCCGTTTGAAAACGCGGTCGCGATACTTGTCCCAGCCATCGTCGAATTTGCCCTTGTACTTGTCGGCCCACTCCCTGGCGACGTGGTGGGGGCCGTGAACTGCGCCCGGGGCCCAGTACATCAGGAATGGCTGATCCGGGGTGTAGGCCTGGTGCTGCCGGAGCCAGGAAAGTCCCTTTTCCACCATGTCTTCGCTGAGATGGAGGGCGCCGTGGTGCGGCGGTTCGACGGCCTGGGTGTTCTCGTAGAGGCGGGGCTCCCACTGCGACGTTTCACCGGCCATGAAGCCGTAGAAGTAGTCGAAGCCGTGCCCGGTGGGCCAGCGGTCGAAAGGCCCCATCGATGTCGTCTGGTTTGCGGGGGTGTTGTGCCACTTGCCGAACGCCGAGGACTTGTAGCCGTAGTGCCGGAGTACCTCGGCGACGGTGGCCGAGCTCTTCGGGATGACGCCGGAGTAGCCGTCCCAATCGGAGGCCCGCTCGGCGATGGTCCCGTTGCCGACGCGATGGGGATTGCGGCCGGTCAGCAGGGACGCGCGGGTGGGTGAGCATATCGCCGTGGTGTGGAAAGTGTTGAAAGAGATGCCTTGGTCTCGAAGCTTGGTCAGGGTGGGCGTGCGGACCTCTCCGCCGAATGTCTCGGGGACTCCGTAGCCGACGTCGTCCAGCAGCACTATGAGCACGTTGGGCGCCCCGGGTTTAAGCCGCGAAGGTTCGCGTCGCCGCAGGTGCGTGGACCCCTTCAGGGTCGGCGCCGCCGTGCTGGCGGAGGGCGTGTCCGGGAAGGGGAGCACGGAGCCGTCCGGAACCGCCCGTGAGGCGCCGGGGGCCGAGCACCCCAGGAAGGGGCCGAAGGCCAGCAGGGTCGCGATCAAAAAACCAGGTCGGCTCATGGGGCGCTCCAGAAAGGACAGGCTGCAGGGTGACGGGAAGTCGTGGGAACGAATAAGCGACTACTTTCGCACATTGGAGATCTTAGTGGTGCCGATCCGCCCGTTGAACGGGAACGGCGCCTGATCGTAGTAGTCCAGCGAAACCGGCGAATCCTGATCGCTGCCGATGTCGAAGGTCGCGTTCGAGGTGAAATGCAGCGACATGGCTGCGGGAACCCGGCCCTCCGCCACAACCGCGCCGTTCACCTTCAGGGTCACGTCCATCGGCCCCCCGATCTTTCCGGCCAGCTTCGAAGCGACCTCGACCCTGGCCTTTCCTTTCGCAAGCCTGTCCTTGGCGCGGATTTTCGTACGGGCAACCTCGAACAGGTTGAACTCGTAGCAGAGGATCCCGTCCTTCACGTAGCAGGTGATGCCTCCGGAGAAGCCGGCCAGGGCGTACAGCACGCCATTGGCCGCGTCGGGCACGTCCAGTTCCATGCTGACGAGAGTGTCGATCTTGCCGAGCTTCGGGGCTGCGGATTCCGGCATGCCGATCATCGGTCCCTCGAAGGTCCATTCGTTGTAGGGGCTGGCAGGCGCATCCTCCGGATGGAACAGCGCGGTGGCCCACAGTCCGCCCCCGATCGGCATGTTCTTGTTCTTCACGGATTCGGCCAGGAAGAGGTCCTTCATCCGGGCCAGCATTTCCGGCATGGAGCCGGCGAGGTTGTCGGCCTGACTCCAGTCCTGGTCTAGGTTGTAAAGTTCCCAGGCGTCCTTTTCCGGCGACCATTCACGCGCGCCCTTCGGGATGCCTCCCACCCAGGGCTCGCGAGGGCCGAGGGCGGAAGCGAACCAGCCGTCGTGATAGATGCCGCGGCTTCCCATGATGTCGAAGAACTGCGTTGTCCGTCGTCCCGCGGCTTTCGCATCGGCAAAGGTGTAGGCCATGCTGATGCCGTCGAAGGAGTCCTGCGTCACGCCGTTCACCACCCGGGGCGGGGTGATCTTCGTCACCTCGTAGATCGTCGGCGCGAGGTCGATCACGTGGTGGAACTGCGGGCGCGGGGTCACATCGGCTTTGATCCCTTTGGGCCAGGACACCGCCAGGGGCTGGCGCGTGCCACCGAAATGAGCTCCGACGAGCTTGGTGGAGCGGTAAGGGGCGCTGCCGGCCCAGGCCCAGCCGGCATGGTACATGTTGTCGGTTTTCGGACCGCCCAGGGCATCGAGTCCGCCCAACTCCTTCAAGGCGGCGAGATGCTGGGGTATCTGCGTCGGAATCCCGTTTTGTGCAAGTTGTTCGCTGATGGTGCCGTTGAGCCCCTCGGCGGAGGAGCCGTTGTCGCCCCAGATGTAGAAGACCAGGGTGTTGTCCAGCCGGCCCTGCCGCGCGATCTCGTCGATGACCAGGCCGGCGTTGGCGTCGGCGTGCTCCGTGAAGCCGGCAAACACTTCCATCAGGCGGCGCTGGAAGGGTTTCTCGTCCTCGGGAATGGAATCCCAGGAGGCCAGCGTGCCGGGCCGGGGGGTCAGCTTGGCGTCCGGCGGGATCCAGCCGAGCTGCTTCTGCCGGGCGAACGCCCGCTCACGGTACCTGTCCCAGCCATCGTCGAATTTCCCCCTGTATTTGTCGGCCCACTCTTTCGCGACCTGGTGCGGACCGTGGGAGGCCCCCGGCGCCCAATACATGAAGAAGGGCTTGTCAGGGGCGAAGGCCCGCTGCTCCCGCAGCCATGTGACGGCGTCCCCGGCGATGTCGTCCGTGAGGTGATACCCCTTGCGGTGGAGTTCGTGCCGGTTCACGGCGCTGGTGTTGCGGACGAGCGTCGGCTCGTACTGCGAGGCCTCCCCGGCCAGAAAGCCGTAGAAGTACTCAAAGCCGTACCCGGTCGGCCAGTATTCGAAGGGTCCTTTGTTGGTGAGCTGCTCCTCGGGCGTGTTGTGCCACTTCCCGAAAGCGGACGTGTTGTAACCGTAGTGCTTCAGCACTTCCGCGACGGTCGCCGACGATTTCGGGATGATGCCGCTGAACCCGTCGAAATCGTTGGCGATCGCGGCGATCTGGCCGTTCCCGACCCGGGTGTGGTTGCGGCCGCAGAGCAGGGCGGCCCGGGTGGGCGAGCACATGGCCGTGGAGTGGAAGCGGTTGTACGAGATGCCCTGCTTCGCCACCCGGCTGAGGGTCGGGGTCTGGATCTCGCCGCCGTAGGTAGACGGAGTCGCAGGTCCGACGTCGTCCATGAGGATGACCAGGATGTTCGGCGCATCGGCGGGCAAGCGCCTCGGTTCGATGCGCTTCTTGTAGGTGGAATCCTTCATCGTCAGCCCTGGAGTGGAGGCGGACGGCGTGGGCGGGAAGGGGAGCACGGAGCCGTCTCCGGGATGCACGGCGCCGTGTGCTCCGCAGCCCCAGAGCAGCAGGGTCAGGGCGAGCGCCTGGGCGGCGCGGAGCGGCAGCAATTTCACGGGGAGGCCTCCAGTCTGGCAGAATTTGACAGGGGACAAGGGTCCCACTATAGTCGTGCCACCAAGTGGGTTCAAGCTCTTGTGGATGAGCCCGCCTCACGAAGGTTTGGGAGCGGTTTTTCAGCATGCGCCGGTCTGCCTCCCTGATTCCCCTCCTCCTTGCAGCAGGGCTGTCGGTCTGCTCGCCGTGCTCTGCGGCGGTCCAGGCTGACGACCCCAAACCCGCCGGCCTGCTGCCGCTCCGGGACTACGGCGGGGACCTCGACTCACGTGCGTACCTCTTCGACGACTGGGACGGCGCGCGAAGCTCCCTGGCCAAGCAGGGCCTTTCAGCGGAGCTCTGGCTCACGCAGGTCTACCAGTCGGTCACCGATGGGGGCTACCGCCAGACGGGGAAATACGGCGGGAAATTCGAGGCGCTGATCAACTTCGACCTTGACCGCATGCGCCTCCTGCCCGGCGCCCTCGTCACGCTGCGCACCGAGTCCCGCTACGGCGGCTCCGTGAACGGCGACGCGGGCACCCTGCTGCCGGTGAACGACGTCATGTATTTCCCGCTCACCGACGAGGTGGACGACGGCCTGGCGGTCACGATCTCGGAATTCCGCTACACGCAGTTTCTTTCGAAGCACTTCGGGGTGTTCGCCGGGAAGTTCGCGACGCTGGGCGGCGACGTCAATGAGTTCGCGGGCGGGCGGGGGGACACGCAGTTCCTGAGCCACACCTTCCTGAGCGCATCCGTGACGGCGCTCTTCAACCCCTACAGCACCCTGGGGGGCGGCGTGCTGGTCATGCCGAACGACTGGGTCGTGCTGAGCAGCAGCGTGTACAGCGCCGCAGACTCATCGACCACCTCGGGCTTCGACGACCTGGACGAGGGCTGGGTCTGGTCCAGCACCCTTCGCGGTCAATACCGGCTCGGGGGCCTGCCCGGGGGCATGTCGCTGACCGGGCAGTACGCCTTCTGCACCGACTTCGTCAATTTCAACGGGGACTTCGTCACCCGGGAGAACGGGATCGCCGTGCCGCTCGAGGACGATTCGTGGGACGTCTTCTGGAACGGATGGCAGTACCTGTTTGTCGAGGAGCCGGCCGCAAAGCCGGTCAATGTCGGTGACGGTCGCACGGATCTTCAGGGGTTCGGGGTCTTCCTCCGGGCGGCTACGGCAGACCGGGACACGAACCCGGTGCGCTGGGTTGTCAGCGGCGGCATCGCCGGCCGCGGACTGATTCCCAGCCGCGACCACGACAGCTTTGGCATCGGGTACGGGTACACGAAGATCGACGACTTGCGCATCCTGAGCGGACGCGTGATCGAGGAGTCCGCAAGCCGCTGGGAGGCCTATTATTCCGTGGCCCTCACCCCTGCGGTGGAGCTCGCCGCCGACCTGCAGTATGCGGACACGCTCCTCGTGGGCGTGGACTCCGCGTGGATCGTGGGCCTGCGCCTGCGCATCAATTTTTAGGCGCCGGGAAGATCGTCACGCCTTCCTTGATCGTCTCCAGGACCTTGAGCGTCCGGAGCTCCCCGGCCGGCACCTTGAGCGGGTTCTTGTCGAGGATCACGAGGTCGGCGAGTTTGCCGGGCTCGAGCGAGCCCTTGGCCTTGTCCTCGTGATACTGCCCCGCCGCGTCGAGCGTGAGGGCCTTGAGCGCCGTCGCGGCATCCACGCGCTGGTCGGGGCCGATGACCTTGCCGCTGCGCGAGAGGCGGGTGACGGCGCTCCAGAGCGGCATCCCGGGGTCGAGCGGGATGATCGTGTAGTCCGTGTGATTCGAGAAGCGGAGGCCCTTCGCCTTCGCCGCCGCCAGCGGGCTGAGGAAGGACGCGCGCGCCTCGCCCAGGTTCGTCACGTGCACGTCGCCCCAGTAGAAGGCGTGGGCCGTGAAGAACGACGGCCAGAGGCCCAGCTCCACGTAGCGGTCGAGGTGATCCGGCCGCATGAATTGCGAGTGGATGACCACGTCGCGGCGGCCGTCGGCGGCCTTCACGCCCGCGGCGGCGAGGCCCTTGAGGACCATGTCGATCGCCGCGTCGCCGCTGGCATGGGAGTAGGTCTGTATCTTCCGCTCCACGAGCGTCTTGATGAGCTGCGAATACTGCTCCTGCGGGAGCGTGGGTTCGCCGAGCCAGTCCTTCTGCCCCGTCGGGCCGTCTGTCAGATGAGGCTTCGTGAAATAGGCGGTCCGGCCCTGCGGCGAGCCGTCGGTGACGAGCTTCACGCCGCCTAGCCTGAGGCGGTTGGTGTAGGAGCCGAACACGGCCGCCTTGTCACCGAAGAAGGCCTTGAGATCTGTCATGAGCGGGAGCGCGACGACGTCGATGAAAAGGAGTTTCCGCTCCGCGGCCTTGCGTAGCAGCTCGTAATCGGCGTAATGCGTCGCCCCCTCCTGCGCGGTCGTGTAGCCGTTGCGGGCGTAGTCCAGCTGTGCCGTCTTGAAAGCGGCGAATTTCGCCTCCTCGGACGGCTGCGGCATGCTGGCGAAGATCGGGAGGAACGCCGTCTCCATCAGCAGTCCGGCGGGCTCCTGGGAGCCGGGCTTGCGCGCGATGACGCCGCCCGCGGGGGTGGGGGTTCCGGCATGGATCTTGAAGTGTTTGAGCGCCGCGGAGTTCAGCACCGCTCCGTGGTTGGAGACATGGAGGACGACCACCGGGACGGCCGGGGAAACCGGGTCGAGATCGTCCGCGGTCAGGTCGCGCTTTTCGGCCAGCTCGTTGGCATCGTAGCCGTAGGCGATCACCCAGGCGTCCTTCGGCTGCCCCGCCTTGCCGGCATGGGCCTTGAGCGTGGCGAGGAGCTCCGGGATGTTCTTGACCGGGCCCACCGGCGGCGACGAAACGTTGGCCCAGCCGGAGACCTGCAGCGCCATGTTGAAATGGCTGTGCGCGTCGACGAAGCCCGGCAGCAGCGTCCGGCCGGCCAGGTCCACGCTGCGGGTGGCGCCGCCCTTGTGGGCGCGCTCGATGTCCGCCCGGCTTCCGACCGCCAGGATCTTCCCATCCTTGACGGCCAGGGCCTCGGCGCCGGGCTGCGCCTCGTGGACCGTGACGATGTCGCCGCCGGAGTAGATGACATCGGCGGCGGACGAGGGCGATCCCGCCGTGCAAGCGGCGAGCCAAAGGAGGGCGAGGTTTGCAACGGCGATGATTTTCATCAGGAGGTCCTCCAAACCGGGGCGCTCAGAATGCGGAGCAGTCTAACGTAGGGGGGGATCCATCACGTAATATCTCTGCGTGGCCGAGATCGAGGCGTTCTTCGAACTCAAGATCGCGCCGCTGGCGCCGGGGGAGGCACCGCCGGCGGGGGTGCGCTGGGTCAGTGTGCTCGATCCCACCCCGAAGGAGGCCGCCCGGTGGGTCTCGGAAGGCTGGTTCCTCAAACCCTGACAATTCGGAGAGCTGGCAGCTCAATGACCCGACGAGGCCCGCCGCCGGTGGGGACGTGAGGCTTGACGAGCACGAGACGGAGCGATCTTCTCCGATCGGCTGCTCTCGGAGATGGCGGTGCTCAGGAAGGATTCCAAGTGGTTCTTGTCGGCTCTGGAGAGCGCCGGGCCCTTGCGCCCGATGGGAACCCGGAGGGCCAGGCCGAAGGAGACATGGTCCCCCTTCAGTTCCGGCGCTTCAATGAGGGAGATGACGAGGGGATGACCCTGATGCGTCAGCACCAGGCTCTTTAGAAAGCTGCCCAGGGCCAGCTTCCGCCTCAGATCGAGCAGGCGATCCTTCCGGCCGATGACCTCAACTTCCAAGCCCTTGTCCTGCAAGGCCTGGAGCCGTTTCCCGAATTCATGCACGTTCGCCATGCGACAACCTTCCTGCGAGTATCGAATCTTCTGCCATTCAATCATGGAGTTCGAAGTAGTGCAAGCCATCCTCCTGGGGATCCGGCCCAAAATCCTTCATGCCGGCTCCGCTGTAAAAGGGGTGTGAGCCAGGCAGAGCGTGCAGGCCCAAGACACCGCCGTAGCCGAGGGCTTGGCTGCGTTCAGCCGCGAACTTCAGAAGGGAGAATCCACACCCCGAGAATCGACGAGGCCTCCCCACGTCGGGTCTGTTCCACGGCGCCACCGCCAAGTATTCCAGGTAGAGGAGGGGATGGCCCGTGATCCGGCTGCCATGCTGTTCGGACTCCAGGATCATGAGGGCTTGGACTTGGCGCTGGCAGCGGAGGACGTACCCTTCGTACTTGCCGTGGCCGCCTCGTTGGAGCTCCCTGACTTCCCGGAGCAACTCTTTCCAGTTCCAATCAGCGTCTTCTGCTCCGCGTGTCCTCAGGGTAGGCACCCAGGCGAGGACTTCGGAAAGCGCCTTCTTGCTGATCGAAGAGGAAATGGCCGCAAGGACCGGGACTTGAATCGTCCCCCGATTCGCTCCTGTCCGATGGAATTGGAGGGTGACTTGTTTCATGTTCTTGCGAAGTGCCCCAGAATATCAATCCTGATTTCAGGTCGCCAGAGGGTCCTACTGAGCCAGATAGGCCAACGCCAGATCCTTCCTGTTCCGTGAATGCCCCAGGTGCTCGACTGTGTCCTGGATCGCGAGCTGACGGGCCTCCCGCGTCGTCTTGCCCTCCTTCAAATGCTCCCGGTACCTCGCGTTCTTGATCTCGACTGCCGACCTGCGCCGGTGGGCGTGGGTCCCGGTGGCCTGGCCGCCCACGGCGAGCGTGGCCCGGCGAACGGCGACCTGGTACGCGCGGAGCGGGGCAAGGGTGGCCGCCTTCGAGCGCCGGAAATGCTCCTCGATCCGCGCGTAGAGCCCCTTGGAGATGAGCAGCGTCCGCACTCGGCCACCCTTGCCGAGGACCCCGATGCGGCCCTGTTCACCTTCCAGGCCCAGGAGCGACTCCCGGGTCAGGCGGCTCGTCGCCTCGATCGAGCGCAGGCTGCCCTCCTTCTGGAGTTCGAGCGCGAGGGCGTAGCCTCGCGGCTCGCCTTTGCGGGCCTCCGCGAGCGCGTCCAAGTGCCTCAGCCGGTCGATCACGGCTGCCCGGACCTCGGGGCTGACGTGCGGCCGGGCAGGGCCCCGGAGCTGGCCCGCCCGGGAAAGCTCCCGGATCTTCTCGCCCAGCTTCTTTGAAACCGCATGAAACGACTCCCATTTGCCGTACAACGCGCCGAACTTGACGATGGCGGCCCGGATCTTGTTGAGCTCCGTCCGGGCCCCGCCTTGGGCAATCCTTGCATCCATATACGCACGGAAATCTTTCTTGTCGATCTGGGCATTGTCCGTCCTGCCCTGGGCGTGGGCGTGGTCCAGGAAGCGCTTGAGCTCCTGTTCGTAGGCCAAGCGGGTCGTCCCCGTGAAGAGGATCCCCCGGGTGGCGTAGAACATGTCCCCGCGCTCCCGGATGCCTTGCATCTTGAGATCATGCTTGGTCAGCCCCTGCTCCTTCAGGGAGAACCAGCGCTGCTGGGCCGACCAGAGCCTGGCGTGCAGTTCGTCCTTCATCCGCGATATACCGGCCATTTTTCCTCCTCCTCCAGACTTTCGACGTCCGACCCTCCGGCAGATTTTCCCCAGGGGCCCGTTGGGGTGGCTCCTTCAGAATCGCGCGAATACGGCGGTTGTTAAGAGCTGGATTCCGCGCCGAAGCAGCGAAACCCTTGGAAGACGGTGCTATTTCTCGGGAAGCACCGCGTAACCCCGTGCAGGAAACAGCGCTGGGCGCCGTTTCCTGCACGCCTGGAACCCCTCGGGACCACGCGCGGCCCCGCCTTTGTGACCGAGCCCGGGATTGCCATGGGACTCGGAGCAGGAGCCAGGAAGAGGCACGAGCCCCTCCCCGGACCACCAGATCTCCTGCTTTGTGCCCGGACGGATCTATGTCGTTCGCCACCCATGCGCCGTGCCGGATCCCCGCTGCCTTGTGGCAGAAGGGACCCGACCCGACGCAGGCCGATGGACCGGGCAGGTCCATCAGCCCCAAAGACGGGCGACTACGTTGAAATGGGATGCCCTTGCAGCCTGGCCGGTTCTGGCCTCAAGTCCCAGGACTCCCGAGCGCATCACGATCCGAAGATCGTGCCACTCAGGCCTGTACGGAGTTGAGGCGTGCGCTGCGTGCGGAAGGCGGTGTCCCGTGACCCCCCGCGTGCAGCGCCCTTATGGAACCGGTGCCGGAAAGCGGCGACGCTGCGAGTTCTCCACTCCCGCAGGATGTCGCCGGGCCACAACGTCTCCCATAACGTGAGAGACGGTTAGGAAGGGATTGCCAAATATTTCTGTGAGGGCCTTGGAGAGCCAGGGGAGCCCCTCGACGGCGACCCCGAGGGGGCGCTGGAAAAGGGGCGAGGGGCTCCGACCTGGTCCAGTACTTCAAATTCAGGCTGCGTGGATAGACCGATACTACCGGTCCTGCTGACATAGGTCCGTTCGAGCTTCCTGATTTTCAAAGAACAAACGCTCGCCCCAATGGGCGGCGTGCCATTGGAGTGGTTAGGCTGTCGCGGCGTCCGGACGGAGCTCCTTGAGCAATCCCCGAAACCGCTTCAAAATCCTCTTGGGGTCCTTCAGGGTCAGAAGTTGGCGGAGTCGCCTTTCCGAGAAGTAGCTGGAGAGCTGGGGGGCGTCATGTGCGCGGAGGTAATCGAGCACGGGAGCAGGCAGCTCTAGGACTTTCAGCGCCCGTGCAACGCGCGACCAGTCCTCACCCGCAATACGAGCAAGCGCGCGGAGGCTCTTGCAGCCCGTGCGTACTCTGAGGCGCTGGTAGTCGTCGGCTCTGTCGACCGGACGAACGCGAGCTAGATCCGCTTGGTAGCCCTTCCAAGCCCGTTTGTCGACGCTATCCCCGATCAGGGCCTCCGGCTTGTCTCCAAGCTCAAAGATGGCCTGCCGGGCCTCGTAGCGGGTGAAAAAGGCGGACTGGACGCTGAGAGTCCTGTAGATTGGATCAAAGGCGGGTCCCAGTTGCTCGGCCGCCTGGAGGACCTCCAAGGCCGTCTGGAATGGTTCGCCACGACTTACCGAAGGGACCCCATCTGAGAGTCGCTGACGAAACTGCGACGAACCGAGCCACAAGCCCCCCGGGCGACGAGATCCGAGAGCATCGTCTTGAGGGTTGGCGCGAATTCCAGGGAGAAGCTTGATTGTGGGTTGTGTTAAGGATCTCCGGGGACTACAACGGACCCATGGGACGCTCGCGCAAAGCTGTCTCGGGAACCGTGCACTTCGCAGGACGCCGAGGCGCCCCGGAAAGGCCCTGGCCCCCGGCGCCCGGAGACGATCGCGTCTCCGTGATCATCCCGGTGCTCAACGAGTCCAAACGCATCCAGTCCGTGGTACGGCTGATCCTTGAAAGCCCCAAAGTCGCCGAGGTCGTCGTGGTCGACGATGGTTCGATCGACAACACGCCCGAGCTGGCGGAGGCCGCGGGCGCGCGGGTCATCACCAGCACGCTGCTGGGCAAGGGCGCGTCGATGGAGGACGGTCTCCGAGCCACAAGGCATGGAACCCTGCTCTATCTCGACGGAGACCTGGCCGATCTCGAGGACGATCTGGTGGCGCTCATGACGGATCCGGTGACGTCGGGAGCGGCGGACTTCGTGAAGGCCCGTTTCTCCCGCCGGGCAGGACGGGTCACGGTTCTGACGGCGCGGCCGCTGCTGCGGACGTACTTCCCGGAACTCGCCGGTATGGAGCAGCCCCTGGGGGGAATCATCGCGGCGCGCCGCGAGCTGCTGGAAAACCTGTCCTTCGAGAACGATTACGGGGTGGATGTCGGGCTTCTTATCGACGCGGTGGTGCTGGGGGCGCGCGTGGTGGAGGTGGATATCGGGCGGATTGATCACGAGAGCCAGGATTTGGACGCCTTGGGTGAGATGGCCATGCAGGTCGCGCGGACGATCATGGAGCGCGCGGCGGCGTGCGGGCGGCTTCGTTTGTCCTTCGCGCGGCAGGCGAACGAGCGGGAAACCATGAGGCGGGCGGGAGTGGAACACTCCCTTTCCCGGATCGGGGACATCGAGCGATTGGCGCTCTTCGACATGGATGGAACCCTGCTTCAGGGCCGCTTCATCCAGGAGCTGGCGCACCGGACGGGCCATGAACAGGCGCTCGCGCAGTACCTGGACCGATATGACATATCAGCAGAGTCGCGGACCCGAAAGATCGCCCGGATCTTCCGCGGGGTTCCTTGGGAAATCTTCGAGCGGACGGCACGCGAGCTCCCGCTCACGCCGGGGGCGGTTGAAACGGTGGTCGGCCTCCGTAAGCTGGGCTTTCGCGTGGCCGTGGTGACCGACAGCTACCATGTGGCGGCGGAAACCGTCCGCCGTCGAGTCTTCGCCGACCTGGCGCTTGCGAACGTCCTCGAGTACCGCCGCGGCAAGGCCACCGGAAGGGTCACGCTCGCGCCGACGATGCGCGGCAATCGCCAGGGCCGCCTAGCCTATGACAAGCTCAATACCCTTCGCTTCCTCGTCGATAGGATGGGAATCCGGGCACGCGACGTATTGGCGGTGGGCGACGGCGAGAACGACGTCGGGATGCTGCGCGCGGCAGGCCTGTCCGTGGCCTTTCAACCCAAGAGCGATCGCGTGAGGAACGCGGCGAAACACGTCGTTTACGGACGTCTGGACGAGGTGCTTTCCATCGTGGCTCCGAACAAGGCGGTGGCGCGTGGGACTGATGTCTATTGATCCCCCGGAAGCCTCATCTTGGGATTTGATCCCGACAGGAGCGGAAGCAGGAGAAACGTCGCGGCGCAACTACCGATGGCACCGGCGGCGACCAGGAGGCCCATGGACGAGAGGCCCGGAACTTTCGAGAAGGTGATGGAGCCGAATCCGAGAAGGGTCGTTGCCGTGGAACCCCAGACTCCGGGGCCGATCCCGAGAAGCGTTTCCTGCGGATCAGAGCGACCGGTTTCTTGGCTCCAGCAGACGTAGTGGAAGCCGCTGTCCACCCCGATCCCAAGGACGATCGGAAAGGCGACCATGTTCATCAGGTTGACCGTTCCTCCTTGGAGCACGCAGACCGCGAGAGCCGTGCCGATGGCGACGAATCCGGGGACGAGCGCCATTGCGGCCTTCGCAGGATGGCGGAGGATCAGAAGGCTGAGGAGGACGATGCCCAGCAAGGACGCCGTGGATACGCGGACAAGGTCCTCCATAAGGGCGCGTCCATAGTGGTCGGGAAGATGGAACGCACTGAAGAACTGTGTCTCCCGACCCAACACGCCGCGCACCCCCCGGTCAAAATGGGATCTATCCGACGGAGTCCACAGCGAGGATCGAGGAAACAAAGTGAGCACCCAAGACCGGGTGTGTCCCGCGTCGTAAGCCAGGGTCCGCCGGAGTTCGGCGAACGCCGGGTCTGTCCACTGCGGCATCGGAGCGTTGAGCGTTTCCTGCCACGCCAGGAGTCCCTTGCGGAATGCTTCGGGACGCAGCCCCACCGCGGCCATCTCGACCAGGGTTTCCTCGACCCAGTGTTCGGTTGCTTTTCGAAAGCGTACGACTCGTGCCTCCGATTCAGGGGAGGGCTGGAGGGAGTGGATGCCGTCGGCGGCCGCGACCGCGCCCTGCTCGACCAGGCGGGCAACTTGCGAACCGAGGTCTTTCTGGGGCGTCGACGCATTGACCAGCGCGAACACGGGGGTCATGGAAACGCCGAGATCTGCCTCGAGGCGTCGAATCGTCTCCAAGCCCGGGTCGCCGGGCGGCATCGAATTACGGACGTCGAGGTCGATGCGAATTCCTGTGGCCGTCACGAGCATCCAGGCGGCAAGGGTAATGATGATCGTCCCGCCTCCCAGCAGGAGCCCGGTCCTCCCGGCGAAGGCTGATGCGGCCAGGCGAAGGAGGAGGGGAACGGGGGCTTTCGGCCGGAGAATGAAGCGGTCCCAGCGTGCCAGAAGAGCGGGAAGGAGCGTCAAGGAAGCGACCAGACACAGCGCGAATCCCAGAGCCAGGACGATGCCGAACTGTCGAAAGCCCGGGAAGCGGCTGAGCCCGAGGGCGGCAAAGGCAAGGAGGGTGGTTCCGGCAGCCCCCAGGAAGGGACGGCCCAGCGAGAGATGAGTCTTAAGCAGGGCGTGCTTGGGACCCAGGTCCGCTCGTTCCTGACGGTATCTGGAGTAGAAATGGACGGGGAAATCGATCCCCTGCGCCACCAGGATTGCCGAAGCGCTCACCACCAGGGGGGTGAGCGGCCCCAGAATCGTTTGTCCCAGCGAAAGGCCCAGGAGGATGGACAGTCCGACCGGGAGGATGAGAAGGAACGGCGTCAGGAGCTTTCTCGAGAAAAGTGTCAGAAAGAGGAGCACGAGGACCGATGAGCTGACGGATTGATGGATCATGTCCGCTCGCATGGCGGTCGCGTTGGCGTGGGTGCTGACGTATCCTCCGGCCAGCTCGACCCGGATCGGGAACGGTTTCAGTCGGGACCGGACGTCCTCCAGAAGCTCCCGGGTGAAGCGGGTGTTGAACGCGTCTTCTGTTCCGACGGCGCGGAGAAACGCCAGCGCCGGGCGTTCCACGACCAGATAAGGCGACCCGGGGAGCAGCGGGACCGGAAAACGACGCGACAGGGTTTCAGCGGCCTCCTCCAGGATCCATCGCAAGCCCAAGGGATCCCGCAAAGCCAATTCCTTGCCGGTTAGGGGGTCCCCCGCTATGCGTCGGACCAAAGCCTCGAGTTCCCCCTTGCGTTCAGGACCCATGAGACGATGCTCGAGCTTTCCAAGAGAGGTTTCGTCGAGGTGGTGAATGGGGGCCGCCCGGACCCAGTCGTAGCGGGACCCCGCAAACTCCTGCCGTGTGGCGACGATGCGGGCGAGAAAGGGGGAGGAACGGAGGGCGTCCACGATCTTCGGAAGCGCGTCCTCAAGGGCTTTCGGGTCCTCACCCCGCAACACAATGAAGAGCGTCCGGCTGGGAGGGGAGTCTCCTTGGAGGTGACGGGTCAGCCGGAGGGTGGGGTCGCCCTTGGGGAAAAGCGAGGCGATGTCCGGATCGATGCGAAAGCGCAGCAGCAGTGCCGCGCCCACGCACGAAAGGACGACGGTCCACGCCAGGATCGAGCGTGGATGGCGCACGATCCAGGAGGCGAACATCAGACGGGCCTTGGTGAGGTGTTGCTCGAGCACCCTGCTTACCTCATGTCCTTCATTTGATCGTGGTCCGTAATCTGAACCAGAGGAAGGAATGGGGACCGAGGGTGAGAAAATAGGGGTCCGATCCGATCGGGGGGAAAGCCTGCCCGCCGATGACTTCCACCGGAGAGGCGCCGCGCCAGGCTCCGAGTTTCAGAGTGACGGGCTGGACGAACCTGGAAAGGTTGTACACGCACAGCGCTGTTTCTCCATCCTTCTCCCTTTCGAAGGCGAAAATGTGCGCGTTGTCGCATTCCACCAGCCGGGCTTCGCGGCTGCGGAAGGCCCCCACCGCGCGGTGGGTCTTGATCATGCGCCGGAACCAGTTCAGAAAGGAGGTCGGAACCCGGTCGAGTGATTCGACGTTTCGACCCGCGTAATGGTATTCGGCCATCCGGACGACGGGGACCGTCATGCGGGAAGTTTCCACCCCCGAGAAGCCCGCGTTTCGCTCCGGGCTCCACTGCATGGGCGTGCGCACGGGGAAGCGCTCGCCGAGCTGGAGATCGTCCCCCATGCCGATCTCGTCCCCGTAGTAGAACACCGCGCTGCCGGGCAGCCCAAGGATGAGCCCGTGGAGCAGCTCGATCTGGCGGCGTCCTCCCATCATCAGCGGCCAAAGGCGGCGACGTATCCCCAGGTTGAAGCGCATCGAGGGGTCCGCCCCATATGCCGACAACATGTAGGCCCGATCCTCCTCCGAAAGCATCTCCAGAGACAGCTCGTCGTGGTTGCGCAGGAACATCGCCCACTGGCAGCCGTCCGGAAGTTTCGGCATGGTGGAGAGCACCTCGATCAAGGGTTGCGCGCTCTCCTGGTGCACGGCCATGAACAGCCGGGGCATGAGCGGGAAATGGAAGGCCATCTGGAATTCATCGCCCTGCCCGAAGAAGGCCATCAGGTCTTGGACCTTCTGGTTGGCCTCCGCCAGGAGGATCCGGGGGGGATGGTAGCCGTCGAGCAGCCGGCGCAGTCTCTTGAAGAACTGATGCGTCTCCGGGAGATTCTCGCAGTTGGTTCCCTCCCGCTCGAAGAGATAGGGGGCCGCATCCACCCGGAAGCCGTCCACACCCAGATCGAGCCAGAAGCGGGCGATGTCGAGCACCTCCTCCTGGACCTTGGGATTGTTGTAATTCAGATCCGGCTGGTGGTCGTAGAAGCGGTGCCAATAGTAGAGGCCGCAGGAGGGTTCCAGGGTCCAGTTGGAGGATTCGGTGTCCGGGAAGATGGTCCGGGCCTGGGCATAACGGTCAGAGGTCGGGCTCCAGACATAGTAGTCGTGGAAGGGGCTTCCGGGCCCGAGCCGGGCCGATTTGAACCACGGATGCTCCCGGCTCGTATGGTTGACGACCAAGTCGATCAGCACACGCAGGCCGGCCGCATGGGCCTTCGTGATGAAGATCGTGAAATCATCCAGGGTGCCGAGGTCGGGATGGATGTTCCGAAAGTCACTGACGTCATAGCCGCCATCCTGGAGCGGGCTGGGGAAGAAGGGTTGGAGCCAGACGGCCCCCATTCCGAGGTCGCGGATGTACCCGATCTTCTCCGTCAGGCCGCGCAGATCCCCGATGCCGTCGTTGTTTGAGTCGAAGAAAGTCCGCACGTGCACTTGGTAGATGTCCAGGTCTTCATGCCAGGCGGGGGCGCCGGTCGAGGCCGGCACGGGTTCGTTGGCTTCGGGTCTTGGTGGGGTGGGGATCATGGACGGGGTCTCTCCAACATAGGGTCTCCAAGCGACATAGGATCGTGACGAATACCGTTCGTAGTCCAGGCTCACGGAGCGAAACCAGGTCTGGAACCTGTTCTTCCAGGAGCGCCAGGATTTCAACAAGCTGCGCTTCATCTGCAGGGATCCTGATTTTCAAGCTCCCGGAGCAGGTCTTGAAGCAGGGAAGTGAGCGTTGGCGGGTCGGGAAGGAAATGGGATGAGATCGAGGGGGCTTCGGCGCCCACGCCCAGGGTGACCCCTCCCAGTTCGGCGGTCACCCGCATGGCCTCGACGTCCCCCGCGGAATCCCCCGCGTAGAGCACGCCGGCGTCCGGGGGCAGCGCCTCATGGATGAGGCGGATGACGGATCCTTTGCTCCAATCCAGCTGGGGAGAGACCTCGAAGGCGGCGGTCGCGTGGGTGACCCTCAGTTTCCGTGCGTGCGGGAGCAAGATCTGCTCGACATGGCGTGTGCAGGCAGGCGTATCGAGTGCGGCAACCGCGCGGTAGTGCACCGTAAAGGCGAGCGGCTTCCGCTCGATCCACGCACCGGGAAAGGTTTCAGCGATCGGTCTGAGTTCTTCGGCCGCCTGATGCAGGAGCGGCATCGCCTCGATGGCGCCGGGGTGAACACAGCATTCCCCATCGATCTCCCATTCAAGTCCTCCTGTCCCCGCATAGTCCAGGCCGGGCAGCCCGACGCACTCCTTCACGTTGGCAAGACTTCGGCCGCTCAGAACGCCGATACGAACAAAGGGGAGGCGGGACAGGTGTTCCAGGAGGTCTCGGGTCGCCGGCGGAAGCGCGGCTTGAGCGGGGTGGTTTACGATCGGGGACAGGGTCCCATCGTAGTCAAAAAGGAGCAGGAGGGGGTAACCCCCGGCATAGGTCCCCCGGAGCCTTTCGACGATGCCTGCGAGGGGGGGCGTCATCGGACGGCCTTCCCTCGCTTTACAGCCTCGGAGATCAGCATGCCGGCCCACCGATAGACGTTGTTGTCAGAAATCTTCTCCCTCATCCGGAGCATGCGGCTTTCCTGTTCGCTTTCGGGCATGGTCAGGGCTGTGTGCAGGGCTTCCGCGAATTCGTCGACCGCATAGGGGTTGATCAGGAGGGCTTCCGTCAACTCGCGGCTGGCGCCCGTGAAGCGGGACAGGAGCAGGACGCCTCGCAGATCCGAGCGCGCCGCCACGAACTCCTTCGCCACAAGGTTCATGCCGTCGTGAAGGGAGCTGACCACGCAGGCCGTTGCGGAGCGATAGAGCTGATAGAGCGTTTCAGGACCATGATGTTCGTTGAGATAGACGATCGGCTTCCAGTGCCCCTGGCCGTGCTTCCAGTTGATCGACTCGACCAGCGCGTCCACCTCCTCGTTGAGCCGCCGGTAGGCCGGGATATGCGTCCGGCTGGGGGCGCCGACCTGCACGAAGGTGAACGTTCCGCGCAACTCCGGGTGCAGCGCCAGCAGCCGGTCCACGGCTCGGAGGCGCTCCGGGATGCCCTTCGTGTAGTCGACCCGATCCACCCCGACGATCAAGCGCTGCTTCCCCAGGCGGAAACGCTTTCGGAGGGCGCGATCTGTGGAAGGGGTGAAGCCCCCTACCTGGGCGGCCACGGTCTCTGGATCGATGCTGATGGGGAACGGCTTGATCAGGGTGGTGTGCCCGCCCCGGGTGACGGAGAACAGTTCCATGTCGACGCGCGCCTCCATGAGGCGGTCCACGGCATCCAGGAAATTGTTGCAGTGGTGCTGGATGTGAAACGAAAGGATGTCGTTGCCCAGGAGTCCGTCGAGCAAGGCTTGCTTCCAAGGGCAGATCCTGAAGGCTTCTCGATTGGGCCAGGGGATGTGCCAGAACTGGACGACGATGAGGTCGGGGCGCGCCGTCTTGAGCATCCGGGGGAGCAGCGCGAAGTGGTAATCCTGGATCAGGACGATGGCCGGCCCGTCGCCGACTTCGTCCAGGATCGTGTCCGCGAAGAGCTGGTTGACCTTCTTGTACTCCTCCCAATCGGCCGTGTCGAATTTCGGCCGCTGATGCGCGATATGGCAGAGCGGCCAGAGCGCGTCGTTGGAGAAGCCGTAGTAATAGCCCTGCTCCTGCTCCTTGGTGAGCCAGACGCGCCGGAGGGTGTAGCGGGGGTCGCCGGGGGGCACCTGGATACGCCCCTTCTCGTCAGACATCTCCCGATCCGCATCACCGCTCCCGTGGGCCACCCACACGCCGTGGCAGACCCGCATGACCGGATCCAGCGCGGTGGTCAGGCCGCTCGCCGGAACGACGCATTTGATCTCCTCACCCTCACGGACATGGATGTAGGGCTCCCGGTTGGCGACGACCACGAGCTTCATTCCCGCAAGACGCTCCTTGACGACCTCTTCAAGACGTTCTTTGGTCCAAGCCATGTGCGTGTCCTTTTAGCAGGGGCTCAGGTGGATCGGAGGATGACAAGGCTGAGCAGGTGACCAACGGCGCAGGACGTGCCGGGGGGGATGGGAGGAGGACCCAAGTGTCCCCCACCGGCACGCCTGCGTGATGACGGCATGTACACGCCTTCTTTCGGGTTCAGAGAAGTCTCGGAGCGACAAAATGCGCGAAGCAGAACCAGGCTGCGGCGAGGGCAAGGGTAAGGGTGATGTATCTGGATCGGCTCAGCGGCGCCGCCTCCCCGGGCTTCAGCGGCTGCGTGGAGAGCTCTTCCGGGGTAAGCAAGGCGGCTCCGATCGTGGCGGCGACCGAACCCAAGAAGACTAAATCCCAGATCGAACCCAATTTGGCTTTGTCCTTGATGAGGAACGCCCCGGCCACGAAGCTAAGTCCCGGACCCACGAGCATCCGGAACATGACAAGAGCGCACCCACCGAAACCCGAGGGTCCAGGCTCTTGCGAGGGTGGGCCTGAAGGAGTTTCTTGCATCATAGACGAACCCTGATTCCTGAAATCGAGAGGGAAGGTGAACAGAACGGCGAAAGAGGCGCCGTTCCGGACAGATGTCTACGGAGGGCTAGGCCGGTGGGGTTCGATGGTTATGCGGTGTGCCGGGGAGGTAGATCCGGAGGGAATCGGGCTTGGTGTACTCGGAACAAAAGGCGAGCCTGAACTCAGCGGCGATCGGACGACTTGAAGGGACGATTTCCTGGTGACCCTTGTGCCCGGATCGACGGCCTCGCCCCCAGCTGCTCCACGCCCCACGCTTCTCGGATTTCCGTGCAGCAGAGACCCGGGACCTTTCGGCCCGGGACTGCGTTGAGGGCAGGGATGTGGGTGCGTACGCGACCGAGGTGGCATTGACCACACGGGCAGGTGGGGCATCGTCGGGTGCCAGGAATGCAGTGTGTGCAGGTTCGGTCAGAAGAAGACTTGCGATCAGCAGCATCACGGGGTTGAGGCCGGTCTTCTTCATCCAGCGCATGGCTTCCGCAGTTTAGTGCATCGATCCTCGGAATCAAAGGGGAAACAAATCTGACTGCATGTTTCGTGGGACCCAAAAATACCGGGCTTCGTGCATGCAGCCATGCTTCGCATCAAGATCTTCTCCCAAGAGCAGGCGCAGGTACCGCTGGGGTTGCAGAGGTCATCTCCCTTTGCAGGGTGTTTCAGCTGGATGCAAGGACAGGTCCTCGTACCTGAATTTCCGGCTTCGCGGAATGCCTGAAGTCTTTGCGGAACTCCTTCGGATGGGATACAAAGAGCCGGTTGGGGCAGGCTTCCGATGCGCTGATCGATTCTGTTCCCGAGGGGCGCCGCAGCGGGTCCCCGTCCCGGAGTCCCGGCCCTACGTCCGCGGAGAGCGCTCATGAAACCGAACTCGATGGAGGTGATGGCGACCGTCTTCTTCGCCCTCGCGGTGCTTCACACCTTCCTGGTGAAGCGTTTCGCCCACTGGGCGCATCGCTACCCCGAGGGATCCCTCCAGGAGAACCTCCTTCACTTCATGGCGGAGACGGAGGTGGTTTTCGGCGTCTGGGCGGCCGCTCTATTTTCCGGTATCGTGGCGACCCAGGGCTCGTTCCACTCAGCGGTGGAGCACATCGAGAGTCTGAACTTCACCGAGCCCAAGTTCGTGCTCGTGGTCATGGTGGTGGCGGCGACGCGTCCGGTGGTGCGCCTGGCCGAGAACCTGATCCTCACGGTGGCGAGGCTGATTCCCGGAAAGCCGGGCTTCACGTTCTACGTGGCTTCGCTCGCGGTGGGCCCCCTCCTGGGCTCTCTGATCACCGAGCCTGCGGCGATGACGCTGCTGGCCCTGGTCCTCAAGCGGCGCTACTTCGACCGGGAGATCAGCCGCAAGCTGGCCTACCTGACGCTGGGCCTGCTTTTCGTGAACGTCTCGATCGGGGGGACACTGACGAATTTCGCCGCTCCGCCCGTCCTCATGGTGGCGGGCAAGTGGCAATGGGACACGGCGTTCATGGCCAAGACCTTCGGGTGGAGGGCCGCGGCGTCCTGTGTGGTGTCCACGGTCGCCTTCGCGCTGTATTTCAAAAAGGAACTGGAATCCATTGAAAGCGCGCCGGAGCAGAGCGGGAAGATCCCGGCCTGGCTGACCGTCCTGCACCTGGGCTTCCTCGCCGCCGTGGTGGGATTTGCCCACCATCCCGACGTCTTCTTCGGAGTCTTCATGATCTTCCTGGGGATGGTCACGGCGACGAAGGAGCACCAGGAAGCGCTGAAGCTCAAGGAAGGGCTGCTGGTCGGCTTCTTTCTTGCGGGCCTCGTGACCATGGGATCGCTCCAGGAATACTGGCTGCGGCCGCTCATCCAGGCGCTCAACGGCTCGGCCCTTTTCTTCGGGGCGACGGCGCTGACGGCGATCACGGACAACGCCGCGCTGACCTACCTCGGATCGCTGGTCGAGGGCATTTCACCGGAGTTGAAGTACGCGCTGGTGGCGGGAGCGGTGACTGGCGGAGGTCTCACGGTGATCGCCAATGCACCCAATCCGGCCGGGGCCGGAATCTTGAAGGAGGCCAGGGTTTTCGGTGATGAGGGCATCAGTCCTCTGGGGCTGCTCGGGGGCGCGCTGATTCCCACCCTGGTCGCGATCGCTTTCTTCTGGCTGGTTCCTCATGCATGACGGCTCTCCTGACGCGCACGCCTTCAGAAGAGCCAGGGCCTCCAAGGCTGGGAAGCAGGTGCATGCACTGACCGTTCCATCCCAGGAGAGGATCCAAGTCTTCTTCTCGGCCCTGAAGGAAATCTCCGGAATCCCGAACCCCTGACCTAGCCCCTTCCCAAACGGTTCCCCTCTCTTGCCTCAACCCGTCGGCCCGGGGAGCGACCCTGTCGACCGCTTCATCCGTTAGGCCGCCGGACGTACATTACGACCAAGTGCGCGACGTAGAGAGCCACCAAGAGGATCGAGGCGACCGGGAACCTCCGCGTCCGAGCCGGCCAGGCGCGCACGCCGGCCGCGACCGCCAGGACCCCGCTCATCACAAGCGCTGTCAGCAGCGGCACCAGGTGCGCCGTGGAGACGGCCCCGAGCAGCGGGCCGGGCGCGTACGCGACGTCGTCCACCGCCAGGATCAGCAGGTCGAAGAGATTGCTCCCGAGCAGGCCCGCGACGGCCAGATCGACCGCCTTGAGCCGGACCGCCGACACGGTGACGGCGAGCTCGGGGAGCGAGGTGGTGGCACCCACGAGCGCCGCTCCGACGAACGACTGACCGAGGCCGGTGTGGTCCGCAAGGTCCACGGCGAGCTTCGGGAGGAAGCCCGCGGAGATGACGACGAGGGCCGCGTTCGCCGCGTAGAGGCCGACCGCCTTGCGCAGCGGAATGCCGTCCGGTTCCGGCCCTGGAGCATCTGCAGGGCGGCTCCGGACGTAGACCCATCGCAGCACGACGAGATAGAGGGCCGCGAGGACGGGGGTCGTCGCGCCAACCCGGCCGAGCCCCGGCAGCGCCCGCGACCAGGCCAGCCCGGCCCCGACGATCAGCATTCCCAGCGCGCCCCCGCCCAGCAGGAGCGCGTGCCCCGAGCGGAAGTCGGGCGCGGGGCTCCCGGCGGGGGCCAGCGCATCGATCAGCACGAACAGAAGGAGGTTGAAGGCGAGGCTGCCGACGATGTCGCCCACCGCGACCTCGGGCGCGTCGTGGAGCACGACGGACGAGAAGCCGGTGACCAGTTCCGGCAGCGACGTAATCGATGCGGTGAGGACCAGTCCCACGAAGGTCCGGCCCAGGCCGCTCCGCTCGGCGATGACGTTCCCGTAGCGGGACAGGTTCGTCCCGGCCAGCACGATGACGGCCGCGTTCGAGACGAAGAGCAGGATCGTCATCCGCCCGCGCTACGCGTTTGGCTTCTCGTCGACGGCCGACCGCACGATCAGGAGCGGGATCGTGGATGCGCGGAGCACGCGCTCCGTCACGCTGCCCAGGATCCAGCGACTCACGCCGGAGCGGCCGTGCGTCGTCATCGCGATGAGATCAGCGCTCTCCGACTCCGCCGCGTCCAGGATGCGGCCCGCGGGATCGCCCTCGAGGCGCAGGCTCTTGGCCTTGAGGCCCGCCTTCGACAGGCGCGCCACCGTCGCCTCCAACTCGGGGCCCGCCTCGGGCTCCCCGGCAGGCGCAACGTGCACGATCAGGACCTCCGACTCGAAGAGGCTGGCGAACTGCTCCGCGGCCGGCAGGATCGCCTCGGCGTTCCTGCTGCCGTCCATCGGGACGACGATGCGGCGGAACGGGGTGAGCCCGTCGCCCACCGGGACCGGCGGACCCTTCGATTCGGGCCGGAACGAATGCAGGAGCAGGACCGGCAGGTCGCTTGCCCGGACGATCTTCTCCGCCACGCTGCCCAGCATCCAGCGGCCCAGGCCGGTGCGTCCGTGCGTCGCCAGCGCGATCAGCGTGCCCTTCTCCGCGTGCGCGGCATCAAGGATGGCGTCCGCTGCCGGGCCGTTCACGATCTTGGTTTTCGCGCGGATGCCTTGCAGGCGCAGCCGCTCGGACGTCTCTTCCAGGTAGTCCTCCGCCGCCTTGACCTCCGCCGCCTGCAGCTTCGCCGTGTCGATCCGCGCCAACGAGGGGGGCACGAAGACGGCGCGCACCAGCAGGATTTCGGAATCGTGCCGCCTGAGGAGCCGGGCCGCCTGCGAGAGCACCCGTTCGGCCGTCGCCGAGCCGTCCAACGGGATTACGATCCTTTCGAACATGTCATTGCACCCTAATCTCTATGACCTTGCTTTGAGCAAACCGACGGCCAGAATGCTCCCCGCCACGGAACTGCAGGGCCGGCGCGGAATATTCCGCGATCTCGTGGAAGGTGCCACGTCCCTCTCACGATGCAGCCCCGAAGCAGCGGCGGAGGGGTTTCCAGAGTTCCAGGACCGTGATCGGCACCAGAGCGAGCAGGCCAAGCACACCCGCGGCCTGCCAGGTGATCGGCGTCATCCGGAGGAAGTCGCGCAGCGGCGCCCAAGTCAGCGCCAGCGCCTGCATGCCGATCGTGAGGACGGAAACCGCCACCAGCCGCAGGTTACTGCCGATCCCGATCTGGGGCAGCATCCGCGTCCGGCTCCGGAGCGCAAAAGCCCGCAGCGCCTCAGACGCCACCAGCACCGTGAACGCGTAGGTCCGCGCCACCTCGAGCGACACCGTCTCCAACCCGTACATGAACGCCCCGATCGGGCAGGCCGCCGTGATCAGCGCGCTCAAGAGCATCCAGGTCAGGAAATCGCGGTCTGCAATTCGTTCCCCCGCCTTGCGCGGCGGCCGGGCGAGCACGTCGCCGTCGGGCGCGTCCGTCGCCAGCGCGAGCGCAGGCAGGCCATCCGTCACGAGGTTGATCCAGAGCAGATGAATGGGCAGCAGCGGCAGCGGCAGCCCCGCGAGCAGGGCGACCGCCATCACCAGGATCTCGCCCGCGTTGCCGCTCAACAGGTAGAGTGTCGTTTTCCGGATGTTCTCGTAGATCACCCGGCCCTGCTCCACCGCCGCCACCAGGGTCGCGAAGTTGTCGTCGGCCAGCACCATCGCGGACGCCTCGCGGGCGACGTCGGTCCCCGACCTCCCCATCGCCACCCCGATGTCCGCCCCCTTCAGGGCGGGGGCGTCGTTCACCCCGTCGCCCGTCATCGCCACCACCGCGCCGCGCGCCTTCCAGGCCTGCACGATCCGCAGCTTGTCCTCCGGCGTCGTCCGCGCGTACACCGAGAGCCCGTCCACGCGGCGCAGCAGCTCCGCGTCGTCCCAGCGCTCGAGGTCGGCCCCCGTCGCGAGCTCGCTCTCCGCCTTCGCGATCCCGAGTTCCGTCGCGATCGCCATCGCCGTCCGCGCGTTGTCCCCCGTGATCATCATCGGGCGCACCCCGGCCCGGCGGCAGGCCGCCACCGCCTCCTTCGCCTCCGCCCGCGGCGGATCGCGGAAGGCGAGCAGGCCCAGGAAGGTCAGGCCGACCTCGGGATCGGGCCCCTCCGCGACCGCGAGGAGGCGGAGACCACGCCGCGCGAGCACCTCCACACGGGCGAGCATCTCGGGCGAGCCGGCCATCACCACCTCGGGCGCGCCCTTGACGTAGGCGCGGGGGCCCGACGGCGTCCGGCGGATGATCGCCATGCGCTTCCGGCGCGGGTCGAAGGGCTGCAGCGTGAGCACCGGCTCCTCGATCTCGAGCGCGGCGGGGTCGATCCCGTGCGCGCGCGCGGCCAGCAGGATCGCGCCCTCCATCGGGTCGCCCGCCACCTCCACCCTGCCGTCCTTCTCGATCAGGCGCGCCGTGGAGCAGGCCACGGCCGCGCGGAGCACGCGGGCGGGGTCGCCCTCGACCTCGACGAGCGTCATCCGCCCCTCGGTCAAGGTGCCCGTCTTGTCCGAGCCGATCACCGTGACGCAGCCGAGGGTCTCGACGGCCGCCAGGCGGCGGACGATCGCCTTCCGCTTGGCCATCCGATGTACGCCCAGGGAGAGCGCGACGGTGACCACCGCAGGCAGGCCTTCCGGCACCGCGGCCACCGCGAGACTCACCGATGACCAGAGCATCTCCAGGAAAGGCACCCGGCGGAGGAGGCCGAGCACGAAGACCGCCCCCACGAGCGCCCCGGAGCCCACGGCGAGCCCGCGCCCGAACGTGCGCAGTCGCACCTGGAGCGGAGTCTCCTCCGGCTCCGCCCGCCGCACCAGCTCCGCGATCCGTCCGAACTCCGTGCCTATGCCCGTCGCCGTCGCCAGCCCCTCGGCGACGCCGTCGGCCACGTTCGTCCCAAGATACGCCACCGTCGGCCGTTCGGGCAGCGGAGCCCCCGGTTCCGTCGCCGCCGCCGCGTCCTTCTCCATCGCGTCGGGCTCGCCGGTCAGCGCGGCCTCCATCGTGCGGAAGGACGCAGTCCTCACGAGCCGCAGGTCCGCCGGGATCTGGTCGCCCGCCTCGAGCACCACCAGATCGCCCGGTACCAGCTCCGCCGCCGGGATGATCCGGGGCTCGCCGCCGCGTCGCACCCGCGCGACCGGCGATGTCATCCTTCGCAGCGCCTCCAGGGCCCCCACCGCCCGCCGCTCCTGGACCGCCCCCACGAGCGCGTTCAGCAGCACGATTCCCCCGATCGCGATCGTGTCCGTCCAATCCCCCAGTACCAGCGTGAGGACCGCCGCCCCCAGCAGCAGCCCCACCAGCAGGTTCGCGAACTGGTCCAGGAAGAGTTTCCAAAACGGCCGCGACCGCTCCTCAGGCAGGCGGTTGGGGCCGTGAACGGAGAGTCGATGCCGTGCTTCCTCCTCCGTCAGGCCTTTCGCGGGGTCGGTCTCCAGCCGCCTCGCGGTCTCCTCGGGTGAGATCGCATGCCAGGGCGTGGAGGTGGGGAGGGGTGGGGCGTTTGATGCCATCGAATCTGAAACAGCAACTGCCATGCCTCCTCGCCCCCCCCCCTGCACGGATTCTGTGCGGAGCGCGAAATATTCCGCGAACCCGTGGGGACTTTCGTATGAGGCCGACCGGAGCTCGGATTTCGCCCAGAGGCAGGCCGGATACCCAATCTCGCCCGCCCGACTGTCTCCCGACGGGGCGCGGCGAATATGGGAATTGAAGTTCACCGCGGTATCGGGGTGCTGCTGCGAAGCTCCCGTACCCAGAAACACACTCCCGCCCAGGTTCTCCAGCTGCTGGACGAGATCTCCGTCCGATCCAGTCTCTACATAGACCGGGCTCTGCTCGCCCAGGTACGGGGGCGGCTGTGTCAGGAATTCGGAATCAAATCCTGACGGCGTGCCTCCCGGCCTCTCACGCCGACAGATAGGCCCTCGCCAGATCTTTCCGGCACCTCGAATGCCCCAGATGCTCGACGGTGTCCTGCACGGCCAGCTGCCGGGCCTCCTTCGTCGTCCTGCCCTCCTTCAAAAGCTCCCCGTACCTCGCGTTCTTAACCTCGACCGCCGAGCTGCGCCGGTGGGCGTGGGTCCCGGTGGCCTGGCCGCCCACGGCGAGAGTGGCCCTGCGAACGGCCACTTGGTACGCACGGAGCGGAGCAAGGGCGGCCGCCTTCGAGCGCCGGAAATGCTCCTCGATCCGCGAGTAGAGCCCCTTGGAGATGAGCAGCGTCCGGACTCGGCCGCCCTTGCCGAGTACCCCGATGCGGCCCTGCTCGCCCTCCAGACCCAGGAGCGACTCCCGGGTCAGGCGGTTCGTCGCCTCGATCGAGCGCAGGCTGCCCTCTTTCTGGAGTTCGAGCGCCAGGGCATATCCTCGCGGTTCTCCTTTGCGGGCTTCCGCCAGAGCGTCCAGGTGCCTCAGCCGGTCGATGATGGCTGCCCGGACCTCGGGGCTGACGTGCGGCCGGGCGGGGCCCCGGAGTTGGCCCGCCCGGGAAAGCTCCCGGATCTTCTCCCCCAGCTTCTTCGAGAGGGCATGGAAGGACTCCCATTTGCCGTACAACGCGCCGAACTTAACGATGGCGGCCCGGATCTTGTTGAGCTCCGTCCGGGCCCCGCCTTTGTGACCGAGCCCGGGATTACCATGGGACTCGGAGCAGGAGCCAGGAAGAGGCAAGCGCCCCTCCCCGGACCACCAGATCTCCCGCTTTGTGCCCGGACGGATCAATGTCGTTCCCCACCCATGCGCCGTGCCGGACCCCCGCTGCCTCGTGGCAGAAGGGGCCCGACCCGACGCAGGCCGATGGACCGGGCAGGTTCATCAGCCCCAAAGACGGGTGACTACGTTGAAATGGGATGCCCTTGCAGCCTGGCCGGTCTCCAGGCCCACCAGGGACGGCTCCACCTGGCGGGCCCACTCGA
>CAZUJF010000045.1:0-41255 GCA_964619955.1 uncultured Planctomycetales bacterium
GGTAGACCGGCCGGGGTGCTTCCAGGAGCTGCCAAAGAAGCAGACAGGCTGTTTTTTTTAGGTGCGGATTATTCCTGGAACATCGGGAGGAAACGGTAGGGGATCTGCAGGACGATGCAGGCCGCGGCCGTGCCGAAGGCGCCCCCGTAGCCGTCGTTCCCCCAGCAGCCCGTATCCTTCTCCTGACCCTGGATCAGCTCCTGCCGGATCGTCGGATATCCCTTGTTCCAGAACGCCGGGTCCTTGGCCTTCGCGTAGAAACAGGCCTGTCCCGCATACAGATGGGCGTAATAGTCGTGGTGACCGCCCCGGCCCCGGCGCCCCGTCAGGAAGTCCATCAGCGCGCTCATGCCGCGCTTGACCTCCGGGGCGTCGTAGGCGCCGTACAGCGCGAACACGCACATGCCCGCCGCCGTCAGCGCATACGTCCCGCCCGACCCGCGCGAACCCAGACTGTACGCGATCGTCCCGTCCGCATGCGTCGACTTCCGCATGTACTCCAGACCCTTGTCCACGATCGCCTTCTTGACCGAGAGCCCGGAATTGCGCGCCGAGCGCAGCGCCTGCACCTGCGTCACCGTCACCGAGCCCTCGTGGCCCTCCGGCCTCGGATCGTAGGTCCACCCGCCGTTCGGGTCCTGGCTCTGGTGGATGATCTCCACCGCCTTCTGCAGCTTCTCCTTCACGCTCTCGTCGCCGAGATCGATGACGTCCCCGCACATCCCGTAGAGTTCCGCGAGAAACCACGTCGCGTACCCGTGGCCGTGCATGCCGCTGCCGCCCAGACCCCGGCCGGCCGCCTCGTTGATGAACCCCAGCCGGTTCGTGTTGCGCAGGATGAACTTCAACGCGTCCCGGACGTTCTTCGCGTACGGCCCGCGGAACGGCGTGGAATTGTTCGCCATGAAAGCCAGGCCCGCCAGCGCCGTGAACGCCACCTGGCAGGTGGACCCCACGCCGCCCGAACTGTACTGGTTCTTCGCCAGCCAGCGCAGCCCCCGATCCACCGCTTCCGTCTGCTCGGGGATGATCTCGTCGAAGGCGGGCTTCTCCTGGCCGAGCAGGACCGACGGAGCCGCGAAGGCCGGAATTCCCAGCGCCGCCGACTTCAGGAATCGCCGTCGGTCCATGCTTCAGCTATTATACGGCCTGATCCGGCGGCCGGTGCCGAGGAATGAGACGATGAACGCGCTGCCCCTGCTCCTGCTCGCGGCCCTCCAGGACCCGGTCCGGACCTGGTCCTTCGAGGATCTGAAGGACGTCCGCACCTTCGGCCGCCCCGTCCTCCTCGACTCCCCCATCGGCGCCGGAGGCCGCCTCCTCCAGCTCAACGGCGTTGATGCACGCGTCGAGTTCGACAACGTCAAACCCGGCCTCAGCCTCTCCCTCTGGATCCTGCCCTTCGACAGCAAACCCGCCGGCCTCCTCACCCGGGGCTGGACCCTCGACCTCGCCGCGGACGCCTCCGTCCATTTCAACGGGAAAGGTCTCGCTCCGGCCGGTGCCCTGGCCCCCGGCCGCTGGCACCATCTCGTCCTCTCCTTCGACCCCGACGCGGTCACGCTCCACATCGACGGCGCCCGCAAGGGGAGCGCCCCCGTCAAAGCGGGCGACGACGGCCCGCTCCTCCTGGGTCGGGACGGAGCCTTCCCCAATGCCCTCGTGGACGAACTCCAGGCCTTCGATGGCCCGCTCAGCCCGGATCGGGTGAGAACCCTGCTCCGCAGCGGCCTTCCCTGGCTGGCTTGCGAAGCCGACCGCAGCGTTCCCTTCGCACATCCCGCCGACCACGACGTCATCGCCGTCACCGGCGGCGAGGACGCCTTCAGCGCCCTGGAAGCCGGCTTTCTCGAAGCCGGCCTGCTCAGCGCCTTCCGCAAGACCCCGCTCCATGTGCGCGGCCTCGCCTGGGAGGGCGACACGGTCCACGACCAGTGGCGCATCCACAACTTCGGGACCTGGGAGCAGCAGCTGCTCCGCGCCGGCGCGACAACCGTGCTCGCCTGGTTCGGGAAGAGCGAAGCCCTGCAGGGTGTCGAGGGCCTGCCCACGTTCATCGCCGCCTACGAACGCCTGCTCGATGCCTTTGCAACGGGCACGAAGCGCCTCATTCTCGTCTCCCCCACCCCCTTCGAACGCCTCGAAGCCCCGCTGCCCGACCTCGCCGTGCGCAACGCGGACCTCAAGCGCTACGTCGACGCGATCCGCGAACTCGCCGCGAAGCGCGCCGCGCCGTTCGTGGACCTCTTCACGCCGCTGCTCGGAGCCGGAGAGCGGCTCACGCGGGACGGCATCCATCTCTCCGAAGCGGGTCACGCCCGCGCCGCCGCCGAACTGGTCCGGCAGCTGGCCCGGACCGAGCCCGGCGAACTCACCGCGCTGCTCCCGCTCGTGAGGGAGAAGCACCGCCTCTGGATGTCCCACTGGCGGCCCGCCAACTGGGCCTTCCTCCACGGCGACCGCGCCACCCAGCCCAGCAGCCGCGACCACAAGGACCCCCGCGTCCGCTGGTTCCCCGCCGAAGTCCAGTCCTTCCTCGCCCTCGTCCGGGCCCAGGAACGCAAGATCGAGGAGCTGCTCCGCAAATGATGTTTCTGCTCGCCGCCCTGCTCCAGGCCGGGGACCTCAACGACCCCGAGACCGAACGCGCCTCGTTCAAGGTCGCCGACGGCTACGAGGTCAGCCTCTTCGCGTCCGAACTCGACGGCGTCGTCAAGCCCATCCAGATGCGCTGGGACGAACGCGGCCGCCTCTGGATCACCTGCAGCCCCTCCTATCCGCAGATCGGCCCCGGCGAACAGGCCGACGACCGCATCGTCGTCCTTGCGGACACGAACGGCGACGGCAAAGCCGACCAGTCGTCGACGTTCGTGCGCGGGCTCACCATGCCGCTGGGGATCGAGCTCGGCCGCGGCGGCGCGATCGTCGCCGACGGCAGCGAACTCGTGCTCCTGCGCGACACCGACGGCGACGGCAAGGCCGACGCGCGCCGCGTCATCCTGAAAGGCTTCTACACCGGCGACTCCCACCAGAGCATCAACAACTTCACCTGGGGTCCCGGCGGCGAACTGCTCTTCTGCCAGGGCCTGCACGCCTACGGCCATGTCGAAACCCCCTGGGGCGTGGAACGCCTCCGGCAGGCGGGCGTCTGGCGGCTCCGCGAACGGCGTCTGCGGCTGGACCCCTTCCTCGGCGGCGACATGGGTCCGCAGAACCCCTATGGCATCACGTTCGACGACTGGGGCCGGCCCCTCGTCGTCGCCGGCAACGGCCAGGGCGTCTACGACCTCCTGCCCGCGATGATCCGCACGGACCACTTCCTGCGCTTCCCCCAGATCTGGGACAAGAACGGCATCAAGTTCGGCGGCGCGGACCTGATCGGCAGCCGGCACATGCCCGACGACGTCCAGGGCCTGCTCGTGAGCAGCTCGTTCATGAACAACTCGGTCTACTGGTTCCGTCTCAGCGAGGAGCAGTCGGCCCAGCGCGCGAAGGACCTGCCCCCGCTGCTGACGTCGACCCACCGATCTTTCCGCCCCGTCGACACCAAGATCGGCCCCGACGGCGCGATCTACCTCGCCGACTGGTACAACCCGATCATCGGCCACTACCAGGCTTCGCTCCGGCATCCGGACCGCGACAAGACCCGAGGCCGCATCTGGCGCATCTCCGCCAAGGGACGCTCCCCGGAGAAGGCGCCCGTCATCGCGACGATGTCCGTCCCCGAATTGCTGGAGCAGCTCAAGTCCCCCGAGCGCTGGGTGAGACAGCAGACGAAGCGTCTGCTCATGGACCGGAACCCGGACGAGGTCTTTCCCGCGCTCGAGGCCTGGACGCGCGGCGTGAGCGACGAGCGTCTGCTGCTGGAGGCGCTCGGGGTCTATGAAGCGCACGAGCGGGTGGAGCCGAAACTGCTCGTGCGGCTCCTGGAGGCAACGGACTTCCGCGCGCGCGCCTACGCGGCCGGCGTGATCGCCCACTGGCACGACCGGCTGGACCAACCCCTCGCTCTGTTGTCCCGGGCGGCGCGCGACGAGCATCCCCGGGTGCGGCTCGCGGCCGTGGTGTCCGCTGCGTACGTCCCCGACGCGCGGGCCATCGAGATCGCCGCCTCCGTGCTCGACCGTCCCAACGACAAGTTCATCACGTACGCGCTCACGCAGGCGGTGCACGCGCTCAAGCCGCACTGGAAGCCGGCCTTCGACGAGGGCCGGCTCACGTTCGACGGACGTCCGGAGCGCATCGAATTCGTCCTGCGCGCCGACGGCTCCAAGGACATCCTGGGCTCGGTCCAGAAGCTGCTCGCAGGCCCGGTCTCGCCGGAAACGCGGATCAGTCTGCTCGCGCTGCTCGCCCGCGTCGGCGGCCCGAAGGAGCTGGCCCAGGTCTTCGAGGCGGCGACGCCGCGCCTCCTCGAAGAGCTCGTCACGGCGGCGCGGCAGCGCCAGGTCGTTCCGACGGGCAACGTCACGGCGCGTCTGAGGGCGTTCATCACCCAGGGCGAACCCGCGGCGGTTTCCCTGGCCGGACTCTGGAACGTCGGCGACCTGCGTCCCGAGGTCAGCGCCGCAACGAGTGATGTGCGGCTCCGCCAGGCGGCGTTCGGCGCGCTCGCCGACTGGAAGGACGAAGCGGCGCTCCGCGCGCTTGCCGCCGACCCGGACGCCGTGATCGCCTGGGCCCGCCTGAACCTGAAGGAAGCTTCTGCAGCCGCAGCCCGGCTCCTGGAGCGTCCCGGCCTGGATCCCGGTCCCCTGCTCGAGGCCTTCCTCGCCCGCCAAGGGGGCGCGGAAGCGCTGGCCGCTGCGCTGGAGCCGGCGAAGCTCCCGGCCGACACGGCGAAACTCGCCCTGCGAACGCTGAGCACGCAGGGGCGGCAGGATGCGGGCCTGCGCGGCGTGCTCTGGAAGGCCGCGGGGATCACGACCGCCGCGCCGGACTACAGCGTGGACTATGTGAAGGCCCTCGCCGCCGAGGCGCTGGCCGAGGGGGATCCCGTGCGCGGCGAGACGGTGTTCCGCGGCACGCTGACGAACTGCCTGTCCTGCCACGCGATCGGCGGGGCCGGGGGACGGGCGGGTCCGGATCTCGCCCCCGTCGGCACGGCGCTCCCGGCAGACATCCTGATCGAATCGCTGCTCTGGCCGAACCGCCAGGTCAAGGAAGGCTACGGGGCGATCGCCGTGATGACGGCCGGCGAGCGGATCGTGCAAGGATACAAACTCAGCGAGGACAAACAGACGCTGACGCTGCGGGATCCACAGACGGACGAGGTGGTGACGCTCCGCATCGGCGAGCTTCGCGCACGCCGCGAGATCGGCTCGATCATGCCGGAAGGACTGGCGAACGGTCTCACGCGCCAGGAACTGCGCGACCTGGTGCGCTTCCTCAGCGAGCTGGGCAAACCCGGGCCCTTCCGGGTTTCGGAGCAATCCTTCGTGCGCCGCTGGCTGATCTCGCCGACCACCGGGGAGGAGCCGCCCGCGGGCCCCTGGCTGCCGCGGATCGCGAAGCTCTCCGGCGAACTGCCTGCGTCGGATCAGGTTGCTTCAGGCTGGTTGGGCTTTGAGGTGGAGGTCCTGAAAGCAGGCGCGTTCCGCCTTTCCGTCGCCACCGAGAAGCTCTGGGTGGACGGCAAAGCGGCGGCCCAGCCGCTGGCGCTGACGCCGGGCCTTCACACGATCACGTTGAAGGCGGCCGCCGGGCCGCTCACGGTCCTCTTCCAGGCCGCGCCCGGCTCCGGCGGCGAGGCGCGCCTGCGCGGCATGGCGCCCCCCGGCGAGGCGGTCCGCTAGAAGGTCCTGCGAGGCTCAGGTACAGCTGGAAAGGAGATCGGAACCATGTCCTGCTGTGATCCCAAGAAGAGCCCCTGTTGCGAATCCGCGCCTCACGATGAGAAACCCAGTCCCGGGGTCGTCCGTCGGCCCCTGGAGGTGGAGTTCCTCTTTCTGGATCGCACGGTTTGCGAGAGATGCAAGGGTACGGAAGCGGAGATCCAGGCGGCGGTGGAAGAGGCGCAACGAATTTTGGGTCCGACCGGGATCGACGTCTCTCTCAAGATGACCCACGTCCGTTCCGAAGCGGAGGCGCGCGCCCTGGCCTTCGTCAGCTCTCCCACCATTCGAATCATGGGACGGGACGCGGCGGTCGAGGTGAAAGAGACCCCCTGCACAGGATGCGGCGAGCTGGGGGGAGGCGAGATCCTGTGCCGGGCATGGACCTGGCAGGGCCGGGAATACTCCGTTCCGCCGAAAGCCCTGCTCCTCGATGCGATTTTGCGCGACGCCTACGTTCATCCATCCGCAGCCAAGGTCACGCCGGTCCCGCTGGCAGCGCTTCCCGTGAACCTGAAGACCTTCTTCGCGGGCGTGCGGGCGCGCGCGGGAAAGTGACTCAGGCCGGGGACGCCGCCGAGGGCGCCCGAAGGAGGTTTTGGAAGCGACCAGGAACATCGAAAGCACCGGTTTCAGGACACTTCAGGACAAGCCCGCGCTTCGAGGTGAACCTTCCTGCGCCCAATACAGGTCGAATTCGAGGGTTTGCACGAACACCGGAGGGCTACTCCAGGCGTCCGATCAGGGAAGCAGGTCCGGCATCCGCCGGGCGCCATGCACGACGGCCGCCACCTCGATCAAGTCGCCGCGAAGGCGGTACACGATCCGGTAGTTCCCGATGATGAATTCACGGAGATCTTCCCTGCCGTACTCCGGAACGATGCGACCGGATTTCGGAAGTTCCTTCAGCTTCTCCACGTGGGCGATGAGGCTCTGGACGTAAAGCCCGGCGTAGTGCGTGGAATCCCTGGCGATGAATTCAGCGATGGCGTCGAGGTCGACGAGGGAGGAGGGCGACCAGACTACTTGAGCCACTTCTGGAGTCGCTCGCGGGCTTTCTCGTGCGGGATCCCCTTCCCGGCATCGAGTTCCGCCAGGCCTTGATCGACTTTCTGCCGGAAGTAGAGCTCCGCCATGATGTCCGCCAACGTCACATCGTCAGGCAGGTTCCGGATCATGTCCAGGACGGTGTCCTTCGTACTCACGAGATTATCCTACCACCCCCTTCGCGCCGCTACAATGCCGCCCATGCTCCGCAAGATCGGCACGGTGCTGGACATGATCAAAATTCGGCACCTTCGCGCATGGAGCGCATTCGCAGTTTTCAACGGCCTGCGGAGCATCGAGAACACGTCCTTTAGGCCAAATTAGGACAGTCCTTGCGTTAGAGACTGCCATGGCCGCCGAGACCATGAGCCGTTCGAGAATGCATCTTCCGGGAAGATGAACGGTCTGCTGGCAACTATACGCGGCGCTTCGACCGCGCTACCGAACCGCTTTGCGCCCACGAGCCTTCTTTGAACTCACTCGGCTCGTCCGCTTCCCACGTGGGCTTTCCAGAGTCAAAGCTTCAAGCATGTCGTACGCCGAGTCAAAAGGCTGAGGATTTGGATTTCCAAGGCGCGACCTCAACAGCGTCCACCCATCCTTATCCAAAAGCTTGAAGTTGTGATCCAACTTTCCGGGAGTCAGCAAAGCAATTCTCAAGGGCTCTGGGGTGGTCAAAAGCTTCGTCCGAATCTTTTCATCGAGAATGTGCTTCCCGGTCGGGTCAATGGCCCACACCACACCTTGCACCCACCAGAGGAAGTCGGGGTAGAACGTTGAGGAACCCCCGCTCTTGGCAGGGAGGGGGATACCGTAATCCAACCGAGCCTTGTTCCGAGCCCACACAAACGGGAACTTGTCGAGCGCCTTCGCGATTTCAAGCTCATCCTCATTGAAGGCTGACGCGTCATACTTCGCGTGAGCAGCCTTCGCGAAACTCCTGAAGATCGCGCCGGATGGCTGGTATTCATTCACCGAGTAGAGGCGGTCATCCGTGTCCGACAGGAGCGCGAGTTGAACGTCATCCTCGTAGACCTTCACCAGCTCCACAGCAAGTTCCCTGTAGTAGCTCAGGGCCTTGGAGTTGTAGCAGGCGGTCCGATTCAGGCTTCCATTCGCGAACAAGGTAGGGTTCATCGCGTTGAGACAACCTCGAGAAAGCTTCCGGATCTGTTCTTGCAGATAGGCCCCGCACTTGACCCGCATGTCTTCAAGCAAGTCGCGCGTCTGTCTCGTGACCTGCCCGGTCCGCATCGACACAACGTCGATCAACGCCCTGCCGGGAGAGCGGCAATCCTCCGGAGAGAATTGAAGGGTCTTGGCGACAAGGAGCCGTGTAAGCCGGTCGGACCTTGGAATCTGGGGTTGCAACTTCGGGACCCTAAGCCCGGCCGCGCTCCGCTTAAGTGGGATCTTCGATAGCGCCTTGCGAGCCTCTTTGAATTCAAAAGGCTCCCAATTCTCAGGGGCATCGGCATCCTTGTAGATGCGAAGCTCTTGCTTCAATTCATCCACAATCTTTTCCATCTTCGCGCTTGGACAGTTGAGGAAGACGTATGCGCTATTCAGTTCGCTGCTAGGGAAGTGCCGCCCGTCGGGCTGGCGCAACGCACGACCCACCACCTGCTGCACCCTTGTCCCAGACTCAGTTGTGCCGTCCAGATAGCAGACATAGACGCTGGGGTCATCCCAACCTTCCTGCAACTTCTTGTTGAAGATGATGTGCGAATGTTGATCGCTCAACTGATGAACGCTGGTGATACGAATGGCCCCATCCGGGAAGTCCTTCGCGGGAGTGTCGGTGCAGATGGCGACGGACTCGGCAGGAACCTTGCACTTACCCGTAAGAGTCCGCCAAATCTCAATCGGCCGAATGCGACTGCTCTCGACGACATAGATCGCCTTCGGAACAATTCGAGAAGACCTCCGCTTCAGCGCCTCTTCAAGTACGCCTCTACGCTTGACGACATCCCGAAGCATCTCGTCCGGGCCGCTTTCATAGTCAGCCACCACAATCGACGACTTGAGCAACTCCGCGTCTACAACATCGACGGTCTTGATGGAGATGATGCGCTTGTCACGGACCTCCGGGGTGTAGTTGGAAAGATACTGCTGCAACCGTCCCTTGATGGGACTTGCCCCGGCAACGAAAAACCCGGCAGGGTCCAAATCATCCAAGAGGTCGACTTGCTCCGTCGTGGAGTTGTGTGCCTCGTCATACACAACCCACAACTTTCGACGGCGCTCCTCTTTCAACTGTTGCCATCGGCTGGTCTGCCCCCAGTCCTCATGAACCCGATGAACGTTAAGACGCTCATCCTTTTCGCTGGAGTTCCACGCCGCCACCGTGGAAATCAAAACGGTAACGCCCTTGTCTCGCTGAAGGATCTCGCGCCACACGGGATAGCTCGGCACATCAGCAAGTCGACGCACCTCAACATCGGACGTGGCAAACAGGTGATGGTATTTCCCCCCGGGGGAGAGGTTGAGATGCGTTTGGTCGGCCACGCTTCCGTAAGTCGTAGTCCAGAGCACGATTGAGGGCCCGAGTTTCCCAATCCCATGGGTGAGCACGGGCGTTTTTCCCGCACCCGTGACCGCCTTGAGGTTCCCCACGAATGGGACATCCCGACCTGCCAAGCGATCCGGTTTGTTGGAGTAGTACGACACCGCCGATTCAACCAATGCGTCGGCAGCCTGCTGCTGGAACGGCAACAGTACGATTCGACTCACTTCAGCTTGGCCTCATTGAGTTCCTTGCCGCTATCGTCAAGCTCTTGCGTATCTTCCTCGATCCTCATCTGCGTCATGATCTCGTCAGGAATCTGGCAGAACTTCCAGCTTGTCGGCACGTCTTGCACCCGACAGAACGCGCCATAGATTCTGAAGGGCCGTTTGAGCCCCGCCTTGGTTACCTCCTCCGCCGCCGCCGTTAGGTCGCTCGGCGTGACCTCGCTGTTCTGAGCCCCCTTCCACACCAAGCAGATCGCCTCGCCGCGTGGATTCTTCGCGATCACGTACTTGAAGCCAGAAAGACGCGTGATTGACTTTCCTTTGCCGGTCTCGTCGGCCTGGCAGATCAGATTCGCCAACGCGTCGCGCTCAAGCCCAATGATGGCCTCGCTGTCCAACTTCTTCCCGGTAGCGTGGAAGGTGAATCCATCCTTGTAGCCATGCGCCTTGATTGCGCGCTTTACCCTTTCAGCCGTGAGGGTTCGACAGAATCTATCCCTGCCGTCCTTGCCAACTCCTTCCTCGATTAGGATAAACCTGCGCTTTCCCCCATCCCTTTTGTTCAACCTCAGCACCGCCTCACCGGTAGTTCCGCTTCCGGCGAATACGTCAAGGACGATACTCTCCTTGGTCGTCGCAAAGGACAGCAGTCGCTCGATCAACTCTGAAGGCTTCGGATTCTTGAAAACCTCCCGCCCCCCAAACAATTCCTCAAGTTCGTTGGATGCCCCGCGTGCATCCAAGTTGATCACGCTACGCAAGGGGAACCCCACCTCTTCCAATGGGACCTTCAACTGCGGGATACGACCCTCGGTCTTTGCGAAGAGAATCCGTCCCTCCCGGATCAACTCCTTCATTCGGGTCTCGGTAAAGCGCCAACCCCAGTAGGGCTTGCGACATGGCTTCTTGGTGACCGGATGGATGACGTTGTAGTCGTGCCCCCGCTTTCCCGGGTTGTCCATGTTCCTTCTGGCAACATAGGGGCCGTTCTTGTCCACGTGACGATACCGGTAGAGATCTCCAAGGAAATCCCTGTTCTGGCGCACGAATACGTTGAACTGCTTTTGAAGTTCCGAAATGGACTTGGTCTCCTTCTTGAGGCGCGCGAAAGTCTCCAGCATCAACGCCTTCGCTTCGGAGTCCGGGCTCTTCCACTCCCCCGGAAGCCCCGCCTTGTTCTTCGCGTAGCAAAGGATGTACTCGTGCTCGATGGCGATATTCGTCGGGTTGTTGTCCGTCGTACCTTTCCACACAATCGTGCCGACCCAGTTCTCGTCTCCAAACACCTCGTTCATGAGGCAGCCGAGCCGAAACAGTTCAACGTCATTGATGCTAACGAAGATGACCCCTCGATCTTGGTGGAGCATCTCCCAGAGCATGTAGATACGCGGGGCGATGAAGTTAAGCCATTTCGTATGGCGTCCACCGTCCTCATTGGTCACGTAGACGGTATCGCTATCGTCGGCATCGGGGTCGTGATAGCGCTTGTCGCTGTATCGGAAATCATCCTTCCCGAGGTTGTACGGCGGGTCGATGTAGACCACGTCGATGGTCCCGGCGTATCTGCCCTTCAGAGACGCCAACGCCTGAAGATTGTCCCCTTCGATAATCAGGTTGTCGTCAACGTTCCCCACGGACAACTTTGAGACCGGCTCAAGGATGCGAGGAGTCGGGACGCGTTGCCGGTAGAGCTTCTTCCCCTCCCATTGCAGAAACGTTCCGGGTTTGGACATACTGCAACCCTCCAAGATGTGCGCGCAGGCGTTCAAACCGAGCGCTCACGAACCTACCACGCCGACAACCTGACGCCAAGAAATTGGCGCAGGTCAGGCTTGCCAATGCGGGCGCACCGGCCCGGCGGGCATCGTCGTGCTACAGGCACTATTCCGAGTGTCACCACCCAACATCGTACCGATGACTGGGACAGAATAGGACATGCCAAGGGCTTGCATGAGATTGATGCGAGATCTACTAGGGCTTTCTTGTGGAGCGCCACATGAGCACGGCGTCCGCGAGTAGGAGAAGGAGGGATCGTGTGCTCTTGTCGCTGTGCTGGATCAGTTTGCCAATCGCCCCTTCGTCGATCTTGCTTGAGTCGCGCTTCCCTGACATGCTGAACAAAAAGGGCTCATAGGGCTCGATCTTCAGAGCGAGCACGATTCTTTCCAACACTTCCAAAGAGGCGCTCTTCTCGCCACGCTCGATGCTCCCAAGGTACTTCGAGTCGATCATGGCGACTGCGGCCAGCTTTTCCTGCGTGAGCCCTGCTGCTTTGCGCAGCTCCTTGAGCCTTCTTCCGAGTCCTCTTCGCAACGCCGCCATTTGGCCCTCCGGCACGACACTGCCATGGTAGGGGCCAAAAAAAGTACAACCACCGTCCTATAGACGGTAATATCGTATAAATCATGTCTAACAGAGGTTGTGCTGGCTACCTGCCGGTCGGTTCTAGGGTCGGATAGCCGCCCCTGAGACGGTGTCATACGGGAGGGTACCGTGCCTGTCGTCCTGATGGTCTTGCTCGCGACGCAGTCCAACCCTGACGTGGCCAAGGCTGAGAAGGTACTCATCGCCAAGCCAGACGACCCCGGCGCGAACCTCGTGATGGCGGCGCATCATGCCTCCCTCGCCGAATGGGACCTCGCCATCCCGCACTTCGAGAAGGCCAAGAGCCCCGAGATCCGCGCCGCCGTGGAAGCCGAGAAGAAGGCCGAGGGCAACGTCGAGGTCGATCTCGGGGACGCATGGACCCGTGCGATGGGCAAGGCGGGCGGGGCTCGTCAGGCGTGCCTCGACCGGGCCTCGTTCTGGTACGCGAAGGCGTGGCCCAAGCTCGACGAGTTCGGCAAGAGCCAGCTTCGCGAGCGCACGGCGAAGCTCTACCGCCCGGCGGCACCGCGACAGGGTGTGATGCCCGAGAAGTGGGGCGGGCCGGTCGATCCCGCGCACAAGGTCGAGGTCATGCCGCCGGTCGTCCACTCCGGGAGCGCGGCGCTCAAGTTCGCGCCGGGCGCGAAGGCGAAGAACGCCTCGTTCCTGCGGAGCCCGACGCTCTCTCTCCCGAAGGGCAAGGTCGTCGAGTTCTCGGCGTGGGTCTTCACCGACGGGACTGACTCGCTCGACGACGCGATTCGCTTCTCTGTCGCGGACGCCGCCGGGAAGCCGATTCAGACGAAGGCCATCCTGATCCCGACAGACACGCCCGTCTGGACGCGGCTCTCGGAGCGCGTGGAGCTTGGGGACGCGCCAGGCCGGGCGAGCGTTGAGGTTGTCGTCTTCTCGGCCAAGGGCTTCGTCGTCGTAGACGACTTCTCGCTCCTGTTGGACGGCAAGGAACTTCTCTCGAGGGGTAGCTTTGAGCCATGAGGATCTGCGCAGTCCTTGTCCCGATTCTACTCTTGGGTGCGCCCTGCTACGCCGACGATCTCGTCCTCAAGGACGGGCGGCGGCTGGCATGGAAGACCCTCTCCGACGAGGGAGAGAGCTACGCCGTGGAGACGAAGGACGGCAAGAAACTGACGATCAAGAAGGCCGACGTCGAGCGCATCGCGGTCGGCGGTGAGGAGCCCGCGAAACAGCCCCTCACGGGCGCGACGTTCGCGGTGGACTCGAAGAAGGCGGTCATCGTGGACCTGCTCCCGAAGGCCAAGACCGAGAGCACGAACGGCGCGTGGAAGAGCGCCCCGGGGCTCCTCGCGAACACGGGCGAGAATCCGGCCCGCGTGACGATCTCCTTCGACCATGAACTCCCGGAGGAGTACGACCTTAATCTGCGGATCGAGCGCGGCGGCGGCAACGGCGGCTTCGAGGTCGGGATCGTGTCCGGGGACTCGTCGGGATGCTTCCACTTCGACGCCTTCGGCGCGGCGTCGAGCTTCTTCGGGCAGATCGGTGGGCAGTTCGCCCCGAAGGTGGATGGGCAAGTCTTCAAGCCCGGGAAGGCCCGTGTTGTTCGGGTTGCCGTCCGCAAGGATGCGGTGCTTGTGCAGGTAGACGGCAAGGACTTCTGGAAGAGCCCGTTGGACTGGCGGGCCGTCACGCTTCACGGCGACGTCCCGAAGCCCGAGCCCCGAAAAGTGTTCCTCACGGCGGCTGGAGGAGCATGGAAGGTTGCCGGATTCACGATCACTCAGGTAAAGTAGATCCTGAACTGCGCGGGTCGTGGGGCGTCGAGGAGAAACGTGGTGTAACTTGCCTCGCGTGCGACCGGGGGCTCCTCACGCTCCACGACCCAAGCTCAAGTGCTACTGTCGGTCGGCCGTTCATCATGGGATCGACTGCTAGACCCGGGCACCTCCGCCGGGGCTCCCTGTTTCGGAAACGCACTTCTTGGCCTTGAGCCTTTGATGAACGGTCGCGACGGATACACCGAGTACCTTGGCGATCTTGCGAAGGCCGAGTCCCGCCTGCCTCATCCGCACCACACTTGCCAGGTCGACCGCGACGGGCTTCCTTCCGATGCGACCTCCGGCGGCCTTCCTTCGTTGAAGGGCGGCCCGAACACGTTCCGACTTCCGCTTCGACTCCATGCTTGCCGCCCAACCCGCCAAGAAGACGAGGACTTCCCCCATCGGCCCTTGGGTGTCGAGCCACGACTCTTTGCACGACACGACGCGGACCCCCGCAGCTTGGAGCGCCCGCACGATGGCGGACAGGTCGAGGGCATCCCGCGAGATGCGGTCGGCGGCCCAGACGACCAGCGTGTAGCCCTTCAAGAGTCCTGCGGCGGCATCTCTGAGGAGACGCGCACGCTGGGGTAGGTTCGGGCTCTTCGACCACGCCGAGCCGACGTCTTCAAGGTCGTATCGCGGATCAAGCGTGAGACCCCGCTGCCGGATCAGGTCCTCGGTGTCGCGATCCTGATTCTTGACTTGCTCGCTCGCGTCACTTACGCGTCGGTATCGGCATGCCATGACCGTTGCTGGGTCCATCAGCGCCTCACCACCTTCTTGGGCCCTACGATGATGAACGTGCGCGCCGGGCCTCTGGACGGCCTGACCTCCGCCGCCGGGCCCCAACCGGTGAACTCGCCGGAGTCCACAGCCGCCTTGGCGGCTTGTGACGAACCGAGAAGTGCCCGCCTCAGCATTAGGCGGATCGTCACGTTAGCACAAGCAAGGCAGGAGATCGGCTCCAAGGTCGAGTGAAGGGCTCCTCCCTGCGGCCGGTCGGGACTGTCGTTCTGTCCGTCATCGCCCAGGGCGTCACCAAGGAACTCGAACGGAACGTAGTCGAGTCCCCATCTCCGAAACCGCGTCAAGCAACGCGGGCAAGCCTCCGGGAAGAAACGCTCCACGATCATCGAGTTTACGTCGGCCTTGGGCGTACGGACTGACGCCCGTGGGTGCCCCGGGTGACGAGTGCGAAGTCTGCGAGTCATGTTCTACCTCTGCTATTCCTCGAGTGTCCTTGAGGGGAGTCCTGCGAGCAGCTTGAGCCGAGCCGCCCCTCGTACCATCGACCGGAACAGTTCTCCGTTTAGGAAGAGCATCGAGCCGTGCGGGCGGCAAAATGCGAACAGCCGACAGCTCGGCGACAGCCAAACCTCGATCCAGTGCAGGGACGCCTTACCGCTTCCCCGCTGAAGCGCCGGGCACGGAACCCGGAATCCCGCTTTCACGGTCCCGCGCTTCGGCACGAGGTGGCTCCTAATTGAATGCAATCGAATACAGTTCAACCAAACCGTCCCGCCGGGGACCCAAGTGGTCAGTTGCGATGGCGTCTGCTGATGCTGTGTGGCTCGGAGGGATAGTGCGGGGGCCCCCGAAGGAGCCCCCGCACGTCGGCTCTACTCGGCGTCGGCGACATCCTCCTCGTCGCCCTCGTCCTCCGTCTCGTCGGTCTCCTCGATGTCCTCGTCGTCCTCGACGATTTCCTCCGTGGTCGTGGTCCGCTTGATCCGTCGGGGCATATCAAAGCCCTCCTTTCATGGAGGGGTGCGAAATGTGGGGGAAGGTGCGATCACTTATCCGAACACTCTCCTTCTGACCTTCCCTCGATCACCTCTTCGTGCCAGCGCTTGAACTGCGCCTCGTCGAAGTTTCGCAGCGACGCGTCCAAGTGATTACAGCCCTGCTGAAGTCTTCGCACGTACCGCCGCAGATCCCGACGGCTGATCGTCTTCAATCGCTGGTTCGCAAGCGCGGGACGCGGACCCGGTCGGCGGGCCGGAACGATGGCAGTTTCGTCGAAGGGACTGATCCGCAAAGAACAGAGGGCGCGCCGCACAGACCGGCGCGTCATGGGCAGCTCTACCCCACGAAGGACGACCTTGACCGCGAAGAGTTGGAAGAAGGCGTCGCACGCCTCAAGCTGACCTCCTTCAAGCACGACGGCGTGAGCGCCGCAGACTTGTGGGCCCGCTTGGGCTCGCAGCCACCTAGCGAACTTCCTGAACATCGTCCGCGTATCCCGGGCATGTTCCTGAGCGAAGCGTATCCGCTCTTCGAGCAGGCCAAGTCTGCTGAACGAGAACACGTCCTCACGCCCGGAAAAGTACTTGAGCATCCTGACCAGCACGAGCGCATCACGGTGAGTCACCACCCGGAAAGCCGTCAACAGGACGATGAGATCCGCTCGAATCGGGCTCTTCGCAAGATCATGAGCGAGCTTCCCCTTCCACCCCAACTCGAGCGAGTGGCGATTCACCCTCAGTTCAAGTACCGTCTCCGGAGAGTTCGTCGCGAGCGCCTCGGCCCCGCCGGTCATCGTAGTCTGGGTTCCGTCCGGAATCATGCGACCGCACCTTCCTATCGGTCTTAGAGCACGGACTTCCCGCCGCGATGCTTCGACTTCGGGGGATCGGGAGGCTTGGGGTACACATGCCAGAGGTACGGAGTGGTGGAGTCGTTCAGGCTGACGGAGTAAGTCCCACTCCCCTTCGCAAACTTGCTGGCGAGCGTCAGAGTAGCCACCGGATCGCTGTCCTTGCGCTCGAAGCCCGCGACGACAGGACAGGACGCCGCGATGATCCCTGACCCCCGCGCTCGGTCCACGATGGTTCCTTCATCCCCGCCCTTCCCCATCTTGCGCAAGTGGTGGATCAGAAGGATCGCGACCTGCCTGCGCTCTGCGATTCCGACGAGTCCCGAGATCACCGGACGCATGGCAGTGCTGTCGTCCTCCTCCTGACGGTGTAGGTAGGTGAGGTTGTCGATGATGAGCACCAAGATCCCGTTCGCCACGATCCACTCTTCGAGCTGCTCGAGATCACCTTCGTCGCTGAGATCGAACTCCATGCCGTCGTGAACAGGACCCCACGTCGACGGGGGCGCTACTCCGGGCCCCTGAAGGTTGGTGAGGCGCTCATCCACGATGGCGAGCGAATCTTCAAGCGACATGAACACGGTGGGCGTGGGCTTGCTGGCGGTGAAGCACCCGTGAGGCCAGCGTCCCGTGGCGGTAGCGAGCGAGACCGCAAGGGAGAAGAGGCTCTTCCCACGGCGGGCCACACCGACGAGAAGACTGACGTAGCCGAAAGCCAAGAGCGGCCAGAGAGCCCAGTTGATCGGCTGGGATTGCCCGGCCCGAGTCCTCCATCCCCAGTCGACTGGTGGGAAGTTCCGCTGGATACGCGATACCGCCGCCATAACCCCTCCTGACTAGCTCTGCGTGGGCAGAGCACCACCGCTGACAAATCTCTCAAGGTCACGCCGGTTGATCCGCCACTCGCTCCGGCAGCTTCCGAGTCCGATGTTGTGGCCCCGAAGGACTCCAAGCCGGATGGCCTTCCGGATGAACGACATCGACGCGTTCGTGTACTCCGCCGCCTGCCGAACCGTCAACCACTCTCCGTGCGCTACGACTTGTTCGCTCCTCTTGAGGTTCACCATGCTCTTCGATACGCTGAGGCATCGCGATAACAGGAGGTCACTTGCAGCCCCTTGAGACCCAACTGAATGCGTACTGTGCCGGGCTGGAGGGCCGAGTACGCAAAGATGGGTCAGCCCGCCTTTGGGTTGATTTCCGTGCTGCCGATGATGTCGCGACTTGGCGCTGCTGGAAGTCCGGGATGGGGTACGCGCTAGCTGCCCGCTACGGAACCGGCCGTACGTACCCTTCGGTGCGCGCCGCCGACGAAGACGCCCGCCGTCGCGTTCGACGCGTGCAGATCCACTTGCACCAACGCGTCTCCTACGGTACCGCGCGGAATGCCCGTGTGAGCCAGAAGCACTTGCTGCGGGCCCGCGCATGGATTGCGGCAGGATCGCCCTTGCATCCGAAGCGGCGGAGTTTCAAAGTGGCACGTCCTCTGATCCGCCCGAAGAGCTAACGACCCCACCCGCCGCTGCGTTCGGTAAAGGTGCCCCGCAGGCCATGGCGGCGACCTCAATAATCTCGACGCTTTTGAGGGCAACTCTCCCACCTCCCCCCTAAAGGGGGGAGGTGGGGATGGGGTGTTCAGAAAGGGTCTGGAGGTTTTAGGCCATCGAATGGACCTTGCCAGCCTCGCCGCCGAGGTTGAGGAGGGACTTCGGCGCGCCCCGCCGGAGGGCTTCACGGTCCACGTAGTAGCGCATGAGGGTCCGCGTGCTGCTCGGGCTGTGGCCGATGTAGGCCCCCAGAGCTTCGAGTTCCATGTGCTCCGGTCCCGGGGCGGCATGCTCGGAGCAGAAGAAGTGCCGACAGGAGTAGAGCGTGAACCCTCTCAGAAGTTCAGGTTTCTCTCCGGTATTCGGGTCCTTCAGCGCCTTCTGAAGATACTGGTACGTGTTGTCCACCCGCTGCATCTCGCCGTCCTTGTTCGCGAAGATCGGCACGGTCTTGTCGAACATCTTCTCTACCCTTGCAGCCAAGATTCGCGCTGCGTTGGGGTTCAGGAGAATCTTCCGGTTGGACCACTTGCTCTTGGGCGACCATGTCCCCCAAGGTCTGATGTGCAGCAAGCCGTCCTTGAAGTCGATTCCGCGCACCGCCAGAAGCTCGGCGGGCCGCATCCCGGCTTCCGCCAACACCGCGATGTAGTCCCCCATCCACTCGTGGCTGCGGAGTACCCGAAGAGCGGCGGCGAACACCTCTCGCGACAGAGCCTCCTTGGTCACCGACTCGTCTCGGGGAAGGTCGATTCCGCGCGTGACTCCGAGGTTGATCCACGATTCGTCATGGCGATGGATGCGACGGAGGAAGGCACGAAGACGGCCGAACTCGCTGGCGATGGTGCTCGGTGCGCGTGTCTCGCCCCGCTTGTCCATGAAGCGCTGTACATCGTCACGGGAGATCGACCGAGTCTCACGCTCACTCCCGGCGAAGTCAACGAAGGCCCCGACGACTGCCATTGCCTGCCGCCTTCCAGAGTCCTTCCGATCCTTGGCATACCAGTCGTCGTACTTGTCCGACATGTCGCCCAACGTTGGAATCGGCGCAGGGGGAGTCGACGCGGGCTTGCGGACGGGTGGAGGGGTCGCTCCAGCATCGTACTGCGCCACCAACTTCATCGCTTCGTTGTAGTCGGCAGTTCCGAGGGAGCGGCGCGACTGTTGCCCCCGGACGCACATCTCCAAGTACCAGATCTCGCCGCGCTTGACGAGACGAAGCCCCTTCCGGAGCTTCACCACCATCCTCTTGACAGGACCCATCAGCACACCTCCAATGAGGGGGTCGCCAATAGGGGGATTGTAGCGTATTTAGTACATTTTAGGACATGTAATTTGGAAACCTCATAAAATGGCCTTTTATGGCAGTTTGCGCCTTGTTCTGGAGATGATCAAAGTCCAGCACTCCCTCTTCGCCCTGCCCTGGGCGTTTGTCGCCGCGTTTTATGCGGCGAAGGGGATGCCGGCCTGGCCCGTGCTGGGCTGGATCCTGCTCGCGATGGTCGCCGCCCGCAGCTCCGCCATGGCGTTCAACCGCGCCGTCGACGCGAAGCTCGACGCCGAGAATCCGCGCACGCAGAACCGCGCCATCCCCGCCGGGAAACTCGGGGTCCCCTTCACGCTCGCCTTCGCCGTCGTCATGGCCGGGCTGCTCGTCTGGGCCGCCGCGCAGCTCAACCCGCTCTGCCTCAAGCTCAGCCCCGTCGCGCTCGCCGTCACGCTCGGCTACTCCTTCACCAAGCGCTTCACCTCCCTCTGCCACTTCGTCCTCGGGCTCTCCCTCGCCGCCGCCCCGCTCGGCGCCTGGATCGCCGTCGCCCCCGAGCGCGCCGCCGAGCCCCTCCCCTACCTGCTCGCCGCCGCCGTCTGCTTCTGGATCGCCGGCGCGGACATCCTCTACGCCTGCGAGGACTTCGAGTTCGACCGGAAGAAGCGCCTGCATTCCATCCCCGCCAAAGTCGGCATCCCGGCCGCATTCCGGATCTCGGCCGCCGCTCATGTCGTGGCGGTGCTGGCGCTGGCCGGCGCCGCGTATTGGGGCGGCTTGGGGGGCTGGTTCTACGGGGGCCTCGCGGGAATCGCCCTGCTGCTGGTCTACGAGCACCGCATCGTGAGGCCGGACGATCTGCGCCGCGTCAACCAGGCTTTCTTCCACTGCAACGCCGCCGTGGGCGCCGTCTTCCTGGCGGCGAGCCTGCTCGATCTTTTCCTATAATCCCAGTCACCCACGAACGACGATTAAGTCTGACCCGGAAGGAAGGTAGAGCGATGGCAAGCTTCCGCGTCCTACCCGGCCTTCCCCCCTACGGGCCCATGTACATTCCATTCACCGCCACGGGCCAGGGCGGGTTCAGTGAGGGATTTGTCGTCGAGTTCCAGCCGCCGACAGGCGCTCCGTGGGTGGGGAACTTTGGAAAGGGGGGCAGTTCCTATTCGGCAGCCCTCCTCCATCCCAATGGCACCTGGGTGGTCGTCATCTCCCGAGGCCAAGGGTACATCGTGGATCCTGCCACGAAGTCCTTGGTGAAGCAGTTTGGAGGCGATTTCATGGGGGCTCTGGTGCTGCCAGAGCAGAGGCTCCTCATCCTTGAGGGCTTCTGTAATCTCTCGGCCCTGGGCCCCGAGGGGCTGCTCTGGGAAACGCGACGCCTGTCCTGGGACGGCCTACGGTCCCTCCACCTCCAAGGCGACAAACTGCTTGGGGAAGCTCTTGACCTGGATGACTCCTGGGTCGCGTTTGAGGTCGACCTGAAGTCAGGGAAGTTGACAGGCGGCTCCTACGATAAACCATCGAATGCAGGATGGTACAGGGGCCTGATCATTGCTTTCGGCCTCTTGTTGATGCTATTCGGGATCGGGGCGCAGATCAGGCCTCCGCATTCCGAGCAGGGCGGAAGATACCCCTTCTTCAACCCATCGTTATGGATCGGCCTTTTCTGCATCAGCGTCGGCGGAGCCCTGCTTCTCAGACGCAGAACCTGGCTTCTGGCGCTGCCTGTCTTGATTGGCCTGGGCCTGCGCGCCCTGACCTACCTGATCCTTGATTACTGATGCCTGAATTAGAATCACGCAGCTAGGCCTTGAGGTACGCCCGCAGGGCGTCGATCCAGGGGCGCAGCGTGATGCCCGCCGCCGCCAGCTTCGACGTGTCCAGCACCGAGGAGCGGGGCCGCAGCGCCGTGCGCCCGCCCGTGCCGCGCCGGATCGGCCGCACCGAGTCGGCCCCGATCTTCGCGATCTCGAACGCCGCGCGCGCGAACTCCAGCTGCGTCGCCTCGCCCGAATTGGCGATGTGCCAGACGCCCGTCTCGTTCCGCTTCACCAGCTCGAGGACCGCATCCACGAAATCGTACTGGTGGGTCGGCTGCGAGCGCTGGTCCTCGTGGGCGAAGACCACCTCGTCCGTCTGCCGCTTGTCCAGCAGGTCCTTCAGGAAGCTCTTCCCGCGCGGGCCGAAAAGCCATCCCGTCCGCACGACCAGGTGCCTCGGCGCCCCGTTCATCACCGCCAGCTCCCCCGCGAGCTTCGTGTCGGCGTAGATGGACAGCGGGTTGGGCGGGTCCTCCTCCCGGTACGGGGTGCTCTTGGCCCCGTCGAAGATCATGTCCGTGCTCGGCTGCACCAGCAGCGAGTTCACCTCGGCGGCCGCGGCGGCGAGGTGCTTCGCCCCGTCCCGGTTCGCCAGGTAGGCCTGCCACTTCTCGATCTCGCAGGCGTCCGGATCCGAGACCCCCGCGGCGTTGATGAGGACCTCCGGCTGGAATTCGCGGACGCGCGTGAAGACGTCGTTACGACGGGAGATGTCGAGGTCGGGACGTCCCAGGGCGGCGACCTCGAAGCGTCCTTCCATCCGGTCCTGGAAGGCCCGCCCCAACCCGCCCCACGCACCGACGATGAGCGCCTTTACCATGAGGGGTTCTCAGCCTATAATATGCCCCTTCCGAACACGATGAAAATCTATCTCATGGGGCGGGGACACCGTCTCCAGCAGATCCGCGACGCCCTCGGCCTTTCGAAGCTCAACGCCACGCAGGTCGAGGGGGATCCTGCCAAGGTCCGCTTCGAAGCCCCCGCCCTCCCCCTCGAACAGGGCGACCTGGTCATCGTCCACGACTTCGAGGAAGCCCCCCTCCGGGCCATCCTCGCCAACCTGGCCGGGCAGAAACTCCCCGCGCAGGTCATGGTCTTCACCCCGATCCCCAGCCGCCCCCTCGCGCGCGAATTCCCCGAGTTCCTCTTCCGCGACGAGAACCTCATCTACAAGAACGAGCTGCGCGAGCTGCAGCGCCGCGCCGCCGGTCGCCAGAAGGTCGACTCGCTGCGCACCGTCGTGAAGGGCCGGCCGCTCCTCACGCTCATCTGGGGCAACCCCGACCCCGACGCGATCGCCAGCTCCTACGCGCTGCACGAGCTCACGCGCGAGGCGGCCCCCGACAGCACCATCGCGTACCTCGGCGAGTTCACGCGCCCCGAAAACGCCGCCATGGTGAACATCCTCAAGATCCCCATGCGCAAGTTCACCCCCTCGCTCCTCAAGCCCGACACCGTGCTCGCCACCGTCGACGCCCAGCCCTCCTTCTTCACGCTCAACGGCGGCTACAAGTTCGACGTGGTCGTCGACCACCACCCGCTGACCGATCTCGGCCTGTCCCGCTTCTCCGACGTACGCCCCACCTACGGGTCGACCGCCACCATCTTCACCGAGTACTACCAGGCGGCCGGCATCCCGATGACCAAGAAGATCGCGACCGCCCTCTACTACGGGCTCAAGATCGACACCGGGAACCTGACGCGGAACGTGAGCGACGCGGACGTCGCCGCCTTCCGCTACCTGCGCATGCGCACCGACGAGAACATGGTGCGCACCATCGAGCTCACCCAGCTGCCCGTCGAGACGCTCGACTACTTCGCGATCGCGATCGCCAACAAGAAGATCCGCCGCGAGGTCGCCTTCGCCTACCTGGGCAGCATCCCGAACCCCGACATGTGCGTGCACGTGGCGGACTTCTTCATCAAGCTCACCGGCATCTCCTGGACGATCGTCGCCTGCCGCTCGAAGGACCGCGTCGTGGTGATCTTCCGCTCGGACGGCTTCCGCAAACACGCGGGCAACCTGGCGGAGCAGCTCTTCACGGAGTACGGCTCGGCGGGCGGCCACCGGACGATGGCGCGGGCGGAGCTGGAGCTCTCGAGACTGGCGACGGAACTGCGGGAGCCGACGGACGTGGCGATCGAGGAGTGGCTCCTCAAACGGCTGGGCTCGAAGCTCAAGTCGCTGACGGAGCCCGGGGCTCCGACCCCCGGCCCGCAGCTACCCGCGGCCCATCAATAGGCCGTCTTCACGTACTGCTTCCAGCGGAAGTCCAGGTCGGCGACGCTCCAGCCCCAGACGGTGTTGAGCGCCGCGTCGATGTCCACCCCGCCCTTGAGCGCCAGCAGCATCTCGATGAACTTGGCCTTGTGCTCCGCGAGCAGGAACTCGACGAGACTCCAGCCCTTCACGGTCTCGGCGCCGTCGAGCTCCGCGAAATTGGAGCATTTCAGGATGGCGGTCAGCTCCGGGTCCTTGTTCTCGCGGACCCAGACGCGGCAGACCACGGGCCAGTCCGCGGGGTCGCTGTAGTTCTTCCCCTTGTTCTGCGGCGAGGTGCCCGCGAGGTCGACGCAGTGCAGCATCGCCGTGTCCTTCATCAGGCGCGTGAAGTGCAGGGCGAGGCCTTCGATCAGCCAGCAGTGCTCGCCGCCCACCCAGAGGTTGAAGAGCGACTCCGTCGTGGAATGGATCACCCAGTCGTGCAGCAGCCCCTCCGGCGCCGTGTCCTGGTAGAGCTCCGCCTGGGGCCAGCCGCCCATGGCGCGGGACTTCTTCGCGAGATCGACGTGGGCCTTGCCGCCCCGGTGGAACGCGTCCACGTAGCGCTCGTGCTGGGCCTTGTCCTTCAGCGTCACGAAGCGCTTCTTCTGCCCCGAGAAGAGGTCCGTCTGCCCGAAGAGCTTGTGGAAGATGGCGAAGGTGTGCTCCGCGTGCTGCAGCATGCCGCCCATCTGGGGGTCGGCGAGGTGCGGCGACTCCACGAGGAAGTGCTCGCTCTCCCGCTTCTTGAACGTCAGGCCGAGGGCCTTCTCCGTCTCGCCCTGGCCCTGCGCGGCCTGGCCCGCGGGGGCCTTGGCGATGCCGTCGCGCATGTCCTTGCGGAGCTCCCGCTCGAACTTCGAGATCCAGACGCCCTTGGCGTCCTTCTCGTAGCCGAGCTCCTTGCGCGCCGTCGCGTTGAGCGGATCGTATTCGAGCGCCCGGCGGAAGGCCGCCTCCATCTCCGGGGCCATCGAGGCCTTCTTGCACCAGAGCGCCAGGTCGCCCCACTGGCGGGAGAGGTCCTTGCCCGCCTGTTCCAGGCGGTCCATCAGGGTCTTGCGGACGCGCTCCAGGTCCTCGCCCTTCTTCTTGTTGCCGAACTCCTGCTTCAGGGCGGGATCCGTCTCCCACTGCCCGTCCTCGGTCTTCTTGAAGCCGAGGCGCTTGCGGGCCCCTTCATGGCCCGGATCGAGTTCGATCACCTTGTTGAGCTGCTCCCGCGCCCAGAGATGCATCTGCGAGGTCCCGAGGTACTCCGCGATCGAATAGTGCTTCGCGGCGGCGTTCCTGGAGATCTTCTCCAGCTTCTCCTTGTACTCCCCTTCCGGGGCGGCCTGCAGCGGCAGGAGCAGGATCGCGAGCAGCCATTTCATGCGCCGTACCCCTTCCCTTCTGACCGGAGGGCAACCCCCTGAATTATAGGGTCCCGGACCCCGCCTTTCATCTCCTTCCGCCACCCGCGGACGCGGGTCACAATTTCACCCCCCGCCCCGCCCCGGCGTGATACCATTTTGACCCATGCTGCCGGACATCTACGCCGCCGTCCACGAGGGGCGCTATGAGGAGGCCCTCGCCGCCGCCAAACGCCTGTCCATCGACCTCCTCAAGCAGGGCCAGCCCGGACGCGCCGCGCTCGCCCTCGCCGCCATCGCCCACATCCACAGCCTGCTGAACGGGGCGGCCAAGGCCAAGGGCTTCGCCCAGGAGGCCTACGACCTCGCCCAGCGCAGCCAGGACGCCCCCGCCGCGGGCTTCGCGCTCGCCCAGGGCGCCCTCGCCCGCCTCCGCCTCGCCGAATACGAACCCGCCGAGGGGCTGATCGACAAGGCCCTCGAGCAGTTCGCCCGCCAGCCCGCCTCGGAAGGCTCCGCCTTCGCGCAGCTCGTCTCCGCCGAACTCGCCCTCGCCCGGGAGGACGACGACGAGGCCCGCTCCTTCGCCGCCGACGCCACCCGCAGCGCCACCGACCTGAAGGCCCCCTGGCTGAAGGCCCGCGCCGCCCTCGTCCAGGCCGTCTGCACCGAGCGCGAAGGCGACCTCGACGCCGCCCTCCACCTGCTCGAGGGCGCCGAACAGGACCTGGCCCGCCAGCCCGACGCCGAGACCCTCTGGCTCGTGAAATCCGCGCTCTCCCAGGTCTGCCTCAAGTCCGCCCGGGAGAAGGACGCCGAACGCCACCGCCAGGGGGCCGTCGCGACCATCAACCGCCTCGCCGCGGCCCTCTCCGCGGAGGCCCGGGAGCGCTTCCTCAAGCATCCCGCCGTCGGCGCCGCCCTTGGCGGCGGGCTGCTCACCGCCAGCGGCGTCTGGCGCGTCCCCGTCCAGATCCCCGCCCCGGACACCCGCCGCAGCGTCACCGACTCGACCCTCGGCGCCCTGCGCCCGGTCCTCGACGTCATCAAGAAGATCAACAGCGAGCTCAACCTGCGCAAGCTCATCACGATGATCCTCGACACGGCGATCGAGATCACCCGCGCCACCCGCGGGACGATCGTGATCTTCGAGGGCGACAAGTACAAGGTCGAGCTCGCGCGCGACCTCACGAAGAAGGACCTCGGCCGCGTCGACGTCGGCCTCTCGCGCACCGTCCTCAACATCGTCCGCGAGACCGGCAAGCCCGTCATCGCCGAGGACGCCCGCCGCGACCCGCGGCTCGGCGGCGTCGACAGCGTGGTGAAGCAGGAGCTGCTCTCCATCCTCTGCGTGCCGCTGCGGCTCAAGCGCCGCCTCATCGGGGCCGTCTACCTGGACAACACCCAGGTCGTCGGCGCCTTCCGCGCCCGCGAGATCGAGCTGGCCGAGATCCTCACGGACCACGCCGCCGTGGCCATCGACAACGCCTTCCTCCACGCCCGCGCCAAACACGACAACCTCACCAACCTCTACAACCACTCGCATTTCGAGAAGACGCTCGAGGCCGAGGTCGGCCGCTCCCGGCGCCACGGCCATCCGTGCGGCGTGCTCATGATGGACGTCGACAACTTCAAGCAGATCAACGACGGGCTCGGCCACGAGGCCGGGAACGAGATCCTCCGGGCCGTGTCCCGCACCCTCGCCACCACCCTGCGCTCCGCCGACTTCGTCGCCCGGGCCGGCGAACACGAGAACCGGCCCATCGTCGCGCGCTACGGCGGGGACGAGTTCGAGATCATCCTCCCCGAGACCGGGCGCGAGGGCGTGCTGCGGGTCGCGGAACGCATCCTCAGTGCCGTCCGGAAGGAGCCGTTCAAATACGGCGACAAACCCGTCACCCTCTCGCTCTCGATCGGCGGGGCCGTGTACCCCGACGACGCCCCCGACGCCCGGGAGCTCTGCCTCAAGGCCGACGAGTCCCTCTACGCCGCCAAACGCGCCGGCAAGAACCGGGTCTGCCTCCCTACCCCCGCCTCAGGAACGCCCGCAGCTTCCGGATCTGGGCGAACGGCCGAAGCGGCTCCGGGATCCCCCGCGCCGGGTTGACCAGCAGGTCCCGGATGCCGGCGCGCTCCTCCGGGGAAAGATCCACGCCGAGGAGGCCGTCGACCTCGACCAGTTCCAGAACGGCGGTCTCCAGTTCCGCCTTCGAAACGGAGCCGAGCAGGGCGCTCACGATGCCCGCGGGATAAGCGCCGTTGATGAGGTGGGCCAGCAGGCGGCCGCGGGGGTCTTCGCAGGCCTCGAAGTGCAGCCGCTGGGACAGGATCCCGTCGACCGCCTCGTAGCGCCGGAACCATTCGGACGCTCCGTGGAGACGCCGCAACCGGGCCGCGAAGGCCAGCGCGGTCTGCTCCGAGAGGTCGTAGGTCCCGCTGGCGACGGCCCCGTAGAGGTTCATGGCCGTGGAGCGGTCCAGCCGGCGCAGGATCCGGTCCAGGAAGGCGGACGCGCGCTCCGGGTCCCGGCCCCGCAGGTACTGGAAGTAATAGATCCGTTTGATCAGCGCCGGCTCGATCTGGCGCATCCGGAGCGCGAGCCCGTTCGGGAAATACTTCCATTGGGCGATCCGCGGCTCGTTGATCGTCTTCACGCAGAGGGTCACCGTCGGGTTCTCGAGATGGATCACCCCGTGCGTGAGGCCCCGTCCGGGCCGGATGGCGCGGACCGCGCCCGGTTCCAGCAGCTCCGCGCGGGGCGTCCCGAGATCGACCAGGGCCGCGTCGGCCGCCACGCGGCGCGTCGTCCTCACCGTGAAGATCTCGTGCAGCGAGCTTCCGTGCAGCACCCGGAAGGCCCCGCGAAAGCCGTGGCTGTGGATGGAGGTGTCGGCCGTGAGCCAGAAGTAGAGGTCCACCACGAAGCGGCCGTCGTTGAAAAGCGTGACGGGGGGCTGCCCGAACGTGTTGTGCAGGTTGACCTGGTCCGGGAGGGCGCCCCTCCGCTCGAGGCGGCGGCCGAGCGCGTCGTCCAACTCCTCCAGGGACCGTGCGTACGGGAAGGCCTCCAGCGCGCGCACGGCGATCCCGGGGAAGGCGCCCGGCCGGCCCCCGGCGCGCCGCCAGTCCCGGGCCACGGTCCGGGCGAGTTCACGAAAAAGCTTCATCGAGCTGAAGCCTAATCTATTGAGCGTTCGTATGCGCCGTGTTTTTGCCCTATACTTCCCTTGTGCCCGAGGACATCTTGTTCGCCCGCATCGCCGTCGAGGAGGGCTTCCTGTCGCCTGCACAGATCGAGCAGGTCCGCGGCGAGACGACCCCCGACGCCCTCCCGGACGTCCTGCTCCGCCGCGGCTGGCTCACGGGGACGCAGGTGCAGACCATCCGGGACATCGAACGCATCCACCTCGCCGAGGTGCTGCCGCCCTCGGAGTCGGGCGGGGTCGTCCGCCACGACCGCCTGGTCCTCTCCTGTCCGGACTGCGCCACCTCCTATCTCATCCAGGGACAGCCCCCCGGCACCCGCTTCGTCTGCCGCCGCTGCTCCCGCGTCCTCACCGTCCGGGGCGGCGCCCCCGAGGCCGCCCCCGCGGCCCCGGCGACGACGGCCCGCAGCGTCGGCCCCTGGGAGCTCCAGGAGGAGATCGGCCGTGGGGCCGCCAGCGTGGTCTATCGCGCCCGCCACCGGGAGACCGGGGGCCTCGCCGCCGTCAAGGTCCTGCGCGACACGGAAATCCCGAGCCCCGCCGTCCTCAAGCGCTTCCAGGAGGAGATCCGCGCCGTCCGCCGCCTCTCCCATCCGAACATCGTGCCGCTCCACGACGCCGGCGAGGACGCCGGCTACCACTACCTCGCCATGGACCTCATCGAGGGCCGCACCCTCGCGCAGGCGCTGGCCGACCGTTCGATCCGCCTCCTCGAATTCACCGCCGTGCTCGAACAGGTCGCCCGCGCGGTGCACTACGCCCACGGGCTCGGGGTCATCCACCGGGACCTCAAGCCGGCGAACATCATCCTCGACCGCGAAGGGCGCCCCCACATCACGGACTTCGGGCTCGCCAAGATCGACCAGCCCGAGAAGGGCGCCAGCCAGGCGGGCGGCATGCTGGGCACCCCCTTCTACATGTCCCCCGAGCAGGTCGCCGGCGACCTGCGCGCCACCGACCCGCGCAGCGACGTCTACGCCCTCGGCGTCATGCTCTACGAGGCGCTCACCGGCCGCCTGCCGTATCCCGGCCCCTCCGTCCTCGACGTCTACCGCGGCATCATGAGCGGCTCGGCCCCGCGGCCCCGCTCGATCAACGCCTCCGCGGCGCCCGACCTGGAGACCCTCTGCATGCGCTCGCTGGAGCGCGAGAAGGCCCGCCGCCCCGCCACCGCCGAGGAATTCGCCGACGCCCTGCGCCGCTGGAGGGAGGGTCCCCGGACATGAGCACGCCCCCTCCCCCCGAGAACCTGACCGGCAAGACCTTCGACAAATGCCGCATCCTCGCCAAGCTCGGCACGGGCGGCATGGGCTCCGTCTGGCTCGCCGAACACTTCGGCCTCAACAAGAAGGTCGCCCTCAAGATCCTGCCCTCCGACATGGGCACGGACCCGGAATACGTCGCCCGCTTCATGCGCGAAGCCACGACCGCGGGCCGCCTCGAGCACCCCAACATCGTGCAGGTCTACGACGTCGGCTATTCCGAGCAGCGGCACTACATCATGATGCAGTACGTCGACGGGGAGTCGCTCTCCACCGTCGTCGAGCACCTCGGGGCGATGGAGCCCCGCGACGCCGCGAAGATCGCCGTCGGCATCCTCCGCGGGCTGCACCACGCCCACGAACAGGGCGTGGTCCACCGCGACGTGAAACCCGACAACATCCTCATCACCCAGGGCGACCAGCCGAAGCTGCTCGATTTCGGACTCGCGATCGAGACCGAGACCGCGCTGCAGATCACGAAGGACGGCATGGTCGTCGGCACGCCGTTCTATCTCTCGCCCGAGCAGGCGAAGGGCCGGAAGGCCACGCCGTTCTCGGACCAGTACTCCACCGGCGTCACGCTGTACTACCTGCTCACCGGCAAACGCCCCTTCAACGGGGCCACCGCCCTCGCCGTGCTCAACCAGCAGATCCACGAGGTGCCGGTCCAGCCCGTCAAACTCCGCCCCTCCATCCCCAAGGAGCTCAACGACATCACCCTCAAGCTGATGTCCAAGCGCCCCGAGGATCGTTATGCCAGCGCCGCCGCCGCCGCGGACGACCTCGAGGCCTTCCTCGGCGGGCGCCGCATCCAGGCCCGCACGGTCCGGCGCCGCGTCTCCCTCCAGGACCTCACCCGGAAGCAGAAGATCCTCGCCGGCGCCTCCGCGGGGGGCGCGCTGCTCCTCCTCTTCATCCTCATCGCGGCGCTCTCGGGGGGATCCCAGCCCCCGCCCGCGCCCCCCTCCTCCGACACCCCGCTCGTCGCGGCGCCCGCGGGGCCGAGCGCGGACGACGAACTGCTGAAGATCACCACCTGGGAGAGCGAGAACATCGGCGACTACGCCGCCTACCCGGCGATCCTCTCGAAATACGACGACTACATCCGCTCGACCACGCACGCCAAGTCCGTCGAAAAGGCCGAGGCCGCCCGCGACCGATTCCTCGCCCTCATCACCCAGAAGGCCCAGGCGGAATTCGACCGCATCCTCCGCGAACCCGACCCCGTGCTGCGCCTGCGCGCCCTCGACGGCTATCCGCGCATCCTCAAGACCCTCACGACCATCGACGCCCGGATCCGCGAGGAGCGCCCGCGCATCCTCGAGGACATCGAGCGCCGCTTCGCCGAGAACGAGCAGAAGCTCGACCTCGACCTGGCGGAGGGCCGCTTCGCCGCGGTCCCCGCCCTCATCGACGACCTCCTGCGCAGCGCGGAGGGCGTCCGCCGGACCCGCCTCGAAAAGATCCGGGGCGGCCTGGAGCGGACCGAGAGGGACTTCGAGGACCAGATCCTCCGGAAGCTCAGCGGCGCCTTCGCGAAGGTCCACGAGGGCTTCGAGGCCGCGCTGATCCAGCGGGAGAACGCGAAGGCCTACACGGGCGTGACCGGCTTCCTCAGGGACACGACCGGCGAGGCCGAACGCTCGCGAACCCGCATCAGCACCGGCGCCAACTACGAGGCCCTGCTCGCGCTGGTGCCCGACTACACCCTGCTCGACGGCCGCCTCGGCACCGCCCGCGGCTCGCTCATCGGCGCCTTCACCCGGGTGCAGGAGAACCTGGCCTTCCGCATCCTGGCCGACCTGCAGGACGCCCTGGACGTCGAGTTCCTCGTCCGGACGGCCGGCCAGGGCTTGAGGAGCGCCGCGGAGGACCCCAAGTCCCCGCCGTTCGCCTTCACCACGTACAAGAGCGAGGGCCGCGTCAGCATCGGCCGCGCGGGCCTGGAGTTCTCCCCAAAATCCGGGGCTCCGCGCGAGATCAAGATCAAGAACCTGCACCCCGCCGACCTGGTCTTCTTCGCCGCCCGCGCCGAGGGGCTGACCCCGCAGAAGGTTTTCGAGACGAACGACCTGCTGTCCCGGGCGGCCGGGACGGCGTACCTCTACTCCGCCGTCCCCGAACGCTGGGCGGAGGCCTTCCGCTGGTTCCGCCGCGCGGGCGAGCTCGGCGTCCCCGGCCTGGAGTTCCGGCTCGACACCTTCCGCGAACGCGGCTACCGCGAGGTCCGCGACCGCGTCGTCAAGGCCCAGGCCGCGGCGCGGGAGAAGAAATTCGACGTCGCGCGGAGGCTTCTGGACGAGGTCGCCGGCCCCTGGAGCCATGACCCGCCCCTCAGGCAGGAGATCGACCGCGCCCTCGCCGGGGTCCTCAGCGGGGAGCTCCGGGAGCTGGCGGGACGGCGCGAATGGAAGCGCGGACGGGACGTCGCCCGGCTCCTGCGCGACCGGCACAAGGGGCTCTACGACGCGGAAAGCGTGCACCCCCTGTACGCGACGGTGCTCTGGAAGCTGGAGGACTGGACGACGAAGACCTCGTCCCTCAAGGACCCCCACTGGCAGTGGGAGGGCCGGGCGACGGGCGGCCCGGCCCCCGCCGTCGCCGAGGGCCCTTCGCTGCGCTTCAGCGGGTCCGGCATCCTCCCGCTCGCCGCCGGGGACGTCCGGGGCGCGACGGGGTTCAAGGTCCAGTTGTCCGTCCCGGACCCCGGCAAACCCTTCCAGGCGGGCCTGATCCTGGGAGCCCCCGACGGGGCCGCCCCGCACCTGAAGCTCGTCGTCCAGGATCCGGGGGAGCTGGTGCTCTACGAAGTCGCGGGCAAGGTGGAACGCCGCCTGGATTTCCAGCCGCTGGTGCGCCGCTCGGGGCCCTGGCTGGACCTCGCGTTCATGACCGACGGCGGCGATCTGCTCTGTCTCGTCGATCAGAAGCCTCTGCTCGTGGTGCAGGTCCCCTCCGCCGCCTCGGCGGGCATCGCCCTCAGCACCCGGGGGCCGGCGAGCTTCCGGTCCATGGAACTCCGGAAGCCGCGATAGCGGGCTACGGCTTCTTCTTTTCGCGGATCAGGTGCCCCGCGCTGAAGAGCAGCAGCCCGGCCATGAGATAGGCGAGCTCGGGTTTGAGGCTGTTGTAGAAGATCCCCAGGACGGGACCCATGCCCACGACGCAGAGTCCCAGACCCATCATGGTCTGGCTGATCCAGTAGCGGATGGGAACCCCCGGCTACTTCTTCTCTTCCGCGGCGGGAGCCGCTTCCTTCTTGGGCTCGGCGGCCGGCTTGGCCTCGGCGGCGCCGTCCTCGCTCACCGCCTTCGGCACGCGCTGCTTCGCGACTTCCTTGGAGATCTTGCCCGAGCCCTGGCAGGAGTCGCACTTCTGCGATCCCTTGCAGATCGGGCAGTTCTTCTCGCCCTTGCAGTTCGGGCAGGCGGGGGACTTGCCCTGGTAGACCTTCACGCCCTGCCCGGCGCAGTTGAAACACTTGCCGTCCTTCTGCTCCAGCATCCGGCACGCCGTGCAGCGGCCCGTGCCCTGGCAGGACCCGCAGGTGTAGCTGTCCGGCCAGTGGATCTGGCCGTTGCAGTTCTTCTTGTCGGGACAGGGATTCGTGTCGATCTCCACCGGCTTCAGGCAGTGGGGGCAGAAGGATGCGGCCGAGCGCGTGTCCTTCGCCAGCTGGAGGGAGGATTGCGGCGCCTGGCCGCGGAACTGGACGATGCCTTCCTGCCGCCCGCCGCCGCAGGCCGCCAGCATCGCCGTGCACAGAAGCGCCGACACGAAAGAAAGCTTCATGGATCGTCCTCCCAGATGCGCCCCACTATAGCCCCGGGGCCCGGGCCTTGCAACCAAGACAGGGTCCTTATTGGGGACGGGCGGCGGGCCGCGGATCCCTGCAGACCTCCGAGGACAGGAATCGCAGGACGGACCCCAGCCGCTCCGTGGCCTGCGCCGAAACCTCCAGCACCTCGCGATGGGACAGCGCCGTCCCGCCCGCCCGGTTCGTGATCACGGAGAGCGCGAGCACCCGCAGGCCCGCCGCATGGGCCGCCATGGCCTCGGGCACCGTGGACATGCCCACCGCATCGGCGCCCAGGCGGCGCAGCATCCGCGCCTCCGCGGGGGTTTCGTACGTCGGCCCGGGCACGGCGGCATAGACTCCCTCCCGGAGTTTGAACGGTTTCAGCCGGGCCCGGAGTTCCGCGTCGTAGAGTCCCGCCATTCCCGTGAAATTCGGCCCGCCCGCCAGGGGATTCGCCCCGAGCAGGTTGAGATGGTCCGAGACGAGCATCAGGTCCCCGGGCTTCAGCTTCGGATCCAGGCCCCCGGACGCATTGGTCAGGATCGCCTGCCCCGCCCCCAGCGCGGCGAGCACGCGCACCGCGCGCACGACCTCCTCCATCGGGCGCCCCTCGTAGAGATGCACCCGGCCCCGGAAGACGAGCGCCGGACCGCACAGCTGCAGCGTGCCGTCGTGCCCCTTCACCCGCGGCCGCGGGAATTCGGGGATGCGGACGCAGGGCAGTTCGACTTCGGCGGGCCCGAGGTCGACGTCCCCCTGACCCGAGCCCAGCACGATGCCCAGACGCGGCACGCGGGGCAGCCGGCGGCGCAGGTAATCCGCCGCCTTGCGCACGCGGGCGGATTCGCCGGGGGGCAGGATGAGTTCGTCCGGCTTCACGTCGCGATGGCGAGGATCTCGCCTTCGTAGACCATCTTCCCGTTCACGAACGCCTGGTTCTGCGCCCGCGCGCCGCGGCGGGACATCTCGAGCAGCTTCGCCGCGAGGAAGACCCGGTCGCCCGGACGCGTGGCGCCCCGGAAGCGCACCTTGTCGATGCCGCCGAAGACGACGAGTTTCTGCGCGACCTCGGGGTAGTCGAGCTTGTAGCAGATCAGGGACAGCTGGGCGCAGGCCTCCACCAGGATCACGCCCGGCAGCAGCGGATTGCCGGGAAAGTGCCCGTTCACCCAGAACTCCTTCGCCGGGACGTCCCGCCAGCCGGCCATCGCGGGGCCCTGGGGGTCGTGAAAGCAGACGCCGTCCACGAAGGCCATCTGGTCCCGGTGCGGGAGCAGCGCGTCGATCTGGGCGCGGCCGAGGACGACCTTGGAGACGTCCAGCGTGCCGGGATCGACGATCGGTGCGGCGGGCATGCGGGGAATTGTAGCGGCCGCCCGCGGAGACGTGAAGAAAATGAACGGGGGCCGGGACCGATTTCCGGCCCCGACCCCCGGTCCGAATCGCGCTAGAAGTTGTCCTGCTCCCGGTCCCTCTTCTTGTCCTCGTCCTTGCGGGGCTCCTTCTTCTTCTCCCCGTCCTTCTTCGGCGCGGGCCTGGGCTCCTCGCCCTCCTTGGGCTTGCGCTTGAACTCGAACTTGAAGTCCTCCTTGTCGAAGCGCGGGAAGCGCTCCCGGAACTGCTCCAGCCTCGGCATCAAGAAGTCCTTGAAGTGCTCCATCCGGGGCATCAGGCCCTCGAGACGGCGCTCCAGGCGCTCGACGCGCTGCCGCAATTCGGCGAGCGGATCCTGCGGCCCGCGCGGCTCGCGCGGCCCTTCGCCCCGGTTCCGCTCCTGGAAGCGCTTCTTCATCGACTCGAAGTCGTGCTGCAGCCGCTCGCGTTCGCGCGCGAACTTCTCCTGCAGCTCCTTCATCGAGCGCTCGAAGTTCCGCTGCAGCTCGTCCATCGAACGGTCTTCCTGGGCCGCCGCCACCCCGGCGCCGAGGATCAGGATCAGGGCCGCCGTCGTTCCCGTCTTCATCATCTTCTCCTTCACACCTGTGTTATTGGTACGCAGGGGGGCCGGAAAGTTCGGGGGAATAAAAAAGCCGCCCGGGCGGAAGCCCGGACGGCTTTTCTCTTAGCTACCAGCTACCAGCTACCGTCCCTACGCCACTCCCAGATGCTTCTTGATCTCCTCGATCAGCTTTTCCTTCTTCACCGCGCCGACGATGCGGGCGACTTCCTTGCCGGCCTTGATGAACAGGATCGCGGGGATGGACATGATGCCCAGGCTGGAGGCCGCGTCGCCCGTCTCATCGACGTTGGCGGCGACGATCTTGACCTTCGAGCCCATTTCCTTGACCACCTGCTCCACCACGGGAGCCACCGTCTTGCAGCCCCCTCACCACTCCGCCCAGAAGTCCACGACCGCCATGGGGGCCTTCAAGACCTCCGCTTCGAAGTTCTGGTCGTTCACTGCGGGTATGTTCGCCATGGAAAGCGGTCCTTTCAATTTGTTGAAGTGCGGTATTTATAGCGTTAACGCAGACCCTTCTTCAAGAACTCCAGGAATTCCGCCAGGGACGGCCGTCCGCCGATCCGGGCGAGTTCCTTCCCTTCGGGGGTGAACAGCACGTAGAGCGGCAGCGCCGCGCCGTACTGCTCGTTGAGCAGGGCGTTGTTCTCCTTGTCCTGGGCGTTCTCACGATCGGTGTACAGCTCCGCGACGTACATCTTGTCCATGAGCGCCCGGGCTTCCTTGGCGGCCAGAATCGTCCCGCGATTCGCCTGGCAGTTGCTTCAGGTCACCCCCGTGAACTCGGCGAAAAGGGTCCGGCCCTGCCGCTTCGCCTCCGCGAGCGCCTTCGGCATCGTCGTGCTGTGGATGGGCGGCGGCGGGATGATCGCCTCCGCGCCGCCGAGCGGCGCTCCGCCGAACCCGTAGGCCAGGTATCCGCCCAGCCCGAGGAAGAGGACCGCGGAGACGAGCCGCAGCGCCGTCGGTTTCGACCGCAGGAAGTTCAGCAGGTAGAGCGCCACGACCAGGCAGGTCGCCACGTAGACGCCGAGGATCACCCAGCGGTTGAGCAGGCCGAAGTCCCAGGACTGGTCCACCTTGGAGAGGTAGAAGAGCGCGAGCGCGGTCTCGACGAAGCCCATCGAGACCTTCACGGTCGTCATCCAGCCGCCCGCCTTGGGAACCTCCTTGATCATGCCCGGGAAGAGGCCCATCAGGAAGAACGGCAGCGCCATCGTCGCGGAGTACGCGAGCATCGCGAAGAGCGCGGCGAAGCGGTGCTCCCCGGACGCAAACCCGAGGATCGTGCCCGCGATCGGGATGGTGCAGGTGAATGTGACGACGGCGAAGAGCAGCCCCAGGATGAACGCCCCGCCCGCGCCCTTGCGCTGGCTGCCGCCCGCGAGTTTCGTCCCCAGGCCGAAGGGCAGCTGGATCTCGTACCAGCCGAAGAGCGACCCGGCGAACCAGAAGAAGAGGACGGCGACGACGATGTTCACCCAGGGGTTCGCGGCAAAGGTCCGCGCGCCGCCCGCGCCGAGCAGGACCGACATGAGGAAGCCCAGGCCCGTGAACGTGAGGATGATGCCGAGCGAGTAGAGGCTCGAGAGCGTCAGGCCGTGCGAGCGCGAGCCGGCGGCCTGCTTCACGAAATACGTCAGCGTGATGGGGATCAGCGGGTACGTGCAGGGCATGATCAGCGAGATGAGCCCGCCCAGCATGCCCAGGAGGATCAGCTTGATCAGCCCCGGCGGCGCCTCGACGACCTGCCCCGCGACGACGTCGATCGGGAATTCGAAGGGCGTGCCGTTGTCGAAGCAGTTGTTCGCGTCGCAGATCTGGTAGACGAGCCTTCCCTTCACGACGAGGCGCCCCGGCGCGGCCCCGGGATCCAGCTTCACCCCGAACGTCAGCGTCAGCTTCCCCTCGTGGTAGGTGTACGCCTCCAGGCCGTTCTCCGCCGGGTGGGTTTTGGGATCCGGCTCCCGGTACGGGGGAACGACCGTGGCGCCCGTGAACTCCACGGCCGCGGGCTTCCCCGTCGTGGTCTTGAGCGTGGGGTAGATGTGGAAACCGGCGGGGATTTCGAGATCGATGGCGACGCGGAACTCCTCGCCCACTTTGACGTCGTTGGACTGCGGCCGCACCCCGGTCACGGCGACCTGCGGCTTGGGTTTCCGGGGCTTCCCGGTGATGGAGGGCGGCTCCGCTTGAGGAGCGAGCAGGGCCAGCAAGGCGAGCGTCAGGGTCCACATGGTCGTTTTATTATAGGAAAGCGTCCCGTCGGGCCCTATTATTCCCGGTGTACCGAACTCTTTAAGGAATGGGACGATGCCGAAGATGGCGACGTTTGACACCGACAAGGGCCTGATCGTGATCGAACTCTTCGACGTGGAAGCGCCGAAGACCGTCGCCAACTTCGAGAAGCTGGCGAATTCCGGCTACTACAACGGCGTCGCCTTCCACCGGGTGATCCCGGACTTCATGGTCCAGGGCGGCGACCCCACGGGCACCGGCCGCGGCGGCCCCGGCTACGAGATCGAATGCGAACTGCACCCCTCGCGCAAGCACGGCAAGGGCGCGCTCTCCATGGCCCACAAGGGCCAGTGCAAGCACGACAAGGCCAGCGGCGCGAAGCTGGGCGGCATCTGCACGGGCGGCTCCCAGTTCTTCATCACGCACGGCCCGACGCCGCACCTCGACGGGGTGCACACGGTCTTCGGCCAGGTGACGAAGGGGCAGGACGTCGTCGACAAGATCGCCCAGGGCGACAAGATCAAGACGCTCAAGGTCCAGTAGCCATGACCCCGCTCGCCCTGCTGGTCCTCCTTGCGGCGGCGCAGGACTATCCGCTCGTGAAGGCGGAGGAATGCCGTCCCCGCGGCGGCCTTCCCAACTTCCTCGAGAAGCTGAAGGGGACGGGCGAGCTGAAGGTCGCCTACCTGGGCGGCAGCATCACGGCGGCGCCGGGCTGGCGGGTGAAGTCCCTGGCCTGGCTCAAGCAGCAATACCCCGCGGCGAAGCTCTCCGAGATCCACGCGGCCATCGGCGGCACGGGCTCGGATCTCGGCGTCTTCCGGCTCGGCCACGACGTGCTGCGGCACAAGCCGGACCTGCTTTTCGTCGAATTCGCGGTGAACGACGGCGGCGCCTCGCCCGAGAAGATCCACCAGGCGATGGAGGGCATCGTGCGCCAGACCTGGAAGGCGGATCCCGCGACGGACATCTGCTTCGTCTACACGCTCGCGCAAAACCAGCTCAAGGATCTCGAGAACGGTCTGTTCCAGCGCTCCGCGAGCGCGATGGAGGCGCTGGCCGACCTCTACGGGATCCCCTCGATCCACTTCGGGGTCGACGTGGCGCGCCGCGTCAAGGACGGCCGCCTGATCTTCAAGGGCGAGAAGCCCAAGGACTTCGATCCGGCGAAGCTGCCGCAGCTCTTCTCGACGGACGCGGTCCATCCGCTGATCGAGACGGGCCACGAACTGTACCTGCAGTCCATCGTGCGCTCCTGGGAGCCGATCCGGGCGGCGTCGGGCAAGGCCGGGCCGCACGCGCTTCCCGCCCCGCTGCGCGCGGACAACTGGGAGGCGGCCAAGATGGTCCCGCTGCAGCCCGGCATGCTTCAGGGCAAGTGGGAGAAGCTGGACCCCGCCAGGAGCGACCGGGCGAAGTCGTTCTCGAACCGCATGGGCGACCTGTGGAAGGCGGTCGAGCCCGGCGCGTCGCTCTCGTTCACGTTCAACGGCACGTATGCGGCGGTCTACGACCTGCTGGGGCCCGACGGCGGCCTGCTCGACGTGGAGGTCGACGGCAAGCCCGCGAAGGCGGTGGCGCGCATCGACGGGTTCTGCACGTATGCGCGGATCGCGACGCTGTCGCTCGGCACGCTGCCGGCGGGCGGGCACACGGTGAAGATCACGCTCAAGGCGGACGCGCCGGACAAGGCGAAGATCCTCTTCGAGCAGAACCGGCCCGATCTCGAGAAGAATCCGGCCAAGTACAAGGACAACGTCTGGCACGCCTCGATGCTGATGCTGCTGGGGGATCTGGCGCCCCCAGGAGCCCGTTGACAAGGCGGGGGCGGCTGGCTAAATTGCCGCAACTCACGGTCGCCCGAACAGCACGCCGAGATAGCTCAATGGTAGAGCACCGCTTTCGTAAGGCGAAACCTGCGTCTTTCTGCGTCGCCCTCCGTCCCCCTCCGAACGCATCCAAGTCCCTGACACTCAGCAGACTTCCCACTTCCTGAGCCGCCGATAGACTGACGCTAGCCGACGCAGTTCCTCGGTCATCACTACTCACGGGACTACGCAACGCCCCGCCCAATGCCCAAGCTGCACGTATGTGCAATGAGAGGCCACGGGTGAGGCCGACAACCGCCCCAGGCGTCCGTACGTCGATCCTGACTCGAGCCTCCGCCCTGCCAGTCTTCGGCAGGATGAAACTGCGGGGGATCACGGATGGCGAAGTGCGCGGAGGAACTGACGTCTAACTGCCATAGGACTGGCGTTCGCCTCAGGTATACTAGGTTGACAGATGAACGTGTCCCCAATCACATTCCAGTTCTCGGAGCGGAAGGCCGCTCAGGCGGCTGCCTTCCTCGTCAAGAGGTTTGCGGGAGGAGTGATCGACCGCTTGGCACTCATCAAGCTGCTGTACTATGCCGAGCGAGAGTTCTTGGGACGCTACGGACGCCCAATTTTCGGTGACCGCTACTATTCTCTCGATCACGGCCCCATCGTCAGTCGTATCCTAGACCTGATCCGCGAGGACACATCGGACCCGGACAACAAGGATCGCTACTGGCACAAATACATCCGGAGGGGCACCTACCCGACCGTCGTACTCGGGGAGGATCCCGGCGAAGACGACTTGGCGCCAGTGGAGATCGACACCCTCAATCGAGTGATCGACGCGAACAAGGGGAAGTCGGCGAAGCAGATCGAGGACGAGAGCCACCAGCTACCGGAGTACAAGAACCCGAACGGATCGAGTCTGCCGATCTCCGTTGAGGATATTCTGGTTGCGCTCGGAAAGTCCTCGAGCGACATCAGCCGGATGGCTCAGGATGTCGGGGTACGTGCCACCCTTCATGATCTCTTTCGGACTCCCGCTTCTGGTCTTCCGGGGACTGCGAATAGCAAATAGCCCGCGATGGTTGATCCCGGAGCCGTTTTCTTTACGCCCAATGCCGGACAGATCCGGCGCCACCTTTACATCGTCATATCTGATCCCACAATCGATCCGCGACGGGTCTATCTCGTCAACGTGACCTCCAAGAAGGGTCACGAACCCCCAGAGGATCTCGCTTGCGAGATCTCTCCTGGTGAGGATAATCGAATACCCGTCCCGTCCTATGTGACCTATGCTTATTGGGAGTTCTCTAGCGTAGAAAAGCTTGAATCTCAGGAGAGCCAGCAAGTGCTGCAGCGATCTAAGCCGGTCTCTCCGGATCTTCTCCGGAGGGTCCGCGAGGGGTTCTTGCGGTCGGAGCACCTTAGCAAAAACGTCAAGGACGATTTCCGCAAGCGGATCCCCGGCTAGAGGCTCAGTGGCTTCACGCAGGAGGCATCGCTCGCTTGTACACAGGCGCGTATCCAAGGCCGCGCCGTGCGGAGGGTCGGAGAACTGCTCCCCGGATAGGGAATGACGAAGCCCCCCGCCCCGGAGGCCTGCTCAAAGGCCACTTCCGGGAGGCATCGTGAGCGTTCGGCTGAGTTTTGGAACACTACGGGGTGGGTACCGGCACTGGGGGGGCACCCACTGGAAAGCCCGGATCCAACGCAAGCTCAAGGAAGCGGCCTACCCAGCACTTGGCCAAACGATTTGCACGATTGACGAGATCGTTAGCCCGAGTCCTAGTCTCTTTCCCGTCGATCTTCACGCGCAACTCAGACCGGGTAGAGCCGTCCAACTCAGCTGTGGCCCCTATGGATCGATGGACCATAGGATGGCGATATCCTGCTACGAGGTGGTACTCGGGATCAGCATTTGCACTGGAGGCCCATCGATCCAACAAGGGAAAGTCTGCCAAGGGCCGCACTTTCTCGGCTTTGCGTGGGTTGAGGTCAGAGAGACTGTAAGTACGCCCCCAATCCTTAGGGGGCAACAGCTGACCAAGCGCCGCGGCGCAGCGGTCGATTGCAGTAAATGCCGTCACTGCGGCCCAATGACCATGCGCATAGTCGATCACCTGGAGCGACCACGCCGGGACAAAGGTCGAAACTAGGGGGGCCACCTCGTCAAGTCTGGCCAAGTAGCTGAGATGATGGACCGACCAGACAGCCGCACAGGAGAGCGCGCCGCCTTCCTCCGTGAGGTGGGTTGCGACCGCTCGCATCGCTCGTTCATGGTCAAGTGCCGGTTCCGTAAACTATTGCCCTGACAATTCCGGAAATTATTGCCCTGTTTC
>CAZUJF010000046.1:0-39435 GCA_964619955.1 uncultured Planctomycetales bacterium
AAAACAGCCTGTCTGCTTCTTTGGCAGCTCCTGGAAGCACCCCGGCCGGTCTACCATCCGGCCGGCGCGGGACGGAAGCCGAGCAGGCGCTTCGCCTCCTCGACGAGGAACTTCGCCTCCATGAAGGGCTCGTAGGAGATGTCCTGCCAGCGGATCAGCCGCGCCGCATCGATCAGGAACGTGCCGTGCAGGGGGCTGCGCTCGAAATCGTCGTGGCAGCGGAACCGCTTGAAAGCCGTGAGCTCCGGGTCCGGCAGCAGCGGGAAGGGCCAGCGGGTGGACGACTTGGACAGCAGCTCGGGCGTCTCGGTGCTCACGGCGACGACCGGCAGGCCGAGGGCCTTGAAGTCGTCCGCCACCTTCGCGAAGGCGTCGAGCTGCTGCACGCAATGGGAGCACTTCGAGCCCAGATAGAAGATCAGGATCGAGGGGCCGCCGGGGAGCGGAGGGGCGGCGGGCGCGGCGACGGGATGCCAGGCGAGCGGGCCCAGCGATTCGACCTTCTCGACCGCAAGCTTCTCCGGCGAGAGTTCGACGACAAGGTCCTTCACGGACGGGGCCAGCCGCTTCAGGATCGGGAGGCCGGCGTCCGCATGCCGGGCGGCCGTGAGAAAACTTTTCCAGGCCGCCGCCGCATCCTCCTTCCTGCCGCGGGCGAACAGGATCTCGGCCAGGACGGCCTGGGGCAGCGCCTGGCCCTCCGCGCCCTTGGCCGACGCGCGCGCCGTCTCCTCGGCCTTATCGCCTAATCCGGCGGCCAGCTGCGCGCGGGCGAGCACGTCCTTCCTCAGATCGTCGGCCTTCAACAGGTCCGCAAGGGCCGCCTTCGGCTCCCCGAACGCGGACGCCCGGCGCCCCCGGAGCTCCGCCAGCGCATTCCGCAGCGGCTTGAGATGCGCCTCCCGCTTCTTGTCGTCCTTCTCGGGCTTCGCCGCCTCCCGGCCCAGGCGCTCGTCCAGCTCCGAGACGATGCGGTCGCCGCGGACGAAATCGCCGCTGCCGTACGCGGCGGCCCCCAGGGCGCGCAGACGCTTCACCGCGTCCTCGTCGGCGGCCAGCGCCTCGAGGTGCGTCGTCTCGCGCGCGAGCAGCTCCCCCCAGAGCTCCCACTGGGTGAGCAGCTCGAAGAGGCGCGAGCGGCCCTCGCGGGACGCGTGCGACTTGTCTTCGATCTTGTTGAGCTTCGGATGCCGGGGGATCTCGATCAGGTTGTCGCCCACCGCGATCGCGTCGCGCAGGCGGCCGACGTAGCCGAGGTCCTGCATGAGCCACTGGTTGTTGTGGACGTAGTTGTGGATCTGGTAGGGCATCGTGGAATCCCGGAGCATCTGGAGGTGGTCGACGCGCGCGGACGCCTCCTGGTGCAGGGCGGCGTCGGCGTAGCGGTGCAGCTTGCTGTAGGGATGTCCGGGCATGTGCCACGCGTGGGCGATGCCGGGGGCGGAGGGGCCGTAGAGTTCCGCGGCGCCGAGCGCGCGCGCGGGCTTCTCGTCGTCCCAGAGGTGGATCCGGTAATGATGCCCTCCGGGGTGCATCGGGTTGCCGCGGAGGACCTCGCCGATCAGCGCGTTCACGGCCGTGTGGCTGTTGATGGGCAGGCCCTTGTCCTTGTGAAACCAGATGGCCCAGACGAGGAAGGCCTTGGCCTCGAGGTCGTCGGGAAAATCCGCGACGATGGCCTCGAGCGCCTTCACATAGGCGCGGCTGCGCTTCTCGCCCTTGGCCTCCTTGTAGTAGGCGGACACGGACTTGATCCAGGCCTGCTCCCGCGGCGTGGCCTTGTCCAGGAGCGGGACCGCCTTCTCGATGAATTCCTTCGCGCGCTTCTCGTTGTTGATGTTCGCCATCGCGAGGCCCCAGTAGGCCATGGCGAGTCCGGGCTCGAGCTGGGCTGCCTGCCGGAACGAGCGCTCCGCCTCGAAGTAGTAGAACGTGTGGAGTTGGGCGACGCCCTGCGTGAAGAAACTCTGGGTTTCCGCCTGGCTTGCGGAGACGGGGAAGTGCACGTCGCCCTGCCCGGGGATCAGGTACGCGCGCTGCCGGGGCCCCTCGTTGAAGGCCTCCCCGTGGACCGAATGCCCGGCGGGCTTCTCCTCCTGGACGAGCAGGAGCAGGGTCAGGGTCAGTTCAAACATGCCTACTGAACGGCGGCCGGAGCGGGGCCGTATCCGAAATCAGCGCGGCACGATGCGGAAAGTCACGCTCCCGCCGCTTTCGTAGATCACCCCCAGCAGCGGGCCCGCCGCCGCCAGCGTGGGAAAGGCGCACTTGCCCTCGGACTCGGCGCTGACGGCGACGTTTTTCCGGGTCCTGGCGTCGGACACGTAGATGCGGAGCGCGTTCGGATTGACGCGGCCGTCCTCCCACGCGATCCAGGCCGTGCCTTCCGCGTCGAAGGCGAGGGAAGGGTGACCCTGGATGCCCTGGGAGCTGTCGTTGGCGGCCTTTTCTGCGCCGAGCTTGGCGGGACTTCCGACGCACCATTGCACGTCGCGGTTGTTGGAGCCCGCGCGCATGTCCATCCAGGCGGCGGCCATCTGTTTTCCGTCGCGAGACACGGCGACGGCGGGGGCGTCCATGGGTCAGCTGTCGACCTTGCTCTCGCCCTGGTTGATTCTTCCGACCTTGGAGAGCGTCGGGCCGCTCGCGAGAAAGATCGCGCGGTTGGCATTCACCCCGCCCTGCCGGAAGATCAGCACGGGGGCGCCCTTCGCGTCCACCGTGAGGCCGGGGGCGCAGCATTCGCAGATCGGGCCGGGCAGGATCTGGTTCTTGCCGATCTTCCGGCCCTGCTCGGTCACCCTGGCCCAGGCCAGATCCTGGCCCTTCTCGCGGTTCCGCAGGTCGAGCCAGGCGACGAAGACGTCCCCGTTGGGCGCGGCGGCGAGCCAGTGCAGGGCCTCCGGCGCCTTGCGCGGCGCATCGTTGACTTGAAGCGGGGGTGAGAACGACTTCCCGTCCGTCGAGGCGGTCAGGTAGAGATCGTTCGTCGGGTACCGCTTCTCGAGTTCGGCGGCATCGAAGCAGAGCGGGGCGCTGACGTAGACGGTGCTCTTGGCGTCGACCGCGACGCGGGGGCCGCGCTGCAGGCCGCCCCGGGCTTTACCCTTCGCATCCAGAGCGATGATCGGAGCGGACCAGCTGCGGCCCTGGTCGGAGGAGCGTGAATACTCGATGTTGCCGCCGCGGATGAAGACTGCGTGGAAAGTTCCGTCTTCGGAGGCGGCGAGGTGGGGTTGGAGGGCGTCGCGGGCGACGACCACGGGATCAGCCTGCGCCAGCAGCAGCAGCAAATAGAGCATGGGATTGCAACGGTGGGGAAGGCGCCAGTATTCAAAAAAGGGGGCCGGGAACCCTTTGGTCCCCGGCCCCCTTCGAATCAAACCACGGGGAGGGCGTAGCCCTCGCGGCGGTCGCGGGTGAGCCAGGCGGCGTCGCCGGTGCCGCCCGTGAACTTCCACTCCTTCGGATCCCACTTGAGGTGCGCCTTGTTCCAGTACGCGAGGTTGCCCAGGTGGCAGACCGTGACGCTGCGCGCGCCGATCTCGACGTCGGCGATCGGCTTCTGGCGGGACTTGATGCAGTCGAGCCAGTTCTTCATGTGGCCGACGGGCTTCTCGGGGAGGAACTCGTCCGGCAGAGCCGGCATCTTGATGCCCTTTTCGGTGCGGTACTTCGCGGTGAGCGCCTCGGGCGTGCTGGAGATCTTGCCGCGGCTGACGGTCAGTTCGCCGTCGGAGCCGACCACCTTGATCCCGCCGCTGGAGCCGTGCAGGACCTCCACGCCGCTGGCGTAGAGATAGCGGACGCCCCGGCCCTTGGAGCAGTCCTCGGGCGGGATGATCTCGACGGGGCCGGCCTCGTCCATGCCGAGGAGGCCCTGGGTGATGTCGAAGTGGTGCGCGCCCCAGTCGGTCATCATGCCGCCGGAGTATTCGCGGTAGTTGCGCCAGGCGGGGAAGTGCGTGTGCACGCCGCGGGGCGAGAGGACCGCGTTGTAGTCGCGCTTGGGGGCGGGGCCGAGCCAGCGGTCCCAGTCGAGGCCCGGCTGGACCTCCTCGGCGGGCAGGTCGCAGGGCTTGGAGGGGCCGCCGACGTCGACGATCACCTGCTTGATCTTGCCGAGCGCGCCCTTCTTGACCATGTTGATGGCGACCTGGAACTCCCAGTCCGAGCGCTGCTGGGAGCCGGTCTGGAAGACGCGGCCGAGCTTGCGCGCCGCCTCGATGAGGGTCTTCGCCTCATGGATGGTGAGCGTGAGGGGCTTCTCGCAGTAGACGTCCTTGCCGGCCTTCATCGCCTCCAGGGCCGCGGCCGCGTGCCAGTGGTCCGGGGTGGCGATGACGACGGCGTCGATGTCCTTGCGCCCGGTGATCTCGCGGAAGTCGTTGTAGGTGGCGCAGCCCTTGTACGTGGCGTCCTTGCCGTAGCCCTTGTTGACGGCGGCGGCGCAGAAGTCGCGGCGGTCCTTGTCGACGTCGCAGACGGCGACGATCTGGACCTCCGGCATGCCGAGGGCGCGCCGGAGATGGCCGTAGTTCATGGTGCCCATGCCGATCATGCCGATCGTCAGGCGGCCGGACGGCGCGGGCTTGTCCTGCGACCCGAAGACGGACGCGGGCACGATGGCGGGGGCGGCCGCCAGGGCCGAACTGCGCAGGAACTGCCGGCGGGAAAGCTGCTTCTTCATCGTCTTTCCTCCGTTTAGAGCGACGAGCTACTGTAATGGAACAGTGGGGTTCGCGCACGGGTTTCGAGGATTTCAGGAAGGGGCCGAGATGGATCGACGCACGTTTCTGGGGGCGTCCCTGGCGCTGTCCGCAGGGGCCGCCTGGGGCCGTCCGGCGGCCGCGTACCGGCTGAGCCTCGCGGCGTATTCGATGCGGAAGTATCTCGAGCTGAAGAACGCGACGATGACGCTGGAGGACTTCGTCGTGAAGGCGGCGGACTGGGGCTGCGACGGCGTCGAGCTGACGGAGTACTACTTCCGGAAGCCGCTGACGCCGGAGTCGCTGATGAAGCTGAAGCGGACGGCGTGGCGGCAGGGCGTGGACATCACGGGGACGCCGGTCGGGAACACGTTCACGCATCCGCCGGGGGAGGCGCGGGACCGCGAGGTGGCGAAGCTGAAGTCGTGGATCGACGTCTCGGCGGACCTGGGCTCGCCGGCGATCCGGATCTTCGCGGGGAACTGTCCCAAGGGCGTGGAGGAGGCGCAGGCGCGGAAGTGGGTGGGGGAGTGCATCGAGGCCTGTCTCCCGCAGGCGGAGAAGCGCGGGGTGATCCTGGCGCTGGAGAATCACGGCGGGGTGGTGGCGAAGCCGGAGGGGCTGCTGGAGATCGTGAAGGCCGTGAAGAGCGACTGGGTCGGCATCAACCTCGACGGCGGGAACTTCACCGGCGAGGACCCGTATGCGGAGCTGGAGGCCTGCGCGCCGCTCGCGGTGACCTGCCAGGTGAAGGTGGAGATCAGCCGGGCGGGGAAGAAGGAGGCGGCGGACTTCGGCCGCATCATCGGCATCCTGCGCAAGGCGGGCTACAAGGGGTACATCACGCTGGAGTATGAGGCGGCGGAGGAGCCGCTGACGGCGATCCCGCGGCATCTGGCGGAGTTGAGAAAGCATCTCGGATAGCCCCTCAGGCGCTATAGTGTCGGCGCGATGAAATCCGTCGGCGTTTTTCCGGCACGGCGCGAGCTGCGGCTGGTCGAGCATGCCGAGCCGGCGATCTCCGCTTCGGACGAGGTCAAGATCCGCATCCTCGAGGTCGGGGTCTGCGGCACGGACCGGGAGATCTGCGACTTCCAGTTCGGCGAGCCGCCGGCGGGGTCGGAGTATCTCGTGCTGGGGCACGAGGCGCTGGGGGAGGTGGTGGAGGCCGGCGCCGGGGTGACGGGGCTGAAGCGGGGGGACCTCGTGGTCCCGATGGTGCGCCTGCCCTGCGCGGGCTGCGACTCCTGCCGTCAGGACCGGCAGGATTACTGCGTGACGGACACGTTTCCCGAGCACGGGATCCGGCGTTCGCACGGGTTCATGACCTCGTTCGTGGTGGAGCGCGAGCGCTACCTGTTCAAGGTGCCGGCCGCGCTGAGGGCGTCGGGGGTGCTGGTCGAGCCGCTGACGATCGCGGAGAAGGCGCTGCTGCAGATCGAGGCGATCGGGCGGCGCATGCCGTGGCGGGGGGCGGGGGGGGCGGGGCGCAAGGCGGTGGTGCTGGGGGCGGGTCCGGTGGGGATCCTGGGGGCGATGGCGCTGCAGTCCCGGGGGTTCGAGACGACGGTGTACTCGCGGGGCGGGGAGGGGACGCCGAACGCGGAGCTGGCGCGTTCGTTCGGGGCGGCGTATGTGAGCAGCGCGGAGCTGCGGCCGGCGGGGCTGGCGAAGCGGCTGGGCGGGATCGACCTGGTCTATGAGGCGGTGGGGGCGGCGCCGCTGGTGTTCGAGCTGCTGGAGCAGCTGGGGACGAACGGGGTGTTCGTGATGACGGGGGTGCCGGGGGAGGACCATTCGGTGCCCATGGACATGGGGCGGGTGATGCGGAACATGGTGTTGAAGAACCAGGTGCTGGCCGGGACGGTGAATGCGGGTCGCGACGCGTTCGAGGCGGCGATCCGGGACCTGGAGGAGTTCGCCCGGCGCTGGCCGGTCCCGCTCTCGAGGGTCATCTCCGCCCGTTTCCCCCTGGACGCCTTCCGCGACCTGCTCCTGGGCAAACCCCCCGGCATCAAACACACCCTCCACCTCTGACCAACAACAAAACAGACGGGCTGCTTTGTTGCCTCCACGAGGCAACAAAACAGCCCGTCTGTTTTGTTGGGTCGTTTTGTTGGGTATGTGACGGGATGTGACACTGCGGGGGGATAGGATCTGGTTGTGGGATTGTGCGATTTTCTGCCCTCCGTGCGGGGCTGGTTCGAGCGCCGGCTGGGGATGCCGACCCCTCCTCAGGAACTGGGCTGGCCCCTCATCCGCGCCGGGAAGAACGTCCTCATCGCCGCCCCCACCGGCTCCGGCAAGACGCTCGCCGCGTTCCTGGCCTCCATCGACGCCCTCCTCAAACAGGGCCCGTATCTCCCGGACCAGACCCAGGTCCTCTACCTCTCCCCGCTGAAGGCCCTCGGCAACGACATCCAGAAAAACCTGTCGACCCCGCTGGCGGACATAAGCGCCTCCGACCCGTTCCTGCCCCAGATCCGCGTCCAGGTCCGGACCGGCGACACCCCCGCGAAGGAGCGGGCCGCCATGGGACGCCGCCCGCCCCACATCCTCGTCAGCACCCCCGAGTCGCTCTACATCCTCCTCACCAGCGACGGCGGCCGCAAACTGCTCTCCACCGTCAAGACCGTCATCGTCGACGAGATCCACGCCCTCGCCCGCGACAAACGCGGCTCGCACCTCGCCCTCTCCCTCGAACGCCTCGAGGCCCTGAGCCCCGGCTTCCAGCGCATCGGCCTCTCCGCCACCCAGAAGCCGGTCGAGGAGGTCGCGCATTTCCTCTCCGGGGACGGCCGCCCCTGCGAGCTCGTGGACTTCGGCCACCAGCGGCAGCTGGACCTCGGCGTCGAGGTCCCCAAGTCCCCCCTCTCGGCCGTCTGCTCCCACGAAACCTGGGAGGAGATCTACGCCCGCATGGCCGAGCTCATCCAGACCCACAAGACCACCCTCGTCTTCGTCAACACCCGCAGGCTGGCCGAGCGCATCGCCGCCCGCCTCACCCGCATCCTCGGCGAGGAGCAGGTGACCAGCCACCACGGCAGCCTGTCCCGCACGCACCGCCTGGATGCGGAAAACCGCCTCAAGGAGGGGAGGCTCCGCGCCCTCGTCGCCACCGCCTCCCTCGAACTCGGCATCGACGTGGGCGACGTCGACCTCGTCCTCCAGGTCGGCGGATCCCGCTCCATCGCCACGTTCCTGCAGCGCGTGGGCCGCTCCGGCCACGCCCTGCGCAAGATCCCGAAGGGCCGCAGCTTCCCGCTGACGCTCGATGAACTCGTCGAATCCGCGGCCATCCACCGGGCGCTCCGCAAGGGCCGCCTCGACCGCACCCCCCAGCCCCCCGCGCCGCTCGACATCCTCGCGCAACAGCTCGTCGCGGCCTGCGTGCCGGAGGCCTGGGACGAGGAGCGCCTCTTCCGGCTCTGCCGCCGCGCCTGGCCGTATCGCGGCCTGACGCGGGAGGACTTCGACGCCGTCGTCCGCCTGCACACCCAGGGCCGCCGGGCGCTGCTGCATCGGGACGGCGTGGGCCGGCGCCTGCTCGCCACCCGCCGCGCCCGGCTCACGGCCATCCTCTGCGGCGGGGCCATCCCCGACACCGCCGACTACCAGGTGCTGCTCGAACCCGAAGGCACCGTCGTCGGCACGGTGAACGAGGACTTTGCCGTCGAGTCCAGCGCCGGGGACATCTTCCAGCTCGGCAACACCTCCTGGCGCATCCTGAAGCTCGAATCCGGAACCCTGCGCGTGGCGGACGCGAAGGGCCAGCCGCCGACGATCCCGTTCTGGATCGGCGAGGCGCCGTCCCGCACGGCCGAGCTCTCGGCGGAGATCTCCGCGCTTCGCGAGGAGTGCGCGGGGACGGAATGGCTGCAGCGGGAGACCGGGCTTTCGGAGGCCGCGGCGGGGCAGGCGGCCGAGTACCTCGAGGCGGGCCGGAAGGCGCTGGGGGCGGCGCCGACGCAGCAGCGCGTGATCCTCGAGCGGTTCTTCGATGAAAGCGGCGGCATGCAGCTGGTGGTGCATGCGCCGTTCGGCGGCCGAATCAACCGCGCGTGGGGCCTGGCCCTGCGCAAACGGTTCTGCCGCGGTTTCGGATTCGAACTGCAGGCGGCGGCGAACGAGGAGGCCTTCGTCCTCTCGCTCGGCCCGCAGCACAGCTTCCCGCTCGAGGAGGTCTTCAACTACCTGCATCCGAACACCGTCCGCGACCTGCTCATCCAGGCGCTCGTGGCGGCGCCCATGTTCGAAACCCGCTGGCGCTGGAACGTGACCCGCTCGCTGCTCGTCGAGCGGCGGCAGGCCGGGAAGAAAGTCCCGGGGCCCTTGCAGCGCATGCGCTCGCAGGACGCGCTCGTGGCCGCCTTTCCCCAAGCCACCGCCTGCCCTGAAACCCTGCCCGGCGGGGACATCGACGTGCCGATGGGCCACCCCCTCGTCCGGCAGACCGTCGAGGACTGCCTGACGGAGGCGATGGACGTGGACGGCTTCCTCGACGTGGTCCGCGGACTGAAAGAGGGCCGCATCGAGCGCCTCGCGGTCGACACGCGGGAGCCCTCGCCGTTCGCGCAGGGCATTCTCAGCGCGCAGCCGTACACGTTCCTCGATGACGCCCCGCTGGAGGAGCGGCGCACGCAGGCGGTGATCTCGCGGCGGACGCTCGACGCGCGCAGCGCCGACGACCTGGGCGCGCTGGATCCGGAGGCGATCGCGCGCGTTCGGGAGGAAGCGTGGCCGGAACCCGGGAGCGCGGAGGAGGTCCACGAGACGCTGCTCTGGATGGGATGGGCGACGGAGGAGGAGGCCCGGCCATGGAAGGCCTGGCTGGAATCGCTGGGGAATCGCGTCGTCCGCGAGCACGGATGCTGCTTCGCCGCGGAAACCCCGCGGGACGCGGCCACCCTCGTGCGCGGGCGCCTGGAGGCGCTGGGTCCGGTGGGGAATGCCGATCCGCGCCTTCTGGGTCCGCTCAAGGCGGACGACGTGGAGGCGGCGCTGCTGGAACTGGAGCGTCAGGGCGTCGTCCTGCGCGGCCGTTTCGAGGGACGTCCGGGCTGGTGCGACCGGCGCCTGCTGGCCCGCATCCACCGCTATACGCTGGAGCGGCTCCGCAAAGAGATCGAGCCGGTCAGCGCCGCGGAGTTCCTGCGCTTCCTGGCCTGCTGGCAGCACGTGGATCCGGAGCATCAGCTCGAGGGGCCCCGCGGGGTGGCGGAGGTCGTGACGCAGCTGGCGGGCTTCGAGGTCCCGGCGGCGGCCTGGGAGGCCTCGGTGCTGCCCGCGCGCGTGAAAGGCTACCGGCGCGAATGGCTCGATCAGCTGACCCTGTCCGGCGAAGCCGCCTGGGGCCGCCTCTGGCCTTCGCGCGGGGAGGGGGCGGTCGCGGTCCGCATCGCCCCCGTCACGCTGCTGCTCCGGGAGGATCTCGAGGCGTGGACGGGCCTGAGCGCGCCGCCGCTGCTGGAGGGACTGGGCGGGGCGGCGAAGGATCTTCATGCGGCGCTCGCGGCGCGGGGGGCCTTGTTCCCGCAGGAACTCGGCCGCGGCGCGAAATTGCTCGCCGCCCAGGTGGAGCAGGCGCTCGGGGAGCTGATCGGCCAGGGGGCGATCACGTGCGATGCCTACGCGGCGCTGCGCTGGCTCATCGTGCCGCCCTCGAAGCGGCGCGGGGCGATGCCGACGACGGGGCGCTGGAGCTTTTTCCGCCGAGCGGAAACTCCGCCGCCCCCGTCAGCCGAATTCGTCGCGCGGCAGCTGCTGCGGCGCACGGGCGTGGTGTTCCGGAAGACGATCGAGCGCGAGCGGATCCCGGTGCCCTGGAGGGACCTGGTCCGGGTCTATCGCACGCTCGAGGCCCGCGGGGAGCTCCGGGGCGGGCGCTTCGTGGCGGGGCCCGGCGGCGAGCAGTACGCGCTGCCCGAGGCGGTGTCGCTGCTGAGGGCGGTGCGGCGCCGCGGCGCGGGCGAGCCCGTGACGGTGTCCGCCGCGGATCCGCTCAACTACCGGGGCATCCTGACGCCGGACGCACGGGTGCCCTCGGTGGCGCGGCAACGAGTCCAGGTCGGATAGCCTGTGGTGAGCCAGTCGAACCACTACTTGACCAGGACGTAGTCCAGGCCGAGCTTGTGGAGGCCGGAGCCGCCGCCCCATTCGCGGGCCTTGGGGTTGGAGCCCACGACGACGAACTCCAGGACGTTCGACCCCTGCAGCAGGGGGACGTCCTTGAACTCCGTCTCGCTGCTGAGCATCTCGCTGTCGTGGAACAGATCCAGCGCCGCCGCGACCTCCCGGCCGTTGACGAGGATCCGGAAGATGCCGTGGTCCGAGGTGCGCGTCAGGCCGAGGGCGAGCGTGGCGGGGCCGCTTTCGCCGGCGGAGAAGCGCAGCTTGAGGCGGTCGCCGAGGCTCACGTCCGAACCCCACGCGAGATGCGCCTCGCCGCTCCAGCGGCCCTTCCAGAACGGCGCCCCGGTGGCGTAGAGATTCTCGGAGGTCTTCCGTCCGGAATCGTCGAGGATCGCGAGGCGCTCCCCCTCCTCCGCGCCGGGGATGAAGCCCGGCTTCTCCTTCCGCGCGGCGGGCGGGGCGAGCGGCTGGAACGCGGCCGGATCGTGGAAGAGCGCGGCGGGGCCGAGCGGGATCATGGTCGTCTCGCCGTGGCGGTTCCAGGAGAGGCGGAGCGTGTCGTCGGGGCCCTTGTGCCCGTGCTCGATCACGAGCGTGTGCGCCCCCGCCGCCAGCGTGCGGGTGATGGGGAGGGAACTGCCGCCGGTGTTCAGCTCCTCGCCGTCCAGAAGGACGCTGGCGCCCTCCTCGGCGCCGATCGAGAACACGTAGGTGTCCGTGGAGTAGACCCGGAGGTGGCCGGTCCAGCGCCGGGAGGTCCAGTAGCCGTGATGGCCGCCCCACACGGGCCGTTTGGGGTCGTCGAAGCGCTCCCGGGTGTCGATCTGGCGCAGGGCCAGGGCGTTCCGGTTGAGGCCGGCGAAGTATTCGACGACGGCGCCGGGGTGCAGGCGCTCGACGGGGATGGCCGCCGCCGGAAGGGCGGGGGGGAGGCTGAGCCGGTGGCGGCGCACGTCCAGCCACATCCAGCCGGCCGTCGCGGCCAGGGCGAGCGAGACGGCGAGGGCGATGCGGGGGATGAATTTCTTGGCGCGCCAGAGGCGCCAGGCGCGGGGGACGACGAGCTTGAACTCCTCCCCGCGCAGCCAGCGGGTGAGGTCCCGGGCGAAACTGGCGGCGTCCGGATAGCGGTCGGCGGGGTTCTTCGCCAGCGAGATCAGGCAGATGTTCTCGAGATTCCGGTAGAGGACCGGGTTGATCTGCAGGTTCGTGATCTTGGACGGCGGCACGACCGCCTCGTTGACCGCGCGCATCATCAGTTCATAGGGGGAGTCGCCCGCGAAGGGACGGCGTCCGGTGAGCAGTTCGTAGAGCATGACGCCGAGCGAGTAGAGGTCGGTGCGGCGGTCCACGGTCTTGAGTCCCTGGATCTGCTCCGGGCTCATGTAGGCGGGGGTGCCCACGGCGGCGCCGCTCGCGGTGAGCGTGGGGAGGCCGACGGAGCCGCTCAATTTGGCGAGGCCGAAATCCGTGACCCGCGGACGGTGCTGGCGGTCGACGAGGATGTTCTCGGGTTTGAGGTCCCGGTGGATGACGCCCTGCTCGTGCGCGTGGTGCATGGCGAGGGCGGCGTCGCGCAGGACGGCCACCTGCTGTCGCACGCTGATGGAGCCCGCCTTGCGCCACTGGTGGAAGGGCACGCCGTCGACCAGCTCCATCGCCAGATAACGCCGGCCGTCCAGGACGCCCGCCTCGAGGATGCGGACCAGCCCGGGATGATCGGGCAGCTTGCGCAGCAGCTCGGCCTCGCGGACGAAGCGCTCATGGTCGATCCGCGCCTCCGCGGCATCCCGGCCGGGGGGCTCGATGAGCAGCTTCAGCGCGACGCGGGCGCCGCCGGCCTCCTCCGCCTCGTACACGACGCCCATGGCCCCGCGGCCGATCTCCCGGTGCAGGGTGTATTTGCCGAAGGGGGGGAAGGAGGGCGTTGCGGCGCGGGCCAGCGCGGCGAGCAACTGGTGCAGCTGCTCCGTCGTGAGGAAGCCGTTGGAAACCAGGACCTCGGAGAGTTCGGCCGCGCGGCCGGCGGCGACGTCCACCAGCGCCGTCCGAAGCTGGGACGAAGTGATCCACCCCTTTTGCTGGGCCAGCTTGCCCAGCAGGACATCCCGGCTCAGCCGCGAGCCGTCCGATGTGTCACCCATATCGTCCGGGGGCGGGGGATCGCCCGACCCGCTGTCACCCTTGAGCGGCCCCGCTCAAAGAATAGTACATGGGTGATGGGGCACGGGCAAGCGAATTCGGGGGGTCTTAGTGCTGTACGGCTAGAACATCGACCTTGACGCCCAGCAGCTGTTCCACGGTGGGGAGGAAGTCCTCGTCCTTGAAGGCTTCGCGGTCGGTCTTGACCTCGTAATGCCAGCCGCGGTTTCCGGTGAAGATGAGGGCGAGCTGGGCGAACTGGACGCCGGGGCTCTTCTTCAGGTCCTCGGGCATGGTCCGGGCGCCGCAGGGGCAGCTGACGGGCGCGCCCGTGCCGCGCACTTCGTCCAGGCTCTCGGCGATCTGCGAGAAGCGCTGCCCGCACGCGGGGCACGCGGCGTCCTCGTATTCCCAGTCGCAGAAGGGGAAGGGGGCGGCGGTGAGCTGGATCTTGAGCTCGTCCGCCCAGTAGTTGTCGTCGGGCTCCGGGGCGTCGGGTTCGTAGCCGAAGAGGCTGCCGCTGACGAGGTCGTTGAAGGAGACGTTGCACTCGGAGCCGCCGTGGGAGGAGGCTCCCGCGGCGCGCAGGTGCTCGATGGCGCTGTCGTTGGAGAGCTCGTCCTCGCTGTCGACGCTCCAGTCCCCCGAGATCTCCAGTCGTTCGATGAGGAACTTCATCAGTCCCGAGATCTGCTCCGGGGACGGACGGTAGGTGGGTTCCTGGGGGATGACGTAGAGATCGTAACCGAGGCTCATCGGGCCCAAGAATAGCCCCGGAGTGAGGGGGCCGTCAAGGGACGGGCGCCCTCCTCCGGACCGGCCAGGCGGGGATCCGTCACGGGAACGCTACTTGAAACGGGTTTCCCGGCTCCCGAAGTTGTCCCACCACTGGATCCAGGCGGCGGACGTGTTCTCGACCGGCTGGCCCGTGATCTCCCCGAGCGCCCAGCGGGCGTTCTTCTGGAGTCCCTCGTTCTGGTCCGAGAGGAGGTTGATCAGGTCGGGAACGGCCGGGGCGTACTTGAATTTGCCGATCGTGAGGCAGGCCGCCTTCTGGATGGTGTTCGAAGCGTCCCGGAGCAGGCCCTGGACGCGGGGGCCGTCCTCCGGGTTTCCGAGGATGCCGAGGGCGTGCAGGCCGATCTGCCGGTTGGCTTCATCCACCTCGCCGACCAGATCCCAGAGGGCGGAATGGGCGTCGCGGCCCCCGAGCCTGGCCAGCCCCAGCGCGAGGGGCAGCTTGTTCCGGGAGGTCCGGATCTTGGCGGCGAGGATGTCGCAGAGGTCGCGCTTTTCGTAATCCTCGCGGGCTCCGGCCAGGATCGAGTCGAACGCGGCCCTCCAGACGGAGGCGTCCTGGTCGTCCAGGGCCTGCAGGAGGATCGGGAGGCGCTGGCTGGACTTGGTCTTGGCGAGCCCGATGACCGCGGCGGTGCGCACTTCGCCGAACTTCGCCGACATCATGCGGGTGCTGAGGTCGGTGAAGCGGTCCTCGGCGATCGTGGCGAGGGCTCCCGCCACTTCGTTCAGCGGCGTGCGCCGCGTGCGGTTCAGGAGCAGGAATTCCAGATACGGGGCCGCGTCGGGTCCGAGCGCGATCAGAGTCTCGGAGAGATCCAGCCGCGACTTTCCGGCGTGGCTCTTCCAGATATCGATGGCCTGGTCCACGGACTCCACGATCTGGGCGGAGATGCTCGAGGGCACCGGTTCGGCGTTGTCGACGGGGGAGAGGTTCTCGGCGGCCGCGGCGGGTTTCGCGGCGGCTTCCGGCGCCGCTTCAGCCGGGGTCTTCCTGAGCTCCGCCGGGGTCTTCTTCGCGAGGACGAGGACGGGCTCCTTCCAGGACTTGATCTTGACGAACTCGATGCGGTCGATTTGGTCGTTCCGGATGATCATCTCGCCCGCGGGCATCTTGAGCGTGACGGCGCGCTCGTTCTTGCTGACAAGGTCGCCCTCCAGGCAGTTGCCGTTCCGCAGCTGGACGCGGTGGAAACGGATCCAGACGAAGCCTCCGTTTTCCTGGGCCGCGGCGAACAGGCTTCCCGACAGGAGGAGCGCCAGGGTGGCGACGGTTTTGATCATCATGGAGTCATCTCGATTCTCGTCCCGGTCTTCCTCGTCCCGCTTCCTTACTGGTTGACCTTGCGCCAGGAAATGATCTTGAACTGGGGTTTCGGGGTGGACAGCTTGGCCAGGTCCTCGTCGTAGTGGAAGGAGGCCGTGCCCTTGAGCTTCATCGTGGAGGCGACCATGGATCCGAAGAACTCGTTGCCGCCGTTGTTCGTGAACGTCGCCTGGGGGGCGTAGACGGCGGCGTAGACGGTGGAGCCGCCGTTGAACTGGATGTCGCCCGAGCTGGCGGAGTAGACCTGGAAGTCCGCCGCCTTGGCGGTGCCCGCGAAGGCCTGGCCGTTGATGTGGATGTTGCCCGAGCCGGGACCCTGCTTGATCGTGAGCTTGCCGCCGGTTTCGATCACGATGGCCTGCTGGTTGTTCATGTTGAAGTCGCCGTCGACATAGAGCACCACGTCCCCCTTGACGGTGAAGGTGCCCTTGCCCGTGGGGTTCAGATCGGCGGCGTGGTACGACACGGGCGAGCCGACCGCCCCTCCCGCCAGGGTGAGGTCCCCGGAAGCCCAGGTCGCGGAGGGGATCCCGGTGAAATCCTTGGGGTAGCTGACCGGTTCAAGGTTCTCCGTCGCCGGGGCGGGCGTCGTGGAGCCCGAGACGTTGCCGCCGCCGCTGATCGAGCCGCCGGGGCCGGGCGTCGCATTGCCCATGACCATGGCGTTGCCGCCGGTGATGATGTTCCCGTTGCTGCCCAGGCTTCCGGTGGCGTTGGCGTATTTGACCGTCTTCCCGTCGGGGAAGGTGTGCGTCTGGGTCGCGTTGTAGGGGCCGCCGCTGGATTTGTACCCGTCCGACGTGAACGTGCCGCCGGCGTCGACCACCACGTCCCCGAAGAGGCCGTACTTGAAGAGGTTGCCGTTGTCGATGGCCGAGGTGATGACTTCCAGGTTCTGGACCTGGGCGCCGTGCCGGCCAGTCGAATGGATGAGGTAGTTCGTGCTGAAGGGGTCCACGAAGGCGGGGGAGGTGCCCGCGGTGTTGGCGAGGGTGACGACGTAGGTGCCCTGGTTCATCGAACCCTTGAAGGCGGGCGAGGGGTTCTGGATCTCGGCGTAGTCCGGAATCGGGGACGTGTACGTGGGGGCCTTGCTGCCGTTGGCCACGAAGTCGATCGCATAGGCGTTGAGCTTGTTGATCGCGTCGTCGATGCCGGCCTCCGCCACATGCAGGGCGATCTCGCCCCGGGAGGCTTTGCCGATGTTGTTGCTTTGGGCGAAGGCGAGGCTCAGAAACGCCGCGGCCATGCCCGCCGCGATCATCACGATGATCATCGTCGTGATGAGGGCGACTCCCGACTGCTTCCGCCGGGCGAGGGGTGTGATCATCGGGAGTTCCTCATAAACACTTTCGTTTCCAGGGTCTGCTCGAGGACCTTGTTCCGGGCGTCCGTGAACACGAGCGTCATCGTGATCTTGATCTGGACCTTCCGGACCCCGTCGATCGTGACGAAGGCCTGGGTGAGCTTGAACCCGTCGGGAGCGTTCTTGACGTTGCTGCACATGACGCGACGCTTGCCGTTCTCGTCCACCCGGACGATGCGGCCTTCGTCGACGATGCCGTTGTTGTTGGCGTCCACCCGGGGGCCCCCGGTGGAGGTGGAAGCCTCCCAGAGGTAGCTGATGGGGTTCGCCGTGTACTGGGGGACCCCCGCCTTCGGGGCGAGCACCTTGAAGAAGCTGACCTGGCTGGAAGGGGGGTAGCTCTCCGAGCCGGGGGCCGGCGTGGGCGGGATGGGCGTGAGGCTGAGGCAGTTCCCCTGGCGGATGTCTTCCGTCATCTCGTCCATGGTGATGCGGGCCTGGTCGATGATCCAGGACCGGCGCGAATTCACCTCGAACTCGTTGGAGGTCCGGAAGAGGCTCATGTAGAGCATGGACAGCACGAGGCCCAGAATGGCCAGCGTGATCAGCACCTCGAGCAGGCTGAATCCTTGACGTCGGCGTATGTTCATCATTTTTCCGAGATGAAAGTGGACACGTCGAGCGTCTGGGGATTCCCCCCGGCGCTCTTCCAGCGGAGCGTGATCAGCACCGGAAGCAGCTTGTAATTGGTGTTGAGGTCGTCCGCGCCCCCGCTGCCTCCGACGTCCGTCGTGTCCCCGTCCCGGTTCAGGTCCTTGGGCATACCCAGGGCGGTGGCCAGGACGGCGCTGCCGGGGGCTTCGGTCAGATTGTTGCCCGACTGGGGGAAGGAGATCGACAGGATGGGCTGTGCGACGCCCGAAACCAGGACCGGATTGAGGCCGGTGGCGCCCGCGGTGTTGTTGGGGCTGACCCGGTAATAATTGTAGAGGTTGTTGTAGGTGAGGCAGTGGGTGTAATTCCGCATCTCCTCGATCTTGCTCCGGGCGGCCTCGTACGCGAGGGTCCGTTCGCGGGAGGTGTCGACCAGGTGGGAGGAGCTGAAGATGGAACTCATGAGCGCCAGCAGGGCGATCGCCAGGACGGCCATCGCGATCACGAGCTCGACCAGCGAAAAGCCGGACCTGGGGGAGACACGACGCCCCCCTTTCCGACCCGACGCCGGGCTGCGGCTGATGTAGAGTCTCATTTCTGGTATATAGATGGCGCCGGCCGCATTATAAATGTGTAAAAATGCATGAGGCCTCCGGTTTTGTAGGAGACTGCAAGTTGCTGATGTGTAATGTGTTGCGATATCTTGATGGCGTGGGGCGGGGAGGCTCAGAATTGGAGGTCTATGCCCCCCGAAAATGTGGTTCGGTCCGAGTCGAAGTCCTCCAGGGTGGAATTGACCCGTTCGAAGTCTCCCTCCAGAACGAACTGCAGGCCTTGGGCGCAGGTCCAGGTGGCCGAAAGACGGACCCCCTCCCGCCAATCTTTGCGGGTCCGGAGGGTCAGGGGGTCGGGGTCGGCATACGTCGCGGAGGCAAGCCAGCCTTCCAGGCGGAATTCCCAATCGGCCTGCGGCCGGTAGACCACTCCGAGTTCCCCCCGGTGGTCCTGGTGATCCTGATCCCCCGCCTTCGCATTTTCGCCGAGGAAGCGGTAGACCCCCCGGACCTCCAGCCGCCCCGGCAGGGGGGCCCAGTGCAACTCCAGGTTCACCCCGCGCTCCTGCGAGTCCAGTCCTTCGAAGTCCTGCTTGGCGAAGTCCTTCCTCATCCAGAGCCCCCCGGCCGCGATCCTGAAGTCGGACCGGAGCCGGAGCCGGGCTTCGCAGCGCAGGCCTGTCCGGTCGAAGAGAAACTCGTCGTCGAGGTAGTACCCCTCGGCGTGGAGGGAGGCGCCCAGGACCAGACCCTCTTCCGTTTTCCATTGACCGTCCAGTTCTCCGAGCAGGGCGATCACGTCGGCTTCGGGCACTTCGGCATGGCGCTGGGAGAGCCCGCTGCCCCGGAGGGTCAGGACCTCGTCCTTGAACACTTCGAGCTCGCCTGAGACGAAGCCGGCCAGGAACGCCGAACCTTCCCCGGAACCCCGGCTCAGGGAGGTTTCGGAGAGGAGCGGGACGTTCGAGTCATACCCGGCCTTCAGGAATCCGGAGACCGAGCACTTCAGGGAAAGGACGGCGGCCGCGGGCGGCTCGAGGGCCGGCTCCTCCAGCAACTGCCGGGCCTTTGACCGCAGTTCCGGGACTTCCGATTCCGCCTGGACGACGAGCAGGTCCGCCCGGGACTCCGCCGTCCGACCCCGTTTCTGCCGGGCCAGGGCCCGGTGCAGGAGCGCCGGGTGGCGCCACGAACCCGGCGTCTCCGCCAGAGGCGTCAGGGTGTCTTCGGCCTCCTCCGTGCGGTCCAGGCGGAGAAGCGAGACTCCCAGCCAGTAACGGGCCTCCTCATGAGCCGGCTCGCTCCGCAGCACGGCCGTCAACGGAGGGACGGCGAGGTCGAAGCGGCCGGCCCGATGGGCGCAGTAGCCCAGCTGGAAGCGGACTTTGCCGTCCGTGAGCCCGAGGTCCAGCGCCTTTTGGAACGGCTCCAGGGCCTCCGCGAAACGCTCTCGGGCCGCCCGTCCGTGGCCCAGATAGAACCAGCCGAGGGGGGAATCCGGGTTTCGGGCGACTTCCTTCCGGGCGAGCGACTCGACGGCCTCGTAGTCTTTTCGCGAAGCCGCACGGGCGAGTTCCGGGATGAGATCTTCCTGGGGCGAGAGCAGGGCAAGGAGGGCGAGAACCAGAAGCCCCCCTCTATTTCCCGGAATTTCCTTTTCCTGCAGCCTGCCGGGCCCGCTCCTGGGTGGCGCGCGCCGCAGCGGCGGCCGCGCGGGCCGCTTCCGCGGAACGCCCGCCTCCGGGCGGCTTCTCGAATCCGGGACCCCGGCCGTGGGTGGCCGCCGCTTCGGCTCCCGGGGGGGAGCTCACGCCCCCGTCCAGCGCCTTGATGCCGGCGCGGGCCCTCTCGGAAGCGCTACCCGGAAGATCCGGCAATTCGTGCGTGCGGGGGCCTTTCCCCTGCGATGCGGAGGGCGAGGGGGACTTGCGCTCATGAGGCTCGGCGGACTTCGCATGGGCCCGCGGGGGCGTCGCGGCCGGCGCCGGGAGCGGAGCGGCCGCCGGCAGGGAGCGCAGCCCGTCGGCCCCGAAGCTTTCACGGAGGCTCGGTCCCGCTGCGGGGCCGATGTCCCGGACGGCGGCATCGGAGGGCGGGGGAGTGTAGGGCGTCTGGATCAGCAGTCCGGTGCCCGTCGTTCCGAGCACCAGGAGGGCGCCGAGGGCGGCGGTCTTCAGGGGGGCCAGCAGCGCGAGCGACGCCCCCTGGGCGCCCCCTCCCAGGACCGCTCCCGTGCCCACGGTCTTCCCGGCCAGTTCGGCGGCGAACGCAGGCGCGCCGGCTTCCCAATCGGCGCAGAGCACGGCCAGCAGCGTCGCGCCGCTGATCTCGCCGCCCCGTCCCCGGACCTTCGCCCGGAGCAGGTCCAGCGCCCGGGTGAGGAGCGTGGACATCGAACCCACGGGATAGCCCAGGCGGGCGGCGGCTTCCTCGTGCGTGCGGCCCTCCAGGTAGCAGAGAATCACGGGCAGGCGGTATTTCTCGGGCAGATCGGCGAGGGAGGTGTCGACGAGAGATCTCAGCCGGCGGCTGGTTTCCGGACCGGGGCCGGGCAGCGGGGGAGGCGTGATCGATTTCGCCTCCCGCGACATCCGGCGTTTGTTGCTCAGCAGCATCTGAAGCGCCGCATTGGCGGCGACTTTGTGCAGCCAGCCCGCCAGCGAATTCGGCACCCGGATGGTTTTGGCGAGCCGGGCCAGCTGGAAGAAGGTCTCCTGGAGGACGTCCTCGGCCCCCTGGGCGTTGTCGAGAATCCGGAAGGCGACCCCCATGACCATGCGCTGGTGCCGTTGAACGAGCCGTTCGAAAGAGGCGGCGTCGTGGAGCTCGACGTAGCGGTTGAGCAGTTCGGCATCGGAAACCGGATCGTGTTCCGAAGGGATCGCCGCCCGTTCGACGGGGGCGACTTCGTCCTGGGAACTGCCCGGCAACTCGCTGGACGGCTCGAATCCTGCCACGAACATGACCCTCCTGCTGTCCCAAGCATAACACAATTCAGGGGTCGGAAGCACCTCTCGAAGCGAGCGGAAAATGAGATCGAATCCGGAAAAGAGTTCCCGGGAATTCCGCTGAAAGGCTTGCTTCGGGATCTCCGGGAAGGTACTCTTCAGGGGTCGACAGGAGATTCTGCTGATGCGTGCTTTTTGCGCGGCCCTTGCGATCTGCGTGCTTTCGGTTCCGGCCTTCGCCGGCGAAACCCCCGTCGTCCGCTTCGACGCGGCCGGCGTGAGTCTCAACGGAACGATCGTCGACAGCTCGGTGCTGGAGTTGCGCAGCCTCGGCGAAGGCGCGCTCCTGGCCTCGACGCGCTGCGTGGAGTCGATCAGCGGTTCGCTCTCCGTCGAGCTGGCCCCGGGCCGGATGCTGACGGTCGAGCCCGGGGTGCGCCTGGAGCGCAAGGCGGACGGGTTCCGTCTTTCCAGCGCCGCCGGCCGCAAGGTGCGTCTGGCGGGCCCCGAGGGTGAGATCTCCAATGCCGTCGCCGTGGATTTCTCGGTGAGCGCCGAGGGATGGATGGTGGCGGGGCAGCCGGTGACCGCGTCCGCCCTTGAGGCGGCGCTGCCCCAGGACGACGCGGATTCCAGCCTGGGCCGGATGCGGCGTTCGTCCCAGCGCATGACGGGCGGGCGCAACGCGAGCAGCAAGCTGCGCCGGGTTTTCTCCAACGGGGATCCCGGCGCGATGAGCGAGGCGGTGAGCCGCCAGGCGATCCGCGTCCTGCTTCAGGTCAGCCCGGACGGCTCGCCCTAAGTCCTCGGCGACCCGATTCCAGATCCAAGAACCCTGGACAGAGCAAGTCTGTCCCGGGAAATGCGGCAGCGGGACCCCTTTCCCCGGGGCGTGCACCTAAGCAGACACGGAAGCAGACCGTCTGGAAGTGTGCCTGGGCGCCCTCACATTTTCAGAGCGTCTGGAAAGCGGGGAGCGGGGCTCAGCGCGCGCGGGATCGGAGGAGGCGGAGGGTTTCTTCGAGCGGTTTCAGCAGGTCCTTGATCTCTTCCAGGCGTCGCTCGATCAGCGCCGGGTCCTGGGCGAACGGCCGGGCCTGCTGATAGAGCGTCCGCGCATCCAGGAGCCGGGTCCGCGTCAATTCCGCCTTGTTGAACAGGTCCTTCAAGGTCGCCTCATCGGCGGGCAGGTTCTCGGCGGCATCGCTTAATTCCTCGTAATGCGGGGCCGCGCTGCGCAGCAGGGCCGCCGCTTCGCCGGTGAGCTTCTTGTAGCGATCCTGGGGACCGGGTTCCGGTTTCGGTGCGGGTTTCGGAACCGGAGGCGGCTCCGGCTTCGGCGCGGGGGCCGGGACGGGGTCCGCCTTGGGCGCGGGCTTCGGCTCAGGCTTGGGTTCGGGTTTCGGTTCGGGCTTGGGAACCGGCGGCGGGACCGCTTCGGGCTTGGGCGAAGGCGGATCCAGTTTCGCCACGGGTTCAGGCCGGGCGGTCGGAGGGAAGGGCGGGCGTTTCCCCCAATCGTGTCCGACGTCCACCAGTTCCGTGATCGTCCCCCCCTGCTCCCGGCGGAGCGGGCTGAAGGGGAATTTCGACGAGGTCCAGAGCCGGACGGCGTCCGAGACCCCCTTGGGCCGGAACTGCACGACCGCGCAGGAGAAACTGCGGCCTTTGACCTCGAGGGTCTCGCCGTCCACTTCGAGCAGATCGGCATCCGCCGGGAGGGAGACGCCGGTCTGCCGTCCTTCGCGGATGACGTGCCGGAGGTCCGGGCTGCCCGCCGCTTCAACGACGTCGCAGGCGATCGTCCGGCCCGGGAGTTCCCGGTCGGCGCGGCCCGTCACTTTCAGCTTCAGCGGTTCGGTCCAGAGGTACTGGTCCGCTTCGATCCGGCCCAGCCGGGACGTCTGACTGACCAGCACCCGATACCCCGGGCCCACCTCTTTCATGCCGAGGTCTGTGTAGGACTCTTCCCCTCCGGAGCGGGTTCTCAGACGGAGCCAGGTTCCGGGACGGCTGCCCGCCCAGGGGTCGGCATGGATTTCCAGGTGCGCCGGTAGGGGCGCTGCCGCAGCGGGAGCCGGACGGGGTTCCGGTTTGGGCGGCGGGGGAGCCGGGGGCGCGGGGATGGGTTTGGGGGGCGGAGGAGGCTCCGGCTTCGGGGCCGGCTTCGGCTCAGGTTTGGGTGCGGGCGGCGGCTCCGCTTTCGGTTCGGGCTTGGGCGCGGGTTTCGGAGCCGGAGGCGACTCCGGCTTGGGGAGGGGGGCGGGTTCCTCCTTGGGGGCGGGCTTGGGAGCCGGAGGCGCTTCCGGCCTGGGTTCGACCCGGGGAGCTTCCGCGGCCGGCTTCGGCGTCGGAGCGATCAGCGCGGTTTCGGCAGGCCGCGGGGCCGGAGCAGGACGGAAGACGTAGGCCGTGATCAGCGCGAGCAGCGCCAGCGCGAGCAGACCGCCGATCAAGCGTCCTCCGCCCCGTCCCGCCGCGACGGGTTCGGGCGCGGGGCTGTCGAAGATCTGATCGAAGGCCTTCCGCACCTCGGTGCCCTGTAGGTCCAGCGCGGGGACCGGGGGCGGCGGGACCTTGGCAGGGGCGGGTTTTGGGGGGGGCTTCGGGGGAGGGGCGGCGGCTTTGGGGGGCGCCGCGAGCGGGTTCCATTCGTCCTCGGCCGCGGGCTGATCGAGCCAGGTTCGGACTTCCTGGTACGCCTTGACGCAGGCTTCCGAGCAGAACGTGGAACCCTGGGCGTCGACGACGCACATCAGGCAGACGCTTTTTTCGCAGGCCTTGCAGGCCCCCACGGAAGGGGAGTCGGGGTGGTTCGCACAAAAGCGGTCCATGAGCCCCATTCTACGCAAGACCCGGGTCGAAGGGAAAGGGCTCTAAGTCCCGAGCCGGGCCAGGATACGCTCGGACTCCCCCTCGTCGATGATGACGAAGCGGCCCTGGGATTCCTCCCACGCGAGCAGCTCGGCCTCGGCGATGTCGAACCACCATCCGTGGAGGCGGATGAAGCCGCTGTCAAGCCGCTCCCGCACGGCCGGGTAGGTCTTGAGGTGCTCGAGTTGCCGGAGCACGTTGAGCTGGGACAGCACATTGTGGTCGGCCAGCGCCGTCCCGAGCCGGCGGCCCTGCCGCAGCTGATCCAGCGCGGGCCTGGCGTGCCGGAGCCAGTCGTGGAGGTGGGGCGCGGAGGGGGCCGTGGAAGGGTCGATGAGGCCCCGCATGGCCCCGCAGTCGGAGTGCCCGCACAGGATGATGTCCCGGACCTTCAGCGCCATCGTCGCGAATTCGATGGCGGCGGCCTCGGACTCGTCGCTCTCCGACCGCCCCTCCGGTCCGCAGGGGGCGATGATGTTGCCTACGTTTCGGATGACGAACATGTCCCCCGGCTCGGTCGACGCAAACAGATTCGGCGCCACGCGGCTGTCCGAACAGGCGATGAGGAGGGAGTCGGGGGACTGTCCCAGGGCGAGTTTGGCGAAGGTTTCGCGGACCGTGGGGCGGATGCGCTGCCGGAAATCGACGATGCCTTTGAGCAGCTTCTTCACCGGGGCGGAGAGTAGGGTATCGGCAGGCCGGCGTCAAGCCGGGGCGGCGGCCTGCCGGGAAATCAGCGGCCGGATCGCCGAAGCGCGTCCTCGCGGAGCGCCAGGCCCAGGAAGGCCAGCGCCTGGAAACCGATGATCAGGGTGAAGACGAATTCGGGGCTCATCGAGGATCTCCTTTCTTCGGATGCCGGGTGCACTCACAGCGCGGGGCGAAACGGCTGATCTGGGGGAAGCGGCGGGGCTGCGTCCGGGGCCCGCACTCCGTCAGGGCGGCGTCGAAGCGCGCGAGCGCGCGCGCCAGGTCATGGAGGTCGAAGCCCTCCCCGAGATCCGCGATCTCCCGGAGCGAGGTCTCGAGTTCGGCCGGAGTGGCGACGAAGTACCCCCGGCGCTCAAGGAGGGACTGGAACGAAGCCCAGAGGCGCTTCAAGGCCGCCGCTTCCGGAGGGGGCCCCTCGAGCAGCCGTTCCAGGGCCGAGGAAGCACCGCCAGGGTCGCCCGCCTTCAGGGAGCTCAGCACCTGCGATAGCGTCGTCGGGGCAGACTGAGTCACGGAGGCCGTGAGGAGCAAGTCGCATGCCGCCGGCAATTGCCGCGGGACGGGCCCTCCGGACCGGGAGTAATCCCCGGTCTGCGGGGGAAATTCCTTATCCGGGGGGCGTGAGACCCCGCCGGCTGGTCCCCTTGTCCGCGTAACGCTTCTTCTTCGTGGCGGCGAGCAGCGTGTCCGCGGCGGCGATCAGATCGTCGGCGGTCTGGCCGTCCTCGGGGAAGCGGGCGACGCCCGCGCTGACGCCCAGCCCCGTTCTCTTTTGCACGGCGTCCTCCGCCCGTGCGGCGAGCGCCATGGCGGAGGGCAGATCCCCGTACATCACCAGGAGGAACTCGTCGCCGCCGTAGCGGCCGAGGACGTCGCCTTCACGGACGACGCTCTGGAGCGCGCCGGCGGCCGCGCGCAGGACGATGTCGCCGGCGTGGTGCCCCTGCGTGTCGTTGACGGCCTTGAACCCGTCCAGGTCGAAGAGCAGCAGCGCGAAGGGGTGTTCCGTGCGGCGGGAACGCTGCAGCGCCTTGTTGAGCTCCTCGGCCACGTAGCGCCGGTTGTGGAGGCCGGTGAGCGGGTCGATCGTGGCCAGGTCCGTGAGCGTCTGGATCAGCCGGCGGTTCTCCTCCTCCAGTTCGTGCCGGACGGTGCCCATGGCTCCGAAGACGAGCCCGAAGATGACCGGATGGAGGAGAAAGAAGAAGTGCACCGGATGTTCGCAGCAGGCGTCCCAGGAATTGCGGCCGGCCGTGGCGGAGAGGCTGAGGTCGAGGGCGATGGAGAAGAAGGGGATCGGCACCCCCCAGAGAAAGCCGAATCCGAGATAGACGTTGTCCCGCACATTGTACGTGAACGGGTGGAGGAAGGCGCGAAGGTAGGCCCGGACGATCCTCATCTTGAAGATACGGCGCAAACGGGATGCCAGTTGAAGAGAAGGGTCACCAGAGCCGGGGTCCGCTGAGGTGGCTGGCGAGCATGTCCTTGACGGTGCCGAGTTCGAAGGGCTTTGAAAGATATCCGTCCGCACGGACCGAGAAGGCCTGGTGCGGGCCGCGATCGAGATCGAACGCCGTCATGAGGAAGAGCTTGAGCCCGGGGCGGTCCTTGCGGACCCTGCGGAGAAACTCCACGCCGTCCATGCCGGGAAGCCGGACGTCGGCGATGACCCCGTCCAGCTGTTTGAGGCGGGGGAGCAGGGCCAGGGACTTCTCGGCGTTCTCGGTGACCCAGAGCCGGTAGTCCTTGCGAAGGGCTTCCCGGAGCGACCAGCGGATGAGACGGTCGTCGTCCACGATCAGCAATCCCGGCTGCCGGCGCCGGGACGAGGGGGCGAGACGCGGGGCTCCGGCCACGGCTTCAGGCCTCCGGATCCACGCGAAACGTTCCCTGCGGACCGGGGGCCGGCGAGATCTTCTCGGCCGGAGGGGGGTCCGCCGGCGGCGGGGGGCTCGCCAGTTCCCGCGGCTCCCAGGCCTCCGGAAGCGACGGGCTCAGGTCCCTGCCCACCCTGTAGACCGGCCGGCGAATTCCCCGGAAACGATGGTCTTCAACTACTGTCATGGAAGAGATCGAGCAACCCCTGTGCCAGCGGTCCCCGTTCAAATCCCGTCGGAGAACGCGGATTGTTCCGCAATCACGGCGAGGGGTGTGCGGAAAGGACCATGAGGGGGAGGGGCGCCCGGTGCAGGACTTCCGAGGTGACGCTTCCCAGGATCCAGCGGGAGGGGCCCGAGCGCCCGTGCGTGGACATGGCGATCAGATCGGTGGCCCCCTCGGCAGCCTCCTTGAGGATTTCCTCCGAGGGGTTCCCCTGCCGTTCCCGGAAGGCGGTCACGAGGCAGGCTTCCCGCAGGGCTTGTTCGGCGGCCTTGACGGCGGCGGCCTCCATGGGCCAGCTTCCCTGCACGGGTCCGGGGGGGTAGACGGTCAGGAGGGTGATGCGGGCGTCCAGCGGCCGGGCGAAGTCCCTGAGACGGGGGAGAATGGCGAGGGACGCGGGGCTTCCGTCGGTGGGCATCAGGATGTTTCGGAAGGGGGTCAACGGGGCCGCTTCCACGGGTGCGGCGGCCCGGAGGAGGAGGAGGGGGATGGGGGAGTGCTTCATCAGGTCCTCGGCCACGCTGCCGAGCACCCAGCGGGAGACCCCGCTGCGGGCGTGGGTGGACAGGGCGATCACGCTCGCCCGTTCCGTCCGGGCGCTGTCGAGGAGGGTGCCGGCGGGGGATCCGACCCGGACTCCGCCGCGCGCCTGCAGACCTTGCCGGACCAGCTCCCGGACCAGCTTCTGCACGTACTGCTCGGCTTCTTTCGACTCCGGCAGGCCGAGATGGAAATCGGCGGGAAAGGGCTGGAGGACGCGGAGCAGGATGAACTCGGAGCGGCGGTTCAGCACCAACCTTCGGACCTGGGGCAGTATGGATTCCGCCGTCGGCGAGCCGTCCAAGGGGATTAGAATGCGTTCCAGCATGAAAGAGGGGACGCGCAAAGTTCGGGCCAGCCGCCTCTCTTAGGATAGACTGCGTAAAAATCCGCACCCGGAGTCTGGCAGGTGGAATAATTCAGGCGAAATATGTCCGACAGGAGCGGAAAATGGCTGGTATGGAGTTTGCCAAGATCAAGTTCATGGAAAGCCCGGCGGGGATGGCCACGGCGGAGCGTTGGCTTCATTTCCTGGCGGAGATCACCACCCAGATCAACCTGGGCAATCCCCTGGACCAGGTTTTCCTGCTGATCTACGACCGCCTCCGGGAATTCGTCCCCTACGACCGCATCGCGGTGGCGCTGGCGGATGAGCGCCATGAGCGGCTGCAGATCACGGCGGCCCGCTCCGACGGGAAGATGGTCCTGGGCCGGGGCTATTCGGGCCTGATCGCGGGGTCGAGTCTGGAGTCCCTGCTCCGGGACGGCACGATCCGCGTGATCAACAACCTCCAGGAGTATCTGGCCCGGAAGCCCCTGAGCGAATCGACCCGGCTGATCGTGAAGGAAGGCATGCGGTCGAGTTTGACGCTGCCGCTGCTGGTCTCCGGCCGTCCGGTGGGCGTCATGTTCTTCTCCAGCCGTCAGGAGAACATGTACCGCCCCGAGCACGAGGAATTCCTCCGCTCGATCGTCGGGCAGATGGCCATCATCGTCGAGCGGTCCCGGCTCCAGGACGTGCTTCGCGAGCGGACCGAGTATCTCGAGAACATCCTTCAGAACACCGTGGACGCCATCATCGTGGAAGACCGCGAGGGGCGGATCCGGACCTGGAACGAGGGGGCGCGCCGGATCTACGGCTGGTCGGCCGAGGAGGTCGTGGGGCGCCCGCTGGAGGTGATCGTTCCGCCCGAACTGCAGGCCTCCGGCGAACTCACCCGCTTCCGCGCCCGCGTGGAGAACGAGGGCTTCGTGAAGGATTACGAAACCGAGCGGGTGACGCGGGACGGCCGCCGGGTGACGATCAACAGCACCGTGACGCTGCTCCGGAACCGGGCCGGGAAGATCGTCGGCAGCTCGATCCTCCAGCGCGACGTGACCCACATGAAGCGGCTCCAGCAGGAACTCATCCGCAGCCAGAGCCTGGCGGCGGTGGGGGAGATGGCGGCCACCGTCGCCCACGAGATCAAGAACCCGCTGGCCGGCATCAGCGGCGCCATCCAGGTGCTGGGCGACGCCATGCCCGCAGAGGACGTCCGCCGGCCCGTGGTGAAGGAGATTCTCGAGCAGATCCACCGTCTGGACCGGACGGTCCGGGACCTGCTGACCTATTCCCGTCCGGCGACGCCGGAGCGGCTGGAACTGGAGCTGGCCGAGTCGGTCGGACGCGCCTGGAGCCTGCTCGCCCCGCAGCCGGCGGCCGCCGGCATCCGCTACTCCCTGGAAGGCGGGGAGGGGGTGCGGGTGCACGCCGACCCCCAGCTCCTGCACCAGGTCTGGGTGAACCTCTTCCAGAACGCGATCGAGGCGATGGCCGGGGGCGGGGAGCTCCGGGTCTTCATCACCGGCGCGGCGCCGGTGCTCGTCGAGATCCGCGACAGCGGCACGGGCGTGGACCAGGTCCATGCGGAACGCCTCTTCCGGCCCTTCTTCTCGACGAAGACCCGGGGCACGGGTCTGGGGCTGGCGATTTCCAAGAAGATCATCGATGCGCACCTGGGCCGGATCTGGTGCGAGGGCCGGCCGGGCAAAGGCAGTTCGTTTTTCGTGGAGATGCCGAGATGAACATACTGGTCGTGGACGACGAGAAGCTCATCCGCTGGTCCCTGAAGGAGCGCCTCACGCGCGAGGGATACGCGGTCACCGAAGCCGAGGACGGCCGCAGCACCTTCGCGGCCCTGGACCGCGAGATCCCCGACCTGGTGCTCCTGGACATGAAGCTTCCCGACACGGACGGGCTGAGCATCCTCAAGAACATCCAGGAGCGGGCTCCGCGCCTGCCGGTGATCATCATCACCGCCTATTCGACGGTGGACACGGCGGTCGAGGCGATGAAGACGGGCGCGTACGACTACGTCTCCAAGCCCTTCAACATGGACGAGCTGGCGATCACCGTGAAGCGGGCGCTGGAGGCCTCCAGCCTGCGGAGCGAGGTGGAGACGCACACGCGGGAGCTGAAGGAGAAGTTCGGCCTGCACAACATGATCGGGCGTTCGAAGTCGATGGTCGAAATCCACGCCCTGGTGCGGAAAATCTCACAGAGCCAGGCCACGACGGTGCTCGTCCGGGGCGAAAGCGGCAGCGGCAAGGACGTGGTGGCGCGGGCGATCCATTTCGAATCCTCGCGCGCGGACAAGCCCTTCATGAACATCACCTGCACGGCCCTGCAGGACACGCTGCTGGAGAGCGAGCTCTTCGGCCATGAGAAGGGGGCGTTCACCGACGCGAAGGGCCAGAAGAAGGGCCTCTTCGAACTGGGCAACGCCGGGACCGTGTTCCTGGACGAGATCGGCGACATGTCCCCCACGCTCCAGGCGAAGCTGCTCCGGGTGCTGGAGGAGAAGGCCTTCCGCCGGGTGGGCGGCTCGCAGGACATCAAGGTCGACGTCCGCATCATCGCCGCGACCAACCGGCCCCTCGAGAAGCTGATCGAGGAGAAGCGCTTCCGGGAGGACCTCTACTACCGCCTGAACATCATCACGGTGGACGTGCCGTCGCTGCGGGACCGGCGGGAGGACATCCCCCTCCTGGTCGACCATTTCCTGAAGCGCTTTTCCGCCGAGTTCCGAAAGCCCGTGAACGACCTGTCGGTGGAGGCGCTCCGGAAGCTCGAATCCTACGAGTGGCCCGGGAACGTGCGCGAGCTGAAGAACGTGATCGAACGGGCCGTGCTGCTGGGCTCGGGGCCCGTCATCGGCGCGGACGAACTGACGCTGGGCCGCAGCGCCGCCGCGCCCGTGGACAAGGACCGCAAGCTCTTCTCCATCCCCGCGCGGGGCCTGAAATTCGAGGATCTCGAGAAGGACATCGTCATGCAGGCCCTCGAGCGCACCGCCTGGAATCAGACCCGGGCCGGTGAATTGCTAGGTATGACCCGGGACCAGATTCACTACCGTATGGAGAAATTCGGGCTGCTCAAGGGAGAGGCCAAGATCTGAGCGGAAAGCTCCGGGAGACTTCGATGAGCGACGAGATTGAGGGCGCGTCCGGGGAGGCGCCGCCGGAGCCGCCCGAGCGGCGCAGCTTCCTGGCGGCGGCCGCGTTGACGGGCGGGCTGGTCGCCGGGTACGGGACCTTCGGGGCGATCGCCGCCCGCTACCTGTTCCCGGCGCATCCCGCGGAAACCGCCTGGCTCTTCGTCCAGGACCTCCGTTCCATGAAGCCCGGCGATTCGCTGATCTACCGGACTCCGGCCGGATCGACGGTGGCCGTCGCCCGCACGGGGGCGACGGGGGGCGTGGAGGACTTCCTGGCCCTCTCCAGCACCTGCCCCCACCTCGGCTGCCAGGTGAACTGGGAGGCCGCGAACAGCCGCTTCTTCTGCCCCTGCCACAACGGGGTTTTCGACCCCCAGGGGCGCGCGACCTCGGGGCCTCCCGCCGACGCCAAACAGTCGCTGCTGCGCTACCCGCTGAAGGTGGAGCACGGCCTGCTCTTCATCCAGGTTCCCACGGAGCGGCTCAACCAGTCGCGGAGGGACTTCGACGCGGCCCTGGCGCAGCTTCCCCCCTGCTGCGGAGGCTGCCGCGCATGAATCCCGTCGCGTGGTTGAAGGAGCGCCTGCCCATCGACGGCGAGGCGCTCAAGGAGATGACCAACGAGCCGGTGCCGAACCACCTCAAGCTCTGGTGGTTCTGCCTGGGCGGCACCCCCGCGTACCTCTTCGTCGTCCAGATCGTCACCGGCATCCTGCTCTCCTTCTACTACCAGGCCGCGCCGGGCACGGCGTGGGAGTCGGTGCGCTACATCACCGACGAGGCGGCCTACGGCTGGTTCATCCGCAGCGTGCACAAGTGGGGTGCGACGCTGATGGTCGCGGCGGTCGTGCTGCATCAGATGCGCGTGTATTTCACGGGCGCGTACCGCAAGCCGCGCGAGATCAACTGGATCGTGGGCATGTTCCTGCTGCTCTGCACGGTCATCACCGGGTTCACCGGCTACAGCCTCGTGTACGAACAGCTCAGCTACTGGGGCGCGACCGTGGCCTCCAACCTCATGGACGCGGTCCCCCTCGTCGGCGGCCTGATGAAGCAGTTCCTCCTGGCGGGGGACCAGTACAACCCCCGCACGCCGCCGCGCTTCTTCATCCTGCATGCGGCGGTGCTGCCCGTGACGATGGTGATGCTCATCGTCCTGCACATCATGATCATCCGGCTGCAGGGGGTGACCGAGTTCAAGGTCCCCGGCGAGACGATGGTCCGGAAGAAGCACTTCAACTTCTTCCCGGACCACTTCCTGACGGAGCTGCTCATCGGCCTCGTGCTCATGGTCCTGCTCTGCACGCTGTCGACGATCTTCCCGGCCACCATGGGGGCGAAGGCGGATCCGCTGTCCACGCCCGAGGTCATCAAGCCGGAGTGGTATTTCTACGTGGCCTTCCGCTGGCTCAAGCTGATGCCGCTGTCGATCGCGGTTCTGAGCACCGGCTTCATCGTCTTCGTGTTCTTCGCCTGGCCGTTCGTCGACGCGTTCATCCGCCGGCGCCGGCCCGCCTCGGAGGCGAGCGTGTGGATCGGGCTGGTCGCGGTGGGCCTCATCACGGCGCTGACCGTGTGGGAAGCCCTGGTCAAACATTAGAGGAGCCTTATGTCGCTGAACATCAAGCAGGTGGTCATCGGGGGCGTCGCGTTCTGCTTCCTGGCGTCGCTCATCCTCGTGCAGTACATGGAGGTGACCCGCCGGGCCGAGGAGGAGGGCCGCGGGACGCCGCATGTCTCCGTCCCCGCCAGCTCCAAAGGCTGCGTGGACTGCCACGTGCAGGCGAACAAGGGCATCGTCGACCAGTGGGTCGGGTCGACCCATGCGCGCAAGGGCGTGGGCTGCGTCGAGTGCCACCAGGCGAACGAGAAGGATGCGGACGCGTTCAGCCACTACGGCTCGGTGATCGCGACGGTGATCACGCCGAAGGACTGCTCCCGCTGCCACACCCAGGTCGCCGAGGAATTCCAGCGCAGCCATCATGCGAAGGGCGGCGAGATCCTCGCGTCGCTCGACAACTTCCTCGCCGAGACGGTCGAGGGGTCGCGCGCGCCGTTCAACCCCCACGGCCCGACCCCGGGGAAGGACACGGGCCCGCTCGTGAACGGGATGGCGAGCTCCCAGTCCGGCTGCCAGCAGTGCCACGGGTCGAAGCTCGCGCTGCAGTCCTCCAAGGGCGTCCCCATCACCGTCGAGGACCTCAAGCCGGACGATCAGGGCCGGCCGACCAATCTGGACGCGGTCTCCCGGATCGTGAAGGATTCCAACGGGCGCCCGAAATTCCACGAGGGCACCTGGCCCAACACGGGCATCGGGCGCATCAACCTCGACGGTTCGCGCGGCTCCTGCTCCGCCTGCCACAGCCGGCACGACTTCTCGCCCCGGCGCGCGCGGCAGCCGGAGAACTGCGGCAAGTGCCACCTGGGGCCCGACCATCCCCAGAAGGAGATCTACGAGGAATCCAAACACGGCGTCGCCTTCCGGGACCTCAAGGATCACATGAACCTGGGGGCGTCGAAATGGGTCCTCGGGAAGGATTACTCCCAGGCGCCCACCTGCGCGACCTGCCACATGTCCGGGCACAGCCGCAACGGCGGGAAGATCACGCACGATCCCGGCGAGCGCATCTCCTGGACGAACCGGCCGCCGGTCAGCCTGGTGCTGGACACGGACGTGAACGGCAAGGTGGTCACCGAGACCGATCCCGCGAAGCGCCAGGCCCTCGTGGCCGTGAGCGCGGACAAGAAACGGCAGGCCATGAAGGACGTCTGCCTGCACTGCCACACCCCGGACTACGTGGGCGCCTTCTACAAGCAGTACGACGACCTGGTCGTGCTCTTCAACGAGAAGTTCGCGAAGCCCGGCCAGAAGATCATGGGCGAGCTGCGCAAGCAGGGGCTGCTCACGCCGAAGGAGTTCGACGAGGAGATCGAGTGGTCCTGGTACCTGCTCTGGCATCATGAGGGGCGGCGCGCGCGGCACGGCGCCTCCATGATGGCTCCGGACTACACGCACTGGCACGGCATGTTCGAGGTCGCGGACCGCTTCTATCAGAAGCTGATCCCCCAGGCGCGGGAGCTCGCCCACAAGGCCGGGCTCGCCGGGAAAGCGGACGCCGAGAAGGCCGTGAACGCCGTCATCGACGCGATCCTGGCCCGCCCCGAACACCAGTGGTTCGGAAAGGGGGGCAAGTAGGCGTGGACCGCCGCGATTTTCTTCGCGCCGCCGGAGGTCTGGGACTGGCCGCCTTTTCGGAGGGCGACCGCGCCGAGGCGGCCGCGCTGCGGTCGGCGCAGGCCGCGGCTCCGGTCGACGTCCAATGGGGGAAGGCCCCCTGCCGCTTCTGCGGCACCGGCTGCGGGGTCGAGGTCGGCGTCAGCGGAGGGAAGGTGGTCGCCGTCCGGGGCGACGAGGCCAGCCCCGTCAACAAGGGGCTGCTTTGCGTGAAGGGCTACCACCTGCCCGGGCTGCTCTACGGGAAGGACCGGCTGACCCGTCCGCTGCGCCGGACGGCCGACGGGAAGGGCTGGGAGCAGATCGGCTGGGACGCGGCCCTCGATCTCATCGCGTCGAAGTTCAAGGAGACCCTCGACAAACACGGGCCCGACGCGCTGGGGGTCTACGGTTCCGGGCAGTGGACCGTGTTCGACGGCTACGCGGCGCTCAAGTGGGTGAAGGGCGGGCTGCGCTCGAACAACCTCGAGCCGAACGCCCGCCTCTGCATGGCGAGCGCCGTCGCGGGCTTCATGACGCAATTCCAGAGCGACGAGCCCATGGGCTGCTACGAGGACTTCGAGGCCGGCGACGACTTCGTCCTCTGGGGCAACAACATGGCGGAGATGCACCCGGTGCTCTTCAGCCGCATCCTGGAGAGCCGGCGGAAGCGTCCCGGGGTGCGCGTGGTCGACATCGCCACGCGTCGCACGCCGACGTCCGACTACGCCGACCTCTACGTCGAGATCCAGCCCGGCTCGGATCTCGCGCTGGCCAACGGCATCCTGCATCTGCTCTTGAAGGAGAACCGCATCGACGCCGCGTTCATCGCGGAGAACGTGGTCTTCAAGCGCGGGATCGAGGATCTCAAGGAGATCGGGTACGGCTGCTTCGACGCCCAGGCGGACCGCTACACGTTCAGCGACAAGCCCCGCGACGCGACGCTGGAGGACCTGCGCGCCTTCCTGGAGGACTACACGCCCGAGAAGGCGGCGAAGATCACGGGGGCCGCGGAGGCCCAGATCCGGACGCTCGCCGCGATCTACGGCGACGCGGCGCGCGGCACGGTCAGCCTCTGGTGCATGGGGGTGAACCAGCACACGCGCGGGACCTGGATGAACAACCTCATCACGGACCTGCATCTCTTGACGGGGAAGATCTCCCGTCCCGGGAACAATCCGTTCAGCCTCACCGGGCAGCCCAGCGCCTGCGGGACGGCGCGCGAGGTGGGCACGCTCTTCGACCGTCTGCCCGCCGACATGATGGTGGCGAACCCGGAGCACCGGAAAAAAGCGGAGCAGATCTGGGGCCTCCCCGAGGGGACGATCAACCCGAAGCCCGGCCTGCACACGATGGATCTCTTCCGCGCGCTCACGCGGGGCGACGTGAAGGCCCTCTGGATCCAGACCACGAACCCCTGGGTGTCGCTGCCGAACCTCGCGCGCTTCCAGCGCAAGCCCGGCGACGGCCGCTTCATCGTCGTCAGCGACATCTATCCCACGCCGACCACGGAGGCCGCGGATCTCGTCCTGCCCTCGGCGGCCTGGGTCGAGCGCGAGGGGGTCTTCGGCAATTCCGAGCGCCGCACCCAGCAGTGGCGGAAGATGGTGGAGGCGCCCGGGGAGGCGAAGGAGGACGCCTGGCAGATCATGCAGGTCGCGAAGCGCATGGGGATGGGCGCGCTCTTCCCCTGGCCCGAGGACGCCTGGCACGAGCCGATGTACGAGGAGTACCGGAAGTTCGGCCTCGGCATCGGGAAGGACCTGGCCTCCTATGCCGACCTGAAGAAGACGCGCGGGATGATCTGGCCCGTCGTGGACGGGAAGGAGACCCGCTACCGCTACGCCGCGGGTTTCGATCCCTACGTGAAGAAGGCGAAGGGCGTGCATTTCTACAAGGCGAAGGGCTACGGGGAGAAGGCGGCCTGCTGGCTGAGGCCGTACCATCCCCCCGCCGAGTCGCCGGATGCGGAGTATCCGTTCTGGCTCTGCACCGGCCGCGTGCTGGAGCACTGGCATACGGGCTCGATGACCCGGCGCATCAAGCAGCTGCACCAGGCCGTGCCCGCCGCCTACGTCGAGCTCAACCGCTCCGACGCCTCCGAGAAGGGGATCAAGAACGGCGACCGGGTCCGGCTCGTCAGCCGCCGGGGAAGCGTGGAGCTCGAGGCCCGGGTGGACGGCCGGGGCAAGCCCCCGCGCGGATCCCTCTTCGTCCCGTTCTTCGACCAGCACCTCCTGATCAACCTGCTCACGCTGGAGGCGATGGACTCCATCAGCAAGGAGCCGGACTACAAGAAGTGCGCCGTCCGGGTGGAGAGGCTCTAGTCCGTGGATCGAAAGGGAAGCGCCCCGTTCCGGGCGATGGCCGGCCTCCTGGGCCTGCTGCTGGTCGCGGTGTTCCTCCGGATCGCCCTGCGGGCCCCGCGGGAATCCGGCCGGGAGCCCGTTCCGGGACAGCCGGGGCGCTTCAAGAGCACGGCGCAGGCCAGGGCGGCGCGGCGCGCGTACGACGGGGCGCCTCCGACGGTGCCGCATCAGGATTTCGGCGCCTCCTGCATCGTCTGCCACACCGGCACCGGGATCGAGGTGCAGGGGGTCGGCTTCGCCCCGCCGCTGCCTCACGCCGGCACGCCGGGGATGTCCGCCCTCAGCAACTGCCGGCAATGCCACGTTTTCCGCTCGACGGAACAGGTTTTCGCGGCGTCGCTCTTCGAGGGTTTTCCCCAGGATCTGAGGAAGGGCGACCGGATGTACCCCGGGGCGCCGCCGCGGCTCCCGCACGGGCTGTTCATGAGGGAGGATTGCGCGGCCTGCCACAGCGGAGCCGCCTCCCGGGAGGAGGTCCGCTGCCGGCATCCCGAGCGGGCCCGCTGTCTCCAGTGCCACGTTCCGGTCCGGGATTCCCGGCCTTCGCCCTTCGAGTGAATCCTGAAAAGTGCGCGAAAAAATGCAATACTCCGCTTTCGGGGAACCTGCCGCCCTGCTGGGGGGAGTGGCGGGCCGTTTGCGATCGTGATCCCGGAGGGAAGAGACATGATGGTCGACAGAATCCTGGTGCCGCTCGATGGATCCATGACCGCGGAGGCGGTGCTGCCGCAGGTGCGGCGTCTGCTGAAGAGGAACGATTCGGAGCTCATCCTGGTCCGCGCCGTGGTTCCCCCTCCGGTCGAAAACGCCGCCCTGGTGATCGATGCGGCCCAGGCCGCCGCGGAGGAGTACGTCGCAGGGCTGAAACAGAAGCTTGAGGCGGCCGGGGTCCGGGTGAAGGCCGCGGTGCGCCTGGGCGGGCCCGCTTCCGTGATCCTGAAAGTGGCGGCGGAAGTGAAAGCGACGATGATCGCTTTGGCGACCCACGGCTCCACCGGGCTGAAGCGGCTGCTGCTGGGGAGCGTCGCGGAGGAGTTGATCCGCCGCAGCCCGCTGCCCATCCTGGCGGTGCGGCCCTTCTACTCCTATGAATTGACGACCAAGGGCGGCGCCGAATTCGAGCCGCTGAGGAACATCCTGCTGCCCGTGGACGAGGCGGCGCTCGGGGCTCTGGCGATCGAGCCCGTCTCCAGGCTGGCGGAGCTGTTCGAGAGCCGGGTGGTCTTGCTGAAAGTCCTCCAGCCCCAGGGCCGCAAACCGGTGACGGACGAGATGACGGCCGCGGCCAAGAAGGAGCTTTCCGCGCTCGCGAAGCGCATCGGAAAGCGCGGTGTCGAAACCGGGGCGGTCGTCGGACAGGGGGAGCCGGTCGAGGAGATCCTCAAGAGCGTGCGCTTCCACGAGATCGACCTGATCGCGATGCCCACCCACGGCCGCCGCGGCCTCAAACGCCTCCTGCTCGGCAGCGTCACGGAGCAGGTGCTGCGCGAGGCCCGGGTCCCGATGCTGATCCTCCGCCCCGCAAAACCCGCGGCGCGCTAGGCGTCCTTCGCGAAGCGCATGGTGACGGTGTAGATGCCGTCGTCGAGCGACGAGGTGACCTGGAGGCCGGAGCGCTGGAAGATGTGCAGCATCCGGATGTTGCCGGGGAGGACGTAGGCGGTGAAGCCCTCCAGGCCGCGGGAGCGGGCGATGCCCAGCAGCCGCTCGAAAAGCCAGGAACCCAGGCCGCGGCCCTGCAGCTCGTCGTGGATCGTGAACGCCACCTCCGCCAGGCGCGTGGCCGGGTCCACCCCGTAGCGGCCCACGGCCACCATGCGCTCGGTCTCGCCCTCCCGGACCAGCCCCACGAGGGCCATCTGCCGGTCGTAATCCACCGTGCAGAATTCCTGGATCTGGTGCGCGGACAGCGATTTGAGCGGGGCGTGGTAGCGCTGGCGGACGGTCTCCGCGGAATGGGAGTAGAAGAAGTCCCGGAGCAGCCGTTCGTCGGACGCCTTGATGGGGCGGAATAAGACCTCGAGCCCCTTGAACGTCGCGCGGGATTCCAGCTCGCCCGGATACGGCTTTCCATGCTCGGGCCAGGGGAGCTGGTCCGCGGGCACGAAATGCCGCTGCTGGGCGGCCTTCAGCAGCCCGGCGCGGAAGCGGGGATCGGCGACGCCGATCAGGGCCAGGGCGCGCTCCCGGACGCTGCGGCCTTTGAGCTCGGCGACCCCGAATTCCGTGACGATCGTGTGCACGTCCCCGCGCGTGGTGACGACGCCCGCCCCTTCGGTGAGGACGGGGACGATGCGCGAGAGGGTGCCGTCTTTCGCCGTGGAGGGCAGGGCCAGGATGGAGCGTCCGCCGGGGGAGCGGGCGGCGCCGCGGATGAAGTCGACCTGCCCGCCGATGCCGCTGTAGAAGCGCGACCCGATGGAGTCGGCGCAGACCTGGCCCGTGAGGTCGACCTGGAGGGCGGAGTTGATCGAGATCATCCGCTCGTTGCGGGCGATCGCGAAGGGGTCGTTGACGAAGTCGGTGGGGAGGAACTCGAAGCAGGGGTTGTCGTGCACGTAGTCGTAGAGCCGGCGGGTGCCCAGGCAGAAGGAGGTCACCGCCTTGCCGGGGTGCAGGGTCTTGCGCCGGCCGTTGATGACGCCGCGTTCGATGAGGTCGATGACGCCGTCGGAAAACATCTCGGTGTGGAGACCGAGGTCGCGCTTGTCCCCGAGTTCGGCGAGCACGGCGTTGGGGATCTCCCCGATGCCGAGCTGAAGGGTGGCGCCGTCGGGCACGAGGCCGGCGCAGTAGCGTCCGATGCGGCGGCTGGTCTCGTCCGGCGTCGCGACGGGGATCTCGAGGATGGGGGCGGGGTTGGGGACGAAGAAGTCGATCTCGTCCACGTGCAGGAAGCCCGCCCCGTGGGTGCGGGGCATGTTCGGGTTGACCTCGGCGACGACGACCTCGGCGCTGTCGACGGCCGCGCGGACGACGTCGACCGACACGCCGAGCGAGCAGTAGCCGTGGGCGTCCGGCGGGGTGGTGGAGACGAGGGCGATGTCGGGCCGGAGGGCGCCGCGCAGGAGGCGGGGGATCTCGGAGAGGAAGACCGGGGTGTAGTCGGCGCCGCCGCTCGTGACGGCCTCGCGGACGTTGGATCCGATGAAGAAGGCGTTGTGCCGGAAGCGGCCGGCGTGGGCGCCCTGGGCGTAGGGGGCGTGGCCGACGGTCATGATGTGGAGGACTTCGACGTCCGAGAGCTCCTCCCGCCGGGTGAGGGCGCCGACCAGGAGGACGGGTTCGGCGCAGCCCGAGCCGACGAACACGCGCTTTCCCGGCCGGACCGCCCCCAAGGCCTGCTCGGCCGTGACGCTGCGGAGGCGATAGCGCTCCTGCCAGGGGGCGCGGGGTTCGGAAGTCATGTGTCCTCCTTTGACGCAAAGCCCGTGCCGGGCAGCGCTGCAGGTGGGTACGATTGGGGGTTCAGTGATTTTCCACGGAACTCTGTTAATTTACAGGGCCTGAGTAGCGCAGAGGGGGTGTGCCGGTTCCGTAAACTATTGCCCTGACAATTCCGGAAATTATTGCCCTGT
>CAZUJF010000047.1:0-38716 GCA_964619955.1 uncultured Planctomycetales bacterium
CACTCGTCGCGAAGGGATTACCGGCTACTGTCTTCGGCTCCCGGGCAATTCCTGCACCCCAACAAAGCAGACGGGCTGTTTTGTTGGTCAGCAGGGGGGGTGGAAGAGGCGCTTGAGGAGGACCGTGGCGTAGCTGCCCTTGGGCAGCTCGAATGAGAGCGCGAGCTTCTGACGCCCCCGGTTGAGCTCGTCGGCGCCCCCGGAGGCCTTCAGCCCCGCCGGGGCCATCAGTGCGGGACGCAGCCCCTTCCCGAAAAACGTCTTCTCCAGCTTCTTCAGCCGGAACTGCCGCTGCTCCACCCCCTCCGAGGCCAGCAGCTGCTGCGTGATCCCCCCCAGCTCCCCCGCGAACTCCTGGCTCGGCGTGATCAGCGGGATCCGCAGCTCCGCCAGCCGGTCGTGATCCGCGGGCGTCAGGGTCGGCACAAACACATGCCGCCCCGCCGCATACTCCACCTCGTACGCCCCCGGCAGCTTCCGCAGCAGCTCCGCCAGCGTCCGGTTCCAGAGCCAGCTCTGGTACGCCGAGACGTAGAGGATCCGCAGATCCTGGTCGAGCAGCTCGAACGCGTGCCCGAACGCGCCCGGATGCGATTCCAGATAGTCCACGATGGCCCGCTCGGGCCCCGGGGACGCCGACCGCTTCAGCCCCGCCCAGTCCCCCCAGCGCTGCCGCAGCAGGTTCTTCTGGTTCCGCTGGGCCTTCCGGTCCTCGGCCGACGGCGACGCGATCGCCAGCTTCAGCGCGAGCTCCGGATCCCCCTTCACCAGCGCCCGGCCGATGAACTCTCCGTCCGTCCCCCGCAGCGACCCGAAGCGCTGGTCGTCGAAGTAGTTCGGCAGCCCCCAGCGGCGCACGGGCTCCAGGTCCGGGACCGCGTCCAGATCCCGCACCGTGATCTCGAAGCGGTTGCCCTCCAGGGAGGCCCGCGTGATCGGGTCCCGGCTGCGGCCGAGGAACTCCACCTTGAACGTCGACCCGTCGAAATTCCGGTCCGGCCCGCCCCGCACCGAGATCACCTGCTCCGTCCGCGCGTGCCGGTCCTTCAGGCCCCCGAAGGAGACCTGGTTCCGCGACAGCCGCCACGCCCGCCCCAGGTTGCGCAGCGCCTCGAGCGTGCCGATGTCCCACTTCGTCAGCCGGTACAGCGCGAACGCCCCCTCGCGGACGATCGCGTAGCGGTTGAGCTCCTTGACGACGAAGTCCTCGGGCTTCTGCTTGATCTTCATGGGGGCCGGGATTCTAACCGAACCCCAGCGCGTCGAGTTGGTTGTCGTCGAGGCCGAAGTAGTGGCCCAGCTCGTGCAGCACCGTCTCCTGGATGCATTTCACCAGCTCCGGACGCGTCTTGTGGTCCCGCTCGATCGCGCGCTTGAAGATCGTGATCCGGTCCGGCAGCAGCGGGAGGTCGTCGGGTCCGCGCTCCGAACGCGGCGTGCCCTCGTAGAGCCCGTAGAGCGAGGGCTCGCGGCCGCCGTCGGGCTCGCCGCGGGACTGCCGCCGGTTCGGGGATTCGGCGACCTTGATGTGCACGTTCTCGATCCGGGAGCGGAACTCCTCCGGCAGCGTGCGCACGGCCTCCTCGACGATTCGCTCGAACTCCCGACGGGTCATAGCCGTTCCACTCTTTCAGGCCCCGGGCCCGGTGGTATGATACCCCCCGTTCGGAAGCTCCAGTGATGAAGAAATTCCGCGGCCTCGACCTCTACGAGATCGATCCGCTCCTCTCCGAGGAGGAGCGCCTCGTCCGCCAGACCGTCCGCGAATTCGTCGACGCCGAACTCCTGCCCGTCATCCGCGACGCCTGGGAGAAGGGCGAGCTCCCCAAGTCGCTCGTCCCCAAGATCGCCGAGATGGGCCTGCTCGGCGCCACGATCGAGGGCTACGGCTGCGCGGGCATGAACAACGTCGCGTACGGCCTCGCCATGCAGGAACTCGAACGCGGCGACTCCGGCGTCCGCAGCTTCGCCTCCGTCCAGAGCGCCCTCGTCATGTACCCGATCTTCGCCTTCGGCAGCGAGGCCCAGAAGGACAAGTTCCTCCCGCGCCTGCAAACAGCGGAGCTCATCGGCTGCTTCGGCCTCACCGAGCCCGACTTCGGCTCCAACCCCGGCGGCATGAAGACCCGCGCCGTCCGCAAGGGCGACCGCTGGATCCTCAACGGCGCGAAGATGTGGATCACCAACTCGCCCTTCGCGCACGTCGCGGTCGTCTGGGCGAAGGTCGACGACGTCGTCCACGGCTTCCTCGTGGAGCGCGGCACGAAGGGCTTCGAGACCCCCGAGATCAAGGGCAAGCTCTCGCTGCGCGCGAGCGACACCGGCGAGATCGTCCTGCGCGACTGCGAGATCCCCGAGGAAAACCGCCTGCCCAAGACGCAGGGGTTGAAAAGCGCCCTCTCGTGCCTGAACCAGGCGCGTTACGGCATCGCCTGGGGCGGCACCGGCGCCGCGATGGCCTGCTACGAGGAGGCCCTCGACTACGCCAAGCAACGCGTGCAGTTCACGAAAGCCATCGCCGGCTACCAGCTCGTCCAGGCCAAGCTCGTGGAGATGGCCACCGAGATCACCAAGGCCCAGCTGCTCAGCCTCCAGCTCGGACGCCTCAAGGACCAGGGCAAGGCGACGTTCGTGCAGGTCTCGATCGCCAAGCGCAACAACGTCCACATGGCCCTGCAGGCGGCGCGCGCCGCGCGCGACATCCTCGGCGGCAACGGCATCCTCAACGAGTACGGCGCCATGCGCCACATGTGCAACCTCGAGTCCGTCTACACCTACGAGGGCACGCACGACATCCATACGCTGATCATCGGGGAACATCTGACGGGGCTCCCGGCGTACTACTGATGATGACGACCGCGGCCCTCGTCCTGGCCCTCGCGCTTCAGGCGGATCCCGCCGCGAAGTGGAAGGTCGACTTCAAGCTGTCCTTCGAGCAGCGGGACGGCTTCTGGATCTATTCCATCGAGGGGACGACGAACGTGCCGGACGCCGCCGTGCTCCGCGCCCGCATCTACGCGCTGGAGGTCGTCGACGACTTCCGCGTCGGCAAACGCGAGGACGAGGAGCCGCTCGTCTGGGAGGACGACGAGGGCCAGCCCGCCCACAAGGTCTTCAGCCCCGTCGCGGGGAAGTTCAAGGAGGAGGTCTACCGCTTCACGCGGAAGCCCTACGCGCTGCTCTACCGCGCGCGCGTGCACTACCTCCCGCGCGACCAGTCCGCGGAGGTCCTGGCGGTCCTGGGCAACGACGACTTCTCCCGCCATACGGATCTGCGGACCGGCCCCGAGTCGGAGTTCGCCGAGCAGCTCCGGACGCGGGTGGCCGAGGTCACCGCGGACCTCATCGAGATCGAGAAGCTCTACGGCGAGCTGCGCCGCGTCTATGAGGCGAACCTCAAGACGCACGAACCCGCCGCCTGGAAGGCCTGGAAGGAGCCCTGGTTCACGCGGGTCGAGAAGATCGGCGAGCGCAACAAGGAGCGCTTCAACCTCTGGGCCGTGTGGATGGAACGGCAGGCGCGCATGCGCGTGGGCGGCATGTGCGAGCTGCTGCGGCGCATCCTCGTCTCCGCGGGCGAGGTCTTCGGAGGGGCCGGGGACCGCAAACCCTTCGTCGAGCAGATGATCACGGGCTTCCTGGACTATTTCGAGGAGGCCATCGAGGTCATCGGCGTCAACATCCCCCTCGACCCGAACCGCGTCGGCCCCCTGCAGAAGGCCTACGACGCCGCCCTTGAGCCGCTGCGCCAGGCGCTGGCGAAGGACGGGGCGGACCTTTCCGAGGCGCGGCTCACCGCGCGCCGCCAGGGCTACTCGGTCCTCTTGCGCTATCCGCCGCTGCTCCAGAACCGCAAACGGGGCTATCTCTACGTCAACGAGATCAGCGCCCGATTTACGCGCCTCCTTGAACAGGTGGAGGCCGGCGCGCCCGCCGAGACGCTGAAGAAGGCGCTCGCGGACCACGACCGCGCCCTCGCCGAGTTCAAGGAGTATGCGGGCCTCAAATAGGCCCCGCCCCGGCGCTTGCACTTTCCGACCCCCGAGGCTCTAATCTCGGGGTTCCCGCTGCGCCCCGGAAGGGCGCGTTCCGTATCGAAAGAGCGAATTTTCATGATCATCGTATTGAAAGCCGGCATCACGACGGCCGAGATCCTGGGCATCGAGAAGGCCGTCAGCCGCGCCGGCGGCAGCCCCGTCCTCGTCGAGGGCAAGGAGCGCTCCGTCGTCGCCGTCATCGGCGCCCACAAGCTCGACCCCGCCCAGTTCGAGCGCCTGCCCGGCGTCTCCGAGGCCATGCGCGTCAGCAAGCCCTACAAGCTGGCCAGCCGCGAGGTGAAGCGGGAGGACTCCGTCGTCCGCATCGGGGACGTGAGCATCGGCGGCGACCAGATCGTCGTCATGGCCGGCCCCTGCGCGGTCGAGAACCGGAAGATGCTGCTCGAGAGCGCGTTGAAGCTCTCGGCGATGGGGGTCACGATCCTGCGGGGCGGCGCGTACAAGCCGCGCACGTCGCCGTACTCTTTCCAGGGCCACGGCGAGGACGCGCTCAAGTGCCTCGCCGAGGCGCGCGACATGACGGGCATGAAGGTCGTCACCGAGGTGATGGCGCCCGACAAGGTCGAGGTCGTCGCGAAGTACGCCGACATCCTCCAGATCGGCGCGCGCAACATGCAGAACTTCGACCTGCTCAAGGAGTGCGCGCAGATCAAGAAGCCCGTGCTGCTGAAGCGCGGCCTGTCCGGGACGATCGAGGAGTGGCTGCAGTCCGCCGAGTACGTGCTCTCCGCGGGGAAGAACAAGGACGTCATCCTTTGCGAGCGGGGCATCCGCACGTTCGAAACGGCGACGCGGAACACGATCGACCTGAACGCGATCCCCGTGCTGCATGAGAAGACCCACCTGCCCGTGATCGTCGACCCCAGCCACGGCACGGGCGTGCGCGCCTACGTGCGGCCCCTCGCGCTGGCGGCGATCGCCGCGGGCGCCGACGGGGTCATGATCGAATGCCATCCCGAGCCCGAGAAGGCGATGTCGGACGGCCCCCAGAGCCTGACGTTCGAGCTGGTGGAGCGGCTGCTGCGGGACCTCGAGGCGATCGCCCCCGTGGTGGGGAAGCGCCTGGATCTCTCGATCAAGCGGCCGTCGATCCCGGAGCTGAGGTCGCCGAAGCAGGCCGGGGCGGCGGGCGCGGTCGCCTTCCAGGGCGAGCCCGGCGCGTTCAGCGAGAAGGCGGCGAAGCAGTACTTCGGGGACCGGGTGAAGACCTCGTCGAGCTCGTCCTTCCGCGACGTTTTCGAGAAGGTCGCCGGGGGCGCCGTCGGCTTCGGCATCCTGCCGGTGGAGAACACGCTGGGCGGCTCGATCCACCAGAACTACGACCTGCTGCTCGAATTCGACGTGCGCATCGTGGGCGAGACCAAGCTGCGCGTGGTGCACAACCTGATCGCGAACCGGGGGACCCCCTTCGAAAAGATCCGGCGCATCTACGCGCATCCGCAGGCGGCGGCGCAGTGCGAGAAGCTGCTGCGGCAGAACCCGGGCTGGCAGGTGCTGCAGGTCTACGACACCGCGGGCAGCGTGAAGATGATCAAGGAGGAGAAGCTCCTCGACGCCGCGGCGATCGCCTCCGCGGAGGCGGCGCGCCACTTCGACATGGAGATCCTGAAGGAGGGCGTCGAGAGCGACCCCCAGAACTACACGCGCTTCATCGTCATCTCGAAGAAGGGCGTGGCGAAGGGGGGCGGGAAGATCTCGCTGGTCTACGCCGCCGAGAACAAGCCCGGCTCGCTCTACAAGACCCTGGAGATCTTCGCGCGGCGCGGCGTGAACCTGTCGAAGATCGAGTCGCGTCCGATCCCCGGGCGCCCCTTCGAGTACATGTTCTACGTCGACCTCGCGGGCGAGCTCCGCGACAAGGCGGTGACGCAGGCGCTGAAGGAGCTCGAGGAGCACACCCGCCTGCTGAAGGTCCTGGGCGGGTATCCGCCGGCGTAGGATGGACGCCCCGAACGTCCCGGCCCGGCCGGTGATCCATCTGAGGGTCCCCGGTTCCCGCAAGCACCTGCACTTCTTCCGGAAGATGGTGGTGAAGCCCGAGGTCCCGATCCGGGCGGGCGCCATCGTGGACGTCGTGGACCGCCAGGGGGCGCCGCTCGGCTGCGGCTTCTACAACCCGCGCTCCGAGATCGCGGTGCGCATGCTCGGGACGGCGGAGGACGATCTGGTCTCGAAGCGGCTGGCCGCGGCCGTCGCGTTCCGGGAGCGGCTCGGATTGAAGACCGACGCGTACCGGGTCTGCCATGCGGAGGGGGACGGCCTGCCGGGGCTGGTCATCGACCGCTACGCGGACGTGTATTCGGTGCAGCTGTACTCGCTCGGCATGGTCGAGCAGCTCGGCGGGGTCCGGAGGATGTTTCCGAAGACGTTCGTCCAGGTCGACGAGCGCAGCGCCCTGCTCGAGGGGATCCGGCTGCCGGTCGAGCCGCCGCCGCCGGGCGTGGTGGTCACCGAGAACGGGGTGCAGTTCAAGGTGGACTTCGCCCGCGGGCACAAGACGGGGTTCTTCTGCGACCAGCGGGACAACCGGCGGGAGGTCGCGGCGCTCTCGGCGGGGAAGGACGTGCTGGACCTCTGCTGTTACACGGGCGGTTTCGCGATCTCGGCGGCCAAGGCGGGGGCGAAGCGGGTGATGGCGGTGGATCTGGACGAGGAGGCCCTCGAGACCGCCCGCCAGAACGCGCGGCTCAACCGGGTGAAGGTCGAGTTCCGCCATGCGGACACGTTCAACTACCTGCGGCAGAGCAAGGAGCAGTTCGACGTCGTCATCCTGGATCCGCCCAAGCTGGCGCCGGACCGCGAGGAGCTCGCGAAGGGGCGGCGCGCGTACTACGACATGAACCGCCTGGCCGTGCGGGCGGTGAAGCCGGGCGGCATCCTGGTGACGTGTTCGTGCAGCGGGCTGGTGCAGGAGCACGAGTTCCTGGAGATCATCACCCTGGCCTCGGAGCGCGAGCTGCGCACGTTCCGGATCGCGGGCGCGGGGCCCGACCATCCGGTGAGCTCCTTCTATCCCGAGGGCCGCTACCTCAAGGCCGTCTTCAGCGTCGTCGTCTGACCCTCCCGGGGATAGGAGGGGTCGGCGTGGCCGCCGGCCCCCCCCGAGGGAGGGAGGATTATTTCGAATCCTGTTTCACCTCGATGCGCCTCGGCTGCAGCGCCGGGGTCTGGGGCAGGAAGACGTGGAGGACGCCGTCCTTCAGCGTCGCCTCGACCTTGTCCGTCTCGACTTCCCAGGGGACTTCGATCGTCCGGGTGAAAGCTCCGAAGACGCGTTCCCGGCGGTGCTGCGTGGGGCCGGCGGGCGCCTCCTTCTTCTCGCCCTTGAGGGCGAGGACGCCTTCGTGGACGCTGACGTCCAGGTCCTTCTGCTGCAGACCCGGGACCTCCGCCTCGACATGGAGGCCTTTGTCATCCTGCCAGACGTTCATCGCCGGGACGAACGCGGGGCGTTCCTCGGGATCCCAGAGCAGGGGCTCCATCCAGCCCAGTCGCGTGCCTAAAGGTCCGAACATGGGTCACCCTCCTTCAATTGAGTACACTCCTCCAACGCGATTCGCAATTTGCGAATTCCCGGTGAATAGGAAGGGCGTGCAGAACGTTGAAAAAGCATGGGGGATGAGGTTGTGGAGAAGGATTATTACGCCGAGCTGGAGCTGACGAAGTCCGCCACGAAGGACGAGATCGGGAAATCCTTCCGGCGGCTGGCGGCGAAGTACCATCCGGACCGGCACCCGGGCGACAAGGCTGCCGAGGAGAAGTTCAAGCGGGTGGCGGAGGCGTACCAGGTGCTGAGCGATCCCAAGTCCCGGGAGGCCTACGACCGGGGCGGGGAGGAGCAGGTCCGGGTCGACACGGGATTCAAGGGCTTCGGGACGACGGAGGACATCCTCTCGCACTTTGCGGCGATGTTCCGGGGCGGGGGCTTTCAGCGGGGTCCGCGGGGGGCCTGGTCGGAGAGCTTCGAACTGGAGCCGGACTTCGCCGAGGCGGACATCGGACCCGCGGACACCGACTATCTGACGAAAGTCGACGTCTTCACGGCGCTTCTGGGGGGCATGCTGGATCTGCAACTGGACGGGAGCCGGGTGGAGATGCGGATTCCGGCGGGCACGCAGCCGGGGCAGCTGTTCCGGCTCCGGGGGCAGGGTCGGCCGGACCGCCGGGGCCGGCGGGGCGACGCGCTGATCCGGGTGGAGGTCGAGATCCCCCGGACGCTGAGTCCCGCCCAGCGCCGCCACCTGGAGCAGGCCCGCCTCCCTTGAAAAAAAGCAGCCCGTCTGTTTTGTCGTGTCCCGGGACACGACAAAACAGACCGTCTACTTTTTTTGATTCGGAGGAGGAAGGATGAGCGCGGGGAATCTGCTGCGGACGGCGCTGTTCACGCTCTTTTCGGCCGGTCTGTTCGTCTCGGGCATGATCAGCGGGCGGGCGACGGTCCTCGACCGGCCGCTGCTGGAAAAGGTCGATCCGGCCGTTTTCAGCAAAGTGGACGACCCCTCGAAGGCCTTCGTCGCCGCGGCCCGGACCGCCCAGCCGGCCGTCGTCCACCTCATCGTCACCAAACTCGTCCGCTACCGCGACCCCTTCGAGGACTTCTTCAGCGACGAATTCGCGCGCCGCTTCTACCGCCGCCGCAGCCCCCAGGTCGGCAAGGAGACCTCCCAGGGCTCCGGCGTCATCGTCGACGGCTCCGGGATCATCCTCACCAACGCCCATGTCGTCCGCGACGCCCATGAGATCGTCGCCAAACTCCCCGACGGCCGCAGCCTCAAGGCCGCGTCCTTCGCCGCCCACGACAGCGTCGATCTGGCGGTCGTCAAGATCGAGGGCGGGGATCTGCCCGTCGCCGAGCTCGGCGACTCGGATCAGATCGAGGTGGGGCAGTGGGTCCTGGCGATCGGCAACCCCTTCGGCCTGGAGCGCACGGTCACCGCGGGCGTCATCTCCGCGATCCGGCGGGGCAGCGGAGCCAACGACGAGGACTTCATCCAGACCGACGCCGCCATCAATCCCGGGAACTCCGGGGGCGCGCTCGTGGATCTAAAGGGCCGCGTGGTGGGCATCAACACCCTGATCTACTCGCGCAGCGGGGGCTATCAGGGCATCGGCTTCGCCCTGCCCGTCAAGCTCGCCAAGGAGATCATGACGGGCCTGCTCCGGCGAAAATGACCCCCAAAGCCAGACCAGACTGTCCGCTCTGGCTTCTTTCCCGGGAAGCCAGAGCGGACAGTCTGGTCTGGCTTTTCCGGCAAACCCCCGCGAGGGGGCGCGGTTTCAGATTTCGGCGCTCTCTCCGAGCCCGGGCACGGAGGTCTTCGCGGCGGTGGAATTCCGGATCCAGCCCGCGAAGTTCTCGGCCTGGTCGGGCTCGCCGTGCACGACGAAGGCCTGGCGGAGGGTCTTCGCGTGGGCGTTGATGAAGCGCTCCAGCCCGGCACGGTCGGCGTGCGCCGAGAGGCCGTTCATCTTCAGGACCTCCGCGCGGAGCGTGAGCGGCCGCCCGTGCACGCGGATCTCCTGCTCCTTCTCGTGCCGGCCCTCGAGGATGCGCCGGCCCAGCGTGTGCTCGGCCTGGTAGCCCACGAAGAGGATCGCGTTCCGCGGGCTGGAGCCGTGGTGGTAGACGTGGTGCAGGATGCGGCCGTGCTCGCACATGCCGCTCGCCGCGATGATGATCGCGGGGCCGTCGAGATCGTTGAGCCTGCGCGACTCCTCGGGGGTCCGCACGTAGCGCAGCATGCCGAAGCCGAAGGGGTCGCCCTGGTCCCAGGTGCCCGGCTCGTGGCAGTCGGGATGGCGGCGGTAGATCTCGGTCACGTTGTACGCCAGCGGGCTGTCGACGTAGACGGGGAACTCGGGGATGCGCCCGCGCAGCTTCTTCAGGCGGTAGGTCAGGTGCTGCGTGCGGCCGACGGCGAACGCGGGCACGAGGATCTTGCCCTTGCGGCCGATGACGCGGTTGATCATGACCTCGAGGTCGCGCTCCTCGTCCTCCTCGGGCGGATGCTGCCGGTTGCCGTAGGTGGATTCGACGATGATCGAATGCGCGCCCTCGAGCAGTTCCGGGCTGCGGAGGATGGGCAGCGAGGCGCGGCCGAGATCGCCGCTGAAGAGCAGGGTCTTGCCGTTCTCGCTGAGGCGGACCAGCGAGGAGCCGAGCATGTGGCCCGCGTCGTGGAAGCTGACCTTCAGGCCCGCGAGATCGAAGACCTTGTGGTAGGGGACCGGGCGGAGGAGTTTCGCGGTCGCCCGGGCGTCGTCGATGGTGTAGAGGGGCTCGCGGTGCGTCCCTTCGCGGCGGTTCACGTACTCGAGGTCGCGCTCCTGGATGAAGGCCGAGTCCTCGAGCATGACGGCGGCGAGGTCCGCGGTGGCGGGCGTCGCGTAGACCGGCCCCGTGAAGCCCGCGCGGACGAGGGCGGGCAGGGCGCCGGAGTGGTCGATGTGGGCGTGGGAGAGGACGACGGCGTCGACGGATTTCGGGTCGAAGCCGAAGCTGCGGTTGCGCTGGAAGCTTTCCGCGCGCGGGCCCTGGTAGAGGCCGCAGTCGAGGAGGATGCGGCCGTCGGCGGTGTCGAGCAGGTGGCGGCTGCCCGTCACGCTGCGGGCCGCGCCGTGGAATCGGAGCTTCATCGGTTGTGGGGATTATACCCGCGGGGGTATAATCACGGGTCGTGCGGGCGTTTGTGGCGCGGATTACCGAAAGCGATCCGTTTCTGCGGCGCATCCACGTGGTGGGGGAGCAGCACCCGGGGGAGCTGCAGGAGCGGGGCTACGTGCGTCTGGGCGGGGAGTGGGTCCTCGAGGTCCGGCGGCCGGCGGGGGGAAAAGACGCCGACCCCTTCATCGACGAATTCCGGACGTTGAAGCATCTGGGGTATGGATTCGCCGAGGGCGGGGAATGGTCGCCCGCGGAACTCGCCCGGCGCTTTGCGGACAAGGGCCTATTGAACGGAGACCTCTGATGGGTTCGATCAAGGTGCAGGTGGCCCTCGGGGGGCTTCTCGCGAAAATCAGCCTGAACCGCCCCGACAAGATGAACGCGTTCGACCGGGACATGCTGCGCGAGCTCGGGGACATCGTGCGCGGCGTGACCGAGTCGGCGAAGTGCCGCGTGGTCGTGATCACGGGCGAGGGGAAGGGCTTCTGCGCCGGGGCGGACCTGGCGGCGAAGACGGGCACCGATTCGCACTCCAACTACCTGGGCACGCTCGCGAAGTCCTTCCACAACGTGCTCGAGACGCTGGCGCAGTCGCCCGCCGTGGTGGTGACGCTCGTCAACGGCCCGGCCGCGGGCGGCGGCCTGGCGCTGGCGCTGGCGGGCGACCTGCGCTGGGCGACGGCCGAGGCGACGTTCCGCCTGGGCTACGGGCGGGTCGGGCTCACGCCGGACGGCGGCCTCTCGTGGCGCCTGCCGCGCCTCATCGGGATGACGCAGGCGCAGCGCATGTTCTTCGAGGACCCGGACATCGACGCGGACGAGGCGCACGCGCTGGGGCTCGTCCACAAGGTCGTCGCGCCCTCGGATCTCGTGAAGGAGTTCGAGGGGCTCATCGAGCGCACGAAGCTCCAGTGGCGCGGGCTCTTCCAGAAGAACCGCCAGCTGCTGCTCGAGGGGCAGAACCGCTCGCTCGCCCAGACCTACGAGGCGGAGGCGCTGCAGTTGAAGACCTGCGTCAGCCTGCCGGACGGCCAGGAGGGCATCGCGGCGTTCCTCGCGAAACGCCCGCCCAAATTCAGCTCATGAACACGGACCCCCTGAAGAAGCTCGCCGACGGCCTCGGGCTGGAGACGGACCTCTGGTGGCTGGCCATGATGATGGCCGGGCTGCTGGCGACGTTTCTCGCCGCCTTCGCGTATCCGGGCGCGGCGCAGTTCTGGGTCTGGTTCACCGTCGTGCTGCGGCTGTCCATGGCGGTCGGGATTTCGCAGCAGCCCTGGGGCGGGGTCTTCGGCCAGCTGCTCCCGTTCGGCCTGGCGGTGGGCGCCTTCTCGATCTTCGGGGATTTCCTCCTGGTCAACTGGCACGAGCGCGGCCAGCGCGTCTACCCGGAGGGGACGGGCGTCCTGCTCGCCTCGCCGCTCTACGTGCCGCTCTTCTGGGCCTGCCTGGTCGTCGAGTACGGGTATGCGATCCTGCGCCTCTGGGGGCTGCTGGAGAAGAAGCTGGGCGGGGAGACGGGCACGTACGTGGCCATGCTCCTGGGCGGGGTCCTGGTCGCGCTCTGGACGGCCTGCACGGATTTCTGGGCGGTGAAGGCGGGCTGGTGGACCTACAAGCCGGGCGTGCGCGAGATCAAGGAGAGCTGCGCGCTCTACGTCGTGATCGGCCAGTTCCTGATCTTCGTGCCGTTCCTGCACCTCTTCGGGCGCTTCCTCGCCTGTCCCGGCACGCGGCTCTACTCCGCCGTGCGCCACGGCGCGATCTACGGGCTCGTCATCTTCCTCGGCTACATCGCCGGCCACGCGCTCGTCGAGCGCCGGCTCTGACCCGGGCGGCCCGCAGGCCGTCCGTCAGCGGGGCTTCTTCGTCGGATCCTCGCTCGCGACGAGGGGCCGCGTCGCCCGCTTCAGGAAGAGGATCGCGTAGCAGGTGTCCCAGGCGGGCAGGTGGTGCATGTACGCGTCCCCCACGGTCCAGACGCCGTCCGGCCGCTGGGCGGGGAGCAGGACCTTGACGCCCTCCGCGTACCAGTCGCGGTTGCCGATCTGGGGCAGGTCCAGGAGCATGCCGCTGCGCTCCAGCGCATAGAGGTAGTAGTAATAGAAGGTCTTGGTGTCGGTCCCGTGCTGGCAGGGGCCGAGGTTGTCGGTCACGGAGAAATTCGCGCCCATCCAGGCCAGCCCGTCCTTCAGCGCGGCGTTCTTCTTCCAGTCCGCGCCCAGGAGGTGGTCGTAGATGGCGAGGCTGCCGACGGCGCCCGCGGTCATGGAACCGTACGCGGGATGGTCGGCGCCCTGATCGTAGCACCAGCCCCGCGGGGTGCCGCCCGTCGACCCGGAGGCCACGCCCTTGGCGGCCGACTTCGGGTCGTCCTTGTGCTGCGAGGCCTCCAGGCCCTGCTTGGCGAGCCGGAAGAGTCCCTTGGGGATGACGATGCCCGCGTCGTGGCAGGCGCGCAGTCCGAGCGCGGCGTATTGCGAATTGGAGTTGTCCCCCTCCGCCGGACCCGTGCGCGTCTGGCGGACGTTGATCTTCCGCGTCACCTTCGGCTTCTCTTTCTTCTCGCCCGCGCCGAACTCCCGGACGCCGCCCGCGCTGGCGACGTCCTTGGACCCCGACGTCGTCGGCGTTTCCCCCACGGCGGTGGTGGGGGTTCCGTAGGCCCACTGGCCGTTCAGACACTGGTTGTCGACGAGGAACTGGCCGCACTGCGCGATGCGTCCCTGGTACTTTACGCGGTCGATCTCCTCCAGGATCATGGCCTGGAGGGCGACCTTGTAGGTGCGTTCGAGGGGGACCTCGAGGACGTACTTGAGGAGTTCCTGGAAGCGGCCGTCGGAGGGGGAGACGCCCGCCTTGACGAAGGTCCAGAGGATGAGTTCGTCGGAGCCCATCGTCGGATCATCGACTTTTTTCGGCGAGCCCGCGGTCTTCAGGTAGGCGATGCCGCGGTCGATGGCGGCATCGATCGCCTTCTGATCCTGGGCCGCCGCCGGGCTCCCGGCCGCGAGGATCAGGAGGAGGGCCAGGGCTGCGCTAAGCTGCTTCATTCGCATTAGCTTAGTTTACCCGATAGGGCGGGGAAAGAGCATCTTCATCCCACCTTGAAACCCCGCGGATCCAAGGTATACTCCGTGTATCTGGAGAGTACCGTATATACGGAGATATCCATGGAAGCCAAAGCCACAGCCCTGACGTGCTACGCAAGGCTTTCGAACCTCCTTTCGGAACGGGGCATGACGGTGGCGGATCTCAACCGTTCGCTTGCCCGGAGAGGAACGCAGGTCAATCTGAAGACCCTGTACCGTCTGACGGACCCCACGGCGCCGATCGAGCGCCTGGACATGGTCGTTGCAGGTGAGATCTGCAAGGTCCTGGACATCGATCTCTCGCTCCTGGTGTCCTTCGAAGCGGGCCGGCGGGATGCCGGCCTTCAAAGGCTTTCCTCCTCGCGGCAGCACCGGCTGGACGAACTGCTCGGTCGGCAGTCGTCCGGGCGGCTCAGTGCTCCCGAGCAGAAGGAACTTTCCGGGTTGGTTCGCGAAGCCGAAGCTCTGACGCTCCGCAACGCCCGGACCCTTGCCCGCTACAGGCAGGCGGCCGTCCGGACCTAGACGCATTGCAAGCGACAAGGAGTGACGGTGGCGCCGAATAGGGACCTCATCCGGGCTCGCGCAGGCGCAAGGTGCGAATACTGTCGTCTCCCGGAGGCCCTGTCGGGAGCGATCTTCCACATCGAGCACATCAAGCCCACTTCAAAAGGGGGGAAGGGGGGTGCGTCCAACTGCGCGCTCGCCTGTCCGCGCTGCAATGAGCGGAAGGGGGCTCAGGTGAGGGTGCGGGATCCCAAGACCGGCGTTCCTGCCGCCCTGTTCCATCCCCGGAGGGAGGCTTGGGACCGGCACTTCCGTTGGAGTGCGGATCGGCTTCGCATCGAGGGACGCACTGCGACGGGGCGGGTGACCGTATCGGCGTTGGACCTCAATGCGCTCGTGCGTCAAGAACTCCGCCTGATCTGGCGGGACCGTCTTTCGGATCTCTTTCCGTTCAAGTAGTGAACGGTGTCACCCAATAGAAATGGTTGCGTCATGCGGTTCGGCCTTTAGTTGGTGCTGGCCGAAGCTCCAAGCCGCCGCCTTCAGGCCGCGGTGGTTCACTCGGGTTCAAGTGTGGCCGGGGCGTTCGATACACAGGGCAAGCATATGGTCTGGTGAGTGCATCCCGATCCAGCTACGGTGCTTGGGGTGCGGGGAATTCGAGTTCGAGATCTTTCGGTGCCTTTTTCCTGAAGATTTGAAGGGGTACCGTCTTCCCGGGAGTGGGAATGAGGATCGGCTTGAGTTCAGAAAGATCCAAATTCTCAAGGCTCTTGCCATCGAACTTCAGGAGGAGGTCGTAGGGAAGTAATGCTTGGGGGGATCCCATGAGATGTTTGGATTTCTGGACGATGCAGGGGTAGTAGTTGTTTCCATCCTTGCTGGCCAGCGTGACGTGGGTGCCCAAGGTTGACTGATCCCAAGAGGGCGACTCCCCCAGTTGATCGCTGGGAGGCAATTTCATCCGTATGGCATGGACCAGCCATGGGACCACCAGGCCAAAGGATGGGTTCCTGGTCTTCGCCCAAGCCTTGGCATGGCATAGGGTCTCCCCATTCTTGTTGGCGCCGACGAGCGCCACAAATGGGCTAAAATCCTGCGTTGCGTGCCCGGGAACCACTTGGCTGGAAAGGGTCGTGCCAGAGAATTTTGCGGAGCCGCCCGGAGTCTGCACCGTCCCGAGATGAGTGGAACTGGTGAGGATTCGTCCTGGCGGTACATACCTCGTTCCGTAGTCGTTCCGCATGGTGACACCCACGATGAGATCGGCTTGGGCTTGATTGTCGACTATGGTGTAGCCCAGTACCTCGAGAGCGAACTTGCAGAGATGCAGAAGATGCTGCATCTCTATGTCTCCGACCTCGCCTTCCGGTGCAATATTTGGGCTGGCTTCCGCATCTCGGAGCGGGACAAGAGCCAGTCGCGTATGCGTATTGAGTTTGAACTTGAAGACGTAGGTGAAGCTGGCAACGGGGGCGAAATCATCGCTGAAGGTGACGTACTTGGGGTAGGGGTTCCTGTTACAGCCGACAATCAGGAGCACCACGCCCAAGAGTGTGGCGTGTTTCAAATGTTTCATTCAACTCACTTCAAAGGTTCTGGGGAATCGATACAAGATCTTACTCGCAGGATACTGATGGTGAAGGGTAAAACGAGCGTCACTCGGTTCTGCACCACCAGAGAGCGGCTGCGCGCCTGGTTGGATTTCCCCGGCTCTACGCCCCCAGGAGCGCCTCGAGCCGGCGGACGATGCCCTCGATGCCCTGGTCCTCCCACCAGCGGGCCCACTTGCGGAGGTAGGCGGCGTCCAGGCTCTTCTGGCGCTTGAAGACGGCGCGCACGTCGACCCGGTCCTGCTCGCGGTCCGAGACGAGTTTGTAGAGGACCAGGTCCTCCGGCGAGACCACCGAGACCTGGCGGTCGAAGATCTTCACCGGCTTGCGCCGCGCGAAGGCGGATTTGTCGAAGGGGCTGTCGCCCAGCGTCAGGTCCAGGTGCCAGGGGCTCTTGGGCGCCCCGAAGGGCAGCCGCGCCCAGCCGCTCACCTGCATCTGCTGGATCGCCAGGTCCTCGTCCACCGCGAAGCCGTGCTTCGCCGCCGCCCGCATGTACTTGTAGGCGTGCCGCTCGGGGAGGAAGACCACCAGGTCCACGTCCTGCGTGTAGCGCGGCTCGCCCCAGAGCGCCGCCGCCATGCCGCCGTAGAGCAGCACGTCGAAAGGCCCCTCGGCCGCCGCATCGTGCGCGGCGAGAAAAACGGCGCGTGGATCAGACATGGCGGCGCCTCATGCGATGGGACAGGGACACGGGATGCCGGCGCCGGCGCCGGGGGGCCGTCAGCGGGGCCGACAGCAGCCCCTCCAGCAGCTCGATCGCCCGCTTCAAGGTCATCCCCTTGAGCTCGGCCTCGCGCGCTTCGCGGCTCGCCTTGGCCATCCGGGCCATCCGCGCCTTCCAGCGTCCCGCCATGACGCTCAGCATAACATACCGGGCGGAGGATGGGCCCGCTCCGCCGGCGTCGGCCCCTCCAGGGCCTCGAGCTCCTCCAGCCGCTCCTGCACCGTCCGCAATTCCAGCAGCGACGACAGTCTCCCCACCCGCTCATCCAGAGCCCGCAGCACTTCCTCCAGCCGCCCGTCCATCGATGTCATCCGCAGCTCCTTTCGTGCCTCCGAGGATAGTGTCGTCTGCTGCTGTGTCACAATGGGTCGTAGCAAAGCGGACGCTCATTTTTCTATCGCCGGACGGCCCTCGGAGGTAATTAAGGGGGGAGACTTTCTTCATGCTGAGCGTCCTGCTGCTGGTCCTCGTCCAGGCCGATCCCGCCGCGCCCGACTACGCGCGCGACATCCGGCCGATCCTGTCCAACACCTGCTTCAAGTGCCACGGGCCCGACGACAAGAAACGCGGCGGCAAACTCCGCCTCGACGACCGTGCCGCCGCCATCCGCAAGGGAGCGATCAGCCCCGGCAAGCCCGCCGCCAGCGAAGTCGTCCAGCGCCTCTTCAGCAAGGATCCCGAGGAGGTCATGCCGCCCCCGTCCGAGGTGAAACAGCTCACGGCCGCCCAGAAGGACCTCCTCAAACGCTGGATCGCCGCGGGCGCCGAGTACGCCCCTCATTGGGCCTTCGTCCCGCCCAAGCTCAGTCCCGCCCCCGCCGTCCGCGGCCAGGACTGGGTCCGCAATCCCATCGACAGCTACGTCCTCGCCCGCCTCGAGGCCGCGGGACTTGCGCCGCGCCCCGAGGCCGACCGCGCCACGCTCGCGCGCCGCGTCGCCCTCGACCTCACCGGCCTGCCCCCGACCCCGGAGGAGGCCGACGTCTTCCTCAAGGACCCCGCCCCCGACGCTTACGCCAAGTACGTCGAGCGTCTGCTCGCCTCACCCCACTACGGCGAACGCTGGGCCCGGCGCTGGCTCGACCTCGCGCGCTATGCCGACACCAACGGCTACGAGAAGGATCGCCCGCGCTCGATGTGGCCGTACCGCGACTGGGTCATCCGTGCCTACAACGACGACCTGCCCTTCGACCGCTTCACGATCGAGCAGCTCGCCGGCGACATGCTTCCGAACGCCGGCACCGAATCCCGCGTCGCCACCGGTTTTCACCGCAACACCATGATCAACGAGGAGGGCGGCATCGATCCGCTGGAGTTCCGCTTCCACGCCCTCGTCGACCGCGTCAACACCAACGGCACCGTCTGGCTCGGCCTCACGCTGCTCTGCGTCCAGTGCCATACGCACAAGTACGACCCCATCCCGCATCAGGACTACTACCGCCTCATGGCCTTCCTGAACGGGTCGGACGAGGTCGAGATGCCCGTTCCGGATCCCTTCATCACGCAGCGCCGCGAGGAGCATGCGCGCAAGGTCGCCGCCGCCGAGGCGGCGCTGGAGTCGAAGTTCCCGCCCGACGGCGAGCTTCAGTGGGCGCCGCTGAAGCCCTCCAAGGTGGAGGCGGGCAAGGCCGCGACGGAAGTCCTCGAGGACGGCTCCGTCCGCACGGGCGGCGAGTCTCCGGAAAAGAACACGTATACGCTCACGTTCGACGCCGAGCTCGACGGCGTCGCCGCCTTGCGCCTCGAAGTCCTCACCGACGACAAACTGCCGCGCCGCGGACCCGGTCGCGCCGAGAACGGCAACTTCGTCGTGACCGAGTTGGTCCTGTCGCGCGCGGGCAAGCCGCTGCGCTTCTCCTGGGCGAGCGCGGACCACCAGCAGGACGGCTGGCCCGTGGCGGCGGCGTTCGACGGCAAGGCCGAGACCGGCTGGGCCATCGCGGCGGCGACGCCGGAGGCCACGAACGTGAACCGCAGCGCCGTGTTCCACCTCGAGACGCCCGCCGCGGGGAAGGGGCCCTGGACGCTGAAGATCGACCAGCAGTTCGGTCAGAAACACACGCTGGGACGCTTCCGCATCAGTCTCGGCCGATTTTCCGGCGGCGGCGATCTCGCCACCGGGCGGGCGCGGCACCTGGAGGCCAAACTCGCGGCGTGGACGACGGCGGAGTCCGCGAAAGCCGTCGCCTGGACGGTCCTCAAGCCCGTCGAGCTGAAATCCAACCTGCCGCTCTTCACGGTGGAGGCGGACCAGTCGGTCTTCGTCCACGGCGACATGACCAAGAGCGACGTCTACGAAGTCGGCTTCGACACGGGCGGGCGGCGGATCACGGCGCTGCGCCTGGAGGCGCTGACGGACGAGCGGCTGCCGAAGAACGGTCCCGGACGCGTGCATTACGAAGGCCCAGCGGGGGACTTCTGGCTGAGCGAGGTTTCCCTGAAAGCGGACGGGAAGGCCGCGCCGCTCGCGAAGCCGACGCAGAGCTTCGGGAAAAGCGCGGCGCTCGCGATCGACGGCGATCCCCAGACGGGCTGGTCGATCTCCGGCGGCCAGGGACGCCCCCACACGGCGGTCTTCCAGCTCGCGCAGCCGCTGGACGGCGTCAGGCGCCTGGATCTGCGGATGCTCTTCGAACGCTACTACGCCGCGGGGCTCGGCCGCTTTCGGATCTCCGTCACGGGCGATGAGCGGTCGGCCGAGGCTCGCGGCCTGGCCCCGGAGGTCGAAGCGGCGCTCTTGATCGGCGAGCGCAGTCCCGAACAGCGCGCGGCGATCCGGCGTCAGTTCCTGCAGTCGGCCCCCGAACTGGCCGGGGCGCGCAAGGAGCTGGATCAGCTGCGCGACGCGATGCCGAAGCATCCAAGCACGCTGGTCTTCCAGGAGCGCGATCCCCGCTTCCGCCGCGCGACGACGGTGCATCATCGCGGCGAGTTCCTGCAGCCGAAGGAGACCGTGACGCCGGAGGTGTTGTCGATCTTCGCGCCGCTGCCCGAGGGGGCGCCGCGGGACCGCCTCGCGTTCGCGCGCTGGCTGGTCAACGGCGAGAACCCGCTGGTGGGTCGCGTCGTCATGAACCGGCTCTGGCAGTCGCTGTTCGGGCGGGGCATCGTCCGCACGACCGAGGACTTCGGCTTCCAGGGCGAGGCGCCCACGCATCCCGAACTGCTCGACTGGCTCGCGCTGGAATTCGTCCGGCAGGGCTGGTCGTGGAAGCAGATGCTGCGGATCCTCGTGACGAGCGCGACGTACCGGCAGTCCTCCGCCACGACCGCCGAGGCGCTGGCCCGCGATCCGGAGAACAAGCTCCTGGGCCGTTCGCCGAGAACGCGGCTCGAGGCGGAGCAACTGCGCGACGCGGCCCTGCGCGCGACCGGGCTGCTGTCCCCGAAGCTGGGGGGGCCCAGCGTCTTCCCGCCGCAGCCGCCGGGCATCACGACGGAAGGCACGTACGGGCCGCTGGCCTGGAACGTGAGCGGGGGCGAGGACCGCTACCGCCGCGGCCTCTACACGTTCGCCAAACGCACGGCGCCGTACGCGATGTTCTCCACGTTCGACGGCCCCAGCGGCGAGGCCTGCCAGGCGCGGCGCGAAGTCTCGAACACGCCGTTGCAGGCGCTGACGCTGATGAACGACGAGGTCTTCATCGAGGCCTCCCGGCACGCGGGCAAGGTCCTGTCCGGGGAAGCCGGCTCCGACGAGGAGAAGGTCGAGCGCGCGTTCCGGCGTGTGCTGGTGCGGACGCCGTCCGTCGAGGAGCGCGGCCTGCTCCTGAAATACCTGCAGTCGCAGCAGCGGCGCCTCGCGGCGAAGGAGCTGGACGCCGCGAAGCTGGGCGGGGACGCGTGGACGCTGCTGGTGCGCGCGCTGCTGAATCTGGACGAGTTCGTGACGCGGAATTGAGGATGGACATGGATTGCTGCGACAACGTCGCGCGCCGGCACTTCCTGAAGGACTGCGGGGTGGGCCTCGGCAAGGTCGCGCTGGCGTCGCTGCTTGGCGGCTCCGCGTTGCGCGCCGACGACCGGAAGAACGCGCTCGCGGCGAAGGCGCCGCAGTACCCGGCGAAGGCGAAGGCGGTGATCCATCTTTTCATGTCGGGCGCGCCGAGCCATCTGGACCTTTTCGACTACAAACCCAAGCTCAAGGATCTGGAGGGCAAGCCCCTGCCGGCGAGCATCATCGGGACGCAGCGCTTCGCATTCATCCGCGGGGATGCGGGCGTGCTGGCGCCGCAGTTCAAGTTCGCGAAGCACGGTCAGAGCGGCATGGAGCTCTCGGAGATGCTGCCGCACCTGGCGAAGGTCGTGGACGACGTCTGTTTCATCCGCTCGGTGCACACGGACCAGTTCAACCACGCGCCGGCGCAGCTGTTCTTCAACACGGGCTTCCCCCAGCCGGGGCGGCCGAGCCTGGGCTCGTGGGCGGTGTACGGGCTGGGGTCGGAGTCCCAGAACCTGCCCGCGTTCGTCGTCATGTCGACGGGCTCCGGGATCAGCGGAGGCGCCGCGCTCTGGTCCAGCGGCTTCATGCCGACGGTCTACAGCGGGGTGCGTTTCCGGAACTCCAGCGAGCCGATCCTGAACGTGACGAGTCCGGCGGGCGTGGACGCGAAGCTGCAACGGGAGACCCTGGACCTGGTGGGGGAGCTGAACCGGAGGCGCCTGGGCGAGCTGGGCGATCCGGAGATCGAGACGCGGGTGGCCGCGTACGAGATGGCGTACCGCCTGCAGACCTCGGCGCCGGAGCTGATGGACCTGAAGGGCGAGTCGAAGGAGACGCTGGAGCTCTACGGGATCGCGGATCCCTCGAAGGCGTCGTTCGCGCGGGCCTGCCTGCTGGCGCGGCGCATGGTGGAGCGCGGCGTGCGCTTCATCAACATCTTCCACGAGGGCTGGGACGCGCACAGCGACGTGGCGGGCAACCTGCGGAACAACTGCGGCCAGACGGACCGCGGCTCGGCGGCGCTGCTGGCGGACCTCAAGCGCACGGGCCTGCTGGACTCGACGCTGCTGATCTGGGGCGGCGAGTTCGGGCGCACGCCGATGGTGGAGACGAACGCGGCGCTGGGGCGGAGCCGGGGCCGCGACCATCACCCGCACGCGTACACGATGTGGATGGCGGGGGGCGGCGTGAAGCCCGGGCTCCAGTACGGCACGACGGACGACCTCGGCTACAATATCATCGAGAACCCGGTGCACGTGCACGATTTGCAGGCGACGATCCTGCATTTGATGGGCATGGACCACGAGCGCCTGACGTACCGGTACGCGGGACGCGACTTCCGTCTGACGGACATCCACGGTAAGCTCGTGAAGGGCATCCTGGCATAGGTGCCGGAACCTTTTCGGAGGGCTGAACGGTGGATTGGAAACTCCTGCTGATGACGTTCGGGACGGTGTTTCTCGCGGAACTCGGGGACAAGACGCAGCTGGCGACGCTCGCGTTCACGGCGGACTCGAAGAAGCCGTGGACGATCTTTCTGGCGTCCTCGCTGGCGCTGGTGACGGTGACGGCGATCGGGGTGGCGGCGGGCTCGGTCCTGAACCGCTGGGTGAACCCCCTGTGGGTGCGCCGCGGCTCCGCGCTGCTCTTCGTCGTGATCGGCGTCTGGCTGCTCGCGCTGGAGTTCCGCAAGCCGGCATAGGACTGCCGGCCGGTCGCCAGAGTGAAATGGCTGGGGTGCTAGGATTCGAACCTAGACAAGCAGATTCAGAGTCTGCGGTGCTACCGTTACACTACACCCCAGCGAAGAGGCTTTTTCTAGTGGAACGCGCGTTATTCTAAGCAGACCCCGGGGCAAATCAATAGCAAAGTCTCAGGCGGCCCGTTCTCCGCAAGCTGCGTGCTCGATACCGTGTTCAACGGCTCTTGCTTGGAGGGCAGCCTCCAACCCCCCGTTGATTTTGACGCCCGGCCTACGAATTCTTGTCCAATTCGCGGAGGCCGCGGCAAGAGTGGGCATGACCGCACTTCTCTTCGTCCTCGCCCAGTCGTTCCTCGAACGCCATTGCGTCGAGTGCCATGGGGCGGAGAAACCCAAGGGGCATCTGAGGCTCGACACGTACCGGGTGGAAAGCCCGGACGACGCCTCCGTAGCCACCGGCGTACGCATCCTGGAACGCATCCGCGCGGGGGAGATGCCTCCGAAGAAAGCCCCCGCGCCCCCGGCCGCCGAACGCGAGGCCTTCCTCGCCGACTTCGACGCCCGACTGCAGGCGGCCGACCGCGCCCGGCTCCGCTCTCCCGTCCGCCGCCTGAACCGCATCGAGTTCGAACACAGCCTCCGCGACCTGCTCGCGCTCCCGACCCTCCGCGTGAAGGAGGGCCTTCCCGAGGACGGGCGCCGCCACCACTTCGACAAGGTCGCCGGCGCCCTCGACGTCTCGCACATCCAGATGCTCAAGATCCTGGATGCCGCCGACGCCGCCCTCCGCCTGGCCGCGTCGCCGCCCCCCGAACGCCCCGAAACGAAGATCTGGCGCGAGCCCGTCTCCCAGCAGGATTCCGGAAGGCTGGCCATCCGCACGCTCAATGCGCTGCCTTTGAACGGCGCGGAATTCGCCGCCGGGTACGGGACCAAGGTCGAAGGCGATCCCGTCAAGGATCCCGCCAATTCCTACCGTGTCGGCACGTTCAAGGGCGAGGCGGAAACTCTGCTCATCATGAGCGGCGGGCTGGGCGCGCATCAGCCGGACGGCATCCAGCCCGACCGCTTCCGGCCGAAAAGCTCCGGCTGGTACCGCCTCAAGTTCTCGGCCCGGGGCGTGCGCTGGGACAAGACGAAGATCGTTGCAGCGGACCTGCTGCACGTCCTGCGCGTCTCCCTGAAAGGCAAGCTGCTCGGCTTCTACGACATCCCGGCCGAGCCCGTCGTGCATGAGCTGAAGATCTGGCTCGACCCCGGCCAGTGCCCGTCCTTCCACGCGATGACCCTGCCGGGGCATGCCGTGGCGAACTCGCCCTCCAAGAACGGGGCCTCGGACTACGAAGGCCCCGGTATTGCGATGGACTGGTTCGAGATCGAGGGTCCGCTGGTCGACGCCTGGCCGCCGGAGAGCCGGGAGCGCCTCTTCGGCGACGGCCGCCTCCGCGCCTTCGCGGAGCGTGCGTTCCGGCGTCCCGTCGCGGATGCGGAACTGCAGCGTTACGCCGCCCTCGCCAAGCCCGGCGGACTCGAGGCCTTCCGCGCGATCCTCTGCTCGCCGGACTTCCTCTTCACGGGCCTGGAAGGCGGCGCGTACACCCTCGCCTCGCGCCTCAGCTACTTCCTCTGGGATTCGCTGCCGGACGAGGAGCTGCTCGCCCGCGCGAAGGCGGGGGACCTGGGGGAGCCCGCCGTCCTCCGCGCGCAAGTCGAACGGCTGCTTCGCGATCCGCGCTCCCAGCGCTTCGTCGAGCACTTCCTCGACGAGTGGCTCGACCTACACAATCTGGACTTCACGACCCCCGACCGCCAGCTCTACCCGGACTACGACCCCTGGCTGCGCGAATCGATGCCGGCCGAGACGCGGGCCTGGTTCCGGCGCCTGCTCGACGGGAATCTCCCCGTGACCCAGCTGGTGGCCTCCGACGTGGTCCTGGTCGATCAGCGGCTGGCACGCCTTTACGAGATCCCGGGCGTGAGCGGGTCCTCCCTGCGGGAAGTCCCGGTCCCGCCCGGCTCGCTGCGCGGCGGCTTCCTGACGCAGGCGTCCGTGCTGAAAGTCACCGCGAACGGCACCGCCACGTCGCCGATCCTGCGCGGCGTCTGGATCGGGGAGCGCCTGCTCGGCATCCCGCGGCTCCCGCCGCCGCCCAACATCCCCGCGGTGGAGCCGGACGCGCGCGGCGCCACCACGATCCGCCAGCTGATCGAAAAGCACCGGGCCGACCCCGCCTGCGCCTACTGCCATGCCCGGATGGATCCTCCCGGCCTGGCGCTGGAGAGCTTCGACGTCATCGGGGCGCGGCGCGAGTGGTACCGGATCGCCGGCAGTTCCGCGAAGAAGCCGGGTCCTCCGGTGGATTCCACGGGCCTGCTCGCCGACGGGCGGCGCTTCGAAAATGTCGAGGATCTCCGGAAGCTCCTGCTGGCGGACCCCGACGCGCTCTCGCGCAACCTGATCCGGCAGCTGCTGATGTACGGCGCGGGGACCGGCGAGCGGTATTCCGACCGCGCGGCGGTCGACCGCATCCTGGCCCGCGCGAAGGAGGACGGCGGCGGCGTGCGCGCGATCCTCCACGCCGTGGTGCAGAGTCCCTTGTTCCGGGGAGGCGCTCCATGAACCGTCGCTTGTTCCTCAAGGCGTCCGGCGTGGCCCTCGGCCTGCCCTGGCTGGAGTCGCTCGCGCGGGCCCAGGAGCCCGCCCCGCGCCGCCTCGTCGCGATCTGCACGAATCTCGGGGTGTTGGAGAAACACTTCACGCCCAAGGAGACGGGGCGGGACTATACGCCGACTCCGTATCTGGAGACGCTGAAGGACTTCCGCGATCAGATGACCGTCTTCTCCGGCGTTTCCCATCCGGACGTCACCGGAGGCCATTCCGCGGAAGCGAGCTTCCTCACCGCGGCCCCGCATCCCGGCACCCCCTCGTTCCGCAACACGATCTCGCTCGACCAGTATGCGGCCGAGCGCATCGGCATCCGCACGCGGGTCCCGTCGCTCTCGCTTTGCGTGTCGCAGCAGGGAAACCCCTCGCTCTCGTGGACGTCGAGCGGCGTGATGCTCCCGGCGGAGCGCAACCCCGCCCAGGTCTTCAAGGCGCTCTTCGTGGAGGGCGATGCGAAGTCGGTGGAGCGCCAGGTCGAGCGCCTCCGCGTCGGTCAGAGCATCATGGACGCCGTGGCCGCGCGCGCGGCGGAGCTGCAGAAGGGTCTGGGCGCCGTCGATCGCGACCGCCTGGAGCAATACTTCACGTCGGTGCGGGAGGTGGAGCAGCGCCTGAAGGCGGCCGAGGCCTGGGAGCAGCGTCCGAAACCGAAGGTCGACGCCGCGCCGCCGAAGGACGAGGAATATCTGCTCGAGAAGTTCGATGCGATGGCGCAGCTGATCCAGCTCGCCCTGGCCACGGATTCGACCCGGCTCGTGACGCTGATGATCCGCCTCGACGGCTTCGGCGCGCATGTGCCGGGCGTCTCCGATGAATGCCACAGCCTCTCGCATCACGTGGGCCGGGAGGACAAGCAGGCGCAGCTGAAGTCGCTGGAGCTCGCGCAGTTCAAGCGGCTGGGCTCGCTGTTGAAGCGTCTGCAGGATGCGCGCGAGGGCGGCGGCACGCTGCTCGACCGCACGAGCGTGCTCTACGGCAGCAACCTGGGGAACGGCAACAACCACGACACGAAGAACATGCCCATGCTGCTGGCCGGCGGCGGCTTCCGTCATGCGGGCCATCTGGCGTTCGACCGCCAGAAGAACCATCCGCTGCCGAATCTTTTCGTCTCGATCCTGCAGCGCCTGGGCCTGGAAACGGACCGCTTCGCCTCGAGCACGGGTACGATGAAGGGGCTGGAACTGATCTGATGAGCGACAGGAACGAAAGCGGATTCATGGGGCGGCTCGTGCCGCTCCAGAGCCGGCTTTATCGTTTTGTCGCCTCGCTCGTGCCGCAGCGCGCCGACGCTGAGGATCTTTTCCAGAAGACCTGCCTCTCCGCGTGGGAGCAGCGGGCCGCCTACGATCCCTCCCGCGATCTCTTCCCCTGGCTTTGCGGCATCGCGCGGAATCATGTGCGGCATTATTACCGGAGCCGCGCCGGGAGTCCGGTCCGGCTCGCCCCGGACGTCGTCGAACAGCTGGCCGACCAGCGGATGCAGGACGAGGCCCGCGAGGAGCGGCGCCAGCGGGCGCTCGACGGCTGCCTCGAGAAGCTGACGTCGAAGGATCGCGCGCTGCTCGAGGGGTATTACAAGGACGAGCGTCCGGTCCGGGACGTGGCCGCGTCCCTCGGACGCAGTCCGGACGCGGTGTTCAAGACCCTGCAGCGCCTGCGCAGCGCGCTCTACGACTGCGTGAACCTCTCGCTCGGGGGGGATCTCCGGTGAGCGACGAGCTGCTGGATCTCGCCGAGAAAGTCTGCAGCGAGCGGATCAGCGCCGGCGAGGGCGAACGCCTCAACGAGTTGCTGCGGTCGAGCGAGGAGAACCGGCGGGTCTACCTCGATTACCTCGGACTTCACGCGCGGCTCGCCTGGGAATACGGCCCGCGGGCGCCTGCCGCGTCGCGCCGCCGTCTGGCCTGGCCTTCGCTTGCCGCTGCGGGCCTGCTTCTGGGGGTGCTTGTGGTCCTGCTGCGGCCGGCGGCGCCCAAGATCGCCCCGCAGCCTGCGGGGAATTTCTGGAACGAACCGCGTCTGGAGCAGGTCGAGATCTGGCCGGCGCCCCCGGATCTGAGCATCGACGGGGACCTCTTCGACTGGTCCGCGCGCGGCCGCTTTCAGGCCGAGTGTCTGCCCGCCGTCGGTCCCCACTACGGGCTCGAGGCGCAGATGGCGTACGACGCGCGGTTCCTGTACCTCGCGGCGCGGGTCCGCGATCCCCAGGCCCTGCGCAACAACTTCGATCCCGTCCGGGAGGCCGGGACGGCGTGGATGGGGGGCGGGCTCCAGGTCCGCCTGTCCACGGACCGCGCCCGCCCCTGGCCCGTGAAGGCGGACCACCTTGAAGTGCGGCGGCAGACCTCGCGCGACGTGACCCCGGAGGACGTCGCCGACACGCTCGTGCATCTGACGCTGTGGTCCTACGCGCCCCGGAACGAAGCCTGCCTGCATCTGGCGTACGGGATGGGATTCGATCGCGACCGCGTCAATCCGCCGGGCTTCCGCGGAGTGTTCAAGCCCGAGGGGAAGGGCTATGTGATGGAGTACGCCGTGCCGTGGGGCCTGCTCGGCGCGGGTGCGAACCCGCCCCGGGCGGGGGACGTGCTGGCCGTCACCTGGACGCTGAACTGGTCCGACGAGGCCGGCCGCAAGCCGCTGGGCCAGCTGCTCGAGATCCTCAATCCGGCGCGCCCGGAGACGCGCTGGTCGTTCATGCGGGCCTCGGACTGGGGAAAAGCGGTCTACAAGTAGGCGCGCAACCGGACGCTTCGGCCGGTGTTCAACGCTCATGATCCCGCTGCTGCTGCTCGCCCTCGCCATCGATCCCGAGCGTCTGGAGTGGAAGGTCGACGACGTCGATCGCGAAGGGATCGTGTACGCGCCCTCGAAGCCCTCGGAGGGGCCGCTGCCGCTCGTCTTCGGGTTCCACGGCCACGGCGGCTCCATGCGGCAGGCCGCCCGCTCCTTCCGGCTCCACGAGGAGTGGCCCGAGGCCGTCGTCGTCTACCTTCAAGGCCTGCCGACGCCGAGCCCGCTGGTGGATCCGGAGGGGAAGAAGTCCGGGTGGCAGAATCTCCCGGGCGGGCAGGGGGATCGCGACCTGAAGCTTTTCGACGCCGCACTGGCCACGATCAAGACGAAATTCAAGATCGACGAGCGCCGCATCTACGCCACCGGGCATTCCAACGGCGGGCAGCACAGCTATCTCCTGGGAGGGCAGCGGCGGGAGGTCCTCGCCGCCGTCGCCCCCTGCGCCGCGGCCGGGGCGCGGCTGCTCAAGGATCCGATTCCGCTCTTCCATATCGCCGGCCGGAACGACCCTCTGGTGAAATTCGCGATGCAGGAGCGCAGCATCGCCGCGGTGCGGACGCTCAACGGCTGCGAGGCGGAGGGGAAGGACTGGGCCCCGGGCTGCACGCTTCACGACTCGTCCAAGGGCGCGCCGCTGCTCACCTTCATCCACGACGGGGATCACAAGTATCCCGCCGAGGCGCCGGCGCTGATCGTCCGCTTCTTCAAAGACCAGGCGAGGAAGTAGCGCTCACTTCCAGCGCGAGGCCAGGTCGGGGACCGTCGCGGCGACGATCTCCCGGATCGCGCGGCGGTCCTCGGCCGAGAGATGCGCGAAGTCCTTCGAGGTCTCCCGGCCGGAGAGGATCGCGTCCAGCCGCGACGCCAGGTAGTCCTTCATCGCGTCGGGCAGGCCGGCGAACGCCTTGGAGTGCACCAGGTAGCTGAGCGGGTGCCGGAACAGCCTCGTCTTGAGGTCGAACTCGCGCAGGGTGCGTCCCTTGGAATCCCAGGGCCCTCGTTTCGCGAAATCCTCGGCGAACGTCGAGCTGCCCTGGACGGGGGAGGGCAGCGCGGCCTCGCCCGAGAACAGCAGCGCGGCGAGCAGGGGGTCGCCGTTCGCCCGGATCCTCGATCGCGCCCCCTCCGTCAGGCCGGCGCCCGGCGTGCCGGCCAGTTTGTTGATCTCCGTGCTTTGCAGCAGCGCCAGCCGCGTCTCGTGATTCGCCTTCGTGATCAGGTTGTGGGTGTACGCCTGATGCTCCAGGACCAGCAGCGCCACGATGTCGCTGCCCGGGGAGAGGTAGGCCTGCGCGTTCACGTGTTTCGGGAGCGCGGCCCAGTTGGCGCCCTTCTCCCCGTACGCCTTCAGGTCGGGATTCGGATCCTCCTCGAAGATCACGTTGCCCAGATGGCGCATCGATCCGGTCCGGCCCGTGACGTACCAGCCGCCCCAGCGCTCGGTGAAGGGGCTGCGATGGTCGATCCGGAAGGTCCCCATGTTGAAATGCGGCAGGCCGTCGTCGTCGGCGAAGACCGAGCGAACGATGTGGCCCGGCACGCCGAGCGAGAGCCCGTTGGAGTCGTGGCACTGCAGGCAGTTGTGCGTCTGACGGGAGATCTTGGGCAGCGGCGCGGGTTTCTGGGGCAGGACGTAGAACACCGCCCCGAGCTGCGGGTCCACCGACGAGATCTCCACGACGTCGCCGTTCTGGCACCAGCCGACGTAGACGTCGTCGTTGAAGTAGATCGAGCGCGGCGTCTCGGGGGAGATCTTGGACTTCTGGAAGCTGGTCTTGCTGAAGACCAGCACCTGCGAGGTGACCGGAACGTTCAGGGCCGCGAGGAACGAGCGCAGGTACCCGTGCGAGGCGTCGAAGGCGAGCTTGGACTGTCCCGCGTTCAGGCGGTCCTGCAGCTGCGCCACCGGATCCGACGGCTTCGAGGCGCTGTAGCTGATCGGCGGCAGTTCGTACGAAGGATCGTCCTTCGGCCGCGCCACAAGCACCCCGGCCCAGACGAGGAGGGCGAGGGCCGGCAGCATCGCGAGTCGTCGCAGCTTCATGATGTCCGGGTCCCCGGCGCAAGAGGCGTGCCAGTGCGCCGGGAACCCCTCTCCACTCCTATTACCCTTCGCGGCGGTTCTTGGGTCGGGGAATTTTCCCCGGCGGCCCCCGGGAATCCGCGCCCTTTCTGCTATCATCCCGCGCGGTATGGACGGGCGCCTGCCGGTGTGCGATCTCGAAAGCGGGATCCTCGGCGCCCTCCGCGAAGAGCGCCGCCTGATCCTCTCCGCCCCCACCGGCTCCGGCAAGTCCACCCAGGTCCCGCAGATGCTCCTGAAGGGCGGCCTGCTGGAGCGCGGCCAGGTCGTCGTCCTGCAGCCCCGCCGTCTCGCCGCCCGCCTGCTCGCCGCCCGGGTCGCCGAGGAACTGCAGTCGCCCCTCGGACAGACCGTCGGCTACCAGGTCCGCTTCGACAACGTCTGCAGTGCCGCGACGAAAATCCGCTTCGTCACGGAGGGCATTTTGCTGCGGCAGATGACGGCGGACCCCGGGCTGCGCGGCGTCTCCGCGATCCTCTTCGACGAATTCCACGAGCGGCATCTCTACGGGGACATCACGCTGGCCCGGGCCCTCGACCTGCAGGAACAGCGCCGGTCCGATCTGGCCCTCGCCGTCATGTCCGCCACGCTCGACACGGAGCGCCTGGCGGAGTACCTCAAGCCCTGCAGGATCCTGTCCGCCTCGGGACGCGTCCATCCGGTGCAGATCGAATATCTCCCACCGGCCCGGACGGGGGTCGAGACGCCCCCCTGGGAGCTGGCGGCGGACGCCTATGCGCAGCATGCCGGGGAGGGCGACGCGCTCGTCTTCATGCCCGGGGCCTACGAGATCATGCGCACGATCGAGGCCATCCGCTCCAGGCCGGAGGCCCGCGGCGCGCTCGTGCTGCCGCTGCACGGCGAGCTGCCGCCCAAGGACCAGGACGCCGCCGTGGCCCGCCATGCGCAGCGGAAGGTCATCGTCTCCACGAACGTGGCGGAGACCTCGCTGACCATCGACGGCGTCCGCCTCGTGATCGACAGCGGCCTGGCGCGGATCCCGCGCTACGACCCGCAGCGCGGGGTCAACACGCTGCTCGTCGAGAAGATCAGCCGCGCCTCCGCGGACCAGCGGGCCGGCCGCGCGGGACGCACCGCCCCGGGTCTTTGCGTGCGGCTCTGGAGCGAGCTGGAGCAGGGCCGGCGTCCCGCGCGCGAGACGCCCGAGGTGAAGCGGCTGGATCTCTCGGAGGTGGTGCTGACGCTCAAGGCCTCCGGCGTGGAGGATCTGGACCGCTTCCGCTGGCTGGAGGCGCCGCCCCCGGCCGCGTTGACGCATGCCCTTGAACTGCTGCAGGATCTCGGGGCGCTGTCCGCCGGGCGCCTCACGGACCTGGGCCGGCGCATGCTCGCCTTCCCGCTGCATCCCCGCTACTCGCGCCTACTGCTCGCGGCGCAGGAGGCGGGCTGCGTGCGGGACGCGGCCCTCGTCGCCGCCCTCGTGCAGGGGCGCGATCTGCTGCTGCGGAACGTCGATGCGGCGACGTCGGAATTCCGGGAGCGGCGCTTCGAGGGCGGGGCGGAGTCGGACTTCGAGGTCTTGAAGCGCGCCTGGGAGTACGCGCGCCAGAGCGACTACCGGATGGAGGCCTGCCGGCAGGCGGGGATCCACGCGGTCACGGCCCGGCAGGTGGGCCCGCTCTTCGAGCAGTTCCTGGAGATCGCCGCCAAGGAAGGCCTCGACGTCTCCGCGAAGCCCGCGTCCGCGGAGGCGCTGAGGCGCTGCCTGCTGATCGCGTTTTCCGACCGGGTCGCGCGGCGTTGCGACGAGGGGACGCTGCGCTGCGAGCTGGTGCACGGCCGGACCGGGCTGCTGGTCCGGGAGAGCGTCGTGCGTCGGAGCCCGCTCTTCGTGGCGGCGGAGCTGCGGGAGGTGGAGGTTCGGGGAGAGCCGACGACGTTGCTCAGCCTCGCCGGCGCGGTCGAGCCGGGCTGGCTGGCGGAGCTGTTTCCCGGCGATCTGGAGCGGCGCGTCGAGGTCCGCTGGGACTCCGGCCCGAACCGGGTCGTGGCGGAGGAGGTCGAACGCTTCCGCGGCCTGGCGCTGGGATCCCGCCGGGTGGAGCCGCCCCCTGCAGACGAGGCGGCGCGCCTGCTCGCGGTCGAGGTGCTCGCGGGCCGGCTCCTCTTGCACGGCTGGGACGCCGCCGCGGAGCAATGGGTCTTCCGCGTGAATTTCCTGGCGAAGGCCTGCCCGGAACTCGGCCTGAGCGTCTTTGGTGAGGAGGAGCGCCGCACGGTGCTCGAACAGTTCTGCCTGGGCTCGACGTCGTACAAGGACATCAAGGAGCGGCCGCTGCTGCCCGCGCTGCAGGACTGGCTCTCCCCGGCGCAGCGGGCCCTGGTCGACAAACACGCGCCGGAGCGCCTCGAACTGCCCGGCGGGCGGAAGCCGAAGATCGTGTATGCGGGCGAGGCGCCGCCGTACTTCGCGACGCGGCTGCAGGATCTCTACGGCATGTCGCAGACGCCGCGCATCGCGCTGGGGCGCGTCCCGCTCGTCGTGCACCTGCTCGCGCCGAACCAGCGGCCCGTGCAGGTCACCCAGGATCTGGCCGGCTTCTGGACGGAGCACTATCCCCGCGTGAAGAAGGAACTGCAGCGGAAGTATCCCCGGCATGAATGGCGGTGAAGACATGGACCTCTATTTCGTCCGACACGGCCGCACGGAAATGAACGTGAAGAAACTCCTGCAGGGGCAGGGGGGCTTCGGGCTGCTGGCGGAGGGGCGCGGCGACGCGCGGCGCGCGGCCGACGCCCTGCAGGACAGCGGCGTCACCCGCGTCTATTCCAGCGACCAGCAGCGCGCGATCGAGACGGCGGCGATCCTCCGGGAGGGGCTGGGGCTCCGGGGGCCGACCCGCGTCTCCAAGGCGCTCCGGGAGATCGACTTCGGCACGATGAGCGGGCGGCCCGTGGACGTGGTGCGCAAGCTGTGCCCCCGCTATACGACGGATTCCACGTTCGTCTTCCCGGGAGGCGAGAGTTTCGCGGCGCTGCAGCGCCGCGCGATGCACTGGGTGGAGGTGATCGAACGGCGGCGTCCGGCGCGCGCGCTCGCCGTGGTCACGCACGGCGGCTGGCTGCGGACGCTCTTCGTCGCGCTCCGCGGCGCGGACCTCGACCGCTGCCTGGAGGGGTCGATCCCGCACGGCCTGGTCGCGCGGCTCCGTCTCGGCCGCAAGCGTTCGTTGAGGCTGCTGGAGCCGGTCGGGATCTTCGACCGGCTTTAATGGGTGGACGATCCCGGCCCGCCTTCCTAGAATTGCGCACCTTCCGGAGAGCGGGGACCATGAAGCGATCCAGGGCGCGGACGCCCATCCCGGGCAAACAGGAGCTCCTCGAGGGGCTCAACGACGAGCAGCGCCGGGCCGTGCAGGCCACCGAGGGCCCGGTCCTCGTGCTGGCGGGGGCCGGCTCCGGCAAGACGCGCGTCATCACGAGACGCACCGCGTATCTCGTCTCCGGCGGCGTCTCCCCGCGGAACATCATCGCGGTCACGTTCACCAACAAGGCCGCGCGCGAGATGCGGGAGCGCGTCGCCGCCCTGGTGGGGGCGGAGACGGCGAAGGAGCTCACGGTCCGGACCTTCCACTCGTTCTGCGTCCGGGTCCTGCGCGAACACGCGGAGAAGCTCGGGCTCTCGCCGCGGTTTACGATCTGCGACGACTCCGACCAGCTCACCGCGGTGAAGGGGGCGCTGCGCGAGCTGCGGATCGCGGAGACCGCGGTGCATCCGAAGGCGGCGCTGTCGAAGATCTCCCTCTTCAAGAACAAGCTGGTGACGCCCGCGCAGGCGCTGGCGGAGGCGACGGACGACTGGGAGGAGCTGATCGCGCGCAGCTACCGCTCCTACAACGAGCACCTCAAGCGGGCGCGGACGGTGGACTTCGACGACCTGCTGCTCCTGGCGGGGAAGCTGCTCGCCGAGGACGACGCGGTGCGGGCGGGCATGCAGGACCGCTTTCGCTACCTGATGGTGGACGAGTACCAGGACACGAACGGCCCGCAGTACGAGATCCTGCGGCACCTGGCGGGGGATCGGAAGAACCTCTGCGTGGTGGGCGACGACGACCAGTCGATCTACGGCTGGCGCGGCGCCGACCTGCGGAAGATCCTGAACTTCCAGAAGGATTTTCCGGGGGCGGCGACGGTGCGCCTGGAGACGAACTACCGCTCGACCCAGGAGATCCTCGAGGCGGCGAACGCGGTGATCCGCAACAACAAGTCCCGGCACGAGAAGACGCTGATCTCCGCGGCGGGCAAGGGCGAGGCGGTGCGGGTCTTCACGCTGGAGGACGAGGAGCACGAGGCGACGTTCGTGACGGACGAGATCCTGATGGAGGTGAAAAAGGGCCGGGCGAAGTACGGGGACTTCGCGGTCCTCTTCCGCACGGCGGTGCAGCCGCGTCCCTTCGAGGGCCGTCTGCGCGCGTCGCGGATCCCGTACGAACTGGTGGGCGGGATGAGCTTCTTCGACCGCAAGGAGGTCCGGGACGTCCTGGCGTTCATGAAGCTGGCGCAGAATCCCGACGACGAGCCGGCGCTGCTGCGGGTGGTGAACGTGCCGCCGCGCGGCGTGGGGAAGGCCTCGCTGGACAAGGTCGTGGACGTCGCGACCCGGGAGGGCATCTCGGCGGGCGCGGCGTTCGAGCTCGGGGTGGAGGGGGTGACGCCGGAGGCGCTCGAGGGGGTGCGCGGCCTGAAGCGGATCCTGGCGGAGGCGCTGCGGAAGATCCCGGAGGTCGGCCTCCCGCAGGCGCTGCGCGAGATGTTGCTGGCCGTGCGTTATCCGGCGGAGCTGGACCGCACGTATCCCGACGCGATCACGCGGCAGGCCCGCTGGGCGGCCGTGGAGGAGATCTTCAATCTCGCCGAGAATCATGCGCGGCGGACCGCGAATCCTTCGCTGCAGACCTTCCTCGAGGAGGTGACGCTGCAGGAGGAGGATGCCAAGGACGAGGAGGAGGACGCGAAGCCGCAGGACCGCGTCACGCTGATGACGCTGCACGCCGCGAAGGGGCTGGAGTTCCAGCGGGTCTATCTGGTCGGCGCGGAGGAGGGCCTCATTCCGCACCAGCGGTCGATCCAGGAGGACACGGTGGAGGAGGAGCGCCGGCTGATGTATGTTGGGATCACGCGAGCGCGACGGGTCCTGACGATCACGCGGGCGAAGACGCGGGCGAAGTACGGCCGGCGGGATCCCTGTCTGCCGTCGAGGTTTCTCTTCGAGATCAAGGGGGAGCCGGTGCCGTTCGCGCTGGCGGGGCCGGAGATCAAGGAGCGGGGGGGCGACAAGCCCTTGAAGGGGGGGCCGCCTCCCAAGGGCAAGCCGAAGAAGACCCGGGCCCGCGCCCCCCGTTGACCCGCTGCGCCGGGCGCGGCACAATCCGCGCATGAACGCCGACGAGATCTTCAGCGCTTCCAGCGACGACGTCTACCGCGTCCGCACCAAGGCGCCCGGCCCCGCGGGCAAACTGCCGGTCACCGAAGCCCTCCTGAAGGACCGCCCCAGCGGCGATCTCTTCGGAATGACGCTCAACGCCGGCATGGGATGGAATCCCTCGGAGCTCGGGCGGAAGCAATACCTGCTGCTCTCCACGCAGGGCGGCGTGCGCGCGCCGGACGGCACCCCGGTCGCCCTCGGCTACCACACCGGCCACTGGGAGATCGGCCTCCTGACGCAGGCCGCCGCGCGCGAGATCAAGATCCTCGGCGGGATCCCGTTCGCGGGCTTCGTCTCCGATCCCTGCGACGGCCGCACGCAGGGGACCACGGGCATGTTCGACAGCCTGCCGTACCGCAACGACGCGGCGATCGTCTTCCGGCGCCTCATCCGTTCGCTGCCGACGCGCTCCGGCGTGCTCGGCGTGGCCACCTGCGACAAGGGCCTGCCCGCGATGATGATGGCGCTCGCGGGTTCGCCGGAGCTGCCGTGCGTGCTGGTCCCGGGCGGCGTGACGCTGCCCGCGGCGGAGGGGGAGGACGCGGGCAAGGTCCAGACGCTGGGCGCGCGCTACTCCCACGGCCTCATCACGCTGGAGCAGGCGGCGCTCGAGGGCTGCCGCGCCTGCGCGAGTCCCGGAGGCGGCTGCCAGTTCCTCGGCACCGCGGCGACCTCGCAGGTCGTCGGCGAGGCGCTCGGCCTCTCGTTGCCGCACAGCGCGCTCGCGCCGTCGGGCGAGCCGGTCTGGCTGGACCTCGCCGTGCGCTCCGCCCGCGCGCTGCTCGCGCTCGAAGCGAAGGGGATCCCCTCGAAGAAGATCGTGACCGACGCCGCCGTCCGCAACGCCATGACGGTGCACGCGGCGTTCGGCGGCTCGACGAACCTGCTGCTGCACATTCCGGCGATCGCGCACGCGGCGGGTCTGCGGCGTCCGACGGTCGAGGACTGGATCAAGATCAACCGCAAGGTGCCGCGCCTGGTCTCGGTCCTGCCGAACGGCCCCGTGCACCATCCGACCCTGCGCGTCTTCCTCGCGGGCGGTGTGCCGGAAGTCATGCTGCATCTGCGCGCGCTCAAGCTGCTCGAACTGGACGCGCTCAATGCCGCCGGCGTGAGACTTGGCGAGACGCTGGAGGCCTGGGAGCAATCCGATCGGCGCCGGCAGTTCCGGGAGATCCTGAAGCGCGAGGATGGCGTCGAGGCGGACGACGTGATCCTGCCGCCCGCCAAGGCGAAAGAGCGGGGTCTGACGAGCACGGTGACGTTCCCCAAGGGCAATCTGGCGCCGGAGGGGGCGGTGGTGAAGTCGACGGCGATCGATCCCTCGGTGCTCGACGCGGACGGGGTCTACCGCCGCGAGGGTCCCGCGCGGATCTTCACGAGCGAGCACGAGGCGATCGCGGCGATCAAGGCGAAGAAGATCCAGGCGGGGGACATCCTGGTGGTGCTCGGCTGCGGTCCGCTCGGGACGGGCATGGAGGAGACCTACCAGCTGACCTCCGCGTTGAAGTTTCTTCCCTTCGGCAAGCAGGTGACGCTGGTGACGGACGCGCGTTTCAGCGGCGTGTCGACGGGGGCCTGCATCGGCCACGTGGGTCCGGAGGCGCTGGCGGGCGGCCCGATCGGCAGGCTGCGCGACGGCGACCGCGTGCGGGTCGTGATCGACACGCGGAAGTTGAGCGGCAGCCTGGACCTAGTCGGCGAAAAGAAGCGGACGTTCAGCCCCGCCGAGGGGGCGAAGCTCCTGAAGAAGCGTCCCGTGCGCAAGGATGTGAAGCCGCACGCGAAGCTGCCGGACGACACGCGTCTCTGGGCGCTGCTGCAGCAGGCGGGCGGCGGGACCTGGGGCGGCTGCGTCTACGACGTGGAGGCGATTGGGAAGGCGCTGGGCGTGAGGCGATAGGCGACGGTCATGAACTTTCGACCTGGCTTCTTCGGGGTCATCGGGACCACTCGAGAGATTTTTTGCGCATCAAAGCGATATCGGCACGAACTTCTCGAGCTGACCATACGGACTGGACGCCTCGGCGCCGCCGCCTGAGGTGTTGACCCGCATACCCGAACGCTTCGGAACAAGGTCCTTTCCATTCCGAGATCACCCAGAAGAGCAACATGTAGGTGTCCAGTACTAGACTGCGGGGATTGGAATCCGGACAGCGGTGCTGCAACTCTTCCAATCCGACGCTTATCAATTCTCGCAACAATGGGTAAGCCTGTTTATCACGGCCAAGCATGTGAAGTGTGTTTGCACGATTGAAGAGAGCGACGGGACAGTTCGGGGCGTTCCGAAGCGCACGATCGAAATACGGCAACGCGGCCGAATATCGCCGGGCTTCATGCAATCTCAGCCCGGCTTTGATGAGCGCGACATGGTCACACGAACTGCGCATCGATTACCGCCGGCATTCTGAGGAACATGTTTATCTGCGGACTCTCAAGGGCTGCAAAGAGTTGAACGGGGTGCCCCGGTTTCCGCCGGGGCACCCCGTTGGAGTCTATTGCTCGTCGTAGCCCTTGAGCGGGCGGATCCAGATGTTGCGGAAGCGCGTGGGGTTGCCGTGGTCCTGCATGCGCAGGCCGCCCTTGCCGTCGTAGGGGCTCTCCTTCGCGACCGAGCGGTGCGAGGAGGGGCCGAGCAGCTCCTTGGCGTTGTGCGTCAGCACGCCGTTGTGCAGCACCGTCACCTTGCCGGGCGTCTCCAGCTGGCCGTCGCGGAAGCGCGGCGCGATGAAGACGATGTCGTAGACCTGCCACTCGCCGGGTTTGCGGCAGGCGTTCACCAGCGGCGGCCACTGGCCGTAAAGGGACGACGCCTGGCCGTCCGGATACGTGGGGTTCTGGTAGCTGTCGAGCACCTGCACCTCGTAGCGGCCGTGCAGGAAGACGCCGCTGTTGCCGCGGCCCTGGCTGTCGCCCTTCACCTCGGCGGGCGAGGCCCATTCGATGTGGAGCTGGAAGTCGCCCCACTTGTCCTTCGTGTGGATGTCGCCGGCCTTGGGCGCGCATTCCATGTAGCCGCCCTCGAGCTTCCAGCCCGGGGCCTCGCCTTTGCCGTTGTGCCACTTCGCGAAGTCCTTGCCGTCGAAGAGCACGATCGCGTCCGAGGGCGCCCCACCGGGCTGCTCCGCGGGCGTCACGACGGGCGGATGCGGACGCTCGCTGTCGTGCACCTTCCACTTCTGGCCCGTGATCAGCGGGGTGTCCTGGTAGCCGGGCTTCTTCTTGTCCTGCGCGCCGGCATACAGGCCGCCCGCCAGGATCATCACCGCGAGGATGCCGAGGGTCTTCTTCATCGATTTCTCCCTGTTCAAGGCCACGATTCTATGTACACCGGACCCGGCCCCGCAATGGGGTATAGTGTGCCGCCGTGGCGCGTACTGAGAAGTCGCTTTCCGACTCGCGGGTGAAAGTCCCGTCCGG
>CAZUJF010000048.1:0-36538 GCA_964619955.1 uncultured Planctomycetales bacterium
GGGCGCGTACCAGGAGATCCTCGGCGACCTGCACAACCTCTTCGGCGACACCAACGACGTGCAGGTGCGCCTGGCCGAGGGCCAGGGCTATATGATCGACCACGTGCAGCGCGGCGACACGGTGACCGAGGTGCTCAAGTACGTGAGCTACAACCGCGACGACCTGGTGGCGCGGCTGCGCCGCTCGGTGGAAACGGCGCTGCGGGCGGGCCGGATGACGCTCGACGAGTCGCGCTACCTGCTGCGCTTCTACGAGGAAGGCCTCGACGGCTACACGTACCTCGAGCGCGAGTAGGCTCAGCGCCTCCGGATCACCCGGACGCGGTGGTTCTCGCTGTCGCCGATGAAGATCGTGCCGTCCGCATCCACCCAGATGCCGTGCGGGCGCGCCAGGCGGCAGGCCGGGGCGGGACCGTCCGGGCCGTCGGCCTTTTCACCCGTGCCGGCGACCAGATCCAGGCGTCCCGTCTTCGCGTCGATCTTCCGGATCGAGTGGCTCTCCGTGTCGACCAGGTAGACGTCGCCCCCCGGGCCCACCGCGATGCCCTTGGGCCCGGACAGCGTCGCCTGCTTCGCGGGGCCGCCGTTGCCCGTGAAGCCCTTCTTGCCCGTGCCCGCGGCGTGATGGATCGTCCCCGCCTTGAGATCCAGGCGGAAGACCTGGTTGCCCTCGCGGGTGGCGAGCCAGAGCCGGCCCTCGGAGTCGAAGTCGATCGAGCGCGGGCCGTTCAGCGGCGTGCCCTGGATCGGCGCGCCGTCGGGCGTCGCCCCCGCCTTGCCCGTGCCCGCGAACGTGGAGATGCGCCCCGTTTTCATGTCGATGCGCCGGATCGCATGGTTGCCGATGTCGCAGACGTAGAGATCCCCGCCCGGTCCGAACTGCAGGCTGTGGGGCTGCTTCAGCTGAGCCTGCTCCGCCGCGCCGCCGTCGCCGGAGTAGCCGGCCTTTCCGGTGCCCGCGATCGTCCGGATCAGACCCGTCTTAAGGTCGATCTTCCGGATGGCGTGGTTCATCATGTCGGCGACGTAGAGGTCGCCGCGCGCGTCGAAGCGGATCTCGTGCGGCTTGTTGAAGGATGCCTTGAGGGCCGGCCCGCCGTCGCCCGCATAACCGGTTTCGCCGTTGCCGGCCACCGTGCTGATCTTTCCGTCCGCCCCCACGCGGCGCACGACCTGGCCGTCGTACTCGCAGAAGTAGATCGCGCCGTCGGGACCGCGGACCACGCCGAAGGGGTTGTTGAGCGGCGCCGCCGCCGCGGGTCCGCCGTCGCCGGAGCGCCCCGCCCGGCCCGTCCCGGCGAAGGTTTCGACGGAGGCCTCCTGGGACAGGACGGCGAGGCTGGCGAGCAGCGTCAGCATGGGGGCGAGTCTACCACGACCGGAGCCGCGGCGGAAAGCCGCGCGATCAGAGGGGTCCGAGCACGCGCGTGGCCGCGCCTTGGTCCACGATCCAGGTGCCCTTGCGGGCCAGCTGGGCCGGAACCTGCACCGGATCGGTGAAGCGGTCGAGCGCCTGCGAGACCTTGTGGGCCTTCTCGACGCCGGTGACGAGGACGTAGACCGAGCGCGCCGTCTCGATCACCGCCGGCGTGATCGTGAGCCGCTCCGCGGGGGGCTTGGGGGCGTCCGAGACGACGGCCACGCGGCGCGTGCGCTCCTTCACGAGGGGCGAGCCGGGGAAGAGCGAGGCGGTGTGGCCGTCCGGGCCCATGCCCAGGATGAGCACGTCGAGCGGGTCCGGCAGGCGCCGCGCATAGCGGTCCGCCGCCGCCTCGCGGTCGGGGGCGTCCGCCGGCATGCGGAACATCCGGCCCCAGGCCTCGGGATGCTCCCGCAGCAGGGTGCGCCGGACCAGGTCGTAGTTGCTGTCCGGATGATCGATGGGCACCGCGCGTTCGTCCGCGAAGTAGAACTCCAGCCGGTCCCAGGGGAGCTTCGCGGCGCCGAGCTCCTCGTAGACGGGGCCGGGGGTCGAGCCTCCCGAAAGGCCGATCGTGCAGAGGCCGCGCGCCCTGGCGATCTCGACGATCTTCTTCGTGAGGATCTCCGCGGCCGTGCGCCGGAACTCCGCCTTGTCCTTCGCCACGAACAGCTTCGAGCGGGTGCCGGTGCTCACGCGAGCGGCCTCCAGCGCCGCCCGTCGCGCCGGAGCAGGCTGCGGGCCTCCTCGGGACCCTCCGAGCCCGGCTCATATTCGGGGAGCAGGCCTTTGCCCTCCTCCCAGGCGCGCAGCACGGGCGTGAGCAGGCTCCAGGCCTGCTCGTCCCCGTCGCGCCGGGCGAAGAGCGTGTGGTCGCCGCGCATCGCGTCGAGCAGCAGCCGCTCGTAGGCCTCCCAGGGGGCGCGCTGGAAGGACTGGGCGTAGGAGAAATCCATCGTCACGTTGCCGACGGCGAGGTCTTCGCCCGGCACCTTGCAGCCGAAGCGGAGCGAGATGCCCTCGTCCGGCTGAAGGCGGAGCGTGAGCACGTTGGGCTCGATGCGCTGGCAGACCTGTTCGCTGCCGAAGAGGCAGAAGGGGATGGACTGGAAATGGATCGCGACCTCGGTGCGGCGCGCCTTGAGGGCCTTGCCGGCGCGGATGTAGAACGGCACCCCCTGCCAGCGCCAGTTGTCGATCATCAGCTTCATCGCGAGGTACGTCGGCGTGCGCGACTGCGGCGCGACGCCCTCGGTCTGCCGGTAGCCGCGATACTGGGCGGCCAGCGCGTCGCGGTCGATGTCGGAACCCGTGATGGGGCGGATGGAGCGCAGCAGCTTGAACTTCTCGTCCCGGATGTCGCCCGCCCGGAAGGTCGCGGGGCCCTCCATGGCGCAGAGCGCGAGCACCTGGAAGAGGTGGCTCTGGACGACGTCGCGGAGCACGCCGGTGGCGTCGTAGAACTTCCCGCGGCGCTCGACCCCGATCTCCTCGGCCATGGTGATCTGCACGTGGTCGATGTGGCGCCGGCTCCAGAGCGGCTCGAAGATCGCGTTGCCGAAGCGGAAGACGAGGATGTTCTGGACCGTCTCCTTGCCGAGGTAGTGGTCGCTGCGGAAGGTCTGGTTCTCGTCGAGGACCCGCGCGATGAGGCCGTTGAGCTCCAGCGCGCTCTCGAGGTCGCGCCCGACGGGCTTCTCGACGACGACGCGCGACCAGGGCGCGCCTCCCGGGGGATGGAGCAGCCCCGCGTCCCTCAGCCGGCCGAGGATGACGGGGAACACGCCGGGCGGCGTGGCCAGGTAGAAGAGGCGGTTGCCCTTCGTGCCGCGGGCGCGCTCGAGCTCCTCGATCTTGCGGCGCAGCGCGAGGTAGGCCTCCGCGGCATTGAAGTCGCCCTGCACGGTCTCCACGCCGGAGGCGAAGCGGGACCAGACGTCCTCGTCCACGGGCTTGCTGCGCGAATGACGGCGCACGCTCTCGAGGAGCTGGGACCGGAACTCGCCCGGAGGCCCGACGGAGGTGCTCATGCCGACGACCGCGAAGGGCGAGGGCAGCTCCCCTTCGCGGGCGAGGTTGTAGAGCGCGGGGACGAGCTTGCGGTGCGTGAGGTCGCCCGTGACGCCGAAGATGACGAGCAGGCAGGGGTCGGGGGGATGCTCGGGGGCGACCGCCGCCCCCGGGGCGGCGTCCACGCGGATCGTCGGGCCTTCCATGCGCGTACCGTTGTACCCGCTAACGGGAGGGGAGGCTACGGTTTGAAGCGCGCGAGCGGATCGGAGTCCAGGGGCAGACCGCTCCGGAAGCGGGTCAGTTCGTCCGCGAAGGCGGCGGCCCGGGGGAAGCGGCGCTCCGGATCGCGGTCGAGGGCGCGGCGGCAGAGGGCTTCGATGGCGGGTTCCACGGTCGGGGACCAGCGGCGCAGGGGCGCGGGTGCGGCGGCGCGGATCGCCTCGAAGAGACTCTGCGCGCTCTCCGCCTGGAAGGGCGGGCGGCCGCAGAGGATCTCATAGAGCAGGGCGCCCAGCGCGAAAACGTCGGCCCGAGCCGGGTCCCAGGACCGGCCCTCGACCTGTTCGGGAGCCAGGCCGCCGAGGCGGCGCAGGGCGGCGGGCTCCACGTCGGAGGGCGGGTGGAGCGAGCGGGCCAGGCCGAAGTCCGCCACCAGGACGCGGCTTGCGCGGCCCGCGAAGATGTTGGAGGCCTTGATCCCCCCGTGCGGCATCCCCTCCGCCGCGGCCGCCGCGAGCGCGCGGGCCGCCTCCTCGAGGATCTGCAGCAGCGCCCCCCGGGAGGAGCCGCCGTCCGCCAGCATCCGCTCCAGCGTCGGCGCCGTGACCACCTCCATGACCAGGAAGGGGCGCGGGGGGCCCGAGGCGGGCGCGGTCATGCCCGTTTCCCGGATCTGGAGCACGCCGGGGGTCCGCAGGGCGGCGGCCCGCTCCGCCGCCCGCAGCAGCCGGGCGGTTTCGACCGTGTCGGCCGCCCCGGGCTTGAGCACCTTGACGGCCGCGGAGAGGCCGCCCGCGTCGACGCCGCGGTAGACGACCGAGCGGTCGCCGCGGCCCAGCTCCTCGACGAGGGAGTAGCGGCCGATCGAGACGCCCTTGGGGAGCGGCGGCCTCGCGCCGTCCGCAGGCCGGCGCTGGAAGGCCAGGAGACGCAGCAGCTGTGCGGACGTGAGGGACTTGCGCCGCACCAGCAGCTCCCCGATCAGGAGGCGGGGCGAGAGGGCCGCCTGCTCCTCCAGGGCCGCCTCCAGCTGGGCCTCGGTGCAGTAGCCCCGCGAGACGGCGATCTCGCCGAGGCGGGCGTCCGGGCCGGGCTCCGGCTCGCCGTCGCCGCCGAGAAAACGCCGCAGGTTCCCCAGCGGTTCCGGGACGCTCATGTCTTGACGATCCTGTCGTATTCGGCCCGGACGTCTTCCTCGCCGTCGGCATAGTTGCGGATCTGCTCCAGCAGGATGTCCCGCAGGAGGGCCCGGGCCCGCGACAGCCGTTTGCGCACGTCGCTCTCGCGCAGCCCGAGTTTCGCCGCGACCTCCGCGTAGGTGGGGGTTTCGCTCGCCGGCGGGGCGCCCTTGATGAAGCGCGTGGTCTCGCCGCCGCCGCCGAGGCAGTAGAGGCGGAAGACCTCGAAGACCTGGGGGACCCCCTCGCTGCGGAGGTGCTCCTCGAGCGCGCGGATGGAGGCGTGGAGCAGCTCCTGGATCCATTCCCGGTCGAAGACGTCCTCGGGATCCGCCCCGGCCTCGATCATCAGGTCGCGGCAGTCCTCGAACTGGAAGAGGACCGCCCCCGCGCGGGGGCGCCGGGCCTCGTCGTGGCGCGACGCGTCGATCATGAAGTTCTTGAGGGCGCGCTTGAGGAAGCCCCGGAAACTGCCGCGGGCGGGGTCGAGCTTCTCCCAGTCCTTCCGTTCGAGCAGCCGGGTGAAGAAGTCCTGGACGAGATCCTTGGCGTCCTCGATGCTGCGGCGCCCCGCGGCGCGGATGTAGCAATAGGCGGGCTTCCAGTAGAGCTGGATCAGCCGCTGAAGCGGCTCGCGGTCCGGCCCCCGGGCCTGCCGGATGAGGGTCCAGCAGGTCGAGGGGAACTCGCGCTGGCCGCCCCCCATGGCCGTCTCGGTGTTGCTCATGAGTCTCCCTGAGCTATACCGGATGATCGGCGTTTCGGATACCTGATTCTGCAAGATTCCGGGGCCGAACCTCCGCGGTCCGGTGTTTGTCGAAGAAGGGTTCATTTCGACGAGGATCCCCGCATCATGAGAAGCCTGCTCCTGGCGCTCTGCCTGGCGGTTCCGCAGTCCGAGCCCGCCCCCGCCCCGGACTTCACCCTTCCCGGAGTCGACGGCGCCCCCGTCGCGCTCTCCTCGCTGAAGGGCCGGAAGGCCGTCGTGCTCGTCTTCGGCGGCATCGAATGTCCCCGCTCCGTCGCCTCGCAGGCGAGGCTCGGGGATCTGGCGAAGAAGTTCGGCCCCCGGGGCGCGGTGTTTTTCATGGTCAACTCCAACTGGAGCGACCGGCCCGAGGAGATCGCCGACTACGCGAAGCGGACGGAGTCCGCGATCCCCTGGCTCATCGACGCCGACGCCAAAGTTGCCGGCCTGTACCGGATCGAGATCCAGCCCACCGCGGTGCTGCTGGACGCGGATTTCAAGATCGCGTATCGCGGGCTGATCGACGACCACAAGGTCGAGGAGCTCGTGCGCACCCCGCATCTGCGGCTGGCCCTGGAGGCGGTCCTGGCGGGCCGCGCCCCGGCGGCGCGCTCCACGGAACCCCTGGGCTGCACGATCAAGAAGGGCGCCCCCGCCGCGGCCGCCGGCGCGGTGACCTACGGGAAGCAGATCGCCCCGATCCTGAACCGGCACTGCGTCACGTGTCATCGCCCCGGCCAGGTCGCCCCGTTCTCCCTCATCGGGTACGAGCAGGCGCGGGCCTGGGCTCCGGAAATCGCGACCTACGCCGCGCGGCGGGAGATGCCGCCCTGGAAGCCCGTGGGGAACGAGGGGTTCTATCACAACGAGCGCCGGCTGACGGACGGGGAGATCGCGCTGCTCGAGACCTGGTCGCGGGAGGGGGCGCCCCTGGGCGACGCGAAGGACGTCCCCGAGCCGCCGAAATTCAGCGACGCGTGGATGCTCGGGACGCCCGACGCCGTCGTCAGGGCCGAGGGCGGCTACGTGCTGTCTGCCAAGGGCCGGGACGAATACCGCTGTTACGTGATGGAGAATCCGTTCAGCGAGGACACCTGGATCAGCGGCATCGAGTTCCGGCCGGGGAACGTGAAATCCATCCACCACATCCTGGGCTACCTGGATGCAAGCCGCCAGGCGGAGAAGAAGGATGCCGCGGATCCGCTGCCCGGCTACGCGTCCAACGGGTCGGGCCCGATGATCGTCCCCTCGGGGTCCCTCTCGGGCTGGGCGCCCGGCAACATGCCCCGGATGCTGCCGGACGGCACGGCGCGGCTGCTGCGGAAGGGCGAGCAGATCATCCTGGAGACGCACTATCACAAGACGGGGCGGCCGGAAAAGGACGAGGGCAGCCAGGTGGCGCTCTACAAGGCGAAGGGGCCCGTGAAAAAGAAGCTGCACGTCCACTCGATCCTCAATCCGATGTTCTACATCCCTCCGGGGGACGCGCAGCACAAGGTGATCGCGAACTGGACGGTGCCGAAGCCCGTCACCGCCTTCGACGTGATGCCGCACATGCATCTCGTGGGCCGGGAGGTCTCGGTGACCGCGACGCTGCCGGACGGCACGCTGCGGACGCTGGTGGCGGTGAAGGACTGGGACTTCAACTGGCAGGAGACCTACCAGTTCAAGTCGCCGCTGCCGCTGCCGCGCGGGACCCGGGTGAAGGTGGAGGCGGTCTACGACAACTCGTCCGGGAATCCGAACAACCCCTCGAATCCCCCGAAGGGGGTGCGCTGGGGCGAGCAGACGACGGACGAGATGTGCATCGTCTTCATCCACTTCACGAACGACCGCGAGGATCTTACGAAGCCGAAGGAAGGCGAGTGATCAGTTCCGCGGGGCGAGGATGGCCCCGCGCTCGGCGTCGCCGACCTCGCCCTTGCGCTTCAGGGTCCAGCCGCCGACCCAGCGTTTGAAGAGGGCGAGCGCGGCCGCCCGTTCGGAGGCCGTCTCCCCGAGATGCTCGTGCATGTTGCCGGGCTTGCCGTCCTTCGTGTTCGCGCCGTCGTCGAGGCGGCGCATGAGGGCTCCGAAGTCGGCGCCGTTGACCACGACGGACAGGTGTTCGTACGTGTCGTAGCGCGGCCCGAGATCCTTGTCCGTGAAGGACTGCTTGGCCTTGCCGAACTCCTCCATGGAGGGCGACTTCGGCCCGTGGCAGTCGCCGCATTTCTTGTCCACCAAAGCGCGGATCGTGTTCTCGTAGGTCGTCCGGGCCGGGGCGGAGGGCGGCGTGCCGCACCCGGCCAGGAGGGCGAGGAGCAGGGGTGAAAGCGGAGGTTTCATGCCGCGGATTATATCAATGAGATCCCGGCATCCCCAGCCCGGGCGCATCGACCAGGACGAAGCGGCGGACCAGGTCCGGATCGCGCGCCGCCAGCTGCGCCCGCGTGATCGTGAGCGCCTCGGGGAGCAGGTCGCCGCAGTCCCGGTAGGCCCCCGCCAGCGGTTCGGGCAGCGGACGGCGGCGCAGCTGCAGCCGGTCCCCCTCCTCCAGGACCTCGTAGACGGGGTTGAGCGCGGCGCCCGAAGCCAGGATCTCCGAGGCGTCGTAGACGCGCGGCTCCACGCCCGCGAGCAGCGTGCAGGATTCGCCCGGCCGCGCTTCGGGACCGCCGAGATCCAGGCGGCGGGTCCGGAGGAACTCGTCGAGCAGGCGGCGGTCGGCGCAGGTCCGCGGCGCGCGGGATGCCAGGGCCTCCAGGAGCCTGGCGGGATCCTCGAGGACCGAAAGCACGAGCGCCCCCCGCGTCACCCGCAGCAGGTCGCGCGCGGTCGCGGCCGGATCCGGAAAATACCGGAAGGCATCGGCGCAGGCGGCCGCCTCGAAGGCCGCATCCCTGAAGGGCAGGGGCGGGGCGGCGTCCGCGCAGACGAAGAAACATCCCGGCGCGACGAAGCGGCGCGCCAGGTAGAGCAGCGCGAAGTTGAGGTCCAGGCCCGCGAGTTCCCGGGCGGGGAGGCGGCGGGACAGCTCGCGCAGGCGGTGGCCCGCTCCGCAGGCCAGGTCGAGCACGGGGCCCCGCGTGACGGGGGCGAGCGCCGCGCACGACAGCAGGTGGTTGGGCGAGCCCGGGCGGCAGCGGAAGTAGTCGAGGTCGTTCTCGCGTCCGAACGTCTCGAGCAGGCCGGTGAAGGTCGCGCCGGGATCCGCGGCCGCCCGCCCCAGGCGTCCCGAGCCGGGAGCGATCCGCCGCAGGATCTTGTCCCGGAGTCCGCGGGCCGCCGGACGGTGGCGCGCCAGCACCTCGCCGAGCGTGAAGGATCCACCCCGCGCCCAGCCGGTCAGGATCGGAATGCCCGCGACGACGGGATAAGTCGCGCAGGGACAGCGGAGGCGGCCGGCCTCCGGGGTGAGCGCGGCGCGGCAGCGCGGGCAGGCCAGAAGCTCGAGCATGGGGCGGATCCGGTTCGACCGGCGTCAGTGTAGCACGGAGGGGGTCTACTTCCCGGTCAGCTCGAAGACGCCGTCCCAGTCGGCGGCCGGTGGAGCGGCTTGGAGCTGCCGGGCCCGGCCGATATAGAGCTCGCAGGCTTTGTCGCCGGGTTTCAGCTTCTCCGCGGCGCCGAAGCCCGCGGCCGCCTCCGTCCAGCGCCGCTCGCGGAACGCCGCGAGCGCCGCGGCCCAGGCGGGGAAGAACGCGGGGTCGAAGGGCGGCAGCTCGCCGCTGCGCCCCACCAGCTCGTAGATCCGCACCGGCTTGCGCTTGCCGACCACGCGGATGACGTCCAGCTCCCGCAGCATGAAAAGGTCCCCGGTGAGCTCCGCCGTCGCCGCGCTGATCAGGATGACGCTGCCGTATTCCTTGTTCGCGCCCTCCAGGCGCGAGGCGAGGTTGACCGGGTCCCCCAGCACCGTGTAGTCGGAGCGGTCCGCCGCGCCGACGTAGCCGGCGATGACCTCGCCCGTGTGGATGCCGATGCGCGCCGTCAGCAGCGGCAGCCCCTCCTTCGCGAAGTCCTCGTTCAGGCGGCGCAGGCCCGCCTGGCAGTCGAGCGCCGCGAGGCAGGCGCTCCGGGCGTGGTCCGCCGAGGCGACCGGGACGCCGAAGAGCGCCATGATGCCGTCGCCGATGTACTTGTCCAGGTAGCCCTGGTGCGTCTTGAGGGCCTGCGTCATCCGGTCGAGGTAGCGGTTGATGAAGGGGACGAGCACCTCCGGCGTCATCTTCTCCGAGATCGAGGTGAAGGACTTGATGTCGGAGAAGAAGAAGGTGCCCGCCATCTTGCGCGGCTCCGAGAGCAGCTCGGGATGCTCCAGCAGGATGTTCACGAGATCGGGGCTGGTGTTCTTCTCGAGCTCGCGCTGCAGTTTCCGCTTGGAGCGCTGGGTGACCAGTTCCTTGAAGGCCGTGGCGGAGGCGAAGCTCGCCAGCAGGACGACGACGGGCCCGGCCCCGGGGATCTGAAGCCCCGCCCCGGCGAAGAGCAGGATGAAGGCCGCCGCCGCGGCGAGGCTGAGGACCGCCAGCAGCGCCGTGGAGACCAGCGTGCTCCGGCGCGACACGAACCAGGCCAGGACGCCGCCCAGCGAGGCGAGATAGGCGAACTCCGCCCCGGCCGGCAGGCGGCGGATCGACTGCGCGGTGAGGACCATGTTCGCCGCGTTCGCCAGGACGTCCATGCCCGGCGTCGAGGGTCCCAGCGGGGTCGAATGCAGGTCGCCGCTGGCGGTGCTCGCGGAGCCGATCACGCAGAGCCGGCCCGCGACCAGAGCCTTCAAGGCCCTCTCCCGGCTTTCCGGGGCCTGCAAGGCTCCGAGCTGGGCCGCCAGCGCCCCCCGCTGCTGCTGCAGTTTCTCCCGCAGGCGCTCCTTGCCCGCGGATTCCTGGATGAGCCGGTCGAGTCCGGGAAGCTCCGCGGACAGATCGTCCACCAGGGTCCGGCGGACGGCGTCCATCCGCGCCTCCAGCGCCCTCGATTCCGCCGGCGGCAGGGCGGCTCTGCCCTGGAAGGCGGCCGTCAGCCGGTCGGACGCCTGCAGATACTCGCCGTACGACGAGGGGCGGTCCTCTGCGGGAATCTGCGCGATCGTGCGGCGCACGTTGGCGTCGAGCGTCTCGTAACGCTCCTCGAAGTACTCGAGCAGGGCGAAGAAGGGGACGTGGGCGAAGGGCGGCCGGCCGCTGCGCCGGGAGGCGTTCCGGTTGCCCGCCCAGTTCAGGAGGAGCCGGCCTTCGCGGTCGAGCGGAAGCACCGCGTTCCCCACCTCGAGCCGGTCGCGATGCAGCGTGATCGGCGCGGGCCGCCCGGCCTCGCCGGCAAGCCTCGCCGCCGCCTCCAGCCCGAGGTAGGCGTAGGCGCGGTCCCCCTCGAAGAGCGCCGCCCACGGGCGCCGCATCACGCCGTCGGAATCCGCCTCGGCGTTCACGATGCCCGCGCCCAGGGCCGCCTCCAGGAAGTGGCTGTGCAGCGGCGCGGGCCGCTGCAGCCGCCGCTGCCGGGAGGGCCGGCTTTCCACCGCGAGCTTCGAGGCTTTGGTTTCGAGCGCCCGCAGGGAGCGCCAGTGCCCGTACGCATACTGGAGCAGGTTCAGGTCGGCCCCGATGAGGCGTTCGTCCCCCGCGGGAAGCAGGCGGCGCCGGAGGCCGTCGAAGGACAGCGCCGGCTCCCGGTCCAGCTCCTGCGCGACGGCGAGCGTGACGAAATGTTCGCGGATGGCCTCCAGCTCGGCGTGGAGCAGGGCGCGGTCGAGCCCCGTCGCCCGGGCCGCCTCGTCGGCGTCCGCCCCCGGATTCCTCCGGAACACCTGGAGGAGTTTGTCGGAGGCCGCCTGCACCTGGGGGGCCAGCTTGTCCTCGAGATCGGCGTGGAAGGCGAGGAGCGCCTTGCCGCTGCGGGCCAGCGCGAACGCGAGCGCGCGGTCGGCCTGCGTGAGGCGGAGTTCCCCCGACTCCGGATCGTAGTCCGCCCGGCCGGGGATCACCGACTTGAATTCGACGTCGAAGACGATCAGCCGGGCGCCGAGGCGGTCCAGGGCGTGGACGGCCTGCGCATAGCGCTCGCGGGGCACCGGCCAGGGGATGCGGCGGAAGGTGCGGTCGTCGAGGTCCACCTGGGCGATGAGCTCCGACTCCGGGATCGGAGGCCGGTAGCGGAAGGCCTGGTCGAGCGCGAGCAGCTCGAGGCGGTCGGCGGGCGGGAACACATCGCGGCGGGCGAAGGCCCCGGCGACCGCGAGGGAGATCGCAAGGCCCACGCCGAAGGCGAGACGAGGGTCGCTGCGGCCGATGGCCCGCTTCAGCTGGATCCGGAGTCTGTCGAAGAACGACCCGTTCACGCGGACAGTCTACGGGAGCGTCGCAGCGCCGGGAAGAGCAGGAGCAGGAGGACTTCGACCCCGAGCAGCCCGCAGCCGCCGGAGTCCCCGTCGGACGCCTCGTCCTCCGAGGGTGCGGCGGGCGGCGGTCCTTCCGTCGAGGCGGCGGCCAGCGGCTTCACGACAGGGCTGCCCGGCGACGTCCCCGGATCCTTGAGCAGCGTCACCTGCGCGAGGGTGAAGACCAGGAAGAGCGGGGAAGAGGTCTGATTGTAGACCCAATACGCCCGGCCCGCGCTCATCCGGTCCGTCCGCACGTAGGCCCGGTTCACGTAGTCCCAGGGCTGGGTCGAGATCAGGGCCGGGGAGGTGCTGGCCGGCGTCTGGCCCGACAGCAGCGGGTTCGAGGTGACGTTCACGTTGGCGTAGAGCGTGGTCCGGTTCGCCCCGTTCAGGAGCGGCTGGGAGACGATGTTCCAGCCGGGCTGGAGAATCGCGACGCGGGTGCCGCCGGTAGTGTTCTGGGCCGTGTCGGGGGAGGCGAGCGTGAGCGACTGGCCGAAGCGGGTCAGCACGAAGAAGCCGCGGCCCGACAGATCCGGGAGGTCGTTGTCCGTCGCGCGGTTCAGCTCGACGTAATCGTTGCCGCGCCAGAACCAGATCCGGTAGTAGGCGGGGTTGTAGGCGCCCAGCTGGGCCGTCACGGCGGCCGTCAGCTCCGCGCGCGTGTGGTATTGCGGGAACGAGAAGAGGCCGTAGCCCTGCGCGGTGGAGGGAAGGGTGTTGCTGAAGGGGGGGCTCGGGGGGGCCGGGGCCATGGTCTGGAGGTAGGAGTTGAGGGTGGTCTCCTGCGCGTCCGGGTTCAGCGCGCCCAGGTCGAAGAGCGCGCCGCTGGGGAAGGCGGAGGCGTCGAACTCCAGCGTCGAGGAGTCGACGAACGTGGTTGCGACGGAGGTCCGGGCGGCCGCCAGCTCCCGGAAGACCTGGGTCGCGGCGGAAAAGCCCGAGCCCTTGATCCGGACGAGGGCGCTGCCGGGCGGGCCGCCGACGACCACGCCCTGCGGGAAGACGTTGCTGATCGACGGCGCCGGCGGCGGCGCCACGAACGCGAAGCGGGTGGCTCCGTTCTGGTTGAAGGCCACGTCCGCGACGGCGGTCGCCAGGCCGGGAGTGGCGCCGGCGATGTCCGACGTGTAATAGTTGTTGTCGGTGTCGCTGGCGGCCCCCATGAAGGCCGTGTTGAGCCCCGGATGCAAGTTCACGCCCTGCTGGTTCGTGGACACGAAGCGCGCCACGGCTGCGGCCGGCTTCTGGCCGCTGACGAGCACTTCAATCAGCTCAAGGGAAGTCGGGCTGCTGTCCCGATTGATGAGCGCAAAGCCGCGGGGCGTCCCCAGAACGTTCACGAAGGCGGCATCAAACACGTTGTGGGTCAGCGCCTGAACCGTGGCATCCATCTGCACCACGGTCGCGGCGTTGATGGGCAGGGCCGGATTGATGCGGATCCAATCGATGAAGAACAGCCCGTTTGTCGTGCAGGGCACGAAGACGGCGCTATGGTCCGGCAGGCGGGCCAGGGTGCGGGGGATGGACAGGGCCGCAAAAGCCCCCGAGCCCAGCGTGATCTGCGTCGTCGCGCCGCCCGCCAGCAGGTTGATCTCGAAGACCTGGTTCAGGGTCGAGACGCTGAAGTAGACCTTGCCCGGCCCGCTGCCCGAACCGCCCGCGTTCGAGGCGCGGATCACCGCCACGCCGGTGGCCGGGGTGGGGGAGGCCGCGAAGCCGCCCGCCCGGCTGGAGTTCCCGGACGGGAGATCGACCCGGAACACCGCCGGGCCGGCCGCATCCTGCCCGGCGATGAAGACCGAGTCCTGGTCGTCCGAGAGGCTCATCTCGGTCAGGTTGGAACTGGTCGCGATCGTCACGAGCCCCACGGCCTGGAAGGTCTCGGAGTTCAGGAGCGTCACGGTCCCCGGGACCGCCCCCGAATTCGAGACGGCGACGAGCTTGTGCTTCGGGGCGGAAACGATCCCGTAGGGCTGGTCGAACCCGAAGCCCGCGCCCGAAAGCTGGACGACGCCGGCGCCTGCGGCATTGAAGATCGTCACCCCCCCGCTCGCGGGGGCGCGCCGGGTGATCCAGATGTATTCCGACTGCGCCTGGAGCGGCCCCGCGAAGGCCGCCAGGGCCGCCAGGATCAGGACGGGCGTCCATCGTTTCATCGATGCTTCATCCTACTACGGTTGCGGGGGCGCCGGCGGAGGCAGCGACAAGGCCGAGGGCTTCAGGTGTTTCGGGGCGGACGGAGACCGCGTGGCCCACTCCCAGAACGGCACGTCCCAGGGATTCGGATCGCCGGCATTCCGGGATCCGCGCGTGCGATACAGCTCTTCGAGGTCGCGGCCCCAAAAATCCAGGAAGTCGTGGATCCGGGCGCGGTAGCGCAGGTCCCGCTCCTGGCTCCCGGCGTCGTCCGCGAGGCCCTCGTCGCGGATGTGCCGCGTGACCCCCGCGGCCTCATGGCTCCAGGTGCCCGAGCGCACGCGGAGGATGACGATGCCCGGCCCGCCGCCGGTCGCCGGCACGTACACGAGGCCCTGCGAGCCCGAGACCGACGTGGTCGAATTCGGCGCGACGATCTTCATGTCCGAACGCAGGTCGCCCTTCTGGAGGTCCACCTGGATCGTGCCGAACTTGAGCTGGATCGCCGCGCGGCCCGCGCCGTCGAGCCGGGCGAGCTCCTCCAGGCCGGCCTGCGTGAGCGGCCTCACCTCCACCTTGACGTGGCCGAGGAACTCGAGCGTGCAGGTCGATGAAACGCCGGTGCAGAGCTCGGCCCCCTTGAGGAGCTTCATGCCCTTAGCGGCGGGGACCCAGTCCTTGTCCTCCCTGCGCTTGACGTCGACGCTGCCCTTCAATGCGGTGACGACGGCCTCGAGCTCCTGGACCTTCGGCGCGTCGGCCGCGGCCTGGGGGAGGAGGCTCAGGACGGCGATCAGAAGACTCATTTTCTCAGGGAATCCGTCGTCCCGGCCTGCCGGTGCAGTTCGGCGCGGGACAGCGCGTCGATCAGCTCGCGGCCGCTCACGGGATCCGAGGAGTTTCCGGCGGCCATCAGGTTCAGGTGGACGCATTCCCGGAAGGCATAGCGTCTCGAGATGCCGAACACGCTCATGATCAGGCCGCCGCGGATGCCCAGCGCCTTGCAGAGCATGTAGGCCAGCTGGCCCTTGGTCAGCGGCGCGGCCTCCTGCAGGGCCCAGTCCGCGTCCACGATGCCCCGGCCCTCGAGGTCCTTGCGGACCGCGTCGAAGCCGGCGGGCGTTCCTCCGGCGAATTCCAGGACCAGCCCGCACGCATCGGCGGCGCTGGCGCGATCCCTCGCGTAGATCTTCCGGAGCACGGCGGTGCGCCCGCCCTCGGGCGCCTTGGCCTCCTGGGCGGAGGCGCCGGAGAGTGCGAGGAGCAGAAGGGCGGTCGTTCTCATCTCAAAAACTCAACGTCAGGCCCGCGCTGAAAAAGTTGCGCGGCGAATCCGCATCGTCCGTGTACGCGTCGCCCGGCAGGAAGCGTCCGAAGGTCAGCGAGAAGCCCAGGTCGGAGAAAATCCTCCAGCGCAGGAGCAGGTCGAACTCCATGCCGACGTCCGTGTCGTCCTCCGAGGAGCGGGGATCCGAGATGGGCGACTCGGACTCGGCCTTCTGATACCAGTAGCCGTAGGCGGCGACCTCGAACCTGCGGAACAGCTCCCAGGCGCTGAGCGGGCGGATCGAGCCGCCGAAACGGAGGATGTGGATGTTCGAGACGCGCGGGAACAGCGAGAAGCCGGTCTGCACGAAGCCGAAGGACAGGAAGCCCGTGTCGTCGGAACCCGCCTGATTTCCCGCGGCCGCGTCGGTCACGCTGCCGCGGTCGGAGTCGCCCGACCCGTAGAGATACTCGAAGACGAGCGTGGGTTCGAGATCGCCCTCGAAGGTGTAGTCGAGCGTGGCGAGGAAGGCCCAGGCGCGGATCTCCTCCGTCTCCGTCGAGCCGGCGGCGACGCTCGTGCCGAGCTCGTAGACGGCCTCGACCGCGTAGCCGAGCCGCCCCCAGATCGAGCCCTGCGCGCCCGCGGCCAGGTAGAACGCGTTGTAATCCCAGTCCTGCGAGGCGAAGTCCGGGTCTTCCTCGTTGAAGTCGCGCTCCAGCATCGCGACGCCGTAGACGCGGTGGCGGCCGGTGAGCAGGACCTCCGCCTCGAGCGCCGCGAAGCCGCGGCGGCTGTCGTCGGAGTTCGGGAGCGACTGGTCGATGTCGTCGTCGTGGATGATCGAATGCGCGGCGAAGGCGCGCACGTTCCAGCGGGGTTCCTGGTAGGAAAGCTCGAGCCCGTAGGCGACCTGGTGGAAGAGCAGGCCGCGGCCCGCCGTGAAGAAGGCGCGGCCCGCGCGGGCCGCGAAGGTCCCGTCGAAGAGGTCCGTTTCGGTCCGGACGAAGGCCTGATCGAGATAGAGGGGCCGGAACTCGTCGTCGTCCTCGCCCTCGAACTGGTCGCCGGAGTTGAAGTCGACGTAGTCCGAGAGCACCCGGACGTACGCGCTGTGTTTCTGGTCGATGCGGACTTCGCCCCAGAGGCGCAGGTCCGCGTAGCGGTAGGTGCGTTCGCGCTCCTCGGGTTCGTCGTGGAGGGTGGTGACTTCGAGGTGGGTCCAGCCGCCCGCGTCCCAGGCGAAGAAGGGACGGGCCTCCCCCTCGGGCCGCTCGCGGTCGTCCATGGGCTTGCGGCGCTCCTCCTCCAGAAGGCGGCGGGAATCCTGCCGGGCCTCCGCGGCGGAGGCGCAGGCCAGGATCGCGCAAAGGGCCAGGACCGGCTGCGGTTTCACGACGGGCGCATTATGGGGAACCGGGGCGTGTTGTTCAAAGGAATTGGTTTGGAACGTCCGGGCGTCATTTCCCCGGACCGGGGGCGGCCGGGGGCAGAGGGGGATGGAGGGTCGCCGGTGAACTGAGCGATTCCGCCAGTTCGATCAGCGGGACGGCGAAACAGACTCCCTCCAGCGCCGACTTGCGGACGATGACGCCGATGACCTCGCCGGAAGCCGTGAGCAGCGGGCCCCCGCTGTTGCCCGGATTGACGTTCATGCTGCACTGGATGTAGGTGAGCCCCTCCAGTTCCCGCTGCGCGTGGGCGAGGATTCCCTCGGAAGGGGTGAGATCCAGCACCTGCGCCCCGAGTCCGGGATGTCCGACCGTGTAGATCTTGTCCCCCGTCCTCAAGTCGCCGACCGGGAGGAGGGAAAGAAGGGGAAGGTCGGCGGGGAGCTCCGGGCAGTGAATCACCGCCAGATCGCGCCGCGGGTCCCGGAAACAAACGCGGCCTTTGAGAGGATCTTTGCGTCCGGAGCAGATCACGTCCACTTCCGCGGTCTTCGGGCCGAGCCCGTGCGCGCAGGTCATGATCCATCCCCTGGACAGGGCGGCGAAGCCGGTGAAGCGGCTCTCCGGGGTTTTCAGTTGGACGATGGAGGGTTGAAGCCGCTTGAGCAAGGCCGGGAGATCCTCGCGCTTGCGTTTCGGGGGCGGGGCGAGCCCCAGTTGTTTCATGATGCCGGGTTGCTGGACGTTGAGGGCGTAGGACTTCTCCCAGGCCTGCCGCGCTTTCACGGCCCGGCCTGCGGAGGCATGCACTTCCGCAAGCCGGTTCCAGGCCCGGTAGGAGAGGGGCAGGGCGAGCGTCATCCGTTCGAGGAAGCGAAGCGCGGAGTCACCGTGCCCGAGAGCCGTCTCGGCCTGGGCGAGTCCTTCCAGGGTGCGCACCGTCACAACCGTCCGGCCGTCGTCGGCGAACAGAGCTTCTTTCCATTCCCGGACCGCGAGGTCCCATTTCCGGGCGCGCCCGAAATAGCATCCCCTCTCGTAGTGCAACAGCGGTGAGCCGGGATATTTGGAGAGCAGGTCGCGAACTTCCAGATCCCCCGCCTCGCGGGTCGTCTCCTCCTCGAGCAGCGGAAGCACGCGGCTCAGGTAGCTCCGGTAGGCCACGTCGTCCCGGAAGGGGTCCGCCGCGAAGGGGTCGTCCAGCACCGGCTGCCCCGGATCCTGCAGGGGCATCAGCAGCGCGAGCAGGAGGCTCATTTCCTCTCGAGGTCCTGGATCTTCTTCCGGGCCTCCTGGGCCTCCGCGGCGGCGGGATGCTCCTCCACGATCCGGCGGAAGTACCGCAGGGCGCGGTCGGAGTCGCCGCCGTCGAGGAGCGTCTTCGCGGTCTTGAGCAGGCCGGAGGCGGACGCGCCGGCGCCCTCGTCCATGGCGAGGAGCCGGGTCCCCGCCCGGCGGGCCAGATCCGAGCCGGGATCCTCCTGGGTCACCTGACGGTAGAGGCGGGCGGCGGACGCCTTGTCGCCGCGACGTTCCGCCTCCTCAGCCTCGCGGAAGAGGCGCGCGGGATCCGCGACGGCGGCTGTTCTTCCGTAGACCTTCTGGAGGGCGGACTTTTCCTCCGGGCTCAGGTCCAGGGGGATGAGATAGAGTCTACCCGTCTGATTCTTCTCGGTGATGCTGGCCATCTGCCAGTAGACGAGGGTTTCCCCCCGGCCTGCGAAAAGCAGCCAGCCGGGTTCGTTGAATCCGCGGGGCGCCCCCAGGATCTGCCACTTCTTCAGGCTGGTCAGCGACTTGGTGTTGAAGAGGGTGAGTTCGGATTCGCTCTTAAGCGCCGCCCCTTTGTCCAGGATGGGATGGAAGGCGATGTTCTCGGGATACGCCCCCAGGTCCACCTGCCCGAGCATGGTGGACAGATCCTTCGTGTCGAAGACGGCGATGGTGTATCCGCCGGCGCCGCCTCCGGACTGTTTGGGCCTCCAACCGCCGCCGCCCGGCATCGCGATCCGTGTACCGTCGGGGCTCAGCACCAGGGCGCGTCCATTGACCGCGGCGTTGTTGGTGATGGCCGCCTGCTTCAACGAGGTTCCGCTGACGGCATACTTGCGGATCATCGAGCGGTAGCCCCAATTGTCGGAATAGAAGGTCACCACGCCGTCGGCGTCCTTTTCGATCTCGAACTCCCAATCGTTCGGCGAGGTGCGCCCCGTGTAGACGAACTGGCCCTTGGGGTCCACCGCGAGGAAGAGGCCCCGCGCCCCCGTGGCGGCCGCGGCGCCGCTGGCGGGATCGATCGACAAGATCCCCCCCTTGGCGGTGGAGGCGTAGAGTCTGCCTTTGGGGGCGCAGGCCAGACGGACCAGCGGATCACCCGGGATCTTGAACTCCTGCTTCACCTTTCCGGTGGCGGCGTCCACGGCGTACAGGAAACTTGAGTTCGCTCGGATGACATAAAGCGTGCGGCCCTGCGAGGCCATCGATCCGGGTTGAAACTCGAGGCGGTCCCGCCGGAGTTCCGCGCCGTCGACGGTGTCGATGTGGATCAACTCGGCCTTTTCCGTCAGGGCCGCGACCAGGGTCCTCTGGTCGTCCAGGAGCGTCCAGCCGCCCAGCCGGGGCAGCGAGTGGGAGGCGCGTCGGGTCCCGGTGGAGGCCTCCAGCCGGGCCAGATCCCCCTCGTTCCGGACGGGTTTGACCCGCGCCAGCGCCTCGGCGGGGACCTGCGCCTTCAACTCGATCGAATAGACACGGGTTTCACTCAGGACGTGCAGGAGGTCCTCCGCAGGGGCCAGGGCGAGCACGCGATCGCCCACCTCGATCTCGCCAAGGGTTCCAAGGGTTTCCTCGTCGATGAGGAGGATGGTGGTTCCCCGGTTCAAGACGATTTCGGAGGGCTGGGAGGGCGGGCATTTGCGGCCGAAGAGGAGTCTCTTCGAGGGGTGCGGGACGAGGAGGTCCGCGTTGGGGATCGAGCCGACCCTCTGCTGCAGGTCGGCGGAATAGACCTGCGAACCCAGATAGGTCCGGCCCGCCCGGAAGTCGGCGGCCGCGGACGGCCAGTGTTTCTCCTCCATACGCTTCAGCAATCCGACCCCGTGATCCCGGATTTCGAACAGGACGGGATAGGCGAAACTCCGTCCCATCGTGAGCAGGTACCGGTTGTCCGGGCTCGCCTGGATGAAGTGCAGGCCGAGGAGCACGTTGCCGTCCCCCTGGGAGTAGCCCAGCGGATCGAGGAAGCTGTCGGTCTTCGTGTCCAGGCACTGGAGACGAAACTCGGACCGGTCGACCGCGAGGTAGACGAGCGAGCCGAAGCCGGGGGCGCTGAACCATCGCGGGGGGCCGTCCACCGGGATCTGTCGAAGGACCTGGAGGCTTTGGAGGTCGATCACGGTGATGCTCCGGGCCTCGGTATTGGCGACGTAAAGCTTGGAATTACGCTCGATCAGGTGCGAGGGGCCGGCGTCGACCCGCACGCGGGTGACCTTTCCCGACGACAGTTCCAGCAGGACGCACTCGGCGCTCGGTCTGTCCAGGAGCGCCAGATACCGTCCACCCGCAACGAGGATCGCCAGATCCGCATGCCGGAGATGCTGGGGGTCGTCGGCATATCCCTTCCGGACTTCAGGTCCGCTGAAGCGGGGCTTCGGGGCCGCGGGGTCGCGGATCTCCGGCGGACGCGCGGCGGCCGGCGGCTGCAGGGTGATGTGTCCGATGTCGGCCAGCGGGATCTTGAGGGCTCCGCCGGCGGTCACGACGGTCACGGAGTCCAGCGCCAGCTTCCCGGAAAACTGCCCGTTGATGCCGATCAGGATCCAGACCCCCCCGACCTGTTTGATCTGGCTGAGGGTCCTGGTTTCCGGGGTCACGTCACCGAACTTGGTCGACAACGCCAGCTTGGCCGGGAGCCGGGCCGTTCCCATGAAGCTCGACCCGTCCTCGGTCCGGATGGTGACCCGGAACTCTTCCAGGGTCTCGGTCTGGCCTGCCAGGAAACAGAATGCGGCGAGGAAGGCGTGCATCAAACTCCCTCTCAAGAGAACTGTCGCGTAAGTATAACTTGGAACCCCGGGAAGGGGGCGTGTGGCTCCAATCATCGGTGGAATATCCCTGATTTCCGCGGGCCGGACCGCCGGAGGCTCTCCGGATGTACAATGGATGTGCTTTGATGTGTGTCGGCCACCCCTTGGAGAGGATGCTTTCATGATGAAGCTGCCGTGCCTTTCGCCCCTCGTCGCGCTGCTCGCGTTCGCCGCCTGCGCCGGTGCGCAGACCGCCGAGGAGGGCTACACGACTCTCTTCAACGGGAAGGATCTGAGCGGCTGGAAGGTGCCCGTGGGCGACAACGGCCACTGGAAGGTCCTCGACGGCGTCATCGACTACGACGCCCTCAGCGAGGCCAAGGCCGACAAACATCTCTTCAGCGAGAAGGAATACGGCGACTTCACGCTCCGCCTCGAGTGGCGGATCAAGGAGACGCCCTACGTGAATCCGAACGTCTTCGACGTCCAGCCCGACGGCAGCCACAAGACCGGTCCGGACGGCAAGGAGATCAAGATGCCGCTGCCCGACACCGACTCGGGCGTCTACATCCGCCGCCGCGACGGCAAGTCCCAGGTGAACATCTGGTGCTGGCCGGTGGGCTCCGGCGAGGTCTACGGCTACCGCATGGACAAGAAGATGCCCCCCGAGGTGCGCGCGGGCGTCACGCCGAAGAAGAAGGCGGACAAGCCGGTCGGCGAGTGGAACGCGTTCGAGATCACGATGAAGGGCGACCGCCTGACCGTCGTGCTCAACGGCGAGAAGGTGATCGACAACGCCCTGCTGCCGGACATGCCCGCCCGCGGGCCGGTCGGCCTCCAGCACCACGGCTCGAAGAACAAGGACGGAAAGTGGACGAGCCCGCCGGCGCTGGTGCAGTTCCGAAACATCCGGATCCGGGAGAACCCGTAGCGCGAGGGCTTACTCCTTCTTTTCCGGCTTCAGCTCGGGGATGCCGCTCTCGTCCGCCATCTTCTTCACGGCGTACTCGTGCGCGCGCTTCCGGGTCACCTCGGCCTTGACGATCACGTCGCCGGCCTGGATGCCGTCCACGACCTCCTGGCCCTTCACCACGCGGCCGAAGACGGTGTGCTTCCCGTTGAGCCACTCGGTGGGCAGGTGGGTGATGAAGAACTGGGAGCCGTTCGTGTCCGGCCCCGAATTCGCCATGGAGAGCGAGCCCCGGAAGTGGCCGCGGCGGTTCTCCTTGAGCTCGTCCTTGAAGCGGTAGCCCGCGTCGCCGCTGCCGTCCCCCTTCGGGCATCCGCCCTGCACCATGAAGCCGGGGATCACGCGGTGGAACTTCATGCCGTCGTAGAACTTCTTCGTCGAGAGCTCGATGAAGTTCGCGACCGTGTTGGGGGCCTCGTTCTCGAAGAGCTCGACGTCCACCACGCCGCGGGAGGTGGTGATCGTCACGTGCGGCAGGTCGTCCGCCTTCTTTTCCCTGCCCCGGATCTCCAGCTCCACCTTCCAGACCGGTCCGAGCGTGTCGGACATCAGCTTGAACTGCTCGACCCGCTGGCGCTGCTCCGCCGCGAGCTTCTCCTCCTTGAGCAGGCCGGCGAGGGCGCCGCTGGACTGCTCGAAGCGCTCCATCGCGTAGTCGCAGAGCGCGAGCAGCAGCCGGCACTCGAGGTCCGCCGGCGCCTTCTTCAGGTACTTCGCGAGGTTGGCCCCCGCGGGCTCATAGCGGTTCTGGGAGTGCTGGAGCCGGCCCAGCTTGAGCGCGAGATCCGCGTCCTCGGGGCGCAGCTTCGCCAGCTTCTCGAGGTCGGGCATCGCCTTCTCCGGCGCCTTGTAGATCAGGTTGGCCTCCGCGCGGACTTCGAGCAGGTCCGCGTCCTCGGGGGTCTTCTCGAGCCCCTTGGACGCCGACTCGAGCAGCTCCTCCATCGACTTGATCGTCTTCTCGCGGAGCTCGAGGAAGGTCTTCTGGAGTTCCTGGTGTTTCGCGGTGACCTTCTTGAGGCGCTCCTCGTCCTCGGACCCGGCGCGGGCCTGCTCCACGAGGGCCTGCTGCTGGTCGCGCAGTTCCATGAGGCTCTTGATGGAGGCTTTGAGGCCATCGAGATCCGCCCGGGCCTTCTTGCCGGCCTCGGAGGGGGCGGCGGCCTGGAGGGCGAGGGCGAGCAGCGCGGAAATCAGAAGATTCACGGGATCAGGCTCCTACCAAAGGGCCGGGCGGTCAAAGTCCGTGGAAATGATACGTCCGTTCGGACGCCGAACCACGCGAAATCAGGCGTCTTATCCGCGGGTCTGTGCCTGCAGCTCGGGGAAGGCCTGGACGATGCGCCGGCGGAGCTCCAGCGCCTCCGGCCGGGCGAGTTCCATCATGCGTTCGATCGTGCGGACCGAGTCGGCCACGTCCTCGAAGAGGATGGCCTGCTTGAGCAGCTGAAGGGCGATGGGCGGGATCTCGGGCAGCGGCGAGGAGAGATGCCGGGACGTGTCGAGCTGGATCGGTCCCGGCGGGGCGATGGGGGCCTCGACCGAGGTGTCGCCCGGGGCGTGCGAGAGTTCGAGCGCCACGGGTCCCGACGGGGCCGATTCGTTCGATTTCGTGACGTTGCTCATGGAGACGGCCCCCGAGGCCCGCTCGGTCGGCAGGGTGCGGTCGTATTCGGGGGCGGGGGCCGGGACGGTCCTGGCCTGGACCACGGTCTCGCGCCTCGGCTCGGGGGGGCGGGTCTTCTTCGCGGTGCGCTCCACGCGGAGGGGCTTTTTCTCCAGGCGCTGCTTCACGCGCGCGCGCAGGTCGGCGAGCGCGAGCCCGAGGTGGGAGGCGAACTTGGCGAGCATGTGATACTCGGGGGCCTCGACGCGGCCGTCGGCGCAGGCGACGTCGATGAGGTCGTTGAAGAGGGATTCCTTCTCCTCCGCGCCCGCGGGGATCGCGACGCGCAGCTCGCCGCGCCGGCCGCGTTCGATGAGGTTGTTGAGCATCGGGAGCGGGACGTCCCACTCCGTGGCCTTCCGGTGGAGCAGCTGGCGTTCGGCGTCGGCGAGGTCGCCGTCGGCGAGCGCGGCCGCCACGAGGGTCTCGATGGCCCGCCGGGTCTCGGTATCCACCATGCGCCCATTATGACGCACGCGGGCCCGATTTGTGACGCTCGGGCGCTTTTACTTCGGGGTCCGGCCCCAGGCATCCTTCAGTCGTCGGACCGCGATGCGGTCGATGCTGAGGCTTCCCTGCCGCGCGCCCGGCCCGTATTCCAGATGGGGTTCCAGCGCGCCGGCGGCGTCGCGGATCAGCGTGAAGCGGACGTCCTGGTACCGGTCCGCCGCCGACAGCGAGGTCCCGCAGATCCTGCCTTTGGCGCCGGGCAGCGGCTGGGCGGCGCCGACGCCGCGGCTGTTGCGCTGGCTGAACCACAGTTCGGCCAGGGGCTCCTGGATCGTCGTGCGGCTCACCTTGCAGCGGACGAGGATCTCGTACTCGCCGGCGGGCAAAGCGGTGTCGTAGGAGTTGAGGTAGAGGCCGCCCTTGTCGTTGCCGGGTTTGAACGCGACGGCGTACCCGTTTCCGGCCGCCGCGTCCTCCACGAGGTAGGCCGCCTGCCGGTCGCCGACGTAGGCTTCCGGTTCCCAGACCGCGTCGTACGCAGGATCGGACGGGACCTCGCTGAAGACGAGGTCGTCGATCCACAGCGGAGCTCCTCCCTCGTGGCGGAAGCGGATCGAACCCTCGTGCATGGCGTTGAGCGCGCCGGCGGGCAGGGTGCAGTCGGTCCAGGCGGGCCCGATGCTGAAGGTCTGCTCCTGCTGCTCGGTCCGGAACGTGCGCTGCGCCAGCTTGAGGCTGAGCGTGGCGGTCCCCGCCTGGGTGCGGGCCTTGAACCTGAGGCTGCGGCGGCCGAAACGCCAGAAGGCCTCGGGGAAATGGGCCGCGCGGCCCAGGTCCTCGATCGAAAGCGTGCGGTGAGAGGCATCCAGGCGCATCGCGCCGCTCCCGCCGATCCCGCCGACGGCGTCGTACACGCCGCCCGTGAAAAAGGCGGCGTTGGGGGCGGGTTCGAAGCCCGGCTTGGCCGCGTCAAAGGTGGTGTCCGGCCAGCTGAGCTCGGGCCGGCGGACGTCCGGCACGACCCCGTCGAGCAGGTGGACGGCCCGGCCGATCAGGTCGCCCACTTCCTTCGGGGGCGCCGACGTGATCTGCGCCCGCAGGCTGAACGTGGTGCCGGCGGGCACGCCTCCCTTGCGCCACTCCGGCGTGCGCAAGCGCCAGTGCACGTCGAGGGCCCACTCGCAGAGTTCGACGAAGTTCGGGCGGCCGACGTCCTCCATCACGCGCACGGAGATGTTCAGGTCTCCGGCCGTCCCCCAGGCCGCCAGTCCCTTCGGGGCCACGTCCTGGTTCTGCGCATGGGCGGTGAAGAGCGGCGAGGTGCCGCCCTCCGGCACGCCGAGCGTCCGCCAGTGATGGCTCATGTTCTGTTTGCGCGGCGTCCGGCCCCCCGGCTGCTCCCAGGCGAACCAATCCCAGGGATTCTGGCGGGGCGAGGGCGTCCGGCTGCCCCGGGCGCTCATGATCGCCGCGGGAAAAAGATCGAGCCATTCGATGTCGGTGTGCACGGGCCAGGCGGAGGGGCAGCTGACGCTCGCCGCGTAGTCGTAGACGTAGGCGTTGCGGACGGCATCGAAGGCGACGCCCAGCGTGATCGTCGCGCGCGCGTCGCCGGCCCGGCCCTGGACCCGGAACGTGCCCTTCCAGGCGGGGCCGCTGAGGTCCTCGCTCAGTCCCTGAAAGGCCGAGAGGCTGACCGTGTCGTTGACCCACTGGGTGACCTGCAACGGCAGCGTCTCGAGCGCGGGCCGGTGAGAGGGACGGAGTTTCACGCTGCGCAGTTCGGCGCCGCCCCCGCTTTCGTAGAGCTGAAAGACCGGCTCCTCTCCGTCGAAGAGCCAGAGGTGGGGATAGGCGGCGTTCCAGGGACGCAGCTTGAAGCGGCGCACGGCGGCAGGCGGCGTGATCGTGCCGGGGGGGAGCGTCCCGGTCCGGACGTCCGTGAACGAGACCTTGGCGCGCAGCGTGCCGATGCCGGCGCGGCCCGCCGTCGGCCGTGCGGCGTGGCCGTCCGTCCAGACCAGCACGACGGCGCCGTCGACGCTGACGGTGACGGTGTTGCCCTGGACCGCGGCCCGGACGAGATACGCGGTGCCGGTCTGGAAGGGGAAGGGCTTCACGGCGACGATGCCGCCGGAAGGGGAGTAGATCAGCACCTGGCCGCAGTCCGCGCCGCGGGCCAAAATCTGCACGCGGTAGTAGGCCGGAGAGTTCTCGTCGGCGTTGTGACGCAGGTACAGGGCCGCGTCGCCCGTGAGATCGTTCTCGCCTGAGCGATCCTGGCCCAGGGTGGCGTGATAGTCGCGCGAGATCCCCAGTCCGTCGCCGCGCGAGACGATTCCGAACGGGCCGGGCTTGTCCTCCCAAGGTTCGCCCGCGGAAGTTCCGGTCTGGGCAACGTTGATGCGGGCCTCCACGAATTGGTCGGGGCCGGGCGTCGTGCGGTCGAGGGCGGGGCTCCAGGTCGGTCCGCCATCGGGAGTCCAGGCTCCGTCGAGACGGGACCAGCGCGGGGCCGGCGCCTCAAGATCCGCGCCGGTGGTCTGCGGGAGCAGAAGCGAAAGCAGGAGAAGAGAAAACATGACTGGGAGGCATTTTACGAATGAGCCCCAGCCCCCGCATGCGGTTTGTGATTACCCCTTCGGCGCTTCCGGGACCGGCTCCGCGAGCAGACGACTCAGCGGCCTCGCCAGGACGAGCAGGATCGCGCCGAGGGCGACCGGGAGGAGCGTCATCAGGAGGAAGAAGCCCTCCATCGACATGGAGCGGGTGAGCCCGACCGCGCGGCCCGCGAGGTAATTGCCCATCGAGGTCGCCAGGAACCAGACCCCCATGATCAGGCCGGTCGTCCGTGCGGGGGCGAGCCGCGTCATGGCCGAGAGGCCCACCGGACTCAGGCAGAGTTCGCCGCAGGTGTGCAGCAGGTACAGGAGCGCGAGCCACTGCGGCCCCGCGAGTCCGCCCCGCTGCACCGCGCCGGAGGCGGGGATCAGCACGAGGAAGCCCAGCCCCACGAAGAGCATCGCGAGGCCGAACTTCGCGAGGGTCGACGGTTCGCGGCCCGCCCGCTGCAGGCGGATCCAGAGCCCCGCGAAGAGCGGCGCCAGCAGGACGACGAACAGCGAGTTCAGCGACTGGTACGCGGTCGCGCCGAAGGACATCCCGAAGATCCGGCGCTCCGTGTGCCGGTCGGCGAAGAGCGTCAGCGTCGAACCCGCCTGCTCGAAGCAGGCCCAGAAGACCGCGGACGCGCCGAAGAGGACCGCGATGACCCCCATGCGCCGCCGCTCGAGCGCCGAATCCGTGCCGAACACGAAGAGGCCGGCCAGGACGGCGACGGACAGCAGAGGCAGCAGGATGTCGAAGGTTCTGCCGACGCCCTCCGGGCTCGGCCGGAAAGTTCCGAAGCTCAGAGCCAGGAGCGGAAGTCCCAGGAGGAGCGCGCCCAAGATCAGCCAGACCGGCCGGATCCCGCCGCTTCCCGGCGGACGGACGGGCGGCAGCCCGACGCCTCCGAGGCGGCCCCGGCCCAGGAGGAATTGCGCGAGGCCCAGGAGCATGCCCAGCGCGGCGGCGCCGAAGGCGGCGTGCCAGGCTGCCGACGGAGGCAGGCCCAGGCCATCCATCCAGCGGCGGAAGCTTTCGCTCTCCGCCAGCCAGGTGCCGCACACGAGCGGCGCCGCAAACGCCCCCAGGTTGATGCCCATGTAGAAGATCGTGAAACCGGCGTCGCGACGGCCGTCCTCCTTCTCGTAAAGCCGGCCCACGAGGGTACTGATGTTCGGCTTGAGCAGGCCGGTTCCTGCGGCGACCAGGCCCAGGCCCAGATAAAACGTCGCGAGCGCGGGAAGCGCCAGGCAGAGATGGCCCGCCGCGATGAGCAGGCCGCCGATGAGCACCGCGCGCTGCTGTCCGAGGTAGCGGTCCGCCAGCAGGCCCCCCGGGACGCTCAGCAGGTAGACCATCGAGGTGTAGAGGCCGTAGATCATGCCCGCGTGCGCGTCGGAGAAGCCGAGCCCCCCCGAGGCCGCCGGCGCCACCATGAAGAGCACGAGGAACGCGCGCATCCCGTAGTAGCTGAAGCGCTCCCACAGCTCCGTGAAGAAGAGCGTCGAGAGCCCGCGGGGATGTCCGCTCATCGGGCCCCCTGGATCCGGTCCGGAGGAAGCTTTTCCAGAAGGTAGCGGGTCATGAGCTCCCTCAGATGCCGCGTCGTGTTCGCCCCCTCCGAGATCGAATGGCTCCGTCCCGGATAGGCGAACATGTCGAACTGTTTGTGCTGCCGCACGAGCTCATCGATGAGGAGTTCCGCCGTGGAGTAGTGGCAGTTGTCGTCCCCCGTCCCGTGGATGAGCAGCAGGTCTCCCCGCAGGCCGCGGGCGTGGGTGATCGGCGAGCCCTCCCGAAAGCCCGCGGCGTTGTTCCCGGGCAGGCCCATGTAGCGTTCCTGGTAGATGGTGTCGTAGCCGCGCTGGTCGGGCACGGAGGCGATCGCGATCGCCGTCCGGTACAGCTCCGGGTGCTTGAAGATCGCGTTCAGGCTCATCGAGCCGCCGCCGCTCCAGCCCCAGACGCCCACCCGGGCGGGGTCGAGATAGGGGCGCTCCTCGAGGACCTTCCGGACCGCCGCGGCCTGGTCCTGCGGCGCCAGGATCCCGATCTTCCGGTACACGCTCTTCCGCCAGGCGCGGCCGCGGGGCGAGGGCGTCCCCCGGTTGTCGAAGCTCATCACGACATAGCCCTGCCGGGCGAGCATCTGGTGCCAGAGCATCTGCGAGCCGCCCCAGCGGTCGACCACGGTCTGCCCCGCGGGTTCGCCGTAGACGTAGACCAGGAGCGGGTGTTTCGCCCGCGGGTCCAGGTCGGCGGGTTTGAGGCACCAGCCGTCGAGGACCACGCCGCCGCCGATGTCCACGCGCAGGAATTCCGCCGGGGCCAGGCGGAGCGCCGCAATCGTTGCCCGCAGCTTCTCGTTGCCGGCGAGGGTCCGGTGCACGCGGTGCGAGGGAAGCTCCACGAGCTCCGTGACGGGAGGGCGGTCGATCGTCGAGTACGTGTGCAGGGCCCAGCGGGCGTCGGGCGACAGGACGTAGTCGTGCGTCCCGGTCGCGTCCGCCGGCGTCAGTCGCTCCGTCCGCGTGCCGTCCGTGCGCGAGCGGTGCAGATAGCGGCGCGTCGGCTCCTCCGGCGCGGCGAGGTAGTAGATCCATTCCCCGGCGTCGTCCACCTTGAGCAGCCGGTGGACATCGAAGGCGCCGGGCGTCGCGAGCTTCATCTCCTCCCCCGAGCGGGAGACGATGTAGACGTGACGCCAGCCGTCACGTTCGCTGATCCAGGTGAACTTCCGGCCTCCGTCCAGCCACAGCAGCTCCTCATGGACATCCACCCAGGTTTCATCCTGCTCGGTCAGGATCGGCTTCACCGCGCCCGTCCGCGCGTTGCAGAGCAGCAGCCGGTTCGTGTTCTGGAGGCGGTTGAGCTGCTGGACGAGCAGCTCCTCCGCGCCGCCCGCCCATTCCATCCGGGGGAGGTAGTTGTCCCGGGCGTCGCCGGGGATCTCCATCCAGCGCGTCTGCCGGGTTCCGAGGTCGACGACCCCCACGCGCACCGCGGGGTTCGTCTTGCCCACCTTGGGATAGGGGATCCACGTCACCTTCGGATAAAGCGTCTCCCCCGCGCTGAGCAGGGGGAATTCCGGGACGCCCCTCGAATCGACCTGCCAGTAGGCGATGCAGTCCCCCTTCGGGCTCCAGGAGAAGCCGTCGCGCAGCTCGAACTCCTCCTCGTAGACCCAGTCGGCGGTGCCGTTGATGACCCGCGGATCCTCGGTGCGCGTCAGGCAGCGGATGCTCCGGTCCTCGAGGTCCTCGACGTAGACGTTCCGCTCGCGCACGTAGGCCACCTGGCGGCCCGAGGGGGAGAACTTGGCGAACATGAGCGTGGAGGGGGCTGCGTCCCCGCCCAGCTTGCGGAGGGAGTTTGATCCGCGCTCGAGCACCCAATAGTCGCCCCGCGTGTTCTGCCGCCAGACGCGCCTGGAATTCGTGTAGATCAGGACCTTCGACCGGTCGGCCGACTCCTCGTATCCCTCGATGGACAGCGCCGCGGCCTGAAGATCGGCCGCGGGGAGCAGGACCTCGCTCCGGCCGCTCGCCGCATCGTGCCCGATCAGGGACGAGGAGCGGTCGACCGTCACGTATTGGGACCCGGTCGACCGCCAGCGGGCGGAGTAGCCTTCCGACGCGAAGTCCCGGCCGCCGAAGATCCGGTCGACCGTCAGGGCGGGCGTCTCCGCAGCGGGGCCCGACGGGAGGGGCGGGGAGGCGCAGGCGTTCAGCGCGAGCAGCAGCAGGATCCGGACTCTCATGCGATCTCCTGGTCTGATGTGCCAGTACAACAGCCTCCAAGGCTTCTTGGAAGCACCCTGACGCAGATCGACAAAGGTCCGCCGCGAAGGCCGGTCCCAGGATCCGCACGCCGGGGGGCCTTCGTCGTCCCGGGGAGTGAATTGGTCTGGCCGTGGACGTCCGAAAAGAGAGAATGTTCCGATGAAAAGAATGCTGCTGACGGCCTTCGCCGCGATCCTGTCCCTGGCGGCCTGCGACAAGGCGGAGAGCGCCGGAGGCCCCGTGAAGGTCGCGTACGTGACGAACGGGATCGACCCGTTCTGGAACGTGGCGGCGGCGGGCGCGAAGGCGGGGGCCGCGGAATTCAAGGCCGAGGTCGAGGTCCTCATGCCGAAGGACCTGCCGGACCAGAAGCGCATGGTGGAGGGCCTGCTCGCGCGCGGCATCTCGGGCATCGCGATCAGCCCGATCGACGCGGCGAACCAGGTCGGCTTCATCGACGACGCCGCGGGCCGGACGAACGTGATCACCCACGACTCCGACGCGCCCGCTTCGAAGCGCCTCTGCTTCGTGGGGATGGACAACTACAACGCCGGCCGCGCCGCGGGCAAACTGGTCAAGGAGGCGCTTCCCGAGGGCGGGAAGATCATGATCTTCGTCGGACGGCTGGAGCAGCTCAACGCTCAGCAGCGCCGCCAGGGCGTCATCGACGAGGTCCTCGACCGCCCGGCCCAGCCGGGCGACGCGCTCAAGCTGGATCCCCAGGCCGGCGAGATCAAGGCGGGGAAGTACGTCTTCGTCGGCACGCGGACGGACGGCTTCGACTACGCCAAGGCCAAGGCGAACGCGGAGGACGCGATGACGTCGACGCCCGATCTCGCCTGCATGGTCGGCCTCTTCGCATACAACATCCCGATGTGCCTCGAGGCGCTCAAGGGCGCGGGCAAGACCGGCAAGATCAAGGTCGTGAGCTTCGACGAGCAGGACGGGACCCTGCAGGGGATCAAGGACGGCACGGTCCACGGGACGGTGAGCCAGCAGCCTTATGAGTACGGGCGCCAGTCCGTGCGCATCCTCGCGGGGCTCGCCCGCAAGGACTCCTCGGTCCTTCCTCCCAAGAAGTTCCTGGAGATCGAGATCCGGGTCGTGAAGAAGGACAACGTCGAGGCCTTCTGGGGCGAGCTCAAGAAACTCCGGCAGTAGCCTCCCATGACCGACCCTTCCGATCCGCCGCTGCTCGAGGCGAAGGGCCTCGTCAAGCGCTTCCCGGGCGTGCTCGCGCTGTCCGGCGTCGATCTGACGGTGCGTCGGGGCGAGGCGGTCGCCGTGATCGGCGAGAACGGCGCGGGCAAGAGCACCCTGATGAAGATCCTGGCGGGGGTGCAGACGCCGGAGTCCGGCGAGATCCGCATCGACGGCCGGCCGCTGCGCATCGATTCGGTGCGGACCGCGGGGAGGCTCGGGATCGCGCTGATCCATCAGGAGCTCAACCTCTGCGACAACCTCAGCGTCGCGGCGAACATCTTCCTGGGACGCGAGCCGCGGCGGCACGGGTGGCTCGACGGCGTCCGGATGGAGCGGGAGGCCGCGGGGTTCCTGAAGGCGGTGGGGCTGGACGTGGCGCCGTCCACGCCGCTGAGCCGTCTCGCGATCGGTCATCAGCAGCTGGTGGAGATCGCGAAGGCGCTGTCGGCCGAGGCCCGGCTGATCATCATGGACGAGCCTACGTCGAGCCTGTCGCAGGGGGAGACGGAGAGCCTCTTCCGCGTGATCCATGAGCTCAAGGCGCGCGGCACGAGCGTGGTCTACATCTCGCACCGCCTCGGTGAGGTGCGCGAGGTGGCGGACCGCGTGGTGGTGCTGCGCGACGGGAAGAATTCCGGCGAGCTCGGCAAGGGGGAGATCGAGCACGCGGCGATGGTGAAGCTCATGGTGGGACGCGAGCTCTCGCAGTTCTTTCCGCACCGGGTGCGCGAGCCGGGCCCGGCGGCGCTGGAGGTGGAGGGGCTCCGGACGGCGGCGCATCCGGGGCAGGCGCTGTCGTTCACGCTGCGCGCGGGCGAGGTGGTCGGCCTCGCGGGGCTGGTGGGGGCGGGGCGGACGGAGTTGTTGCAGGTCCTCTTCGGGGTGGAGCGGGCTCGGGGGGGCACGGTCCGCGTGGGCGGGGCGCCCGCCGATTTCCGGAGGCCCCTGGACGCGATCCGGGCGGGCGTCGCGATGGTGCCGGAGGATCGCAAGCAGCAGGGGCTCTTCCTGGAGATGGCGGTCCGCGAGAATCTCGGCATCGCGAGCCTGTGGAAGCGGCGCCTCGCAGGCGGCTTCCTGGACCGGACGGGGGAGCGGGCGCTGTCCGGGGAGCTGATCGAACAGTTGCGGATCAAGACGCCGAACGACGGTCAGGCGGTTCAGTTCCTCTCCGGCGGCAACCAGCAGAAGGTCGTGTTGGGGAAATGGCTCGCGCTCCATCCGCGCGTGCTGCTGCTGGACGAGCCGACGCGCGGGGTGGACATCGGCGCGAAGCAGGAGATCTACCGCTTGATGGACGAGCTGTCGGGGAAGGGGGTCGCGATCCTCTTCGCCTCGAGCGAGCTCGAGGAGATCCTGGGCATGTCGGATCGGACGCTGGTGATGCACCAGGGGCGGATCGCGGGAGAGCTTCCGCGCGCGAAGCTGAGCGAGGAGTCGGTGATGCTGCTCGCGACGGGGTCGGCCGCATGAAGAAGACCTGGGGCGTCCTGGGGATCCTGGTCTTCGTCGTCGTCCTGACGGCGCTGCTGAACCCGCGCTTCCTCGGCGCGCACAACGTGCAGAACACGCTGCGCTGGTCGTCGCTCTACGCGATCATCAGCATCGGTGCGGCGTTTGTGATCATCACGGGGGGCGTGGATCTCTCGATCGGCTCCGTGGTGGGGCTCTCGGGGGCGCTGCTGGCCTGGCTGCTGACGAAGAAGGGGGTTCCGGTCCCGCTGGCGCTGGCCCTGGTGCTGCTCCTGTCGCTGGGAATCGGCGTGATCCACGGGCTGCTCATCACGCGGATGCGGCTGCAGCCCTTCATCGTGACCTTGTGCGGGCTGCTGATCTACCGGGGTCTCGCGCGGGTGCTCACGGACGACCAGAGCCTGGGCTTCGGCAATGACACGTATCCGAGGCTGAGTTCGCTGGCGTCGGGAACGCCGTTCTCGATCCTCGGCGTCGCGATCCCGGCGCCGTTCCTGATCATGGTCGTGATCGCGATCCTCGCGGCGCTCTTCCTCAACCGGACGGTCTGGGGGCGTTATCTGCTGGCGGTGGGGCGGAACGAGCAGGCGGCGCGCTACAGCGGCATCGACACGCACCGGATCACGCTGCTGGCATACGTGTTGTGTGCGGGGTTGTCGGGCTTCGGCGGGATCCTGATGGCGCTGGACGTGAACTCGATCCAGCCGGCGGTCTTCGGGAACTTTTACGAGCTCTACGCGATCGCGGCGGCGGTGCTGGGCGGCTGTTCGCTGCGGGGCGGGGAAGGGTCGATCTTGGGGGTGGTGATCGGCTCGGCGGTGATGCGGGTGCTCTACAACGCGATCAACATCCTGGGCATCCCGAACACCTGGGAGTTCGTGATCATCGGGGTGGTGCTGCTGGGGGGCGTGCTGACGGACGAGCTGGTGCGCCGCTGGGTGGCGTCCCGCCGTGCGGCGCGGGAGGCGTCGGGATCGTAGAGCGGGGGCGCCGCCGCTGCCCTTGCCGCCGCAGAGAACCAGATCGGGATCATCCCCACGGCGATCGGGGAGTACACTAACCCTGCGGACGTGACGGTGACGCCGCAGGAGCGGGGTGAAGTGCCCGGTTCCTGCGGCAGCTGGCGCCCGCTGAACCGGGCTTGGAGGAATGAGCGATGCGCCGGGCCATCATCCCCTTCGCCGCCGCGATCGTCCTCCTGGGGGTGTCCGGCATCTTCCTCCACTGGATGCTCTTCGAGGAGGCGGAACCCGGCTGGGTGGTGACCCGGGCCGAGCGGGATGCCTATCTGGGCAATGCCGCGCGGCTGAATGCCGAACTGCTCCTGCGGACCGAGCCCGGGACCGAAGCAGGCTCCGTCCGCCGCCTGGTGGTGGATCAGGTGTCGCCCGGGGGTCCGGCGCACATCGCCGGGGTGCAGAAGGGGGACGTGGTGGTCTCCGTCAACGGGCAACCCGTGGACACGCTGGGCCGGGCGGTGAACCTCGCGAGCGAGATCCGCGCCACCTCGAGCCTGGAGGTCAAGCTGGACCGGGGCGGCGTCCCCGTCTCGCTCCGGGTCGACTTCAAGTAGAGCGCCGGCCGCTCCCCGGCCCTCCGGGTCCTTCGAGCAAAGCACGGCGGAGCACGTCGGGGGACTGGGCTCCTGAGACGGCGAGGCGGCCGTTGAAGACGAAGCAGGGGACGCTCTGGATCCCGAGCGCGAGCCCCGCCCGCTCCTCGGCCCTCACGGCCCCCGCCTCCGCATCTGTAGCGAGGAAGGCGGGATCCAGACTCGCAACCGACGCCAAGTCTGCGAGCACGGCCAGGTCCCCGACGTCGCGGCCTTCAAGAAAGTAGCTGCGGAAGAGCGCCTCCGCGACCGCGTCCTGCCGGCCCTCGCGCCGCGCCCGGGCGAGCAAACGGTGCGCGTGGAAGGTGTTCGGGGTCCTTCGGATGCGGTCGAAGGCGAAGTCGATCCCGTCCGGACGGCCCGCGTCGGAGACGCGCTGCTCCAGTTCGCGCGAGCGTTCGAGACTGCCGAACTTCGCGCGACGGTAGGCCTGCCGGTCCATCCCCTCGGGGGGCAGGGCGGGGTTCAGTTCGAAGGGGCGCCAGAGGATGTCCACCCCGGAGTCCGGTCCGAGCGCGGCGACCGCCGCCTCGATCCGGCGCTTGCCGAAGTAGCACCAGGGTCAGACGATGTCGGACCAGATCTCGACAGTGCTCACACCAGCGGGCCATCCTCGAAGGGGTTGCGCAGGCGGGCGGGGGGGTCGAGCGGACGGGCGCGCAGGCCGAGCGTCAGCAGGTCGGCGATCGCGCGCAGCGTCTTCAGCTCGTCGGGGCCGAACGCGGACGCCTTGCGGCGGGCGAGGAAGCGCCCCGCGGGAGCGCCGATGCCGAGGATGAGCACGGCCTCGAAGCCGTGCTCCGTCTGTCGCTGCTCCTCGACCTCCTGGGAGCCGAGCCGCGGGACCGCGCCGAGGCCGGGCCGCTCGGGATCGACCCCGGGCTTCACGACGCGCGACCAGAGCCGGCCCTGGTCCTCGATGTCCACGCGGAACCCGTCCAACGGGACGAGGCGCTGAACTTCGGTCAGGATCTCCGGGAGCAGCGTGAAGACGGCCCGCTTCTGGCGGAGGATCGCGGCCAGTCGCTCGATCATGGCGGTTCTAGGGCAGCCGCTTGTGCGTGCCGTCGCAGCGCGCGATGTTGGCCGAGCGCTTGCAGCCGCACCAGGCGACCTTGCCGTCCTGCTCGATCGTGACCTTCACCGGCGTCTTGCCGGTGCCGGACGTCGCATGCGATCCGTCGCAGAAGGGCTGCGTCTTTGAGAAGCCGCAGGAGCACCAGTGATAGTCGCCCGCCTTCATGTCCATCACGTAAGGCTTCTTTTGCGGGATCGCGGGGTCGACCATGGGAGTCCTTTCAAAGTCAGACAGGCGTTATACGATCTTCGCGGACCGCCGGAAAGCCTCCGCTACTGGAAATCGGAGGCGGGGGCCTCAATCGGCGAGAGCGACGAGTGGGGGTGGCGGGCCGCGAGGGATCCCGTGACGAACGACGACCTGCACGCGACGTGCTGGGGATCGACCACGAGAAGCCGGTCATGCGCCACAACGGCGCCGACCGCCGCCTCACGGACGTGCACGGCCACGGGCTGCGCGGCCTGCTGGCGTAGCGGCTTGATCAAACCAAGGTAGCGAGCAGCGCGGGGCCGCGGAGTCCGGGGGTATAATTCATCTGCATGTTCCGCGCAGGTGCTTTTCGCCAGGCGGGTCTCGTCTAGATGCCCGTCCTTGAGGCGAAGCCCGAGGTTGAGGAGCGCACGCAGCTGGCGCCGCGCTACCGGGTCCTGCTGCACAACGACGACGTCACGCCCATGGACTTCGTCGTCGATGTCCTGACCCGGATCTTCGGCCTCGGCGGCTTCCGCGCCTTTCGCGTGATGCTCGAGGCCCACCGCAAAGGCGTCGCACATGTCGTCAGCGAGCCTCTCGAGCGCGCCGAAGCCCACGTGGACCAGGCCCGATCCCTCGCCCGCACCCGCGGGTACCCGCTCAGTTTCTCGATCGAGCCCGAGGTCTAGCCCAACTTCGCCAGTTAACCGTGAAAAAGGCCATTTCTGAGTCGTTTGAGCG
>CAZUJF010000049.1:0-35839 GCA_964619955.1 uncultured Planctomycetales bacterium
AACCGATCGGATCCTTGGTTCGATATCGTGATTCCAATCTGCGGAAAGTGAGTCTCGTGTTGCCATTGAACCTGTTTGAACGCCCTATGCCCCACCCCGAGGCGCGCCTATGAGTTCCGGGTGGCGGTGATCCAGCTCCTGCGAACCCTCGCCACCCCCGGAGACCTTCGGAGAATGCTCATTCCTCACAAGCGGGCCAAAAGGTGCAGGAAGTCACCTCGGGCTGCCCAGGAGCTTCTTTACTTTGTCCTTGATGGCTTCGCACCAGATCTCATAACCCTTGGGGGCCAGATGCAGCTCGTCAGGCATCACTTCCTTGCTGATGGTGCCGTCGGGCCCGAGGAACTTGGCGCCGATGTCCATGTACTGAACCGGGCCGCCGGCAAACTTCGAGATCAGCGCGTTGATGGCCGATCTGGTTTCCCGACCGGGATGGGGCTTCGCGCCCGTGGGGAAGATGCTCAGCAGGAGGATCTTGGCTTTGGGCTGCTTGGACTGGATCAACTCGAGGATCTTCTGGATGCCGGCCGCCACGTCGGCCGGCACGGTCTGCTTGCCCCAACAGTTATTGGTGCCGATCATGACGACAAACAGGCGCGCCTGGTAACCTTCCAATTGCCCGTTCTGCAGCCGCCAGAGAACGTTCTGAGTCGCGTCGCCGCCGATGCCCATGTTGACGGCCCGGTACGAACCCCAGTACCTGTCCCAGACCGCCTTGTTCCCTTCCCCTCTCCAACGCCGGGTGATGGAATCGCCGACGAAGGCCAGGTCGATCTTGCCGTCCATCTTCTTGATGTCGGCGTTGATCTCCTTGCTCTGGTCGATCCCTAGCGGGTCCGTGCGTTCCTTGGGCACCGAGGGGCTCTCCTGGACGGCATGGCCCGGCACCGGGAACACCGCGAGGAGCAGGATCATGAGGATTCCGGCATTCAAGGACATCGCTTTGCTCCCAACCATTTCAACCCACCCTCTGCGAAGGTGCACCCTTGCCGTACTCCCCCAAGACAAGGAGGGATCACGCGCCATTCATGACCTCATTCCCCTCAGCGAGCCGCTTCCCGGACTTCCCGTCGGGTCTCTTCGGGGAGCTTGCGGAGGAAGTCCTCGGCTTCCTTGGATTGCCCGGCGCCAAGCTGGAAGTAGGCGGCCAGGGCCAGATCCTCCGGCGCGTTGCTCGCCGCCAGCGAGGCGGCGAGGCGGCCGCGATCCTTCGGAGGGAGCAGCTTCCAGGTGTAGCGCGCCTCCAGCCCGCCCCCGCTCAGCAACATCTCCCCGTCCTCGCTCACCGAAGCGCAGCGCACCTGCGCGTTCGTGAGGGAGAAGTGGAAGCCGATCTCCCGGCCCCCCTTCAGCGCGGCCGACAGGCGGGCGCGGAGCTTCAGGTCCCAGTCCGTCTTGGGGGCCGTCGCCACGTCCGGCCCGGTCTTCTCCGGTCCGGGCTTCTCCACCCCGGTCTTCTTCGCGGTCTTCGACGCGGCCGCGGAAGCCGCTCCCGTGATCCGCAAGCGCCGGTCCTTGAGGCTGAGGATCAACGCCGCGGTGGCCGTGATCAGGTTCCGGTTGCCGTACACGTGGTCGGTCGGACCGTAGTCGCGGCCCGGCATGAGGACGAAGCCGCCGTTGTGCGCCTCCGACATGATGAACCACCACTTGATGTAGTCCATGTACTTCCGGAATTTCGCCGGCTCGGCCCGCGCCGCGCCCAGCGTGCCCCAGAGGGTGTGCAGGAGGCTGGAGGCATGGCCGTCGGTCAGCCCCTTGTAGCTGTTGACGCAGGCGTTGGCCATGTGGTCCCCGAGGAACCTCCAGGTCGGGCGGTCGGCGTTCCCGATGTGATGGGCGAGCGACCCGAGTCCCATGCGCATGTAGTGGTGGGTCGGCCGGTCGCCCTTCGCCCAGGGCTGGGCAGGCTCGGGGCGCGTCATGTCGCGGACGGCGCAACGCAGGTCGCCGCCCATGTCGTAGACCTTGACCCGGTCGGCCTCCTGGGTCAGCCAGCTCTTGTCCTTCGAGGTGTCGTCCGGCTTCGCTCCTTCTCCCGGGGCGGGCACCACCGTGAATTCCCCAAGGCCCTTCAGTCCCTTCGGGCACAGGTAGCCGATGCCCCGCTCGCTCCGGGACTCCGGCTTCGAGGGATTCTTGAGCTTGAGGATCGCGCAGTCCCAGTTCTTGAAGCCGTAGCCGATGGAGCCGTCGGCCTCCACGCTGTTGAGGAAGGACTGATGGAACCGCTCGTAGGGGACCAGCGGATAGCGCAGCCCGGCCTCCTTGAAGAGGCTCATCGCGGTCATCGCGAAGCCCCCCGGTCCGGACATGGGCCCGTAGCCCCAGGTCCCCTCCTTGTGGACGCGTCTCATGATCTCCGGATAGACGTAGTGCGAGTACGAGCCGCTGGCCCAGCTCATCCCGTCGCCCAGAGCGGCGCCGACGGCCTGGATCGCGGGCAGCACGCCGGGATCCCGCGTCTGGAGGAAATACTCCCCCAGGAGGATCCCTTTGAGCCCGTAATCCCAGGTCCCCCCCGCATCGCTGCCGTAGGTCTCCCGGGTGTATCCGTCGACCACCTTCTTGATGATCGGGGCGTAGCGCGGATTCCCCGTGGACATCAGGGCCAGCGTGGCGGTCACGCTCGAGTGGACCATGTAGACGAAGTGGCCGTCGTGCTTGTACTCGGCCTCCAGGAAGTCGCAGAGCTTCCGCAGGAGGCGGTCCGAACGATCGCAATCGAACGGAAAGGTGGGCGAGAAGCGCCCGGAAGCCTCGATCTTGATCGGGACGCTCTTCTGCTTTCCCCGGTCGCCCCCGGGCCAGAGGATGAGGTCCAGTTTGCCGTCCTTCGCCTGCGCCTCCTCGATGAGCCTGGACATCTCCATGAGCGGCCCCTCGACGCCCGCGGTGCCGGTGCCGCCGAACACGTGCGGCACGTTCATGATCCTGCCGTTGGCGCCGACGACGACGTCCCCCGCCTTGACCTTGCCCGCCGCGGGGGAATCCTCGAAGACGAACGTGGCGGTGAAGTAGCAGGGGAGTTCGTGGGTGATCTTGGCCCGGACGCCGGTGGGGCCCAGGTTCATGAACCAGCCCTTGCCCAGCTTGTCGATGATGGGCTGGTCGTGGCGGCCCCGCATGGGCTCGTCCCAGGCGTAATCCCAGGCCTTCTTCGAGTCCTGGAGACCCTCGGCTCCGAGAGGGGGCTGCAGGAAGGCGAGCAGGGCGAGGGCGCCGACCGCGTGCCGGCCTCCGCGAAGCGCTTTGCAAATAGTCGATGACATGTGTTCTTCCCGCTCCCTGTGACTTTGTATCCAGAATTACAATCCGCCTATAGCAGAACGCCTCCGGCTCGCGGGGGGGTGCACATCGCCATGACGCAAATTGCGTCAATCAGATGCGGATTTGCGCCACGCCCGTTCGGACGCCCGGGAGGTATACTCGCGTCGGAACACCCGGGCGGGCCGTTCCTGCCCTTCCAACCTGTCTGAGGGATCGGCCATGGTGCTACCTCTGATCCTCCTGGTCCTGACGGCCGGGGTCCAGGCCGAGGCGGAGACCGTCCTTCCGACCTTCCGGCTCCAGGCCAAGGACCCCATCGTGGCGGACCCGAAGGTGGTCTGCACCGTCCGCATGAGCGGTCCCGAGGGGACGAAGGGGCCCGTGGAGCCGCTGGCCGGCCTGGTGCGCATCCGCGGCGGCGTCTCGCGCGGCGCCCCCAAGAAGTCCTACTCGCTCACCCTGGAAGCCCCGGTCTCCTGGCTCGGGCTGCCGGCCTCGCGCCATTGGATCCTCAACGCCGCCTTCATCGACCGGTCCCTGATGAGGCACAAGCTCGCCTACGACCTGTTCCGCTCGCTCTCGTCCCCCGACGCGAAGCGCCATGCCGTGGAGAGCCGCTTCGTGGAGGTGTATTGCAACGACCGCTACGACGGCGTCTACCTGCTCATGCAGCGGGTCGACCGCTCCCTGCTCGATCTGAAGCCCTTCGACCGCAACGCGCCCGCCCACGCCTGCATCTACAAGGCGGTGGATCATGCGGCGAATTTCGCCCAGCCCGGCCGCCAGGGCTACGAGCAGCAGGAGCCGGACGAGGAGGACAAGGCGTACTGGGGGCCGCTGGAGGAGTTCAACCGCTTCGTCAGCCGCGCGCCCGACGCCGAGTTCCTGGACCCCCGGGCCGGCATCGCCGCGCGGCTGGACGTCGGCAACGCCGTCGACTTCCACCTGCTCGTGCTCCTGACGAGCAACTTTGACGGCATCACCAAGAACTTCATCCTGGCCCGGGATGCCCCGGCCGCCGGCGCGCCGGCGCCGCGCTTCTTCTTTGCGCCGTGGGATTACGACGCCACGTTCGGGCGCAACTGGGACGCCACCCCGACCGACGCGACGGCGTGGCTCTCGAACCGGCTCTTCGACCGCCTGCTGGGCGACGCCGGGATCCGGAAGGCCTGGGCCGCCCGCTGGCGCCGGCTGCGGGAGCGCGAATTTTCGATCGAGACCCTCCATCGCAAAATCGACGAGAACGAGCGGACCCTCGGCACCGCCGCCCGGCGCAATGCCGCCCGCTGGCAGGCGGACGCCGGCGCCTATCCCGACCGCCTGTCCCTGGCCGAGGACCTGGCGCAGATGAAGAAGTGGATCGCCGCCCGCCTGGCCTGGCTGGACGCCGAGATCCGGCGCCGGGCCGGATAGCGCGCACGGCGGACCCCCCGCTAAGCGGGGCCGCCGGCGGCCGGGCTCAGCCCCGGCGCTGGAGCTCCACGAGATGCGCCAGCAATTCCGACCGGGACTGCACGTGGAGGATGTAGCGGGGCACACCCTCCGAGGCCGACTGGGCCATGAACGGCTCGCCCCAGAAGCTCAGGAGGGCCTCGCCGCGGCCGCTGGTCCGCTGGTCGGCCAGGATGAAAGACACGTTCCGATCGAGCCGTCTCCAGCGCGGCTCCCGGACCTTCGCGACGCCGGCGCTCTTCGCGATCCTGGGCTGCACGTGCAGCGTCCATGCTTCGCGCTGCGACTCGTCCAGGACGAACTGGATCGACTGGACGTCCGGGTTGTCCAGGGCGGGCCGGAGGAGGAGGTCGAACAGCGCGGGCGGGACGTACATCGAGAGGCACACGTTGTACCACACCGTGTCCCCCTTCATGTCACGCAGAAAGCGGTCATGTACCGTTCTGAGGCTGCGGGGTCCGACCAGCAGCACCTCCGGGGAGTCCAGTTTCGACGAGACGCGCTCGACCGCCTGCTCGATCCGGTCGACCTGTCCTGCGGTCGCCTCATTGTGGTGGGTGTGCCGCATGAAATTGACGAAGAGCAGGCCCAGCAGCGCCAAGAGGATAGAGACCACGACCTCCTCGTGAACGACGTGCAGGAGGTGAAGGATGATGGCGATGCCAGCGGCAAGCAGGCCGGCGATGGCATCCCAGTCGTACCCGAACAGTCCGATCTTCCGGTTCACGCGTCCTCCTTGGCGGATCAGGCCGGATAACCCAAGACCTGCTTGATCGCCCGTTCGTCGAACAGCTTCGCCAGATCATACCCCATCGGACCGCGGGACCTTGAGCTTACCTCATTGGAGATGTATACTCTTTGTGTATACAGGAGGCGGAGCGTGATCACGAAGATTCAGAAGTGGGGCAACAGCCTGGGCCTGAGGATCCCCAAGAGTTTCGCCAAGGAAGCCCAGGTGGAGGCGGGGGGCAGAGTCGATCTCAGTCTCCAGAAAGGCGCCCTTCTGATCCGTCCGCTCCGCCCCCGCCGCTTTCGACTGGAGACCCTGCTGGCGGAGATCACTCCGGAGAATCTCCACGACGAGGTCCCCACCGGCAAGCCCAAAGGCCGGGAGGCCTGGTAGTGTCCGCAGCCTACGTGCCCGCCCGGGGGGATTTCGTCTGGCTGGAATTCAGCCCCCAGGCGGGGCATGAGCAGGCGGGCCACCGCCCGGCGTTCGTCGTTTCCCCGGAGCCCTACAACCGGAAGACGGGACTGGCACTCGTCTGCCCGATCACCCGGCAGATCAAGGGCTATCCCTTCGAAGTCGCGCTGCCCCAGGGACTCAAGGTGAAGGGCGCGCTTCTTTCCGATCAGATCAAGAGCCTGGATTGGCGGGCCCACCAAGCCTCCTACCTCGGAAAAGCACCCGCCCCCTTCACCGCCGAGGTCTTGGCCAAAGTGGCGACCTTGCTTTCTTGAGATGCTCCAGGCCGGACCCGACCGCTTCCGCGAAGTCCGGATGAGGCACCGCTCGTATCAATAGGCATGATCCTCCTCGCGCTGGCGCTCCAGGCCGCCGCCGGGGCCTACGACCCGCAGGGCGTCCACGTCGACCCGGCGGGCGTGCTGCGCAGCCGCAGCCTCGATCCCGACCCCCGCCTCGCGGAGATCCGCAAGACGGCCCGCGCGCTCCCCAAGGACCCCCAACTCCTCCACGTCTCGCTGCCCCGCCTCGCCGCCGAGGCGAAGCGCGCGGTCGACGCCGGCAAACCCGTCCCCCCCGAAATCCGCTGGCTCGGCGGCCTCACACGCCTCCGCTACGTCTTCGTCTACCCCGAGGAGCAGGACCTCGTCGTCGCGGGCCCCGCGGAACCCTTCGACACCACGTCGCGCTTCCGCCCCCTCGGGAAGCTCACGGGACGGCCGCTGCTGCACCTGGACGACTTCGCCGTCGCCCTGCGGGCCTTCTCGGGCGGCAAGCGGCCCGACCGCCTCGGCTGCGACATCGAGATCACGAAGGAGATCCACGAACGGGTGGCGGCGAAGGCCAAAGCCGTGGGGCCGGCGGCGCAGGTGACCGGCTTCAAGAAGGCCTGCGAGCAGATCGCGGAGGCGGGCGGCCCGCAGCCCGTGACCTGGTTCGGGGTGGAGCCCGACACGCGCTTCGCGTTCGTCTGCGTGGAGGCCGACTACCGGCTCAAGCAGCTCGCCCTCGGCGTCCTGCCGTCGCCGGTACCGGCGCTGACGAGCTACCGGAGCCGCATCGACCGCCCCGAGCGGGAGCACCGCTTCTCCCTGGAATCGAATTACGACGCCCTGCGCGCCTCGCCCGACGGCCTCGCCTTCGAGCTCCGCGGGACCTCGATCAAGGTCAACGGCGGCCTGCTCGGCAACCCGCAGAGCACGCTCGCGGACGCCAGCCCCGCCGCGCGGGCCTTCGTGGAGGCCTGCAACGCGAACTTCGACGCCCTCCTGCGGACGCTGCTGCCCTGGGCCGACCTCGCCGGACTCGGCGACCTCTCGCTGCTCGCCGCGCTCGCGACCGAGGGGCTCGCGGAGAAGTCGGGATGGGACCCGGCCTGGCTCGTCGACGGCTACCCCGTGGAGCGGCTGCCCGCGGTGAAGTCCTGCGCGACGCAGTGCAGCGTGACGGTGTCGGGCTCATCCGCGATCTTCGTCAGCGGCGGCGTGTGGATCAAGCCGGCCGAGTGGGCGTCGAAGCGCGCGCCGGCGGACGACCTCGCGACGAAGGCCCTGCGGCCGAAGGAGGGGTGGAACGTCTCGCGCTAGGGGTTCGACTAACTTCAATCCGTAGGTTGCCCCGGCACCTTCACCCGCGCGCGCTTGCGGTGCGGGATCCCGGGCCACGTGATTCCCGTGGAGCCGTTCGCAGAGTTCTGGAACGAGTGGAACGGGACGCCGAGGCGCTTGATCCCCCGCCGCGTTATGGGTGGCCCCCGCGGCCGGCGCGGTCTAGACTTTCCCGAAAATCGGAGATCCGCACCATGATGAGACCGCTCGGCGCCGCCCTCGTCCTCGCCTTCCTTGCCGCCCCGGGATGCGGCGCTCCGCCGGCCGCGCCGGCCGGGCCCGGGCCCGAAAGCGTCGTCGCCCTCGCGGCCGATCCCCTCGCCCGCTTCGAGGCGCCCGAGGTCGACGTCGCCTCGCCCGGGACCGACCCCTCCCCCGCCGCCCGGCCCGTCGTTCGCGCCGAGGCCGCCCTCTACGCCCCCTGGCACTTCGAGTTCAAGACCGAGGAGGCCTGCGCCGCCTTCAAGGTCGACGGGACCCACCCCATCACCCGCTTCGGGCGCTTCGCCGACGCCTATGTCCCCAACCGCCGCGACGTCCAGCTCGCCGCCCTCGGCGCCCCCGGCCTGATCTGGGTCGACCAGGGCAACCTCATGCAGATCCCGCCGCCGGCGCCCCCCGTCGAGCCCGCCCCCTCCCGCGCCACCAGCGAGCCCATCGTCCGCGGCGGTCTCGCCGGCCTCCGCGGCCGCGGCACGACCGTCGTCATCGTCGACTCCGGGCTCGACTTCCGGCACCCCGACTTCATCGCCACCGACGCCCAGAACCTTCCCGTCTCGCGCATCGCCTGGTTCTGGGACACCACCGCCAAGCCCGGCACCCCCGGCGGCCGCGCCCCCGTCTCCTACCCCAACGGCGCCCCCGTGGGCGTCGTCTGGACCCGCGACGATCTCACCGCCGAACTGCGCTCCGGCGCGCGGAAGATCGGGCCCACGGACGTGAACGGCCACGGCACCTCCTGCGCCGGCGTCGCCGCCGGCAACGGGCGCGCCTACCCCGACCGGCGCTACTCGGGCGTCGCGCCGGAGGCGGACCTGGTCGCCGTCCGCGTCGGGGGCGGCTCCGGGCGGGGCCTGGAGAACACCTACCTGCTGGGCGCGGCCTGCAGCTGGATCGACGGGCTCCTCGGGTCCCGTCCGGTCGTCTTCTCCTGCAGCTACGGCGGCCAGTTCGGCGGCCGCGACGGCGTGCACGTGCTGGAGCGGCAGATCGACGCCCGCTTCGCCCCCGGCGTGAAGGGGCGCACGATCTGCATCGCGGCGGGCAACGACGGCCGGGAGAAGCTCCACGCCGCCGCGACGCTCGGCGGGCCGGCCGCGCCCGCCCGGATCGAGTGGACCGTGCCGCCCGCCACGCGGGCCCTCGTGGCGGTGATCTTCGGCGCCTCCGACGCCGCCGATCTCCGCTGGCGCTCCGCGGGCGCCGCCCTCATCGACGCCTCCAAGGTCGCCGGCTCCACCCACGCCATCACCCGGCACGTCCAGATCCAGACGGCCGCCGAGCCCGGCAGCTACGCGATCGAGCTCTGGACCGCCTCCGGCAAGGCCGTGCAGGCCGACGCCTACATCGGCCGCCTCTCCGGCACGGGGGCCCTGGCGTTCAGCGGGCCGGGGGCCGACGCCGGCAAGCAGATCAACAGCCCCGGCACCGCGCTGCAGGCCGTCACGGTCGGCAGCTACGACTTCAACGCCGAGGTCGACATCGGCGGCAAGAAGCAGTTCGCCGGCCGCAAGCAGGGCGCCCAGTTCGTGCCCCTCTCCGCCGGCCTCCTCTCCGACTACTCCAACCCCGGTCCGCGCCGCACCGGGGAGCCGAAGCCGGACGTCACGGCCCCCGGGCAGTACCACGCCGCCGCCCGGGGCGGCGACGTCCCCCCCGGCGGCCTGGTCGAGTCCTCCGGCCGCTACTCGTACTTCAACGGGACCAGCGCCTCGACGCCCTACGTCGCCGGCCTGGTGGCCCTCATGTTCCAGAAGAACCCCTCGCTCAGCGTGGCCGAGGTCCACGAGCTGCTCCGCCGGCATGCGACGCGGGACAAGGCGACGGGAAGCACCCCCAACCCCTTCTGGGGCCACGGCAAGATCGACTTCGCGGCGGCCAAGGCGCTGCTCGCGGCGGTCAAGGCGCCGTGAGCCTCCTCGCCGCGCTGCTGCTCCTCCAGGCCGCGCCCGACGAGGCCGGCGTGCGCGCGGCCGTCGAGGGCTACTTCGCCGCCGTCGCGAAGCCGGATCCCGCCGCGGCCGCCGCCTTCTGGACCCCCGGCGCGGAGCAGCGCGAGACGATGGGGAAGCTCGGCGCCCCCTCCCCCGCCGTGAGCGGCCTCAAGGTGGACGAGTTCTCCTTCGACGGCGACGACGCCTCGGCCCGCATCTCCTTCACCGGCCGGATGCTCCCGGGCGACGGCGCGTATCCGGACGAGCCCCGGACCTGGTGGTGGGCGGACTTCCGCCGGGAGAACGGCCGCTGGCGCTGGACCGCCCAGGTGCCCGCGGCCGTCGTCTTCATCCGGCGCCTCGACCAGGCGGACGCCGCCGCGCGCGCGGACCTGGTCCGGCGGCACCCCGAGATGCTCTGCACCCGGGCGGTCGGGGCCTTCTGCGAGGCCGCCGTGGAGCTCGCCACCGCCGGCGAGCCCGCCGAAGGCCTGCGCGCGATCGCCCTCGCCGTCGAGCTCGCCGAGGCCTCGAAGCGCGCCGATCTGCTCGCCCAGGCCTGGTTCACCCGCGGCGTCTGCACCGCCACCCAACAGCGGCCGGGGGAGGCCGTCCCGGTCCTGCGCAAGGCCCTCGGCTTCGCCGTCGAGGCGAAGGACCCGGAGACCCGCGCCATGGCGGGGGCCTGGCTGGGCTTCGCGCTCTCGGACGCCAACCTCACCGAAGAGGGCCTCGGCGAGCTCCGGAAGGCCCTCGACCTGGCCGAGCGGGGCGACCTGAAGGCCGAACGCGTCACCGCCCTCAAGTTCCTCGGCATGGTCCACCTCCGCCGCGGCGAGCTCCGGGAGGCCCTGCGCCGGCAGGAGGAGGCCGTCGCCCGCGCGGCCGGACCCGAACTCCTCGAGGAGCGCATCCAGGCGCTCCACGAGCTCGCCACGGTCCAGTGGCAGCTCGGCGACCTCGGCGCCGCCCTGGCGGCGACGTTCGAGGGGCTCCGCCAGGCGGTCGGTCCGGGACAGGAGCCCAACCGCGCCAAGCTGCTCAACTCCATGGGCCTCATCCGCCTCGCGGCGGGCGAGCACGCCAAGGCGCTCGAGAACCTGGAGGAGGCCCTCGCGCTCTGGACCGCGCTCAAGCTCCCCCGGGTCACCGGCACCCTCCTCAACAACCTCGGCGAAACCCTCCGGCAGCTCGGCCGTCTGCCCGAGGCCGCCGGGCGCCTCGAGGCCGCCTTCAAGATCCTCGAGGAGACCGGCGACCGCCCCACTCTCGTCACCGCGCGCAACAACCTCGCGATCATCCGGCGCACCCAGGGGGACCTCGACGCCGCCCTCGCGCAGTACCGGCTCTGCGTCGCGGAGGCCGCCCAGGTCGGCAACCCCGCCCTCGCCGCCATCGCCCGCTGCAACGTGGCGGACATCCTCACCGTGCGCCGGGCCTTCGCCGGAGCCTTCGCGGAACTCGGGGCGGCCGCGAAGGAGGCCGCGGCCTCAGGCTCCGCCCAGGCCCGCTTCACGGTGGAGCTCTCCTTCGCGCGGACCGCCGCCCTCCGCGACGGCCCCGCGGACCGCCCCGCGGCGGTCGCGGCGCTGCGGCGGGCGATCGATCTCCTGGAGCAGTCCCGGGGGGGCCTGCGCGACCCGGCGCTCAAGCAAAGCTACCTGGCGCAGCACGCGCCGCTCTATTACCTGCTGGCCGACGTCCTGGCCGCCATGGACCGCCCCGCCGAGGCCTTCGCCGTGTCCGAGGAAGGCAAGGCGCGCACGCTGCTGGACCTCTTCGGCGGCGGGGCGAACCGCCTCGTGAAATCGATGTCCGCGGAGGAGCGCGCGGGGGAGGAGCGCCGGGAGTCGGACCTGCGGGCGCTGGAGCTCCGGCTCGGCGCGGCGGTGCTGAGCGACGAGCGCGAGGAGCTGCAGGGGCGCATCGCGAAGGAGCGGGAGGGGCTCGACGAGTTCCGGCGCGAGGTCTTCGCGCGGCATCCGCAGCTCGAGGCCCTGCGCGGGCGCTTCCGCCCGGCGCCGCTCGGGGAGATCCACCGGCGCCTGCTCTCCGGCCCGCCCCGCGCGGCGATCCTGTCCTACGTCCTGGGCTTCGACGAGGTCCTCCTCTTCGTCGTCTCCCCCGGCCCGGAGGCCGCGCGGCTCCAGGTCCGCCGCCTCAAGATCTCCCCGGAGCAGCTCCGCGCGAAGGTCGAGTCCTTCTGGGCGGCCTGCTCGCGCGCGGGCGGCGAATACGAGGCGGGGGCGCGGGAGCTCTACGACCTGCTGGTCGCGCCCGCCGGGGAGGCGCTCGGCGACGTCGCGCACCTCGTGATCTCCCCCGACGGCGTCCTGCACGGGCTGCCGTTCCAGGCGCTGCGGGACGCGGGCGGGCGGCACCTCGTGGAGCGCTGGACCGTGTCCTTCGCGCCGTCCGCGACGGCGCTGCTGAGGATGGAGGACGCGGCGGCCAGGCGCCGGGACGAGGGGGCGAAGGGGGCGGCGCCCTTCCTGGCGCTGGGCGCCCCGGAGATGCCCCCGGGCTTCGCGGATCTCGAGCACGCGGCGGCCGAGCTCGGGGCGCTGGCGAAGCGCTTCGGGGTCGAGCCGCTGACGGGGCCCGCGGCGACGGAGACGCGGGCGAAGGCGGAGCTCGGGAGGGCGCGGCGCATCCACGTCTCGACGCACGGGAAGGTGGACGAGGCCTCGCCGCTCTACTCGTTCGTGGTCCTCGGCCGGGACGGGGCGAACGACGGGCTGCTGCACGCGCGGGAGATCATGGACCTGGACCTGCGGGCGGAGCTGGTGGTGCTCTCGGCCTGCGAGACCGCGCTGGGCCGTCAGGTCGCGGGCGAGGGCGTGGTCGGCCTGACCTGGGCGCTCTTCGCGGCCGGGGCGCCCGCGACGGTGCTCTCTCAGTGGCAGGTGGCCGACGACGCCACGCGCGAGCTCATGGCCGCGTTCTACGCCGCCCAGGAGCCGGGCGTGCCCTTCGCCGCCGCCCTGCGCCGCGCGCAGCTCTCCCTCCTGAAGGATCCCCGCCGGGCCCATCCCTACTTCTGGGCCCCCTTCCTCCTCGTCGGCGCCGGCCGGGGTTGAGACACCCGGGGATCGGGGGATCAGCAGGTGCGGCGGGAGCGCCGGCTCTTCTTAAGGCGTCCCCGGGGGTTCAGATTGACGACACGGCCATCGCGCCAGATGTAGAGCGGCGTGCCGGTCTCCAGGGCGAGCGCGCGCGCGGCGCGCGCGGCCCGGCGCATGGCTGCCAGCGATCCCCGGATGACGGGGTCCTTGGAAGCCATTTTCCGCGTCATGTCTTGTCTCCTGCGTGGATCAACACCGGAGCAGGCCCTGAACTGTCGTACAAGGCCCAGCTATCCACCAGTCTACGGTATACCTGCTCGAAATTCCGCAGGCCCCGTTCGAAACGTCTGCGCACGACGGGCTCGGGGACATCATGCCCTCCCTGCGCCACGCGAGCCCGAATGCGCGCCAGGGCGATCTCCACCTGCGGCAGACTCAGAAACACCAGATTCACGCGGTAGCCGGCGGACTGCCACCGCGGGATCAGCCGGGCGTGGGCCATCCCGCTCAGGGTCGTCTCGAAGGCAAAATTCTTCCCCGCCTTCGCGTGAGCCCGGATTTGGGACAGCATTATCCGACCGGCTTCGAAGTCGACCGTCCCGGGCGCAAAGGGGGACAGACCCCGGGCGATGAGATCCGCATTGATGAACCCGGGACATTCAGCCTCATCGAGGAGAAACTGCTCGGCGAACGTGGTCTTGCCGGCCCCGTTGGGGCCGGCAATGATCACGATGCGTCGGGAGCCCCTTGTCTTCCGCGCCACGAGCAAACCCTAACAGGCCTTGGAACCTCAGACAAGGGACCTTCCGCCCAAGCCTACTCCCCGATCACCTTGACCAGCACGCGCTTGCGGCGGCGGCCGTCGAATTCGCCGTAGAAGATCTGCTCCCAGGGGCCGAGGTCTAGTCTGCCCGCCGTCACCGCCGCCACCACCTCGCGCCCGAACAACTGCCGCTTGAGGTGCGCGTCCGCGTTGTCCTCCCCCGTGTCGTTGTGGCGCCACTGCTCCACGGGCTCGTGCGGACAGAGCTTGTCGAGAAAGCGCTTCATGTCCGCGTGCAGGCCGCGCTCGTCGTCGTTCACGAACACGCTCGCCGTGATGTGCATCGCGTTCACCAGCACCATGCCCTCCCGGATGCCGGACCGGCGCACGAGCTCCTCGACCTGGGCGGTGATGTTGACGAACTCCACGCGCTCGGCCGTCTCGAACCAGAGGTGCTCGGTGAGCGACTTCACGAGGAGACCCAGGACTTGCCGCCCGCCTCGTAGAATTCCTCCTTCCAGATCGGCGCCTGCTTCTTCAGCTCCTCGATCGCGTAGCGGCAGGCCTCGAAGGACTCCGCCCGGTGCGGCGCCGAGACCGCGATCACGACGCTCGCGTCCCCGACCGCCAGCTTCCCCGTCCGGTGCGCGAGATAGAGCTCCCCGATCTTCCAGCGCGCCTTCGCCTCCGCGGCGAGGCGGGCGAACTCCTTCTCCGCCATCTCCGCGAACGCGCTGTACGAGATCGACGCGACCCGCCTGCCGTCGTGATGGTCGCGCACCACCCCGATGAAGAGGCAGACCGCGCCGCAATCGTCCCGGCGCACCGCCGCGTGGGCTTCATCGAGCGAGAGCGGCTCCGTCGTGATCTTGAACACCGTTTATCCTCCTCCGACCGGCGGGATGAGGGAGACCACGTCCCCCGGGGAAACGGCGGACGCCGGGCCCGCATAGTCCGTGTTCACGGCATACCGCACGTTCACGAGCCGCAGCCCGGGCACCGCGGCCTGCAGCGCCACGAGGACGTCGTCCACCGTGCCGCCCGAGGTGGACACCTCGAGACGCGCCGTGCCCGCCTGTTCCGCGAGCGGGCCGAAGAGCTGGACGGTGACCTGCATGAAGGCCGCCATCCTACACCAAAGTCCCCGACCGGACGATTTCGATGCGGTTGCCGGACGGGTCCCGCGTCCAGAAACGGCCCGCCTCCTCCTTCTCCACCCGTGCGCCCGCCCGGACGACGGCGCTTCGGGCCGCGTCCAGATCATCCACCTCCACCGCGAAGTGCCGCTTCGAGGACGGCTGCGGGACCGCATCCTCCGAAAGATGCAGTTCCGAATCCCCCAGACGAAACCAGGCGCCGCGTCCCGGGGCGTCGCCGCGTTCCATATCCTGGAGACCCAGCCCCTCCCGGTAGAAGCGCACGGCCTCCTCCAGCCGCTCGACGCGCAGATTGACGTGCGCCAGCCGTAAGCATCTCATTCCCAGTCTTTTCCCCTTGATCCCTTATGGGTTGCCCCTATAATACGAAACCGCTTTCGACCATCAAGGCAGGGAATATACGGTGAAGTCGCTTCTAGCCTTACCCGTCACGGGCTCCGGCAGCGCCATCGGCCTGGTGGTGATGTATACCTATTTCACCATCCTGGCGCTGCTCTGTCTCTACGGCTTTCACCGCTACCTGATGGTGTTCCTGTACTACCGGCACGCCAAGAAGGACCCCAAGATCGAAAAGGCCTTCGAGACGCTGCCCGTCGTGACCGTGCAGCTGCCGATCTTCAACGAGCTCTACGTGGCCGAGCGGCTCATCGACGCCTCCTGCCGCATCGCGTATCCGCGCGAGAAGCTGCAGATCCAGGTGCTCGACGACTCCACCGACGAGACCGTCGAGCTCGCGCGCCGCAAGGTGGAGGAGTGGAAGGCGCAGGGCGTGGACATCGAATACGTCCACCGCTCCGACCGCGGCGGCTACAAGGCCGGCGCCCTCGACAACGGCCTCAAGACCGCCAAGGGCGAATTCGTCGCGCTCTTCGACGCGGACTTCGTCCCCCAGCCCGACTTCCTCGAGAAGACCGTGCATCACTTCACGGACGGGAAGGTCGGCTGCGTCCAGGCCCGCTGGGGCCACCTCAACAAGGAGTACTCGATCCTCACGCGGCTGCAGTCGATCTTCCTCGACGGCCACTTCGTGATGGAGCACGCCGCGCGCAACCGCGGCGGCCGCTTCTTCAACTTCTCGGGCACCGCGGGGATCTGGCGGACCTCGACGATCAGCGACGCCGGCGGCTGGCAGCACGACACGCTGACGGAGGACCTCGACCTGTCCTTCCGCGCGCAGCTCAAGGGCTGGCGCTTCGTGTTCCTGCCCTGGGTCGTGACGCCCGCGGAGCTGCCCGTCGACATGAACGGCTTCAAGAGCCAGCAGCACCGCTGGGTCAAGGGCTCGATCCAGACCTCGAAGAAGCTGCTCGGCGACGTCCTCAGCGCGAAGATCCCCCTGCACGTCAAGATGGAGGGCGCGCTGCACCTCACGGGCAACACCGCCTACATCCTGACGCTCGTCCTGGCGCTGCTCCTCTTCCCCGTCACGTACTTCCGCCCGAAGCTCGAGATGCAGACGAGCGTGATCCTCGACCTCGCCGTCTTCGCGCTCGCGACCCTCTCGGGCTGCGTGTTCTACCTCACGTCCCAGCGCGAGATCTACGGCTGGCGCGGCGTCGTGCGCACGATCTTCTACACGCCCATGCTGCTGGCGATGGGCATCGGCATGTGCATCTCGAACGCGCGCGCGGTCGTCGAGGGCTTCTTCACGCGCGGCGGCGAGTTCGTCCGCACCCCCAAGTACGCGCTGCAGAAAAACGCCGAGACGTTCATGGGGAAGAAATACAAGGTCACGCTGAAGAGGATCCTCCCCTTCCTCGAACTCGTCCTCGGGCTCGGCTTCGGCTGGATCATCTGGCAGTCCTTCCAGCACGGCATGTACGGCGCCATCCCCTTCCAGCTGCTCTTCTTCTGCGGCTTCACGTACGTCGCCTTCCTCTCGCTGTTCCAGGGTCGGCTGACCGCCCGCTAGTGGTTCGATAGGATTGATTCACGCGTTGAAAGGTCCGTTGACGGCGGAATCGTTCCCCGTAACAGCCGCTGATCGACCTGGACTCACCACAAGATGAAAATCCTTCTGACCGGCGGGGCCGGGTTCATCGGCTCCCATCTCCTCGAACGGCTCATCGCCCGCGGCGACGACGTCGCCGTCATCGACGATCTCAACGACTACTACGATCCCGCGCTGAAACGCGCGAATCTGCCGACGTCCGGGTTCCGCCTCCACGAACGCGACCTCCGCGAGGCCGCGCCGCTCGTCGCGCAGGAGAAGCCGGACGTGCTCATCCATCTCGCCGCCCGCGCCGGCGTGCGGCCCTCGCTGAAGGACCCCGCGCTGTACGAGTCCGTCAACGTCGCCGGCACGCTCGGCCTGCTCGAGGCCTGCCGCCGCAGCGGCGTGCCGCGCTTCGTCTTCGCCTCGAGCTCCTCGGTCTACGGCAACGGCGCGGCGCCCTCCCGCGAGGACGACCTCGACCTGCAGCCCGTCTCCCCCTACGCCGTCACCAAGCTGCTGGGCGAGCACTACGTGCGCATCTACTCCGAGCTGCACGGCATCCAAGCCACCTGCCTGAGGTTCTTCACGGTCTACGGGCCGCGGCAGCGCCCCGACATGGCGATCCGCGCGTTCACCGCCGCGATTTCCGAGGGACGGGAGATCCCGATGTTCGGCGACGGCACGACGGAGCGCGACTACACGTACATCAGCGACATCCTCCAGGGCATCCTCGGGGCGCTGGACCGCAAGGACCGCTTCGAGATCTACAACCTGGGCGAGTCCCGCACCGTGACGCTGCGCCGCCTCATCGAGCTGATCGGCGAGCACGTCGGGAAGACGCCGCGGATCAAGCAGCTCCCCGAGCAGCCGGGGGACGTGAAGCGGACCTTCGCCTCGATCGACAAGGCCCGGAAGAACCTGGGCTACGCCCCCACGGTGACGATCGAGCAGGGGATCCGCGACTTCGTCGCCTGGTACAAGTCCCGGCGCTGAGTCACTTCAGTCGGGCGCAGGCGGCGATGTTGCGCAGCAGGATCGAGTGGCAGACGGGACCCACGCCTCCGGGCACCGGCGTGACGGCCGCGGCGACCTGGACCGCCTCGTCGAAGACCACGTCCCCGACCAGCTTGCCTTCCGCCGTCTCGTTGATGCCGACGTCGATGACCACGGCGCCCGTCTTGATCATCGAGCCGCGGATGAGCCCCGCACGGCCCGCCGCCGCGAAGAGAAGATCGGCCTTCACCGTATGGGCCCCGAGATCCTTCGTCGCGGTATGGCAGAGCGTCGGCGTGGGCGCCTCGCCCTTCGACTGCAGGAGCAGCAGCACGATGGCCTTGCCGACGAGGGCGCTGCGCCCCACGACGACGGCGTCGAGCCCCTTGAACGTCGGCAGCGCCGCGCGGGCCAGTTCGACCGCCGCGCTCGCCGCGCAGGGCGCCGGGAAGTGCTCCCCGAACGCCAGGCGGCCGAGGTTCTCGGGGTGGATGCCCTCGATGTCCTTGCGCGGCGAAACCGCGCCCATGATGCGGTCCACGTCGAAACCCGCGGGAAGCGGCGTGTGCACCGTGATGCCGGAGACCTTCGGGTCGCGGTTCAGGTCCTCGATCCAGCGGATCACCGTCGCGGGTTCCGCGCCGAAGGGGATCTCGCGGACCTCGTAGTCGACGCCCGCCTCGAGGCAGGTCTTCCGCTGCGCCTTGAGGTAATAGCGCGCCGCCGGATGCTCGGGGTTGTGGATCGCCACCACCTTGGGGGGGCTCGCCAGGGTCTTCAGGTCCTCGAGCGCGCGCTGCCGCACGCCCGCCGCCGCATCCGCCTTCAAAATCCGCGCGCTCATGTCGAAACCCCCGTGAGGTTCCCGTGTTCGTCGATGTCCATGTGCTCCGAGGACGGCGTCGTCGGCAGCCCGGGCATCGTCATGACGTCGCCGAGCAGCGGATACAGGAACCCGGCGCCCGCGGACACCCGCACTTCCTGGATGGGCACGCGGAATCCCGAGGGCGCGCCGCGCAGGGCCGGATCGTGGGAGAGCGACAGCTGCGTCTTCGCCATGCAGATCGCGAGCCCCCCGAGCCCCCAGGCGGTGTACCGGGCGATATCTTCCTCGGCCCGCGCCGCATAGTCCACCCCCGCGGCGCCGTAGACGTCCCGCGCGATGGTCTCGATCTTCTCCTTCACGGGCCGGTCCAGCTCGTAGAAGGACCGGGGCTGCGACGGAGACTCCGCGGCCGCGACCACCGCCTTCGCGGCGTCCGTCGCGCCCTCCCCGCCGCGCGCGTAGGCCTCGATCAGCTCCACGCCGTGAGCGCCCGCGTCCCGCGCGGCCTTCCGGACCGCGTCGAGCTCCCGGTCCGTGTCGTCCGGAAAGCGGTTGATCGCCACGACCGCCGGCAGGCCCGCCTTCCGGACGATGCCCACCATGCGGGCGAGGTTGCAGGCGCCTCTCGCCACCGCGTCGGGATCCTCGCGCAGCAGCTCCGGGGGAAGGCCCTGCCCCGGCCTGATCGTCAGCGTGCCCCCGTGCAGCTTGCAGGCGCGCACCGTCGCCACGATCATCGCCGCCGAGGGCGCGATGCCGCCCGCCCGCATCTTGATGTCCATGAACTTCTCGAAGCCGAGATCCGCCCCGAAGCCGCTCTCGGTCACGACGTAGTCCGCGCAGCGCACGGCGACGTGATCCGCGACCACCGAGCTGTTTCCGTGGGCGATGTTCGCGAAGGGCCCCGCATGGATGATCGCGGGCGTGCCCTCGATCGTCTGCAGCAGGTTGGGCTTGAACGCGTCGCGGATCAGAACCGCCATCGCCCCCGCGGCCTTCAGATCCTCCGTGGTCACGGGGTCGCCGTTCTTCGTCCGGCCCACGATGATGCGCCCCAGCCGCGCGCGCAGGTCCTTGTACGAAGAAGCCAGCGCGAGGATCGCCATCACCTCGCTGGTCACCGCGATGTCGAAGCCGGTCGCGCGCTCCGCCCTGCCGCCGACGGAGACGCGGATGGACCGCAAGGCGCGGTCGTTCATGTCGACCACGCGCCGCCAGGTGATCGAGTCCGCGTCGAGCTTCCGGGCGTTCCCGTGATAGAGGTGGTTGTCGATCAGCGCGGCGAGCAGGTTGTGGGCGGAGGCGACGGCGTCGATGTCCCCCGTCAGCCGCAGATTGATGTCGTCCATCGGCAGGACCTGCGAGCGCCCGCCGCCCGCCGCGCCGCCCTTGACGCCGAAGAAGGGCCCGAGCGAGGGCTGGCGCAGCGCCACGATGGTCTTCTTCCCGATCCTGTTGAGGCCCAGGGAGAGCCCGATGCTGTTGACGGTCTTTCCCTCGCCGAGCGGCGTCGGGGTCATCGCCGTGACGACGACGAGTTTCGCCCGCGGCGGGCCCAGGCGGGAGAGGGCCTCGAGACGGATCTTCGCCTTGTGGGGGCCGTGGAGTTCCACGCAGTCCCCGGGGATCCCGAGTTCGCGGGCGATGTCGAGGACGGGACGAAGGCGGGTCTGCCGGGCGATGCGGATGTCCGTGTCGAGCGCCATGCGCGGCGCGATTATAGGGAGCCCGGCTATTCTCCGTCGAGCCTCTTCTGCCAGAGCTCGAAGGCCGCGTCCGCTTCCAGCGCCCGGAGGCCCTCCGGGGACGGCACCAGGCGGAGCTCCTCCCCGAGCGCGGCGGAGATCCAGTGCCGGGCCTTCAACGAGGTCCCCGCGGGGAGCCGGCGTTTCAGGGGGCCCGGCGGGGCGCCGGAGAGCGCGATCCCGCCCTGGTTCAGGAGCGCGTCCAGATCGGCGCGCGTTTCGATGCGTTTCGCGGCCTTGAGGTCGCGCTCCAGCCCCGCCGCGAGGGCCGGCGCGTGGCGGCGGAGGAGCAGGTCGAGGAGTTCATCCGCGAGGTGCCGGTAGTCCGGATCCCGGGAATGTTCGAGGAACTCGGCGAGCCGGCGGCGCTGCTCCGGGCGTCCGCCGCGCCCGAGCGCGAAGCCCGCGGCCAGGCGCAGCGGGGACGCCGCCTCCTGCAGCAGCGCCTCGAGCGGTCCGGTCTCCCCTGGGGCGACGCGGGCCAGCGCGAAGACGGCCTGCGGACGCGTCAAGGGATCGCCCTTCGCCAGCGCCTCCTTCAGCACGGCGGGGTCCTCCCCGAGACGGCCCAAGGCGCGGACGACGCGCCAGCGGAACGCCCCGTCGGAATCCCGCAGCAGCGTCCGGACGGCGGGCAGCGACTCCCTCCGGCCGCCCGCCGCGAGCAGCTCGAGCGCCGCCTCGCGCACGACGGGGTCCGGGTGCCCGAGCAGCCCGGGGAGCGCCTTCTCCTCCGCCGCGCCGCCGAGATACAGCGTCTCCCAGAACGCCGCGTGGACCACCTCCGTGTTCGGATCCCGGAGCCGTTCGAAAACCGCCCCGGCGGAGGCGCGCGACCCGAGCTCCCCCAGCGCGCGGACCGCCATGAGGCGGACGTAGTCCTCGAGGTCCCCCAGGGCCGCGACCAGCGGGGCGGCGTCCTCGAAGGCGTCGATCTGGCCGAGCGCGCGCACGGCGCGCCAGCGGATGCCCGGGTCGAAATGCTCCAGGTAGGGCAGCAGGTGCGGGGCGCTGTCGCGGCGTCCCAGGGCGCCGATCGCCTCGATCACCGGGGGCTCGGCGCCCTCGTCCTGCAGCAGCGCGATCACGGCGGTGGCGTGCTCCGAGGCGCGGAGGCGGCCCAGCGCGCGCGCCGCCTCCCAGCGCACCAGGAACTGGGCGTCGCCGAGCCGCTCGGCGATGGGCGCGGCGAAATCCCGGGCCCCCATGTCGGCGAGCGAGGTCAGCGCGGCGAGGCGGTGGGCGGGGTCGGGATGCCCGAGTTGTTTCGCCACGGCGCCCGCATGGGCGCGGGAGCCCAGCTCCCCCAGGAGGCGCACGGCGGCGACGCGGACGTCGTCCACGGCGTCCTCCAGCAGCGGCGCCACGAGCGGCCCGTGTTCCGGGCGTCCCAGGCGTCCAAGCGCATGGACCACGTTGGGGCGCAGCTCCCCCGCCGCGTCCTTGAGCAGCGGGACCAGCGAGGGCGCGACGTCCCGCGCCTCCATGGCGAGCAGCGTGAACGCGGCCTGCCAGGCCACGCCGGGATCCCGGTCGGCCAGCAGCGGCACGACCCGCGCGGCCGAGCTCCGGCGCTCGCGGCGGGCGAGCTCCTCCAGGGCGCGGAGGCGGACCGGCGCCTCGGGGGAGTTCAGCGGCGGATCCGCCTGCGCCAGCAGGGCGGCGAGCAGCAGGCCGCTCATTTCCCCCCCACGATGAGCATGGTGGAATGGGGATAATCGGTCGGCCGCCAGCCGCGGCCGGTCTTCACCTCGAGCAGGACGTCCTTCTCCCAATGCCGCGTGCGGAGCCAGTTCAGCAGGTAGCTCTCCTTGTGCACGACCTTGAGACCGCAGCGGTCGAGTTCCTGGGCCCAGCCTTTCAGGGAGAAGACCCCGAACTGCTCCTTGACCTCGTATTTCCAGTTCTTGTCGTAGAAGTATTTCGTCAGGAATTCCATGGCGTCGCCGCGGCGGAGGCGGATGCGCCCCTCGAAGACCTGGTAGCCGATGCCGGCGCGGCCGAACTCCGCGGCGAAGCGCACGAACTTGTCGTGGGCCGCGGCGTTGTGGAAGGTCATGAAGACGAAGTCCTCGCGCGCCGGCTTGAGCCCGTCGCGGATGACCACGCGCCCGCCGGGTTTGAGGGCCTCCGCGCAGAGACGCAGCGTGCGCCGCACCGCGCCGAGGTCGTAGTCGCCGTAGGTGAAGACCTCGTGCAGGATGGAGCAGAGGACGATCGAGTCGACGGTGGCCTCGTCGAAGAGGCGCCGGCTGATGTCGTGCTTGCGGATCTCCATGCCGGGGAAGCGCTTCCGGCAGCGCTCGACCATTTCCGGCGAGAGGTCGACGCCCATGATCTGGCTCGTGGGAAAGCGCCGGCGGATGAGTTCGAGCACGGTGCCCGTGCCGCAGCCGAGTTCGGCGATCACCCCGGGGCGGACCCAGCGGAGGATCTTGGTCTTGTCGTAGGCGCTCGCCTCCATCCCCTCGGCGTAGACTTCGTAGCCCCGGGGACCCCGCACGGGCAGCATCCCCCGATCATACCTCAAACCCATGGGGCACGTTTCCCGGTTATGGGCGCTTGCCTTCGGGTTACACACCCGGGTAAAGTCCTCCCCCGGGTAGGGGCGGGAAGCCTGTGGACGCTTTGCAAGGAGACTGGGTGATGGCATTCCTGAAGACGGCGCTGATGACGGCGATTCTGGCGGTGGCGGCGGGTTGCGCGGCGAAGGATCCCGCGCCGGCGCCGAAGGCGGACCTGAAACCCGCGGGCGCGCCCGCGATGGCGGCGAAGCCGGCGGAGGCCCCCAAGGCGCCCGCCCCCGCGGCGGCGCTCGACAAGACGCCGATCAAGGCGGACCTCACGAAGGCGAAGTTCCCCAACGAGAACACGGAGCACTTCGCGTGGGACGACGGCGAATCGCGCATCTATTACTACTCCAACGGGGTCGCGGAAGTCGTCCTGAAGGTTCCCGCCGACGGGGACTACGAAGTCACCGTGACGGCCGGCTGCCAGGAGGCGAACAAGCAGTTCGCCAAGTTCGTGCTGGAGGTGGACGGCCAGAAGCAGGGCGGGGAGGTCTCCCTCACGGCGGAAGCCCCGAAGGACTACGCCTGCTGCCTGCCCCTGAAGGCCGGCGACCGCAAGATCGGCGTGCGGTTCACCAACGACATCTACAAGGAGGGGGAATACGACATGACCCTCTATGTGCACGGCCTCAAGCTGGTGCGGGTCAAGTAAGCCGTCGGACATTCCAGCCGGCAGGGGCGGCCCGAAAAGGCCGTCCCTGCCGGTTCTGTTTTAAAAGTCCCGCTTCGCCACGCCGAAAGCCTCGATGAAGAGGCCGCGCTCCCCCAGGAAGAATCCGAGGTCGGGCAGCGGCTCCACGAAGGGCCGCAGGTACCAGGCCATCTGAAGTCCGACGAAGGCCACGATCGCGAACCACAGAAGCAGAAACGGCCCATGAATGGGCGTATGACCATTCTCGATCTGCGCGAGATACCGGCGCGCCGTATTCAGCGAACGCATCCCGTAGACCGAAGCCACGAAGAAGACGAAGCCGTGCAGAACCATCAGAAAGCCCGTGCCGCGGGTGGAGACCGTGAAGAACCATGAAATGGGCGCAAACGCCACCAGGACGATGACGGTGGAAGAAGTGAGAAAGAGCACCGCCCCGAGCGTCTGCCGAAGGGTGAAGGCCGAGCCGAGAATCGCATTGAAGACGTAGAACGTGGGCGTGCAGAGCAGGACCGTGCCCAGAACGACGAGCGGCAGCTTCGCCGCCGCGAAGAGCGTCTGAAGCCCGGGCTGGAACATCCCGAGGATCGCCCCGTACGCGGAGGCAAAAAGCACGGTCGTCAGGATCATGCTGGCCGCGTAGGCCACGAGATTCCGCTCCTCCTTCAGATCCCGCAGGATTGCCCCCGGCGCGCGCAGGATGGCTCCGGCCACCGAAAGGCGGCCCCAGAGGCCCCGCTTGAGTCCGTCCGAGTCGAAGACATCCCGTTCCAGCTTCTCGAACTGGTCCGCTTCCGGAGGCGTCGTCTCGCTCATGTTTCCTCCCTCATGTAAAAAGTCCCGTCACCGTTTGAAAAACCGCCTCGTAGAAATTCCCCTGCAGATTCCCGCGCAGCGGCAGGAAGCGGTCGTCGAGCCCGGTATGGCCCACCCAAGGCTTCAGCAGCCAGCCCATCTGCGCCCCGACGAACTGGTAGATCACGACCCAGGCGGCCGTGAGGCGGGCCGAGCGGAGCCGCGCATGCAGACGCCGCACGCCGGTCATTCCGGCCACCGCCACCGATCCGGTGAGCAGGAGGATCAGGACCCGGTAGGCCTGCTGGTCGCGGGGCGTGGAGAGGCCCGGGGAGGCGGGGAGAGAGAGGCTCAGCAGCCAGAGGATGGGCGCCAGGGCGCCCAGCACGACCGCCGTCAGCGCGACCGCCTCGAGCGCCGCCGCGAACGTCTCCCGTGCCGACAGGTCCCGTGCGGCGAAGAGGAACATGGCGCCGAACGACAGGACGAGCGTCCCCAGCAGGTAGAGCGGCATCTTGACCGCGGCGTAGAGGATCTGCCAGCGGCCGACATAGCTGCCCACCGCCGCCCCGAAACACGCGCTCCCGAGGGCCGCGGCCGCGAGCAGGCCCGCGACGGTCGTCTCGCGCCGGAGCAGGAGGGCGTGCACCGTCACGACGTCCCCCGCCGCAGAAAGAGGGCCGCGAAGAGGCGGAGCAGCGCGGCGGCCCCGGCCGCCAGGGCGGCGACTCCCCGTAGTCTCAGGATCACTTCCGCCTCACGATCTCTTCGAGCACCTCGACGTAATGCCCGAAGGCGATGCGGCCCTTCCTGGAGATCCTCACCGTGGTCTGGGGCCTGCGCCCCACGAAGGTCTTGTCGATATCGACGTACTTCGCCTGCTCCAGGATGCGCAGGTGCACGGAGAGGTTGCCGTCGGTCATGTCCAGAAGCGCCTTCAGCTCGCCGAACGTCAGCGAAGGGCGGGCGGCGAGGACCGACATGATTCCGAGCCGCGCCCGCTCATGAATCACGGCGTTGAGACGGCTTACGCCCGAGGCTTCCATATCACCCAGGCTCCCAGAACGAGATGCAACCCGCCGAAGGAGGCGGACATCGTGACGAGGCCGTGTTCCTTCCACAGGAGGAGCGAGAGCGTCCCCAAAGCGAGGAAGGCGACGGCGGCGATCTTGAAGGGGCGGCCGGCAAACAGCCCCAGCCCCATCAGGGACGATCCGTAGGCCAGCATCCAGCAGGGCGGGAGGAGGTCGAGCTGCCCCGTCTCCAGGCCGTAGCCCGTCAGCGCCGCCCCCACGAAGAGCGCCGGGAGCGTCGCCACGACGACCTGCTGCGTCAGCGGCGACCAGAAGGGCTCGGCCTTGCGATGCGCGTTGGTGATCGAAAAGACCGTCCCCTGCAGGAGCGCCAGCAGAAACACGCCGCCCCAGATCAGACCCAGGGGCCGGGCGTGGCCGGGGTATTCGAAATCCGTCCCGCTCCAGCGGCAGACGACGACCCCTCCGACGGCGAGCAGGCCCGAAAGCAGGATCGACCACCCGGAGAGGTTCGAATACTCCGTCGCCCGCTCCATGAGGGCGCGGATGCGCGCCAGATCGAGCGCGGGGTCCCGGTCGCCCACATACTTTGTCACGCAAAGTACTTTATCACGCATCCACGGAAAGTCAAGCGGCCGGATCAATAGTCCCGCTTCGCGGCCATGAGGGCCTCGATCTCGTCCATCTCGCGCGGGGCGCCGGCGGAGAGGCGCTCGAAGCCGTCCGCCGTGACGAGGTAGGTGTCCTCGATGCGGATCCCGTAGCCGGCGTCCTTGTCGTACCAGCCCGGCTCGATCGTGATGACCATGCCGGGCTCGAAGCGCTCGCGGTACGTGCCCGAGTCGTGCACCGCCATGCCGACGTAGTGGCCGAGGCCGTGGCGCACGGAGCCCTCCTTCGAATGCGCGTAGGACCACTCCGTCATGCCGCGCTCCTCGAAGACCTTCCGCGACGCGCGTTCGAGATCGCCGAACGTCGCCCCGGGCCGGAGCAGCGCCTCCGCCGCCCGCTGCGCGTCCAGGACGACCTGGTAGGCTTTCCGCATCCCCCCGGCGTATTTCCCCGACGTGGGCAGCGTGCGCGTGATGTCCGTCACGTAGTTCTCGACCGCCGCGCCGATGTCGACCACCAGCAGCGTGCCGGCGGGGATGGGCTGCGTGTTCTTCATGTAGTGCAGGATCGTGCCGTTCTTCCCGGCGGCGACGATGGGCGGGAAGCCGAGCTCCGGGCAGCCCTCCTTCTGGAACGTCGCCACCACGAGCTCGTGGATCTCGCGCTCGTTCATGCCCGCCCGGAGCTTCTTCATCGCGGCGACATGGGCCCGGTTGGTGGCGTCCGCCGCCTTCCTCATCAAGCGGATCTCGGCGGGCCCCTTGATGAGCCGGAGCCGGGTGAGTTCCGGACCCAGCCGCGCGCCCACGAGCTCCATGCCCGGGACCGCCTCCTGCAGCGCCTCCTGGTTCTTGCGGCGCAGCTTGGTGAAGATCTTCCCCTGCCCCGCGAGATGTCTCGCCGCCCAAGCCTTCAACTGCTCCGGGGGGAGGATCTCGTCGATGCCCTCGACCGGACCGCGGACCTCGCTGCTGAAGACCGCGGAGGCCTTCGCCGTCCGCACATAGAGCCCCTCGGGATCATGGAACCCCGTCAGGTATTTGAAGTCGAAGAGCGGCGTGTTCGCGTCGCTGCCGAGCTCGCCGAGCGGGCCCGCGTCCAGCGCGAAGGCGCCGTTCTCGAGTTTCGCCGCCACCGCGGCGCGGCGCCGCGCGAATTCGGAGACCGGAAGCCCCGCCTCCTGCGGCAGCGCGGCCGCCGCCAGCAGCAGCAGCCAGGTCAGCGTCACGGTCGCTCGCATAAGATCCCCCGAAACGGCGGCGGTCCCAGTTTATACGCCCCGTCCCGCGCTTTTCCGTGAACTATTTCCGCCGGTTTGCGTCCAAGCTGGGACTTGAGGTTGTATAATTCCATGACTTCATTCATTATGGGCCCAGGAGACCGCACATGCCGCTTTCGCTGATCGCCGCCGCCCTCCTCCTCGCCGCGGGCGCGCAGGAGAAACCCGGCGCCCCCAAGCAGGACCCCAAGGCCGCGCTGCGCGAACAGAAGGCGGAGGAGCTCTGGACCCAGGCGGGCGCCCTGGAAAACAGCAGCCGCTTCATCGACGCGCAGCTCAAGCTCCGGGAGCTGCGCTCGCGCTACCGCGGCACGCTCTTCTATTTCTCCAAGCTCATCGAAATCTCCGACAAGATCAACGCCCTCGGCCTCAAGGTCGCCGTCGCCTCCCTCCAGAAGACCGCCCTCTACAAGCGCCCCCACCAGGACTCCTGGTTCAGCTACGAGTTCGCGCCTCCCGAGGGCTGGAAGGGCATCCCGCCGCAGGCCAAGTGGTTCAACGACTTCGACAACAGCGAGGTCGACTACCAGGGCCAGATCGAGCGCATCAGCCGCTACACCGCCCCCTACCTCGACAAACTGAGCCTCCAGGTCTACAAGGTCTACGCCTCGCCCAGCGCCGAGTACCTCGAGAACAAGGTCGTCTCCCAGCTCGAGATGAGCTACGCGAAGCTCACCGTGGAGGCGAAGTCCGTCGTCCCGGCCGCGCGCGGCACCTGCCAGCGCCGCGTCTACAGCAGCGCCGACGGCGACCGTCTCGTCGCCTACTATTTCTACGACGGCAAACGCGCCCTCGCCCTCGTCGGCGCCTGGCGCTCCGGGAGCGAGGACGGCGGCTTCATCAGCATCACGAGCGTCGGGCCCGGAGGCCTGAGGACCGTGAAGAAGACCAGCGACGCCCCGCTCTCGCAGGAGGACTTCGGCCACGCCCTCAAGATCTTCGACAGCTGCGCCAAGACCTTCTGGATCTACGACGCCGGCACCCGCCAGGGCATGTCGATCAAGCTCGACCGCAGCGCGCTCTGCAGCGACTGGCAGCAGCTCAGGTCCGCCAAGGGCGGCTACCTCATCGAATACGCGACCTCCCCGGAATACGCGAAGAAGTGCGGGGAGGAGCTCGAGCAGATCCTGACACTCTACCGCCAGGTGCTCCCCACCGCCAAGGCCGTCTCCCAGTGCCGGGTGAAGGTCTTCGACCGGCAGGAGGACTTCCTCTACTACGGCGGCGCCTACGGCGCGGCCGCGTACTGGAGCCCGGGGCAGGAGGAGATCGTCTGCTACAAGTTCGAGGGCGACAAGGTCCGCTTCGACTCCGCCGAGGAGTTCGAGGTCGCCGACGACCGCGCCCCCGAGGAGGTCACGTTCAAGATCCTCTACCACGAGGCCTTCCACCAGTACATGTTCTACGCGATGGGCCGCGGGCGCCGCGTCTACGTGCCGAGCTGGCTCAACGAGGGGCTCGGCGACTACTTCTTCGGCGGCGAATGGCAGAAGAGCCCGCGCAAGTTCTCGATCGGCATCAACGACTGGCGCATCGCCACGATCGCCAAGGCCGTGAAGGACAACAAACACGTCCCGATCGAGCAGATCATCCGCTACGAGCAGATGCAGTACTACAAGACGGCCGGCCTCTGCTACGCGCAGGGCTGGGCCATGAATTACTTCTTCCTCACCAGCCCCGTCGCCAAGTCCAAGGGCTACCATCTCCTCCCCCAGCGCATGCTCGAGGGCCTCAAGACCAGCGGCGACTGGGAGAAGGCGACCGACAAGGCCTTCGCCGGCATCGACCTGAAGAAGATGGAGGAGGAGTGGAAGGCCTTCGTGCTGGCCATCCCCATCCCCAAACACCTCCAGGAGCGCATGAAGGCGATGGAGGATGAGAAGTAAGTTGTTATCTTCAGGGCGTGCCTGACGTCGACGTACGCCTGCGCGGCGTGAGCAAATCCTTCGGCGGCCGCAAGGCCGTCGATGCCGTCGACCTGGAGATCCGCCGCGGCGAGTTCTTCTCGCTGCTCGGCCCCTCCGGCTGCGGCAAGACCACCCTCATGCGGATCATCGCGGGCTTCGAAACCCCGGACGCCGGCCTCGTCGAGCTCGCCGGGGCCGACATGGCGGGCGTCCCGCCCCAGCGCCGCGACGTGAACCTCGTCTTCCAGAACTACGCGCTCTTCCCGCACCTGGACGTCGGCGAGAACGTCGCCTTCGGCCTGCGCCTGGCCCGCAGCCCGGATGTGGAGGGAAAGGTCGCCCGCGCGCTCGGGCAGGTCAAGCTCGCCGGGGCCGCCCGCCGCGCCGTCACGACCCTCTCGGGCGGCGAGCAGCAGCGCGTCGCCCTCGCGCGGGCCTTCGTCACCGGCCCCCGGGTCCTGCTCCTCGACGAGCCCCTCTCCGCGCTCGACCGCAAACTCCGCGTCGAACTCCGCGCCGAGCTGCGGCGCCTGCAGCGCGACCTGGGCATGACGTTCATCCTCGTCACCCACGACCAGGAGGAGGCGCTCGCGATCTCGGACCGCATCGCCGTGCTCCGTGCGGGACGCATCGAACAGGTCGGCCCGCCCGGCGACGTGTACGAGCGCCCCGCGTCGCGCTTCGTGGCGGACTTCGTGGGCGCCGGCAATTTCTTCGAGGGCCGCGGCGACGGCCGCCGGGTGACCACGCCGGACGGTATCGTCTTCGAAGCGGCGGCCAGCGGCGAGGTCACGCTGCTGCTGCGCCCGGAGAAGATCCGCGTCGGAAGCCCCGGCTTGGAGGCGGTGGTGGAGGAAGTCCTGTACCAGGGGGCCGGCAGCTCGTTTTTCCTCCGGGCCGGCGCGCGGCGGATCCAGATGGACGGGCCCGCCGGCCTTCGCGTGGGCGAACGGACCACGCTGGCCTGGAATCCCGGGGATCTCCGGGTGCTCGCGCCGTGACCAAGCGCCTGCACTGGCCGCCCTCCGCCTGGCTGCTCGTCTTCCTCGTGCTGCCGACCGCGCTGCTCGCGGCGCGCGGCCTCTCCCCCGCGGGGGCGCGGCTCCTCGGGGAGGGCTCCACCTGGCTGCTCCTCGGCCGCTCCTTCGCCGTGGCCGCCGTCTCGACGCTCCTCTGCCTGCTCGCCGCGTATCCGGTCGCCTGGTTCATCGCGAACGCCCCTCCCCGCTGGAGAAACCTCCTGCTGCTGCTCGTCGTCCTCCCCTTCTGGAGCAATCTGCTCGTGCGCACCTACGCGCTGATGGTCGTGCTCCGACCGCTGGGCCTGCTCTACACCCCGGGCGCGGTGATCCTGGGCCTGGTGCACAGCTTCCTCCCTTTCATGGTGCTGCCGCTCTACGCGTCGATCGAAAAACTGCCGAAGCGGCTGCTCGAAGCGGCGCAGGACCTCGGCGCCTCGCCGGCCCAGGTCTTCCGGAAGGTCGCCCTTCCGCTCACGCTGCCGGGCGTCGGCGCGGGCTGCCTGCTCGTCTTCATCCCGATCCTCGGGATCTTCGCGCTGCCCGAATTCCTCGGCGGCGCGAGCCTGCCGCTCGCGGGCGGCCAGATCAGCGTGCTCTTCAAGCAGGACCCCGGCTCGCCCGGAGGCTCCGCGCTCACGCTCGTCCTCATGGCGCTGACCCTCGTCCTCACGAGCGCCTATTACCGCCTCCGCAAGACGGAGGGTCTCGCGTGAGAAAGGCGCTCGCCGTCTGGACGGCCCTCGTGATCGCGGCGCTCTACGTCCCCGTCGTGATCATGGGGATCTATTCGTTCAACGCGTCGAAGTACCTGCGCTGGACGGGCTTCTCGCTGGACTGGTACCGCCGTCTGGCGGAGAACCGGGACCTCGGCGGCGCGCTCGGCAACACGCTGCTGCTGGCGGCGCTCGCCACCGTCCTGGGGACGCTGCTCGGCACGACGGCCGCGCTCGCCGCCCGGCGCTCCTTCCGCGGCAGGAAGCTCTACACGACGCTCATCACGCTTCCCGTGATGGTCCCGGACATCGTCCTGGCCATCGCGCTGCTCTCGCTGTTCCGGGCGACGGGGCTGGGCCTGTCCCTCGTCAGCGCCGCCCTGGCGCACACGACGTTCACGCTCTCCTACGTCGCGCTCGTCGTGTCGGCGCGCCTGCAGGGGCTGGACCCCTCCCTCGAGGACGCGGCCCGCGACCTCGGGGCGACGCCGTTCCAGGCGTTCTGCAAGGTGACGCTGCCGTCCCTCCGTCCCGGCATCGTCGCGGGGGCGCTGCTCGCGTTCACGCTCTCCTTCGACGACTTCGTGATCACCTATTTCACGAACGGCCCCGAGTCGCCGACGCTGCCGGTCCTGGTCTATTCCATGGTAAGGTTTGGCGTGACGCCGGAGATCAACGCGCTCTCGACGCTGATCCTGGCGGTCTCGCTCGGCCTGATCGCGGTGTCGCTGAAGATATCGAAGCTGCCTCTGACGGGAATCGGAAGATGAAAAAGCTGCTGCTGGCGCTCCTGCTGGTGTCGGGCTGCTCGAAGTCCGAGGGGCCGACCCTCCGCGTGCTGACCTGGGCGAACTACTTCGCGAAGGACACGATCAGCGCCTTCGAGAAGGAGGCGGGCTGCCGGGTGGCCGTGGACTACATCGAGTCCTCCGAGACGCTGCGCACGAAGCTTTCGGGGGGCGTGTCCGGCTACGACGTCGCCTTCCCCAGCGACGAGGTCCTCGCCGACCTGATCGCGCAGGGGCTGCTCGAGAAGCTGGACCGCTCGAAACTCCCGGGCTTCGCGAATCTCGCGGCAGACTTCACCGGCCAGCCCTTCGATCCGAAGAACGAGTTCTCGGTCCCGTACATGTGGGGCACGACGGGCATCGCCTACAACAAGGAGAAGATCGCGGCCGCGCCGGACTCGTGGGCGGCGCTCTGGGACCCGAAGTGGGCGAACCGGGCGACGCTGCTCGACGACGCGCGCGAGGTGTTCCGGGCGGCGTTGAAGCTGGACGGCGCGTCGGAATTCACGGCCGAGACGCTGGCGAAGGCGTCGAAGCGCTTCGACAGCTGGAAGCCGCTGGCGTGGGAGTCCTCGCCGAAGGATCTGCTGATCAACGGGGACGCCTGGATCGCGCAGTGTTTCAGCGGGGACGCGCTGCAGGCCTCGCAGGAACTGGGCGGGAAGATCGGCTTCGTGATCCCGAAGGAGGGCGGCACGCTCTGGATCGACAACCTCTGCATCGCCAAGGGGGCGGCGCAGCCGGAGCTGGCGCACCGCTTCATCGACCATCTGCTGCGGCCCGCCGTGTCCGCGGCGATCTCCAACGAGATGCGCTTCGCGAACCCGAACGCCGCCGCGCGCAAGCTGATCCAGAAGGAGGTCCTGGACGACCCCATGGCCAATCCGGGCGAGGCGGAACGCAAGCGGCTCTCGCTGCTCCCCTCCCTGCCCCCCGAGCGCAAGAAGGCGCTCGACGAGGCCTGGGCCCGCCTGAAGCGCCGTTGATGGCGGAACTCCCGCTGGTCCTGGGCCTGCTGCTGCTCAAGACGGGGGTCTATGCGGCCTGGTGCCGGGTGGGCCAGGTCCGGCTCGCGGCCCCGCCGCCGACCCGACCCTGGTTAGAAGCCTCGCTCCTGGCCATCGGCCGCGTGGCTGGCGGCACGGGGGCCGGGCTCGCCTGGGGCGCCGTGTTGATGGGCAGCGACTCCGAGGAATACGGGCGGCTCGGGCTCAACCCCTTCGTCTGGTTCGGGGGTCTGCTCGTCCTGCGCTGGGCGCTCTGGTCCGCGGTCGCGGCCTGCATCCAGCGGAAGCTCCGGGTGTGGCTTCTTCCCTCCGCCCGGCGCGACCTGGCCTGGCGCGCGGGCGGCTGGGGGCTCTCCCTCGGCGGCGACGGCCTGGCGCTGGCCTGCGGGGTCGCCCTGGGCGGCCTCCCCTGCTGAGCATCCATGAATTTTCGGCGATCAGCGCTGCTTTTTCATGGTAGGGCTGCGATCACGGATTCGATCCCGTCGCTCCGCGCCACGCCGAGCAGCGTTCCGTCCGGGCCCACGATCACCGAGCCGCCCTGGCCCGGCGTCGCCGGAGCGCTGTGGGCCCAGTTGGCGTTGAGGATCGTCAATTCAAAGCGGCGGGCCAGCGTCTGAAGGGCCGGCACCCGCGTGTCGGGCCCCTCCTCCACCCAGGCCGTGGGAAACAGCAGGAGGTCCGTCCGCCTAAGCTCCGCCGCGGCCTCGTCCAGGAAGTGCAGGTCGTAACAGACCGCCGCGCAGATCCGAAGGCCGCGCCACTCCACGACGGGCGAGCCCAGATCGCCGGGGGTGGCCCAGGTCTCGGGCATCCAGGGGTGCCTCTTGCGCCAGTGACCGATCCGCCGGCCGCTTTCATCAAAGAGCAGGAGGCTGTTGAAGAAACGGGTGCCGTCCTGCTCGATGAGCGGTGCGCCAAGAGCGATCTGGTGTCGTGCGGCCAAGGCCGACAGCGCCGCGGCGCTTGGACCGTCCAGCGGCTCCGCGAAAGGCCGGAGATCGTAGTCCCCCCAGGGCGAGACATAGCCTGTGAGGGCCGCCTCCGGCAGGAGAACGAGGGCCGTCCCCTTCAGATCGGAAAGGATCTTGTCCAGGAAGCGGAGCGAGATCGAAGCGCCCTCCCAGATCGGCGCCCATTGCAGGGCGCACACGTTCAGGGGCATCGGTGGGCTAATATTTGCGTTCCTTCCACCGCAGGAACGCCTCGATGAACGGCGTCAGGTCGCCGTCGAGGACGCCGTGGATGTTGCCGGTCTGGTGGCCCGTGCGCTCGTCCTTCACCAGCGTGTAGGGCTGCATCGTGTAGGAGCGGATCTGGCTGCCGAAGGAGATCTCGCCCTTCTCGCCGTACATCTTCGTCAGATCGGCGTTCCGTTTCGACTCCTCCAGCTGGTGCAGCTTCGACGCCAGGTTCCGCATCGCGACCTTGCGGTTCATCATCTGCGAGCGCTGGCTCTGGCAGGAGACCACGACGCCCGTCGGCAGATGCGTCAGGCGCACCGCGCTCTGGGTCTTGTTCACGTGCTGGCCGCCGGGGCCGCCCGCGGAGAACGTGTCGACGCGCAGGTCGTTTTCGTCGATGTGGATGTCGATGTCGTCCATGAGCGGCGTCACGTCCACCGACGCGAAGCTCGTCTGGCGGCGGTGGTTCGCGTCGAAGGGGGAGAGCCGGATCAGGCGGTGCACGCCGATCTCGCTCTTGAGGTAGCCGAAGGTGTAGCGGCCCCGGACCTCCATCACGCTCTTCTTGAGCCCGGCCTCCTCGCCGGGGAGCTCGTCGACGATCTCGATCTCGTAGCCGTTCTGCTGGAACCAGCGCTGGTACATGCGCTGCAGGATCAGCGCCCAGTCCATCGCGTCCACCCCGCCGGTCCCGGCATGGATGGCGAACATGACGTTCTTCGCGTCGTTGGCCCCGGTGAAGAGCGCCTGGACCTCGATGCCCTCCAGGCGGCGCTCGAGTTGCGCGGCCTTCTCCTTCGTCTGGCGGATGTGCTCGGTGTCCTTCGCGTCGTCGCACATCTCCAGCAGGCCGGTCTCGTCCTCGAGGTCCTGCTTCAGCGCCCGGTAGCTCTCGACGATGCCCTTGAGGGCCTTGAGTTCGGCGACGGCGCCCTGGGCGGCCTCCGGGTTGTTCCAGAAGCCCTCGGCCGCCATCTTGGATTCGATCGCGGCGACCGTCTGCTGTTTTTTGCCCAGCTCAAAGAGAGTCCCGGAGGGACTCCAGGCGGCCGAGGAACGAGCGCAGCTGCGAGACCAGTTCGTCTTTCATGGGCTTCTCCGGCGGAGCACGGCAAGGAGGGCGGGCCGTCCGGGCCGCGCCTCTCCGCCCGTGATGCTGCGGATCGTAAGGAAAGCGCCCCCCGCTGTCTGCCTTTTTTTCACGGGCTTGACGGGGTTCCGGCGATTTCCCGCCTCGGGGGGAACCCCCGCGGCGTCGAGTCGTAGTACAGCGGAGCGGGCAGGCTGTTTTGGGGGGCGAGCCATGAAGAGCGCACTGATGGCGGTTTCGGGGCTTTGTCTCGGGCTGCTGGCGTCGATGGGGCGGGACCGCTGGATGAGCCCGGCGGAGGCCCAGGCCTCCCCGCTGGGGGACCCGGGCGGAACGGTGATGGCGACGGGCGGGGCCTCGTCGAACCAGCAGGACCTCTGCTGGATCCTGTCCAAGGTCAAGCCGGTCGCCGGGCCCGAGCGCACGGTGCTCGCGCTCTACAAGGCCGACAAGAACGGCGACCTGATGCAGTTGAAGGACGTCCGCTTCATCGACGCCGACCTGCGGCTGATCGAGCTCAACGGCCCGCTCCACAAGCCCAGTGTGGCGGAGGTCCTCAGGTCCCTGCCCAAGCCTGAGGCGGATTCCCTGCGTCCCCAGAACCCATGAGCCGGCGGTCGATTTTTTCGTAAAACGGCCGTTTTGAGCGTCTAGAATGACGCCGTTCCGGAATTTTCGCTTGACACCCCCTTTGGAACGGGTGTCCAATGAGGACCGGGTCGGACTATCTCTACGGAGGCCTTGGCGATGCACAAGTGGACCTACTTCGCGTCGGGCATCATGGCCGGCGTGGTGGCGGTGTTGCTGGCGGCGGTGTCCCTCCAGGGCCGGGACGCGCAGGCGTTCGCCGCGCTTCCCCAGGCCACGGACAACACCGGGCAGGGCATCGCCCTGGCCACCGGCGGGTCCCAACCCCAGACCAACGACATCCTCTGGGTGATCTACAAGCGGCACGTCCCCATCAAGTCCGGCGAGGGCAAGGACGCGCTGGCCAAGGACGAGCGCATCACGCTCGGCTGCTACATGATCGCCAACG
>CAZUJF010000050.1:0-34809 GCA_964619955.1 uncultured Planctomycetales bacterium
CATGCGGCTCGGCACGCCGAGCGGGTTGAGCACGATGTCCACCGGGGTGCCGTCCTCGAGGAACGGCATGTCCTCCTCCGGCAGGATCCGCGCGATGACGCCCTTGTTCCCGTGCCGGCCGGCCACCTTGTCGCCGACCGACAGGTTTCGCCGCGTGGCCACGTAGACCTTCACCATCTCCAGCACGCCCGTGGGGAGCTCCTCCCCGCGCGTGAGCTGGTTGATGCGCTTTTCCTTCTCGTTCTCCAGGGCCTCGACCTGCTGGAACAGGTTGCGCAGGATCGCCTCCGCGTCCTCCTGCTGCCGCTTGCCCTTGATCTCCATGCCCTGGATCTGGAACTTGTCCTTCAGGCCGCGGAGATCCTTCACCGAGCCCTGGGGCCCGTACTCGAAGCCCTTCGAGGGGGCGCGGCCGAGCACGTCCTTCAGGTCGTCGCTCGCGTGTTCGATGAGCTCGTTCATCCGCTTGTAGAGCTCTTTCTCGATCTGCTTGGTCTCTTCCTTGACCTTCTTCTTCTCGGCCGGCGTCAGGTTGGTCTTCCTGAAGAACTTGCGCGTGTCGATGACGATGCCTTCGACGCCGCTCGGCACCTCGAGGGATTCGTTCTTCACGTCCTCGCCGGCGCGTCCGAAGATCGCGTGCAGCAGCTTCTCCTCCGGCGTCAGCTCGCTCTTGGACTTCGGAGCGACCTTGCCCACGAGGATGTCCCCCGCCTTGACGCGGGTTCCCGGCCGCACGGCGCCGTCCTCGTTGAGGTTCTTGAGCATCTTCTCCGAGACGTTCGGGATGTCCCGGGTGAACTCCTCCTTGCCCAGCTTCGTCTCGCGGACCTCGACCTCGAACTCCTCGATGTGGATGGACGTGTACGCGTCCTCCTTCACCAGGCGCTCCGAGACGATGATCGCGTCCTCGAAGTTGTACCCGTCCCAGGTCATGAACGCGACCAGCACGTTCCGGCCCAGCGAGAGCTCGCCCTGCGAGGTCGCGGGACCGTCGGCGATCACCTGGCCCTTGCGGACCTTGTCGCCCTCGCGGACGATCGGGCGCTGGTTCAGGCAGGTGCGCTCGTTCAGGCCCTGGAACTTGCGCAGGCGGTGCGAGATCTCCCGGCCGCCCGCGGAGCGGACGACGATCTCGGTGGCCGTCGCCTTGCGGACGACGCCCTCCTCCTGCGCCTTGACCACCATGTCGGAGTTCTCGGCGACCCACTTCTCCATCCCGGTGCCCACCAGGGGCGGCTCGGTGCGGACGAGGGGGACCGCCTGGCGCTGCATGTTCGATCCCATCAGCGCGCGGTTGGCGTCGTCGTGCTCGAGGAACGGGATCAGCGCCGCCGAGACGCCCACGATCTGCGCGGGCGCCACGTCGACGTATTCGATCCTCTCGCGCTCGACGAACTGGAACTCGCCGTTGACGCGGCCGACCACGCGGGCGCCGCTGATCGTGCCGTCCTTCTCCCGCTCGACGTCCGCGGGGATCATCACCTTGTCGACCTCCTCGTCCGCCCGCAGGAAGACCACCTGGTCGGTGACCTTCCCGTTCTTGACCACCTGGTACGGGGCGGTGAGGAAGCCGTAATCGTCCACGCTGGCGTAGATGGCCAGCGAGGAGATGAGGCCGATGTTCGTGCCTTCCGGCGTCTCGATCGGGCAGACCCGGCCGTAGTGCGAGATGTGCACGTCGCGGACCTCGAAGCCCGCGCGCTTGCGGTTGAGGCCCCCGGGCCCCAGGGCCGAAAGACGCCGCTCGTGCGTCAGCTGCGACAGCGGATTCGTCTGGTCGATGACCTGCGACAGCTCGCTGCGGCCGAAGAAGTATTCGATCGCGCTCGACACCGTCTTGGAGTTGATCAGGCCCTTCGGGGTCAGATTCTCCTGCATCGTCATGTTCAGGCGCTCGAGGATCGAGCGCTTCAGGCGCAGGAAGCCCTTCCGGACCTCCTCGCCCGCCAGCTCGTCGATCGTGCGGACGCGCCGGTTGCCCAGGTGGTCGATGTCGTCCGCGACGCCCTCGCCGCGGCGCATCTTCAGGATGTACTTGATGGAATTGACGAGGTCGTCCTTCTGGAGCGTCATCTCCGTCTCGGGCGCGCTCATGTTGAACTTGCGGTTGAGGCGGAAACGGCCCACCCGGCCGAGGCGGTAGCGCTGCGGATCGAAGAAGCGCTCGTAGAAGAGCTGCTTCGCCTTGTCCGGCGTCTGGGGCGTGCCCGGCCGCAGGCGGCCGTAGATCTTGAGCAGCGCCTCCTCGTGCGAGTGCGTGTCGTCCTCCTCCAGCGTGTTGAGGATGACGAGGTCGTCGGCCTTGGTGATGATCTCCACCGTCTTGAGGCCGGCCTCCTCCATCAGCTTGAGCATGCCCTTGGCGATGCGCTGGCCGCTGGCGAGGATCTTTTCGTTCTTCTGGGGGTCGACGATGTCCTTCACGACCACCCGGCCGATCAGGGGCTCCTCGTCCGCGCCCTGGATCTTGACCTCCGACGTCTCGTGGAAGACGCGGATCATGTCCTCGTTCGTCGAGAACTCCGGGGAGCAGGCGCGCAGGAAGGTCGTCGCGGGGATCTTGCCGCCCTGGTCGATGCGGATCGCGACGGAGTCGCGCTTCGTGACGGAGATCTCGATCCAGCTGCCGCGCTCGGGGACGATCCAGCAGGAGTGCACCTTCTTGTCCGCCTGGCGCTCCTCCATGAAGTCGATGCCCGGGGAGCGGTGCAGCTGGCTGACGAGGACGCGCTCGGCCCCGTTCACGATGAAGGCGCCGCCGCCGATCATCAGGGGGATCTCGCCGAGGTAGACGTCCTCCTCGATCGGGTTCTCGGGCTTGTTGAGGCGCAGGCGCACCTTCAGCGGCGAACCGTACGACAGCCGCAGCATGCGGCACTCGTCGGGGACATAGCGCGGCTGGCCGATCTCGTACTGCACGTACTCCAGCGACATCGTCCCGTCGTAATTCTTGATCGGGAACGTCTCGCGGAGTATCGACTCGAGACCGTAATCCTCGCGCTTGTCCGGCGCCACGTCCCTCTGCAGGAACCGCACGTACGCCTTGACATGCAGCTCCGTGAGCGCAGGGACGTCAACGACGTGCTTGATGCGCCCGAACCGGATCGTCTCCGTCATGAAGCCTCCAAAAGGGTAGAAGCCGGGACCGACGACGCGGGACGAGACGAACTACTTGATCTCGACCTCGGCGCCGGCCTCCTTGAGCTTCTTCGCGAGCGTTTCGGCCTCATCCTTCGGAATGCCGGCCTTGACCGCCTGGCCGCCCTTGTCGACGAGATCCTTCGCCTCTTTCAGGCCCAGGCTCGTCGCCTCGCGCACGACCTTGATGACGTTGATCTTGTTCGCGCCGGAGCTCTTGAGGACGACGTCGAACGTCGTCTTCGCCTCGGCCGCCGCCGCAGGGGCCGCCGCCGCCGCGACCGCGCCGCCGCCCGACGCCGCCTTGACGCCGAACTTGTCCTCGAGCGCCTTCACGGCGCCGGAGAGCCACAGCACGTTCTGCTTACCGATGAAATCGGCCAGGAACTCCGTGCGCTCCTGATCCGAAAGTTTGCCCGCCTCGTCGACCAGCCCAGCAACGTTGCCCATGATCGCCTCCAAATATCCGAAATACCCGAATCAACCCGTAAAGAACTACTTCGCCTCCCGATCGGCGACGGCCTTGACCGTGCCCACGAACTTCCTCGGAATCTCGTTGAGCGTCGAGACGAACTTCTGCGTCACCGCGTTCATCGTGCCCAGCAGGGTGGAGAGCAGCTCCTCCCGGCCCGGCAGCTTCGACAGCATCACGATCGACGCCAGATCCATCTCCCGGCCCTCGATGAAGGCCGCCTTCAGGACCGGCTTCTGGTGCTTCTCGCGGTACGCGACCAGCTTCTTCGCGATCGCCAGCGGGTCCGACCCGAAGATCAGCGCGCTCATGCCGCTGAGGTGCTTGTCGAACGTGGTGCAGCCCAGCTTCTTCAGGGCGTGCAACGCCACCGAATTCTTGACGAGGCGCATCTTCGCCTTGCCCTCGCGGAGCGTGGCCCGGAGCTCGGTGCCCTGAAGCCCCGTCATGCCCTGGGCGTCCACGAGCACCATGTTGGCCTGGCCCTTGATCTTCTCGGCCAGCTCGTCGACCATCTTCCGGCGCAATACTTTCGACATGTCAGTCTCCTAAGCCTGGACCGCCAGCTTCACGCCGGGGCCCATCGAGGGCGAGATCGTCGCCGACGTGATGAAGGTCCCTTTCACCGTCGCGGGCCGAACCGAGTTGATGTGCTCGATGAAGGCCTCCACGTTGGCGCGCAGATCGTCCTCGGTGAAGGACAGCTTCCCGATCGCGGCCTGAACGTTCCCCGCGGGGTCGTTGCGATACTCGATCTTGCCGGCCTTGAACTCGCGCACGGCCGTCTTGACGTCGTCCGTCACGGTGCCGTTCTTCGGCGAGGGCATGAGCCCCTTGGGGCCCAGCACCTTGCCGAGCTTCGAGATCACGCGCATCGTCCGGGGCATCGCGATCGCGACGTCGAAGTCCATCCAGCCGCCCTCGATGCGCTTGGCCAGGTCGTCCATGCCCACCGCGTCCGCACCCAGCTCGGCCGCCGCGCGGCCCTCGTCGCCGTCCGCGAACACGACCACGCGGCGGGACTTGCCGATGCCCTTGGGCAGCGACACCGAGCCGCGGATCGACTGTTCGCTCCTCTTGGGATCGATCGAGAGGTGCACCGCGATGTCCAGGGACTGGTCCAGCTTCTTCGTGGTCGCCATCGACTTCACGAGCTTGACCGCCTCCGCCACCGCGTACTTCTTCTGCAGATCGATCTTCGCGGCGTCCGCCGCGTAACGCTTGCTTCTCTTGCGCATGCCCTACCCCTCGACCTTGATGCCCATGTTGCGGGCGGTCCCCTCGATGCAGCGGATGGCCGTCTCCATCGACGAGGCGTTCATGTCCTTGATCTTCAGCTTCGCGATCTCCTCGAGATGCTTGCGCGTGACCGTCCCCACCTTCTCCTTGTTGGGGGCGCCCGCGCCCTTCACGCAGTTCGCGAACTTCTTCAGCAGCACGCTCGCGGGAGGCGTCTTGTACGCCAGCTCGAACGTGCGGTCCTTGAACACCGTCACGATGCACGGGATGATCAGCCCCTGATCCTTCCGCGTGGCGTCGTTGAAGCGCTTCACGAACTCGCCGATGTTCACGCCGTGCTGGCCGAGCGCAGGACCGACCGGCGGCGCGGGCGTGGCCGCCCCGCCGGGGCACTGCAGCTTGACCTTGGCCATCACTTCTTTTTTGGGAGGCGCCATGGCTCAACTCCGTTGGATCAGACCTTTTCGACCTGCCAGTACTCCAGTTCAACCCGGGTCGCGCGGCCGAAGATGGTGATGGTGATCCCCACGAGCCCCTTGTGCTCGTTGATCTCCTCCACCACCCCGTCGAAGTTCTCGAAGGCGCCCTCTTTCACCCGGACGGTGTCGCCCTTCTGGAAATCGATCTTGATCTTGGGCTTGTCCTCTTCCACGTCCGTCTGGTCGAGGAGCATCTTGTTGACCTCGTGCTCCGCCATCGGAATGGGCTCCTTCAGCCCCAGGAAGTCCCCGATGCCCGGCGTCTCGCGCACGAGAAACCAGGCGTCCTTGTCCTGGAGCATCTGGATCATGATGTAGCCGGGATAAAGCTTCTTCTCGCGGATCGTCTTGCGGCCGCTCCGGATCTCCGTGACCTTCTCCGTGGGGACCACGACCTGGAGGATCTTCTTCTCCAGCCCCGCCGCCTTCACCCGCCGCAGGAGACCCTCGCGGACGGTCTCCTCCCGGTTGCTCTGGACGCGGACCACGTACCAGCGCGAATTCGCGTCGGCGGTGGATTGGGCCGCCTCCGGTGAGGCCCCGCCCTGCGTGACGTTCTGCTCGTCGGCCATTTAGAATCCGATCCCCGAATTGCGCATCAGCCAGCTCAGGCCCTGGTCCACGAAGTAGAGGAACGCGGAAACCACCGCCACCACGAGCACCACCACCAGGGACGACCCGAGGTATTCCTTCCGCGCCGGCCATGAAACCTTCTTGATCTCGCCTTCGGTTTCGATCAGGAAATCGGTCCACCCCTCCCGGTTCAGGAGCAGGTGCACGCCCAGCATCACCGTCGCGAAGGTCGCCGCCGCCGGGAACAGCACCGGCTTCAGGGAAAGCGCCTTGCCGAAAATCATCAGCGGCGCGGTCAGGTTGCCCCACCACGAACTCGAGGCCGGAGGCACCATGTACAGCGAATACGCCCCGAAGAGCGCCATCGCCCCGATCCCGACATAGGCCGAGAAGCGGACCTTCCCGCCCTGTCCGGGCTTCGTCAGGGCCAGCCTCGGCGCCACCATCTTCATCAAACCCACGATCATCGCCACCCCGAGCGCAAGCCCGACCCCCAGGCCGCCGGCGCTCGCCCCCACCTGCCCCGAAGGGCTCAGGCGGAGCGACGGCTCCCCCAGCCACTTCGCGAAGGACAGGAGGAACGCGGCCGAGAGGCCCCAGCACAGCCCCGACAGCACGACCAGGAGGAGGGCGCCCTTGCGGACTCCGTCCCCGGGCCGCGCCGCCGTCCCCGGCGCCGCAGCTTCTGCAACCTTCTTCTCGTCCACGATCTCGGGCATCCGATCCTCTAAATCTCCCCGCGCGGGATGGCAGGGCGGGGGGGAGTCGAACCCCCAACCCCCGGTTTTGGAAACCGGTAGTCTGCCAATTGACCTACCGCCCTCCGCCGTAATCCCGGAGACAGGGAGCCTGCGCTACTTCTTCTTCTCCTTGTGAACAACCCGCTTGCGGCACTTCGGGCAGAACTTCTTCAGCTCCAGCTTGGCCTGGGCCTTGCTGTCCTTGGTGGTGCGGTAGTACCTCGTACTGCAATCGCCGCACTCGAGGAAAATCCAGTCGCGAGGCATCGTTCACCCTTGAAGAAGTCGTTCCCGCCCTGATCCCGTTACTTGAGCACCTTCGTCACGACGCCCGAGCCCACCGTCTTGCCGCCCTCGCGGATGGCGAAACGCTGGTTGTCGTTCATCGCGATCGGCGTGATGAGCTTCACCACGATGTCCGTGTCGTCCCCGGGCATCACCATCTCCGTGCCTTCCTTCAGGATCACTTCCCCCGTCACGTCCGTGGTGCGGAAGTAGAACTGGGGACGGTACCCCTTGAAGAACGGCGTGTGACGGCCGCCCTCGTCCTTCGAAAGCGCGTAAATGTGCGCGTTGAATTCCGTGTGCGGCGTGATCGACCCGGGCTTCGCGATCACCATGCCGCGCTCCAGGTCGTCCTTTTCGATGCCGCGCAGCAGGATGCCGACGTTGTCGCCGGCCTCGCCCTGCTCCATCTCCTTCTGGAACATCTCCACGCCCGTCACGACGCTCTTGCGCGTCTCGCGCAGGCCGACCAGTTCGCAGTCGTCGCCCACCTTCATGACGCCGCGCTCGATGCGGCCCGTGCCGACCGTGCCGCGGCCCTTGATCGAGAACACGTCCTCGATCTGCATCAGGAAGGGCTTGTCCACCTCGCGCGGGGGCAGCGGGATGTGCGTGTCCAGAGCCGTCATCAGCTCGCGGATCGGCTTGTTCGCCTCCGCATCCTTCGGGTTCTGCAGCGCCTTGATCGCCGAACCCCGGACGACCGGCGCCTTGTCCCCGTCGAAGCCGTTCTTCTTGAGGAGGTCGCGGATCTCCATCTCGACGAGATCCAGCAGCTCCTTGTCGTCGACGAGGTCGATCTTGTTCAGGAAGACCACCATCGCCGGCACCTGCACCTGGCGGGCCAGCAGGACGTGCTCCTTCGTCTGGGGCATCGGGCCGTCCGCGGCCGACACCACGAGGATCGCGCCGTCCATCTGCGCCGCGCCCGTGATCATGTTCTTGATGTAGTCGACGTGGCCCGGGCAGTCGATGTGCGCGTAATGGCGCTTCTCGGACTCGTACTCCACGTGCGAAATCGCGATCGTGATGATCTTGGAGGGGTCGCGGCGGCCGTCCTTCTCGGACGCCTTCGCGATCTCGTCGTACGAACGGGCCTGGCTGCCCGAAAGGGCCGCCGACACCGCCGTCAGCGCCGCGGTCAGGGTCGTCTTGCCGTGGTCGATGTGGCCGATCGTGCCCACGTTGACGTGCGGCTTGGTCCGCTTGAACTTTTCCTTCGCCATGGTCGGGTCTCCCTCCTGTTTCTTGCTTCCGTCGACTCTATGTCAGGATCCGTACGATTCCACTGGAGCTGGGGACGGGATTTGAACCCGCGACCTCGTCCTTACCAAGGACGTGCTCCACCACTGAGCTACCCCAGCAGACAACAATAAAGCGACCGCTGTTCCCTCGAAAATCGCTCTGAGTATTCGCTGCTGAGGATACGCAGGGGGACACAACAGTCCCTGATTAAGCCCGGGGATTGTAGCAATCGACATGCCAGAATCAAGCAAAATCACGCCGTTTTGCGCCGATTTTTGGGGCCGTGCCGGGCCCCCGTCGGGCGTTCCGGAGACTGGAGCGGGGGACGGGGTTCGAACCCGCGACAACCAGTTTGGAAAACTGGTGTTCTACCACTGAACTACCCCCGCTGGATGCCTGTTTCCGGAAGTCGCCCTCCCCCGCCGGGAAGGGAATGGTGGGCTGGGAGGGATTTGAACCCCCGAAGGCCGAAGCCAACAGATTTACAGTCTGCCCCCTTTGGCCACTTGGGTACCAGCCCGTGATTGCCGCTGCTCTCGGGCGCGGGGCCCGCGATCCGGCGCTTGGAGCTGGCGGTCGGACTTGCACCGACAACCGCCTGTTTACAAAACAGGTGCTCTACTATTGAGCTACGCCAGCAGTGCGGGGGATTCTAGGGACGCCCCAAAGCACGGTCAAGCGATAATCGCGGGCCTCCCCCGCGCCGATTCCATGGAGCAGGTCGACGATGACCTGCGTCCAAGAGTACGGTATGATAGGATGACCTGAAGATGAGCGGGATGCGATCCTACGGCTTCGGCGGCAAATTCATGTTCGCCGCCTTCCTCGCGCTGGTGCTCGGATACGTCTGGGCCTGCGTCGAGGCGGGCCGCAATCCGCTCGCGATCGTCTCGCTCTTCGCGTCGAAGGAACCCGAGGCCCCGCCCGCCCCGAAGAAGGATCCCGTCCGCCCCGCCCCGGCCCCCGCGCCGGCGAAAGCCCCCGCCCCTCCGAAACCCGAACCCGTCGCGGTCGCGCGCCCCGCGCCGACCCCCGCGCCCGCGCCCTCCCTCCGAACCTTCAGCGCCGTCGAGATGGGCCTGATCTTCTCCGAGATCCAGGACCACCTCGATCGCGGCGAGATCTTCAAGGCCCGCGAGAAGGTCCAGAACACCAGCCGCCTCATGATCCCCGCCGAACACCTGCCGAAATTCACGGACTCCGAGGCGCGCGTGATGAAGTATCACCAGCTCCTCCAGGAGACCACCAAGGGCGGGACCGTCGCCATGCCGCCCATGACCCGGATCCTCATCAAGGACGGCGGCCGCCTCGTCGTCAAGCCGCTCCGCGAAGACGCGGACTCGATCTTCTACGAAACCCTCACCGGCATCCGCTCGAGGATCCAGAAATCCCGCTGCGAGGAGATCAAGCCCCTCGACGCGCTCTACGCCCGGGTCGAGGTCAACCTCGAACTCAAGAAGCAGGCCGAGTACAAGAACCTGCTCCTCGAGCAGGAGATCGGCAAGCCCTTCACCGTGAAGGACAAGCCCGGCCGCAACAGCGCCACGGGCCTGCAGATCTTCGACCTCGCCGACTTCGCCGCCCGCAACGGCGCCAACGACAAGCTCATCCCCCTCTTCGACGAGGGGCTCAAACGGGACCCCGGCCTCTTCGGCACCGTGCACGAGGCGAAGGCCGACCGCATGGTCGACGTGCTCATCTACTTCCTCAGCATCAACTCCTCCAGCGACGCCGGGAAGACCCTCGAACTCCTGAACGAACGCTACGCCGACACCCGCGCGTTCAGGGAGCGCGTCGCCGCGGACGCGGACATCAAGGCCGCCATCGCCGGGACCTCGGCCCGCACGACGGAGCCGCTCGCCGTCGCGGCGCCCCGTCCCGCGGCGCCCGCGCCCGCCCCCCCGGCTCCGGGCACGCCGGCGCCCCCGGTCCCCGCGCCCGCCCCGGACGCGCCCCGCCCCGTGCCCGTCGAGATCGAGCGGTCCGCCGCACCGCCCCGCAACGCCGAGCCCAATGCGGTCGCCCTCCCCGAAGGCACCTCCGCGAAGATCTCCGACCTCGTCGCCAAGGGCGACCGCTACTTCTCCGAGGCCATGGAGCACCTCCGCATGTCCGACCCCACGATCAACCCCGACGGCTGGTCCACGGAGAACAAGAAGGCCCTCGAGCTCTTCATGAAGGCCAACACCGAAGGCTACCTGCCCGCCCAGGACTCCTACAGCGCCGCGGCCGCGATCCCCCAGCAGGTCCTCAACCGCGTCCGCGAGACGACCATGCGCTCCTCCCTCTGCCGCAAGCGCAGCGTCAGCACCCGGCGCTGACGGGGGCGCTTCCCCCCGCCGCCCCCCCCGGGCTATACTGGTTCCCGGAGGCGAGAAAGACATGTCCCCCGAAACGGCCCCCGCCGCCCGGAGCGTGGCCCCCGGCGACGGGCTTCCCTCCGTCCAGCAGGAGGTCCTCAAACTCCTCCAGGGCGCCCCGCTGTCCCCCGAAATCCTCGCGGCCCTCGAGAAGGCCGACGGCCTCCTGCGCGCCTCCCGCCAGTCCGAGGAGCGCTACCGCGCGATCGTGGAAAACGCCGCCGACCCCATCTTCATGACCGACCCCGAGGGCCGCTTCACCTGGGTCAACCGCGCCGCCTGCAGCGCCCTCGGCTTCCAGAAGCAGGAACTCGTCGGCCTCAACGTCAACCGCATCGTCAAGAAGGGCCATCTGCACCGCATCTTCACCGCCCTCCGCGAGGCGCTCGAGGGCCGGGACATCCGCCCCTTCCAGATGGAGATCGTCACCAAGAGCGGGGAGGAGCGCACCGTCGAATTCGCCGCGATGGGCGTGATCGAGCACGGCCGCGCCACCGGCCTCGAGGCGACCCTGCGCGACATCACCGACCGCGTCGTCATCGACAAGCTCAAGAAGAACTACATGAAGTCGCTCGAGGAGGCCGTCGTCGAACGCACCAGCGAGATCAAGGAGACCCAGCGCGCCGCCATCCTCGCCATCGCCAACCTGGCGGAATCCATCGACGACGACACCGGCGGCCACCTCCAGCGCATCCGCAGCTACAGCAAGTGCCTCGCCGAGGACCTCCGCGCCCGCTCCCGCTACGCCGACTCCCTGACCGAGGAGTACGCGGAGATGATCTACGACCTCTCCCCGCTCCACGACCTGGGCAAGGTCGGCATCCGCGATTACATCCTCCAGAAGCCCGACAAGCTGACCGCCGACGAGTACGAGAAGATGAAGGACCACGCGGAGATCGGCGCCCGCGCCCTCCGCATGGCCGGCGAGATGATCCATCGCGAGTCCATCTTCTCCATCGGCGAGATGATCGCCCGCTTCCATCACGAAAAATGGGACGGCTCGGGCTACCCCGCCGTCGAGATCAACGGCGAGACCCGGCCCCTGCACGGCGAGGAGATCCCCCTCTGCGCGCGCATCGTGGCCCTCGCCGACGTCTACGACGCCCTCACCTCCAAACGCCCCTACAAGATGGCCTTCCCCCACGAGAAGGCCCGCGAGATGCTCGTCGCCCAGAGCGGAAAGCATTTCGACCCGGAGGTCGTCCAGGCCTTCCTGCGGCGTGAGCAGGACTTCCTCCAGATCCGCGGCCAGTTCCCCGACACCCACATCCCCGAAGGACGCCCCTTCGAACTCCCGGAACGGGACCGTTGATCCGGCCCCCCTTGTTTCGCGGACCGCTCCTCCGTATACTCCCCTCCCGACAGGTCGATCTCTAAGAATATGGGCAAACGACGCACCGGACACGGCCGCACGATCGAGGGCGACTTCCTCGACGCGGGCTTCCGCTTCGCGCTCGTCGTCGCCCGCTTCAACGAGTACATCACCGGCGAGCTGCTCAAGGGCTGCGTCAACACCCTCAACCGCCACGGCGTCCCCCCCGAGCACATCGAGGTCGTCTGGGTGCCCGGCTCCTTCGAAATCCCCACCGCGATGAAGGTCATCGCGCAGCGCAAGCGGGCCGACGTCATGATCGGCCTCGGCTGCGTCATCCGCGGGGACACCGCCCATTACGACCACGTCTGCCGCGAAACCGCGAAAGGGATCTCCGAGGTCGGCCGCCGCAGCGGCATCCCCGCCATCTTCGGCGTGCTCACCACCGACACCATCGAGCAGGCGATCGAACGCGCCGGGACCAAGATGGGCCACGCGGGCCGCTCCGCCGCGCTCGCCGCCCTCGAAATGGCCAGCCTCGTACGCAAACTATGAGAAAGCGCAGCCAGGCCCGGGAACTCGCCCTCCAGCTCATGTACCAGCTGGACCTCCGCGGCGACGAGATCAAGGAGGACATCGACGAGGCCCTCGCGGCCGGATCGGGCGACGCCGAGGTCGTGGAGTTCGCCCGCGATCTCGTCCAGGGCTGCCGCGCCCGCCAGCCGGAGATCGACAAACACATCGAGGAGGTCGCCCGGAACTGGCAGCTCCGGCGCATGGCCGCCATCGACCGCAACATCCTGCGCCTCGCCACCTACGAGCTGCTCTACCGGAACGACGTGCCGCCCCTGGTCGCCATCAACGAGGCCATCGACATCGCCAAGAAGTACTCCACCAAGAACTCGGGACCCTTCGTCAACGGCATCCTGGACAACATCCGCCTGCGCGCCAGACCCGCGGATCCGAAGAAGACATAGACATGGGACTCTTCAGCGGCATCTTCGAGAAGTTCAAGAAGGGGCTCGAGAAGACCAAGCAGGTCTTCACCGCCCCCCTCAAGAAGCTCTTCTCCGTCTTCCGCAAGCTCGACGAGGCGACCCTCGCCGAGATCGAGGAGACGCTCATCACGGCCGACTTCGGCGTCGACGCCTCCCTCAAGATCATGGACGCCCTGCGGGCCGCCTACAAGAAGGGCGAGATCCAGACCACCGACGCCGTCCTCGACTTCCTCAAGCGGGACCTGAAGCAGCGGCTCGTCGAAAAGGGCAACGACCTGCTCTGGGCGCCCTCGGGCCCCACCGTCATCCTCGTCTGCGGCGTGAACGGCGTGGGGAAGACCACGTCCATCGCCAAGCTCGCCCGGCACCTCTCGGGCGAGGGTAAGAAAGTCATGCTCGCCGCCGGCGACACCTTCCGCGCCGCCGCGGTCGACCAGCTCACGGTCTGGGCGGAGCGCCTGAAGGTCGACCTGGTCAAGCACCAGATGGGGGCGGACCCCGCCGCCGTCGTCTTCGACGCCTGCGACGCGGCCCTCGCCCGGGGCATCGACGCGCTCATCATCGACACCGCGGGGCGGCTCCAGAACAAGGAGAACCTCATGCGGGAGCTCTCCAAGATCCGCAACGTCGCCGCCCGCAAGATCCCCGGCGCCCCGCACGAGGTGCTGCTCGTCCTCGACGCCACCACGGGCCAGAACGCCATCTCCCAGGCGGAGCACTTCAAGGGCGCCACCCAGGTCAGCGGCCTCTTCCTCGCGAAGCTGGACGGCACCGCCAAGGGCGGCATCGTCGTCGCCATCAAGGACAAGCTCGACATCCCCGTGAAGTTCTGCGGCACGGGCGAGACGCCCGAGGACGTCGCCCGCTTCAACGCGGACGAGTTCGTCGAGGCGCTCTTCACGGACTAAAAAAAAATCCCCCGGCCCCCTTTCGGGGACCGGGGGGTTGTACTCACGTTACGTTACTGCTGGGCCGCGGGCATGTCCGCGGGCTGCTGGGCGGCCCGGGTCACGTTGACCGCCTTCATCCCCTTCTCGTCCTTCTTGATCTCGAAATCCACGGCTTCGCCGGGGGTCAGGGTGCGGAACCCTTCCATCTTGATGGCGGTGTGGTGGACGAAGATGTCCTCCGCCACGGCTTCCTGCTTGATGAAACCATACCCCTTCTGATCGTTGAACCACTTCACGGTACCTGTAGGCATGAAAACCTCCCTTACGTCACACCAAACTCAATGCCCGTCCGCACGCGCGTCCGGGCCGGCTCTCGTTGTCAAACACCGCACCCGCCTCAGTCGGCGGTTCAGTCGCGCGAGATTTTAGGGAGCCGTCGGAGATCGGTCAAGAGAAAATCCCGGGAGTTCAACGCGGCGTGATCACGACGCGCTTGACCGCGAGCCCGCGGCCTTCGATCGCGATCCGCAGGTCCTCGCCGTCCCCCAGCTGGTTCCCGAAACGCGCGTCGGGAAGCGGGAGCGTCGCGACCTTCCATTCGCCCGTGCCGCCGAGTTCCACCGCCCCCGCGGACTTGCAGGCGCGCGCCGCGGGCTCCAGCTGCCGGTCCCCCGAGTCGTACTCCAGCACGAAGCGCCCCTCGCCGACGTCGAGATACTCCACCTCGACCTCGTAGGATTTCACGTCGAACCAGGCGAAGGAGTCGTCCACGTCGAACGCCAGGTGACGCCGCTTCCGTCCCGGGACCTCCAGCGTGGAAAGCAGCTGGACGCCGCGGAAAAGGAAATGCCCGAAGGCCGCGTCCCGCGTCTTCAGCGGGACGAGGCCCTGCTCGTGCGGCTCGTGGATCGCGTGGTAGTAGACGCGCTTCGCCCCCGTGTGCTTCCCCTTCGGCAGCGGCACCTTCTCGCCGACGTGGAAATGCCGCAGGAAGCGGCGCGTGATCTCGACGTATTTCCGCCCGCGCTCCGGGGTCTCCCCCACCCCGCTCCCCCCGTCGTTCCAGGTTTCGACCAGCACCCAGCGGGCGTCCATCCTCAGCACGCCCGTCCAGGACTTCTCGTAGAACGCCCCCTCCTCGCGCACGCGCAGCGGCGTCTGCGAACCGGGCCCCACCGAAGCCACGCCCGCATCCAGCGGGCCCTTCCAGGAGGCGCCCGCCGCGTAGGCGCGGTCCGCGCCCGCGCCCCAGGCCTGCTCGGCGACGAGCCAGGGGTCCGCGCCCAGCGCCTCCCGAAGGCGGAGGCGCCGCGCGTCCAGCCCTCCCGCGCCGGAACCCGCCTCCGAAAGCCAGATCAGGGGACGGCGATCCACCCGCACCCGGAGTTTCTCGGGCACGAGGGCGTGAAAGGAGGCCGCCTCGGCGGCGTCCGCCGTCCCGGGGAGCAGCGGAGCGAAGCGCGGACGATCGAGCGAGCGGGCTTCGAGCGCCTCCGCGGCCTCCACCAGCGCGCCGAGCCGGGAGGCTTCCGCGGGCCAGGGCACCAGCACGACGTCGATGCCGGCCTTGCCCATGTCCGCCAGGTCCTCCCGCGGACGCGCGTCCGCCGAGAGGGCGTAGATCGCGAACGCGAGGCGGGTGCGTTCCGTGTACGCGGGATCCGCGACCTGGAGCGGCACGAGGCACAGCAGGAAAAGCACGACCCGCGATTATAGGCCGCGCCCGCCCGCCGCGCCAGCCGGGGCTACGCGGCGCGGCTGCCCGCGAGGATGCTGCGCAAGGCGCGGAGCGTCACGTCCACGTGCCGCGGGATCAGGGCCGTCGCGTCGGCGCCCGTCACGCCGAGGCGGACGAAGCCGTCCACCCCGCGCATGCCCCTCACGGTCAGGGCCAGCCGTTGCGCGGCCTTCGAAGAGATGACCAGGTCGTGCCGGCTCCGGAAATACGCCATGAGCTGCGCCATGCCTCCCCCTTCCCCGCGGGACACCGCACGCCCACCGGCGCCGGCTCCGCCGCGGGACTTATGCGATGTCCTCGTCGCTTTCGAGCGCGTCCTTGAACTTGTCGAGGTTCTCGATCACCAGGCCGGTGCCGCGCGCCACGCAGGTCAGCGGATCCTCCGCGATGCGGACGGGCACGTCGATCTCCTTGCGGACCGCGCGGTCGATGCCGCGGATGAGCGAGCCGCCCCCCGCGAGCGTGATGCCGCGTTCCGTGAGGTCCGCCGCGAGTTCGGGCGGCGTCTCCTCCAGCGTCTCCTTGATGGCCCCGACGATGGCCTCGAAGGGCTCCTTCATCGCCTCGCGGATCTCCTCGCTGCTGACGGTGACCCGGCGGGGCATCATCGCCATGACGTCGCGGCCGCTGATCTCCATCGTGAGTTCCTGCTCCAGCGGATACAGGGAGCCGACGCCGATCTTGATGCGTTCCGCGGTCTGTTCGCCGATCTGCAGGTTGTAGGCGCGGCGCAGGTGCTGGATGATCGCCTCGTCGAAGCCGTCGCCGGCCACGCGGACCGAGCGGGAGGCCACGATGCCGCCCAGGGAGAGCACGGCGATCTCGGACGTGCCGCCGCCGATGTCGATGATCATGTTGCCGATCGGGTCGAGCATGGGGAGCCCGGCCCCGATGCCGGCCGCCATCGGCTCGTCCACGACGAAGACCTGGCGGGCGCCCGCGCGCTCCGCGGAGTTGATGACGGCGCGCTTCTCCACGCCGGTGATGCCGGAGGGCACCGCGATGACGATGCGCGGCATGATGCCGAACTTCCGGTTGTGGACCTTCTGGATGAAGTAGCTGATGAGGGCCTCGGTGATGTCGAAGTCGGCGATGACGCCGTTGCGCATCGGGCGCACGGCCACGATGTTGCCGGGCGTCTTGCCGATCATCTCCTTGGCCGTGGCGCCGACGGCCTTGCCGTCGAGGAGCACCTTGTTCGTGCCCTTGCGCACCGCGACGACCGAGGGTTCCGAGAGGACGATCCCCTCGCCTTTGACGTAGACCAGCGTGTTGCAGGTGCCCAGGTCCATCCCCATGTCTTTGGAGAAGTACCCGAAACAGCGTTTAGCGATGCCCCACATGAAATGCCTCCGGCTATAGGGGGAGCCGGAAGAGGACGTGCCCTGGAACCGCTCCCCCTCTCATCCCTCTCTCTACCCAGACGCGCTCTTCTTCGCGTCGATGGGAGTATACCCCCCGCCCCGGGGGAAGCAAGTAAATTATAATATATAAACTACAAATTAACCATCCCGCAACCCGTTGCGGGCCAATGGGATGCTCTCGAAAGTCCAGCGGACCGTTCGGAATTCGAACGGAAGCCCCGGGGACAAAAAAAATCCCGCCGAAGGAGGCCCTTCGGCGGGATGAATTTCGAGTGCCGTCTTACTTCGGATCGGCCGCAGGCGTGGCGGGCGCGGGCGCCGCCTCGCCGGCGGCAGGAGCCGCCTCGGCAGGCGCCGCCTCCGGGGCGACAGGAGTGCCGCCGGGCTTCTTCTCGAACATGCCGAACTGCACGTCGTAATGTTCCCAGGCCTCGCGGCCGCTGATGATCGTCCCGGCCAGGAAGGCCACGAACGCCAGGATCAGCATCGCGGTATAGGAATCGCTCTTGGCCTTGGAAGGCTTGTCGGGAACGAATTCCGCCCCGCCGGGAGCGCCGCCGTCCTGAACGGGATCCAGTCCTTCGGTATCGTCTTCATCCGCCATGGCATCTACCTCCGTCGTCCCGTCCGACCTTACCGGCCGCCCGCGCGGGCGCCGGCCACGAAGATGTGATTCGAGGCGTCGTCCGCGACCTTGGGATCCGTCTTCTTCAGGACCACCTTGCCGGCGGCCCACTTGCGGTCGGCGCGGTCCACGATGACCTTCGCCACGAAGTCGCCGCCGCGGTAGATCGTGAACTCGTCGCCCTCGAGGACGCCGTCGTCCTTGCCGATGGAGATGACCACCAGGCCGATCTCGTTCGCGACGGCCGTGACCTTGCCCTCCAGAGGCTTGCGGGGCGCGACGTTCGTGTTGCCGCCCGCGAGGTTGACCGCGTTGATCTTCTCCTCGAGGAGGCGCTTCTCGCGGGACATCTCGACGTGTTTGCCTTCAAGCTCCGCGAGATCCTGGCGCATCTTCTCCGCCTCCTGGCGGGCGTACTGCACCTCGGAAACCGCGAGCGCCTTCTCGTTCAGGCTCTTCGCGAGCTTGGCCCGGTGCTCCTCCACCTTCGTGGTGAGTTCCTGGAGCTGCGCGAGCTGGACTTCCAGCTGCCGGACGAAGACCTGCTGGTCGGCCTCGAGCTTCTGGAGCTGCGTGTTGGAGAAGTCGAGCTGCTTGCCGAGGTCCGTGATGCGCGCGGCCTTCGCCGAGTTCTCGGTGTCGATGATGTTGATGCGGTCCGTCAGCACCGCGATGAACGCGCGCTGGTTCTCCACTTCCATGTCGCGCGCCGCGATCTCGGCGTTCTTGATCTGCTGCGTCTGGTAGTGGTAGTTGACTTCCTTGACGAACTTGTCCTTCCAGTCGACCTTCTGGGCGAAGAGGGTCACGTCCACCCCGAGCTTCACGAGGGAGACGACGAACACCAGGATCACGAAGATTTTGGACAACAGGCTCATGGCTGACCCCCTTTAGTTTTCCCCACGCAGATCGGCCCCAACTTTAGGCCGACCTCCGTTTTCTGTCAACGAAAATACGCCGGGCGATCTCTCCGATCGCGGCACCCGCCGCCAGCCACGCGACCCAGTCCCCCCAGATCCGGTAGAGGCTGCCGGCGGATGTCACCCTGACGCGGCCCGTGAGCACGCCCTCCACTTCCTTGATCCGGCCGCCGGACTCGAGCACCGCGTGGGCGCGTCCGGCGGGGTCGATCAGGGCGGAGATGCCCGTGTTCGTGGCCCGCACCACGGAGATCCTGTTTTCGATAGAGCGAAACCGGGACTGCACCTGCATCTGGTCCAACTCGGCGCTGTCCCGGAACCAGCCGTCGTTTGAGATATTGACGGTGAACGCGGCCCCTTTCCTTGCAATCTCGCGCGAGATTTCCGGAAAGATCGCCTCGAAGCAGATCTGGGGCCCATATCGCCACTTCCCCGCCTGCCAGAGGGGGAACTCCGTTCCCGGACGCATGTCCATGAGCCGGAGGCCGGAGAATCTGAAGATCAAATCGCGGATGAGCGGGACCTGCCTCGCGAACGGCACGAACTCCGCGAAGGGCACGAGGTGGACCTTGTCGAAACGCGCGGTGATGCCCTTTGCCGGATCCACCAGCACGGCGGAATTGGTGAAGGCGCCCCAGCGGCCGTCCTCCCCCCGCTCCGCCACCAGCAGTCCGACCACGACCGGGATCCCCGTCTCCTGCGCGGGCGCCAGCACCCGGCGGTACCAGAGGTCGGCCGCCCAGGTGTTCCGCGCCACGTCCCAGAGCAGGCCCTTGTAGACGGCCGCCTCGGGCCAGAAGATGAGGTCCGGTCTCCCGGCGGCGGCCCGCCGCGTCAACTCCATGTGCTTCTCGTAGGTCTCCTCCGCCTGCCGCTCGCTCTTGATCGAGATGTATTTGATGTCCTGGGGGATGTTCGGCTGCACGATCGAGATCAGCGGGCCGTCCTCGAGCACGAGCGTCTCCACCCGGACCCATCCGTAGATCAGCGAGAGCGCCAGCGCTCCCGCCGCCGTCCAGCGCGCCCCGCGGCGGCCGTCGAGCAGCGCCGCGTTCACCCCGACCACGAGCAGCGAGACCAGCCAGACCCCGCCCAGATCCGCGATCTGGATCAGGGCGGAGGCCTCGTGCTGCGTGGTGCCGAGGTTGAACCAGGGGAAGCCGCCGAAGAGCCGCGAACGCAGGAATTCCAGCGCCGTCCAGACGACCGGCGACCAGAGCAGGCCGAGCCGCCGCACCAGCAGCAGGAAGACCGCCCAGTAGAACCCGTGATAGATCCCCAGCAGGTACGGGCCCGCCGGCACGGTGTGGCGGAGCCAGATGAAGCCGGCCGTGTAGCCCAGCGCCCCGGCCAGCCACGTGATGAAAAACGGCTTCCGTCCCTTCGCCGTCCGCGCGTACTCGAGCAGCGGCACGAGACACACGAACCCGAGCACGCCGATGTTGAGGGGATGGAACGAGGCCCAGAGCAGCAGGGCCGAGAGGAACGGCAGCAGTCCGGGCGGCATGGCTCAATCCAGCAGCAGACATTCCACCCGGTCGCCCTTCCCGGGCAGGAGGCCGGGGGGCACGATGACGAACGCATTCGCCTCGGCGAGCGCGAAGAGATCCGCCGAGCCCTTCCAGGGAAGCAGCTCCACCGCGTCGGCCCTCAGGCGCGCGGGCTGGAACTGGACGCGGTCCGAGACCTTCTTCAGGGCGCCCTCGAGTCGCGCCCAGACCCGGCGCCGCGACAGGTCCGCGCCGCAGAGGCCGCCGAGGTAGGGCCGCACGAAGACCTCGAAGATCACGAAGGAACTCACCGGATTGCCGGGGAGACCGAAGACGCGCGGGGCGAAGCAGAACGGCTTGCCGGGTTTGATCGCCACCTTGTGCAAGGTGATGCGGACCCCTTCGGCCTCGAGCGCCGGGACGACGAAGTCCCAGTCCCCCGCCGACACGCCGCCGGAGAGCAGCAGCACGTCCCGCCGCAATCCCTCCCGGATCGCGGCCCGCAGCAACCCCGGCTCGTCGCGCACGATGCCGAGATCGTCGCACTCCAGCCCGAGCTCCCGCACCTGCGCCCCGAGCGAGCTGCTGTTGGAATTCCGGATGCGGCCCGGCCCCGGCCGCTCGCCGACGGGCACCAGCTCGTCCCCGGTGGTGATGAGCGCCACGCGCGGGCGCGTCACCACCCGGACCGCGAGGCGCCCGACCGCCGCCAGGATGCCCAGTTCCGCGGGGCGCAGCTTCTGCCCCCGCCGCAGGACGATCTGCCCCTCGCGGATCTCCTGGCCCCGCGGCGCCATATTCTGCCCCGCCTTGACGGGCTCCGCGAACACCACGCGGCCGCCCTCGACCCGCGTCTTCTCCACTTGCTGGACGGCATCGGCCCCGCGGGGCAGCGGCGCGCCGGTCATGATCTTCGCGCAGGTCCCCGGCCGCAGCTCCGACGCCGGCATCCGGCCCGCGGGGATCTCCTCGATCACCTCGAAGGGCCCGGCGTCCCCGGCGCGCACCGCGTACCCGTCCATCAGCGCCTTGTCGAAGGGCGGCATGTCGAGGTCGCTCACGACCTCCTCCGCCAGGACCGATCCCAGGGCTTCGGGCAGGGGGACTTCGCGGGCCGGCAGCGGGCCGGCGGCGGCGAGGATGAGGCCGAGGGCCTCGTCGACGGACAGCAGCGGCGTCTCGGGAGGCATGGTCTCGCGCGGGGCTACTCCCGCGCCTCGGCGTCGCGGTCCACGAGGTTGTACTTCTGCAGCTTGTAGCGGAACGAGCGCAGCGACATCTTCAGGAGCTGGGCGGACTTCGTGTAGTTGCCCTTGCTCATCTCGAGCGCCCGCTTGAGATAGCCCGTCTCGATCTCCGCCATGGTCTGGTCCAGATCGAGCCCCTCCGCCTCCAGGGCGTGGGCCGTGGACGAGGCCACGGCGCGAAGGTCCGACGGCGGCTGCGCGGTCTCCAGCAGGTCCTTCACGGTGATGACGTCGCCGTCCGAAAGCGCCATGGCCCGCTGCACCGCGTTCTCCAGCTCCCGGATGTTGCCGGGCCAGGGATGCCGGCTCATGGCGTCCTTCACCTCGGGGGCGAAGCGCTTGCCCTCCCGCTTCATCTCCTTCGCGTACTTCTCGAGGAAGAACTCCGCGAGGATCGGGATGTCGTCGCGCCGCTCGCGGAGGGGCGGAATGTGGATCGGGATGACGTTCACGCGGTAGAAGAGGTCCTTGCGGAACTCGCCCTTCTGGATCGCGGTCTCGAGGTCCCGGTTGGTCGCCGTGACGAAGCGCACGTCCACGTGTTTCGTGGTCACGCTGCCGACGGGCTTGAACTCCTTCTCCTCGATGAGACGCAGCACCTTCACCTGGAGCTGGGGGCTCATCTCGCTGACCTCGTCGAGGAAGAGCGTGCCCGTGTGGGCGCATTCGACGAGGCCGACCTTGTCCGCCATCGCCCCCGTGAACGACCCGCGCATGTGACCGAAGAGCTCGCTCTCGAGCAGGGTCTCGGTGAGCGCCCCGCAGTTGACCGCGACGAAGGGTTTGGGGGCGCGCAGGCTGCCGTAGTGCAGGGCCCGCGCGATGAGCTCTTTGCCCACCCCGCTCTCGCCCTGGATGAGCACCGTGGAGTCCGTGGGCGCCGCGCGGAGGATCAGGTCCCGGACCTGCCGCATGGTCTTGGAGTAGCCGACCACGAAGCCGATCTTGCGGAGCATCTCGTCGAAATTACGGGCGAACTCCAGGCGCTTCTCCTTGCCGAGCAGCGCGCGCCCCAGCGTCGCCTTGATGTCGAGCTGCGTGTCGAACGGCTTCTTGATGTAGTCGTAGGCGCCCAGGCGCATGGCCTCCACCGCCCGGTCCCAGGTGGAGAAGGCGGTCATGATGACGACGACGACGTCCTCCCTCACCTTCTTCAGCTCGCTGAGCAGCTCCAGCCCGTCCATCTCGGGCATCTTGAGGTCCTGCAGGACCGCGTCGAACGGCTCGCGGCGGAAGCGTTCCAGGCCGCGCCGGGGGTTCGTCTCCGTCACCACCTCGTAGCCCTCCTTGCGGAGGGAGATGGCGAGCACGTCGCAGATGGAGGGCTCGTCGTCGATGATGAGGATGCGGCGTCCGGCCATTGGTTCCGCATTCTATACGTCCCGGCGCCGGACGTCCATCCTCCGACCCAAATTCATAACTTACAATTCAGCCTTTACAACCCCTCCGGCCGGGATATACTCCTTGCTGGGATGCTCGGCGGCGGGCGTCCGAGTACTTCGACCCGCAAGTGCCCGGCCTGTTCCGGCTCCGGGCGGAACCGGCCGGGCACTTGCGATGCTCAGTACAAGAGAGGGGTCGGCATGCCTCCCAAACGCCGGAAGGCGTCTCCCTGGCCGTGGGTGGCCGCGTCGGTGGCGCTGCTGCTCATCCCGGCCGGATTCAGCCAGAAGCTGCGCCTCACCGCGCTCGCCGGCTTCCTCCCCGTGCGCGCCCTGGCCCGCACGCTGGTGCAGTTTCCCTCCTCCGGGGAGGCCCAGGAACTCCGCGCCGAAAACGACTATCTCAAGGACCAGGTCCGCAAACTCCTCGACGAGAAGACGCGCCTGGAATCCCGCCTGGAGCAGGCCACCGGTCTCAAGCCCCTGGTCCGCGACCTCCGCGTCCGGATGCTGCAGGCCGACGTCATCTTCCCGACGGACGGCTCCCCCTGGCGCAAATCGCTCACCCTCGGCGCGGGCTCGCGCGACGGCGTCGTCCGGGGCCTTCTGGTCCTCTACAACCAGCAGATCGTCGGACGCGTCATCGAGGCCGGCCCGTGGACCAGCCGCGTGCAGGTCGTCACGGATCCCGGATTCCGCGCCGCCGCCGTGGCCGATCCGCGCCGCGGCGCCGGCGACGTCAGCTTCAACGACCGCCATGTCGGCGTTTACGAGGGCACCGCCGGACAGAACGGCCTGCTCAAGTGGCTCACGGGCGAGACGCCCGTCGAGAACGGCGCCTTCGTCCTGACCACCGAGGACCCGGCCAACGGCGTGCCCCGGGGGCTCATCCTCGGCCGCGTGAGCACCGTCAACTCCGGCCGCGGCGCCTTCCCGCGCGTGTCGGTCGAGCCGCTGCTCAACTTCCAGGCGCTGGAACACGTGACCGTGCTCGTCCCGTCGGAACCCTCCCGGGAGGAGGCCCGCAAGTGACCCCCTACCGCAGCGGCCGGCTGCTCCTGCTCGCGGCGGCGGCCCTCGCCGCCGAGCTCACGGTCCTCGAACGCTGGTCCCTCGGGGGCTCCAAGCCCGACCTGCTGCTCTCCCTGGCCTGCTTCGCCGCCCTCTTCGCGCGGGACACCCGGCAGGGCCTGCTCGTCTCGTGGCTGCTGGGGATCCTCAAGGACGCGGGCACGGCGGGCCCGCTCGGCCTCTACGCCCTGCTCTTCCTCGGAGCCGGCTGGGTCGTGCTCCAGGTCCGCCAGGTCCTCTTCCGCGAAAGCCCCGTCACCCAGTTCGGCGTCGGCTTCCTCGCGGCCGCGGGCATCGGCCTGCTCGGCGCCCTCTTCGTGGGCTCCGGCGTCGGCGCCATCCCGCTCGGCGTCGTCCTCGGCAAGGCCCTGCTCACCGCCGTCCTCACCGCCGTGCTGACCGTCCCGCTTCATCTGACCCTCCTCCAGGTCCGCTGGCTGCTGCGCTGACATGGACCGCTCCCGAGTCCTGATTCTCGTCGCCCTCGTCCTCCTGCCGCTCGGCGGACTGGAGGCGCGGCTCATCCACCTGCAGCTGGTCAACGGGACCGACAGCCCCGTCGACCTCGGCAACCGGCGCCAGTCGGTCGAGATCCTCCATGCGCGGCGCGGCCGTCTGCTCGACGTCCAGGGCCGGGTCCTCGCCGCCGACGAACGCGCCTTCGACTGCTATCTGGTCCTCGAAGAGTACGAAAAGCAGCCCGGCCCCCTCGCCTCCCTGCTCGGACTGGACCCCGCGGAGCTGCAGACCCGGGTCGAGGAGATCTACGAGCGCATCGAGAAGCAGGTGCGGCAGCGCCCGGCCGGCGAACATTCCCGCCTCTACAAGCGGGAGCGCCGCGCGCCCTATCTGCTCCGGCGCGACATCGACTTCAAAGCCGCCATCGCGATCGAGACCTCGCCGCAGCGCTTCCCCGGGGTCGTCGTCCGCGAGGCCCTCAAGCGCGTCTACCCCTACAAGGAGGCGGGCTGCCACCTCACCGGATACCTGAAGCGCGTCACCGCGAACGAGAACGAGTTCCGCGACCTGCTCCAGAAAGGCTACTTCTACGAGGGCTTCGAGGAGCTGATCGGGCAGGACGGCATCGCGCAGCTCTACCGCCGGGGCGCCTTCCACGAGGACCTGATCGGCGCCTCCGGGCTGGAGAAGAAGTACGACGACCTGCTCCGCGGCCGCTCCGGCCTGGCGATCCTCGAGCGCGAGGCGGGCAGCGCGCGGAAGCGCAGCATCGACCTGAAGCCCTCCGAACCCGGCAAGGACCTCGAGCTGACCCTGGACATCGAGGTGCAGCGCGACGTGGAGAAGATCCTCTCCGCCCTGCCGCACCTCGCCGCCGCGGCCGTCATCGACGTCGCGACCGGGGACGTCGTCACGCTCGCCTCCAACCGGCTCTACGACCCCAACGCCTTCACCCCGCCGGGCGACGCCGCGGCGGTGAAGGCGGCGCTCAAGGACAACGAGAACAAGCCGCTGATCAGCCGCGCCTTCCAGGACCAGTACTCGCTGGGCTCGATCTTCAAGGCCGCCACGGCGGTCGCGGGCCTGCAGGACAAACACGTCCGCGCCGAGGAACTGCTCCCCTGCCGGGGGAAGTTCGACGAGCGCCTCACGAAATTCAACTGCTGGATCTGGAACGAGTTCCGCGGCATGCACCACGAACTCAACCTCCACCAGGCCCTGGAGCGCTCCTGCAACTGCTACTTCTACGAGGTCGGGAAGCGCTCGGGCATCGAGGCCGTCATCCGCTGGGGCCGCGCCCTGGGCTTCGGAGCCCCCACGGGGATCGACGTGCCCGGCGAGGCCCAGGGGCGCATCCCCGACCGGGGCCGGGGGGAGCTCGACGTGCTCTCGCTCGCCATCGGCCAGCACGAACTCATGGTGACCCCGCTGCAGGCCGCCGTGATGATGGCGGCGATCGCCAACGGCGGCTCCCGGGTGACGCCCCGGCTCCGGCGGGGCGCCGCGGCCGCGCCCGTGCCGCTCGAGATCTCCCCCGCCACGCTGAAGGAGGTCCGGCAGGGGCTCCACGACGTCACCCACGCCGCCCACGGCACCGCCCGGAACACGACGCTGAAGGAATGGAAGGCCGTCGGCAAGACGAGTTCGGCGCAGTCGACGGCCGGGCGCGAGTCGCACGCCTGGTTCGCCGGCTACGCCCCCTACGACGCGCCCCGCTACGCGATCGCCGTGATCGTGCTCTACTCGGGCCACGGCGGCGAGGTCGCCGCCCCGCCCGCCGCGAAGATCCTCGAACGGATCATGAAGGGGAAGGCCCCGTGATCCGCTTCAACAAACCGGTCCTGATCTGCGTCTTCCTGCTCGCGGGCATCGGGCTGCTCTCGCTCTGGACCCAGTTCCCCCCCACCGACCTCGCGGGGAAATCCATCACCCAGTCCATCTTCCTCAAGCAGCTCACGTTCCTCGTCGTCGCTTTCTGCCTCATGGGCCTCGTGGCCTGGCCGCATTACCTGGGCTACCGGCACCTGGGCTTCGCCGCGTATCTCCTGCTGGCCCTCGCCCTGGTCGTGCTGCTGGTGAAGGGCACCTACACCCGCGGCGCGCGCGGCTGGTTCGCCCTCGGGCCCTTCAACTTCCAGCCCGCCGAGTTCATGAAGATCGCGCTCGTGCTCGTGCTCGCCAACGTCCTCATGTACGGACGCGATCTCCGGTCGTGGTCGGGCCTCCTCCTCCCCCTCGCCGTGGTCGTCGTGCCGGCCGGCCTGATCGTCGTGCAGCCCGACCTGGGCACCACGCTGCTCTTCGTCCCGACGCTGCTGGCGATGCTCTACACCGCGGGCGCGAAGAAACGCCACCTCGCGGTCATGGTCGCCGTCCTCCTGGTCGCCGCGCCCGTCGCCTACTTCCACGGCCTCAAGGAGTACCAGCGCAACCGCCTGATCTCGTTCGCGTTCCCCGAAAAAGTCCCGCCCGACATGCGCTATCAGCAGGAGCAGTCCAAGAAGGCCTGCTCGGCGGGGGGCTGGGCGGGCCGCGGGCTGGGCGAGTCCGGGACGAACCAGCCGTTCTACATCCCCGACCGCCACACCGACTTCGTCTACTCGATCATCGCCGAAGAACTGGGCTTCCTCGGATCGTCGTTCGTGCTGCTGCTCTTCGCCGGCTTCTTCATCAGCGCGTACCGGGTGGCGTTCCTGACCCGGGAACCCTTCGGCCGGCTGCTCTGCGTCGGCCTGACCACGCTGCTGGCCACGCAGACCTTCATCAACCTCGGCATGACGCTGAGCGTGGCGCCCATCACGGGGCTCACGCTGCCCTTCATCAGCTACGGCGGATCCTCGCTGCTCACCTGCGGGATCGCCGTGGGGCTGATCCTGAACGTCTCCGCCCGCTGGCAGCCCAGCTTCTCCTCCCGCGAATCGGACGGGTCCGTGGAAATCGGCGCCTTCCAGCCCCAGCCGGTGAAGTGGCTCGCCCACTGACCGTCCTTTGACACGTCCCTCCGGCCCCGTCTATACTGTCCCCCCTGTGATTTCCCTGAAGGACCTCCTCCTGGGTCAGATCGCCGTGGAACGCGGTCTGATCAGCAAGGCCCAGCTGGAGGACTGCGTCCGCGCGCAGCAGAAAGAGAAGGTCCCCCAGCCGCTGGGGGGGCTCCTGGTGTCCCGGGGTTTGCTGAAGGACGAACAGCTCGCCGGCCTGCTCGGGGAGCAGTCCCGTCGCGTCGAGGTCCTGGAATCGTTCAAGAAACTCCAGAAGGCGGACTACCTCTTCGGCCAGCTCCTGGTGAAGGACAACCTGGCCACGCAGCTGCAGATCAACAAGTGCCTGGAGATCCAGCTCAAGATGGCGGAAAAGGGCGTGACGCCCATTCCCCGCGTCGGGGAACTCCTCGTGGAGCACGGGTTCGTGGACCGCAAGACCGTGGCGGACGTGCTCAAGCTGCAGTCCAAGAACGTCCTCTATTGCACCGCCTGCGCCCGGCAGTACAACGTCGTGGGGCTCGAGGAGGGCAGGGCCTACCGCTGCAAGGAATGCGGCGGCGTGATGCTGCGCCGCGAGGTGCTCGACACGCTCAAGGCCGAGGACACGATGTTCGGCTTCGAAATGCCGACCGAGGAGCGCTGAGCTCCCGGCGGCGGATCACCAACTATAAGGACGCCCATGTTTCCCGAACTCTTCAAGATCCCCGGACTCGGCTGGCCGATCAACAGCTACGGCTTCTGCATCATGGTGGGCTTCCTGCTCGCCTCCTGGATCACCGTCCAGCGCGGCAAGCCCCTCGGGCTCAAGAGCGACTTCATCCTCGACGTCGGCATCATCGGCATGATCTTCGGGATCCTCGCCGCGAAGGTGAACTACCTGCTGCAGTATTCCAAGGACATCGTCGAACCGGGCAAGCTGAGCCTCTGGGGGGACATGGGCCTCGACCCGCTCGGCGCGCTCATCCTCGGCCCCCTGCCCTTCGCGTTCTGGTTCTGGCGCATGAAGAAGTCCGGGGAGAAGATCGTGCTCTTCTCCTGGCAGACCGGGGTCCTGCTCGTCCTGACCCTGCTGGCCTCCCTCGTCGGGACGCGGTCGCTGTTCCTCTGGCAGCATTCGCCGGAGTATTCCTGGAAGCTCTTCCGCAACTGGCAGAGCGGCTTCGTCCTCTACGGCGGCCTGATCGGCGGCGTGGCGGCGGGCTGCCTCTACACGAAGATGCGGGGGCAGTCCATCTCCCAGATCGCCGACCTCGCAGCCCCCGCGATGATGCTCGCCGTCGCCTTCGGCCGCCTGGGCTGCTTCATGAACGGCTGCTGCCACGGCAAGCCGGGCACGGGCTTCCCCTGTCTCTCCTTCCCCGAGGGCAGCCCGGCCGCGCGCCTGCAAAACAAGCCTTTCGGCCAGCCGTCCGACCCGGTCCATCCCACCCAGCTCTACGAGACGGCCGCCGCGATCGCGATGTTCTTCCTGCTCTCGTGGTTCTACCGCCGCAAGCGCAAGGCGCAGGGCGAGGTCTTCCTCGTCATGGTCATGCTCTACGGCGCGTGGCGTTTCGCGGTCGAATTCGCCCGCGGCGACGAGCGCCCCACCTGGCTCGGCGAGCTGAGTTATTCCCAGGTCGTCAGCCTGACGGCGTTTGCGGTGGCCGGGATCTGGATCTTCCTGCTTCGGAACCGCCGGACGGAGGAGCCGCCCCAGCCCGTCCCGCCGCCGGCCGCCCCGGGCGCGACTTGAGCCCGGGCCGGCAGGAAGCGCCGGGCAGCGGACGTCTACAAGACCAATGGCACAGCCTGAGTCGGACGAGGAGCGCCGCCAGCGCCAGCGCCTGCGCGCCGGCGATCCGCAGGCCTTCGCCGACTTCTACCGCCGCCACCAGCCCGGCATCTACGCGTTCGTGTACCGCCTGTCCAACGGGCAGGCCCCCCTCGCGGAGGACGTCTGCCAGCAGGTCTTCCTCAATTTCTGGACCCACCGCGCCAACTACGACCTGGAGAAGCCGCTCCCCCCGCTGCTGCTCACCATGGCGCGCAATGCGTGGATCAACACCGCCAAACGGGAGGAGTACCGCCGGACCTCGGAACTCAAGGAGGACGGGGCCACCGGGGAGGATCGCGCCCTCGAGATCCGGGAGCTCGAGAAGGTCGTGGAGCGCTCCCTGCAGAAACTGCCGCCCGAGCTCCGGGAGGTCTTCATCCTGAGCCGCTACCACCAGCTCAAGTACCAGCAGATCGCCGAGATGCTGGACATCTCGATCAAGACCGTCGAAGCCCGCCTCAGCCGCGCCCTCCAGGAGCTGCAAGGCTTCCTCAAAGATTTTCTCTGATTTCGATTTTTGCGTAGGGGATCCCCGGCCCGAAGGGTGAAAGGGGTTGAATGCTCACCTGCGACCTCGTGGCCGACGCCGTGGCGCGCTCGCTGAGCGGGAACGCCTCCCGCGCGGACGAGACCGAGCTTCGCACCCATATCAAGACCTGCAGCGCCTGCGCGATCCTGCAGGCCCGGCTGATCCGCGCGTGGGCCCTGATGGGATCCCTGCCGGCGGCCGCGCCGCTCCCCCTGAAGATCCCCGTCCTCCCCGCCGTCCGCCGGCCGGGCCGCCTCATCGCCTGGGGTTCGCTGGCCGCCGCCACCCTGCTGGCGCTGAGCTTCGCCCTCTCCGGCGGCCCCCCCGCGCCCGCGCCGCATCCCGAGCCCGTCGCGGCCCGCCCCCTCCCGAGCCTTCCCGTCCCCGAGGAGACCCGGGAAGCCCGGGCCGAGAAGGAGCGGATCGAATCGGTGCTGGCCGAGGCCCCGGTCGCGCCGAAAGCCGCGCCGCTCGTGGCGCCCGCCCCCGAAGAACCCAAGACGCCGCCCGTCGCGGTCCCCGCCGTGACCCCGGCGCCCCCGGAGCCCGCCCCCGCGACGCCGGCGCCGGCGCTGGAAACGCCCGTCGTGAAACCCGCGCCTGCCACGGGCGTGGCGACGGCGCCCAAGGAGCCCCGGCCGCCCGTGGCGACCCTCGACGGGGTGGACGGCGAGGTCGCGGTCCTCGTGGACGGACGCCGCAGCCCCGCCAAGGCGGGCCTGCCCCTCCCCGCGGGCAGCGGACTTGAAACCTCCGGCAAGGGCAGCCAGGCGGTGCTTGAGTTCAGCGACGGCACGCGCGTGGTCCTCGGCTCGGACAGCTCCCTGACGGAGATCTCCCTGAACCGCACGGGCAAACGCGTGACGCTCCAGAAGGGCGTGCTCGCGGCCCAGGTGGCCCGCCAGCCCGCCGGCGAAGCCATGCTCTTCCTCACGCCGGGCGCCGAGGCGCGCGTGCTGGGCACGCGGCTCACCCTCTCGGTGACGGGAACCCTGTCCCGCCTCGAGGTCCGGGAGGGCCGGGTCCGCCTGACCCGCCGCGAGGACAACGCCTCCGTGGAAGTCGGCGCCGACCAGTACGCCGCCGCCGGCAAGGGAGTGGCGCTGGCCGTCAAGCCCCTGTCCCCCGCCCGCCTGGCCCTGAAGGACACTTTCGAGCGCAACCGCTGGAGCAACGCCTGGCTGCCGGGCGGCGATCCGGGCCAGGGCGTCCGCCTCAGCGTCGAAGGCGGCTCGCTCGCCGTCAAGATCGCCCAGCGCAGCCCGCAGGACCTGCCCGCGGGCGGCGGCGCGTCGCTGCCCCCCGGCACCCCGGACGCGCATCGCAAGGCCGTGGACAACGCCGGCAAGCTCTCGCAGCTGCCCGGGAAGAAGGAATGGACGCGCGGGGTCTGGCTGGAGAGCCGGGCGCTCGCGACCTGGTCCGCCGAGGCGCCCCTGCGGCTCCGCGTGCGGCTCTGGACCTCGCAGACCGAGGCCGGGCGTTCCGCCTGGCTCGCGCTCGGACGCGGCCTGCCGTCCCAGGGGCTCCTCCTGGAACGCCGCGGCGACACGCTGCAGCTCTGGTCCGAGGGCGCCGCGGCGCCGCTCTGGAAGAAGGATCTCGCCTGCGCCCAGGATTGGGAAACGCTGGAGCTCTGGATCGGCAAGGATCAGGTCCTGGTGCGGCGCAACGAGGAGACGCTCTTCGTGGGCCAGCTGCCGCCGAAAACCCGGCCGGGCTTGGTGTCGCTGGGCGCCAGCTGCAAGGCGGACGTGTCGAAGGACCAGGAGGTCCGCTTCGACGACGTGGAAGCCGCCTGGGTGAGCGCGGCCGAGTTCGAGGCGGTGTCCCGGTGAACCGTGCCGTGAAATGCTTGGATTGGACGTCTTCGATTTAATAGACTCTTTTGACCTTTACTGAGGGAGCCGAGGCCATGAAAACCCCGCAATTCCTGAACCGGGCGCTGCGCGTGCTCGCGGCGCTGGCCGTGGCCTTCGCGATCCCCGCCTGCAGCGACGAAGACAACACGGGCTCGCCGAGCAGCCCCGGCGCGGGTGCCAACACCCCGCTGGTCTGGAACAGCTCCTCAAACACCGGAGGCACGGGGGACACCTCCAGCACGTCCGCAAGCGGGGACACGCCGCTCATCTGGTCGGATGCCACCTACGCAGACCCGAACTACGTACCGATCGGCATCGGCGGAGCCGTCCGCTTCACCGATATCCGAACGTATTCCAAACCCACCAACTATTCCGGCCTGGACTCCGGCTTTGCCAACCATCCGTTGCGCACGACGACCGCCTCCTCGAGCATCTACATCCCCGAAAACTACCTGGCCTCCCTCATCAACGGTCATCGCCAGACCCTCTTTGGAGCGGCGGGTGCCGGCGGCGGCGGCGCCGGGGGGGGCGGCATACCCATCGGCAACACGGCCGGCATTCAACTCCCCATGCATACGGCGGGTCAGGAGGTTTGTCGCGCCCACTGCCACCACTACGCCGGATATCTGCCGGGGGTCACCCTCCCCGTAATGAACGAGGAAGGCGACATGCTTGGCAATACGCCCACCCCGGTTTTGCTCTTCCCCATGGGGGTTCCGAATATGGCCACCGCCGCGAGGGGCCGCTTGGGCAAGAACGGCATTAACATCAATGTCAACGGCTATGCCGACATCAACATCTCCGGCCCCCAGTGGAGCACCCCGGAGATCGTGTTTGACGAGTTTCTGAACAACCCCATTCTCCGCCAGCAGATGTCGGCCGTCCCGGGAACATGGTCCCACATGGCCATCGGCCACTGGATCGGGGGGTCCCAAGCATACTATTGGGAAGTCGCCTTCCTACTCAACCCCAACCCGGCGTACTAGGAACCTGAAAAACCCCGGTGGACGCCTCCACCGGGGTTTTTTTCTGCCCGGAAATTGGCCATGAGACGATCTGCCGTCGTGATCCCGGTCCTGGCCGTCCTTGTGGGGGCCCTGCTCCTCCTCCTGAGGAAGCCGGCCCCGCCGGCCCTGCCACCCGCGATTCCCCGGATCGAGGAGCCGAAGGTGGACGCCCATGGCCACCCGGTCCCCGCCGCCAGATCGCCGCGGCCCGAGGACAAGCTCCCGGAGGGCACCGCGGGCTTCCGCTTCCGGGTCCATCATCGCGGCCAACCCCTGGCCGAGGCGGAGATCTTCGTGACCCGCGTGCTCACGGACCGGCCGTACACGCTCAAAACGAACGCCGACGGGACGCGCCTGCTGGTCGGACTGCCGCCGGCGGAGTACAGCCTCACCGCGAAACACCTCCCCAAGCACCGGGAGTCCTCTCTGCACTTCCAGGTCGAGGCGGGAAGAATCTACGAAGTCGACTTCAACCTCGAGCGGGGCTGCCGCATCCACGGCACGGTCCTGAACAGCTCGGGCACGCCCCTCAAGGACGCGAAGGTCGTGCTCCATGTCGCCGGCACGGCGGCCTTGAGCCCGTTCCGGACGACGACGGACGCGCAGGGGCGTTTCGAGCTGGAGCCCGTCGAGCCCGGCTTCTACAACGTCTCCGTGCGCCATGAGCGCCACAAAGGGCGGGGGGACCAGACGGCCAGCGTTCCCCGTCCGGGGGACGCGTTCGAGGTCAACGTGGTGCTTGAGACGGGCGCCCAGCTGGGCGGACGGGTCGTCGACGACGAAGGGAATCCCGTGGAGGGGGCGAGCATCACCGTCGCCAACGCCAAGACCGGCGCCACGACGAAGAGCGACAAGGACGGGCGCTTCATGGTCTACGGTCAGGAGGCGGTCCCGACCAACCTCTCGGCGCAGAAGGCGGGCCTGGGCATGGTCTACCTGCGCAACGCCCCGCCGCATTCCACGGACCTCGTGCTCCGCATGCCCACGCCCGGAACGGTGCACGGCCGGGTCGTCGCGGATCCCCTGCCGGAAAGTTTCGGCGTGGCCCTCTACGGCTACGATGCGGCGCTGAAGCAGAAGGCCCCGCTCTACAGCCGCTTCTTCACCGCGCCGGCGGAGGGCCGTTTCATCCTTCCCGACGTCGCCCCCGGCACGTACACGGTCGAGATCATCCTCGACGGCTGGGAGCTCAGCAGCGTCCCGGAATTCACCGTCCAGGCGAAAGGCGTCGTGGAAAACCTGGATTTGCGGCTCCGTCCGAAAAAATGAGCGGGCTTGGGGTATACTGCGTGACCATGCGATCGTGGCTCCTACTGGCGGCCCTGCTGACGGGGACCGCCGCCTGCGATGCGGGCGGCGACAGCGAGGCTTCGTCGTCGGAGCCCTCCGTGGCCCTCTACCACGCGGACGGCCGGCCCCTCGCCCTGCCCACGGACGACCCCGGCGTGCTCGCCTTCGAGCAGGAACTGCTGAAGCTGGCGGGCGATCACCGGGCCGCGCTCGGGCTCGCGCCCTTCAAGAGCTCGCGCACCCTGGCGGACGTGGCCCGCGCCCACAGCCGGAACATGATCGACCAGCGCTACTTCGCCCACGAATCCCCCGAGGGGACCAGCCCCGGGGACCGCCTCGGCCTGGCGGGCGTGGACTGGGAGAACGTCGGGGAGAACCTCGCCGCGGGCACGTCCTTCGGGACGCCCCAGGCGGTCTTCGACGCCTGGCTGGCCTCGCCCGGGCATCGCGCGAATCTCGAGTCGGAAACCTACGCCTACGCCGGGGCGGGCTACGCCCACGACCCCGAGCCCAGCAGCGATCACCCGCACGTCCATTACTGGACGCTGCTGCTCCTGAAGCCGTAGCGCCTCAGGCCCTGCCGTTCCACTCCCGGTGGAAACGCCGGAGATACTCCCGCATGAAGGCATGGCGCCCCCGCGCGAGCTTCCGAGCCTCGCGGGTATGAAGGCGGTCCTTGATCAGGAGCAGCTTTTCGTGGAAATGATTGATCGTGGGGCCCCGGGAGCGCTTGTAGGCGGCGAAGGTTCCGTGGAGCACCGGTTCGATCCCCGGCTCGTGCAGGGGGCGCGCGTGGGCCCCGCCGTACGCGAACGTGCGGGCGATGCCGAGCGCGCCGATCGCGTCCAAACGGTCGGCATCCTGGACGATGCGGCATTCGAGCGATGAGGGCCGGTCGGGCACGCCGGCGCCTTTGAAGCTCACCTCGCGGCAGACGGCGGCGACGCGCCCGACGAGGGCAGGGGCGGCCTTGAAGCGGCGCAGCAGGCGGGAGGCTTCGCGCGGGGCGGCCTCTTCGTCGCCGCCGTGGAATTTCCAATCCCCCAGATCATGGAGGAGCGCGCCTAGGGAGACGACGAGGGGATCCGCGGCGGGTTCGCTGCGGGCGATGCGGTCGGCCAGGCGCCGGACGCGCCAGACATGCCACCAGTCGTGGCCGCCGCCGTCGCCCGTCATGGCCTTGCGGACGGACGCGGCGACGCGAAGAACAAGATTGTTCATGGCGTGAATCAGACCAGACTCACTTTCCGCAGATTGGAATCACGATATCGAACCAAGGATCCGATCGGTT
>CAZUJF010000051.1:0-34710 GCA_964619955.1 uncultured Planctomycetales bacterium
AAGCCGTAGCGGCTGTGGCGCGATATCGAGGATCAACTCTGCGGAAAGTGAGACTGGAAGGATCGCTTGCCTTCTTAGCCCTCCCTCCTCCGTCTCCATGGACGCACTTTGGCAGGGAGCGAATCTGAATCCAGAAGCCTCCCGTCGGCGTACTTCAACTGTTTCCCAAGGAGCCGCTTCATGCGATATTCGGCGACACTGGCCCTGGCGCTCGCCTGCCTGGCGGCCGCCCCGGCCCAGGAGAAGAAGAAAAAAGTGGTCCTGCCCCCCGACTCCGTCTTCCTCATCCCCGTGAAGACCCTTGAGGGGAAGCCCGCCGACCTCAGGGAGCACGCGGGCTCCGTCACCCTGATCGTCAATCTCGCCTCGCGCTGAGGGCAGACCCCTCAATACTCCGGTCTGGAGAAGCTGCACGGCGACCTGAAGGCGAAAGGTTTCGCCGTCCTCGGTTTCCCATGCAATGATTTCGGCGGCCAGGACCCCGGATCCGCCCAGGAGATCCGCGAGTTCTGCACGTCCAAGTACAACGTCAGCTTCCCGATGTTCGAGAAGGCCGTCGTCAAAGAGGGCAAGGACCAGTCCCCGCTCTTCGCGGCGCTGCAGAAGCAGTCCAAGGAACTGCCGAACTGGAATTTCTCCAAGTACCTCGTCGGGAAGTCCGGCAGGGTGATCAAGTTCTACAAGAACTCGGTCAAGCCGGACGACGCCGAGCTGCTCAAGGACATCCAGGCCGCGCTCGCGGCGAAATAGCGTTCAGCGGCCGCCCTTGAGGATCGCCTCGAGGACCGTCGCCGACACGAGCTCGTGGCCGAGCGGTCCCAGGTGGACCTTGTCGCTGCAGAAGAGCGCCTCTTTGTTGTCCTTGCCCGCCGCGAGGAAGGCCTTCTCCGTGTCCGCGAGCCCCGCCTTCCGTTCCGCCGCCACCGCGCGCGCGGCGTCCGCGAGTTCGGTCCGGGTCGTCCACTTTTCGACCCCCGGGACGGTCGTCATCAGCAGGACGTCGGATTTCCCCTTCGTCAGGCGGCGGACGCGGTCGACGGCCTCCCGCAGCGTCTCCTGGAACATCGCGCCGCGCATGCCGGACTCCCAGTCGTTCGCGCCGAAGCAGATCGTGACGAGGTCCGGCTCCGGCGTGCCCGCCACCCAGCGGGGCATCATGATGAGGTTCTGGCGCAGCTCGGTGCCGCCGATCGCGGGGTTCACCAGCTTCACGTCGACCTTGTACTTGTCCTTCAGCGTCTTCACGAAAAGACCGGGCCAGTTCACCGGCTTGTTCGCCCAGTGGCGGACGTCGGTCAGCGAGTCGCCCATGGTCACGACGGTGATGGGTTTGCCCGCCTTGATCTTGGCCACCACGCGTTCGAGGGGGGCGCCCGTCGGAAGATGCAGGTTCTTGTCCTGCTCGATCTTCGCCTCCAGTCGGATCTCGTCGATCGCGTAGCTGTGCGCGACGCTGTCGTCCCGCCAGTACCACCACTTGCCGAACCAGAGGGCGGACAGCCTGGACGGCGCGTTGCCGGTCTTGGGATCGAGGAATTTGGCCTGGGGCGGGGGCATGGCGGGGAGCAGGTCCCGCCAGGCGAAGCTGATCTTCCGCCACTCGGTGGAGTCGAGCGGGAAGGCGACGTCGTAGCGGCAGGCGTAGTCCTCGTTCCAGATGAACTGGAGGCCGCCGAAGGATTTGGAGCCGTCGCCCTTGACCCAGAAGGAGAAGCCCTCCGCCTGGTCCCAGGAGGCTTGTCCGGCGATGGGGCTCATGAAGAAGACGCCGGTGTTGGCGTCGGCGAAGCTGAACTTCGCGGCTTTGCCGACCTTGCCCTCGACGAGTTCGAAGCTGCCCTTCTCCTTCGGGGGCCGGATCTTGACGTCGTCCATGGAGTGGATGAGGGCGGCATCCTGGAGGGCGAGGAGCAGCAGGGGGATCATGCGGCGCATCTCCGAATAGGGACGGTCATTCTACGTGATCCGTGGAGCCCGCGTTTCCGGATATAACGCCGGCGGGTACAATCGGAGCCCGGATGAAGACCCGGATCCTGACCGTGCGCGCCCCGCGCCGGGGCTTGCATGAGATCACGGCGGAGCTTGCCCGGGCCGTGGCGGAGAGCGGCGTGAAGGAAGGGCTCTGCAACGTCTTCATCCGGCACACCTCGGCGAGCCTGATCATCCAGGAGAACTACGACGCCTCGGCGCGGCGGGACCTGGAGACGTTCCTCGACCGGCTGGCGCCGGCGGGTGCCGCGTGGATGACGCACACGCTCGAGGGGCCGGACGACATGCCGAGCCACCTCAAAGCCGTCCTCACCCAGGTGAACCTGACGATCCCGGTGCTGGAGGGGCGGCTGGGCTTGGGCACCTGGCAGGGGGTCTACCTCTGGGAGCACCGGGACGACCCCACGCCGCGCGAACTGCTCGTCTCGGTCTATTAGAGCGAGGCCCGGAGGATGGCCTCGAGCTCGGCGTCGCTGAGCTCGACGGGATTGCTCCGCATCGAGCCGCCCCGCGAGGCCTTCACGATGGGAGCGATGTCGGCGGCCGTCAGCCCGTAGTGAGACAGGGACTTCACCTCGAGCCGGCGCCGCAGCTCGTCCAGCCCCCGCAGCAACTCGTCCCCGCCGCTGAAGTCGAGCAGGCCCGCCACTTCGTCGTAGCGCGCGAGCGCGCGGCTCGACGGCGCCCGGGACCGCAGGGCCGCCAGGTTGCCCCGCGTCGTCTCCACCAGCAGCGCCGCGCAGCCCGTCCCGTGCGCGATTGCGCAGCGTCCTCCCAGCGGCGCCACCAGCCCGTGCACCGCGCCCAGGCCGGCGTTCGCCAGCACCATGCCGCCCCAGAGGCTCGCCAGCGCCATCGCTTCCACGTCGGGCCGCCCGTCCGCCAGCGCCCGCAGTCCGCGCCCGGCGAGCCGCAGGCCCGGCAGCGCCAGCGCGTCCGTCATCGCCTGCGCCCCGGTCGAGACGTATCCCTCGATCAGGTGCGTCAGCGCGTCCAGCCCGGCCGAAGCGGCCACCGCCCGCGGCGCGCCCGCCGCAAGCTCCGGATCCACGATCGCCACCCGCGGCATCAGCAGGTCATGCCGTATCGAGCGCTTGACCTGCAGATCGGGCACCCGGATCACGGCGTTCTTCGTCGCCTCCGAGCCGCTGCCCGCCGTCGTCGGCACCGCGATGAAGGGCAGGGGAGGACGCTCGATCTTGCGGTCGCCCACCTGTTCCAGGAAGTCCCGGACGCTGCCCTCGTGGACGACGACGCCCGCGATCGCCTTGGCCGTGTCGAGCACGCTGCCGCCGCCGACGGCGAGGATGACGTCCGCCCCCGCCTCCCGGCAGCGTCGCACGCCCTCGTCCACGGTCGCGACCTCCGGCTCGCCGGAGACGGAATGTCGCGGAAGGGGCTTCAGCGTCGCCGCGATCGGGAGGGACTCGAACGAGCGGGCGCCCGTGACGAGGAAGGGACGGCGCCCGAAGCGCGCGCAGACCTCGAGGACCTTCCAGGACTCCCCGGCTCCGAAGCGGATCTCGGACGGCCCGATCTGCGCGAACGACACTACAGGTAGGGTTCCGGCGCGACCGTGGTGAACTTGTCGCTCGTGCGTGTGCCAGCCTGGTACTGCTCCACTTCGGCCCGCCAGCGCGCGTAGTGCGCGGTCTGCTGGTGCGCCTTGAACGCGGCCTCGTCCGTGTAGACCTCGTAAAGCGCGATCTTCAGCGGCTGGTCCACCTGTTGCATCACGTCGAAGCGCAGGTTGCCGGGTTCCTTGCGGGAGCAGCCCGAATTGTACGCGGCGAGTTCCAGAAGCTGCCGGATCTTGTCCGGCTTCGCCTCGATGCGGACCACGACGTGGTACATGCGGGAACCCTCCTACTTGCGCACGTCCGGCGTGGGGTCGACGGCGGCCGGCTCCAGGACGACGAGCAGGTCCTTCGATTCCACGGTGGCGCCCGCGGGCACGTGCACCTCGCGCACCGTTCCGGCGAAGGGGGAGTACACGGAGGTCTCCATCTTCATCGCCTCGATGCCGAGCAGCTTCTGTCCGCGGGCGACCGGCTGGCCCTTGCTCACGACGACCTGCACGACCTTGCCGGGCATGGGGGCGGCGATGTGGCCGGGGTTGTCCGGGTCGGCCTTCGGCCGGGTTTCCTTGACGCCTTTGAGCGTCTTGTCGGCGACGCGGACCTGGCGCGGGACCCCGTTGAGCTCGAAGAAGACCGCCCGCGTCCCGTCGATTTCGGGCTCGCCGACCGCGATGAACTTGATGATGAGCGACTTGCCCGGGTCGATCTCGACGGTGATCTCCTGCCCGGGTTTCATGCCGTAGAAGAAGACGTCCGTCGGGAAGACCGAGGTGTCCCCGAAGTTCCGGCGGTGCGCCTCGTACTCCAGGAAGACGGAGGGATACATCAGGTAGCTCATGAGATCCAGATCCGTAGGCTGGACCTTGATCTTGCCCTTGAGCTCGCCCCGGATCTCCTCAAGATCCACGGCGGGCAGGGCGTCGGCCGGCCGGCCCTTCAGGGGCTTCCGGTCCTTGAGGATGATCTGCTGGACCTTCTTGGGCCAGCCGCCCTGCGGACGGCCGAGGCGGCCCTCCATGAGCTCGACGACGGACTTCGGGAAGGACAGCTCGCGCTTCTCGTCGAGCACGTCCTGCGCCTTGAGGTTGTTGGTGACGAGGTAGAGCGTCATGTCCCCGACGACCTTGCTCGAGGGGGTCACCTTGACGATGTCCCCGAAGAGCCGGTTGACGTCGGCGTAGGTCTTGAGGATCTCGCGCCAGCGCGCCCCCAGGCCCAGGCTCGCCGCCTGCTCCTTGAGGTTCGTGAGCTGCCCGCCCGGGATCTCATGCTGGTAGACTTGCGAGGTCCCCGCGCGCATGCCGCTCTCGAAGGGGTAGTACAGTTCGCGGATGCTCTCCCAGTAGTCGCTGCAGCGGTTGAGGGACTCGATGTCGAGGCCCGGATCCCGCTCCGTGTTCTTGAACGCCTCGCAGAGCGAGTTGAGGTTGGGCTGGCTCATGAGGCCGCTCATGGAGGAGATCGCCGCGTCCGCGATGTGGACGCCGGACTCCGCGGCCTTGATGACGGACGCCGCCTGCAGGCCCGCGGTGTCGTGCGTGTGGAAGTGGATCGGGATGCCGACCTCCTCCCGCAGCGTCTTGACGAGCTTCTGCGCCGCGTAGGGTTTGCAGAGCCCCGCCATGTCCTTGATGCCGAGGATGTGCACGCCGATCTTCTCGAGCTGCTTGGCGAGCTTGACGTAGTACTTGAGGTCGTACTTGTCGCGCTTCGGGTCGAGCAGGTCGCCCGTGTAGCAGATCGCGCCTTCGCAGAGGGCCCCGGACTTCAGCACGGCCTCCAGCGAGGGCCGCATGTTCTCGATCCAGTTGAAGCAGTCGAAGACGCGGAAGACGTCGATGCCCGCCCCCGCGGCCGTCTTGACGAACGCGGCGACCACCTCGTCGCGGTAGTTCGTGTAGCCCACCGCATTGCCGGCGCGCAGCAGCATCTGGAAGAGGATATTCGGGATCTCCCGCCGCAGGACGGCGAGGCGCTCCCAGGGATCCTCCTTGAGGAAGCGCATCGCGGTGTCGAACGTCGCGCCGCCCCACATCTCGAGGCTGAAAAGGTCGGGGAGCTTGCGCGCCACGTAGGGCGCGATGCGGAGCAGGTCGGCCGTCCGGAAGCGCGTCGCGAGCAGGCTCTGGTGCGCGTCGCGGAACGTGGTGTCCGTGAGCAGCAGCACCTGCTGCTCCATGATCCAGCGGGAGAACTTCGCGGGGCCCAGTTCCCGGAACTTGTCGCGCGTGCCCGGCGGGATGGCCTCGGTCAGGTCGATCAGGGGCGTTTCGGGCTCCGGCAGCGTCCGGCCGTCCGTGCGCCCCCGCACCTCGGGGCTGCCGTTGACGATGATGTCCCCGACGAACGTGAGCACCTTCGAGGCGCGGTCGCGCTTCGGGGCCCAGCGCACCAGCTCGGGCGTCGAGTCGATGAACGTCGTGGTCGCCTCGCCCGACTGGAAGGCCGGATGGAGGAGCAGGTTCTCGAGGAAGGGGATGTTGGTCTTGACGCCGCGCACGCGGAATTCGCGCAGGGCGCGGTCCATGCGCCGGATCGTCTGCTCGAAGGTCGGCGCCGAGGCGGTCACCTTCACGAGCAGGGAGTCGTAGTACGGCGTGATCGTCGCGCCGCTGTACGCGGTGCCGCCGTCGAGGCGGACGCCGAAGCCGGCGGGCGAGCGGTAGTGCGTGATGCGGCCGAAATCCGGGATGAAGCGGTTCTCGGGGTCCTCGGTCGTGACCCGGCACTGCATGCCGAAGCCGCGCGTCTCGATCTTCTCCTGCTCCGGGATGCCCACCGGAGGCTCGTGCATCGGCAGCCCCTGCGCGATCAGGATCTGCGAGCGCACGAGGTCCACCCCGGTGACCACCTCGGTGACCGTGTGCTCCACCTGGATGCGCGGGTTGACCTCGATGAAGTAGAACTCGTTGCGGTCGGCGTCGACGAGGAATTCGACGGTCGCCGCGTTGCTGAGCCCCGCCCTGGTGACGAGGGCCACGGCGGCGTTCGCGAGCGCCTTGCGGAGTTTCGGATCGAGGTTCGGCGCGGGCGCGATCTCGACGACCTTCTGGTGGCGGCGCTGCACGGAGCAGTCGCGCTCCCAGAGATGCACGATCTCCCCGTGCTGGTCGCCGAGCACCTGGACTTCGATGTGCTTGGCGCGCGGGACGTAGCGCTCGAGGAAGACGGCGTCGTTGCCGAAGGCGCTGCCCGCCTCCCGGCGCGCCTCCTCCAGCAGGCTTTCCAGTTCCTCGGCCTTGTGCACGACGCGCATGCCGCGTCCGCCGCCGCCGAAGCTGGCCTTCATGATGAGCGGGAAGCCGATCCGCTTGGCCTCCTTCTTCAGGGACGGGCCGGGCTTGACGGGGCCGTCGCTGCCCGGGAGCACCGGCAGGCCCGCCTCGATCGCCAGCTTGCGCGCCGCGACCTTGTCGCCGAAAAGCTCTAGGACCTCGGGCGTGGGCCCGACGAACTGGATGCCGGCGTCGCGGCAGGCGCGCGCGAACTCGGCGTTCTCGGAGAGGAAGCCGTAGCCTGGGTGGATGGCGTCCACCTTGACGCGTTTCGCCAGGGCGATGATGCCCTTGATGTCGAGATAGGCGGCGACGGGCCCCTTGCCCTGGCCGATCTGGTAGGACTCGTCCGCCTTGAAGCGGTGCAGGCAGAAGCGGTCCTCGTGCGCGTAAATCGCGATCGTCCGGATGCCGAGTTCCGAGGCCGCCCGGAACACGCGGATCGCGATCTCGCTGCGGTTGGCGACCAGTAGACGCTGCATCTTGGGTCTCTTCGAAGGACGCGGATTATAGCCAAAGGCCGAGGGCACGGGCAAGAAGCGGTCCGACCGACAAAAGTGTCGATTTCGCGACACGGGAGGGGGGTGCGGCCGGAGCCGCGCTGGAGCGGGGGTCTGGCACGCCCCTTGCTTAAACCCTGGAGTCTTCTCAACCGACCATCACCCTCATTGGGTTGCAGGGGGGCCGCCGAGGCCCCCCTGCGATCCCCCTTAAACGCACGCTTCCCCTGCTATACTCTCCCCGGATCGCTTTTCCGAGGAGAGCTTCATGCGCCGATTCACCCAGGTCCTGCTGCTGACCGTCCTGGCCTCCTGCGCGACGTCGCAGGCGGCCCCCGCCCCGGCGCGTCCCGCCGCGGTCGTGCTGCCGACGCTCTTCACGGACGGCCTCGTCCTGCAGGCCGGACAGGCGAATCCCGTGTGGGGGACGACGGAGCCCGGCGCGGACGTGCGCGTCAGCATCGCCGGACAGAGCAAGAGCGCGACCGCCGCCGCGGACGGGAAGTGGTCCCTCAAGCTCGACCCGCTGCCTCCGGGCGGGCCGCACGAACTCACCGTGGAAGGAAAGCCCGCGCTGGTCGTGAAAGACGTGCTCGTCGGCGAGGTTTGGGTCTGCTCCGGCCAGTCGAACATGGAGATGACCGTGAACTCCTCGGCCGCCGCGGATGCGGAAAAGGCCGGCGCGAAGTTCCCGCAGATCCGCCTCTTCACGGTTCCGAAGAAGCAGGCGGATGCGCCCCAGACCGCGATCGCCGCCTCGTGGAAGGTCTGCAGTCCGGAAACGGTCGGGAACTTCTCCGCCGTGGGGTATTTTTTCGGCCGCACGCTGAACCAGTCGCTCAAGACGCCGATCGGGCTGATTCACACCTCGTGGGGCGGGACGGCCGCCGAGTTGTGGACCCGCCGCGGCGTTCTGGAAGGCAATCCCGTACTCAAGCCGATCGTCGATAATTTCGCGACCCGCATGGCGAAGTGGGAGGCCGACTCGGCCAAACACAAGGAGGCCGCGGAGAAGGCCAAGGCCGAAGGCAAGCCGGCTCCCAGGGCCCCGGGCAAACCCATGGCCCCCTCCTGCCTCTACAACGGCATGATCGCGCCGCTGCTGCCCTACGGGATCCGCGGGGCGATCTGGTACCAGGGCGAGTCCAATGCGGGACAGGCGAAGCAGTACGAGACGCTGTTCCCGGAGATGATCAAGAACTGGCGCGCCGATTGGGCCCAGGGCGATTTCCCCTTCGGCTTCGTCCAGCTGGCCAACTTCCAAAAGCGCGAGGAGAAGCCGTCGGAAAGCGGCTGGGCCGAGTTGCGCGACGCGCAGACCAAGACGCTCGCGCTGTCGAACACCGGTATGGCCGTCATCATCGACATCGGCGACGCCGTCGACATCCATCCCAAGAACAAGCAGGATGTGGGACTCCGGCTCGCGGCCTGGGCCGAGGCGAAGGTCTACGGCAAGGCCCGCGTCTACTCCGGCCCGATGTACGAGCGGCTCAAGGTCGAGGGCGGAAAGGCCCGGATCTCGTTCACCCACACGGGCGGCGGGCTCGTCGCGAAGGGCGGCAAACTCTCCGGGTTCGCCGTCGCCGGCGAGGACCGGAATTTCGTCTGGGCCGACGCGGTCGTCGACGGCGCGACGGTGCTCGTGAGCGCCGCCGGGGTCGCAAAGCCCGTCGCGGTGCGTTATGGCTGGGGCAACAATCCGGACTGCACCCTCTACAACCAGGAGGGCTTTCCGGCCTCGCCCTTCCGCACGGACGACTGGCCGCGCGCGAAATAGCCCCTGATTTTCCGCTGGCGCGCCTGAGGACGGCGGATAAGATAAGCGGCCCCATGAAGATCCGCGTGTCGGCCCCCGCGTCGGCGGGCAATACGGGCCCGGCGTTCGACAGCCTGGGCATCGCCTACGGTCTCGAGAACGAGGTCGTCTTCGACACGGGCCGCCCCGGGGCGCTGGACGTCGAAGGCGAAGGCGCCGAACTGCTCCGCAAGGGCGAGCCCAATCTCGTCCACGCCGCGTTCGAACGCTTCACCCAGGCCACCGGCAAGAAGGTTCCCGCCGTCGGTTTGACGCTCATCAACCGGATCCCCTTCGGCCGCGGTCTCGGCAGCTCGGCGTCCGCCATCGTCGCGGGGCTCGTCGGCGCCGATGCGCTCGCCGAAACCGGCCTCAGCCGCGAGGCGCTGCTTCGGATCGCCATCCCCATGGAGGGGCATCCGGACAACGTCGCGCCCGCGCTCTACGGGGGCGCCGTGCTCACCGTGCTGAACGAGGGCAGGGTCGACGGGCCGATCACGGTGGTGCCGTTCGGGGTCGACGCGGACTGGCGCGCCGTGCTCTACGTGCCCGATCTGATCATTCCCACCAAGGGAGCGCGGGCCATCCTGCCGCGCGAGATTCCGCGCGCGGACGCCATCTTCAACCACAGCCGCGTCGGGTTGCTGGTGGCGGCATTTGAGCGCAAGCGCCCGGACCTGCTTCGGGTCGCCATGCAGGATCGCCTGCACCAGCCGTACCGCGCGAAGCTCTTTCCCGAGATGGAGACGCTGATCGCGACGGGACTCGAGGCGGGGGCCTGGGGCGCCTGCCTCTCCGGCGCCGGCTCCGCCGTCCTTGCGATCGCGCCGGCGGCCCAGGCGGCGGCGGTGGAGGGGGCGCTTCTGAAGAAGGCGGCGGAACTCAAGGTTCCGGGCCGCACGATGATCCTCTCGATTCCCTCGCGGGGCGCACGGGTCAGTCCCGAGTAGAGAGCGCCAACGCCATCCACTCGATGAAGTAGAGGTCTCCTTTGCACCAGGGGACGTCGATGAACGACGCGATCCGGCCTGGCCTCAGCCGCTCCACCAGCGCCGCGCCCCGGAAGAGCGCGTCGACGAAGTGCGGCGGGTTCGTGTAGTTCTCCCCGCCGATCATCCGGTCGCCGAACGCCAGCCACCAGGCGTTGCGTTCTTCGCGGAACAGCTTCAGCCGCTCCGCCGCCAGGCCTTCCGAATGGACCCGGACGGCTTCGGCGATCGCGGGCGTCAGGTCGCAGTAGCGGGCCAGTTTGTGGACGTGGAGGTGGGACGTTGAGGAGTTCGTCTTCTCCATGAAGCGGGGATTGCCCCGCTCCAGGGTGATGCGCAGCTGCAGCAGTTCGAGCGCTTTCGCCGATCCTGCAGCCTCCGCGTCGGCATCGCCGTTCAGCTTCGCCAGCTGCACGAACGCGAGCAGCCCGGCGAGGTCCGCGTTCAGCGTCTGCGCCTCGTCGTTGACGTGGTCCTTCTTGAGCGGATCAAAGCGGTACTTGGCATCGAGCAGCGCTTTCACGCGCGCCTTCACGGCGGGCCAGGCGGCGCGGGCGGCCTCAGGGTCGGCGACCTGGACGTAGCGCAGGAACGCATGGACTCCGAGCAGTCCCGTGCCGCGCGCCCGGGCTTTCAGCCGGAAGGCCTCCGGGACGTCGTAGGCTTCGCGGGGCCGTCCCTCCGCGGGATCGTAACCCTCGGGCGCCCACGGAGGCAGGATCTTCAGCTGTGCCGCCAGAAAGGCCCGCACGCGGGGGGCGGTCTCCGCTTTCAGATGGGGCAGGGCTTCCGAGAGCGCGAGGAAGACGCGGTCCGGGTGGCCGAAATAGGTCTCGTATCCGCTGATGCCGAGCGTGTGATGGAAGGGCCGCCAGGGGAAGCCGTCGACGAACTCGGAGACGTGGCTGTCGAGTTTTGGGTTGAACGACGGCACGGCCGCCGGGCTCTTGAGCAGCGGCTGCAGATCCTTCTCCGTCAGGACCACAGGAGGCAGCGTTCTCGAAGTGCCTCCTTCTTCCACCAGATTCTGGAGAGCCCAGAGCGCGATCGCGATCATCGGCCCTCCAGGCAGAGTACCTGCGAACCCGTGTGGAGGTAGAGGCGGCCGCCCGCCACCGAGGCGATGGACTTGGCCGGGCCGTGCCACTCGTTGACGAGGCCGAAGGGCTGGCCGGCCTTGCGGGCTTTCTCGAGGCCGCCCTGATCCTCCCAGCCGAAGACCCCGGGCCCGTAGAAGCCGGCGTAGGTGTCGCGTTTTCCGTAGAGCAGCTTCGTGAGGCGGGTCTGAAGATTCATGCCGCCGAGCAGGCCCTGGTGGTTGCAGACGAGCCATTCGGGGGAACAGGACAGGGTCTGCGTCTCGTCGCCGATCGTGTTGAACGTGCCGTACGGCATGTCCTTGAGACCCGCGCCGCGGCCGGGTTCCTTGGCCTTCCAGGCGTGTTCCACCAGTTCGATGCGGCCGGTCTTCAGGTCGAGACGGCCGACGCCGGTATAGGGGCGCACCTCGCCGCCGCCGTCCCAGACGCCGTAGGCCGAGCGCACGAAGAGGAAGACCTCGCCGGTCTTCTTGTTCACGCAGGGCGGCGTGGGCGGATTGTGCAGGCCGGACGTGTAGAAGACGGGCGCCGTCCACGGCTCCTTCCCGTCTTCGAGCCGGAACGCATAGAAGACTTGTTCGTCCGGATGTTCGCGGAGCCGTTCGAGGATGAGGTCCTGCTCCTTCTGCACCTCCTCGGCCGTCCCCGCGAGGTAGCGCGTCTCCTTGCCCGAGGCGCCGGCCCGCTTGAGCAGCAGGTTCTGGTGCTCGTCCATGATCGAGTGGAAGCCGCGGACGGGATTCGTGGTGACGAGGGCCAGGCCAGCGACGAGGACGGGGAAGTGGTCCCGGGCGCTGAGGCCCGCCATCTTTCGGGATTTCCAGAGGAGCTTGCCGTCCGCCACCGAGGCGCAGTAGAGGTGCATGTCCTCCGAGGCCACGAGCACGCGGTGATCCGCGACCGAAGGCGAGCCCAGGATCGGAGTCTTCGTTCCGAGCGTCCAGGCCGCCTTGCCGTCGGAGGCCGAGAAGGCGTAGAGCAGGCCGTCCCGGGCCCCGACGATTACATTCCCGCCCGCGACCACCGGGGAGGACCAGACGCCTTCCCCGAGCCCCGCGCTCCAGCGCACTTTGCCCCCGGCGACATCGACGGCGTAGAGCCGGCGGTCCATCGAGCCGAAGTAGAGGGCGCCGTCGGCATAGACGGGGGAGTGGCCGATGGGGCCACCCGTCGTGACGACCCAGCGCTCCTCGCCGCTCGCGGCGTCCCACGCGATCATGCGGCCCGCGTAGGTGCCCAGGTACGCGAGCCCGCCGCCGACGATGACTTCCGCGCGGGGACCCGTGAGCTCCTTCCAGAGTTCCTTGCGCCAGGCGACTTTCAAACCTTCCGTCGGCAGTTTCTCGTAGAAGCCTGAGCGCTGGAGGTCGCCGTGCAGGGTGGGCCATTCGGTCTGGAGGAGCAGCGCCAGCAGCAGGGCCATCAGGAACTACTACGTTCCGCTCAGCGGGTCTGGTTCCAGTAGATTCGGATGTTCGTGCCCTTGCCGGTGGCGACGAGGTCCTGGTCGCCGTCGCCGTCGAGGTCGGCCGCGTGCACGCCGTCGGCCTCCATATCCGTGGCGTCGATGATCTGCGTCTGCCACTTTTCGAAGGAGTCATCGAGACGATGGAGCAGGGCGACGACGTGGCCCTGCCCCTTCTGGCCGCGGAAGCCGATGAGGAGGGCGTTGTCCACGGGGACGATCCCGTGCCCCACCGTGTAGCCTTCGAAGAGCACGCGACGTGTGTTCCCCTGGTAGAGCACGACCTGGTTCCCGTGCCAGGGCTCGATCGTGACCAGCGCGGCCTGGATCTTGCGGATCTCCCCGGCGCCGTTCTTCGTGAGCGGAGCGCGGGACCACGAGCCGCCCGCGCGGGACATCTCGAAGATGCCTTCGTGCGCGGCCACGAACAAGCTCGTTCCGGAAACCCAGATGCCGTGGACGATGTGAAGGTCGTTCGCGATCATCTCGCGCTGCCAGAGACCGGAGGCCGTGGGACGCAGCAGGTAGAGCGGCGAGCCTGCACCGGTCCAATCCGGCGCCCGGGTCCCGCGCCCCATGAGGCAGGAGGCGATGAGCGTCTTCTTGCCCTCGATCTCCATCACCGCGAGCCGGTGCATGGACGGCTCCTGGTCGATCTTCACCGGCGTCCAGGGATCGTCGAGATTCGCGGGACGCCTCAGCAGCCAGAGCGTGCCGCCTCCCTGCGTGTCGTTGAGCGACCAGTCGCCGCCCACGACGAGTTCCGTCTTGCCGTCCCCGTCCACGTCGAACGGCGTGAGCGGCTCGGGTTTTGGAATCGCCGTCGTGATGATGCGGCGTTTCCAGGTCGGATTCTCGTACCAGAGCACCTGGTCGGCGTTCTCGGTGACGAGGACGATGTCCATCTTCCCGTCCGCGTTGATGTCCGCGAGGCAGGAGTTGTAGCCGATGCCGCCGCTGTTCTTCTCGATGGTCTCGGGCTTGAAGGGAATCGCCTGGAGGGCCAGGACGAGGATCCCGGCGATCACTTGCCCTCGTTCCAGTAGATCTTCACGTTCTTCGTGCTGCGGCCGACGCCCGCGATGTCGATCTTCCCGTCGCCGTTGAAGTCGGCGCAGGCGATGTCCTCGCTGCCGAGGCCCTTGTCGTCCAGCACCTTCTTCTCCCACTTCTCGCCGGCGGCGTCGAGCGGATGGAAGACGTAGACGACGCATTCCTCCTTCTTGCCCTCCGGCACGCCGCGGAAGCCGAGTACGAGCGAATCGACCTTCGTGTTCGTCAGGTCCGCGATCCAGGCGGCGTGGCCGCCCTTGTGGTTCTCCACGAGGACCTGGCGGCGCCAGGAGCCGTCCGATTGCTCGGCGTAGATGACGCCCGAGTGGCCGTGCCAGGGCTCGACCGTGGCGATGTAGCGCTTGCCGCCGGGCAGACGGCCGATCTTGATCTCGCCGGCGCCCTTCTTGACGGGATCGCCGTCGGAGATCTTCTGCTTCTCCCAGGCCGCGCCCTTCTGCTTGAGGATGAAGACGCCTTCGAGGCCGGCGAGCAGGATCTCCTCCTTGCCGTCGCCGTCCATGTCGACGGGCCAGAAGTTGTGGGTGATGCGGATCTCGTTCTGGACGATCTCGCGGGTCCACTTCCCGGTGAAGGGGTCGGCGGGTTTCTTGAGGAGGAAGAGCAGGGCGGGGGCCTCGCCGGGCCTGGCGTCGCGGCCCTGGAGGCTCTTGCACGCGAACTCGCCGTTCACGAGCCGCATGCGGTGCATCGTCGGCTCTTCGTCGAGTTTGATCGGCGTCCAGGGCTCGTCGAGGTTCGCGGGCCGTTTCAGCAGCCAGATGGAGCCTCCGGACTTGGTGTTGGACGGGGTCCAGTCGGCCCCGAGCATGAGCTCGGTCTTGCCGTCGCCGTCGACGTCCATGGCCTGGATGCAGACGGGCAGCTTGATCTCCGCGCCGATGATCGTGCGCCGTTTCCAGGTGGGGTTCTCATACCAGACGACCTGGTCGGGGATCTCGGTGACGGCGACGAGGTCGGGCTTGCCGTCGGCATTGATGTCCGCGACGGTAAGCGCGTAGCCGACGCCGACGTTGGGGTCGACGACCTGGTCTTTGAACCTCGGGAGCTGATCCTGAAGGGCGAGCGCGAGCACGAGTTCTAGGAACATGGGTCCTCCGTAGGGGCAGGATAAGGAATCCCGGCGGATTCTCAATTCTTAATCTTCAGCAGTTCCTTTTCCGTCCAGAGTTCGTCGCGGTCCTCGACAGCCGCGCGGACGCGTTTCACCGCGGCGGCGTCCACGGGCGCGGCGGCGTTGCCCCATTCGCGCCGCACGTACGTGAGGGCTTCAGCGATCTCGTCGTTGGACATCGTCAGCACGCCGGGCATTTCGCCGTTGTTGTAGACGCGGCCCGCGACCTTGACCGGGCCGTGCAGGCCGTTGAGGATGATGCGGATGAGACGCTCCTCGGAGCCGAGGATCCATTCGCTGTCGACGAAGGGCGGGCCCTTGCCCTCCTCGCCGAGGCCGGAGAGGGAATGGCAGACGGCGCAGGAGGCGGCGAACTGCCGTTTGCCGCGGTTCCAGCGGGCCTGCTCGTCGGCGCTGAGCGGGGGGACTGCGGGTGGCGGCGCTTCGGCGGCGCCTTTGCCGGGCCATTGGACGAGCGCCAGCAGCGGTTTCGAAGCTTCGCGCACGACGGGATCCTCGGAGTACGTGAGTTTCACGAGCGGGGCGGAGCGGGCCTTGAGCGTGACGGCCTTGAGTTCCCGCAGGCCGCTGAGGAGGGCCTTCTGGCGCCAGCGGGCCGCCGTGGCCTGGCAGGCGGCCAGTTCGATCAGCTCGGCGACGCGTTCCGGCCGGCCCTCGGCGCTGATCCGCGCCGCCAGCGACGTCAGCAGCTCGATGCGGTCGGGTTTCTCCGCCTCCCAGGCCTCGCTGGCCATGACTTTCTCGATGAAGTCCAGTTCCTTGCCCTTGAGCTGACCCAGCTCCACGGCCCCGAGCGCGCTGCTCGTCGCCGCGGCGAGCAGGATGTCGAGCAGGCCGCCGCCCTCCTTCACGCCGAGGGCGCCCAGACGGATCCGCGGGTCGGGGTCCGCTTCGAGCGTGAGGAGCGCCTGGGGGTCGATCTTGCCGAGGCCTTCGAGCGCGAAGAGCGCGTGCAGGCGCGGAATGCTTCCGGCTTTCGGGTTGAGGGAGAGCGTTTTGAGCGCGGCGGCGGCGACGGGATCGAACTTCTCCGCGAGCAGGCGCTGCGCCGTGTCGCGCACCCAGCCGTTCGCGTGCTCCAGGAAGGGGACGAGTTCGCCGGGCGCCTTGCGCGCGAGGCTCAGGGATTTGGGTTTCGGGTTGGATTCGTGGACCAGACGGTAGATGCGTCCGAGGCCGAGGGGTTTGTCGAGGCCGCGCTCCAGGATCTGCTTGCGCAGGAAGGAGGTGACGTAGATGCGGTGCTGGAGGATGCCGCGGTAAAGGTCCACGACATAGAGGCAGCCGTCGGGGCCGGTCGTGAGGTTGACGGGACGGAAGCGTTCGTCCGTCGAGGCGAGGAACTCCGCCTTGTCGTAGGCGTGCCGCGCGCTGATCGTCCCGTTTTCCTCGCTGAGGATGCGGCGGGTGACGAGGTTGCCGGAGGGTTCGCAGATGAACGCGTTCCCGCGGAACTCGGCGGGATAGGCGTCGCCCCGGTAGAGGTGGGGTCCGCAGGCCGCGGTGCAGCGGGCGAGCGTGCCGTCGGCTTTCAGCGTGTTCTTCTGGTAGCCGCGGTTCACGCCGGGGTTCACGCGGACGGGGTACGTCGACTGATCCTTCACGATCTGGATGCCGACCGCCGGATCCTTGCCCGTGTGCGCCTGGGGGGCGTAGCAGGGGACCAGGTCGCCGCGCAGGTAGTCGCTGTTGGAGTTGGTGAAGAGGCGGCCGACGTCGTCCTGCGCGATGCCCCACTGGCCGCGGGATCGCGTGCTGCCCTGGATCCAGCGGCCGTCGGGCTGGCGGCGGAAGCGCTGGGGGGAGTTGGCGTTGTAGTACCAGTTGTCCATGCCGCGCAGCAGGCCGTTCGCCGTGTGCTCGACGTTCTTCGCGCTGCAATACGCGGCGCTGACCACGCTCTTCTCGTCGCACTTCAGGTCGCCCGTCGTGTCCCGGCAGAAGAGCAGCGCGTTGCCGTCGGTGAGCAGGACGCCGTCGCCCGCGAAGGCGAGGGCCCTCGGCAGCACGAGCTTGTCGAGGAAGACGCTCTGTTTGTCCATGCGGCCGTCGCCGTCCGTGTCCTCGAGGACCACGAGGCGCCCGACGGGGGCCTCCTCGCCTTTGCCGTCGACGTCGGGCATGTAGCCGCGCATCTCGACGGCCCAGAGTCGGCCGGCGGGATCGAAGGCGATCTGGACGGGGTCCTCGACCAGCGGCTCCGCGGCGACGAGTTCGAGCTTGAAGCCGGGCGCGACCTTGAAGCTGTCGAGGGCTTTGTCGGGCGGCACGACGGGGGCGGGCGGGATGGGGAAGCTCGGGGGCGCCTGGGTCTCGCCTTTCCGGTCGCCCGCCTGCAGGAGGAGCAGCAGCGTCAGCAGGGTGTTCATCGTCCCTATTCAACACGCCGGACGAGGTCTCGACGCGGCTTTTTTCCCGCGTTCCGATTCGATATAGTGGCGCGCAAGGAGACTCAAGATGCAGATCGTCGCGCCGGCGAGCCTGGGGCAGTACCTCGAGGACATCAACGTCCTGATGAAGAAGGTCGACCCGAAGGAGGTCGAGACGCTCGTGGACCTCATGGTGGAGGCCTACAAGGCGGGGAAGTTCGTCTTCCTGATCGGGAACGGCGGCTCGGGCGCGAACGCGTCGCATCTCTGCGAGGATCTGGGCAAGGGGACGCTGAAGGACTTCGAGACCCAGAAGCGCTTCAAGGTGATGTCGCTCACCGACAACACGCCCTACATCCTCGCGTACGGGAACGACCTCGGCTACGACCGCGTCTTCGTGGAGCAGCTGAAGAACTTCGCCGAGCCCGGGGCGCTGCTGGTGGCGATCTCCGGATCGGGCAACAGCCCCAACGTCCTCAAGGCCGTGGAATGGGCGAATGGACACGGGATGAAGACCGTGGGCGTGACCGGCTATGACGGGGGCAAGCTGCGCAAACTCTGCCAGCACGGCGTGCATGTCCCGTCGTTCGGCATGGGGGCCGTGGAGGCCGTGCACGGCGTGATCTTCCACTATCTGCTCGACGTCCTCTACGAGCGCTTCAAGGTCCTGGACCTGAAGGCCTAGGCGACAGGCGTGAGGCGAGAGGCGAACGGCGGGCGGCTGGCGGTCGGCATCGAGATCGGCGGCACGAAGCTGCAGGTCGGGGTGGGCGGCGCGGACGGCAAGTTGCGCGCCCTCGTCCGGCGCACGGTCGACCCCGCCCGGGGCGGCCAGGGCATCCGCGAGCAGATCCCGGACCTCGTGACGGAGGCGCTCGTCCAGGCGGGCTGTCGTTCCGAGGACCTGGCCGGCCTGGGGATCGGCTTCGGCGGTCCCGTCGACTCCAAACACGGTCGCACGATCGTGTCGCACCAGATCCGCGGCTGGGAGAACTTCGCGCTCCGGGACTGGGTGGCGTCGCGAGTGCAGGTTCCGGTCGTGCTCCAGAACGACGCCAAGAGCGCCGCGTATGCGGAGGCGGTGGCGGGCGCGGGGAAGGGGCTGAAGCGGATCTTCTACATCACGGTCGGCAGCGGGGTGGGGGGCGGGCTGGTGCTGGACGGGGTCGTCGACACCGGCCAGGGCTTGGGGGCGGGCGAGATCGGCCACACCTGGGTGCCGGATCCGGAGACGGGCAAGCCCGACAAGCTGGAGCACGTCGCGAGCGGCTGGGCGATCGGGAAGCGCGGGAGCCGCCGTCTCGGACGCGAGCTTACGGGGGCCCAGGTGGCCGACCTCGCCGCGAAGGGCGACGCGGCCGCGCGCCGGGTGATCGAGGAGTCGGCCGAGGCGCTGGCGATCGGGATCGGCAACGTGCTGGCACTGCTGCATCCGGAGCGCTTCGTGGTGGGGGGCGGCGTCTCCCTGATGGGCCCGCTCTGGTGGGATCCGCTGCGGGCGAAGCTGGCCTCAACCTACGCCTTCCCACCCTTTGCCCAGTCCTACGACGTCGTCCCCGCCGCCCTGGGCGAGGACGTGGTGGTCATCGGCGCCTGCCTGCTCGCCCTGGCAACAAAATAGACGGGCTGCTTTGTTGCCCCAGCGAAGGCAACAAAGCAGCCCGTCTGTTTTATTGGGATAAAAAAACGGCCGCGTCTTTCGACGCGGCCGTTTTGCTGGATGCCTTGGATCGGGTTACGCCGTCTTCGGCGCTCCTCCGGCGGCCGGAGCCGTCTCGATCGTGACGGGTTTGTAGCCGCCGATCGATTTGAAGTAGAGCAGGATGAGCAGGTAGATCGCCGCCATCATGGCCGGAATGAACGAGTCGGCTTTGAGCGTGTTGCGGTCGCCCTGGATGTCCGAGGCCAGGATCTGCTTGTCGTCCGCCGTCAGCGCGGCCTTGTCCTTGGCCTTGATCGCGCCCAGTTTCAGGCCGTCGATCGCCGTCGCCTCGTCGAAGAAGAGGAACTTCGAGGGGCCCTTCGCCTTGACCGTCTCGTAGAGGGCGGCGTTGGCCTTCTTGAGGTCTTCGCCCGCGAAGCGGTCCTTCGCGTATCCGAGGCCGGCCGAGCCGATGAGGCCGGCGGACATCATGCCGATGCCGCCCATGATCGAGATCGCGACGGCGCCCGTGCGCGGGAAGCGGTCCGAGGCCACGGCGAGCATCGTGGGCCAGAAGAAGGTCTTTCCGAAGGCGTAAACCGTCAGCGCGAGGATCGCAAGCGTGAACGAGGTCACGCCGCTCGTCAGATTCAGGCCCACGCAGGCCAGGATCGCGCACACCAGCAGGATGCCGATGGGCGAGAGGCCCATCTTCTTCTCGATGAAGTGGGCGCAGAAGCGCAGCGAGAACATGACCAGCGAGGTGAAGACGAAGAGGAACTTGCCCTCCGTCGAGCTGAGGATGTTGCCGGTGATGTTCTGGATCCAGCCGTCCGTTCCGAGTTCCACCGCGCCGACCAGCGCATGCGCCACGAAGAGGGCGAAGAGCAGGAAGGATCCGACGGAGAACTTAGTGATGACGCCGACGACCGCGAGCAGCACGGCGCCGACCACGTAGCCCAGCATCGCCGGCGTGTTGCCGGTCATGCCCAGGTTCGCGAAGACGCCGCCGAAGAAGAGGGCCAGCAGGAAGCAGGCGACCGCGCCGCCGAGCAGGCCGACGTCCTTGAGCATCTCGCCCATGCTGAGGCCCTTCTCGGAGGCCTCGGACTTGGGCATCTTCTGCCCGAAGAACATGATGCCGTAGGCCACGGTGGGGATGAGGTAGAGGGCGAGCTGGGTCTTCCAGCCGACCTTCATCTGGTCATCGAGCACCCAGCCGACCACGCCGCCGAGGATCATGCCGAGCGGCCAGCTGGCGTGCAGGATGTTCAGGTAGTGCGTGCGGTTCTGGGGGAAGAGGGTGGCGACCAGGGGATTGGCCACGGCCTCGAGCACGCCGTTGGCGAGCGCGAAGATGAACATGCCCCAGAAGAGGCTCGAATACGCGCCCGCCTTGACCGCGGTCATCGCCTCGGGGGTGGCGCCCGCCTTGAGCGCTTCCGGGGCCATGAACGTCACCACGGCGGACAGCACGTGGAGGGCGAACGCGGCGATGACCAGCTTGCCGTAGCCCAGCTTGTCCGCCAGGAAGCCACCGACGATGATGCCGAAGCAGAAGCCGGTGAACCCGGCGCCGCCGATGGCCCCGAGGTCGGCGCCCGAGAACCCGTACTCGGCACCCCAGTTGTCGAAGATGCCGCCGCGGATGGCGAAGCCGACGCCGGCGGCCAGGATGGCCGTGAAGCCGGCCCACAAGAGGCGCTTCTCATTCCCCATGGAAATCCTCCCTTAAGTTCTCCCCGGTCAACATACCGGGGAACCGTTGATCCCCCGGATTAGCGGGAGATTATGGGTCCCCTGCTTATGGGTGTCAAGCGTTTCGACCGGGACTAAACCGCATTAGGCGGGTTCCGGGAAAAAAGAAAACCCCCGGAGGGCCGCTGGGCCTCCCCGGGGGTCGTTGCTTCGTTTCGCCTCGCGCCTGTCGCCCTACGCCTGCGTTTCCCAGCTCTTCTTCATGAAGTCCAGGCCGTCCTTCGCCAGCGTGAGTTCGTCGGGGAACATCTTCCGCCAGATCTTCGTCGCCGCCGCCAGCGCGGGCAGGCCCTGGCCGAACGCCTCGATCACCAGATACCCCGAGTAGTTGATGCGCTTCAGGTGCTTCCACGACTCCGCCCAGTTCACGCCGCCCTTGCCGGGCGTCGAGCGGTCGTTCTCGGAGATGTGGACGTGGACCATGACGTCCCGGCAGGAATCCAGCGCCTCGCCGATGTTCTTCTCCTCGATGTTCGCGTGGAAGGTGTCGTACATCATCTTGAAGCTCGGGTGGTTGACGTCCTTGACCATCCGCGCGGCGTCCGCCGAGCAGTTGAGCAGGTAGATCTCGAAGCGGTTGAGGAACTCGGCGACGATCGTCACGCCGGCCTTCGCCGCGTACTCGGCGACCTCCTTCAGGCCCGCGACCGCGCGCTTCCACTCGTCCTTCGTGGGGCCCTTGCCCGAGAAGACCCCGAGTGCCGCGTAGATCGGCCCGACCAGCTTCGTCGCCCCCAGCGCTTGGCAGCAGTCGAGCGTCTTCTTGAGGTGCGCGATGCCCGCGGCGCGCTGCTTGGGGCTGTCGCCGATCAGGTTCGTGTCCGCCGTCAGGCAGGTCACGGCGGTCCGCTCCAGGCCCAGGCTGTCGAGCTTCTTGCCGAGGGCGCCCAGCTTCTTCACGTCCGTGTTGAAGATGGGGATCTCGACCGAGTCGTAGCCGAAGCCCTTGAGCTTCGCGAAGATCGCCGGGAACTTCGCCTGCGTCGCGTCGTCCGTCCACAGCAGCATGTTCATGCCGTATTTCATCGTTCTCCCTTTCTTCCTCGTTAGTTTTGGGAAGTCTAACAAATCTCTTCCTACGAACTACTAGCTACCAGCTACATTCCTCCGGTATCCCCCCGGCGTCTTCCCCGTCTCCCGCTTGAAGGCCACGCTCATGTACTCGGGATGGTTGAAGCCCGCCAGCGTGGCGATGCGCTCGAGGGAATGATCCGTCTCGCTGAGCAGCTGTTTCACCCGCTCCAGGCGGAAGCGGAGCAGGTCCTCGTGCGGCGTCCGTCCCGTCGCCTTCCGGTAGCGGCTCTCCAGCACGCGGCGCGAGACGGGCACCGCGCGCAGCACGTCCGAGACGCCCGCCCCGTCGCAGGCGTGCTCCCGGATGAAGCGCAGCGCCGCCGCGACTTCGCGGTCCTCCAGCGCCAGCACGTCCGTCGACTGCCGCGCCTCCACGCCCAGCGGCGGGATGAGGTGGGCCTTCGGGGCGACTTTGCCCCCGGACATCAGCCGGTCCAGCAGCGCCGCCGCCTCGTACCCCGTCTTGTGGGTGTTGGGGATGACGCTGGACAGAGGCGGGCTCGTCAGCGCGCAGAGTAGCGGGTCGTTGTCCACGCCGAGCACCGCGAGCTCCTCGGGGACCGCGACGTCGAGGTCCCGGCAGGCGTCCAGCAGCCGCTGGGCCTGGATGTCGTAGCAGGCGAAGACGCCGACCGGACGCGGCAGCCGGCGCACCCAGCCGACGAGGCCCCGGTGTTCGCGTCCCAGGGACTCCGCCCCCTCGGATTCGTAGACCGAGACGCCGATCTTCGCCTCCTTCGCCAGGCGGAGGAAGTGCTCGCGGCGCAGTCGGGACCATTCGAAGCGCGGCTCCCCGCACCAGGCGAGGTGGCGGAAGCCCCGTTCGAGCAGGTGGCTGAGGGCGAGCTTCGCGATCGCCTCGTCGTCGGTCTCCACCCACGGCACGTTCTTCAGATACCGCCCGGCGCTCAGGTCCACGACGGGGAGCCGGGTCCGCATCACGGCCCGGGCGATCTCCGGGGTCTCCACGCGGGCGAGGATGCCGTCGCCCTTCCAGCGCGCCAGCCAGGCGGGGGGGCGGTCGCCGCGGCCCAGTTCGGGCAGGTAGATCGACCAGGGCGTGTGCTGCCGCTGCCAGGCCATCACGCCCTCCAGCAGCCCGCGGGCGTAGGCGTTGGAGGTCTCGATGAGCAGCGCGACGGCGCGTCGGGTTCTCATGGGTTGGTGATAATTCTTAGTTCTGACGACCCTATAACGCTTCTCAAGGGCTGGAGGGCGTAAGGATTCTCAAGAGTTTTGCGCGCTTTCTCATGGCCGGGCCGGCCGGCGGGGCCTAGACTTCCCCTCGTACGTAAGGAGAAAGCGCTTATGGCCGCCAAGAAAGTCAGGATCGCGATCGTCGGGCTCGGGTTCGGGTCCGAGTTCATCCCCATCTACCAGCGGCATCCCGACGCGGATCTCGTCGCGCTCTGCCAGCGCAACGAGCAGAAGCTGAACCAGATCGGCGACGCGTTCAAGATCCAGAAGCGCTACACGGATTTCAAGAAGCTGCTGCAGGATCCGGACGTCGACCTCGTCCACATCAACTCGCCCATCCCCGATCATGGCTGGATGTCCGTGGCCGCGCTGAAGGCGGGCAAACACGTCATGTGCACGGTCCCGATGGCGACGACGCTGAAGGAGTGCAAGCAGATCGTCGACCTCGTCAAGGCGACCGGCCTGAAGTACATGATGGCCGAGACGGTCGTCTACGCCCGCGAATTCCTCTTCGTGAAGGAGCTCTACGAGAAGGGCGAGCTGGGGAAGATCCAGCACCTGCAGGCCTCGCACCAGCAGGACATGGACGGCTGGCCCGGCTACTGGCCCGGCCTGCCGCCGATGCACTACGCGACGCACTGCGTGGGGCCGTGTCTGGGGCTCATGCGCTCGGAGGCCGAGTCGGTGAGCTGCTTCGGCTCGGGCACGATCCGCAAGGAGTACATCAAAATCTACAAGTCGCCCTTCGCCATCGAGAGCTGCCACATCAAGTTCCGGAACTCCGACGTCTCCGCGCGCATCGTGCGCTCGCTCTTCGACGTCGCGCGGCAGTACCGCGAGAGCTTCGACGCCTACGGCACGAAGAAGTCGTTCGAATGGCAGCTCTGCGAGAACGAGGACCCCGTCGTGCACGTCGCGAAGCGTCCGGAGCCGGAGATCCCGGAGCACGTGAAGGTGCCCGACTACGCGCACCTCCTGCCGGAGCCGATCCGCCTCTTCACCACGAAGGGCGTCTACGACCTGTCCGAGAACACGCATCTGTCCTTCGCCCAGGGGGGCGGGCACGGCGGCTCGCATCCGCATCTGGCGAACGAGATGGTCCGCGCGCTCGTCGACGGACGGGACCCCTATCCCAACGCGGTGCAGTCCGCGAACATGACCTGCGTCGGCATCCTGGCCCACGAGTCCGCGATGAAGGGCGGCAAGGTCATCCAGCTTCCGCCGTGGACCTGGTCGGGGAAGAAGAAGGCGAAAGGCGCGCGGCGATAGGCGCGAGGCGCCGATCCTCCCGGCGTGTATACTGGCGCGCGTCCGGTTTTCTGAAACGCGGGCCCGGTATCCGCGTCAGATGCCCGGAAAACGGGTGGGAGGATCTTCATGTTCGACCCAACAAGCCGGCAATTCCAGGCGGCGGCGCTCCGCTTCGGTCTCCTGGGCGGCGTCGTGGCGCTGCTGATCCTGCTGGCCGTCGTCGGCACGGCGGGCATCGTGGTCGTGGACAACGGCCGCGCCGCGGTGCTGATCAAGAAGACCGGCGAGGATCTTCCCAAGGGCGAGATCCTCGCCCGCGGCGACTCCAAGGGCATCCAGATGGACCTGCTGCCCGAGGGCTGGCACTGGAAGAATCCCTACGTCTGGGACTGGGAATTCGTCGATCAGCTGGACGTGGCCTCGGGCAAGGTCGGGGTCCGCACCCGCACCTTCGGCAAGGAACTGCCCCCGGGTCGCGTGATCGCGGAGGACGGGGAGCGCGGGATCCTGCGGGACGTGTACCGTCCCGGCCGCTACCTGGTGAACCCGCACGCGTACATCGTGGTGCTGGCGAATGCGGTGACGGTGGACTCGGGCCACGTCGGGGTCGTGACGCTGGTGTCGGGCAAGGCGCCGGCGAATCCGAACCAGTTCCTGGTGGAGCCCGGTGAACGGGGCATCCAGAAGGCGACGGTGCCGCCGGGCACGCACTATCCGAACCCCTACATCGAGCACATCACGCCGATCGACATCCGCTCGCACCGCTTCGACATGACGGCGGACAAGTCGATCCGCTTCCCCTCGCTCGACGGCTTCGACGTCTCGATGGAGGGGACGATCGAGTGGTTCATCGACGCGCAGCGGGTGGCGGAGGTCTTCACGAAGTACGTGGACGAGCGGCCGCTGATGGAATGCGTGACGTCGGACATCCTGCTTCCGAACGCGCGGGCGCTGAGCCGCATCGAGGGGTCGAAGCATCTCGCCCGGGACTTCATCGGTGGGGCGACCCGCGAGAAGTTCCAGGAGCAGTTCCTCCAGGGCCTCAAGAAGGCCTGCGCGGCGCAGGGGATCATGATCCAGTCCGCGCTGGTGCGTCAGATCACGCCCCCGGAGGCGATCGCCAAGCCCATCAAGGAGCGCGAGATCGCGATCCGGACGCGGGAGATGTACGAGCAGCAGAAGGAGCGCGAGCGCCAGCAGAAGCTGCTGTCCATGGAAGAGAAGATGAAGGACCGGAAGACCGTCACGACGCTGAACGCGGCGGACGCGTCGGTCGCGATGACGGGCGCGGAGCAGGAAAAGGAGGTCGCGCTCATCGAGGTCAAGCGCCAGCTCGAGGTGGCCCAGCTCCAGCTCACGGCCGCAAAGAACCAGGCGGAGGCGAAGGTGGCGGAGGGCCGGGCGAAGGCGGACGTCATCCTCTACAAGAACGAGGCGGAGGCCCAGGGCCTGCGCAACGCGGTGGCCGCGTTCGGGGGCGGGGCGGGCTACGTGCAGTACCTCATGAACCAGAAGATCGCCCCGGGGCTGGGCTACATCCTCTCCAACACGGAGGGGCCCTTCTCGGAGCTCCTGCGAAGGGCGATGGATCCTCCGAAGGCCGGGGAGAAGAAGTGAGGAGCCTATGATGAACAAGACGATGGTCCGGGCCGCCGCGCTGCTCGCGGTGCTGGTGCTGGTATTCTACGTCGGCCTCTGGAAGTGGGTGATCAGCCGCGTCTACGTGCGTCCCGGCGAGATGCTGGTGATCACGTCGAAGTTCGGCGCGCAGAACCCCGACCCCGATCGTTACCGCGTGGTGCCCGAGGGCACGAAGGGCGTCTGGGAGGAGGTCAAGGGCGAGGGCCGCTACTTCTTCAACCCCGTCGAATACCAGGTGGAGACCATCCCGAATCCGGAGGGCGTGATCGAGATCGGGCCCGAGCAGGTCGGGGTGGTGGAGTCCCTGAGCGGCAGCAGCCTGCCGGAGGGGGAGTTCCTGGCGGATCCGGGTCAGAAGGGCCTGCAGAAGCTGCCGCTGACGCCGGGCCGCTGGCGTCTGAATCCCTACGCGTTCCGCGTGACGAAGGAGCCGGCCATCCGGATCCGTCCGGGCTTCGTGGGCGCGGTGACCCGCCTGGCGGGGGAGTTCTCGGCGGAGGGCCAGCTTGCCGGCCCGAAGCAGCGCGGCGTGCAGAAGGACGTCCTGCAGCCGGGCATCTACTACCTGAACCCGCGCGAGTTCAAGGTGGAGGAGGTCTGGGTCGGGTACAAGGAGATCACGCTCGAGGGGGTGTCGTTCCCGTCCCGGGACGGCTTCACGATCCAGCTGGACGTCTCGGTGGTCTGGGGTCTGCTGCCGAAGGACGTGCCGACGATCATCTCGCGCTTCGGCAACGCGCAGGCCGTGATCAACAAGATCGTGCGGCCGCAGCTGGAGTCCATCTGCCGCATCGAGGGCACCTCGCGGGAGCAGTTCCAGAAGACGTTCACCGACCAGCTGATGCACGAGACGAAGCTCCGCAACATCGACGTGCTGATCGGCCTGGTGCGGGACATCCACGTCCCCCAGGAGGTGCGGGCGCCGATCCAGAACGCGAAGATCGCCGCCGAGGAGCAGCTCACCAAGGAGGAGCAGCGCAAGTCGCAGATCGTGCAGAACGAGCTGGAGGAGCTGAAGTCGGAGGTCCTCAAGGGCGTGCGCGAGGTCGGGGCCGAGACCGACAAGCTGGTGGGCTCGATCAAGGCCGAGGCGCAGCGCAAGGTGGCGACGATCGCGGGGGACCGCGAGGTCTCGGTGGCCGAGGTCTTGAAAAAGGTCGCGGAGATCAAGGCCGAGCGGGAGCGCATCCTGGGCAAGGCGGACGCCGAGGTGACGGAGCTGCTGCAGAAGGCGGAGGCGGACCGTTTCCAGCGCAACGTGCAGGCGCTGGGGGACCCCGCGGCCTATGCGAGCTACATCTTCGCGACGAAGCTTCCGGACGACCTGAAGGTGCAGATGCGTTACGCGGGCCCTGGGACGCTGTGGACGGACCTGCCGGCGGGGAACCGGACGCTGGAGGACGCGGCGGCGCGCAAGTTGCTGGAGCGCGAGAGCCAGGGGCCGGTGAAGAAGTAGATGGAGCCCGAATTCCAGCCCATCCCGCCCGGGCAGCGCCGGAGCCGGAAGGACACGGCCTGGTATTCCGGTCCGTTTTTCATCGTCGGGATCTTCCTGGTGGTGCACATCGCGGCGGGGCTGAGGATCGCGCCGTCGCTCAAGCTGCTGGCGGGGGTCGCCGGGCTGGCGCTGGCGCTCGCCTCGGCCCGGGGCATCGCGCGTCCGGTGGCCACGGCCCTCTTCTGGGGGGGGCTTTTCCTGGCCTGGACGAACCGCGCTTTGGGCTGGGCTCCCATCGGGCTGGGGGCCTTCGTGGCGCTGGCCGGCGCGGCCGCCTATCTCCTGCGGCCCCCCCGTCCGCGCCCCTGAAGCTCAACAAAACAGACGGGCTGCTTTGTTGCCTCCCCCGTTTTTTCTTGCCTCCCCCGGCGCAGGACTGCTATAAGGCCTCGACCGCTTAATGCGGATTAGCAGGGCTCGAAAACCTCCTTCTTCTGCGAGGAACTGAATGGTCAAGGCGACGGCGGTCCCCAAGGTTTCCAAGAAACCCAACGTGGCTCAGGCGATCGAGGAGGGCGAGGGCGTCCTGCGCCTGGCCCCCTGCTGGGTGCCGCGCAGCTTCCTCACCCCCGGACGCCGCCTCAAGCTGCATCCGGACGACTACTACGCCCTCGGCGCGCACCGCGGCGGCATCGACGAGCGCTGGCTCGGCTCCACCACCGAGGCGGCCAACGACAACCGCGCGGCGGACGAAGGCCTCAGCTACGTGATCCACGGCGACTCGCGCTTCCAGCTCCGCGACGCGGTCAAGGAGGAGGGCCAGCGCATCGTCGGACCCGCGATCTGGTCCAAGTACAAGCGCTGGCCCGTCTACTCCAAGTTCTTCGACAACCAGGGCCCCATCCCCTGCCATATGCACCAGGACGACGAGCAGGCGAAGAAAGTCGGCCAGCAGGGCAAGCCCGAGTCGTACTACTTCCCGCCGCAGCTCAACAATACCGGCAACAACTTCCCGCACACCTACTACGGCCTGGAGCCCGGCACCAAGCGCGAGGACGTGCGCCGCTGCCTGGAGAACTGGAACCAGGGCGACAACGGCATGCTCGACCTCTGCAAGGCCTACCGCCTCAAGCCCGGCACCGGCTGGCTCATCCCGCCCCGCGTGCTGCACGCCCCGGGCTCGATCCTGACCTACGAGCCCCAGTGGGGCAGCGACGTCTTCGCGATGTTCCAGTCCATGGTCGAGTGCCGCTGCGTCCCCTGGCACCTGCTCGTCAAGGACGTGCCCGGCGCCAAGAAGCAGGACCTCGACTACATCGTCGAGCTGCTCGACTGGGACTTCAACACCTGCACGCACTTCAAGGACGCCTGCTACATGGAGCCCTTCGCCGTGCAGAACTCGCAGAGCGAGGGCTGGACGGACCGCTGGGTGGTCTACGGGCGCATCCACGGCAAACAGCTCTTCAGCGCGCGCGAGCTCACGATCGAGCCGGGCGCGAAGGCCGTCATCAAGGACGCGGGCGCCTCGGGCGTCATCGCGGTCCAGGGCCAGGGCCGCATCGGCCGCCACGAGATCGAGACCCCGGTCATGATCCGCTTCGGCCAGATGACGATGGACGAGGTCTTCGTCACGCACGAGGCCGCGACCCAGGGCGTGGTGTATGAGAACACGGGCACGGAGCCCTTCGTCACGCTGCGCTACTTCGGCCCGGACGTCTGGCAGGACAAGCAGTACCCGAACGTCCAGGACTGGAAGAAGCACAATAAATAGTTGGAATTAGAGATTAGGAGGAAGGATTCCATGAAGCGCATTTCGATCGGGACCTGGGCCTACTGCGTCGGTCCGTACATGGACAAGCCGATCCCCTTCGGGGACGTGGTGAAGGAGCTGAAGCGGCTCAAGTTCGACGGCCTCGAGCTGGGCGCGTTCTTCTCGCACCCGAACCCCGAGAATCATCCGACGAAGGAATCCCGGAAGACCCTGAAGGACCTCGTGGAATCCAACGGCCTCCAGTTCTCCGGCATCGCCACCGACATGTGGGACTATCCCGGCCATCCGTCGCACCTCGTCGACGCCACGGACGACGGCGCCGCCTACCTCGCCACGGTGCGCAAGAACCTCGAGTTCACGAAGGACCTGGGCATCACGCTCTTCCGCGTGGACACCGTCCAGCCCCCCGACATCCTCAAGACGGTCGACAAGAACCTCGCGATGGACCGGGTGGTCAAGACCTGGAAGCAGGTCTGCAAGATGGCCGCGGACATGGGCATCCAGGTGACCTGGGAGTTCGAGCCCGGCTTCGTCTTCAACCGTCCATCGGACATCGTCTCCGTCGTGAATGCGGTCGACGAGAAGAACTTCGGGGCGATGTACGACACCTGCCATGCGTACATGTGCTCGGTGGTCGGCGCGCGTCAGTCCGGCGGGCCCGCGGAGACGCCCGGCATGCTCGACCTGGCGCAGAAGCTGCGCGGGAAGATCAACGCGATCCAGATCATCGACTGCGACGGCAAGCTCAACGAGCATGGCACGAGCACGCACAAGGTCTTCGGCACGGCCCTGATCGATTTCGCGCCGGTCATGAAGGAGCTGGCGGCGAACTCGGGCTGCCCGCACGACTGGTGGACGATCGACCTCTGCTTCGAGGACGGCGCCTGGCCCAAGACGCTCGCCTGCAAGAAGGGCGCCGACAAGCTCAACGCGCTCTACGGGGGCGGGGCCAAGAAGGCCGCCGCCAAGAAGGCCGCGCCGGCGAAGAAGGCGAAGCCCGCCAAGAAGAAGGGGAAGAAGTAGAGCCATGAAGCAGATCAAGGTTCTGATGATCGGCCAGGGCTTCATGGGGGGCATCACGCACCCCCGGGGGATCCTGGAGGCCAACTACCAGCTCCGGCCCCTGGGCCTGGAGTTCGTGCTGGACTGCGTCGCCGGGCGGAACGCCGACAAGCTCGCCCAGACCCAGGCCGCCTACGGGTACAAGCGCACGTCCACGGCCTGGGAGAAGGAGATCTCCAAGGCCGATCTCGTCGTGGTGACCTCCCCCAACAAGGACCACGCGCCGATGTCCCTGGCGGCCCTCAAGGCCGGCAAGGCCGTCGTCTGCGAGAAGCCGCTGAGCTCCTCGCTCGAGACGGCGCGGGAGATGGCGGCCGCCGCCAAGAAGGCGGGCGCGCCCACGATGGTCACGTTCTGCTACCAGGGCGCCCCCGGGGCGCTGGAGGCCCGGCGTCTCGTCCAGAACGGCGCGATCCTCGGCAGTTCGGGATACGTGGAGGGAACGTCGGAATTCCTCCAGGATTGGGGCCGCGGCGGCCGGACCAACTTCCGCTTCCATGCGGAGCAGGGGCTCGGCGGCGTCATCGAGGACCTGGGCGCCCACCAGGTCGACCTCGTCCAGTTCATCCTCGGCCGCAAGATCGTGGAGCTTTCCGCCCAGACGCGCGTCTACGACGGGGACGGCGAGGATCTGAAGATGATCCGCGGCTCCGACAAGAAGGCGAAGGGGAAGGCGGTCGACGCCTTCGAAGCCGTGGGGTATTTCGACAACGGCAGCGCGATCACGTTCCGCTCGAACCGGACCTCGACCGGCCACAAGGCCTTCTTCGAAACCTCGATCCACGGCAACCGCGGGGGCGTGCAGTGGGAGCTCGAGGACCAGGCCTACCTGAAGTTCTACTCGCACACGCGGACCGACGGCGCGAAGGTCGCCTCGCGCGAGCGGGGATGGACGCACATCCACCTGTCGGACCCGGGCGCGGACGGCCACTGCAACACGGACACGGTTCCGGGCCTGATCAACGGCTACCTGCAGTACTTCCGCTGGCAGTACGTGAACTTCGGGCTGCAGCTGCTGGGCAAGCCGGACAAGTCCTACACGCCGCCGACGTTCGCCGACGCCTGCCAGGTGGAGGCGGTCACGGACACGATCTACCAGAGCGGCCTGAAGGACGGCGAGCTGCTCAAGGTCCCGAAGGTCTAGATTTAAAGAACCCCCGGCGGCGCGGAGGCTTGCGGGCCTCCGCGCCGCTTTTCTTTTTCCACCCGGCACCCCCAGTCTTGCAGGATCCTGCGACATTCCTGTCGTGCGGCGCCCTCCTCCTCCCGTGCACCCCTTGGCATCGGAATTGCATTACTCATGGGGTGAGAACGAGGGATGCCGCCATGAGACTGCCGACTGCCGCCGTCCTGGTCGCCCTCGCCTGTCTATCCGCATGCGGCGGTGACGACTCCGACGCCGGCGCCGCCGCCGACGCGGGGCAGAACTGGTCCCCGGTCTCCACCCTGAACGTTCTCACCCGGCTCCACGACGTCAGCTTCCCGGACACCCTCCGGGGCTGGGCCGTCGGCACGGGAGGATCCATCCTCCACAGCTCGGATGGGGGCGCCACTTGGACGGCCCAGTCGAGCGGGAGCATCGAGCGGCTCTACGGGGTCACTTTCGTCGACAGCTCGCGGGGATGGGCGGTGGGGACGGGCGGCACGATCCTCGCCACGGCCGACGCGGGCGCGACCTGGACCCCCCAGAGCTCCGGCAGCGCCGAGGTGCTCTACGACGTGGTCTTCGCCGACGCCCTGCGCGGATGGGCGGCCGGGGCGAACGGCACCCTCCTGGGGACGGTCGACGGGGGGCTGACCTGGTCCTCGCTGCCCTCGGGAACCGGCTCCTGGCTCTACGCCGTGGCCTGCGCCGGGGTGTCGGACGTCTGGGCGGTCGGCGAGGACGGCGTCGTGATCAAGAGCACGAACGGCGGCGCCTCGTGGGCCTTCCAGAACGCCGGGACCGTGTGGCCCCTCTACGGGGTCACGTTCGCCGACGCCTCCCACGGCTGGGCGGTGGGCTCGGCCGGGACGATCCGGCAGACGAGCGACGGCGGGGCGACCTGGAACGTCCAGGCGAGCGGAAGTTCCGCGTACCTGATGGATGTCTGCGCGATGGACGCGATGAGCGCCCGGGCCGTGGGAACCTCAGGGACGATCGTCTCGACCACGGACGGCGGGGCGACCTGGGTCCCCCAGGCGTCCGGGACCGCCGGGTCGCTGCAGGCGGTGACCTGCTCGGGGACCGAGGCGTTCTGGGTGGCGGGGGATGCCGGCCTGCTCCTGGTCCAGAAGCATTAGAACGAGATCAGCAGTCCGGCGCCCAGGGCGAAGAAATAGTCGCCGCCGCCGAGCCAGATCTGGGGGTTCACGGTCAGCCAAAAGCCGCTGAAGATCTCGACGCCCGCCGTCAGGCCGCCGAAGAAACCGAAACCGTTCTCGGCTTCGAAGATGTCCCCGAAGCCGAGGTACTGCGCCCCCGCCTGGGCCATCAGCAGCCAGCCGTCGCTGCGGACGAACGTGTAATCCAGCCCGAGCGCCAGCATGACCACGCTGCCGTCCGGGTTCTCGGGCTCGGGATCGAGGTCGCGATCCAGCGAGGTGAAGGCCGCTCCGGCGAACAGGCCGACGTCGTCGGCGGCCATGTCCAGCACGTAGCGGGACAGCCAGGGCAGGGGGGCCCGGAGCACGAGCCCCGCGCCGAACTGCGGATCGGACTCGAAATCGCCGCTGGAGCCGACGATGCCGGCCCAGAGGCCCGCCTCGAACCTGCCGAGGTCGATGAAGTCGTGTCCGGGGGCGGCGACCTCGTCCTGGAGGCGGAGGGGCGGCGCGGTCTCCCCGTCGGGGGAGGCCGCGAGAGCCGAGGCCAGAAGCAGCGTCAGGAGCATCGCAAGTTCCTTTCGGTTACCGGCTTAATTGCTCGTCGTGTAGGCGAGCCGGATGTCGCCGGCCGCGTTCTCGGCGGCGTACCAGATGCGGAAGAGCGCGCCGTCCTTCACGACCCAGGGCGACCAGAGGCGGGTGTCGTCGAAGGCGCCGGGCGCGCCCAGGCCGAGGATGGGGTTGCCGGCGTATTTGACCCAGGTGATGCCGTCCGTGGACTGGGCGAAGCCCATCCGCTGCCGCCCGGTGGGGCCGGAATCGTCCCGGCCGATGTACCACATCCGGTACACCGAGCCGTCCTTGAGGACGCAGGGCGTGCTCACCCCGCCGTCGTCGAAGGCGCCGGCCGCTCCGACATCGAGCACTGCCGGTCCGTTCTTCGTCCAGGTGATGCCGTCCGTCGAGGTGGCGTGCCCGATGCGGAGGACGCCCGAGCCGTCGAGCCCCTGATACCACATCTTGTAGGTGGCCCCGTCCAAAATGACGTGGGGGGAGGACACGCCCGTGGCATCGAAGGCGCCCGCGGTGCCCGCGAGGATCGTGGTCGTCGGCCCGCCCGGGGAGAGCGTGTCCTTGACCCAGGTGAGGCCGTCGGCGGACGTGGCCCGGCCGATCTTCGTCTTGGTGGCCGCGTTCTCCCGGCAGCCGAACCACAGGCGGTAGTCCGTGCCCCCGTCGAAGAGCACGCAGGGGTCCCCGATGCCCGTCTTGTCGATCGTGCCGTTGACGCCGGAGTGGGCGAGGACCGGTGTGGCCGGCGTCCTCGTCCAGGCGGTGGGAACGGTGGCCGTGGCCCGGCCGACCTGCTCGTGCTTCTGACCGGCCCCGTTGCTGCCCTCGTACCAGAGGACGAAATTCGGCCCCGCCGACTGGATCACGCAGGGCTCGATCACCCGCTTGTCGTCGTACGCGGTGGGGGTGCTGGGCGCCAGCGCAACCGAGCCGGGTCCAGGCGAGGCGCCGGGAGGCTGCCCGTCGTTGTCGTTGTTCGTGACGTCCACGAAGAAGCTGGGGAGCGTGTTGTAATCGGGGTCCGTGCTGGAGGCGGCTCCCGTGAGCGTGTAGGTGATCGGGCCGTCCGTCAGGATGTCCTCGGCCCCCGTCACCTCCACGATCTGCGGGACGTCCCAGTCCCCCGCGATCCCGCCGATGAAGGTCAGGGTCGTGGCGGACAGGCTGCCCTCGCTGACGTCCAGGCCGGAGAGCGTGATGACCACGTTGGAGGCCGGGATCGAGTTGAGGACCACGGTGAAGCTGGCCTTGGTGCCCGACTCGCTCGTGACGAGGGTCGTCGGGGTCACGGTGAGGCCGGGGGTGTCGTTGTCGTTGTGGGTGACGACGACGTCCGCCGGATTCCGGTTGAGGTAGTTCGGGTCGGCGGCGCCCGCGTCGCCCGTGAGTTCGACCGTGTAGGTTGCGGGGAGTTCCGTGACGTTGTCGTCCACCGGCGTGACCGTCACCGTCTGCTGCGTCAGGGCGGTCGAGTCGGCGAGGAAGGTCAGCGTGGCCGGGGAGACGGTGCCTTCGAGCAGGTTGAGGCTCGCGACGTTCAGGACGACCGGGCCGCCGACGGGCACGGTGTCGAGGGAGACGTAGAATTCGACGGTCGTGCCGCCCTCGACGGTCGTGAGCACGAGCGGGGTGACGCTGATCCCGGCGCTGTCGTCGTCGAGGTTGAGGGCGCTGACGCTCGGGACCAGGACCGTGTCGTACGGCGTCTCGGTGGTCGCCGCGGCG
>CAZUJF010000052.1:0-34672 GCA_964619955.1 uncultured Planctomycetales bacterium
CCGCACAGCGTGGCCAGGCTTCCGGACGGCAACACGCTGATCGCCTGCGGCGACCGGCCCGGCGGCTCGCGTCTGATCGAGGTCGATCCCGCGGGGAAGGTCGTCTGGCAGGTGGGCAGCGAGGATCTGCCCGGCATCAGCCTCAAGCTGATGACGGGATTCCAGCGCCTGCCCAACGGGAACACGGTGATGTCCAACTGGCTCGGGCACGGCCAGTTCGGCAAGGCTCCGCACGTGATCGAGGTCACCCGCGACAAGAAGGTCGTCTGGACCTTCGCCGACCACAAGACGATGCGGACCGTCGCCAGCCTGCAGCTCCTGGATGTTCCCGGGGACGCCACGAAGGGCGAGATCCTCCATTGAGGCCCCTATGACCCTCGCCGCGCTCCTGCTCGTCCTGGCCCCCCAGGATCCCTGGCTGACGTACCCGGGGCCCGGGAAGCACATCGTCCTCATCGCGGGCGAGGAATCCTACCGCTCCGAGGAGTCGATGCCGCTGCTGGCGCGGATCCTCTCGAAACACCACGGCTTCAAGTGCACGGTCCTTTTCGCCGTCGACCCGAAGGACGGCACGATCAACCCGATGGTGAAAGACAACATCCCCGGCCTGGAGGCGCTGGAGAGCGCGGATCTGATGGTCGCGTTCTTCCGCTGGCGCGAGCTGCCCGACGAGCAGATGAAGCGCATCCTCGACTACACCGGGTCGGGCAAGCCCATCCTCGGCATCCGGAATGCGACGCACCCGTTCAAGTACGCGAAGCAGTCCGCAAGCCCCTACGCGAAGTGGAGCTCCGACAGCAAGGATCCCGCGGGCGGCTGGGGTCGTCTCGTCCTGGGCGAAACCTGGGTCTCGCACTACGGCAAGAACCTGATCGAGAGCACGCGCTGCGAGGCAGCGGCCGAGCACCCGATCCTCAGGGGCGTTCCGCGGAGCTTCTGGATCCCCGACGACGTCTACGGCATCAGCACGCTCGGCGGCGACAGCGCGCCGCTCCTGCTGGGCCAGCCGCTCGTCGGATGGAAGGCGGACGACAAACCGCATCCGGACAAGAAGCCCATCCCGATCGCCTGGACCAAGACCCACGGCAAGGCGCGGGTCTTCACCACGACGATGGGGCACGGCGACGCCTTCAAGGTCGACGAGTTCCGCCGCCTCCTCGTGAACGCCTGCTACTGGGGCCTGGGGATGGAGGACCGCATCGACCCCGCCGGAAAAGTCGACCTGGTGGGCGCCTACGATCCGGGTCCGGTCGGCGGCAAGGGCCTCCGCAAGGGCGTCAAACCCTCGGACCTCAAGTAGCCCCGCATGAGCCGGCCGAAGGTCTTCGTCACGCGGCGCATCCATGACGACGGGCTCACGATCCTGCGCGAGTCCTGCGAGCTTTCCATCGGGCCCGCGGACCGGGACCTGCCGCGCGCCGAACTGCTGGCGGCGCTGAAGGACTGCGACGGTCTCCTCGTCTCCACGCACACGCAGGTCGACGCCGCACTCCTCGACGCGGCGCCGCGGCTCCGGGTGGTCGCGAACTTCGGCGTGGGTCTCGATCACGTCGACGTCGACGAATGCTCGCGCCGCGGGCTCTGGGTGACGAACACGGCGGGCAGCCTCACGGAGACGACGGCCGAGCTCGGCTGGGCGCTGATCCTCGCGACGACGCGGCGGATCGCGGAGGGCGACCGACAGGTGCGCGCGGGGCGCTGGGAGGGTGTCGGGCCGCTGCTCTTCCTCGGGACGGAGCTGACGGGCAAGACGCTCGGCGTGGTGGGCGCGGGGCGCATCGGCCAGGCCGTCGCGCGCCGGGCCCCGGCGTTCGGCATGCGCGTGCTGTACACGAGCCGCGCGCCGAAGCCGGAGCTCGCGGGGGAGCATCGTTCACTCGACGTGCTGCTCCGGGAAAGCGACGTCGTGATCCTCACGGTGCAGCTGACGCCGGAGACGCGGCATCTGATCGGCGCGCACGAGCTGGGCCTGATGAAGCCCACGGCCCACCTCGTGAACATCGCGCGGGGGGCGGTCGTCGACGAGGCGGCGCTCGCGAAGGCCCTGCTGGAGAAGAAACTCGCGGGGGCGGGGCTGGACGTCTACGAGCACGAGCCGCAGGTGCATCCCGACCTGCGGCGCTGCGAGACGGCGGTGCTGGCGCCGCACGTGGGATCGGCGACGGTGGAGACGCGGCGGAGGATGTCCGCGTTCGCCGCCCAGAACTGCGTGGCGGCGCTCCAGGGCCGGATCCCCCCGCTGGCCGTCAACGCCGACGTCCGGGTCAGCGGCCCGGCAGGGCCTTGAGGCGTTCGAGCTCCAGGAACTCGGTCCAGAGGTGGATGCTCTCGTCCTTGTTGCGCACCACGGCCTTGGCCGGATACTGCGCGCCGTCGTGCTCCTTCCAGTTTTCGAACGTCACGTGGTAGGTGCGCCAGTCGATCCTCGCCAGGCGGCCCGTGGCCTGGTCGAAGTAGAGCGAGAGGTCGCGGCGGCCTTCGCGGGAGAGCTTGATCCCGGACGCGGGCTTGCCGTCCACCGCGAGGTCCGGGAGCAGGGCGAGTTTCGAATCCTTCTCCAGGAGCGGGACCAGCGTCCACGCCCAGACGAGGTACGTCTTGTCCGTCCGGTCGGCGTTTCCGGCGGCGATGTCCCGGGTGCCGTTCCACCAGATCTCGGGGGGCTGGAGGGCGGCGTTCCGGACGGTTCCCTTCTCCCCCGTCCCCATGTAATACTTCTCCTTCCAGCGGAAGGTCCGGAGCAGTTTGTCCGCCCCGCCGTGCGCGGCCACCGCCTTCTCCACGACCGCCTTCGCCTTCTCGGAATCCTGGGGGGCGGCGAGCGCGAGCAGCGCCAGGGTCAGCGACTGGATCATGCGGTCCTCCTGAGCTCCCTTACCCCGCAACCTTCGAGACGGGTTCGAGAAATCGACGGGCTCTCCCACCCTCCCACGATACACTGATCCCTGTTCCCATGACTTTCGCCCGCATCGCCGCCCTCCTCCTCCTCGCGGGCTGCGGGTCCGTTCCGGAGTCCGTCCACGCCCGGCCCCTCGGGCGCGCGATCGCGGACGGCGTCGACTACCTCGTCCGCACCCAGGAGCCCTCGGGCGCCTGGGGGGCCGGCCGCGGCACCACCGGCTTCGACGTCATGGCCTCCGTGCCCGGCTCGCACGACGCCTTCCGCGTCGGCGCCACCGCCCTCTGCGTCCTCGCCCTGCGCGAAGCGGGCGAACGCGAGGCGTCCCGCCGCGGACTCGACTACCTCGCCGCGTACGACGGCGTCCGCCGCGCCAGCCGCCTCGAACTCTACAACGTCTGGGCGCACACCTACGCCCTGCTCGCGCTCTCGCGCGCCTTCCGCGAGGACAAGACCCCGCGTTTCCGGGAGGCCGCCCTCCTCCACCTCGGCCACCTCCGGCGCTACGAGACCTACCTCGGCGGATGGAACTACTACGACTTCATCCACGGACTGCAGACGCCGTCCATGGCCCCCACGAGCTTCGGCACCGCCGCGGGCCTCGAGGCCCTGCACGAGGCGCGCGCCGCCGGCCTCGAGATCCCCGAAGGACTCCTCAAACGCGCCCTCGCCCGGCTGCGCGAGATGCGACTCCCCGACGGAGCCTTCCTCTACGGATCGGACATGAAGTACGCGCCGCGGCACCCGGCCAACCTGATCAAGGGCAGCCTCGGCCGGACCCAGTCGGGCCACTACGCCCTGCAGCTCTGGAAGACGCCCGGGATCGGCGACGCGGAACTCCGCGCCGGTCTCGACGTCTTCTTCCAGGAACACCGCTTCCTGGAGATCGGCCGCAAACGCCAGTTCCCCCACGAAGGCTGGTACATGACGGCCGGGTACTACTACTACTTCGGGCATTACTACGCGGCGAAACTCATCGAACAGCTCCCCGACGCCGCGCTCCTGAAGACCCGCCTGGCGGAGACGATCCTCCCCCTGCAGGAGCCCGACGGCTCGTGGTGGGATTTCAAGATGTGGGATTATCACAAGGCCTACGGGACGGCGTACGCGCTGATGACCCTGCTGCGCTGCGGCGCGGATCAGTCCACGTCGTACGCCGACCAGTCCAGGTCGACGCGCTGAACCCCGCGCAGCTGCGCCATCGCGCGCGCGATCCGGAGCAGGACCTCCTCGTCGGCCGACTCCAGCCAGAGCTCCCAGACCGGGCGGCCCGGCACGTTCAGGACCGCTTTCGCGGGTGAGCCGAACTCGATGCGGCAGGCGGCCCCCGGCGTGCCCGCGGCGCGGACGGTCTCCTCGATCAGTTGTCGCGGAGAGGCCTTCAGTCCGAAGAGGCTGCCGAGGCGGAAGCGCACGGCCTTCGTCAGCTTCGGATCGCCGAGGCCCCTCAGGTTCGCCAGGAGGATCTCGGAGAAGCGCCGGAATTCCGCCCACCAGCGCTCCGTGGGCTCGGCGAAGTCCTTCACCCCGGCCTTGCGCAGCTCCTCGTTCGGGGGCGGCGGCGACGGCCAGAGCGCGTAGAGCGCGCCCTTTTCCACCGCACGCGCCCCGGCCTCGTCCGGAGACGCGACCGACCAGCACAGCCCGCGGATGCCGCCTGCTCCGTCCGACATGCCTATCCCTCTTTCTCCTCGGGCGCGCGCTTCTGCCCCCCCAGGAGATTCACCGACGAATCCTCCCGGTTCAGGCCGGCGTAAAGCAGCATCTCCAGCGTCCCGGCCTTGGGGACCTCCCGCACCTCGCGGAAACGCGGCAGGAACACCGCCAGCGTGAGCGACCGCAGGATAAAGGAGAGGAGCAGGATCGTCCAGAAAGCGTGGGGCATCCGGACGAAGCCCAGATCGACCGGCGCATACCGGATGAGCACGGCGCCCACGAGCCCCCCCGCGAGCAAGCCGCTGTTCAACACGACGTTCATGTACGCCGTGCAACGCGCCCGCTTGGGGGGCGAGACGGCGTCGAGCAGGAAATTCGCGACGCTCTGGTTGAAGCCGGACCAGAAGAAGCCCGACCAGAGCTGCAGGAACACCGCCCAGCGCACGCTCGTGCCCCCCATCCAGAGCAGGGGCAGCACAGCGACGGCGCAGGAGGTGAAGACCAGGACGCGCTTGTTGCCGAAACGGTCGGCGATGCGCCCCCAGAACGGCAGGCCGACGACCTGCGCAAGCATGACCGAGGAGACGACGACCATGTATTCCAGATAGGTGTAGTGCAACGTCTCCCGCCAGTAGGGATAGAAGAGGCAGCCCGCGAGATGCGCGCTCGCGTTGAGGAAGCCGACGAAGACCACGAAGCGCGCGAAGTTCGACTCGGGCAGCCGCCGGATGAACTGCCAGAACGTGAACCGGTCCTCGTCGCGCTCCTGATAGGGCGGCTCCTCCATGCGGCGCAGCCAGTGCACCGAAAGCAGCCGCGCCAGGCAGGCGCCGCCGAAGATGACGACGTAGCCCAGGGCCTCCCCCCCCGACCCCCGCCGGAACACGGACAGCGCGCTGCCGGCCAGGATCATCGCCGCCAGCTGGAGGATGAAACAGGCGGCGTTACGCGAGCCGAAAAAGCGGCCGCGCCGCTCCGGCGGCACGAGGTCGCCCATCACGCTCGTCCAGGCGGGGATGCCGACATGCAGCCCCGCGAACGAAAGCACGAAGCCCGCCATCAGCAACGGATACCCCGCCGCTTCCGGCACGAGGAACGCGGCCACGATGACGAGCCAGGCCAGCACCTGGAGGAAGGATCCGACGACGAAGACCGGCTTGCGGCAGCCCAGGCGCCGGATGAGCGCCGGGGCGAGCATCTGGGTGCAGGATCCGAGAAACACGGGCAGCGTGACCAGGATCGCGACGGCGGACTCGGAGGCCCCCAGCAGGAGGGCGCCCGCGCCCACGTAGGAGGCGTCCCCCAGACCCGCCATGACCGCGAACGCGGCGCCGTCTTTTATGGAAGCGTCGAGGCTTCGCTCGACGGAAGGTTTGTCCACTGAAGGCGCCAGTATACCCCGGCGCCCGGCCCGGGGGCGTTTTTCTCTTGCCGCCGCCCCGGAAGCCCGGATACCTTGCGCCCCGTCATGCTCGACCCCAAGACCTCGCCCTTCGTCGTGATCGACGTCGAGACCACGGGCCTGAAACCCGCGGACTGCCGCATCTGCGAAGTCGGCGCCATCCGCCTCGTGGCCGGGAAGGAGACCGACCGCTTCCACAGCATGATCCACCCCGGCGTCCCCATGCCGCCCGACGCCACCCGCATCAACAAGATCACGGACGACATGCTCAAGGACGCGCCGGGTTTCGAGAAGATCGCCCCCGACCTGCGCAAGTTCATGTCCGGCTCCATCCTGGTCGCTCAGAACGCCGAGTTCGACGTCTCCTTCCTGAACGCGGAGTTCCTCCGCGCGGGCATGACGAAGCTGGCGATGCCCGCGCTCGACACGATCCTGCTCGCCCGCAAGGTGAAACCCGGGCTGCCCACCTACAACCTCGACAACCTCGCGTACCACTTCAAGGTCAAGTTCAACGAGCGCCACCGCTCCATCGGCGACTGCGAGGTCACCGGCCAGGTCTTCTGGCAGTGTCTCGAGGCCCTGCGTCCCAAGACGATGGACGACCTCCTCAAGAAGGGCATGATCAAGGCGTAGGCCCCTTCCAGCCGAAAGAGTACTGCAGCGGCCTCGTCGGCCGGTCCCATCGGAGAAGACATGCAGGAAGTCCGGATGGCCGCTTCAAGGATGCTGCTCTGGCCGGGCATCCACACCGAAGTCGGCGAGAACGCCCGGGTCCTGGTGCCCGGGGTCGCCCGGGCCTTCGTCCTCACCGACCGCCCCTGCCTCCCCATCGCCCAGCGCGTCGTGATGAGCCTCCAGCAGGCGAACTTCAAGGTCGGCGGCGGCGCCGTGCCCGCGGGCAAGGGCCCCGCCAAACCCGCCACGATGAAGGATCTCGAGGGCCGCCTCGCCCGGCTCGGCAGCGGGCCGGCCTGCATCGTCGCCGTCGGCGGCAGCTCCCTGCTCCACGTCGCGGCGAGATTGAGCGGACAGCGTCCCTGGATCGCGATCCCGACGACCCTGCGCGCCCAGTTCGACGGCTCCGTCGGCGGCTCCGCCTGTCCCCAGCCCGGGGGCGGCTGGCGCACGCCGGCCCTCGTGCTCTCGGATCCCACGCTGCCGGCCGGTCTCCCCTTGCGGGACTATATCTCCGGGCTGGCGGACGCGGTGAAGTGCGGCGTCGTCCAGGATCCCGACTTCTTCGAATTCCTTGAATCCAATGCCGAGGCGATCCGCGCACGAAAAGCGGAGGTTCTCGAGGAGCTGGTGGCCCGCGCCGCGCGCGTGAAGGCGGCGGCGGTCGACAGCCCGAGCCCCGGCTCCGGCGCCCGGGCGACCCTGCGCTACGGGCACTTCGTCGCCGGCGCGCTGGAGCGGCTGGCCGGCGCGGCCATCCTGCACGGCGAGGCGCTCGCCGTCGGGATGGAGGCCGAGATGAAGATCTCGCGGAGTCTGGGCTGGGCGGACGAGGAGACGGCGAAGGCGCAGAACCGGCTCATCAAGGCGCTGGGGCTCCCCACGCGGGCCAAGGGCGTCCCCGCGGACCGGCTCGCGGCGCCGCTGCTGGCCGCCAAGCTGCCGGGGCTCGACCTGCCGGACGAACTCGGCCACGCCCGCGGTCCCGCGCCGCTGACGCAGGACCTGGTCCGCGCCGCCGTGGCGGCCGTGACGAAGTAGTGGTTCGACTAACTTTAATCCGTAGGTTGCCCGCAGTGGCGGGCACCTACGGATTCAAAGTCGACTCACCACGAGCCTACTTCTTGAGGCCCGGGCCCGGCTTCATGTCCGACACGCGCTTGATCACGATGCGCTGCGTCTCCTTCGAGACGTCCTTGCGGTCGAGGATCTGCGCGTAGATCGCCCGCGCCTTGTCGTGCAGCCCGATCTGGGCCAGCGCGTGCGCCTTGTTGGACAGGTAGAACGACGCGTTCGAGGGGTCGACTTCGATCGCCGCGTCGAACTGGCGGAGCGCCTCCTCCGGCTTGTTCACCTTCATCAGGCCCATCGCGTAGTTGCAATGCGCCACGCCGAGGTTGCGGCGGCCCTTCTCGACCGCGGTGCCGAACTCCTTCACCGCCTCGTCGATCTTGCCCGCGGACTCCAGCGACGCCGCGAGCATGAAGCGCTGGTTCACGTTGAGCGGATCGCGCTCGACGATGGCCTTGAGTTCCTTCAGCCGGGCGTCGTTGCTCACCTTGGGGATGCGCGTCGTCGTCATGTCGGATCTCCTGGCAGACGCCCCGATCTTAGCGCCGGGGGGCCCGGACGCCAGCAATTTCCGGAAAGCGTCATCCCTGGACGAAGGGGTTCTCGGCGCGCTCCGCGGCGATGCTCGTCGGGGGGCCGTGCCCCGGCCAGACCTGCGTCTCGGGGTCCAGCGGGTAGAGCTTCGTGCGGATGGAGTCCGCCTCGAGCTCGAAGTTTCCGCCGGGCAGATCGGTGCGGCCGATCGAGCCGCAGAACAGCGTGTCTCCCGAGAAGACGTGGCCGTCGAGATGGAAACAGCAGCTCCCCTCGGTGTGGCCGGGCGTGAAGAGCACTTTCAGCTGATGCGGCCCGAAGGCGACCGTCTCGCCGTGCTTCAGGAAACGCCCCACCTTCAGCGGCTCGGAGGGCTTCGCGTTCAGGCCGAAGCTCCGGCCGAAGCGCGCGTATTGGTCCTTCAGGCCCTCGTAGTACGCCAGGTCCGACTTGTGGATCCCGATCTCCGCGCCCGTCGCCTCCGCCACCGCGCGCGTCGCCGTCATGTGGTCGAAGTGGCAGTGCGTGTGCAGGATCGCGCGGACCGTGTAGCCCTGGACCCGGCGCAGGATCTCGTCCGCATCGTCCCCCGGGTCGATGATCAGCGCCTCCTTGCTGCGCTCGTCCGCCAGGATCTGGCAGTTGCAGGCGAGCGGCCCCACGGCGACGACCTGGTGGATCATCCCGGCGCGGGGGTCGAGATCTCGAGCTGGTCGATCTTCGTCATGACCTTCATCGAGCAGAACTTCGGCCCGCACATCGAGCAGAACTCCGCGCTCTTGAAGTAGTCGGCGGGCAGGTCCTCGTCGTGGTAGCGCCGCGCCGTCTCCGGATCCAGCGCGAGCGCGAACTGGCGGTTCCAGTCGAACGCGAAGCGCGCCTTGGAAAGCTCGTCGTCCCGGCGCCGGGCGCCCGGACGGCGCCGCGCGATGTCCGCCGCGTGCGCCGCGATCTTGTACGCGATCATGCCCTGCTTGACGTCCTCCTCCTTCGGCAGCCCGAGGTGCTCCTTGGGGGTGACGTAGCAGAGCATGGAGGAGCCGTACTGGCCGATCACCGCCGCGCCGATCGCGCTGGTGATGTGGTCGTAGCCGGGCGCGATGTCCGTGACGAGCGGCCCCAGCGTGTAGAAGGGCGCGCCGTGGCACTCCTGGATCTCCTTGATCGCCTGGTACGGGACCTGGTCGAGCGGGATGTGGCCCGGGCCCTCGACCATCACCTGCACGTCGTGTTTCCAGGCGCGCAGCGTGAGGTCGCCCAGCGTGCGCAGCTCCGCGAACTGGGCCTCGTCGGAGGCGTCGTGCGTGCAGCCGGGGCGCATGCCGTCGCCGAGCGAGAACGAGACGTCGTACTTCTTGAAGATCTCGCAGATCTCGTCGTAGTGCGTGTAGAGCGGGTTCTGCTTCCGGTGCCGCACCATCCACTCGGCGATCAGCGAGCCGCCGCGCGAGACGATCTTCGTGAGGCGGTCCTTCACCAGCGGCAGGTGTTCGAGCAGCAGCCCGGCGTGGATCGTCATGTAGTCCACGCCCTGGCCCGCCTGCCGCTCGATCATGTCCAGCATGTCCCGGGGCGTGAGGTCCGCGACCTCCTTCACGTGCTGGATCATCTGGTAGATCGGGACCGTGCCGATCGGCACCGTCGAGGCGCCGATGATCGCGCGGCGGATCTCGTCGATCGCGCCGCCCGTCGAGAGGTCCATCACCGTGTCGGCGCCGTAATGCACCGACGTGTGCAGCTTCTTCAGCTCGGCGTCGATGTCCGAGGAGACCGCGGAATTGCCGATGTTGGAGTTCACCTTGCAGCCGCAGGCGATGCCGATGCCCATCGGATCCAGGCTCGCGGCGAGGTGCACCACGTTGGCGGGGATGATCATCCGGCCCTCGGCCACCTCGCGGCGGACGAAGTCCGGCTCCAGCCCCTCGCGCTCGGCCACCCGGCGCATCTCGGGCGTGATCTCGCCCTCGCGCGAGCGGTGCATCTGCGTGACGTTTGTGGACATGTTCGGAAGTCTCCCGGAAGCTTCACTCCGGAGCGGCGGGACTCAGACGGCCACCACCTGCTTGATCTCCGGAATCGCCATCTTGATTTCGCTTTCGATCCCCATCTGGAGGGTCATCGCGCTGGACGGGCAGCCCTGGCAGGACCCCTGGAAGCGGATGTGGACGATGCCCTCGTCCTCCAGCACGTCCACGAGCTCCACGTAGCCGCCGTCGATCTGCACGTAGGGGCGGATCCGGTCGAGAACTCCGTCGACACGGTGATAGAGGTCCGGCACCGGCTGGAACGCCGGCGCAGACGACGGAATCCCGTCGGCCATAAACCCCTCCCCTGACGCCGGGACGGATTAAGTCCCGAACGACTGCCCGCAGCCGCAGGAGCTCTTCACGTTCGGATTCTTGATCTGGAATCCGGAGCCCATGAGGCCGTCGGAGTAGTCGAGAATCGAGCCGTTCAGAGCCTGGATGCTGCGCGGATCCACAATGACCCGCACGCCGCCGCGCTCGAAGACCTTGTCGTCGTCGCGCTGCGCGTCGAAATCCATGAAGTACTGCATGCCGCTGCAGCCGCCGCCCTGGACGGCGAGGCGCAGGCCGATCTGGGCGGGATCCTTCCCCTCGCCCTTGATGAGCTGAAGGAGCTTGTCCGCCGCTTTTTCCGTGATCTCGACCACGCCGGTCGTCACCTGGGCGGCCGTCATGACGGGCATGCCCGCTCCGGAGCCGCAGCCGCCCGAGGACTCGCCGTGTCCGTGACCGCCGTGACCGCCGTGTCCGCCTTCGTTACCACCACAGCATCCCATGGGGCATCTCCTTCGTTAGACCTTATATCCTACCGATTATTCGATTTCGCCGCCAGCGGGTAAAGCGGCGAGAGCTCCCGCAGCCGCCGCACTTCCCGTTCCAAAAGAACGCAGACCCGGTCCACATCCGCCTCCGTGTTGCCCCGACCCAGCCCGAAGCGGATCGAAGCCCGCGCCAGCGGTTCGGGCACCCCGAGCGCCGCCAGCACATGCGAAGGTTCGAGCGTCGCCGTCGTGCACGCGCTTCCCGAAGAGAGCGCCACCTCGCCCATCCCGAGGATGAGGCTTTCGCCCTCGACGTACTCGAAACTCAGATTCAGGTTCCCGGGAAGCCGCTCGCTCATACTACCATTAACATGAACGTGGTCCATGCGCGCAAAAATCCGCGCTTTCATGAGATTTCTCAGGTCCGTGAGGCGGCGGGACTCCGTCGGGAGCTCTTTTCCGCCGATCTCGCAGGCCTCTCCCAATCCAACGATCAGAGGGACCGGCAAAGTCCCGGAACGCAATCCGCTCTCGTGGCCGCCGCCGTGAATCAGGGGCGCGAGCCGGACGCGCGGGTTGCGTTTCCGCACGTAGAGCGCCCCCACTCCCTTGGGACCGTACATCTTGTGGGCGGAGAGGGAGAGCAGGTCGACGCTCCAGGTCTCGACGTTCACGGGGATCTTCCCGACGGCCTGGGTCGCATCGCTGTGAAAATAGATGCCCCGCTCGCGGCAGATCCGGCCGATCTCCGCGACGGGCTGGAGCACGCCGATCTCGTTGTTGGCGGCCATGACGGAGACGAGCACCGTGCGGTCCGTGAGCGCGGCGCGGAGCACGTCGAGGTCGAGCAGGCCGTCCGCTTTCACGGGCAGCACGGTCAGACGCGCGCGTCCGGCCGCTTCCAGCGCGCGGCAGGGATCGAGCACGGCCTTGTGCTCGGTGGCGACGGTGACGACGTGGTCGCCTTTGGCGCGATGGAACTCGACGACGCCCTGGATGGCGAGGTTGTCGCTCTCGGTGGCGCCGCTCGTGAAGACGATCTCGGAAGGGTCGGCCCCGATGAGGGCGGCCGTCTGTTCCCGGGCGCGGTCCACCGCCAGGGCGGCGTCCTTCCCGAAGCTGTGCAGCCGGCTCGACGCGTTGCCGAACTTCTCGCTGAAGTAGGGCAGCATCGCGGACAGCACGCGGGGATCCACGGGCGTGGTCGCGTGGTGATCCATGTAGATGACGGCCATTCCGCCATCTTATTCGTCCCCGGGCGGGTGTACAACGGCGGCGCCGACGCCTAGAATGACGGGCCGGATGAGCGGATGTGCCGTGCTCTTCGCGCTCGCCCTGCAGGCCGTCCCGCAGGACAAGCCCCCCGACTTCCCCATCAACATCCCGCTCTGGCCGCTCTCCGAGCACCGCACGCTCGACAACGGCATGCGGCGGCACTCCGACCTCTTGCTGTACCACGTCACGTTCAAGCAGGACGGCGGCGTCCACTCCTGGCACGCCCTGAACTGGTTCGAAGGCCCCGACTACTCGATGTTCCTGCCGTTCTACACCGACATCGGCGCGGAGGGCTTCTCCCACCGCAGCATCCTGCCGCCGCTGTACTTCGACGGGCCCGACTACTGGGCCGCGCCGCTGCTGCTGTCGGGCCGCTGGATCGACCGCGAGCGGAACGACGTCACCTGGATCACGCCGCTCTACCACCACACCTTCGACGCCAAGGGCGGGCTGAAGAGCCTCCACGTCGGCCCCTGGATCCAGGGCCCCGACTCCTGGGGCTTCCTCCCCGCCCTCAGCGGCGCCTGGACGAACGAGCAGGGCGGACGCACGACGTGGATCACGCCGCTCTTCCACAGCGCCACCGACGCGCAGGGCGACCTCGTCGACCTCCACCTCGGCCCCTGGCTGCAGAGCCGCGACCGCTGGGCCCTGCTCCCGCTCGCCGCGGGCTGGAAGAACGCCGACCAGGGAAGCAGCACGTGGATCACGCCGCTCTTCCACAGCACGAGCGACGGCTTCGGAGGCATCCGAAGCCTGCACCTCTTTCCGTATTTCCAGGGCGTGGACTGGTGGTCCCTGCCGCCCCTGCTCAGCGGCGGCTGGAAGAACGACCGGGGCGGGTCCACCACCTGGATCACGCCGCTCGCGCACGTCAGCACCGACGAGAAGGGCGACCTCGACAGCCTGCACGTCGGTCCCTGGCTCCAGGGCGACGGCTACTGGGGCTTCCTCCCCGCCCTCAGCGGCGGCTGGAAGAATTCCCGCGGCGGACACGACACCTGGGTGACGCCTCTGGTTCACGTCAGCACCGACGCGAAGGGCGACGTGAGCAGCTTCCATGCCGGCCCGTATTTCCAGGGCGAGGACTACTGGGCCTTCCCGCTGCTCCTCAGCGGCGCCTGGACCAACGACATCGGAGGGCGGACCACCTGGGTCACGCCGCTCTTCCACGCGAGCACCTATGCCGAGAGCGGACTGCGAAGCCTGCATCTCGGCCCCTACGTCCAGTGGCGCAGCAACTGGCTGGTGCTGCCCTTCCTCGCGGCGAGCTGGGCGGAGGATGACGGCGGCCGCTCCACGTGGGTGACACCGCTCTTTCACACAACCACCGACAAGGACGGCGAACTCGACAGTCTCCACGCCCTGCTCTACTTTCAAGGAAAGGACTACTGGGCCCTGCCGCCCGCGCTCAGCGGCGGCTGGAAGAATCCGGCCGGCGGCTGGACCCGCTGGATCACCCCGCTCTTCCATTCCGAGTCGGACGCCGCCGGCGACGTCGTGCGTTTCCACCTGGGGCCGTATCTGCAGACGCCGAAGTCCTGGTCCCTCCCCCTGCTCGTGACCGGCTCCTGGACCTGGGACTCCGGCGGGCAGACCACCTGGGTGACGCCGCTCTTCCATGTGACGCGGGAGGCGGACGGCGACGTCCAAAGCCTGCACGCCGGCATCTATTTCCAGTGGAAGACCGGCTGGGGCCTGCCGCCGCTCGCGGGATCCTGGGACAACGACGGCGGCGGCCGCACGACCTGGATCACGCCCCTGCTCACGTTCACGTCGGATGCCGCCGGCGAGTTCACGAACCTGCACCTCGGCCCCTTCCTGAAGGGGAAGGATTACTGGGCGCTCTGGCCGCTGATCACCTGGCACAGCTGGGAGCCGTCCGGCGCCAGCGACACGGTCGTCACCCCGCTCTTCCACCTCAGCCTCGAGTCGGACGGCCGCGTGAAATCCCTCCACGTGGGCCCCTACTTCCAGTGGGACGATTCCTGGTCCGTCCCGCCGCTGCTCTCGTGGTACACGAAGAATTCGGACGGCGGCCGCAACCTCTGGCTGACGCCGCTCTTCCATGCCTCCACGAAGGGGGATGGCACGATCGGCAGCCTGCACGCGGGGCTCTACTTCTACTGGCCCGACGAATGGTGGTTCCTGCCCGCGCTGTCGTGGAGCCGGACCCGTCCGGACGGCAGCCGCTCGACCTGGCTCACGCCGCTGCTCACGATCCATTCCCGGCCGCTTGAGGAGGAACACAGCGTCAACCTGATCTGGCCGCTCTTCCGCCACCGCAGCGCGAAGACCCTGGACAGTTCCTGGCTTTCGGAGATCCACCCCTTCTCCTGGGACCAGGCCGGCGAGGACCACTCGGTGCACTTCCTCTGGCGCCTCTTCTCGAGCTACCGCAAGGGCGACCAGGAGAGCCTGATGGTCGCGCCGTTCTGGTACCAGTCGCGCGAGACCGCGGCCGCCCCGCTGCACTGGATCTTCCTGGGCGGCCTGCTCGCGCGGGACTGCCGCAAGGACCCCGACGGCGCCTGGTGGAGCCGCTACCGCTTCCTCTGGTTCATCCCCCTCCCGCGCACGCGCGTGGATCCCGCGCCATGACCGCGGTTGCTATTGGCCGCCGGCGCCGCTAGAGTCTGCCGCATGGCCCAAGTCGTCGCGGCGATCCCCGACCTGATGTTCCGCTCCAAGGTCCTCGAGACCGCGAAGCAGCTGGACATCACGGTCACGGTGGCGCGGGACGCGGACGAAACCATCCGCGCGATCCGCGAGGAGAAACCGCGCCTCGTGTTCATGGATCTCTCGGACGCCCGGATCCGCGCCCTCGAGACGCTGCAGGCGCTGCCCGGCATCCCCGTGATCGGCTTCCTCAACCACGAGCAGGTCGAGCTGCGCCAGCAGGCGCTCGCGGCGGGCTGCTCGGAAGTGCTCACCAAGGGGCAGTTCTCCGCCGGCCTGGCGGGACTGCTGCGCCGTGTCCTGGCCTGAGGGACAGCTCCTTCTATAGCGGGTCGATCTTGTCGATCAGGCCGGCTGCCGAGACGGCGCTTGCCTTGGCGGACAGGGACCAGTTCTCCCGGCCCCCGTGCACCACGGTCAGGTGGTCGAGCTTCAGATCATGCTGCGCAATGTGCATCGACGCCGTAAGACCGGGCGCTTCGGCGAGCTTGAATTCAAAGCCGAGTCGGCGCTTCCCTCGTACGACCAGCAGATCCAGTTCCGCACCCTGGTGCGTCGCCCAGAAAAAACATTCGTCGGGGCGCGCCCCCAGCCGCCGGATCACCTGGGCGAGTAGGAACCCCTCCCAGGTGGCCCCGACCTTGGGATGCCCCGTCAGTTCCTCGCGCGTTTCGATTCCGAGGAGGGCATGCGCCATGCCGCTGTCGGCAATGTAGACCTTGGGCGCCTTCACCTGGCGCTTGCCGAGATTCTCATGCCAGGGCCGCAGCACCCGGACGACGAAGGTCTGGCTCAAGAGGTCGAGGTAGCGGCGGGCTGTATGGTCGCCCGTGCCGAGCGAACGTCCGAACTCGGAGGCGTTCCAGATCTGACCGTGCCAGTGCGCCAGCATGCGCCAGAAGCGTTCGAGCTGGGCGGGAGGGACGCCGACATCCAGGGCCGGAAGATCGCGCGTCATGAAGGTGCGGATGAAGTCGAGCCGCCATTCCAGGCTGCGCGCATCGCTGCGGGCCAGGAACGAAGCCGGGAAGCCGCCCCGCAGCCAGAGCCTTTCGATCGGGAGCCCGCGCCCCTGGGGCGCCTCCTCGAGCGTAAAACCCTCCATTTCGTGAAAGGCGATCCGGCCCGCCAGGGACTCGGACGTCTGGCGGAGGAGCGCCGGCGAGGCGCTCCCCAGAACGAGGAAGCGGGCCGGCTGCCTCGGACGATCGGCAAGCACGCGCAGCAGCTGGAAGACCTCGGGCAGATGCTGGATCTCATCCAGCACGACCAGTCCGCGGAGATCCCGAAGCCCGAGACCCGGATCCTCCAGCCTTCGGCGATCGACGGGGTCCTCAAGATCAAAGAACGCCCTGGGGCCGCGCCAATTCGCCATCACCTGCCGGGCGAGCGTGGACTTGCCGACCTGGCGGGCGCCGAGGATCGCCACCACCGGATTGTCGCGCAGCAGCCGCCGGACGGCGCCGACATGGCGGCCTCGACGAATCTTCATGCTCCAATCGTACCATGAAAGTTCGCCATGTCATAGCGATATTTCATGGTCACGCTTGAGCCCAAGGCCGGAACTTCCGGAAGGACGGCCAGCGCCGACCCCCTCGCCTTCTGCTTTATTTCCCGCGCCTGTTCCGCCACGCCGTCGCAGAGATGGTCCCACAGCCAATCCAGATCAGGGTTTCCGGCGAAGTATCCAGTTATGTAACAGAACCGGAACCGCAGCCACCAGACATCCGAACAAACACGCCACTGGTCCTCCGATTCTGTACCTGAGATCAGAATTCCAATAAGAGCGCGTAGTGACGAGCAACCCCAAAGCAGGGAGGACCATGGCAGCACGTGAATGCACAAACGCCGCATACCCATCCTGATAGTGCCCCTTCACATAACGAACGGCGGTCAGGATCAAAGTGAAAATGGTATTCGGAAGCACAAAGAAAATCAGATACAGATCCCCAATGAACTGATCATTACTCATGCGACGCGCCAGATTGGCCCCAGGTTCAAGCAGGGCGAGATACGCGGAGGACAACAAATGAGCGTCCATTCAAAGAAGTCTACCCTTTGGATCACTTCGCGAGCGAGGCCCATTTCCATCCAGGTTCCTCGCCGTGCTACACTGTGACCGCTTTGAACAAACCTCACATCGTCGACCTGCCCCGGCGCGCCGTCGTCGAGGTGACGGGACGCGACCGGCTGCGCTTCCTGCACGGCATGTGCACGAACGAGATCAAGAAGCTCACGCCCGGCCAGGGCGCCCGCGCCGCCGTCGTCTCCCGCCAGGGGAAGATGCTCGGTCTCGTCCACGCGCTCGTCCTGGAATCCGGCGTGCGCCTCTTCACGGACCGCGACAACGTTCCGGCCCTGCTCGCCGCCCTGCAGCGCTACATCATCGCCGACGACGTGGCGTTCAAGCCGCTCGAGGATCCGGTCTCCGTCGTCTTCGGCCCCGGCGCCCGCGCGCTCCTGCAAGTCCCCGAACTGCCCGACGGACACGGGCTCCTGCGCGACGGACTCGCGATCGTGCGCGATCGCATGCTCCACGAGGAGGCCTACGAAATCGCGGGACCCGGTCCCGCCGCCACGGCCCCGCTCGAAGCCTGGGACTCCGCCCGCATCGCCGCGGGGATCCCCCGCTGGGGGGTCGACATGGGCCCCGATCTGCTGCCCATGGAAGCGGGCCTGGAACCCGTCGCGATCAGCTATTCGAAAGGCTGCTACATCGGACAGGAAGTCATCCAGCGCGTGAAGACCTACAGCGAACCGCCCCGCATGCTGGTGTCGCTGGCTTTCGACGGCGCCGCGGTTCCCTCCGCGGGAGCGGCCCTCACGGCCGACGGCGCCGAGGCGGGAACCGTGACCAGCACGTCCGGGACGGCGGGGCTCGCCGTGGTCCGCAAAGAGTACAAGGCCCCGGGCACGCGCCTGACGGCGGCTCCGGGGATGGGCGCCACGGTGAGAGAACTGCCTTGGCAGACGCGCCTGACTAAGACTTGAGGTACTTCCGGGCCCCGGAGCCCGGGGCCGCTTCCGGCGGCGTGTGCGGATAATGGCGCCCGGCCTGGCTCGCGCGCAGCGGACGGTTCAGATCCATCCCCTCCAGCCGCTCCTTCAGCCCGCCGAACCAGGGCTCGAAGCCCCCCGCCGCGGCGGGACGGATCAGCAGCTTGCCGTCCGGCAGCAGCATCTCCAGGCCGCTCTCCGACCCGCGCAGCGGCACGACCACCCAGTCCTTGTTGAGCTTGAGGGTCTCGGTCACCGCATAGACCCGGCGGACCTGCTCGGCCGTCAGAACGTCCATGCCGGAATCATACCGGAGCGGGTTTCCGGAAGCCAGCAACCCGCTTGACCCGCGCCTTCCCTTTTGCTATTTTAAATCGTACTAAGTTGGTCTTGTATAGATGATTCGACTCAGCCGCCTGACGGACTACGGCATCCTCCTGCTCACGCAGTTCGCGCGTAAGGAGGCCGGTCCGATGAAAAGCGCGAGGGACCTCGCGGTGACGGCGCATCTGCCGCTGCCCACCGTGAGCAAGATCCTCAAGCTCCTCGCCCGCCACGGCCTCCTGGAGGCCCATCGCGGCGTGAAGGGCGGCTTCACCCTGGCCCGCACGCCGGAACGCATCTCGATGGCCGAGATCATCCAGGCCCTCGAGGGCCGCATCGGGGTCACCGACTGCACCGCGGACGCCGGCCTCTGCGACATCGAGAACACCTGCAACCTCAAGAGCAACTGGGCCCGCATCAACCGCGTGGTGCTGGGAGCCCTCGACAAGATCAGCCTGGCGGAAATGATCCGCCCCCTCGAGGTCGTCGCCCCCGTGGAATGGCGCCACGGCGCCCTGGTCCAGAAGGGATGAACGCATGAGCGACAGCAAGGAAACGATCGAACGCCTGGCCGGACAGGAATACCCCTACGGCTTCGTCACGGCGGTCGAGGAGGACCGGATCCCCAAGGGGCTCAGCGAGGAGATCGTCCGCATCATCTCCGCGAAGAAGAACGAGCCCGCCTGGCTGCTCGACTGGCGCCTCCGCGCCTACAAACACTGGCTCACGATGAAGGAGCCGACCTGGGCCAACGTCAAATACCCGAAGATCGACTACCAGGCCTCCTACTACTACTCCGCGCCCAAGAAGAAGGCCGGGCCCAAGAGCCTGGACGAGATCGACCCCGAGGTCCGCAAGACCTACGAGAAACTGGGCATCCCCCTCGTCGAGCAGCAGATGCTCGCGGGCGTGGCCGTGGACGCCGTCTTCGACAGCGTCAGCGTCGCCACCACGTTCAAGGACAAGCTCCGCGAGGTCGGCATCATCTTCTGCTCCTTCTCGGACGCGGTCCGCGAACACCCCGAACTCGTCAAGAAGTGGCTGGGCTCCGTGGTCCCCTACACCGACAACTTCTTCGCCACGCTCAACAGCGCCGTCTTCACCGACGGGTCGTTCTGCTGGATCCCCAAGGGCGTGCGCTGCCCCATGGAGCTCTCCACGTACTTCCGCATCAACGCGAAGGACACGGGCCAGTTCGAGCGCACCCTGATCATCGCCGAGGAGGGCGCCTCGGTGAGCTACCTCGAGGGCTGCACCGCCCCCATGCGCGACGAGCACCAGCTGCACGCCGCCGTGGTCGAGCTCGTCGCCCTCGACAACGCGACCATCAAATACTCCACCGTCCAGAACTGGTATCCCGGCGACAAGAACGGCAAGGGCGGCATCTACAACTTCGTCACCAAGCGCGGCCGCTGCAAGGGCGTCAACTCGCGCATCACCTGGACCCAGGTCGAGACCGGCAGCGCCATCACCTGGAAGTACCCCAGCTGCATCCTCCAGGGGGAGAACTCCGTCGGCGAGTTCTACTCCGTCGCCGTCACGAACAATTTCCAGCAGGCCGACACCGGCACCAAGATGATCCACATCGGGAAGAACACGAAGTCGACCATCATCTCCAAGGGCATCTCCGCCGGGCACGGCCAGAACACCTACCGCGGCGCGGTGCAGATCCTGCGCGGCGCGACGGGCGCCCGGAACTACTCCCAGTGCGACTCCCTCCTGCTCGGCGACAAGTGCGGGGCCCACACGTTCCCCTACCTCGACGTGCAGAACCCCGGCGCGCAGGTGGAGCACGAGGCCTCGACGTCGAAGATCAGCGAGGACCAGCTCTTCTACTGCCGCCAGCGCGGCCTCTCCCCCGAGGACGCCGTCAACCTCATCGTCAACGGCTTCTGCAAACAGGTGTTCAAGGAGCTCCCCATGGAATTCGCCGTGGAGGCCCAGAAGCTCCTCAACGTCAGTCTCGAAGGCTCCGTCGGATAGGTCTGAACCATGAACGCTCCGCTGCTCGACATCCGCGACCTCCATGCCAATGCGGGCGCCAAGCCCGTGCTCAAGGGCCTGACCCTCAAGGTCCAGGCCGGCGAGGTCCACGCCATCATGGGCCCCAACGGCTCCGGCAAATCCACCCTGGCGCACGTGCTCTCCGGCCGCGACGGCTTCACCGTCACCAAGGGCGAGGTGCTCTACAAGGGGAAGGACCTGCTGACGCTGTCCCCCGAGGACCGCGCCCGCGAAGGCGTCTTCCTCGCGTTCCAGTACCCCGTCGAGATCCCGGGCGTGGGCAACATGTACTTCCTGAAGAACTCGCTCAACGCGATCCGCAAACACCGCGGCCTGCAGGAGCTCGACGCGAAGGAATGCCTCGACGTCATCAAGGCCAAGGCGAAGCTCGTGCAGCTGCCCGACTCCCTGCTCACGCGGCCCGTCAACGAGGGCTTCTCGGGCGGCGAGAAGAAGCGCAACGAGATCCTGCAGATGACGGTGCTCGAACCCCTGCTCGCCATCCTCGACGAGACGGATTCCGGGCTCGACATCGACGCGATGCGCATCATCGGCCAGGGCGTCAACAGCCTGCGCTCGAAGGATCGCGCCCTGATCATCATCACGCACTTCCCCCGCCTGCTCGAGCACATCGTCCCGGACTTCGTCCACGTCCTCAAGGACGGCGGCATCGCCCGCTCCGGCGGCAAGGAGCTCGCCCGCGAGCTGGAGGCGACGGGCTACGCCGGGGTGAAGGCGTGAGCACGGCGACCGTGAGCCCGGCCCTCGACCGCTTCCGCGCCGACTTCGAGCGCGCCGCGAAGACGCTGCCCGGGCTCGCCTCGATCCGCCGCAAGGCGCTCGAACGGCTCTCGGAGCGCGGCCTTCCCACCGGACGCGAGGAATCCTGGCGCTTCTCGGACCCGACGGACCTGCTCGAGACGGTCTTCCGTCCGGCCTCGGGCACGCCCAACCCGAACCAGTTCGCCGCCATCGCGCGCGGCGCCCTCAAGGGCCTGCAGCTCGCGTTCGTGGACGGCCGCTACGCCCCCGCGTTCTCCACCCTCGAACTTCCCAAGGGTCTCGAGGTCCGCAGCCTGGCCGAGCTCCTCAAGGAGGATCCCGCCCGCCTGGACGGCCGCCTGCTCGTGCCCGATGCGCCGTTCGCGGCCCTCAATCTCGCGCTCTTCAGCGACGGCGCCTGGGTCCGCCTGGCCCCCGGCACGCAGCTGGAGACGCCGATCCACCTGCTCTTCATCTCCTCCCTGCGCGGGGAGCCTTACGTCACGCATCCGCGCGTGTTCATCGAGGCGGGCGAAGGCTCGCGCTCGGTCATCGTGAAAAGCTACATCGGCCCCGCGGGCGGGACCTATTTCACGAACGCCGCCGCGACGGTGCTCCTCGGCGCCGGCGCCGTGCTCGACCTCACCAAGGTCCAGCGCGAAAGCCGCAACGCCTTCCACGTGGAATCCCTCGAGGTCCGCGCCGCCCGCGACGCGCACTTCACGCACCATTCGATCTCCCTCGGGGCGCGCTTCTCCCGGCACGACACGGACGCCACCCTCGAGGGCGAGGGCGCCGAGGTCTCCCTCCTCGGGCTCTACGAGGTCGCCGGGTCCCAGCACGTCGACCATCACACGATGATCGACCACGCCAGGCCGCACACCACCAGCCGCGAGGTCTACAAGGGCATCCTCGACGGCACGTCGCGCGCGGTCTTCGACGGGCGCGTCATCGTCCGTCCCGACGCCCAGAAGATCTCCGCGGTGCAGACGAACAAGAACCTGCTGATCTCGCCGGACGCCCTCGTCCACACGAAGCCCCAGCTCGAGATCTTCGCGAACGACGTGAAATGCAAGCACGGCGCGACGATCGGGCAGCTCGACGCCGACGTGCTCTTCTACCTGCGCTCCCGCGGGATCGCGGTCGAGGACGCCCGGCGCCTGCTCATCCACGCCTTCGCGAGCGAGATCATCGACTCCGTGAAGTCCGACGCCGTGCGCTCGCAGATCGGAGGCTGCCTGGGCCTGATGACGGGGGGCCTGCTGTGAGCTTCGACGTCCGGCGCATCCGCGAGGACTTCCCCATCCTGTCCTCGAAAGTCCACGGGAAGCCGCTCGTCTACCTCGACAACGCCGCGACCACGCAGAAGCCGCGGGGCGTCATCGAGGCCTGCCGCCGCTACTACGAGGAGCAGAACTCGAACATCCACCGCGGGGTGCACCGCCTCAGCGAGGAGGCCACGAAGCTCTACGAGCTGGCCCGCGGCAGGGTGCGGCGTTTCCTCGGCGCGGCCGACGTGAAGGAGATCGTCTTCACCCGCGGCACGACCGAGTCCATCAACCTCGTCGCCCACAGCTTCGTCCGGCCCCGCGTCGTCGCGGGCGACGAGATCCTCATCACGCACCTCGAGCACCACTCGAACATCGTCCCCTGGCAGCTGCTGCGCGAGGAGAAGGGCGTCGTGCTCAAGGTGGCGCCCATCGACGAGCGCGGCGCCGTCGATCTCGGCGCCTTCGAGCGCCTCATCGGACCGCGCACGAAGTTCGTCTCGGTCGCGCACGTCTCCAACGCGCTGGGCACGATCCTCCCGGTGAAGCGGATCGTCGAGCTCGCCCACGCCCGGGGCATTCCGGTGCTGCTCGACGGCGCGCAGGCCGTGGCGCACGCGGCCGTCGACGTCCGCGACCTCGGCTGCGACTTCTACGCCTTCTCGGGGCACAAGGTCTACGGGCCCACGGGCATCGGGGTCCTCTACGGCCGCGCGGAGCACCTCGAGGCCATGCCGCCGTACCAGGGCGGCGGGGACATGATCCTGTCCGTCACGTTCGAGAAGACGAAATACAACGCGATCCCCTACAAGTTCGAGGCGGGCACGCCGCACATCGAGGGGGTGATCGGCCTCGGGGCGGCGCTGGACTACGTCGAGGCGCTCGGCCCCGCCGCGATCCGGGCGCACGAGGAGGACCTGCTGCGGCACGGCACGACGCTGCTCGCCGCGGAACCGGGCGTTCGCCTCATCGGCACGGCGCCCGAGAAGGCGGGCGTGCTCTCGTTCCTGCTGGAGGGCGTGCATCCGCACGACATCGGCACCATCCTCGACCGCGAAGGCCTGGCGATCCGCACGGGCCATCATTGCGCGCAGCCGGTCATGGAGCGCTTCGGCATCCCGGCCACCGCGCGGGCCTCGCTGGGGCTCTACAACACGCGGGAGGAGCTCGACGTCCTCGTGACCGCGCTCCGCAAGGTGCGAAAGGTGTTCGGCACATGAGCGACCTGGACGACCTCTACCAGGAGATCATCCTGGACCATTACAAGAAGCCGCGGAACGCGGGGCTCATCGAACAGCCCACGTGTTTCGCGCACGGGGACAATCCGCTCTGCGGGGACAAGATCGCCGTCAGCGTGAAGCTGGAGGACGACCGCATCGCCGACCTGCGCTGGCGCGGGGCGGGCTGCGCGATCTCGACGGCGTCCGCCTCGCTGATGAGCGAGGCGGTCAAGGGTCTGACGAAGGCGGAGCTCGACGCGCTCTTCAGCCGCTTCCACGGGATGGTGACCGGGACGGGATCCGCCGACGGTCTGGACAAGCTCGTGGTCTTCCAGGGGGTCAGCGAATTCCCCGTCCGGGTGAAATGCGCGAGCCTCGCCTGGCACACGTTGAAAGCCGCCCTCGAGGGCCAGAAGGACGTCATCTCCACGGAATAAGAGGTACCCATGATCGACCTGAGCCGCGACGTCACGGCGACCACGATTCCCTACGGGCAGAAGACCCAGCTCGCCAAGGGGAGCAAGGTCGAGATCACGCAGGAGCTGGGCGGCAGCTTCACGATCCTCTCCGACTACGGCCTGCTGCGCATCGAGGGGAAGGACGCGGACGCGCTCGGCAAGGAGGCGGCGAAGGGGCCCGATCCCAACGCCGCGCCGCTCGACCTGCAGGGGGTGACGACGGCGGTCTGGGACCAGCTCAAGACCTGCTTCGACCCCGAGATCCCGGTGAATGTGGTGGAGCTCGGGCTCGTCTATGAGAACAAGGTCGAGCCCGCCGCGGAGGGCGGCTGGGAGGTGGCGATCAAGTTCACGCTGACGGCGCCGGGCTGCGGGATGGGTCCGGTGCTCGCCAACGAGATCCGGGAGAAGACGCTGACGGTCCCGAGCGTGCGCCGCGCGAACGTCGAGGTGGTCTTCGATCCGCCCTGGAGCCAGTCGATGATGTCCGAGGCGGCCAAGCTGCAGCTGGGCATGATGTGAGTCCCTTGTCTGGTGCAATCCGGAGCGCACTCGTTTTCTCCCTGACGGGCGTCGCGGGCTTTTCGCTGTGGGCGTTTGCAGGGCGGCGGCTGGGCGAAACGCTGCTGTATCTCGCGATCACGGCGGTCTTCCTGGTCCTGCCCCCGCTGCTGCTCGGAGGACTGCTGTCCGGACAGCGTCCGCGTCTGCGCTTCGCGCTGGTGTTCATCCCCGCGTTCATCGCGTACGCGGCGGTCTGGTGTCTCGCCTGGTTCTCGCTGAAATCCAAAGCGGGCGAATGGCTCGGGTCCGTGGGCGGCTGCGCGGCGTTTGCGGGGGTCTCGGCGCTCTTCCTCGGCGGCGGGTCGCGGCTGCCCGGGGCTTTCCTCGTGCTCTTCCTCGCCCACTCGGCGGGCTATTTCGCGGGCGACCAGGTCTTCACGGCGCTCAAGCACTCCCAGACCAGCATGCTGCTCTGGGGGCTGCTCTACGGCGCGGGCTTCGGCGCGGGCGTGGGCTGGGTCTTCAGGCGGCTGGACCGCCCCCAGCCCGTCTAAGCCCCGGCACGCTAGATCCGAACAAACAAGCTGCGAGAAATTGGAGTCTGAGGATTCTTGGCTTTCTCAGACCTCCCATCCCCCCTCGTGCTACACTGAAACGGTTTGAACGCCTGATAAACACCGCAATCCGAGAAGGATCTAGTGGCTCACACTGCTCGAGATCAAAAGCGGTAGATCTAGCAGAACCTCCGAACTATTGGAGCCAACGTCATGGGTACCATCGAATCCTCTGAACACGTCCTGGTGCTTGGAGCAGGGTTTACGCGTGCTTTCTACCCCAATGCCCCTCTTGCTTGCGATGACTATGGGGTGGACTCCTTGAAGGGTGCGGTTGAACACCTGCCGGTTGCACGCCGGCTACTTGAGTCAGAATTGGAATACACTGGTGACGGAAGGGTTGACCTTGAACGCCTCTTGACACGCCTTGACAGTGGAATGCCATACGACCATCCTGAGCGAGCCCGCCCCGAACTGCAGCTACTGTTAACCCGAATCAAGCACTCCCTAATCAGCCGGATACAAGCAGCATTAAAAAGCCCGTGCAACGACCCGCTTTTGGGGCAGCTAGCGATGCACTGCATCTTGAATCGTGTCAATTGCCTAACCTTCAACTATGACGACTCCTTTGATAGGGCACTTTACAAAGCCACACGCGGCTCCTCAATGCAACACATGATGACAAACGTGCCAATGGGATGGGGCCCAACTTACGGGTATGGCTTCAACTGCAATTACTGCACCAATGCACTCTTCCACTCAAACGATGACTATAGCCATTCCATGCACATCCTTAAGCTGCATGGCTCATTGAATTGGTTCCCGCGTCTGGGAGCGCAAAGCCCATATGCCGTGTCTGATATTCTACACAGATCAGATTGGTTTGAAACCGTACCACAAGCGCTGTCTTCACACCTGAGAACGCTCGGCAATACTCACGGCGGCAGCATACCTCCGGAGCTTTGTGAAGATCTTCCATTTATCGTACCACCCGTAATGGCGAAGTCAGCATTGACTAGCGAGCCAATATTGCGGCTGCTGTGGCGGCACGCCTATGAAGTTCTGCGGACAGCCAAGCGAGTGACCTTTATCGGGTACTCACTTCCCGTTACTGACCTCCTGTCAAACTTTCTCTTTAGGGAGGCATTGCGAGAAGGTGCACCGCACACGATAGAGGTCGTTGACTGCACAATGCAGAAGGAGCGAGAGATTGAGCAGCAAGCTCGCTATAAGCGCATGCTAAAAGATGTCGGGGCAATTAAGTTTTCGTACGCTGGCGCCATCGCTTGGATCGAAGGTCTTTTTTAGCTTCTGCTTCGCTCATTGACACCAGATCTACTGACCCGCGCGACCCCTGCGCGCTCGTTCCGCAAGCCTGAAAATCTTTAGATAGCACTGGGTACACGCGCCACTTCAAGGCTGCCTATCCTTCAAGAACTTCACCTTTTTAAGGTCAGAATTGTCACACCGCGGGCATATTAGTCTTCTGCTATTAAACCCAGAATACAAGAACCCTTCATAGCCACAAACGTGACAAAGTATTCTCCCAAGCGCCTCGGCAGCCTTTCTATTCTGCTCCCACATCAAATAGAAACAGTAGGCGGGGATAATCAGGAGTCCAAGAAGCATGAAGCTCAATGCGCACCCCCATTACCAACACTCCTGTAAGGGCATAAGGCAAAAAGCGCGCCTTATTTAGGCGTGGAAGAAGGGATTCTCGGTGATCGAAGAAACCCTTTCAACCGAATTCTTTCGGTGGAAGTCCGGCTCAGGCAAAACGGGCGGCCGGTGGCGAGTTTTGCAACTGACGGGGCGAGCCGTGGGGTGAAGCGAAAATCAGGCCAGGCTGGATGGGCCTACCGGTATAATTGCGCTGGGCTTTTCAGAAAGGTGGACCTCGAGAGACCCCTCCGACTCCTGGGACCGCTCTGCCTCCTGCTCGCCGCAGGCTGCGGACGCGACACCGACACCTTGACGGGAGACTGGGACGGCTCCTCCTCGGAATGGGGGAAGGTCAACTTCAGGGGCCTCCAAGGCACCTACACCGACACCTACGGTCCGCCTCCCGGAACCCTCACGATAGAACGGACGGCGCCCCGCACGTACCGCGGCACCTGGAAGGAAAACGAGAAACACGGGGGCACGCTGTCCTTCACCCTCTCGGAGGACGGGCAAACCGCCATGGGCACCTACAAGGTGTGGGACACTTCGCCCCGCAGGCCGGGCCACGAAGGCCAAGTGGTCTGGAAGCGGCCGTAACCCCCAGGGAATGTCTTCTGGGGTAGACTTCTTCCATGAGAGCCGCCGCCCTCGGACTCTGCCTCTGCCTCCTGGTTACGGGTTGCACCATGGCCGAGGTGAACGAGGTCGTCGTCATCAAGTACCACCCGAACGACGATGAAGGGTGGCTGGCCCTCAAGACGATCGGCAACGTGGTCGCGGTCCCCGTCGTGGCCGGCGCCTACGTGAGCTGGTACGCCTTCCTCGCCTGGCTCCAATCCGGAGCCCCCCATTGAGGCCGGCGGTGTTATAGATACGAGACCCGCCGCGCACCCGCCCCAGCTTGGAAAGGACGTCTCGTGAAGCCATGGACCTGCGCCACCCTCCTGCTCGGCCTGAGCGCCGCCCAGGCCCAGGACGAAACTCCGAAACAGCACCGCGAGACCGTCTCGAACAGCGGCCACGCCTACGTCGTCGTACAGGGCGGGACCCTGGACGGACGCAGCTGCCGCTCGCCGGCCGGCGTCTACGAGGGCTGGACCCAGACCTGGGAGTCCAACCGCGCCGTCCGCATGGAGAACCTCGGCGAGACCGACGTCGTCAACCCCTGGCTCTCCAACGGCCGCAACGGATTCCGCACCGTCCACGAGATCATCGCCTCGGCCCTCCGCCCCGGCATGAACGACCGCGAGAAAGCCCTCGCCCTCTACGACCAGCAGATCCGACACCGCTGGCACTGGTACGGCGACAACGACGAACTCGGCGACCCCGTCAAGGTCTTCAACGTCTACGGCCACAACACCTGCGGCAACGACTCCATCAACCTCGCCGGACTCTGGAAACGCGCGGGCTTGAAAGTCGCCCCCGCCTGCACCGTCGGACACTGCATCTCCCAGGTCTGGTTCGACGGCCGCTGGAACCTCATGGACGGCGATCAGCAGGGCCTCTACCTCCTCCGCGACGGCCGCACCATCGCCTCCGAACTCGACCTCGCCCGCGACCACGACCTCGTCAAACGCGCCCACACGCTCGGCATCCTCCACCCCGCCAGCCGCAGCGCCAACGAGGGACAGGCCGCCCTCTTCGTCCTCGAAGGCGGCGACCGCGGCACGCGCGACAGCGCCGCCCGCCACAGCATGGACCTGACCCTACGCCCCGGCGAAGCCCTCGTCTGGCGCTGGGGACAACGCAGCCCGCTCCGCGTCCACGGCGCTCCCGGGATCCGCGCCCCCGGCACCGTCGCCAACGGATCTTGGGAATACCGCCCCGACTTCTCGCGCGAGATCTGGCGCAAAGGCGCCGACCGCGTCGAACAGGTCCGCCGCACGCCCGAGGGGCTCGCCGCCGAGGCCGGCCAGACCGCGACGATCGAGTGGACCGTGCGCGTCCCCTACGTCCTCGTCGGCGGCAAACTCAAGACCGAAGGCACGGGCACCCGCTTCGAAATCTCCGTCGACGGGAAAACCTGGAAGGCGGTCGAGACCGACCTCGACCCCTCCTTCCCCCCCTCGGGCCCGGCGCTCTACAGCTACCGCCTGCGCGCCGTCCTCTCCGGCGAGGCCCGCCTCAGACGCCTGGAACTCCTCAACGACCTGCAGATGGCCCCGCTCTCCTTGCCGGAAATGGTCGTGGGCGAGAATCGCTTCGTCTACACGGACGCCTCGCCGGGCGCGCGCTCCGTCCGCCTCACCCACGAGTGGGCCGAGCGATCCAGCACCCGGCCGCCCGCCGCCCCCGCGGCGCCGATTTGCCCGGCGAACGGCAGCTCGAGCGCGGGGACCCGCATCGTCTTCGCCTGGCAGCCCGCGAAGGATCCCGACGGCGACACGATCTCCGACTACCACTTCCAACTCTCCGACCGCGCGGATTTCGCCTACACGCTGTCCTCCACGTTCAACCGGCTGGTCTCGAAGGTCGCCGACCGCGTCGAGGAGCGCTTCGCCCTCCCGCGGCCCGGCCTGCTCGCCCCGGGCGGGTCGTACTTCTGGCGCGTCCGCGGCAAAGACGCGAAGGGCGTCTGGGGCCCCTGGGGCGGCCCCTGGACCTTCAAGGCCGGCGGACCCGGCGTCCCGCTCGACGTCCGCATCGACGCCGGCACGGGCCGGCTCCAGTGGACTCCGAACGCCGCCGGCAGCCGTCCCGTGAAATACCGCGTCTACGGCAGCGATGAAAAAGGCTTCTCGATCAGCGAGGAACCCTACGATGTCGTCGGAGGCCCGCGCGCCGAGGCGAACTTCGTCGCGGAGACGACGGCGACGAGCTTCGAGGTCGTCGGGCGCGCGCTCCGCGGACCCGGCCTGAACCGCGCGTACTACCGCGTGGTGGCGATCGACGCGGCCGGCGAGCCCAGCGCGGATTCCGATATGGCCGCGTCCCCCCGGCCCTTCCTCTATGCGACCCCGGCCGCCGGGAAAGTCGGCCGCGAGTACCGGCTCGCGCTGGGAACGATCCGCTCCCTCGGCGACGCCAAGACGCGGGATGCCTCGAAGCCCACGACGCGCTTCTGGGAAATCGAGCGCCCGAAGTTCGCCCTCGCCGCGGGACCCGCCTGGCTGACGCTCGATCCCGCGACGGGTCTGCTCACGGGAACGCCCCCCGCCGCCGGACGCGTGAGCCTGACGGTGACGGCGACGCTGGAGGTCGAGGAGCGGAGCATCGACCCGAAAGCCCTCGTGTGGGGGCAGGACAAGGCGCTGGGGACCGAGATGAAGACGCTCGGCCCCGCGAGCCTCGACCTCGTGCTCGAGATCGAGCCCTGATGAACCTGACCCTCCTGCTCGTCCTGCTGCAGCAGGCCGCTCCGCTCGAACCGCAGGCGCCGGAGCAGACCGTCGCCGGATTCACCGTGCCGGACGGCTTCTCCGTCAGCCTCTTCGCCGGCGAGCCCGACGTCGTGCAGCCCGTCTCGTTCTGCATCGACGACCGCGGCCGCCTCTGGGTCGCCGAGAACCGCTCCTACCCCAAGTGGACGCCCGGGGGCAAGGACCGCATCCTCATCTTCGAGGACAGCGACGGCGACGGACGCTTCGACAAGCGCAGCGTCTTCTGCGACGGCCTGACCATGATCACCGGCATCGAGGTGGGTTTCGGCGGCGTCTGGGTCGTGGCGCCGCCGCAGTTCCACTTCATCCCGGACAAGGACCGCGACGACCGCCCCGACGGCCCGCCCGTCACGCTGCTCGACGGCTTCGGCCTGCAGGGCGGCCACAACATCGTCAACGGCTTCACCTGGGGCCCCGACGGCTGGCTCTACGGCGGGCACGGCCGCACGTCGATTTCCGACCTCGGCCCGCCCGGCACCCCCCTGGCGAAGCGCCTCCATTTCGACGGCGGCGTCTGGCGCTACCACCCGACGCGGCACGTCGTCGAGGCGTTCTGCGACGGGACCACCAATCCCTGGGGCGTCGCGTTCGACGAACACGGCCAGGCGATCATCACGACCTGCGTCGACATCCACCTCTACCACGCCATCCAGGGCGCCCACTACGAGCCGTGGCGCGGCCGCGCGAACAGCCAGCACGCCTATCGCCGCATCGACACGATCGCCGATCACAAACACTGGGTCGGGACCTCGTGGACGGAGGCCCGCAGCGCCAAACCCGAGCAACTCTCCCTCGGCGGCGGCCACGCGCACTGCGGCGCGATGGTCTACCTCGGCGACTCCTTCCCGGACGCGTATCGCGGCGGCGTGTTCATGAGCAACCTCCACGGCCACCGTCTCAACCACGACACGCTCGAGCGCAAGGGCTCCGGCTTCACGGGCCGTCACGCGCCGGACTTCCTGCTCTCGCGCGACCGCATGATGACCGCGCTGCTGCTGCAGTACGGGCCCGACGGCTCGGTCTTCGTGAGCGACTGGTACGACCGCGGCGAATGCCACACCCGCGCGCCGCACGAGACGACGGGCCGGATCTACAAGATCGCGTACGGCACGGCGCGGACCCCGTCGCCGGACCTCGCCCGCCTCTCCGATGCCGAACTCGTCCAGTTGCAGCTTCACAAGAACGAATGGTTCGTCACGCACGCCCGGCGGCTGCTTCAGGAACGGGCGCCGGGTTCCCAGGTCCATGAGGCGCTGAAGGCGCTGCTGAAGGACGCCGCGCTGCCCACTCAGAAACTCCGCGCGCTCTGGGCGCTGCACGCGACGGGCGGGCTGACGGACGAAGTCCGCTTCGACCTGCTCGGACATCCGGACGAATATCTGCGGGCGTGGACGGTGCAGCTCGAGGCGGAACCGAAGCAGGTCCGCCCGGCCGTCCGCGCGAAGTTCGCGGCGCTGGCCGCTTCAGATCCCTCCCCCGTGGTGCGGCTGTATCTGGCGTCGGCCTGTCAGCGGCTGCCCTTGGAGGAGCGCTGGGAGATCCTCGAACGCCTGGCGGCGCATGCGGAGGACATCCCCGACCCGAACCTGCCGCTGATGATCTGGTATGCGGTGGAGCCCCTGGCCGCGGCCGACCCGCGCCGAGCGGTCTCGTTCGCGAAGGAAGCGAAGATCCCGCTGCTGCGCGAATTCATGTCGCGCCGCCTGGCCTCGCTGGCGAAGTGACCTAGACTTCGATCCGCTCCGCGTGGGTGTAGACGTTGAAGTCGTCCTCGCGGAGGAAGCCGACCAGCGTGACGCCGAACTCGCGGGCGGTCTCCACCGCCAGGCTGGAAGGCGCGGAGACCGCGCAGACGATCGGGATGCGGGCCATGACGGCCTTCTGGACGATCTCGAAACTCGCCCGGCCGCTGACCATCAGCAGGTGATGGTCCAGCACCGGACGATCCTGCAGGATCATGTGTCCGATGGCCTTGTCGACGGCGTTGTGACGGCCCACGTCCTCATGGAGCGTGTAGAGCACGCCCTTGTCGTCGAAGACGCCCGCGGCGTGCAGGCCGCCGGTCTTCTCGAAGAGCGTCTGCGCCTTGCGCAGCGAGTGGCCGAGGCCGTGCACGATGTCGAGCGGCACGCTGATCTTCGACGTGATCGGCTTCTCATGCGTCTTGATCTGCTCGATCGACGCCTTGCCGCAGATGCCGCAGGAGCTCGTCGCGTAGAAGTTCCGCTTGAGGCGGGCGAGGTCGGGCTTGTGGCCCGTGGCGTAGGTCAGGTTGACGATGTTCTTCAGGTTCGGATTCGACGTGTTCTCGCAATGCCGGATCGTCCCGATCTCCTTCGCCGTCTTGAGCAGGCCCTCGCCGTGAAGGAAGCCCGCGACCAGCGCGAAGTCGTCGCCGGGCGTCCGCATCGTGATGCTGACCGGCTCGTCGTGGATGCGGATCTCCAGCGGCTCCTCGACCGCGAGCATGTCGTCGAAGTAGACATGGTGCGGCACCGCGGGGTGCGGGCGCTTGATCGAGATCTTCCGGGTTTCGTGCTTGGCGATTTTCGGCAGCGTCATGGCTCGGATTGTATCCCCGCGGCCGGACCCGGGCAATCACCTATTGACGGCGGTCCTGCTTCTGCGACTCGAGCACCCCGAGAAACGCGCGCATGAAGGCCGGCAGGTCGTCCGGCTTCCGCGACGTGACGAGGTTCCTGTCGACGACGACCTCCTGGTCCACGTACTTCGCGCCCGCGTGGATCACGTCGTCCTTGATCGCGTGGAAGCAGGTCGCGGTCCGCCCCTTCAGGATCTTCGCCGAACAGAGCACCCAGGCCGCATGGCAGATGGAGCCGATCGCGTTCCCCGTCTTGTCCGTCTGGGCGACGAAATCCAGCATGGGCTGGGAGCGCCGCAGATAATCGGGGGCGTAGCCGCCGGGGATGATGACGCCGTCGAAGTCGCGCGCGCGGACCTCCTTGATGTCGCCCTCGACCTTGCAGGGATATCCGAGCTTGCTCTTGTACTCGGGCTTCCCGGTTCCCAGGAACACCGTCGTGTGCCCCGCCTCGCGCAGGCGGTACACGGGGTACCAGATCTCCAGCTCCTGGTAGAGGTCCTCCACCAGGATCGCCACCGTCTTGCCGCCGCTCTTGGCCATCTCTAGGACTCCTTGGTCTCGTATTGTTCCTTCAGCGAGCGTACCACGTTCGGATCGGCCAGGGTCGTGGAATCCCCCATCGCCCGGCCCTCCGCGATGTCCCGCAGGAGCCGGCGCATGATCTTCCCGGACCGCGTCTTCGGCAGCTCGGCGGTGAAGTAGAGGTCGTCGGGACGCGCGAGCGAGCCGATCTTCTTCACCACGTGCTCCTTCAGCTCCTTGAGCAGCTCGGGGCTCTGGGTGAAGCCCGAGCGGAGCGAGACGAACGCGACGACCGCGTTCTCCTTGATCTCGTGGTGTTTGCCGATCACCGCGGCCTCCGCGACCGCCTTGTGGTCGACCAGCGCGCTCTCGATCTCCATCGTGGAGAGGCGGTGGCCGCTGACCTTGAGCACGTCGTCGACCCGGCCGAGCACCCAGAGGAAGCCCTGCTTGTCGCGCTTGGCGCCGTCGCCGGCGAAATACCACTTCCCGAATTTGGACCAGTAGGTTTCCTGGTAGCGCTTGGGGTCCCCGTAGATCCCGCGCAGCATGCCGGGCCACGGCGACTTGATGACGAGCAGGCCCGCGTCCACGGATTCGCCCTTCTCGTTGACGATGTCCGCCTCGATCCCGGGGAACGGCGTGCAGGCCGAGCCGGGCTTCGTCTTCGTGATGCCCGGCAGCGGCGTGATGAGGATGTGGCCGGTCTCCGTCTGCCACCAGGTGTCGACGATCGGACAGCGTCCGCCGCCGATCACGTTCCGGTACCACATCCACGCCTCGGGGTTGATGGGTTCGCCCACCGAGCCCAGCAGCCGCAGCGAGGACAGGTCGTGCTTCTTCGGCAGCTCGTCGCCCCACTTCATGAAGGCGCGGATCGCCGTCGGGGCGGTGTAGAGGATGGTGGCCCGGTATTTTTCGATGAGCGCCCAGAAGCGGTCGCGCGCCGGGAAGTCCGGGGCGCCCTCGTACATCAGGATCGTCGCCCCGTTCAGCAGCGGCCCGTAGACCACGTACGAATGCCCGGTCACCCAGCCGATGTCGGCGGTGCACCAGTAGACGTCGTCCTCCTTGAGGTCGAAGACCGCGCGGGCCGTGGCGTAGGCGCCCGTCATGTAACCGCCGGTCGTATGCACGATGCCCTTGGGCTTGCCGGTGGTGCCGCTCGTGTAGAGCAGGTAGAGCATGTCCTCCGAGTCCATCGGCTCGGCGGCGTGGGAGCCGGACTGATCCTTCACGACGTCGTGCCACCAGACGTCGCGACCCTCCTTCATGGGGGTCTCGCCCGCCACGCCGCGGCGGTAGACGACGACTTTCTCGACCGTCGGCGTGTTTGTCAGGGCCTCGTCGACGAGCGTCTTGAGCGCGACCACGTTGCCGCGGCGGTAGCCGCCGTCGGCGGTGACGACGACCTTGGATTGGCAGTCGTTGAC
>CAZUJF010000053.1:0-33438 GCA_964619955.1 uncultured Planctomycetales bacterium
CCGTTCAAGGACACGACCTCGGTCGCGCTGAACCCGATCATCAAGTTCTCCACGCTCTTCGGCCTGCTGGCCGTGGAGATCGCGCTCAAGATCACGGAGACCTCCCACAAGGCGCACACGTTCAACTACGGCCCCGTCGTGGGCGTGGTGATGCTCGTGGCCGGCCTGGTCTTCGTCTGGCGCTCCTTCTACTCGATGCGGATCCCGGCGAAGGTGTAGGCGGGGCCGGCGTTGCGGCGGGCTCGCCCGCGTCAGACCAGCAGCGCGCGGTTCTTGCCGCCGCGCTTGCTCTTGTAGAGGGCCTCGTCCGCCCGCAGCTGCAGTTCGTGAACGGTCTTCGCGTCGTCCGGGAAGACCGCCCCGCCCACCGAGATCGAGAGCTGCAGCTTGCCGCCCTCGTAGCCGATCTTGCGCCCGCCGAGCTCCGAAACGAGGCGCTTCCCGGCGCGGAGCGTCCCGTCGCGGCCCGTGGACGGCAGGATGACCTCGAACTCGTCGCCGCCGTAGCGCGCGACCGTCGCCGCCACGACGTCGGCCGCGCGGACCGTCAGGCCCAGCGTCTTCGCCACGTGTTTGAGCACCGCGTTGCCGGTGTCGTGGCCGTGCGTGTCGTTGATGCCCTTGAAGTCGTCGACGTCGATCATGAGCAGCCCCACCCGCGCCCCCGAGCGCTTCGCCCGGGCCACCTCCTGGCCGAGCCGCTTCTCGAAGTACGCGTGGGTGTAGGCCCGCGTCAGCTTGTCGCGGATCGACTGGCGGTACAGCATCGCGTTGTGGATCGCCAGCGCCGCGTGTTCCGTGAGCACGGCCGCGATCTCCGCCTCCCGCGGCCCGAAGGCGGCCACCACGCCGGGGTTGTCGAGATAGACGGCCCCGATCAGGCGCTCCTTCACGCGCAGCGGCAGGCAGAGCACGGAGAGGATCTTGAGGTTCAGCAGGCTCTGCGAGGTCCCGATGTGCCCGTCGTTCCGGGCATCGGCGGAGAGCAGCGGTTTGCCGCTCAGGCGCACCTTCTGGAGCACGGTGCTCGAGACGCCCGTCTCGTCCGGGCCGAGTTCGCGGCCCGAGCGGTCGCGCGCCAGCCGGACCTTTTCCTTGTCTCCCTTGAAGATCACGATCGTCCCCCGCTTTGCGTTGCAGAGGCCGACCGTCGTGTCGAGGATGATCCCGAGCAGCTTGCGGAGGTCGAGCTCCGAGTTGATCTTCTTGACGACGTCGAAGACGGGCCGGAGCCCCGCCAGAGGATCGCCGGGCATGCTGCTCGCCACGTCCCGAGTATACCCCCGGTTCAGGGCCCGAGCCGCGCCTTGAACTCCTCGACCCAGTCGTCGACCGTGTCGGCGGAGCCCTCCAGCTTCCAATAGTACTTGTCCTTGCCGGAGCTCCGCTCGCCCAGCAGGAGGAGGATCCGGTACGGCCCGTCGGCCTCCGAGTCGCAGTGCATCATTCCGCCGATCTGCGTCAGCGGCCCGTCCTCCACGGGACCCGGACGCTCCACCTTGAGGGCGCTTCGCAGCGTCCCGTCCAGCGCCGACGGCGTCGTCTGGGACAGCAGCAGGGCCAGCATGAAAGTCATCCATTTATAGGACGTCCGCCGGCCCCCGAATGTCGTACCTTAACACGATGAATCTGCTGCTCGCCCTTTGTCTGCTTCAGGACGCCGCGGCGATCCGCGCGGCCGCCGAGAAGGCCCTGCCCCTGATCCAGAAAAGCGCCGGCTCCTTCTCGACAAAAGCCGCCTGCTTTTCCTGCCACCATCAGACCCTGCCGATCCTCGCCCTGAGCACGGCCCAGGCGCGCGGGCTCCGCGTGGAGGGCTTGGAGGCGCTGAAGAAGACGGCGCTCGAGGAACTGGATCCCGCGCCGAAAGCCGCGCTGCCCGGATCATGCTCCGGAAGCGACGCGCGCCCCGCCTGGGGGCTCTGGACGCTCGAGCTCCTGGGCCAGGGTCCGGGGCCGGCGTCCAACGACCTGGGCCGGCGCCTCGCAACGCGCCTTCTGCAGGCGCCGCTGCCGGTCCATGAATCGGCCCTCGCCCTCCGCGCCCTCTCGAAATACCGCGTGGCCGCGAATCACCCCGGCGTTTCCGAATGGGCCCGGAAGGAACTTGAAGAGCTCTCGCTTCCCCGGTCCAAGAACAGCCTCGAAAAGGCGGCCCGCATCCTCGCCCTGTACCAGGCCGGCCGCCTGACGCACGACGTCGCGGAGGACCTCGTCCGCGAGCAGCGCGGGGACGGCGGCTGGTCCCCCACGCCGCTGGACGGCAGCGAACCCGGCGCGACGGCATACGTCCTGGCCTCGCTCCACGCCGCCGGCGCGCTGAAGAGCTCCGATCCCGTGTACCGCAAGGGCCTCGGCTTCCTCATCGCCACGCAGAAGCCCGACGGCTCCTGGCACACGCGATCGTCCGCCCGGCCGCGCCACCCGGGCCTCGACTCGGGGTTCCCCTACAACCGGGACGCCGTCGCGTCCCTGATGACGAGCTGCTGGGCGCTCAGCGTCCTGGCGGACGGGCTGGATCCGTAGACTCCACCCAGATCGCCGAGCCCGACCAGTCCGCCTCGAAACGCTCCCGCGGCAGCGCCGTATGCCCCGCGCGCGGATCCATGAAGCGCACCGTGTCGGGCGTCAGCTCCGTCACGAGCACCGAATGCCCGATCCCCGGGGGCACCTTGATCGCGACCAGGGCGGGGAGCGGGACCCGGTCCAGGGGCAGGCGCGCGACCCGGACCTCGCCCCGGTCCTCGAGTTTGCGCCGCAGCCCCCGCGCCAGACCGGACTCCGAGGTGCCCGCCGAGATGCCGAAGGTCCGCGTCAGACACAGCTGCGCCATTTCCAGCTCGGTCGCCGGCACCCCGTAGCGGTGCAGCAGCGCCGCGGCGGAGGCCGGCGCGCAGCTGTAGTTGGAGGTCTGCAGGCACACGCCGTTCTCCCGGACCGTGCCCCGCAAGCGGTGGTCCGCGACCAGCCCCCAGCCCGCCGCGAACATCAGCACGACCATCAGGCCGCCGCTGATCAGCAGCGCGTCGCGCTTGAGCATCGAGTGCCGCGCCACCCAGCTGCCCGCGCCCACCAGGAACATCCCCGGCCAGGCGATCCCCCAGGGCTCCACGTAGGGATAGCCGTCCCAGGTCACCATCGAGGCCTCGAACGCGGGGATGCGGCCCGTGACGGCCTTGAGGACGGCGAGCGTCATCATGACCGAGGACAGCAGCGTCGCGGTCCGGAGGGAGCCCTTCGCGGCGCTCCAGCCCCAGAAGGTGAAGGCCCCCGCCCCGAGCGCCTGGCCGACGAGCAGCAGCATCTACCGGAAGGGTACCCCACGAACGCCGATCAGGCGGCCCAGCCCCCAGATTCCGGCGATGCAGGCGCCGCCGCCGACCCAATACAGGGGCATCACCCCGTGGCGGTGGGCGGAGCAGAGCAGGTTCAAGCCCACCACCCCCCAGACCGGCGTGAAGAGCCCCAGGGCCGGAAGGACGCCGCCCCGGACGTCGCGCCGCAGCAGGTCCGCATAGAACAGACCGAGCAGCCCGCTCAGCGCGGCCATGCCGAACTTGAGGCTCCGCGCGGGCTCCTCCCACGCGGAGATCTCGCGGGCATGAAGGATCGTATGTCCCGCCAGGAAGAGGGTCATCGCCGCCGCCAGAAGCAGCGTGGCGCGCCTCACCAGGGCCTGCGGGTCCGACGGCATCCCGGCATCGTAACGGAGACCCGGGAAGGCCGCCATGTTCCCAGCGGACGGGGCTTGCCCTATAATCCCCGCTCCGTTCTGAAAGGACGACATGAGCTCCAAACCGGACTGGTCCCGCTTCCGCGACTCCCTCTGCAGCGTCCCCGCCCTCGGCCTCACGCTCGACGCGAGCCGCATGGGCGCCGGCGACGCCGTCCTCGACCGCCTGGCCCCCGCGCTGGACCGGGCCTTCAGCGACATGGACGCCCTCGAAAAGGGCGCCGTCGCCAATCCCGACGAAAAGCGCCGCGTCGGCCACTACTGGCTCCGCGCGCCGCAGCTCGCGCCGTCGAAGGATCTCGGCGACGCCATCCGGGCCGCGATCGCGTCCGTGAAGGATTTCGCCGCGGGCGTGCACGCCGGGAAGATCCGCCCCCCCAAGGCGCCGAAGTTCACGCAGCTGCTCTCCATCGGCATCGGCGGCTCCGCGCTCGGCCCCATGTTCGTCGCCGACGCGCTCGGCGAGCCCGGCCGCGACCGCATGGCCGTCCACTTCCTCGACAACACCGACCCCGACGGCATCGCGCGCACGCTGCGCGGCCTCGCCGGCCGCCTCCCCGAAACGCTCGCGCTCGTCATCTCGAAGAGCGGCAGCACGCCCGAGCCGCGCAACGCCATGCTCGCGGCCGCCGCGGCGTTCAAGGCGGCGGGCCTGGACTTCGCGAAACAGGCCGTCGCCGTCACGGGCGAGGGCTCGCAACTCGACCGCGAGGCCGCCGGCTGGCTGGCCCGCTTTCCCATGTGGGACTGGGTCGGCGGCCGCACGAGCGTGCTGAGCGCCGTCGGCCTGCTCCCCGCCGCGCTTCAGGGCCTCGACGTCGACGTGCTGCTCGCCGGCGCGGCCGCCTGCGACGAGGCCACGCGCCTGCGGGACCTGAAGCGCAACCCCGCCGCGCTCATGGCCCTGCTCTGGCACCATGCCACGGACGGCCGGGGCTCGAAGGACCTGGTCCTGCTCCCCTACAAGGACCGCCTCCTGCTCTTCAGCCGCTACCTGCAGCAGCTGATCATGGAATCGCTCGGCAAGGAGCTCGACCTCCAGGGCCGACGCGTGAACCAGGGGATCAGCGTCTACGGCAACAAGGGCTCGACCGACCAGCACGCCTACGTGCAGCAGCTGCGCGACGGCGTGCCGAACTTCTTCGTCACGTTCATCCGCGTGCTCGAGGCGGGCGGCGACCCCTCCCCCGTCGAGCCCGGCGTGAACGCCGGCGATTATCTGCACGGCTTCCTGCTGGGCACCCGCGAGGCGCTCTCCGGCAGCGGCCGGGCCTCGATGACGATCAGCATCCCGCGCGTGGACGCCCGCACCGTGGGCGCCCTGGTCGCGCTCTTCGAGCGGGCCGTCGGCCTCTACGCGTCGATGATCGGCATCAACGCCTACCACCAGCCGGGGGTCGAGGCGGGCAAGAAGGCCGCCTCGGCCGTGCTGGCCCTGCAGACCCGGCTCGTCGCCGCGCTCGCGAAGCAGCCGCAGACCGCGGAGGCGCTGGCGAAGGCGGCGGGCTCGGAGGATGCGGAGAGCGCCTTCCTGCTCCTGGAGCACCTGGCGGCGAACGGACGGGCGGCGATGACGGGCTCGGGTCCCGACGCGCGCTTCAGCGGGCTCTAGCGGCAGCTACGAACTGCAAGCTACCAGCTCCGCGAGCAACCCGGGCTTCTGACCGCGAGCTCTTAGAACTCGAAGGTCAACCCGGCGGCGAAGTTCGGGGCGTCGCCGCCCACGTCGCCGGCGATGTCCAGCGAGCGCGACTTGCCCGCCTCGTTGCTCCACGCCAGGCCGAGGCCGTACGTGAAGATGTTGAAGGCCTCGTCCTTCGTGCTCAGCACGAGGCGGTAGGAGCCCGTCATCGGCAGGTCGTCGGGATCCGACCACGGCGCGTCGAACCGGCGGTAGCCGATGCGCGGGTAGATGTTGATCTTGTCTCCGGCGGAGGGGAACCACGTGTTCAGCTTGATGCGGTACTCCATGCCGATCGAGAAGTTGAAGGCGTCCTCGAAGCCGTCGTAGTTGGCGTAGAGCGGATCCTCCGCGGTCGCGCTCCACTCGATCCACTGGAAGTCCATCGTCACGCGCAGCGGGGAGCCCTCGAAGAGATAGAACGTCATGCCGATGTTGAGCTGCTGGGGCATGTCGAAGGCCGGAAGGATGTCCGTCGCGATCGAGAAGTCGTAGTTGACCGCGCTCGTGTAGGCGACGCCGAGGTTGACCTTGAAGTTCTCCGTGTTGTCGAAGAGCCCCAGCAGCAGGCCCGCGCCGAAGCCGATGCCGGTGCTGGAATCCTGCTCGTCCCGCTGCTGCGAGGGCTCCTGCGAGGAGAACTGCCAGCGCTCATACCCGATGTCGAAGCTGAGGCCGACGGAGAGGTGGTTGAAGAATCCGGCGGTCCCGGCCTCCTTGAATTTGAAGTCCTTCGCCAGCGCCACGCGGAAGCGGGAGAGGTCCTGCTGGACTTCCGCCTCGGGCACGAACGTCGTCTGGAGCGGGTCCGAGACGTGGTCCATGGCGTAGTTCAGCAGGTAGGGGCGGGCGTAGCAGATGCCGACCGCCAGGTCGTTGCCCAGCTGGAACACGAAGCCGATGTAGGAGGGCAGCAGCGCGGGGTCCGCCAGCACGGTCTTCGCCTCGACGGTGAATTCCGTGGTGTCCCCGGGCCCCCGCTCCTCGCCGCGGGGATAGGCGGTGTAGGTCTGGTACGCGATCGACATCTGGTCGGGCTGGGTCGCGATGCCGGCGGGGTTGAGCCAGACGGAGACCGGATCGTCCTCGAACGCCGTGTAGCTGCCGCCCATGCCCTTCGTGCGCGCGCCCAGCTGCTGATCCTGGGCCAGCGCCACGCCGGCGAGCGCCAGAACGAACACCAACGACGGAACAATCCTCATCCCAAGCCTCCCTAGGGTGTCCAACTATATCAGGGGCCCCTTGGGTCTAGAAGAAAAAAGACGGGCCCGCCCATATAATGCGCACCGGATGACCTCCTACTGGCTCGACGAGCCGTACGCGCCCCGGCCCGCCCTCCAGGGTCCGATAACGGCGGACGTCGCCGTCGTCGGCGGCGGCATCACCGGAGCCGCCTGCGCCCTGCTCCTCGCCCGCCGCGGCTCCCGCGTGGCCCTCCTGGAAGGCGGGGCCCTCGCCTCCGGCGCCAGCGGCCGCAACGCGGGCTTCCTCCTGGAAGGCCTGCACTCCTCGTACCGGATGGCCATCCGCTCCCACGGACGCGAGCGCGCCCGCGAGTTCTGGACCCTCACGCGCGAGAATCACCGCCTGCTGGCGGACTTGATCCGCGAGGAGGGCATCGCCTGCGACTACGCGCGGAACGGCAGCTACACGCTCGCCCCCAGCGAGAACGAGGCGGAGGCCCTCCAGAAGAGCCTGCGGCCGCTCGGCGAGGACGGCTTCGCCGCGGAATTCCTCGACGACAGCGACCTCGCCCGCCTCTTTCCCCGCGCCGGCTTCCGCGCCGGCCTCTTCCATCCCGGCAACGGCGAGATCCATCCCGCCCGCCTGGTGCGCGGCCTCGCCCTCGCCGCGGAACGCCGCGGCGCCCGCCTCTTCGAACACACGCGCGTCGAACGCCTCGATCCGGACGGGCTCCTGACGGCCGGCGGACGCGTGAGCGCCCCGGTCGTGGTGCTCGCGGCCAACGCCCTCCTCGGAGCCCTGCACCCCTGCTTCCGCGGGACCGTGGTCCCCATGCGCGGACAGGCGCTCGCCACCGAGCCCTGCCCCCGGCGCATCCTGCCCGCGCCCGTCTATGCGGATTTCGGATTCGAATATTTCCGCCAGCTGGCGGACGGGCGCATCGTGGCCGGCGGCGGACGGCGGGCCGCGCTCGAAGCCGAGCGCAGCAGCGACGCGGTTCCGACCGCGCCCGTCCAGGAGGCCATCGAGCGCTTTCTCCGGGCCGTGCTCCCCGACTTCGCCGGCCTGCGCATCACGCACCGCTGGGCGGGCACCATGGCCTGGAGCGCGGACGAGATCCCGAACATCGGCCGCGTCCCGGGCACGGCGAACCTCTACGCCGCGGGCGGCTACCACGGCCACGGGCTCGCGTTCTCGATCATCGCGGCGCAGGCGCTGACCGAACTCATCCTCGACGGGAAAAGCTCCCGGGACCTGGCCCTCTTCGACCCCGCCCGCCACGACGGGCTTGCATCCCGGGAACGGAATCCCTAGTGTAAGAACCGTGTTGAAGCGCCTCCCCGGGCTCCTGGCCGCGATCGTCTACCTGCTGGCGCAGGCGGGCCTGCTCGCTCACGCCTCGGAGCTGCCGGAAATCTGCCATCACTGCGACGGGGCCGGCGCCGAGCTCCACTGCGGCGACGAGGACTGCGCCGACGGCGCCCACCACCATCATCATTCGCACGCGCACCATCCCGGCAGCTGCCGCGCCTGCGGCGCCGCCGCCTTCGCGCTGATCGAGACGCCGTCGCTCGAAACCCTGGCGCTCGAATCCCCCGCCCCCGCGGACGCCGCGGTCCGCCTCCGGGGCGCCGGGACGCTCCTCTGCCGTCCGATCCGGGCCCCTCCGGCGCGCTGACGCGTCCCGGACCCCGCTTTGCTTTCCGACTCCAGAGGACTCTCATGACCGCTCTGTTTCTGATTTCCGTTTCCCTGCTCGCCCAGGACTCGCCCCTGGACCAGGCCTTGAAGGAGGCCGGGGCGCAGCCCAAGCCCGACCTGGCGTCCACGCGGGTGGGCCAGGCCAATCTTCGCCTCATCGAACTCTCGCTCGACAGCCTGCTCGCCGCCGGCGCCTCCAACCAGCGCGACGACGAGTTGCAGAACCTCCAGGGCGGCGGCCACGATCCGCGCAAACGCGGCTTCACCGTCCAGAACGTGGAACTCTCCGCCAAGGCCGCGGTGGACCCCTACTTCAACGCCGAGGCGCACCTCGTCTACCTCATCGACCCCATCGAGGGCGGCAGCGTCGTCGAACTCGAGGAGGCTTTCGCCGTCACGCAGGCGCTGCCGTTCGGACTGCAGATCAAGGCGGGCCAGTACTTCACCGAATTCGGACGCCTCAACGCCCAGCATCCGCATCAGTGGGACTTCCTCGATCAGCCCGTCCTCCTCACGCGGCTCTTCGGGCCCGACGGGCTCCGGGGGCCGGGGCTGCGGACCGCCTGGCTGCTGCCGCTGCCCTTCTTCTCCGAATTCATCGGCGGCATCCAGAACGCCAACGGCGAAACGATGGCCAGTTTCTACGCGAGCGAGGAATACTACGGAGAGCGCCCCGTCGGCGGACGCCAGTACGTGGACCAGGACGTCCGCAATCTCGGCGATCTCCTCTACTCCCTGCGCTGGCACAACTCCTTCGAGCTCGGCGGCGAGCTGACGGCCGTCGTCGGCGCCTCCGCGCTCTTCGGGCCCAACGCCAGCGGCGAGGCCGGCCAGACGCGGATCTACGGCGCGGACCTGCGCTTCAAATGGCGCCCCGCGCAGAACGAACGCGGCTGGCCCTTCCTGGTCTGCCAGTCGGAGTTCCTCTACCGCGACTTCAAGGCCGCGGCGCAGGCCTTCGACCCGGACGCGGTCCCCGCCAGCGGCGACGAGTTCTTCGTGGATTCCAAACACCTGCTCGACTACGGATTCGTGACGCAACTGCTCTGGGGCTTTCAGAAGGACTGGGCCGCCGGGATCCGTTTCGAATGGGCCGACGGCCGCGGGGACTCCGTCACCCCCGCCACCGAGAACGACCCCTTCCGCGACCGGCGGATCCGGGCCTCCGCGCTGCTCGCGTGGAACCCGACGGAGTTCTCCCGGCTGCGGCTGCAATACAGCTTCGACGACGCCGAGCACCTGGAGCCCACGGAGGACGAGCTGGGCCACACGATCTGGCTCGGGCTCGAGGTCATGTTCGGAGCCCATTCCGCTCATTCGTATTGAGGACGAACCCGATGATGCGCACCCTCGTCCTGCTGGCGCTTCCGGTCTTCGGCTGGATCCCCGCGATGGAACCGCTCAAGATCTGTTGCACGGTCCCCGACCTGGGCTCCCTCGCCCGCGAGGTGGGCGGCGAGCAGGTCTCCGTCACGGTCTTTTCCAAGGGCAGCGAGGACCCTCATTTCCTCGAAGCCAAGCCCAGCTTCATCAAGGCGCTCAATCAGGCCGACCTGCTCGTCTTCGTCGGCATGGACCTCGAGGCGGGGTACCTGCCGACGCTCGTGCAGAACGCGCGCAACGCCCGCGTGCTGCCCGGAGCGCCGGGCCACGTCGACGCCTCCGCCGCGGTGAAGCCGCTGGAGCTCCCCACAGGGACGCTGGACCGCTCGATGGGGGACGTGCATCCGCTCGGCAATCCGCACTACCTGCTGGACCCCCTGAGGGCGCTGCAGGTGGCGGCCCTGCTGCGCGACCGCTTCGGCGCCGCGCGGCCCGAGTCGAAGGCCTTCTTCGACGGCCGCTATGAGGCCTTCCGCACGCGGCTCGGGAAGGCGCTCGTCGGCGAGGCGCTCTACGAGAAGTACCCGGCGGAATTCGAGAAGCTCGCGCTGCTGCATGAGAAGGGCGCGCTCGGGGCCTTCCTGGAGAAACATGCGGCGGGGCTGAAGCCCGGCGGCTGGATCGGCGCCCTCTTCGGCATCCACGGCACGAAGGTCGTGGCGGACCACAACCTCTGGCCCTACCTCGCGGAGCGCCACGGCCTGCGCGTGGTCGCGTTCCTCGAGCCGAAGCCCGGCATCTCCCCCACCACCAAGCAGCTCCAGCAGATCGTCACGCTCATCAAAGCCGAAGGGATCCGGGTGATCCTGACCTCCCCCTACTACGACCCCTGTTTCGCGAAGACAGTCTCCGACGCCACGGGGGCGCGGGCGGTCCTGCTGGCCCACCAGGTCGGCTCCCGCGAAGGCGCGGACGACTATCTGACGATGATCGACGGCAACGTCAAGGCGCTCGCGGCCGCGTTTGCGGTCCGCTGAAGGATCCTATGAACGCACTGCTTCGGGCCGACGGGATCAGCACCGGCTACGGTCCCAGGACCGTGCTGAAGGAAGTCTCGCTCGCGGTGTCTCCCGGCGAGTTCTGGTTCTTCCTCGGCCCCAACGGCGAGGGCAAGACGACGCTCGTGCGCGCGCTGCTGGGCACGCTGCGCCCGAAGGAGGGCCGGGTCGTACGACCGTCCCCCTCGGGCATCGGCTTCGTGCCCCAGCGGGTGGACCTCAACGCCGCGCTGCCCGCCGCCGTGAGCGAGATCGTGGAGCTCGGCCTCGTGGGCCTGCGCTTCGGCCGGACGGAGACGGAGGAGCGGATCCGGCTCGCGCTGGACCGCGTGGGCCTCGGCGGCTTTGAAGCGAAGGAATACAACTCGCTCTCGGGCGGACAGCGCCAGCGGGTGCTGCTCGCGCGGGCGCTCGCGCGGCGTCCCGCGCTGCTCTACCTGGACGAGCCCACGAACGGCCTGGATCCCGCATCGGAGGAGTCGTTCCTGCGGGAGCTCGACCGCCTGCGGGCCGAGGGGCTGGCGCTGATCTTCGTCACGCACCAGGTCGCGCTGGCGGCGCGGCACGCGACCCACGTCGCGCTCTTCCGCGGCGGCCGCGTGGCGGCGGGGACGCGCGCGGAGCTCTTCACGGACGCGCGTCTCGCCGAGACCTACGGATTGTCCCTCAAGGCCGGGGGGGCGCCGTGATCGGGGAATTCATCGAGTCCTGGGCGCTCGCGCACAACGCCTACATGGCAGGCTGGCTGATCGCCGCGGCGCTCGCGTTGCTGGGGGTGCTCATCGTGGCGCGGGACCAGATCTTCCTGGGCGCGGCAGTGACGGAGGCCTCGACGCTCGGGGCCGCGCTGGCGATGTGGCTGGGCACGACGGTGGGCTCGACGGCGACGCACTGGCACGAGAACGACCTGCTCCTGCGCGGGCTGGCGGTGCTCTTCTCGGTGGCGGCCACGCTGCTGACGGTGCGCGGCGGCGGACCCGGCCGCGAGACGCACGAGGCGATCACGGGCTGGATCTTCCTGGTCTCCTCGGCGGGCTCGATCCTGCTGGTCTCGCACACGCCGCACGGGCTGGAGGAGATCCGCCGGCTCTTGTCTTCGAGCATCATCGGGGCGCAGACGGCCGACGTCGTCGTGTTCGCCGCGATCCTGCTGGCGACGGCGGCGCTGCTGCGGCTGTTCCGGCGCTCGATCCTAATGACGGTGCTGGATCCGCAGACGGCGGCGGCGCTGGGGGTGTCGACGCGGCTCTGGTCGCTGGGGCTGGCGGCGTGGATCGGCCTGGCGATCGGCCTCTCGCTGCGGGTTTCGGGGACGCTCTACACGTTCGCGTGCCTGGTGCTGCCCGCGCTGGTGGCGCGCAACGTCTGCCGCCGGATCTCGCCGATGTTCTGGGTCTCCCCGCTGGCGGCGCTCGTGTGTTCGAGCCTGGGCTTCGTCGTGGCGAACCACGCGGACTTCCCGCCCGCGCAGATGACGGTGGCCTTCATGGGCCTGCTGCTCGTCGCGGCCTGGTCCCTGCGCTTCATCCGCCGCCGGCTGCTGGCGGGCTAGCCTGCCCCCACGGACTTCCCGTCCGCCCAGCTGACGGTGGCCTTCATGGGTCTCCTGCACTTGCGACAGGGACCGCCGCAATGCCGGGGCGACGGGAGGCCCCCTTCGCGCTGATGCTCAGCGAGGCCGCTGCGAGTCGAGGAGCCGGAGGTTGTCGCGCAGCTGCTCCGTGGTCCTGGCACGGGCCCAGGCATCCCGCACCTTGTCCTGGTAAGCGCGCTCCTCCCGCATGTGGCGGTCGAGTTCCTCCCCGAGCCTCCGGTTATCGTCGCCGAAATTGCCCATCCCGGAATTGAGGACCTTGTCGATGTCGTACTTCGCGATTTCGTCCTTCGCACGCTGCCGTTCCCTCTGTTCGCGAAGGAACTCGGCTTCCTGGGTCGCTTGGACCCGCCGCGCGCCTTCCTCCGCCGCGGCGATCTGCCGGTGATACTCCTCGGTCTTTGGAAGCGGGACGGGGGGGAGCGTGGGATTCAGCTTGCGCGCCTGGGCGAGATATCGGGGGGCCCAGATGTAATTGCCCAAGTGCTCCGCGGCGATGGCCCGGAGATACCATGCCTCCCCGCATCGTTTGTACATGCCGTCGGTGAGCGCCGCCATGCTGTGCTCGACCTGCTTCCAGTCCTGGCTCCGGAAGGCCGCGACCCCCCGCATCGTGATCACCTCATGATCGCGATTCCAGGCCGGATCGGGCCTCGCCTTCAGCGCCTTGGATAGATCGGCGCCGGCGCTTTTTACGCTCCCCATGTTCTCGGTCAGGAAGAGGATCTTCATGCGGAAGTAGCAGACGTCGACGTGCTCGGGGTCCAGCGCGAAGGCCCCCTCGAAGTCTCGGAGCGCGGTCTGGAGGAGCCCCCGATCCCCCTGCTTCGCCATCCCCTGCGCAAAGCGGATCCGGCCCCGCCGCTCGTGGCACTGGGCCCGGCGCTCCGGTCCGAGCACCTCCGGCCCCCCGAACTTCTTCTTCAGATCCGAGGAACGCTTCTCTCCCGCCTCGAGGGCCTGGGCATACCGGGAGACCGCGAGGTCGACGTCCTTGTCCCCTTCGGCGATCAGCCCCAGGCGGAGAAGAGCGACCTCCGACCCGAAGGGATACTTCGCTTCGGCCGCGAGGTACTTGGATTTCGCTTCGGCGATCGCGCCTCTCTGGAAGGCCAGATGGCCCAGCGCCCACTGAGGGCGGGGCGACTCCGGATCGATCTCGGCGGCGCGGAGGGCGTCCGCGCGGGCCCGTTTCTCATCGTCCGGCCCCCGCCGGAGCATCAAGAGGGAGGCCCGACCCAGGAGGGCTTCCGCCGACGCAGGTTCCCGCTTCACCCGCGACTCCGCGGCGGCGACTTCGGCGTCCAACAGGCTTCTTGACACGCCGGCCAGGAGCTTCTTTCGTCTTTCCATGGACTCACTTCCCGGCACGCTGGACCGGATCGACTCCTGGAAGTCCGCTGCGGCCCGATCGGGGTCCCCGAGCGCCAGGTGAACCTCCCCCCGCGCCTCGTGGTAGTTGGTCAGCTGGTACCTCCAGAGATCCAGAGGCGCGGGAACCGGGAGCAGGCCCAGGGCCAGATTGAACTCCCTGAGCGCGCCCGGGTAATCCTTCGCTTCCTTAAGCCGGTACGCCTCCCGGGCGTGAACGCCGACCTCCTCCTTGGCGGTGAGGAGGGGATCCAGGGGCTGCAGACCCGAACAGCCGCTGGAAAGCGCCGCGAGCAGGAGCACCGCGCGGACGGCCCGCACGGGCCCGCAAGGGAACGAGAGTTCGATCATGGTGCGTCCTCCAGAGCGGCCGTCATCATACTTCCATGGGCCGGGTCTGAATAGGTCTCCGAGAACTCACTCCCGCGTCGGAGGCTCCCCGGATGCCTGCGGTCAGGCCGGATAACCCCCTACTCCTTCCCCGCCTCCTCGGCGAAGAGGCGCAGGCCGCGGGCGCGCTCGCGCAGCTCGTGCGCCTCCTGCAGGCGCGCCTCGAGACGCTTCAACTCCCCCTCCATCCGCTCCCGGTTCCGCTCCAGTTCCTGCCGCGTCAGCGCCTGCACCTGCTTCAGGAGCGCCGGGACGTCCACCCGCGCGGCCGGAGGCGCCGGCAGCGCCCCCTGACGGCGGATCCGCTCCTGCGACTCCTTCAGGCGCGCTTCGAGCTGCCCCGCGTCCCGCACCTTGGCCCGCATCCCCGCGCGCCAGGCCTCCCACTGCACCCCTTCGTCCCACGACCCGTTCTTGAAGTGCAGGTCCAGCTGACCCTTCCAGTCCGCGCCCGCCGCGTTCGAACCCACCACCACGAAGCCCTCCCGGCCCGCGATCGAAAACTCCCGGCAGAGCTCCGCGTGCCGCGCCTGCAGCTCGCCCATGTTCTTCGCCTCGACCGAGCGCCCCGGCAGCGTCACCTTCACGCTCCCGTCCCCCGCCTGCGTCACCGTCACCGGCGTCCCGTTCACCATCTGCGTCACCGCGACGTGGAACGAGGGCGGCTGCGCCAGCTGCGCCACGAACGCCCGGTCCCCGCCCTGGACCCGGTCGAGCTTGAAGCGCAGCTCCGGCAGACGGGACGGCTCCAGCCGCCGCAGCGAGACCCGCGCCGCCGCCGCCTTCGCCGGATCCGCATCCCCCGTGCGCACGATCAGCTCGTCGAGCCCGGCGTCCGCCGCCGGGACGCCGCCCCCCAGGCGCTCCTCGAGATTCCACACGCCGACCCGCACCGCCTTCGCCGCGGGCTGGTCCCCGGACAGCTTCCGCGCCTCCGCGAGATCGCGCCGCGTCGCCTCCTCGAGGAAGCGCAGCTCCGCCTCCCCCGCCGCCTGCTCCTTGAGGCGGTCGACGACGACGGCCACCTGCTCCGCGGACGGCGCGCGCGCCGCGAGCGACCAGAGGACCAGGCCCGCGGAGAGCACGATCATCGCCGCCGCGGCGAGCCGCGACAACAGCAGCGGACGCTGACGCGCCGCCTCTGTCAGGGACGCGGCCAGCGCCGCCCGGGCGCCGGGCGCGGCCTCGACCCCGTCGGCCTCCCGCTGCAGCGCCGCGCCGATCTCGCCGCTCCAGGATTTCAGCCGCTCCGCCTCGCGCGCGCAGTCGGAGCAGTCCGCCAGATGCGCACGTGCCGCGGCGGCGGGCTCCAGCTCGCCGTCGACAAAGTCCTGCAGGACCTTCCGAAGTTCCACACACGTCATGGGGCACCCGCTCCCGTCATCAGCAGCCTCAGCCGCTCGCGCGCCTCAAACAGCCGCGAACGCACCGTCCCGATCGGACACGCCATCACCCGCGCGATCTCCTGGTAGGGCAGCCCCTCCAGGTGGAAGAGCGCCAGCGGCGTGCGCAGCTCCTCCGGCAGTTCCTTCATGCGCTCGAAGATCTCCTGCAGGCGCGCGCCGCTGCCGTCGGGCTCCGGCGCCGCCCGCCGCTGCTCCTCCCCCTCCGCCAGCGGTGCGGGCCAGCGGTGCTGCGAGCGCCGCTGAAGCGAAGCCTGGTTGCGCAGGATGGAGATCAGCCAGGTCGAGAGCTGCGATTCGCCGCGGAACCGCGGGAGCGCCCGCACCGCCGCGAGGAAGGTTTCCTGGACGAGGTCGGCGGCCGCCTCGCGCCGGGCCAGCACGGACGCCAGCCTCAGGAGCCGGTCGTAGTAGCGGCGGGCGAGTTCGTCGAAGCCCTCGCGACGCCCGGCGCGGCAGGCCGCGACGAGCTCGGCTTCGGTCCAGGCGGCGCTGTCGGCGGGCATGGCACGGGAACGCGGCAGTTCCACGACCGCCACGCCCTCCGCTGAGATCATACGCGCCGTTCCTCCGCCGTATTAGTGGAGGAAGGCGCGGGAAAGTTCGCTAGTCCGGGACAAAATCACCCGCGCCGGCAGTCCCTGAGCGACTCTGGCTGCCCGCCGCCGGAAGGGCCGCTCCTGCGGCGTCGCGGCCGTCGAAGAAGACGTCCCCGCCCAACCCGAGCAAACCCGTGCCGTTGGCGAGGATCGAGCCGTTGTTCACGACTCGGCCGCCGGCCGCGCTGTCCGCACCGGAATCGGCGTCGAAGACCACGGCCACAAGCCCGACCGTCACTCCACCCGTGAGGTCTCGGATGGCGGACCCGCCCGCCGTGCTGGCCCCCGCGGAGACGTTCACCGTGACACCCGAGGCCAGCGTGATGTCGCCGCCGGCCCCGTCCGTATCCGTGTCGGAGTCCACCACCAGCCGGCCGCCGAAACCGCCGGGGCCTGTGCTCAGATTCGGACCGCCCATCGCCGTGACAGGCCCATTGATGAGGATGTCCTGGTCGGCGGAACGGAGCTGGACCAAGCCCCCCGCGCCACCGAGGTCGGTCACGGCAGATCCTGTGGCCGCACCTCCGGTCGAGGTGATGGATCCGCTGGAGCTGATCGTAACCGCGCCGGAACCATGCTGAGCCTCAAGGGTGACGGCTCCGCCGGAAATTCCCGGGACCGAGGTGGCGGCAAGCGCGGTCGACGAGCCGCCGTTGGCCGCGATCGCGGAGTTCAGCAGCACGCTGCCGCCGTTGGGGCCCGCCGTCAGAGTCACCGCGCCTGCAGCCCCGGGTGTGACGGAGGAATCCCCCGCGTTCGCGGTGAGATTGCCGGACACCGTGACGTCGCCGAAGTCCGCGGACACGTCGATGTTCCCGCTCGCGCCTCCCGCGCCCAGCAGGCCCGCCCCGTCGGCCCCCGAGGTGTCGACCGCGCCCGACAACACGATCAGGCCGCTGGAGGCGGTGGCGTCCAGCGTGACGCCGGAGCCGCTCCCGCCGTCGCCGCCCGTGGTGCCGCCGCCCGTCGCCGTCAGCGATCCGCTGACGCGGATGTCGCCCGTGGCCGGAGCCAGTCCTGCCGAAGCCACGGTCAGCGTGACCTGGTCGGCCGACCCGCCGTTCCCCGTCGCGGCGGCGCCGCCCGCCGAGTTCAGGGAGCCCTCGACCGTGAGATCCGCGCCCGAACGCAGCGAGATGAGCCCGCCGTCGCCTGCATTCGCGGTGCCCCGCGCCGCGCCGCCCGTCGTCGCCAGCGAGGCGACGGACAGCACCGTCAGCGAATGGGCCGTGTAGTTCCCGTCCGTGGTGCTCAGGTCCCCGTTGTCCGTGTGGATTTCGATGATGCCGCCGCTGCCGCCCGCGGCGTTGCCGGTGCCGTTGCCGGCGCCGCCCAGGGCCCGCAGGACGCTGCCCAGGACGACGTCGCCGTCCTCGCTGTAGCAGCTGATGCTGTCGCCGTCGCCGCCGGAAAGGCCGCCGGAGCCGCCCGACGTGGACCAGGTCCCGCGTCCCAGCTCGGCGGAGGCCAGAAAGTTCGACGTGCCGAGAATGAGGCTGCCCCCCGTTCCGCCGGTGGGCGTGCCGCTGACCGACGTGGTGGCGGCGCCGCCCTGGAGATTCAGCGTGCCGTAGACGCGATACACCACCGTCGAATCCCCGCTGACGTCCCCGCCGTCGCCGCCCAGCGCTCCGGTCGTCCCCGTGGCCGTCCCGCCCGTCAGGGTCACGGTCGCGAACACCTCCACCGCGCCCCCCGCGTCGATCGTGAGATTCCCGGCGCTGCCGCCCGTCGGCGTCGCGGCGTTAACCGCGCCGCCCGAGCCGTTCACGGAACCGTAAAGCGCGAGCAGCGTGCCCGCATCGAGATCGACGTTCCCGCCGACGCCGCCGCCGGACGCGGTCCCCGTCCCGCCCATGCTGATGATCGTGCCGCCCAGCACCAGCAGTTCGCCGGTCGCCGTCAAGGTCACCGGACCGCCGTTGCCGCCCGGCGTCACCGCCAGGACGGTGGATTCCCCGTGGGCGTCGATCGTCCCGGTAATCACGATGCGCGCCGCGGTGATCGTGAGGCTGCCCGCATTCTCGCCGTCCTCGATGCCGTCGACGCCGGACATGAAGATCGAGCCGGTGACGAAGACGGTCCCGGAGGGGGCGTTCAGCGTCAGGTTGTAGTGGCCCGCGCCGTTCTGGGCCGCGCGGATCGTGCCGGAGACCACGATGTCGCCGTTGAGGGTTCCCACCGTCACATCCGCGGCCGCGGTCGTCACGCTGCCGCTGATGACGAGCGTGCCGGCCTCCGTGCCCGGGGTGGAGGACAGGACCGACGCCGCGAGCGTGCTCGGCGCGACGCCGCTGGGAATGGACGGGGTCGAGGGCTGCGCCGGCGCCGAGGTGGCGTCGCCGAGCCTGAGGTCTCCGTAGGCCTGGATTGCAATCGTCCCGCCCGCGCCGCCGTCGCCGTCGGGCCCCGGCGTGGCCGAGGCGTCGCCGCCGCTCGCCGTGATCGCCAGCGCCTGCGAATTCGCCGCCGGCACGAGCACCTCGATCACCTCGGGATCGTCGTGGCAGCCCGCGAAGCAGAGTCCCACCAGCGCAAAGGCGGCGAAGCGGAAAGCGGTCATTCTGAATTCCTCCGAAGTGCGGAAGTATACCCCCGCAAGAGACACAGTTAAAGGGCGTCGAGCCCTCCCGTCAGGTACACTCATGCCCCATGAGCCTCCCGCTGCTCGCCGCGGCCGTTCTGGTCGCGCTCGCCCTCGGCTACACGCTCTACGGGCGCCTGATCGCCCGGCAGTACCGCCTCGACGACGCGCGGCGCACGCCCTCCGAGGAGCAGAACGACGGCGTGGACTTCGTCCCGACGAAACCCTTTTACCTGCTGGGCCAGCACTTCAGCGCCATCGCGGCCGCGGGGCCCATCGTCGGGCCCATCGCCGCGTGCCTCAGCTTCGGCTGGCTGCCCTGCATCCTCTGGATCGCCCTCGGCGTCGTCTTCATCGGCGCCGTGCACGACTTCTCCGCGCTCGTCGCGAGCCTGCGGCACAAGGCGAAATCCATCGCCGAGATCGTCCGCCTCCAGATGGGCCGCCGCGCCTGGCTCTCCATCATGGGCTTCATCTGGATCGCCCTCGTCTACGTCGTCGTCGCGTTCACCGACGTCACCGCCGGCAGCTTCCTGGGCCGCATCGAGGAGCTCGAAGGCGTCAAGGTCGACTTCAACTCCGGCGGCGCCGTGGCGGCGGCGAGCACGATGTACCTGCTGCTCTCGATCGTGATGGGCCTCGTCCAGAAGCGCTGGAATCCGCCGCTCTGGCTCGTCACGCTGACGTTCGTCCCGGCGACGCTCGGCGTGGTCTGGCTCGGCACGAAACTCTCCACGGTCTTCGCGTTCGACCACCGCACCTGGGTCTGGGCGATCATGGCCTACTGCGGGGTCGCGTCGCTGCTGCCGGTCTGGCTGCTGCTCCAGCCCCGCGGCTACCTCGGCGGCTTCGTGCTCTACATGGCGCTCGCGGTCGGCGTGATCGGGATCTTCTCGGGACAGTTCGAGATCCAGCAGCCGGCGATCAAGGCCGTCGCGGGGACGCAGATGACGGACCAGATGCTCCCCTTCCTTTTCGTGACGATCGCCTGCGGGGCCTGCTCCGGCTTCCACGGGCTCGTCTGCTCCGGGACGACGTCTAAGCAGATCGCGAAGGAGAGCCACTGCAAATCCGTGGGCTACGGGGCCATGCTGCTCGAGGGCTTCGTCGCGCTCATCGCGCTCTCGACGGTCATGATCGTGGCCAGTCCGAAGGGCGCGCCCGGGGCGATCTACGGCCAGGGCATCGGGCGCTACCTCACCGTGATCATCGGCAAGGAGAACTATCTCTTCGCCGTCGTCTTCGGCTCGATGGTCTTTTCGACGTTCGTGTTCGACACGCTCGATGTGGCCACGCGCCTCGCGCGCTATCTGTTCCAGGAGATCTTCGGGCTCGCCTCGAAGGCGGGGGCGATCGCGGCGACGCTCGTCAGCTGCGCCGTGCCCCTCCTCCTGCTGCTCGTCTCGAAGGCCGGCTCCTGGCGGGATTATTGGACGCTCTTCGGGACCTCCAACCAGCTGCTCGCCGCGCTCACGCTGCTGACGGTGACCGTCTGGCTGCGCCACGAGGGCCGCGCCTACTGGTTCACGCTGCTGCCCATGATCTTCGTCTCGGCGATGACGCTCTGGTCGCTGGGCATCCAGGTCGCGGTCGCATTCCGGGGGGAGCTCGGCCTGACCCCCAAGACGATCAACGGGGTCGTGAGCCTGCTGCTGATGGGGCTCGCGGCGCACCTGGCGGTCGAGGCCGGGCTGGCCCTGCGCCGCCCGCGCGCCGCCCCCGCCGCTACAGCTTCCTGAACTTCGCGCCGTCCTTGGTGTCCTCGACGGACCAGCCCAGGGCCTTGATGCGGTCGCGCGCCTCGTCGGAGGCCTTGAAGTCCTTCCGCTTGCGCGCGTCCTGCCGCTCCTGCGCCAGCCTCACCACCTCGTCGGGCGGCTTCTCCTCGCCGCCGCCTCCGGGAACGATGCCGAAGACGTCCCCCATCCGGTCGAGCAGCGCGAGCGCCTTCGAGGCGCCCTCCCCCGCGAGCCCCTGGTCGACGGCGCGGTTGCAGTCGCGCGAAAACGTGTGCAGCACGCCGATCGCGCCGGCGGAATCGAGGTCGTCGTCCAGCCGCGCCTCGAAGTCCTTGCGGGGCTTCTCGAGGTCCGGCCCCGCCGCCGCGCCCGCCTTCTTCGCCGCGTCGGCCAGGCGTCGCCGGCATTCCGCGAGGCTGCCCACCGCCTTCTTCGCGTCGTCGAAGCCCTGCCAGGAAAAGTTCACGCGCTGGCTGTAGCGGGTCGAGACGAGCACGTAGCGGATCTCGTGCGGCGTGTAGCCCCGGCCCGTCATGTCCTTCACGAGCACCACGTTGCCCAGCCGCTTGGAGATCTTCTCGCCGTCCCACTGCAGATGCCGCGCGTGCAGCCAGAAGCGCGCGAACGGCTTGCCCGTCGCCGCCTCGCTCTGCGCGATCTCGCACTCGTGGTGCGGGAAGATGTTGTCCTCGCCCCCCGTGTGGATGTCGAGCGTCTCGCCGAGATACTTCATCGACATCGCCGAGCACTCGATGTGCCAGCCCGGGAAGCCGCGGCCCCAGGGCGCGTCCCACTGCATCAGGTGCTTCTCGTCCGTCTTCCAGAGCGCGAAGTCGGCGGGATGCCGCTTGTCCGTGTTGATCTCCACGCGGGCGCCGGCCTTCAGCGTCTCGACCGTGTTCCCCGAGAGCTTCCCGTAGCCGGGGAACTTCGAGACGTCGAAGTAGACGTCGCCCTTCCCGACCACGTAGGCGCAGCCCTTCTCGATCAGCGTCTTCACGAGCGCGATCATCTCGGGGATGTAGTCCGTCGCGCGCGTGAACTTCCAGGGCTCGCGGAAAAGCAGCGTGCGGCGGTCCTCGTAGAAGCGCTGCATGAAGTGCTCGGCGACCTGCAGCGCCGTCCAGCCCAGCTCGCGCGCCTTGACGATGATCTTGTCCTCGCCGGAGTCGATGTCGTCCTGCGTGAGATGGCCCACGTCCGTGATGTTCATGATCTGCGTGACGCGCCAGCCCTTGAACTCGAAGGCGCGCCGCAGCGTGTCGGCGAACGCGAAGGTGCGGTAGTTGCCCACGTGCTGGTCGCCGTAGACCGTCGGCCCGCAGTTGTACATGCGGACGTGGCCCGGCTCGGAGGGCTCGAAGTCCTCCAGCTTGTGCGTGAGCGTGTTGTGGAATCTCACGGCTTCAGCGCCCTGAGCTGGGTGACCGCGTAGCAGGCGACCGCCTCCTTCGCCCCGAGATACCCGAGCCCCTCGTTCGTCTTCGCCTTCACGTTCACGGGGGCGCCGCCGAGCAGGCCGCTGATCCGCGCGCGGATCGTCTCGCGGTGCGGCGCGAGCTTGGGGGCCTCCGCGACCACGGTGACGTCGACGTTCTCGATCTCGAAGCGCCCGCGGATAAGCTCGAGCGCCTTCGCCAGCATCGTCGCGCTCTGGATGCCTTTGATCGAGGGATCCGTGTCCGGGAAGAGCCCGCCGATGTCGCCGAGGCCGGCGGCGCCGAGGATCGCGTCGGTCACCGCGTGCAGGAGCACGTCGCCGTCGGAGTGGCCGAGCAGCCCCCTGTCATAAGGGATCTCGACGCCCCCGAGCAGCAGCGGGCGGCCGGGGACGAGGCGGTGCAGGTCGTAGCCGAATCCGACGGGCATCCGCGCAACTATAGCAAAGAGCCCCGTCAGCGCACCAGCCGGACCAGGGTGACGAGGGACGCCGCCAGGAGGATGCCCGCGGCCAGCAGGCCCAGGGGCAGCCAGAAGAGCAGCGCCTGCATCACGCGGAGCGCGCCCGTGCCGAAGGGGATCTTCCCGGTCGAGGCCTCGATCTCGCGCGCCCGCACGAGATACGCCGCGTTCAGCAGCGCGCCGGGGACCCAGAAGAACAGGTAGCCCAGCAGCGTGGCGAAGGCGGCGGGCAGCATCGAAACCTCCGCCTCGGAGGCGGCTTCGGCATCGGCGCGCCCCGGCTCCTCGACGAAGCGCACCACGGCGGTCGGACGCCGCAGCCGGCGCAGTTCCGCGAGCGCCGCCGGGGCGTCCGGGTGGCGGTTCTCCGGCCGCTCCTCCAGGCACTTGAAGAGGAACGCGTCCCACGCGGCGCCCAGCGCGCGGGCCTTCAGCGTGACCGGCTTGACCACGAAGGGCTGCTCCCCCGTGATCAGCCGGTACAGGAGCTTGCCGAAGGAGAAGATGTCCGCCGCTTTTCCGGGTCCCGAGACGCGGTCGAAGCGCTCCGGCGCGGCGTAGAGCGGCGCGGCGACGCCCTGCGCCTCCCCGGGCCCGGGCGAACTCGTCACGATGTCCGGCGCCTCCTCCGCGGCGGCGCCGAAGCCGACGTCGATGAGGCGGACCTCCCGCTGCGGCGTCACGCGCACGTTCTGCGGCGAAAGATCTCCGTGGATGAGGTCGTGCCGGTGCACCACGGCGAGCGCCTCGAGCGCCTGCTCCGCCAGGTCCAGCCGCTCCTCGAGCGTCAGCTCCGCGGAGCGCAGCAGGTCCTCGAGCGTCATCCCGGGGATGAACGACATGCGGAGCCAGGGCGGATCGGCGTCGAGGTCCGCGTGTTCGATCCGGGGGAACCAGCGGCCGTCCGGGCCGGCCAGGCGGCCGAGCCGGACCTGGGCCTCGAGCGCGCGGCGCAACGCCGAGACGGGACGCGGTCCGGAGAGGATCTTGAGCGCGACCTCCTGCCCGAGATGCATCGCCCGCCAGACCTCGCCGTCGCGACCGGCCCCGACCGGCGCGACCAGGCGATGCCCGTGGACCGTGTCTCCCGCCGCCCAAACGCTCATCCCTGACACCCCTCCGAACTATAACACCGCTTTGACGATCCATCGGGCCCGACATGACAGAGGTATAAAACAGTTGCATCCCCGCGGCAGGGCAGGTATAAAATCACCCGCCCCGGGCCAGCTTCATTTCGTTGAAAGGGTCCGGGTCGTCGCAACTCCTTGGCAGGCAAGCCTTAGAGTCATTCAGCGCCGAAGCCGTACGCGGGGATACTCTTGTCGCAGCGTGCTGGGGAGGGCTGAGAGGGGGGGAATCGGGGGCTGCTTCGAAACCAAATGGGGCCGGACGCCCCGGGGAAAGCTCCCCGGAACGCCCGATGCCCCGGAAAGGACAGGCGATGAAAATCGCGGCCGCACAGATCAATCCGACCCTCGGGGACATCGCGGGCAACGTCGAGAAGATCCTGCACTACATCGGGCGCGCGAAGGAACTCGGCGCGCAGCTGGTGGTCTTCCCGGAGCTCAGCCTCACGGGCTATCCTCCGCGCGACCTGCTCGAGCGCCCCTCCTTCATCGAGGCGAACATCAACGCGCTCAGCGAACTCGCGCCCAAGGTGAAGGGCATCGCCGCGCTCGTCGGCTTCGTGGAGAAGAACCTCTCCGCCGAGGGCAAGCCGCTCTACAACGCGGCGGCGCTGCTGGACGGCGGCGAGATCGCCTACGTCTCGTTCAAGTCCCTGCTGCCCTGCTACGACGTCTTCGACGAGGCGCGCTACTTCGAGCCCGCCGCCGGCACCTCGCCGCTCAAGATCGGCAGCATGAAGGTCGCGCTGACGATCTGCGAGGACATCTGGACCGACGAGATGTGCGGTCCGCGCCGCTACGCGCGCGACCCCCTCGCCGAGATGGCGAAGAAGAAGTTCCAGATCATCATCAACATGTCCGCCTCGCCCTGGAGCATCGGCAAGGACGCCCAGCGCCTGGAGCTCATGAAGAAGCAGGCGAAGACCTACAACGTCCCCGTCGTCTGCGTGAACCAGGTCGGCGGCAACGACGAGCTCGTCTTCGACGGCAACTCCTTCGCGGTGGACCCCGCGGGCCACGTCATCGCGCAGGCCAAGCCGTTCGAGGAGGACATCATCATGATCGACCTCGACTACGGCGCCGGCGACCAGCACGGTCTGAAGCTCTCGGACGCCGACTCCGTCTACCGCGCCCTGGTGCTCGGCACGCGCGACTACGCGCACAAGTGCGGCTTCAAGAAGGCCGTCGTCGGGCTTTCGGGCGGCATCGACTCGGCGCTCACCGCGGTGATCGCGGCCGAGGCGCTCGGGCCGGACAACGTCATGGGCGTCTTCATGCCCAGCCAGTTCTCCAGCGACGCGTCGCGGAACGACGCCGAGTCGCTCGCGAAGCACCTCGGCATCGACTTCCGGACGCTGCCGATCCAGCCGCTCTTCGACGCCTACACCGAGGACCTGAACCGCCTCTTCCCCGCCAAGACCGGGGATCTCGCGGAGCAGAACCTCCAGTCGCGCATCCGCGGCACGATGCTCATGGCCCTCTCCAACAAGCTGGGCCACCTCGTGCTCTCGACGGGCAACAAGAGCGAGCTCGCCACGGGCTACACGACGCTCTACGGCGACATGGCGGGCGGCCTCGACGTGCTGGCCGACGTGCCGAAGACCCTCGTGTACCAGATCGCGAAGGAGGTCGTGAACTCCGGCCGCGAGCTGATCCCCAACAACACGATCCAGCGCCCTCCCAGCGCGGAGCTGCGCCACAACCAGCGCGACACGGACGACCTGCCCGATTACGGCGTGCTCGACCCGATCCTCAAGCTCTACGTCGAGGAGGGCAAGAGCGCGGAGGACATCATCGCCGCCGGCCACTCGAAGGAGGCGGTCGAGAAGACCGTCGCCCTGATCGAGCGGAGCGAGTACAAGCGCCGCCAGACGCCGGTGGGCATCCGGGTGACCTCGAAGGCGTTCGGCACGGGCCGCCGCTTCCCGATCGCGCGGAAGTTCTAAGACGGTAGCGGGTAGTTAGTAGCTGGTAGCTGGTTCGCATGCGGGTGCTGATCGTCTACAAGAGGTCCTTCCTCGAGGCCCACGGGGACGTGGGCAAGGGACTCTCGCAGCTCGACGCGCCCGACCGCGCGCGCTTCGTCCGCTCCGACGCGGAGAACCGGCGCGCCCTGGGCGACGTCACCGCGCATCTCGCCCGGCGCGGGGTCCCGGTGGACGCGGTCCATCGCGGCTCGCACGCGGCGCGCCGCAAATACGACCTGGTGGTGGCGCTCGGCGGGGACGGCACCTTCTTCGCCGCGGCGCGGCACCTCCGCACGGCGCCGATCCTGGGCATCAACTCCGACCCCGCGCATTCGCTCGGCCTCTGGATGGGGGCGGACCGCGCCACGTTCGGCCCGGTGCTGGACCGCGCGCTCGAGGGCCGGCTGAAGGCGACGAGCATCCGGCGCATGTCGATCGAGATCAACGGCCGCGCGACGCGCGAGCTCGCCTTCAATGACGCGCTGGTGGCGCACAAGAACCCCGCCGCCATGACGCGCTACCGCCTCTGGACGGGGACGGCCAGCGAGGACCACAAGAGCTCGGGCGTCTGGGTATCGACCGCGGCGGGCTCGACGGCCGCGATCCGTTCGGCGGGCGGGCGGCGCATGCCGATCGAGTCCCGCCGTCTGCAGTTCCTGGTGCGCGAACCCTACACCTGGCCGGTGCGCCGCTACGCGATCACCTCGGGCTTCACGCCGAAGCTGACGCTGCAGACGCTGACGGTGGACCTGGGCCTCTGGATCGACGGCAGCCGGGTGCGCTACGACCTGGCGCTCGGCGACCGGGTCGAGCTCCAGAGCGGCCCGCCGCTGCAGGTCCTCGGCTACGACGAGGCCCGCCGCCGCCGGCTGTTTCCGTGAGCATGGGCGAGAGGGAGGGGCAGCCCCCGAATCCCGGCGCTGCTGGACAACGATCCAGGACCTACGCGATGGTGTTGCTCCAGGTCCTGGCCGCATTCCTCTTGGTCGTCGCGGGGGCAGCGTTCCTGTCGGGCGAGTCTGATACAGTTCGGTACGCCATCGCGGGCACGCTTGCTGCTCACGTCATCCTTCTGGAACTGTCCTTCTTCGGCATCATGAAAGGATGGCGATGGGCCTACGGGCTGGGGTGCCTCACCTGTTTCCCTGGAGCAATCCTCACACTGGCACGCGCAGGGGAAGTTTCCCTCCTGGCGCTTAGAGAGGGTGCGGTTGAATACTACCGAACTGCCACCCTCTTCACTGTGTCCTGTCTGCTCATGGCCGCACCCATACCCGCCATGGTCGCCGCCTATCTGCGCCTCCCCAAGAAGTCCCTGCCGCCGCTCAGGGTTCCCGGAACGCACGGCCGACTCGCGCAGCGGCCTCTGAAGCAGGCTCCTCCCGACGGCCCTCCGCACAGCTCCTGAATTCGGGGGCACCCCAGGCGAGCCGCCTACTTCGGCTTCTTCGCTCCCAGGAATTCCGCCGCTCCGGCATAGGCCCGCAGGTAGTCGTCGTACTCCAGGGGGGACCGGACGCCGAGATCGGCGAGCAGCTCGATCGCTTCCGTCAGCGGGACGCCAAGCGCTTCCGCAAAGGATCCCAGGGACCGCTTTCCTTCCCGGTATTCGCGAAGCATGAGAAAGAGCCAGCCGTAGTCCATGAGCTCGCGGGCGACCGTGGACAGCTCCTTATGGTCGCGTTTGGCGAGTTCCCGCAGGCGCCGAAGGCCCTCGGAACCCAGCCGCACACTCATCACGTCTTTCATCGCCATCCTCCTTGCGGGCCCACGCCGCCGGCCGGCGGATAGGGCAGAGAAGTTGAGGAGCGCGAATATCTAAGTGGCCGCTTCGCGGAGCGTGACCGGCGGCGCGGACCGTCCAGCGGACGGGGCGGGTCATGTCGAAAGAGCTTGCCGCACCCGCGCGTAGACGGATGCGGCCTCCAGGGTGGGTTCGGAGGCGGCGCTTCGACGGCCGGCTTCGATCTCCTTGTGCAAGGCCGCCAGGTCGTCAACGGCGTCCAGGTCGGCTTCGAGGAAGGGCGCCACCTGGGCAAACTGTGCGTCCGGAAGATCCTTGAGCTTCCGGATCAGTTCCTCTTTCGTCACCTCACTATATATCCCGGCCTGAGGATTTGGATACAAGGTCGATCAAGCGACAAAGAAAGGCCGGCACGGCGGATTTCGGCGTTGGATCCGGCGCCGGCCGGCATACTGGACAGGTTGGCCCGGAGGCACTTGTTAGGATGAGCGCATGATCGCGGCCTGCCTGGCCTCCCTCCTGACGCTCCTCCAGGCCGAAGACCCTGCCTGGCGGAAATTCACCCACCAGAACTGCGTCAGCTGCCATGATGCCGGGGAGCCCAAGGGCGGACTCGACCTCGAGCGCGTCCTGACCGCGGATCCGACCGCGAATCCGCTCGTCTGGGAGAAAGTCGTCCGCCGCCTGCGCACCCGCCAGATGCCCCCGCCCGGGAAGAAACGGCCCGACGAAACCGGCTACCAGACCGCGCTCGAGGGCCTCGAGGCGCGCCTGGACACGCTGCCGCCCAATCCGGGCCACAGCGACGCGTTGCGACGCCTCACCCGCGCAGAGTACCGCCGCGCCGTGAAGGATCTGCTCGACCTCGACATCGACCCCGCCGCCCTCCTCCCGGCCGATGAGTCGTCCCACGGCTTCGACAGCGCCCCCGCCGGCACTCTCTCCGCCGGCGCCCTCGACCGCTACCTCGCCGCCGCCGAACGCATCGCCCGGCTCGCGCTGGGACACACCGGACGCTCGCCCGGCGGCGAGACCTTCCGCGTGAAACCCGACCTCACGCAGGAGGACCGCCTCGACGGCCTCCCGCCCGGCACCCGCGGCGGCCTGAAGACCATCTACCATTTCCCGGCCGACGGCGAGTACGACTTCCGCCTCCGCCTGGCCCGCGACCGCAACGAGGAGGTCGAAGGCCTCAACGGGACGCACGAGATCGTGATCCTCATCGACCGCGAGCCCGTCCAGCAGTTCACCATCCGCCGGCCCGGGAAGGACGATCGCGGCCAGGTCCTGGTGGATGCGCACCTGCGCGCCCGCCTCAAGGTCCGCGCCGGCCCCCGCGAGCTCGCCGTCACCTTCCTCAAAAAACAGCGCAGCGAGATCGAGACCCTCCGCCAACCCTACGTGTCGTCCTTCAATGCCCACCGCCACCCCCGCCGCGCGCCCGCCCTCTACGAAGTCACCCTCGTCGGCCCCTTCGACCCCAGCGGCCCCGGCGACACGCCGAGCCGGCGCCGCGTCCTCGCCGCGACGGGCCAGGACGAGCCCGCCGCCCGCGCCATCCTCGCGCCCCTGCTCCGCCGCGCCTTCCGCCGCCCGGTCGATACCGCCGAACTCGAGCGCTACGTCGGCGTCTGGCGCAGCGCCCGCGAGAGCGGCGACTTCGAAGCCGCCGTCGAAAGCTCCCTCGCCGCCGTCCTCGTCAGCCACTCCTTCCTCTTCCGCGTGGAGCGCGACCCCGAGGGACTCCCGTCCCGGGCCACCTATCCGCTGGACGACGTCGCGCTGGCCTCCCGCCTCTCGTTCTTCCTGCACGGCAGCATCCCCGACGACGCCCTGCTCGCCCTCGCCGAGCACGGCGACCTCCGCAAGCCCGGCATCCTGGAACGCGAGGCGCGCCGTCTGCTCGCCGATCCGCGCGCCGCCGCCGTCCTCTCGCAGTCCTTCGCCGCCCAGTGGCTCCAGATCCGCAACCTCGAGGGCGTGCTCCCGGACGGACGGCTCTATCCCGACTTCGACGACAACCTCCGCCAGTCGATGCGCCGCGAGACCGAGTTGCTCTTCGAGGGGCTCGTCCGCGAGGACCGCCCGGTGACGGCGCTCCTGAGCTCCGACCATGCGTGGCTCAACGAGCGCCTCGCCCGGCACTACGGAATCCCGCATGTCGCCGGCGACCGCTTCCGCCGGGTCGAGCTCGATCCCGCCGCCGGCCGCGGTGGCCTCCTGCGCCACGCGAGCGTGCTGACGGTCACGTCCTATGCGAACCGCACCTCGCCGGTCCTGCGCGGCAAGTGGATCCTCGAGACGCTGCTCGGCACGCCCCCGCCCCCGCCGCCCGCCGACGTCGCGGCCCTCAAGGACGACCCGGTCTCCGAGAAGCTGCCGGTGCGCGAACGGCTGCGCCAGCACCGCCAGAATCCCGCCTGCGCCTCCTGCCACAAGACCATCGATCCTCCCGGCTTCGGCCTCGAGGGGTTCGACGCGCTGGGACGACGCCGGGAGCTCGAAGCCGGTCTGCCCGTGGAGACGGCCGGCAGCCTCCCGGACGGAAGCGAGTTCCAGGGCGTGGCGGGACTGGAAGCGGCCCTCCTGAAACGTCCCGAACTGCTCGCCGAGGCCCTCGCGGAGAAGCTGCTCGTGTATGCGCTCGGCCGCTCGGTGGGACCGGCCGATGGGCCGGCGTTGCGCGAGATCGTCCACAAAGCGGCAGCGTCGGGCTATAGGTTTTCGGGACTCGTGAGCGGGGTGGTGAACTCCGTTCCCTTCAGGATGAGGTGGAAGCCATGAGCGCATTCGTGACGCGGAAGGCCCTCTCCCGGCGCACGCTGCTGCGCGGCGCCGGCGCGGCGCTGGCGCTCCCGTTCCTCGACGCGATGGCGCCCGCGCTCACGCCCGCGGCCAAACCCGTCCGCCGCCTCGGCTACATCTACATGGCCATGGGTGCCGACATGTCCCGCTGGACGCCGTCGGGCGAGGACGCCCTCGGCGCGCTGACGCCGATCCTCGCGCCGCTCGAGCCCGTGCGCTCGAAGATCTGCGTGATCAGCAACACCGAGATCCGCAACGCCTATCCCGGCACGCACGCGACGTCGAACTCGTCCTTCCTCAGCTGCGCGCGCGCGAAGCACACGGAGAGCTCCGACTTCCGCCTCGGGACCACCGCGGACCAGCTTGCGGCGGCGCGGATCGGCAAGGAGACGCGCCTGCCCTCGCTCGAGCTGGCGATGGATCTCATGCAGGTGATCGGCCAGTGCGACAACGGCTACGCCTGCGTCTACCAGAACTGCCTCTCGTGGTCGTCGCCCACGACGCCGCTCCCCGCCGAGGCTCATCCGCGCCTCGTCTTCGAGAAGCTCTTCGGCGACGGCGGCAGCCCCGACGAGCGCCGCGCCGCGCTGCGCAAGCGGGGCAGCCTGCTCGACTTCGTGAAGGACGACCTCTCCCGCCTCGAGCGTTCGCTCGGGCCGGCCGACCGCGCCCACGTCGCCGCCTACCTCGACTCCGTGCGCGAGGTGGAGCGCCGCATCCAGAAGGCCGCGTCGGAGGTGGACAAGGGCGCCCTGCCGGACCTCGACCGGCCCGTGGGCGTGCCCGCGGCCTACGCCGACCACGCCCGGTTGATGTTCGACCTGCAGATCCTGGCGTACCGCGGCGACGTGACGCGCATCGCGACGTTCCAGCTGCTGCGAGAGACCAGCAACCGCACGTATCCGGAGATCGGGGTCAGCGAACCCCACCACCCGCTTTCGCACCACGGAAACGACCCGGCGAAGATCGAGCGGATGTCGAAGGTCAACCGCTTCCACGTCTCGCTCCTCGCGGAGTACGTGAAGAAGCTCTCGGAGACGGCCGACGGCGACGGCTCGCTGCTGGACCACACGGCGCTGCTCTACGGGAGCGGCATGGGCGACCCGAACGTGCACGACCACGTCAACCTGCCGATTATCGTGGCCGGCGGCGCGCCGACCGGGTTCCGCGGGAACCGCCACGTGCGCTACGCGAAGGCCACGCCGCTCGCCAACGTGCACCTGACCCTGCTCGAGAAGGCGGGGGTGCCGCTGGACGCGTTCGCCGACAGCAGCGGCAAAGCGGACCTTTTCTAAGATGCTCCTCGCCCTGCTGCTCGTCCTGCAGACGGCGGACGCCGCCGAACGCGCCGACTGGAAGTCGCTCTCGGCGCAGCTCGCGTCCGGCGCGGATCCGAACGCCGCGCAGCCGGACGGGACGACGGCGCTCCTTTGGGCCGCGCACCACGACCGCCTCGACGCCGCGCGGGAGCTCCTGGCGAAGGGTGCGAAGGCGAAGCCGGCCAACCGCTTCGGGGTCACGCCGCTCTCGCTGGCCTGCTTGAACGGGAACGAGGCGCTCGTTGTCCTGCTGCTCGAGGCGGGGGCCGAAGTGAATACGGGGACCGAGCCGCCGCTGCTGACGGCGGCGCGGACCGGCCGGCCGGGTCCGCTGAAGGCCCTGATCGCCAAGGGCGCGAAGGTGGACGCGGGCGATCTGACCGCCCTCATGGCGGCCGCCGCGGAAGGACACGCGGACGCGGTCTCGCTGCTGCTCGCGTCGGGCGCCGACGTCCGTCGCAAGCTCAAGAGCGGGTTCGGCGCCCTGCACTTCGCTTCCCGCAACGGGCGCCTCGACGCGGTCCGCGTGCTGCTGAAGGCGGGCGCAGACCCGAAGGAGGCGATCGAGTCGCCCTCGGGCGGCCGGGGCGCGGTCCGCAAGGGCACGGGTCCCCTGCTGCTCGCCGTCGAGAACGGCCACTTCGAGCTGGCCCTGGCGCTCGTGGACGCCGGCGCGGACCCGAACGATGTGCGCGCGGGCTTTTCTCCCCTGCACGCGCTGAGCTGGGTGCGGAAGCCGCACCGGGGGGACGAGGAGGACGGCCAGCCGCCGCCGGACGGGTCGGGGCGCATCGACAGCCTGGCGTTCGTGCGGGAACTGGTGAAGCGCGGGGCGGACGTGAATCTCGCGCTGAAAAAGGGCGACCCTTCGAACGGCAAGCTGTCGGCCGTCGGCGCGACGCCGCTGCTCTACGCGGCCCGCCGCGCGGACCTGCCGCTGATCAAAGTGCTCGCCGAACTCGGGGCCGATCCTTTGCGGACGAACGCGGACGGCAGCACGCCCCTGATGGTGGCGGCGGGCTTCGGCACGCTGCAGACGCCGCAGGAGGCCGGGACCGAGGAGGAAGTCCAGGAGACGCTGGCCTGGCTGCTCGAGAAGGGCGCGGACATCAACGCCGTGGACCGGGACGGCGAGACGGCGATGCACGGCGCGGCCTACAAGAACTTCCCGGGCGCGGTGCGTTTCCTCGCCGCGCGCGGCGCCAAGATCGAGGTCTGGAACAAGAAGAACCGCCAGGGCCGGACGCCGATCATGATTGCCGAGGGGTTCCGGCCCGGCAACTTCAAGCCCTCGCCCGAGACGCTCGCCGCCCTGCACGAGGTCCTGAAAGCCGCCGGCCTCCCCATCCCCCCGCCGACTCCGCGCCCCGCCCCGGAGCGCAAGGGCTACTGAGTCCCTCCCCCGTGCCGTCCCCGAGCCCAGGATCCCTGGGCTTGCAGGCCACGTCACCGCTCCCCTCCCATAACTCCACGCCCCTTCTTCCCCTCTCGTGCTAGACTTCCACCAGGAAACATGTCTGACGCACGAATCAAGATGACTGGAATTGGCAGGTTCTACATCCGGACCTTCTTTCTCATGAGCACCCTGTTCGGCGGCTTTGTGGTGCTTTTTGGATTCAAAGGGTCGTGGTCGTGGTCCCAGCGGCTCGCGGCGGGTCTTCTCTGCGGCATCGCTTACGGCCTCGGGATGTCTGTCTTCATGGGTGGTCTCCATGTGGCTCGCGCCCGGCGTCGGGGCCAAGCGGACCCGAACTGCGTCCGCCACGAGATCCAAATCCATGCTCCCCTCTCACCTGGAGCCGCCTTCGCAAAGTGTCTTGCCGCAGTCCGGACCCTTCCGAGTGCCCCGCAACTGACGAACGAGAGGGCACCGGACATGATTTGTCTCCGGACCCGCTGGTCCTGGGAATCGTTTGGGGAGCTGATCGAGATCCGCCTGACCCCGACCCAAGAGGGAACCTCCCTGATCACCATCGCAAGTCGGCCCAGGCTATGGATCACGATTGCCGACTACGGGATCAATTGGCAAAACGTGCAATCGATCCGTGCGGCGATCGAGGCCCCAGCGTCATAGCCCGTCTTTTAAGCCAAGTTCCCCGCTGGGGACCTCCGCCCGCCCAGCTTGCCGCCCCGGAGCGCAAGGGCTACTGAGTCGGGCTAGCCCAACTTCGCCAGTTTGACCCCCCAGAAAAATAGTTTGGCGACCCAACCTC
>CAZUJF010000054.1:0-33137 GCA_964619955.1 uncultured Planctomycetales bacterium
GTCGCCCGTGACCACCCAGACCTGCAGCTCGGGGTTCGCCAGCTTCAGGCCCGTGGCCACGGCCGGCGCGCGTCCGTGGATGGTGTGGAACCCGTAGGTGTTGACGTAGTACGGAAAGCGGCTGGAACAGCCGATGCCCGACACCATCACCATCTTGTGCTTCGGGACGCCCAGCTGCGAGAAGACCTGCTGGGCGGAGCTGAGGATCGCGTAGTCCCCGCAACCGGGGCACCAGCGGACCTCCTGGTCCGTCTGGAAGTCGGCCTTGCCGTACTTGACCGCGGCCGCGTTCTGGGGCTGTGTCGGTGCGACCATGTTAGCGGGTCTCCTTCTCGATCACGTCGATCAGTTCGGACACGAGGAACGGCTTCCCCTGGACCTTGTTGACGCCCTTGGCATCGACCAGGAACTTCGCCCGAAGGAGGAAGACCAGCTGGCCCAGATTCATCTCGGGAACCAGAACCTTCTTGAATCTCGCGAGCACCTTTCCGAGATTCGCCGGGAACGGGTTGAGGTGGCGCAGGTGCGCGCGCGCGACCTTGATGCCCCGCTTCTGGCAGTCCTCGACCGCCGCGCGGATCGGACCGTAGGTCGAGCCCCAGCCGAGCACCAGCGTCGTCGCATCCGCGGGGCCGTGGACCTCGACGTCCGGGATGTCCTGGGCGATGCGGGCGATCTTCGCCGCCCGGATGCGGCACATGAAATCGTGGTTCTCGGGGTCGTAGTTGACGTTGCCGTGGATGTGGCTCTTCTCGATGCCGCCGATGCGGTGCTCGAGGCCCGGCGTGCCCGGAACCGCCCATTCGCGCGCGAGCGTCACCTCGTTCCGGAGGTAGGGCGCGAACCCGTCGGGGTCCTTGCGGAACTTGACCGGGATCTTCGCCATCTTGTCCGGGTCCGGGATCAGCCAGGGCTCGGCCCCGTTGGCCAGATAGCCGTCCGAAAGCAGGAAGACCGGGCACATGTATTTGATCGCGATGCGGCAGGCCTCGACCGCGGCGTCGAAGCAGTCCGCGGGGGTCTGCGGGGCGACGATCGCCACCGGCGACTCCGAATTCCGGCCGTACATCGCCTGCAGCAGGTCCGCCTGCTCCGTCTTCGTCGGCAGGCCCGTCGAGGGGCCGCCGCGCTGGATGTCCACGACGACCAGCGGCAGTTCCACCATCACGGCGAGGTTGATGGCCTCGCTCTTCAGCGCCACCCCGGGGCCGCTCGTGCCCGTGATGCCGAGCGAGCCGGCGTACGAGGCGCCGATCGTCGCGGCGACGGCGGCGATCTCGTCCTCGGCCTGGAAGGTCTTCACGCCGAAATTCTTGTAGTTGGACAGCTCGTGCAGGATGTCGCTAGCGGGCGTGATCGGATAGCTGCCGTAGAAGATCGGGAGCCCCGACAGCTTCGACGCCGCCACCAGCCCCAGGGCGATGGCCACGTTCCCCGACATGTTCCGGTAGGTCCCCGGCGCATACTTCGCGGCGGGCACCGTGAACTGCGAGCGGAACAGCTCCGTCGCCTCGGCGTAGGCGAATCCGGCCTTGAGGGCCAGCTGCGCCGCGTGGACGATGGGCCGCTCCGGCGTGGACTTCTTGGCGAACTCCCGCTCGATGGCCTTCATCGTCGTCTCGAGCGGCCGGTTGTAGAGCCAGTAGAGGATGCCGAGGGCGAAGAAGTTCTTGTTCCGCTCCTTGTTGGGGCGGTCCTTCTCGGCGAACTTGATCGACTCGAGGGCCTTCATCGTCAGCTCGGTGATCGGCAGCTTGTAGGTCTGGTACTTGTCCAGCGAGCCGTCGTCGAGCGGGTTCGTCTTGCAGTTGGCCTTCTTGAGGTCGACCTCGCCGAAGGCGTCCGTGTTGACGATCACGACGCTGTTGGCGGGCATGTCCGCCAGGTTCACCTTCAAAGCCGCCGGGTTGAACGCCACCAGCACGTCGGGACGGTCGCCCGGCGTATGGATGTCGCTCGCCGCGAACTGCACCTGGAAGCCCGAGACCCCGGGCAGCGATCCGGCCGGGGCGCGGATCTCGGCCGGAAAGTCCGGGAACGTGGACAGGTCGTTGCCCAGCACGGCCGAGGTGTTGGTGAAGTGCGTTCCGGTGACCTGGATGCCGTCGCCGGAATCGCCGGCGAAGCGGATGGTCACCTGGTCCAGCGTCTCCCGGTTGCGGGGAGGGGCCGGGTTGCCCGTCGCGGTGGGGGGCGTCATGGCGTCTCCTGGGGACAGATTAAGAAAAAAGCCCCGGGACTCCGGGGCCTGTCGTCCTGTTCATCTCGCTCATGCTTTTCAGCCTCCGGGGGCCCCACGGGGGCCTTCCCGGCACTTTCCAACGAGACTATATCCAAGCGCCCCTTCTCATTTCAAGCACCCTTCCCGCGGTCCCGGGGCCTACTTCGCGGAAGGTCCTCAGTTTCCGGAACACGCCCCCTCCCTCAGGGGTCGGACGTCCGGACCTTGTCGTCCTCCGCCTTCAGGCGTTCCTTGTTGTCCGTGAACCAGTCCTCCCAGCGCTCGACCGTCGCCTTGTCCGCGCCGTAGGACTTCCCCACCCGCTTGTCGAGCAGGCCCGTCACCTCGGCGCCGAACCGGTGCAGCTTCTGCTCCGTCCGGCCTATCCCCGCCATACAGTCCAGGAGATGGCGGATGGGCTGAAGCTGCAGCGGCGACTTGACCAGCGCCTTGGCACAGGCCAGGCGCACTTCCGGCTCCTCGTCCTTCTGGTTCAGCACCTTGCCCAGTTCGGCCAGCGTCACGCCCTTGCGGTCCTTGACGGTCTCAAGCGCCGCGGCCGCGGCCAGCCGGACTTCCTTGGCCGGATCCTTCAAGGCCCCCGCCAGGAGCTTGAGGGACTTCTCCTGCACGGCCCCGTGAAGCTTGGAAAGGGACGCCACCCGGGCCGCGGGCTCCGGCGCCTTGAAGCCCTTCTCGAACTCCGCCCGCAGCGCCGCCTCGTCGGGCAGCGCAAGCAGGAACGCACAAACCGTGGCCAGCATGTCGGCCTCCTACCCGAAAACGTCCGCCTCAATCCCCGTCTGTTCCGTCAGGGCGCGCGCGATCTCCTCCAGGCGCGGCCGCTCGACGCGCAGGATCTTCTTGTCCGCGGGAAAGCGGTCCACGCTGTAGATCTGCACCGAGCGCGGTTTCACCCGGGCGACGGCGCCGATCCAGTCCGAGACCGACTTGTCGTCCGTGTTGTCCCGCCGCCCCCGCGTGAACATCGACTGGATCGTGAAATCGCGGATCTTCTTCATGCCCTGCATCACGTCCCAGATGCCGACGCCGGTCACGGGCGAGTTCATGTTCAGGAACTGCTCCTCGGTTCCGGCGTCCAGCTTCAGGAAGCGCGCGTCGAGGAGGTTCAAGCCCTCGACCACGCCGGGCTGGTCCAGATGCGCGGCGTTGCTGAGGATGTCGCAGCGGACCCCGGGCAGCTCCTCGTCGCGCACCGCGAGGACCGCCCGCACCACCTCCGCGAATTCCGGATGCAGCGTCGGCTCCCCGTTGCCCGCTAGCGTGATGCAATCGAGCGTCTCGCCCCGGGCCTTCAGCCCGCGCAGGGCCGTCCGCAATCCCTCCGCCACCTCGTCCGCGCCGGGGAACTTCAATTTGGCGAGCGAGGCCGGATCCACCAGGTCGGTCGTCCAGCCGCACTGGCAGTAGTTGCAGTTGAACGAACACACCTTGACGCCGAACGGGAGGATGTTGACCCCCAGCGACGCGCCCAGACGCCGCGACTTCACGGGTCCGTACGTGATGCCGTCGCTGAGCCGGTATTCCGTGTAGACATGCGCTTCCATGTGGACGCCCATAATATCAAAAAACGACGCGGGAGGCCCCCCGCTCTCTGGATTCGACCTGCGCCCCTCGCTATCATGACGCGCTCTTATGGCAGAGAACAAATACAAGGACACCCTCAACCTTCCCAAGACCGACTTCCCCATGGCGGCCAGCCTCACCCAGATGGAGCCGCGGATGCGGGAGCGCTGGGAGAAGGAGGACCTCTACCGCCGGATCCAGAAGGCCCGTGAAGACGCCCCGCTCTGGGTCCTGCACGACGGGCCCCCGTACGCCAACGGCGACGTCCACGTGGGCACCGGCCAGAACAAGATCCTCAAGGACATGGTCGTGAAGTTCCGCACCATGAGGGGGTTCCGTTCCCCCTACGTGCCGGGCTGGGACTGCCACGGGCTCCCCATCGAACACAAGGTGCTCAAGGATCTCGGCCCCAAGGCCCGCGAGCTTTCGAAGGCGGACATCCGGAAGCTCTGCCTCGAGTTCGCCCGGAAGTACATCGACCTCCAGCGCCGCCAGTTCAAGTCCCTCGGCATCCTCGGCGAATGGGACAAGCCCTACCTGACCATCGACCACGAGTACGAACTCGGCATCATCGAGGTCTTCGAACTCCTCTGGAAAAAGGGCCATGTGGCCAAGCGCCGCCGCCCCATCCACTGGTGCCTACAGGACCGCACCGCGCTCGCCGAGGCGGAACTGGAGTACAAGAGCCTCGCCTCCCCGTCCATCTACCTGGCCTTCCCCATGGCGAGCCGGCCGGACACCGACCTGCTCGTCTGGACGACGACCCCGTGGACGCTGCCCGCGAACGTCGCCGTCGCGGTCAAAGGGGACCTCGACTACGCCGTCGTCTCCTTCCGCGGCCGGCAGGCCATCGTCGCGCCCCAGCGCCTGGAGGAACTCCGCAAGAAATTCGAGATCGGCGAGCAGACGGGGACGATCAAGGGCCGCGAACTCGAGGGGCAGACCTACCGGCACCCCCTCTACGGCCACGCCTGCCCCGTCGTGCTCGCGGACTACGTCACCGTCACGGACGGCACCGGCCTCGTCCACACCGCCCCCGGCCACGGCGCCGAGGACTACGAGACCGGCCTGAAGTACAAGCTGCCGATCCTCTCGCCCGTCGACGAGGGCGGCTGCTTCACCGAGGAGGCGAAGCCGTACACCGGGAAGCGCATCTGGGACGCCAACGCGCTCGTCATCGAGGACCTGCGCAAGAGCGGCGTGCTGGTGCAGCACTCCGAGTTCACCCACGACTACCCCTGCTGCTGGCGCTGCAAGCAGCCCGTCATCTTCCGCGCGACCGAGCAGTGGTTCATCAGCATCGACCACGCCGGCGCCCGGCAGGCGGCCCTCGAGGCCGTCAAGACCACGAAGTGGGTCCCCGCCTGGGGCGAGACGCGCATCGCCAACATGCTGGCGGAACGGCCCGACTGGTGCGTGTCCCGCCAGCGCTCCTGGGGCGTCCCCATCCCGGCCTTCTACTGCTCGAAATGCCGCGCGCTCTTCTTCAACCAGGCGAGCTTCGACGCGATCAAGGCCCTCGTCGCCCGCGGGGGCGCCGACGCCTGGTTCACCACCGAGGCGAAGGACATCCTGCCCGCCGGCACGCGCTGCGCCTGCGGGTCGGGCGACTTCGACAAGGAGCAGGACATCTTCGACGTCTGGTTCGAATCCGGGGCCAGCCACCGCTCCGTGCTCATGAAGCGCCCGGAGCTGCACTTCCCCGCCGAACTCTACCTCGAGGGCACCGACCAGCACCGCGGCTGGTTCCAGGTCTCCCTGCTGGCGAGCCTGCTCTCCACCGGCCGGGCGCCGTTCAAGGAGGTCGTGACGCACGGCTTCCTCGTCGACGCGCGCACCGGGGACAAGCTGTCCAAGTCCGGCTTCCTGATCTCGGTGGACGAGGTCGTCTCCAAGATCGGCTCGGAACTGCTGCGCCTCTGGATCGCCTCCATCGACTTCAGCAGCGACCTGCCCATGTCCTGGGAGATCCTCAAGGAACGCGCCGAACCCTACAAGAAGATCCGCAACACGTTCCGCTACCTGCTGGGCTCGACGGGGGATTTCGACCCCTCGAAGGACCGGGTCGCCGACCTGCTCGACGTCGACCGCTGGGCCCTGGCGGAGCTGTCGGGGCTCATCCGCCGCGTGACCGCGCATTTCGAGAAGTACGAGTTCTTCCGCGCCTACCAGGACCTGCACCAGTTCTGCGTCGTGACGATGAGCTCCCAGTATTTCGACATCCTCAAGGACCGACTCTACACCTCGGGCCGCGACTCGCGCGAGCGGCGCAGCGGCCAGACGGTCCTCCACGAGATCCTGAGCGCCCTCGTGAAGCTCTGCGCGCCCATCCTCTGCCACACGGCGGAGGAGGTCTGGGGCTACCTGCCCGGACGGGAGGCCTCCAGCGTGCACCTCGCCCTCTGGCCGAAGGCCGCCGCGGAGGAGCAGGACGCGAAATGGGACAGGATCTGGCGCGTGCGGACGGAGGTCTACCGCGAGCTCGAGAAGCTCCGCGGCGCGGGCACCGTCGGCAAGTCGCTCGAGGCGAGCGTCCGCCTGTGCTCCACCGACCCGGAGACGCAGCAGGCCCTGAAGTCCGTCGATCTCACGTCGATCCTGATCGTGTCGGAAGCGCTGCTCTCGGATGCGCCCGTGGGACCCGAGACGACGGAGCTGAAGGGCCTCAGCGTGGTCGTGGAGAAGTCCCCGCACCCGAAATGCGAACGCTGCTGGAATCTGAGGCCGGACGTCGGCCGCCAGGCCGCCCACCCGGCCCTCTGCGGACGCTGCGTGACGGCGCTCGGATAGCGCAGAGGGCTTCCGATCAGGCCTCTTCTGGGATACAGTAGGGGAACCATGGTCGACACGTTCAGGCCCGGGCATCCGCCCCAGTTCCCGGTTCCGCTGCGCCTGGGGGTCCTGCTTTCGGGAAGCGGCCGGACCCTCCAGAACCTGATCGACCGCATCCGGGACGGCACCCTGCCCGCCCGCATCGAAGTCGTGGTGTCCTCCCATCCCGGCGTGAAGGGGCTCGACATCGCCGCGGCGAACGGTATCCCCTCGGCCGTCGTCGACTACAGGAAGGTCGTCGGCCCGGCCTTCGACCAGGCGATCACGGCCGTCCTGGACCGCCGGCCGATCGATCTCGTGATCATGGCCGGATTCCTCCGGCGCTACGTGTTCCCGGCCGCCTACCGGGGCCGGGTCCTGAACATCCACCCCGCCCTCCTGCCCGATTTCGGCGGCAAGGGCTTCTGGGGGCACCGCGTGCACGAAGCCGTGCTCAAGGCCGGCGTCCGGGAGTCGGGATGCACCGTGCATCTCGCCGATCACGAGTACGACCGCGGGCCGATCCTGCTGCAGAAGCGGGTGCCCGTCCTCCCGGGCGACACCCCCGACACGCTGGCCGCCCGCGTCTTCCAGGCGGAATGCGAGGCCTACCCCGAGGCCATCCGCGGCCTGGCCGCGCCGGCGACGGCGGGAGGATCCCGATGATGCGGGTCCTCAAAGGCCACGTGGAAATCCTCGGGCTGGGCAATCTCCTCCAGACGCTCGCCCTGAACCGCTGCGAGGGCGTGCTCACGCTCGTGCGGGGCCAGGAGCGCAAGAGCATCCATTTCACGCCGAAGGGCATGCGCCTGCTCTCGTCGAGCATGAAGCGCATGAACAAGCTGGGCAAGATCCTGCTCCGCCGCCGCCGGATCACGAAGGAGGATTTGGAATCCCTCCTCAAGGAGCAGCGGCTGCTCGGGTGGAAGCTCGGCCAGGTCGCCGTCGAAAGCGGCCTCGTCCAGAAGAAGGACGTCGAGGAGGCGCTCCGCGAGCAGATCGAGGAGGAGATCTTCGACCTCTTCATGTGGGAGGACGCGGGCTTCGAGTTCATGGAGGGCAAGGCCCCCTCCGACTTCGGCGACTACCCGCTCTCGGGCATGACGTTCGAGACCAGCGTCACCAGCATCATCCTCGAGGCGGCCCGGCGCGCGGACGAACTCCTGATGATCCGCAAGATCCTCCACGACGAGGAGATGTCCCTCGCCCGGCTTCCCTTCGACATCCAGGCCGACGAACTCGGGGGCGACGTGGACTCCATCGACGCGGTGCTGCCGCTCATCAACGGACGGCGCACGGTCCGCGAGGTGGTGCAAATCTCGATCTATCCGCGTTTCGCGACCATGCGCGCGCTATACCGGCTGCTTGTGTTAGGCTACGTGAAGATCATGGACCGGAAGGGCAACACGGTGCGCTTCACCGTGCCCGTGGAACGCGTTCGATAAGCGACAAGATGGGAACCATCCGAGGCGACGTGGAGGTCCTGAGCATCGCCAATCTGCTCCAGATGCTCTCCGTCAACCACTGCCAGGGCTACCTGACCATCCAGCAGGACAACCAGAAGAAGGTCATCCGCTTCCTCGACGAGGGCATCCGGCTCGTCAGCGGCGCGCGCCGCACCAACCCGCTCGGCGAGATCCTCATGAGGGCGGGCAAGATCACCCGCGACCAGCTCGACGAGCTCCTGGCCGAGCAGCGCCGGACCGGCACGCCCCTGGGCGCGATCGTCTCCCAGCGCGGCATCCTGGACCCCTCGGTCATCGAGGGCGCGCTTCGGGAGCAGGTGGCGGAGGAGATCTACGACCTCTTCACCTGGAGCGGGGCGACGTTCGTTTTCGAGCAGTACGGCAACGCCGCCGAAACCCGCAACTTCGGGGGGCCGCTCGCCTCGGTGGTGCTCGACACCAACATGATGTCGATCATGCTGGAGGCGGCGCGCCGCGTGGACGAGCTCTCCCGCATCCAGTCCGTGATCCCCGACGTCCGGCTCGTCGCCGAGCGCCTCGAACTGCCCGCCGAACTCGACGACCCCAGCCTCGACCGCAGTTCCATCGAGGACATCCTCCCCCTCATCGACGGGGAGCGCTCCGTCGGCCACATCATCGAGGAGTCCCTCTTCCCGAAATTCACCGTGCTGAGGACGCTGTACGGCCTCGCCCAGCGCGGCGTGATCAAGATCCGCGACCGCGGCGACGGGTCGAGCACCCCCCACACGGTGATCCGCAGGCCGCCCTCCCCGATCGACGACCGCATCGCGTCGAAGGGGCAGTCCGTCCTGCTGCTGAGCGAACTGCCCACGTTCCGGCAGGCGCTCTCGATGGTCATCCGCTCCGCGGGATACGACGTCGTGGAGAGCCGCCCCTCCGACGACACCGCGGACGTGCTCCGGCGCCAGGCCGACCTCGTGCTCCTCGACGTGCCGCTGGAGACGGAGGACGGGCTCCTTTTCTGCAAGCTCATCCGGGAGAAGCTGAAGGTCCCGTTCATCGTCCTCGCGGGCAACACCTCGAAGCTCGCGGTGCAGAACGCCCTGCAATGCGGCGCGCGCTACGTCCTGGTCAAGCCGTTCAAGGAAGACCTGCTCCTGGAACGCATTGCAAACGTCTTGAAGGGTCAGGCCGATTCGATGAGAATGCGCGCAGATGGGTGAGCTTCGGGGCGACGTCTCGATTCTGAGCCTCCCGGACCTGCTCCAGCACCTGGCCGGGCACGAGGAGAGCGGCACGCTCAACATCGTGCAGGGCACGATGCAGAAGCTGATCTTCATCGGCCCCGCGGGCATGCGGCTCATCTCCACCAGCATCAAGAAGACCAGCTCCCTCGGCGAGATCCTCATCCGGACCCGGAAGATCTCCCGCGGCCAGCTCGACCAGCTCCTCGTGGAGCAGCAGAAGACCGGCAAGCGGCTGGGGGAGCTCGTCAGCCGCCAGGGGATCGTCACCAAGACCGACATCGAAACGGCGCTGCGCGAACAGGCCCAGGAGGAGATCTACGACCTCTTCTCCTGGCTGGACGCGAAGTTCCTCTTCACGGAGGGCCCCGAACCCGCCCGCCCCAAGGACTTCCCGCTTGCGGACGTGGTCGTGGACGCCTCCCCCACCTCGGTCATGCTGGAAGCCGCCCGCCGCGCCGACGAGCTGCTCATGATCAAGAAGGTCATCCACGACGAGTCGATGATCCCCATCCGGACGACCAAGATCCTTCAGGCGGACAAGCTCGGCCTCAGCGAGGACCTGATCGGGGCCGTCTACGCCCAGATCAGCGGCCGGGTCGGCATCTCCGAGGTGATCCGCCTCTCCCTCTATCCCCGCTTCGAGGCGCTGCGCGCGATGTACGTGCTCGTCACCAAGGGCTTCGTCAAGGTGATGGACCGCGAAGGCGCCACGATGGTCCACCTCAAGGCGGACTCCAGCGCGCGCCTGCCGGCCCAGAAGGGCGCGGCGGCGCGGCATCCCTACGCCGTGCCCGCGGGCGTGCGCCGCTCCATCCTCCTGCTCGGGGACATGCTCAAGTACCGGCAGGCCCTCGCCTCGCTCCTGCGCGAGGCGGGCTACCAGGTGCTCGAGGAGCAGCAGGCCCAGGCCATGACCCTGATCGCCGAGAACCGCAAGGTCGACGCGCTCATCCTCGACGTGGGGCTGGCGACGTCGGACGAATACCAGTTCGTCTCCTGGCTCTGCGAGAACACCACCTCGCCGGTGATCGTGCTCTCAGGCGACGCCTCCAAGGAGGCGGCCCTCGCGGCGGTCCAGAAGGGCGCCCGCGCCTACGTGGTCAAGCCGTTCACGCGGGACTCGATGCTGCGCACCATCAGCGGCGTCTTCCAGCACTCCAGCGCCACGCTCGGCACCGCGAAGACCCCGCCGCCCGCCAGGTAGCGTCAGCTGACCTTCGAACCCGGGACGGCGTCCTTCTCGGGGCTCAGCACGATCACCTGGTCGCCCGAGCTGGCGGCGAGCAGCATCCCGTTCGACTCCACCCCGCGCAGGACCGCGGGCTGCAGGTTGGCCACCACCACCACGCTCTTGCCGACCATCTGCGCGGGCGCGTACCAGGTCTTGATCCCGGAGACGATCTGACGGATCTCCCCGCCGCCCAGATCCACCTTGAGCACGAGCAGCTTGTTGGCGTTCGCGTGCTCGGTGCACTCCACCACTTTGCCGACCTTCAACGCGACCTTCTTGAAGTCGTCGATCGTGATCAGGGCCGGGGCGGGGGCCGCCGGCGGCAGCGGCGTCGCGGCGGGCGCGGGGGACGGGGTTGCGGGAGTCGTCATGTCGTCGGTCCTCGTTCGAGTCCTATACCTTCTTCAATGCCTGTTCGAAATCTTCCAGGATGTCGGCGGAATCCTCGATCCCCGTGGAGACCCTCAGGAGCCCGTCCGTGACCCCGATCGCCGCCCGTTCCGCGGGGGTGAGCCCCGCATGGGAGCTGCGCGCCGGATGGGAGAGCGTCGTCGACACGTCCCCGAGGCTGGGCGCGAGTTCCAGGAGGCGGCAGGCCCGCACGAAGCGGTCGGCCCCCTTCACGCCCCCCCGCACCTCGAAGGAGAGCACCGGCCCCCGGCCCGGGGAGACGTAGCGCTGGGCTCCGGGATAGTGGACGCGAAGGACCTTCGGATGCCTTCCGAGGCGGCGCGCGATCAGCGCGGCGTTCCTGGAGGCGCGTTCCACCCGGACCCCGACGGTCTTGATCCCTCGCAGCGTCAGCCAGGCGTCCAGCGGCGAAACGGTCCCGCCGACCAGGATCGCCAGCTTCCGCATCGGCCGCAGGAGCTCCTTCGATCCGCAGACGATGCCGCTCATCGCGTCGCCGTGCCCGTTGAGGAATTTGGTGCCGCTGTGCCAGACCACGTCCGCCCCCCACTCCAGCGGCCGGCAGAGCACCGGGGAGGCGAACGTGTTGTCGATCAGGAGGCGGGCCCCCGCCGCACGGGCGCTCTTCGCCAGGCGCGACAGGTCCGCCACGCGGACCAGCGGATTCGAGATCGTTTCGGCGAGGGCGAGCTTCGTGCCGGAGGGCAGCGCCCGCTCCATGTCCTCCAGGGGCAGGAAGCGCAGCTCCACCCCGAGCCGGGGAAGCAGCTGCCTCAGGAGCGAGGTCGTCCCGCCGTAGAGATCCCGCGCGGCGACGACGAGACCGCCTCGCGCCGCCAGGGCGGAGATCATCGCGTGCGCGGCCGCCATGCCGCTCGTGCAGGCGAGGGCGTCCTCCGACCCCTCCAGGGACGCGACGCATTCCTCGAGCTGGCGTCCGTTCGCGTGTCCGTAGCGCCGGTAGAAGCCCTCGCGGGCCAGCTCCCCCCGGGAGGCGGCGCCGAGCGTGTCCAGGTCGGGGAAACGGTGGACGGAAGCCAGCGTGATCGGAGGCGCGAGCGGCTCCGAGGGGCCCGTCTCCGGCCCGGGCGGATGCGCGGCTCGAGTGGACAGTCCGGGAATCCGTTTCACGGGAGGCATCTTACGGGATTGGATCGCGGGGGTAAAAAGAAACCGCCGCGGGGGCTTGCGCCCCCGCGGCGGCGTTCAAATCAGGCTTCGACTTAGTCGCCGTAGACCGTGACGGTGTACCAGCCGATGATGCCGAAGATGCTGCGCGCGTGCGCATCCACTTTCGTCACCTTCTTGATGCCGGCCGCCTTCGCGATCGACTCGACGCTCGTGTCGCCCATGGCGACGAATCCGAGATAGCTCGTGGCCGTCGCGGAGCCCGACTTCGCGCCGCCGTCGTTCGACGTCACGATGGCGGGATACTTCACGTCCGTGTACAGGGAGCCGTGCACCGGAGCGGCCACGCCCGCGCAACCGACGCCGGAAACCACGACCGCCGCCAAAGCCAGAGCCGCAAGGGATCGCGCCATAACCAATCCTCCACAATAAAATGAAACGATTGGAGAAGCTTCGTCATTTTCGCCCCATTTATCAAGCACATTTATCCCGGAACGCGGAGATTTTTGAGGATAGAATCCCGCCCATGACCCCGACCCTCGTCAGGCTCCGACGCGACCTCGCCCGCAAGATCAAGGAAGGCCAGCCCTGGATCTTCCGCGAAGCCCTCCATATGCCCCCCACCCTCGCCGACGGCACCCTCGTCGAACTGCAGGGCGTCGACGGCAAACCCCTCGCCGTCGGATACTGGGACGCCCGCTCCCCCATCGCCCTGCGTCTGCTCGAACCCGGAAAGCTGCCGGATCCCGAGAAGGTCCTGAGGCTCCGCCTCAAGGAGGCGCTGGCGCGGAGGCGCGCCCGCATCGACCCCAAGACCACCCAGGCCTTCCGCTGGGTGCACGGCGAGGCCGACCGCCTCCCCGGCATCCATGTGGACCTCTACGACGACGTGGCGGTCGTGCGCTTCGACGGCGACGGCGCCCGGGCCTATTACCGCAACGTCTCCCCCCTCCTCCTGGAGGCGGCGAAGCCGCTGACGCTCCGCGGCATCGTCGACCGCCAGACGGGCCGGCGTCTCGCCGGAACCATTCCCGAGAAGATGCAGGTCCTCGAGAACGGGCTCCGTTTCGAGGTCTCCCCGGGCAGCGGGGGCAAGGGCGGCCTCTTCCTGGACCAGCGCGAGAACCGCGCCCTCGTGGAGCGCCTCGCCAAGGGCGCGACCGTGCTCAACCTCTTCGGATACAGCGGGGGCTTCTCCCTCTACGCCGCGCGCGGGGGCGCCGCCCGGACCGACACCGTCGACGTGGCGAAACTCGCCCTGGACGCCGCGCGGCGCAACTTCGAGCTCAACGGGTTCCCGCTCGAGAACGCGGGCTTTCATGCCGCGGACGCGTTCGAATTCCTCGAGGCGGCGGTCGCGAAACGCCGGACCTGGTCCCTGGTCGTCACGGACCCGCCGAGCTTCGCCCCGCGCAAGAGCGCCACCGAGGGGGCGCGCAAGAGCTACACCCGCCTGCACCGCCTGGCCGCCGCCGTCACCGCCAAGGGCGGCACGCTCTGCGCGGCGTCCTGCTCCAGCCACTTCCCGCGGAAGGACTTCATCGCCTCGATCGAGGCCGGAGTGAAGCAGGCGGGCCGGCGTTTCCGGCTCGACGACACGCGGGGCGCGGGCTTCGACCACCCCGTGATCGCCGCGTTCCCCGAGGGCAACTACCTGAAGTTCGCCGTCGGACGCGTGGACTAATTCTTCGAGAAGTAGTCCACGACGAGCACCTTGTCCAGGTGCGGCTTCAGGATCGCGACGAAGTCCTGGTGGGCCTGATGCGGCAGGTAGGCGTTCCGCGCGGCCTCGTCCGGGAACGTCACCACGAAGCAGTGCGTGAAGCCCTGCGCGAGCTTCTCGGGGCTGACGTCGGTGCCCCATTCGTAGCCGATGATGTTCGGAACCTTCGTGCGGAGCTCGCCGAACTTCTGCTCGATGAGCCGGACCTGGTCGGCGGGGGCGCCGTCCTTGAACTTGAAGAGCACCACGTGGCGCAGCACGCTTTTCGGGGCGGACATGCAGCAGTCCTCCTTGGGCGCGGTCGCGCAGCCGGCCAGCAGGATCAGGGAGCCCAGCGAGATCATCTGTTTCATGCGCCCATCCTAGCGGCTCCGCCCGAGATCGCCAAGATATAGGGGCCCGCTCCCGCGTCTGTCGACCGACCGCGTCCCAACCCCTGCTTGATCTTCCCCGCCCGGGAGACTACCTTGGGGCGATGCGCTTCCGCGTGCTCTTCCAGGCCTGCCTCGCCCTGGGCTCGGCCCTCTCGGTGATCGGCGCCGGAGCCATCGCCGCCTGCCATCTCATCGATCCCGGGATGCCCGTGCTGCAGCGGGTGGAAAGCGGCTACCGCCATCTGATCTTCGGCTTCCTCTGCCTGACCCTTTTCGCGGTGGCCTCCGCCCTCCTGGACCTCTTCGCGCGGCTCGGAAGGCGCGAGGAGGCGCCCCGGCCCGAACCCGTCCCGGCGGCCCTTCCCGCCGTCCCCGCGGCCCCGCCCGCCGGCGAACGCCTCGCCTCGCTCTACCACGAGATGAAGACCTACGTCGACCTCGAGATGTGGGAACTCGCCCTCGAAAAGGCGAACGCCATCGTGAAGGAGTTCCCCGGATCCCGGGAGGCGGACCTGGTCTCCCGGAACCTCAACGAGATCCGCTGGAAGGCGGAGCCGAAGTTCGTGTCCCGCAGCGAGCCTCTCAGCGCCGACCAGGAAAAGGAATTCCGTGAGAAGGGCCTCACGGCGATGCTGCAGCACGTGCGGACCTACATGGACCTGGAGATGTGGGAACTCGCGCGCCAGAAGGCCCTCGCCCTCATGAAGGCCTTCCCCGACTCGCCGGAGGCCGCCGAGTTGATGAAGGTCTTCGACACCATCGAGAAGAAGGCCCGGGAGACGGCCCCCCAGGCCTGAACGGGCGCGACGTGGACTGGAAAGACTGGCTCGCCTTCCCCCTGCGCGCCGCGGGCGCCCTGGTGCGCATCGCCGGACGCGTCAGCATCGGCGCGACGGGCTTCGTCCTCATGGGCGGAGGACTGCTCCTCGTCGAACCCCTCGGCATCCTCTATCTGGGGATCCCGATCTTCCTGATCGGCCTGCTGCTCCTGGTCAAGGCGATCTTTTAACCGACTTTGAGCAGGGCGAGACTCGACACGGCCATCACCGCCGCGACGATCCAGAAGCGCAGCGTGATCTTCGTCTCCGGCAGCCCCAGGAACTGGTAGTGATGGTGCAGCGGCGCGATCTTGAAGATCCGCCGGCCCGTCGTCTTGAAGCTCAGGATCTGCAGCAGCGAACTCCCCGCCTCGATCACGAAGACCCCGCCGACGAGGAAGAGCAGCAGCTCCTGCTTCGTCGCGCAGGCCACCACGCCCAGGGCGCCGCCCAGCGGGAGCGACCCGGAATCCCCCAGAAAGACCTGCGCCGGATGGCTGTTGAACCAGAGGAAACCGAGCGTCGCCCCGAGCATCGCGGTGCAGAAGACCGTCACCTCGGCGCTCGCGCTCACGTAGGGCATCCCGAGGTATTTTGAGTAATCAACCCGGCCCGCCATGTAGGCGATCAGCGCGTACGCGAACGTCGAGATGCCGAGGCAGCCGCCCGCCAGGCCGTCGAGGCCGTCCGTGATGTTCACCGCGTTCGTCGTCGCCACGATCACCAGCATCACGAACCAGGGGTAGACCAGGTGGCCCAGGTTGACGTGGCCCAGGAACGGGACGTGCAGGCGGGACGCCACCTCGGGGTCGGAGCGGACCAGCGCCATGTGGAGGCCGACGCCGACCGCGAGGCTGATCGCGACCTGCAGCCAGAATTTCGTCCGCATCGCCATGCCGGTCTTGCAGCGCCCGGACAGCTTGAGGAAGTCGTCGGCCGCGCCCAGCGCGCCGAGCGCCAGCACCGTGAACCCGAGCACCCACATCACCGGGTTTTTGAAATTCCCGAAGAGGGCGGTGCTCAGCAGGATGGCGCAGACCACGAAGAGGCCGCCCATGGTGGGCGTGCCCTTCTTGCCCTTCATCATCTCGTCGAGCTGCGCCGAGTCGTTCTTCTCGATCCGCTCGCCGACCTTCTTCGCGCGCAGCCACGCGATGACCCGCGGGCCCAGCAGCAGGCAGACGCCGAAGGCGACGATCCCCGCCAGCGCCGCGCGCAGCGTGATCCCGTCGCTGAATCCCTTTCCGAACAGCCAGAGCAGCATCTTCTTCCCCCTCTCGCCGCGGCCCCCCGCGGCGGCACGGTGTCTCTCTCGTGGCCAACTACCGTCTACCGTCTACCAACTACCAGCTACCAGCTACCAGCTACGACCCCCGCCAACCCCTTCTACGCCACGCGCTCTCCGACCCACTTCACCACGCGCTCCAGCCCGAGGCTGCGCGAGCCCTTGAGCAGGACCAGATCCCCCTCGCGGACCAGCCGGTCGAGGCGCGGCTTCAGCTCGTCCACGGAATTGAATCCGTAGGCCTCCTTGCGCCCCCGGACCTCCTCCAGCAGCCAGCGGCAGTCCCGGCCCACGCCGACCACGACGTCCACGCCGCTTTCCGCCAGCTGGCGGCCGAGTTCGCGGTGGTAGTTCTCGGAGCTCGGGCCGAGCTCCCGCATGTCGCCGATCACCGCCACCCGGCGGACTCCGCCGTCGAGCACGGCGAACTCCCGGACCGCGCGGGTCGCGGACTCGGGATTGGAGTTGTACGCGTCGTTGATGATCTTCACCCCCGCCAGGTCCAGCCGCTCCATGCGCATCTTGGGGGCCTTGAAATCCGCCAGCCGCGCCGCGCATTCCTCGAGCGTCAGCCCCAGCAGCAGCCCCGCGGCGGTCGCCGCCAGGGCGTTCTGCACGTTCCACTCGCCGATGAGATTCAGCCGGAATTCCACCCCCCGCACGGTGAAGCAGGAGCCGCGCACCGAGCTTGGAAAGAGGTCCGCCTCCGGCCCGAGACCGAACGTCACCACGCGGCCCGGCGGCAGCTTCAGGCGCGACAGGATCCGCGGGTCGTGGTGCACGACGGCCTTGCCGCCGCCCCGCAGATGCTCCAGCAGCGTGCATTCCTCGTCGGCCACGCCCTCGAGGGAGCCCAGGCCTTCCAGATGCTCCGCCCCGATGCTCACGAGCACGGCCAGATCGGGCCTCGCGATCTCGCCGAGACGCGCGATCTCCCCGGGGTGGTTCGTCCCGATCTCGAGCACCGCGACCTCCGTATCCTCCGTCGCGGAGAAGATCGTCAGCGGCACGCCGACGTTGTTGTTGAAGCTCCCGTGCGCCTTGACGATGCGCCGGTCGCGGCCCAGCAGATGCGCGAGCATCTCCTTGGTCGTGGTCTTTCCGTTGGAGCCCGCGACGCCGACGATCCTCGCCCCCAGCGTCATGCGGTAGGCCGCCGCGAGGCTGCCGAGCGCGCGCGTCGTGTCCCCCACGACGAGCAGCGGCCCGGCCGAGGGGACTTCGTGGTCCACGACCGCCGCGACGGCCCCCTTCTCGAACGCGGCCGCGAGGAACTCATGGCCGTCGAAACGGGCCCCCTTCAGCGCGAAATAGAGATCGCCCGGGCGAAGCGTGCGCGTGTCCGTCGAAACTCCCGCCGCCCGGAGATTCTCGACGGGCCGGTCAGGCCGTCCACTGACGGCCCGGCTGATCCTGCTGAGCAGCATCATGGGTTTCCTCCTCCTTGAGTTTGGCGCCCCGGCAGACCTCGCAATCGTCGTCGTCCACGTGGGACAGGAGTGCGTCGACGCTCTCGGCGGTGATCTCGTTGACCGCCTCGAAAACCCGGTGGGCGAGGTACGGCGACAGGCTGAACCCGCCGAAGATACGGGTGCCTTCGATCATGGCTTTCTTCCCCCTCCTCCCGCTCGGCGCCCCGGGCCACCCCGGCCCGGCCGCGTCCCTGCGGGTGCGAATTCCGAATCCTTGAACGCTAATGCTTGGCCAGTTCCCCCAGGAGCTCCCGCGCGATCAGGCGGTCGTCGAAGCTGATCGTCCGGTCGCCGAAGATCTGGCTGGTCTCGTGGCCCTTGCCGGCGATCAGGACGACGTCGTCCCTCTGCGCCGACTGCAGCGCGAGCTTGATCGCCCCGCGACGGTCGGGCTCCATCACGCAATCCGCGCCCGACTTCAGCCCGCCCCGGATCTCGTTGAGGATGTCCATGGGGCTCTCGCTGCGCGGGTTGTCGCTGGTGAGCACCACCTTGTCCGCCATCTCGGAGGCCACGCGGCCCATCTTGGGGCGCTTGCCCCGGTCGCGGTCGCCGCCGCAGCCGAACACCACGATCAGGCGGCCCCGGACCTGCGGCCGCAGGCAGTTGAGGACGTTGCGCAGCGCGTCGTCCGTGTGCGCGTAATCCACGAGGACCGCGAACTCCTGGCCCGCATCCACGGGCTCCAGGCGCCCCGGGACCGACTGCAGGTTCTCGATGCCCGCCTTGATGTGCTCGAGATCGTAGCCCATCGCCCAGGTGACGGCCGCCGCCCCGAGCAGGTTGTAGACGTTGTGGGTGCCGATCAGGCGCGTCTGCACGAGCAGGTCCTCCCCGCCGAGGCGCAGCCGCAGCCGCGTCCCGTGGAAGGTCCCCCGCTCGATCTGGGCGCCGACGTCGGATTTCCGCTTGAGGCCGAAACGCACCACCCGCCCCTGCGTGCGGGCCGCGTAGACGTCCGACACGTCGTCGTCCGCATTGAGCGCGGCGATGGCCTTCGAGCTCAGCCCCTCGAAGAGTCGGCCTTTCGCGTCCCGGTAATGCTCGATCGTGGGGTGGTAATCCATGTGGTCGCGCGTCAGGTTCGTGAAGATCCCGCCGGCGAAGCGCACGCCGCGCGCGCGGTTCTGGTCGAGGGCGTGGGAGGACACCTCCATCGCCGCGGCGGAGCAGCCCGCCTCCCGCATGTCGGCAAAATACCTCTGAAGCGTATCCGCGCCCGGCGTCGTGTTGTCGCTCGGGATCACGCGGGAGCCGATCGTGTGCTGGATGGTGCCCAGCACGCCCGCCTTCTGGCCAGCCGCCTCGAAGATCGAGCGGAGGATGTAGGTGGTCGTCGTTTTTCCGTTGGTCCCCGTCACGCCGATGACGTTCATCTTGGACGTCGGATCCTGGTGGAAGCGCACGGCGAGCTCCGCCAGGGCCTCGCGGGCGTCGTCCACCCGGATCACCGGGACGGGGCAGCTGTAGATCGGCTTGGCGGAGACGATCGCGCCCGCGCCGCGCCGGATGGCGTCGTCCACGTACGCGTTGCCGTCGAGCTTGTTGCCCTGGACCGCGACGAAGAGGGTTCCGGGCTGGACCGCCCGGCTGTCGCAGGTGACGCCGCGGATCTCCGCCTCGCGGAAGTTCACCCGCTCGCCCGGAAAGGATTCCAGCAGTTCGCTGAGCCGCACGCCCATCTTTCCCCCCTCTTTGCGGCGCGGATACTGGACCCGCGACGTGTGCAAATAGATGTGCCGGAGCCAGGCCGGCACCGACCGCCGTTCAGGCGACGACATGAACGCCCCCCCTCTCCTGTTCCGCCCGGCCCCTGCGGGGACCCGGACGGCCTATTTCACGTAGACCAGGCCGCGCTGCAGGATGCGCCCCACCACCGGGGCCGCCACGGCGCCGCCGTAGTAGGCCCCCTGGGGCTCGTCGAGCACCACCGCGATGCAGAGCCTCGCGTCGTCCGCGGGCGCGAACCCCACGAACGAGGCGATGTATTTCTCGTGCGTGTACTGCTTCGTCCTCGGATCGATCTTCTGGCTGGTGCCGGTCTTGCCGGCCACCTTGACGCCCTCGACCGCGGCCTTCTTGCCCGTGCCCTCGCTGACCACGCTCTTGAGGATCTCGATCATGTCCCTCGCCGCCTTCGCGCCGATCACGCGTCCGGCGGACTGCGCCCCGTGCTCCTGGAACACGGTGCCGTCGCCGGAGGCCACGCGCTTGACCACATAGGGGCGGTAGAGGATGCCCCCGTTGGCGATCGCGCTCATGGCGGCCGCCAGCTGCAGCGGCGTCACGGCGATCTCATGGCCCATCGGCACGGACGTTTCGCTGTAGATCGTCCATTTCGAAAGCGGGAAGAGGCGTCCGTCGTCCTCCGCGGGAAGGTCCACGCCGCTGTAGGAGCCGAAGCCCCAGGCCTTCATGCACTCGTACAGGCGCTTCGACCCGAGCGTCAGCGCGCCGATCTTCGCCGCGCCGATGTTCGAGGAGAACTTGATCACGTCCGTCACGGTGATCGTCGCGTACGGATGATGGTCGTGCAGCGTGCGCGGCCCGTGCTTCCAGAGGCCGTTCTCGCAGTCGATGCGCGTGTCCGGATGGATCAGCCCGAGATTCAGGGCCCAGGCGGCGACGAACGGCTTCAGGGTCGAGCCCGGCTCGTACGGCGCCGCCACCGCGCGGTTCAGCCGGCTCTCGGCCGTGGATCCCGCCGGATGGTTGGGATCGAAGGCGGGCCGGTTCGCGAGGGCGAGGATCGCCCCCGAGCGCGGATCCAGCACCACCGCCACCGCCCATTTCGGCCGGTACTCCGCGCAGGCCGCCTCCAGTTCCTCCTCCACGACCTTCTGCAGCAGGACGTCCAGCGTGAGCACCGCCTCGCGTCCGGAAAGGTCCGCCCCGGGGCCGTCGATCACGCGGCGCACGCCGTCCAGGGAGACCGTGACGGCCGGCGCGGGCACCCGCAGCGACGCGTCGAGGATGCGATGCAGGCCCTCGTGATGCCCCGGATCCGCGCTCTCGAAACCGAGCACGTGGGCGGCCAGGCTCCCCTGCGGATACTGCCGCTGGTATTCCGTCGCCAGGCCCAGGCGGATTTCCGGGTTCTTCTTCGTGGGCTTGAAGAGCGGGTCGGCCAGCAGCGCCTTGACGGCCTCCGCCTCGGCCGCGGAGACCCGGCGCTTCAGCGACACGTAGTCGCGGTTTTCCGCGGAGAGCTTCCGGAGGACGTCCGCCTCCTTCAGGCCCAGGACCGCCGCGAGCCGGCGGGCGGACGCGGGCTTGTCGTCGATCGCGGAGGGGTTCGCCCAGACGGAGGGAACCGGCACGGAAAGCGCCAGGACCTGCCCGCGGGCGTCGTAGATCGGCCCGGCCGGGAGCTGCTCCCGGATGCGGCCGGTGGACTGCGCCTCCCGCCGGGCCGCGTAGACCTCGTGACCGGCGACCTGGATGGTGTAGAGGCGGACGCCGAGAGCGAAAAAGGCCGCCGCGAAGATGGCGACGAACACGCCGGCCCGCCGGCGCGACGACGTATCCACCACTGCCCCCTCTCTCTACCGCCCGGAACCGCCTACTAGCGGCGCGCCGCCGGCGCCAGCGCCGGCTGCGGCGCGGCCGGGATGCTCCCGGCGGCGCTCAGCATGTTTTCCTGTCCGATGACGTTCAGATCGACGCCCAGGGCCTTCGCACGCGCGGCCACCCGGTCCGGGCGCCGCGATTCGGCGAGCTGCTGCAGCAGCGCGCGGTTCTCCATGGAAATCTTCCGGAGCTCCTGGCGTTTCGCCGAGAGCTCGTAGCGCGCGATCGTCGAGCGGAGCGGGCCGGCCACGGCCAGAAGCGCGAGATTCAGCAGGATCGCCACGACCAGCGTCGCCCGTATCGCCTTCACGCGTCCCCCTCGCTCCCGGTCCCGGGCCGTTCGATGCACCTCAGTTTCGCGCTGCGCGCCCGCGGATTCGCCAGGACCTCCGCGCGCGCGGCCCGCAGCGGCTTCTTCGTCACGAGCCTCATCCCTTCCAGCGCCTTCGCCTTGAAGGCCCGCTTCACCAGCCGGTCCTCCAGCGAGTGGAAGGAGATGACCGCGCAACGTCCGCCGGGCCCCAGGTATTTATCGAACGAATCCAGGAATTTCTTGAGGTTGTCCAGCTCGCCGTTCACCGCGATGCGGAGGGCCTGGAAGACCCGGGTCGCCGGGTGAGCCCGGCCGTGCCTCCCCAGGAGGCGTTCGACGAACTCACCCAGCGCCCGGGTCGATTCCAGGATGTCGACCCCCGCGATCCCCCTCTGATCCACGATCGCTTTCGCGATCCTCCGGGCCCTCGGCTCCTCTCCGTACTCCCTGAACATCCGCTCCAGGTCCCTCTCTCCAAGTTCCCGGAGCAGATCCGCCGCCGTCCCCGGAACCTGCGGCGACATGCGCATGTCCAGGGGACCTTCGAATCGAAAACTGAAACCCCTGGCCGCGCTGTCCAGCTGAAGCGAGGACACGCCGACGTCCAGGAGCATCCCGTCCACGACGGGCACGTTCAACCTTTCAAGGATCGACGGCAGGTTCGCGTAACTGTCGCGCACCACCGTGGCGGACGGCCCCAGCCGCTCCGCCGCCCGGGAGGCCGCCTCCGGATCCCATTCGATCCCGATGACGCGGCCGCCGGCCTTCTGGATCGCCTCCGCATGCCCGCCGAGACCGAGCGTGCCGTCCACGTAGACGCCGCCCGGACGCGGCCGCAGCAGGGAGACTACTTCGCGTAAAAGAACGGGTTCGTGCACGCGAGCGCCCCGGTGAGGTGAGTGCTGCAGAATGAAGGGCTCCCCCCTCTCTCTCCAGTACGACCCGACACCCTCCAACCCATCGCCCCTCACCTCGCCGGGACGCTCGGTCCCGCTTTCGAGCCTCCTACAGGAACGTCGCCGCGCTGCGGAAGGTCGACGCCGGACGTACCGGCTTCGCCTTCAAGCCCGCCAGGCTCATCAACTCCCACATCCGCTCGCTCAGATCGACCGTCGGCGCGATCGTCCGGACCCGCATCAGGCGCTCATGGATGTCCTTGAGCGCGAAGACCACCTTGAGCGCGTCCGCGCGCTCGGGACGCCGATCCCCCAGTGACGCCAGGAACCCCTTCACCACCTCGAAAGAGTCCGTGCCCCCCTCGTTCTCCGCCATGCTCGCTCCCCCTCCTCCGCGGGCCGCCGTGAGCTCTTAGGACTTCGGAGTCGGCCACATCGCACGATTGCGATCGACGATCTCCTCGTCCAGGCTTTCCGTCGCCGCCCGGTATTCGTCCACGTTCCAAATCTCGATCCAGTCCACGTTGCCGACCATCAGCACGTCTTTTTTCAGCCCGGCGTAGTCCATGAGCTTCTGGGGCAGCACCAGCCGGTTCTGCGCATCCAGCGAGCCGAACTCGCCGCGGGAGGCGAAGAAGCGCATGTACTTCGCAGGATCCTTCGCCTTGTTGGCCTCTTCGCGCAGCTTGGCCGCCACCAGGCGCCAGCCGCTCATGGTGTAGAAGCGCAGGCAGTGCTCCCCCGACACCGGGCTCGCCACGATGAAAAAACCCTTCTTGTCTTCGGGATCGCTGACGAAAGCCCTGAATTTGGAGGGAATCACCAGCCGATTCTTCTCGTCAATGGCGTGGCTGAATTCACCGACAAACACAGGGATAACCTTCCGCTATTCTCTACTGGGTCCCACTTGGACCCATTTTCTTCCACCACCGCGGACTAAAAAGACGCCTGAGAGCTCAGGCGTCACGTAGAAAGAGTATCCCCACCCCCAAGGGGAAGCAAGCGAAATTGGGGACCCCATTCCCGGATCCCCGCTTCACCCACAATGCCAGGCCGCGATTCCACTGCCTCTTGTGGATTCGGCACTTAAAACCGCAAGGGCTAGTGGAGGCTTAATAGTCGGCGGGAGGGCGGGTCCCATGCTGACACACGCTTCCGTCACGAATCTAAAGATCTCCAGGGGGAAACGCCGATAAGGAGGATGCCCGTTGAAGCGGGCGGCCCTCCCGGCGGAGGGCCGGGGTTTTAGGGATGTCCGAGCGGAGAGCGATCCGATGAACGTGCTGATTTTCGACGCGCCCAAGAGCGTGTGCCACCTCGTCAAGTCGCTGCTCCTCACGCAGCGCCATCGCGCCGCGATTTCCGACGACCCCGTCGACGCCATCCTGAAACTCGAGACCGGGATCTTCGACATCCTCATCTTCGGGCCCGAGGGCGCCCCGCCGGAACTCGCGGACCACGTCGAACGCGAGTTCCCCGGCCTCCCCGTCGTGCTCGCCGGCGTCCCCCAGACCGTGCCCTGCATCGGCCAGATCGCGGCGGTCCTCCCGTCGCCCATCTCCGCCCAGCGCCTCATCAACGCGTTCATCCGCATCGACCGCTGGCGCGCGAAGCGTCTCGGCGAAATCCCCTGCCAGATCGCGGGGCAGGACGGCGTCTCCATCGCCTGCCGCCTCGCCGACCTGAGCCCCGAATCCGTCGTCATCGCGGGCGAGTCGGACGACTTCCTCCGGCACTTCGGGCCCTCGATGCCCCGCCGCGTCGACACCCGCATCGGCGACACGCTCCTCAGCGGGGACGTGCTCCGCGACGAGAACGACGCCCTGCGCCGCGTGAGGAAGGTCTCCATCCGCACGACCGAGGACACGGTCCGGCCCCTCCTGCTCGGACTGCTGAAGGCCTGATCCGCTTCGGCGCAGACATACGGCGGCCCTCCTGCTTGTGGTGAGCCGGCCTTGATTCGAGCCTGAAGCGCGGCATTGCAACCGGCGCCCTGCACCGTCCCGACCCGTTGTATCGACCCTGCCGAACCACTAGACTGGGGCCTCCTATGCGACTCATCGAGTACTGGATCGTCCGCGTGCTGCTGCTCACGCTGCGCTGCACCCCGTACCGCCTCGCCCACTGGATCGCCCGCCGCGTGGCCCGCCTGGCCTTTCTTCTGAACGCCACGCCGCGCAACCGCGCCATCGCCCACGCGAAACTGGCCTACCGCGACGCGCTGTCCCAGGAGGGCGCCGAGCAGCTCGCCCGGGAGGCCTACGAGTCCATCGCCCGCCACGTCGTCGAAGTCGCCCACGTGCGCCACCGGGGACACATCGGCCTGCACTTCGAGAATCCCGAACTGCTCCAGAAGGCCTTCGCGCTCGGCAAGGGCGTGGTCGTCGTCAGCGCCCACATGGGCTGCTTCATCCGCATGGCCCTCATCCCGCATCTCCTGAACGTCCAGGCCTCCGTCATCATGAAGAAGCAGCGGAACGACCGCCTCCTCCAGTGGGCGATCAAGTACCTCAAGCGCCACTTCGACCTGGACGTCATCCAGAAGAAGGAGGCCCGCGACCAGATCACCGAGTTCCTGAAGGAAAAGAAGATCGTCACGCTCTTCGCCGACCAGCATCCCCGCAAGAGGGGCTTCCCCGCCCGCTTCTTCGGCCTCGAGATCTCCGCGGCGGTCGGCCCCGCGGTCTACGCCCAGCGCTTCCAGTGCCCCCTGCTGGTGCTCACGTCGGCCGTGCACGCCGACGGCCGCCACGTGCTCCGCTTCGACGGCCCGCTCTCGATCGAAGGCAGCGGCGAGGAGGTCAGCCAGCGCTGGCTCGACGTGGTGGAAGCCCGCATCCGGGAGCATCCCGGGCAGTGGATGTGGATGCACCGTCGCTGGAGGGGGCCCGACGCCGAGGCGATCCTGGCCGGGCCGTCCCCCGCCGGCGCCGTCCCGGCCGAGTGACTCAGCGCGGCCAGCGCTTGAAACGGAATTCGCCGGCCTCGTACTCCACGTAATCCTGCGTCCCGCCGCACCAGTCCCCCATGACGAAGACCTCCCGGGGACGGCGCCCATGCTCCCCCCGGACATGCGTCGGCAGATGGATGTGACCGGCGATGAAGATGTCCGCCCCCTGGTCGAAGGCCGGCCGGGCCCGGTCGAAGAGCTCCCCCGGCGTCCAGGCGTGGCTCGGCGTCGTCTTAGCGGAGATCTTCCGGAACCCGCGGGCCATCGAGAACTTCATGAAGCCCGGGAGCTGGCCGAAGAGCGCCTCGATCGGCTTCGAGCGCATGAGCGCCCGGTACGCCGAATACTTGGGATTCGTGTTGTAGACGAAATCGCCGTGGGCCATCGCGACCCGCCGGCCGCCCAGGTCCACATGGGCGCTGTCCCCCAGGAGGCGGACGCCCAGCGCGCGCTCGAATTTCGATTCCGTCAGATAGTCCCGGTTCCCCCTCAGGAAATAGACGGGGCAGGATTGCGACTTGCGCCGGATCGCCGCGATCTCCCCCCGGTAATCCGGCGCCTGCAGATGCAGCGGGCCGATCCAGTAGTCGAAGAGGTCCCCGACGATGTAGACCGCCGCCGCCTCCTGCTCCAGAAAGCTCAGGAACGGGCGGTTGTAAGCGGGGTCGTTCGGCCTGAGATGAACGTCGCTTACGAAAAGCGTGCGGGGCATGGTCCGGGGATTATAGCGTTTACTGCTGCGGGAGCCAGATGGTCTGCTGAAGCACGCGCTCCTGGCGCTCCGCGAAATCCTCCGTGAGGACCAGGGTGACGCGCAGGGCCGGGATCCGGTACGGCGTCAGCAGGTCGTTCGCGCCCAGGTTGTCGCCGAGCGGGTCGCTGCGCGGGCAGGGGCTCGGGTCCAGCTGCGAGAACGTCCGCGTGCTGGAAAGGTATTCGATGTTGAAGCTCAGGACGTAATGGCAGAGCTCCTGGTCGGGGATCTCCACCATCTGGCCCGTCACGCGATCCTTCACCCGGGCGTACTGGGTGAACTTCGTCGGGTCCTGCCCGAGCGAGACCCGCGTGCGCCGGACCAGCGTGTAGAGGCCGCGCTGGGTCCGTGCGGCGCTCTTGTGCGTCGAGTCCCCCTTCAGGATCTTGGCGGGGAACGCCCCCGCGTCGCCGTGCTCGATCACGTGGTCGGAGGGCACCAGGTAGTACATGACCTCCGCGGTCTGCACCGTGTCCCCGACCGTGGTGGTCGAGCGGAAGCTGATGCGGTCCGCCGAACGCTCGGTGTGCATCTTGTAGTCGCCGCCGCGGTTGTAGGTCGGGTCCATCCCCGGCTCGGTGATGTACCCGTTCTCCATCCAGAACGACTGCGAGCCCTTCAGGAACGGCAGCACCGTGCTGCCGCCCGCGCCGCCCGCGGGCCCGCCCTTCTTGTTGCCCTGGGAGGAGGCCCCGACCCCGCTCAGGACCGCCGCGCTCACCGACGTCATGCCGCTCAGGTCGTTCTTGATCACGTCCATGGCGTAGCGCGCGTTCGTGTACACCGTCATGCGCGCGCTCTGGACGGCGATGACCTCCGTGGTGTTCACGAAGATCATCGTCACCGCGGAGACCAGGATCATCATGAGCGCGATGGCGATCAGCAGCTCGATGAGCGTGAAGCCCTGCGGGCGCGGGCGGACGATGTTCATGTCGGCTCCCTTACCTGCTCACGATCCGCTTGACGACCGTGGTGATCAGCCGCCGGTAATCGTTCCCCGAGGTCCGGAACAGATGGATCCGGACCTCGTAGAGCCGGCACATTTCGTTGAAGTCCTTGTCGTTGTACGTCTCCTTGCCGTCGGGCTTCTTCTTCCCCGCCAGGTGCGCCATCGTGTGCACCTTGCGGACGTCGAAGGAGAAGGCGAATTGCCCGTAGGGCTCCGAGGCGTCGTTGACCTCCCGGATGTGGGCCGCCGTCTCCTTGAGCCAGCCGTCGCCGGCCAGCTTGAAGAGACGGGGATCCTCCGACGGGGCGTAGCCGCCCGCCTCCAGCTTCGCACCCGGGTCGGGCGTCAGCGAGGCGGGGTTCTGCGTGCCCGGATAGTGGTGCCAGTGCAGGTCCAGCGGACCGACGGAGGCCGGCGGGATCTGCGGCAGGATGAACGTGTAGCGCGCCCGGATGCCTTCGTTCTGGGTCTTGAGATCGTGGCTCAGCGTGGCCTCGATCTGGCCGTTCGCGTTGGCCACGCCGGAACGGAAGGCCTGGACGAGGCCGCCCGCGACCGACTCCGCCATCATCGCGGCCATGGTCTCCTCGACGGATTCGGTCGAGGACTGCAGCGCCGGGGGAAAGAGCGCGAGGATGCCGACCACGCCGATCGCCAGGATGACGAGCGCCAGCAGGATCTCCAGCAGCGTCATGCCGGAACGGCCGGAGGGGCGGCGCAGGGCGGTCTTCCTCATCATCACGGCTCCACGTTCAGGAACTGGGCGCGGCGGACCTTGCCGCTGGCCCGGTCGAGATCGACGCACATCATGAAGGGCTGGTTCTGCACGCGCAGGATGACGTCCCCGACCGGCTTCGGATTCGGCCCGTTCATGATCGTGTCGAAGGAGGACGCCTGGACCTCCTTGAACCCGCCGCTGAACGTGAGGTAGCCGGACGGCGAAAACGACATCCACGTGGGCGAATAATCGAAGATGACGAGGCGCGGCAGATCGCCGCGGCCGTCGGCGATGGCGGGGTCGGGATCGAGCGTGCGCGCATCCTGGTCGCCCTGGTAGAGGCCGTCGTTGTTCTTGTCCTCGTGGATCTCCATGAACGCCTCCTTGCCCGGGGCGGAGAAGACGATGAAGATGTGACGGCGGCGCTTGGCGGACTCCTGCTTGGCCTGCGCGACGATCTGGGAGACGATCATCGCCCCCTGCCGCACGCCTTGGCCGCGGAAGAAGCTACCGATCATCGCCACCGAGACCGTGGCGATGATCACGATGATGGCGATGACGATGAGCATCTCGAGAAGCGTAAAGCCCCTCGTCCGCCGCGCGGCCGCCCGTGGAGCGTTCATGCGTACCCCTATTTCCAGTTCATGACGTCGTCGTTGTCCGGATGCGCAGGATCCAGCTGATCCTTGCCGTCCGCCCCGGGGGACCAGATATCCACGCCCTTCTTGTTCCATTTCCCAGGGTTGACGTAGCGCAGTTCGTTGTCGAAGGCGTCCACCAGCGGCACCGGACGGGCCTTGGCGTCGGGGGCCGTGCCGCCGCCGTCCTTCAGCCATTCCGCGGGGAATTCGATGATGGGGGGTTTCTTGGCCTTGATGTCCCCACCCACGCCCTTCTGCACCGAGATGAGCCGCTCGATGCCGAGGTGGTGGTGCAGGGCGCGGGAGCCGAGCGCCGAAGGCGGATAGACGCCGAAATCGAGCTTATAGCTGGCACAGGCGTCGTTGAGGGTCTGGACCATCGCCTCCGTCCGGCTGTATTTGGCGCGCTCAAGAATCCCTCGAATCATCACCACCAGCATCACCATGAGGAGCGTGACGATCGCGATCACGATGATCAGTTCGACCAGCGTGAAGCCGCGGCGGCCGCTCAGGCCCGGCGTTCTGCGGACGTTATTCATGGCTCCCCGGGGGCTAGTACTGGATGCTCCAATGGCTGCTGATGACCTCCGGCTTGAAGATGCAGCCGGCGGCCCACATGTCGAAGCTCGATTTCTTCAGAACCGGGGGTCCGCCCGGGACCGCGGCGGCGGTGGCGCCCACCTTCACGGCAACCGGCGTCGCGGCTTTGCCGACCGGCGCTTTCTTGGCGCCGACCGGGGAGGCCCCCGTCGACAGGACCGTCGACTGGTTGTTCCGGTAGTAGATGACATGGGAAGGCGGTTCGCCGTCCGCGCCCCAGACGGGGTTCACCACGTGCCCGTTGAAAAGCATGTCCGGCTGGAATTCGAAGTACGGAAGCTTCCTCGGCCCCTTCGACGTGAGGTGATACGCCAGTTCCTTCGAGCCGTCCCCCTTGCCGGGCGGATAGACGGCGAAGTCCGTGTTGTACATCGTGGCCGCCGATGCCAGCTGGCTGATCAGGGCGGTGGTGGAACCCTCGCGCGCGCTGCACATCGCCTTCATCAGTGCGGGCAGCAGGAGCGCGGCGATGAGGCCGATGATCACGATGACGACCAGAAGCTCCACGAGCGTAAAGCCCGCGCGCCGGGCCCGGACGACCTTCTCCCGCATGCCAGCCTCCAATCTTGGGAACCGCCTGATTATATGATAGCCCGCCTGGAAAAGGCCATTTCTACCCGCCCTAGCTAGAGCAAACCGCGGACCAAGAGCCCCCAAGCGGGCGATTCAATACATTGCCTTCCAGCACTTTAGGGCGGCAAAGATCGCCGGGGACGGAGCCCCCCTGAAACCCGCCTCCCGACGTTACCCCCCGGTAACACCGTTACGATTCCGAAACGAAGCCCCGACGAAGCCAGACCAGACTGTCCGCTCTGGCTTCTGAAAAAAGAAGCCAGAGCGGACAGTCTGGTCTGGCTTCTCCCGGTATAATCGGGGGGTGAGGCAAACAAGCGAGACCACGGCGGCCCCCGCGACCAAGGCGCCCGCCCCGCAGCCCAACCCCCTCTGGATCATGGGCATCGTCGCCGCCCTCTTCGTCGCCGTCATCCTCCCCCGCCTCCGCCGCAAACGCGGCGCCTCCGAAAGCCTCGGCACGTTCGAACCCCAGCAGCGCGATGCCCGCCAGGAACTCGAACGCCTCCTCACCGACATCCAGGACATCAGCCGCGAACACATCGCCCGGCTCGACACCAAGATCCGCATGCTCAACCAGCTGCTCCTCGAATGCGACCAGAAACAGCGCCACCTCGAGAGCCTGCTCGGCCGCGGCCCGGTCCCCGCGCCGCTCCCCGAAAAACAGCCGGCCCCGGCCGCGCCCCCGCGGCCCTCCAACCCCCTCCACGAACAGGTCTACGCCCTGAAGGACGGCGGCAAGGAACTCCAGGACATCTGCTCGGCCACGGGGCTTGAAAAGGGCGAAGTCGAATTGATCCTCGGTCTGCGCGGCATGTCTCCCCGGCACTCCTGATCCCCATGGAGTTGCCGCCGATCCGTCTCCCCCAGGCGCCCGCCACGCCCCTCCCCCCGATCGTCACCGCCACCGTCGAAAACGTCCTCGCCGCCCACCGCTACCAGCTCCGCATCCAGGGTATGCTCCTCGAACTCGAACTCAGCCTCACCCTCGCCGCCGGCGACAAGGTCCCCCTCCGCATCGTCCAGCAGTCGCCCGCCGGACTCGTGCTCGAAGTCCTGCCCCGCGAGGACCGCCCGCCCCTCGCCCGCGAGCGCGCCCCCCGCCCCGAACCCGACGAAGTCCTCCGCACCCTGGCGCGGCAGCGCGCACCCCTGGACCCCGCCACGATCGAGCGCGTCCGCGCGCTCCCCCCGGAATCCCGCCCCGCCGGGGCCTTCCTCGCGGGACACGGTCTCGAACCCGTCGCCGCGCTCGCCCAGGCGCTCGCCCGCCTCGACACCCCGGCCGTCGAAGCCTCCAGCCTCGCGCCCCTGCTCGAGCCCGCCCTGCGCGCCCTCCTCGACCGCGTCGCCGCCGATCCGGCGGAGTTCTCCGCGAAAGCCCCGCTGTCCCTCCTCGGCGCCCCGGCGGAACTGGAGGACGCCCTCGCCCGCGCCCTGGCCGCCTCCCCCCGCCTGCAGACCCTCGACCGGCTCATCGAAGGGCTTTCCGCGCTCGCCCCCAAGGACGTCCCCCCGCTAACCGCCCAGGCCCGCGCCCTGCTCGCCGCGGCGACCCCCGACAACGCCGCCGAAATCCTGAGCCGTCTTCCGCCCCTCCCCCGCGAGGCGATCCGGGAACTGCTCGGGGAGCTCCGGGAACTCGAGCGCCTCGAGATCCGGGCGCTTCCGGAACTCGCCCAGGCCCGCGCCCAACGGGGCACGGTCCTGGAGGCCGCCGAGCGCGCCTCCGCCTACCGTCTCCTCAACCAGCTCTCCTCCCTCCGCGGCGACGGCATCCTGCTCCTGGAGGTCCCCCTGCGCCGCGAGGACGGCCGCCTGACCCACCTCCCGCTCCGCGTGAAGCGGGAGGCGCGCGGCCCCGGCGGCGACGGATCCCCGGGCGGCATCTCCATCACCCTTCACGCCGAGCTCGCACGGCTCGGCGTCGTGCACGCCTTCCTTTTCGCCGCGGACCGCCGCCTCCGCGTCCGCCTGAGCGCCCGCACCCGGGAGGCCGTGGCCCGTCTCGAGGAGCAGGTCCAGGAACTCGCCCGCGCGCTCGAGGAACTGGGCTTCGAAAGCACGGTCAGCGCGCAGCTCGCCGCGCCCGCCGCCCGGGACTCCGTCTTCGACGTCTTCGCGGCCCCGGACGAGCCGCGGGAAATGGACGTGCAGGCGTGAGCGAACGCCAGACGGCCGTGGCCCTGCGCTACCTGCAGGGGGAGGACGACGCCCCGAGGGTCGTCGCCCGCGGACAGGGCGAGCTCGCCGCGCGCATCCTCGACCTCGCCCGCCGCCGCGGCATCCCGGTGCGCCGCGACGGCGACCTCGCCGGCATCCTCTCGAAGCTCGACCTCGGGGAGCAGATCCCCCCGGAACTCTACCAGGCGGTCGCCGAGGTCCTGGCCTATTTGTACAGGGCGGACCGTCCATAGTTGTCCCTTGATTATCGGAGTCCCCGTGCTAGACTTTAGACCAACCGTGCGTTTCCCGCGCACGCCCAGACGGGCGGACCCGGGGCGCCCAGGCGGAACCTGAATGAGCAATCAAAAGGTGGCCCTCATCTCCGACCTCCATTCCAACATCGAGGCGCTGGAGGCGGTCCTCAAGGACATCAGTTCCCAGGGCGTCGACAAGATCTACTGCCTCGGCGACCTCATCGGCTACGGCCCCAATCCGCGCGAGATGCTCAAACACGCGTTCAACTGGCCGTTCTCCCTCCGGGGGAACCACGAGGACGCCCTGCTCTTCCTGGCCCTCGACTTCAACCCCGAGGCCGCCCAGGCCATCGACTGGACGCGCAGCCAGCTCAACGACGCGGCCGCGCCCAAGGACGAGAACCACAAGATGTGGAACTACCTCGGAGACCTCCCCGACATCAAGGAGGAAGACGGGGTGATGTTCCTGCACGCCTCCCCGCGCAACCGCACCAAGGAGTACGTGCGGCCCCACGACGTGCAGGACCGGGAGAAGATGGAGGAGATCTTCTCCATGATCAAGCGGGTGTGCTTCTGCGGCCACACCCACGAGCCCGGCGTCTTCACCGAGGACTTCAAGTTCTATCCGCCCCGGGCCTTCGCCAACAAGGTCAAGCTCTCCGAGAACCGGAAGTACTACGTCAACATCGGCTCCGTGGGCCAGCCCCGCGACCGCGACACGCGCTCCTGCTACGTCATCTTCGACGCCGAGACCCAGGTCGTCGAATTCCGGCGGGTCGACTACGACTACCGGAAGACGATGGACAAGATCTTCACGATCAAGCAGATCCCCCGCCGCTTCGGCGAACGCCTCGAAGTCGGCCGCTGAGAAACGGGCACTTAGGCTTCACCAAACATTCATCGTGCGTCCCCGTACATTATCCAGAGCAGGCCGCAGGGAAGCAGAACGGATGCACCCACTCAACTCACTTTCCGCAGATTGGAATCACGATATCGAACCAAGGATCCGATCGGTTTC
>CAZUJF010000055.1:0-30992 GCA_964619955.1 uncultured Planctomycetales bacterium
AAGTGTCAACTAAACTATTCGCCTTTTGTGTCTCACTCCGCCCGTCGCGCGACAAGGGCTGGATTCGAGAAGAGCACCTTGAAGGCACCTTGATCGCCAAAGGAGAGTCCATGAGACCGATCGCCTTCAGTCTTGCGTTCATGACCCTTGCTTTTTCGTGCTCCAAGGAACCCGCTTCATCGCGCGCGTCCAAGGGTGTGGACCAAGAGATGGTCATTAGGGTCGCGGGGATGCAGAAGGGCGAAGGCGGCAAGACCTGAATGGAGTGACCGGACTCCGTGAAAAAGGCCCTGGAAGGGCTGAAGGGTGTGACGAAGGTGGAGATGGACGTGGAGCACGATCTCTTCCGTGTTTCTATCGCGAAGAAGGACTCCCCGACCCAGGAGGCGGTCTTCGCCGTCATCAAGGACCTGAACTACATCCCCAGCGTCGCGCCCGCCGAGAGCTTCCGCATCGCCGCGACGCCCCCCCAATCGGCGGGGGAAGCGCCGGAAGCCGTGCGAAAGGCTCTTGGCAGGGCCAAGGCGAAGAAGAAGCTGGTCCTCGTCGATTTGATGGGAGACAACTGAGCGGCCTGCAAGAGAATGTCCGTGAAGACATTCGCCGCTTCCGAGGTGAAAAAGCTGATCGACGAGCATTTCGTCTTCATCGAGATCAATGTGGATCAGGAGAAGGAAGCCGCTGCCTGGTTCCAAGGAGAGGCGATCCCCGACGTAAGAATCCTCTCGTCAGAAGGCAAGACACTGGACCGTCTAGTTGGCTTTGAGGAGCCGCAAGCATTTGCGGTGCGGCTCCGGAAATGGGTTGAGGGTCGATAAGCATGGCAAAGAACGTCGTCGTCTATTCGTCGCCGACCTGAGGATCGTGCAAAGCCGTGAAGGAGTTCCTCACGGCGAAGGGCGTGCCCTTCACGAACAAGGACGTCACTGCTGACATCGCCGCGTTTGAGGAGATGCAGAAAGCGACGCACGGTGCGACGACAGTCCCGGTGGTCCTCGTCGACGACGAAGTCATCATGGGGTTTGACCGGACGAAGCTCCAAAAAGCGCTCGCGCTCCAATGAAAGTTCGCTGCGAAGGCTGTCAAACGGAGATGGAGATTCAGGAGTCCACTCCGGACGGCACGACTTTCGATTGTCCGAACTGAGCCGGGATTACCCTCCGGTTCCGTCGGAACCCGCCGCGGCTGGAAACCGTTCCCCGCGCAAGTTGCCCCCGATCCGGAGAGGTGGTCTTCCTTTCGGAGGACTTGAGACCGGGCGGCCGGAAAACTTTCTCCTGTGGCCACGAGCACACGGCCACGTATGAATATGGCGCTTGGGCGCTGGAAGACTCGGGAGACATGTCGATGGGTCAACCAGGCCGGATAACCCAAACTCGCCTGCTTGATCGTACCCTCGTCGAACATCTCCGCTAGATTCTACCCCATCGGGCCCCGCGCCCTTCGGGCGCGGGGGTTTGGCCTGGGGGGTGGGCGGGTTTCTCCGGCTTCCACTCTCCTCCTCATGGTAACATTGAACCGGTTTGAACGCCTTAAGCCCTCGGTGGAGGAGGGGCGCCGCCGCGCGAGAGGATGGAGCTTTCGCTGATCCGCCTCCGGGGGCGCGGAAAGCTGGGAGAGAGGGAAACGGTCGTGCTGGAGCGCGGCACGGGCAAGGACCGGGTCGACCGCTTCGAGCTTCTTTGGATCGACGCCAGCCGCTTCGTCCTGCTGAAGCGGGTGTCGGTCGACGTGGGGGCGGAGCCGAAGTACACGGGGCGGCTGGAAGATGCCTTTTCCGGGTATGTCTTCGACGAGCCCATGGATCCCGCGACGTTCGTCTTCCCAAAGGAGTGAGGTCCCAGCGCCGGCTATGGATCCAGCCCCCCTCCGGGGGGGGGGGCGCTGTACGCCATGTGAAGCCAATCCATCCTTTTTTGAGTCAAACAATCCAGAACATCAATCGCATACTAAGATCATTCGTTTAATCTTAGCATTTAAATAAGTTGACACAAGATCAGCGCTCTGATCTTATATCGATTAGTGAGGCAAATACCCAAAGACCAGGTACTTAAGCGCCTAAGAACCGAGAATCCCTGGTGGAATTCGCCGGGCGAGATCGACGCCGGCTATCGGACCCTCAGACCTCGTGCCTATTTCGATCTCCTGCTACCGTTGGCCCGGATGACCGAGGTGCGTAGGGCGGTCATTCTCCTTGGACCTCGCCGAGTCGGCAAGACCGTCCTGATCCACCACATCATTCAAGAGTTGATCAAGACGAAGGTGGACCCCAGGCTGATCTGCTACATCTCGATCGACAATCCCATTTACACGGGTTGCAGTCTGGAGGAACTTCTCCAGGACTGCAAGGAAGCCAGCGACACCTTGCCTTTGCGTTCGCAGCGATATCTCTTCATCGATGAGATTCAATACCTGCGCGATTGGGAAGTGCACCTGAAATCCCTTGTGGACTCGCACGCCGACGTGAAAATCCTGGCCTCGGGATCGGCCGCAGCGGCTCTTCGGCTCAAGAGTCATGAATCCGGAGCCGGCAGGTTCACGGAGTTCCTGCTTCCCCCGCTCACGTTCCACGAATACATAGACCTTCTGGGCGCCCACGGCCTGTTTCAAGACGATTCCGAGGTCCGCAAAGAAGGGGGCCCCTGGATTCGATCCCCGCACATCGACGAGCTGAACGACCGATTCGTTCACTACCTCAACTTTGGAGGCTACCCGGAGGTCCTCTTCTCCCCCGAGATACAGGCCGACCCCGGGCGCTTCATCAAGGGAGACATCATCGACAAGGTGCTCCTCAGAGATCTCCCCGGCTTGTACGGCATCCAGGATATTCAGGAGCTGAACTATCTCTTTACCACGCTCGCGTTCAACACCGCTCAAGAAGTCTCTCTGGAAGCCATTTCAAAGAACTCCGGCGTGGCGAAGAACACCATCAAACGTTACATCGAGTACCTTGAAGCGGCTTTCCTGCTCAAGACGGTCCATCGGATCGATCGCACCGGGAAGCGCTTCCAAAGGGCGAACTTCTTCAAGGTCTACCTCACGAACCCTTCGATCCGAGCGGCGCTCTTCGCCCCGCTGACGAAGGATGACGAAGCGCTCGGTCCAATGGCTGAGACCGGGATCTTCTCCCAATGGTTTCATGCCCGAACCCAGCTGCACTACGCCAGATGGGATCAAGGCGAGGTGGATATCGTGAATCTGGACGAAAAGCACCGGCCGTCGTGGGCCGTGGAGGTGAAGTGGTCCGATCGATACGTCGACAAGCCGGCCGAGCTCCGAAGCTTGCTTCAGTTCTGCGAAACCAACAAACTGAAGCAAGTGACCGTCACCAGCCGAACCGTGGACAGTATTCGCGTCGTCAACGGAATCACGCTTGAGTTCATTCCCGCAGCCACCTATTGCTACACGGTGGGGCGCAATCTCGTCCGGGCGAAACAGCTCCTTACGGCGCGTCATTCCGCGCCAAATACCTGACCCAGGCTTCCCAGGAGGATTCATGCAGCTCAGGTTCACGATCTACAATTGCGGCACCGGCTCGAACCGGAACAGCGGCGACGTCATCGGCCAGCTCAACAACGAAACCGTCTCGCTTCACATGATCAACGACGGGCCCGGAGGCGGAGGCCCCTCGGGGAACCCCGGGGGCGCCTTCACGATCACCGGGCTGATCGGCGGTGTCGGCGTGGACGCCAACGTCGCCCACGCCGTGGCGGAGGTCAAGCGCCGCAAGACCGTCGGCAGCATGGTCCTCAACATGTGCGGCTGGAGCCGGGGCGGCGTCACGTGCTTCAAGATCGCCCAGGCCTTGTACGCCGAGGCGGACACCCGCGACGTCGCCGTGAACATCTTCGCCATCGACCCCGTCCCGGGCGGCTCCGGATTCAACAACCACATGTGGCGGTCCATCGACCTGAAGCCCAACGTCCGCACCTGCCAGGTGATCCTCTCGCAGCACGACCGGCGCAGCCTCTTCGCCCCGTACATCCCCCCGCTGCATTCGCAGTTCACGGACATCGACATCATGCCGGGGGACCACAGCACGCTCGTCGAACCCAAGGGGTCGCGCCGGGCCGCCTACGAAATCGTCAAGGACCGGGCCCGCAAGTTCCTCGGGTCCCACGGCACGGTCTTCGGCGGGGCGCCGCTCCTCTCGTCGATGCAGGTTCTTGAGAAGTACGCGGAGATCGCCGAGCAATTCGACGATTACGCCCGCTTTGCGAGCGGGGCGTCCAGCAAGTCGGCCAAACGCTTCGAGGGCACCCGGCCGTTGCGGGACGTGAACCGCAAGGTGATGGGGCAGATGCTGCCGGTCAAACCCGCCTTCTTCCTGAGCGAACACCACCGGGAGACCTGCCGGTCCCTCTACCCGCAGATCACGAACGAGATCGAGCGGGATCCCAAGGAGGCCTTTCAGGATGCCACGCGGCCCCGCTGGATGCCGGAATTCGACCAGATGGTCGAGGCGGCGCCCCGCCACTCCCATATGACGCTGTTCTACATCATCGGGTGCGAGGCCAAACGCCGATGATCCCCGCGGGGCTCCGGAGTCGCCTCGCGCCGGCCTTCCTCCTGCTCCTCCTAGCCGCTTGCGGGGCCGCCGGACCCGGAGCCGCCTGGCGCGAACGCCTCCGGGACCTTCGCCCCGGCAGCTCCCGCCGCGAGGTCGAGGACCTCCTCGAGTCCCTCGTCCGGGCCGATCCGCACCGTCCCCGCCTCCTCCGCGGCGCCCCCACCGGCCCCCTCCCGCCCGCCGACGTCTACGCCCTCGACGACGACGCCGCCCTCCGCGCGGCCTGGGGCCCCTCCGGCCTCCGCTCCGCCGACGTCGTCGTCTTCTCCTCGCTCCGGGACCGGACCGGAGCCGCCGACTTCGACGCCGTCGCCGCGATCCACCGTTCGCCGAGCGCCCAGGGCGGACTCGCCTTCGATCCCGTCCCCCTCATCCGCGCCGTCAACACGCTCCACGCGCTGGGCCGCGAGCGGACCCTCTCGGCGATCCGCGCCTACGCGGCGCTCGCGGCGTCGATGGACGCCGAGGAGATCCGGACCTACGCCGTCGACCCCTCGCGGATCCTGCCCCTCCTCCGGCTGCTCTTCGAGCCGCCCGGCGGCGAGCCGGGCGACGTGGGGCTCGGCCGCCCGGATCTCGCCGCGCCCGGATCGGAGCACTGGCCGTGCTTTCCGATGATCCTGGTCTACGACGTGCCGTTCATGATCGTGAGCGGCTACGATCCGGTCCCGCCCGTCCCCGGCCCCCTGCGGCTCCCCGCGGGCCCGATGCGGGACGCGCCGCTCGCGCCGTCGGCGACGCCCCTGGAGGCGGCGGACGCGCTCACGGAATCGGAGGCGTGGCGGGCGCTGCGCCTGGGTCCGGGCGATTACGGCCGGAAGCGCTGGCTGGTCCGGCGCCAGGCGCTGGCGGCGGCGGCCGGGGGGTTCACGCCACGCGCGGACGAGGGCGGGTCCGACTGCTGCGCGGACCTCTCGGAGACGCAGTGGCGCGCGATGCTCGCCCGCTCGAACGAGGCCGGCCTCGTCTGGAGCGCCGAGCGGCAGGACTTCATCGCCGGCCGCTGAACCGGAAGGCTTTCTCCGCCGGCTCCTTCCCCGGCCGTGCTACAATTGACCCGGTTAATCGGTCTCTTGCTCCCATGACACACCTCCCGCTTCCGGCCTTCGTGCTGTCGGTCCTGGGCGCGCTGCAGGCGGAGCCGCCCGCGGCGATCGTGAAGGTGCATCCCGCGCCCGCGGGGGAGGAGCTTTCGAAGGACTACGCCGTCCAGGTCGAAGGGGAGCGGCCGCCCGTCTACGCGGCGAAGGTGGCCCCCGCGGATCCGCGGGCCCGCTGGAAGGCGATGGACGACAAGAAGAACTCGGCGGACTACTTCGGGAAGGCGTCCTTCGCCAGCTTCGATTTCGAGGGAAGCGTCCGCGTCCGGATCACCTGCGCCGAGGCCCCCCGCTCCGCCCGCGTGCTGCCCGCCTCGGCGGGCATCCTCCCCGCGATCGACGGACGGACGGTTTCGTTCCGGCTCGACCGGCCGCGCCCGCTGACGCTCGAGATCAACGGCACGTGGACGGGGGCCCTGCACCTCTTCGGAAACCCGCTGGAGACCGACGTCCCCCGGCCGGACGACCCGGACGTCCTCTACTACGGGCCCGGGATCCACGAGGTCGGCAGCGTGACGGTCCCCGGGGGCAAGACCGTCTACGTCGCCGGCGGCGCGATCGTGCGCGGGATCATCCGGCCCGACGAGAAGTTCTCCGTCAGCGGCTACAGCGGACTGAAGACCTACGCGCCGACCTTCGCGCTGAGGGGCGCGAACATCGTCTTCCGGGGGCGGGGGATCGTGGACGGCTCCGGCAGCACGACGCACGCGCGCAGCCTGCTCTCCGTCCAGGGCCGGGACATCCGGATCGAGGGCGTGATCTTCCGGGATTCCAGCACGTGGACGATCCCCCTCCGCGAGTGCGACCGCGTGAGCGTGACGAACGTCAAGCTGCTGGGCTACCGGGCCAACTCGGACGGCATCGACATCTGCAACAGCCGGGACGTCACGGTGGAAGGCTGCTTCATCCGCACGCTCGACGACCTGATCGTCGTGAAGTCGGACCGGGGCAGGGGAGGGGTGCGCCGGATCGTCGCGAGGAACTGCGTGCTCTGGAACGAGGTCGCGCACGCCCTGAGCGTGGGCGCGGAGCTCCGCGAGGACGTGGAGGACGTGCTCTTCACGGACTGCGACGTCGTCCACGACCTCGGACGCGAGTGGACGCTGCGCGTCTACCACTGCGATTCCGCGCGCGTGAGCGGGATCCGCTTCGAGAATATCCGCATCGAGGAGACGCGGCGGCTGATCTCGCTCTGGATCGGCAAGGCCGTCTGGACGCGGGACGAGGCCCGCGGACGCATCGACGGCGTCGTCTTCAAGGACATCCGGGCGCCGGGCGGGGAGGCGAGGGTGGAGTTCACCGGCTTCGGGCCGGAGAACCTCGTCGAGAACGTGACGCTGAGCGGCGTGACCCTCGACGGCCGCCCGCTGAAGGCGGAGGAGATCCGGTCGAACGCGTTCGTCAGGGGCGTGACGGTGACGCCGTAGCGGGGACTGTTCGAAATTTCCCACTGCGACGCCGCGGACGACACGGCCGGGCGGCGCGGGCTACCCTTGAGGCATGAACACGCTCCTCGTCGCCGCGCTCGGGGCGGCCGGGCTCCTGGCCCGGCCGGCCGACGACCCCTGGGTCGTCTACCCGCCCTCCCCGGGCCCCGCCGCCGGCAAACGCGTCGTGATCGTCACCGGCGACGAGGAGTACCGCTCCGAGGAGTCCGGGCCCATGCTCGCCCAGATCCTCGCCGCGCGTCACGGCTTCCACGCCACCGTCCTCTTCGCCGTCGACCCCGCCAGCGGCCGCATCGACCCCTGGGAGCAGACGCACATCCCCGGCCTCCATCTCCTGCGCGACGCCGACGTCGTCGTCCTCAACCTCCGCTTCCGCGAACTTCCCGACGAGCAGATGCGGCATCTCGCCGAGGCGATCGACGCCGGCAAGGGCCTCGTCGCGATCCGCCCGACCTGCGCGGCCTTCCAGTTCCGCCGGAACCGCGCCTCCCCCTTCGCCGCGTGGAGCTTCGACCACGGCGGCCCGCCGTGGCGCGGCGGCTTCGGCCAGGAGGTCCTCGGCCTCACCTGGATCGCCCACCACGGCGCCCACGGCCGCGAGAGCACCCGCGGCGTCGTCGAGCCCGGCCGCGAAGCCCATCCGATCCTGCGCGGCGTGCAGGACGTCTGGGGCCCCACCGACGTCTACGAGGTCGGCCCGCTGCCGCCCGACGCCGAGGTCCTCCTGCGCGGCCAGGTCCTCGCCGGCATGACGCCCGCCGACCCGCCCGTCGCCGGACGCAAGAACGATCCGATGATGCCGCTGGCCTGGACCCGGCGCTACGTCGGGCCTTCGGGCCGCGCGTCGCGCGTCTTCTACACCTCCCTGGGCGCCTCCGTCGACTTCCAGAACGAGGGCCTCCGCCGGCTCTTCGTCAACGCCTGCTACTGGGCCGCCGGGCTCCAGGACCGCATCCCCGAGAAGGCGGACGTCGAACCTTCCGGCCCCTACGACCCCAGCTTCTACTCCCTGGCGCCGCGCCCGCGTCCGCTGGATCTGCGCCCGTCGGACTTCCGCGCCGGCGCCGGCGTCCCCCCGGCCCCCCGGCTGGAACTGCGCCGCGGCGACCGCGTCGCGCTGACGGGCAACGCGCTCGCCGAGCGCCTGGGCGCGCTGGGCCACTTCGAGACCCTCCTGCACTCCCGCTTTCCCGACCTCGAGCTCTCCGTCCGCAACTTCGGCTGGCCCGGCGACGAGGCCGGCCTGCGCAAGCGGCCCGACGCCTACGCGACGATCGACGACCCCTACGCCGCCTTCGCCCCGCAGGTCGTGCTCGCGTTCTTCGGCTACAACGAATCCTTCCGGGGCCCCGCCGGCCTGGAGGCGTTCAAGGCGGACCTGGAGCAGTACCTGGCGTCCGTCCGCGCCTCGACCGCCCGCGTCGCCCTCGTCTCCCCGATCGCCTTCGAGGACGCCGCCCGCCCCGACCGTCCCGACGCCGCCGCGCACAACGCCCGCCTGCGCGCCTGCGCCGAAGCCGCCCGCGACGTCGCCCGCCGCCTCCGCGTCCCCTTCGCCGACCTCTTCACCCCCACCCTCGGGCTCTTCGCGGAGAAAGCGGGGCTCGACTTCACCGTCGACGGCGCCCACCTCGACGCCCGCGGCGGCCGGGCCGTCGGTCTCCTCCTCGACCGCGCGCTCTTCGGCCCCGGCGGGGAGGACCGCTCCGGCAGCCCCGCCTTCGAACGCCTGCGGGAGGCCGTCGTGGACAAGGACTTCGTCCACCGGCAGGACTACCGCATGGTCAACGGCTGGTACGTCTACGGGGGGCGCCGCGCCCCCTACGACCTGAAGACCTTCCCCGAGGAATTCGCGAAGCTGCGCCGGATGGTCGCCGCGCGCGACCGCCGGGTATGGGAGCTGGCCCGGGGGCGCCTCGACGTCCCCCCGCCCGACGATGCCGCCTCGGGCGCGCTTTCGCCGGTGGCGACGGCTTTCGGCACCAAGCGCTACTCCGAGCCGGCCGAGCTGCGCTATCTGACGCCGGAGGAGTCGCTGCGTTCGTTCACGACCGCCCCCGGCTACCGCATCGAGCTGGTCGCCGCCGAAGACCGCTTTCCCGCGCTGGCGAACCCGGCGCAGATCAACTTCGACGGCCGCGGCCGCCTCTGGACCCTGGCCCTGCCCGGCTACCCGCAATGGCGCCCCGGCGACCCCTATCCCGACGACAAGCTCCTCATCGCGGAGGACGACGACCGCGACGGCCGCGCCGATCGCGTCAAGGTCTTCGCCGGCGGCCTCCACTGTCCCATCGGCTTCGAGTTCTGGAACGGCGGCGTCCTCGTCGCCCAGCCGCCCCGCCTGCTCTTCCTGAAGGACCTCGACGGCGACGACGTGGCCGACGTCCGCGAGGTGCTCCTGGACGGCTTCGGCTCCGAGGACACCCACGTCGGGATCGCCGCGCCGGAATGGGATCCCTCCGGCCGTCTCCTGCTGCTGGAGGGCGTGGCCAAATCCACCACCGTCGAGACGATCCACGGCCCCGTGCGCCGCGCGACGCCGACGATCTACCGCTTCGACCCCCGCTCCCTGCGCCTGGAGGTCTTCAGCCCCTCGTTCCACCCCAACCCCTGGGGCTACGTGCACGACCGCTGGGGCCAGGGCTTCCTGGTCGACGGCACCACGGGCGCCGCCTTCTGGACCGCGCCGTTCTCCGGGGCGGCCTTCCCGGGACGCCGCGGCATCGACGAGATCCTGCGCTATTCCGGCACCCGCCTGCGGCCGGCCGTCGGCGCCGAGTTCGTCTCCAGCCGTCACTTCCCCGACGACGCCCAGGGCGAGTTCCTCTTCGGCTGCGTGATCAATCTCAACGGCATCCCGCGCTTCCGCCTGCGCGACGACGGGGCGGGCTATCTCGCCTCGCGCGCGGAGGACCTGGTCGTCTCGGCCGACCGCAACTTCCGGCCGGTGGATCCCCAGTTCGGCCCCGACGGCGCGCTCTACTTCGGCGACTGGCACACGCCGCTCATCGGCCACATGCAGTACTCGCAGCGCGATCCCCACCGCGACCACGTCCACGGCCGGCTCTACCGCGTCGTCGCCCGGGGCCGTCCCTTCGTGGAGCCGCAGCTCCAGGCGGGGAAGGGCGTCGACGTCCTCCTGGATCAGCTCGGGGCGTACGAGGACCGCACGCGCTACCGGGCGCGGCGGGAACTGCGCGACCGCGACGCCGCCGGGGTGCTGCCCGCGCTGGAGCGCCGGGCCGCGGAGGGCGGCGCCGCCGAGGCCTGGCTCCTGGAGGCGCTGTGGGTGCGGCAGGGGCTGCAGGCGGGGGAGGGCGGCCTGCTGAAGCGGCTGCTCGCGAGCGCCGACCCGCGGCTCCGCGCCGCGGCGCTCCGGGCGGCGGGCGAGGAACGCGGGCGGGACGTCCTGGAGCTGCTGGCGCGGGGGGTGGCGGACGCCGAGCCGCGGCCGCGCCTGGAGGCGGTGCGGGCGCTGAGTTTCTTCCCGGAGCCGCGGGCCCTGGAGCTGGCGCTGGAGGCGGCGAAGCGGCCGCTGGACGCGTGGCTGGACTACACGCTGGCCTCGACGCTGGGGGCGCTGGAGCCGGTCTGGAAAGGCCCGCTCGCGAAGGGCGAGCCCCTGGCGGCGTCGAACCCCGCCGGGGCGGCGTATCTGCGGGCCTTCGCGAAGACGCGGCGTCCCGCGGGCCCCGTCGAACAGCACCTGCGCCGGCTGCTGGCGCCCGACGGCCTCACGCCCGAGCTGCGGAAGCAGGCGGTCGACGGTCTGGCGAAGGCGCCGGGCCGCGCGGAGGACGGGGCGGCGGTGTTCCGGCGGCTCTGCACCGCCTGCCACAAGGCGGGCCCCGGGGAGGGGGTGGACTTCGGCCCCGACCTCTCGCAGGCGGGCGCGCGGCTTTCGAAGGCGCAGCTCATCGAGTCGATCCTGTTCCCCAACGAGCAGGTGGACCCGAAGTACCAGACGCTGCACGTGACGACGGCGGAGGGGGACGTCCTCAGCGGCTTCGTGGAGTCGGAGACGGACTCCGGGCTCGCGCTGCGGGTGGCGGGGGGGACGCTCGTGCGCCTGGAGAAGAAGGACGTCCGCCGCCGCGAGCGCAGCGGCGCGTCGAGCATGCCCGAGGGCCTGGTGGTGTCCCTGGCCGCGCAGGAGTTCGCGGACCTCGTGGAATTCCTGGCGACGCGCCGATAGCTCCGATCAGCGGGGCCGGGCGAGGGCCGCGAGCTTCGCTTCGTCCACCTCGACGCCGAGCCCCGGGCCGCCGGGGACTTCGAGCGTGCCGCCGACCGGCTCCAGCGGGCGGCGGAGGAAACTCGACCCGGCCAGGAACTGCGGCCCGTTCAGCGCCGCCGGCCGGTCCAGCCCGTAGGCCGCATAGAGGGCGAGGGAGGCGGCCAGGGAGAGATCCGGGTCCGTGAGGCCGCTTCCCAGAAACAGCAGCCCGTGCTCGAGGAGGTACTCCACCTGGCGGCGGGCCGGGAGCAGGCCCCCGCAGCGGGCGGGCTTCATCGCCACCCCGTCCAGCAGGCCCAGCTGGTGGAACTCCACCAGGTCCTCCGGCGCCACGACCCCCTCGTCCAGGATGACGGGGAGCGCGCCCTGCTGCTTCAGGCGGCGGAGCCCCGAGAGGCGGTTGGGACGGAGCGGCTGCTCCAGGACGGCCACTCCGGCGGCGGCCAGCCGGGGCGCCGCGGCCAGCGCGGTCTCCAGATCGTAGCCCCCGTTGGCGTCGGCCCAGAGGAAGCCGTCGGGCACGCGACGCTTGACGCGGCGGCAGAGCTCGACGTCGAAATCGGGATCCGGGGCCACCTTGACGTTGAAGTTCCGGAAGCCCCGGCGCCAGCCCTCCTCGATGAGCGGCTCCACCTCGTCGAGCGTCCTCGGATTGAGCGTCCAGCTCAGCGTGATGCGCCCGCCGGGCCGCCGGCCCCAGCGCTCCGCGAGGGGCTTCCCGGACCTCCGGCCGAGGAGGTCGTGCAGGGCCAGGTCGATCCCGGCCTTCGCGATCGGCATCCCGGTGGAAAAGCCCGGGGCGATCGCGCGGTCCATGGCGGCGTGGGCTCCTTCAAGGTCCTCCGGGTCGCGCCCCAGCAGGACCGGGGCGAGATAGCGCTCGATCGTCGTCGTCACGGACTCGAGGGTCTCGTAGCTCCATCGGTGGGTGGGCACGCTCTGCCCCCAGCCGACGCCGCCGTCCCGCGTCCGGAGCCGGACCACGACGGAGGGCCGCACGGGAGGCTCCCCCGGACGCGGCTCGAAGAACTTGAAACGGCCCCGGACGGGGTAAGCGACCGGGATGGCCTCGACGCTTTCGATCAACGATCCCTCCTCCGGGCGCCCGGGGCCGGCCCCGCGGCAGGCGCCCAATCCCGCCGCGAGTCCGCCGAGAAACGCCCGGCGGGTGACGCCCCTCCGATCCACGTCAGTCCCCTCTCTCCAGGGTCCCCTTCTTCACGTAGAGGGCGTAGCGCGGGGCGACCCGGCCTTCGTCCGCCGTTCCCTTGTGGATCAGGATCCCCCAGCGGAGGTTCAGGACGCCGCCGCGGGGGATCCTCCGCACCGCCTCGTCGGGGGAGAAGAGCCAGGGCGAGGGCGACATCGGCCCGTAATCGCGGGTGAACCAGGGGGGAGGATGCCGGGGCGAGAATTCCGGGTGCGAGAACATCGCGACGCCCTCGACGACGTCCCCGTTGGGGCCGGAATAGTCGCACCATTCGGCCGGCTTTCCGTGCGTCCCTTTCTCGTCGATGCCGCCCCGCGAATTGGTGATCCGTCCGCCGTTCTTCACGCTCATGGAGGGCGTGACGCGGCATTGGGGCATCCCGGTATGCGTGGTCTTCCGGATGAGGAGGTCCTCGCGCGCGCTCAGGGAGACCCTCCAGTCGAGGAAGAGCTCCCCTCCGCCCAGCGGCACGAACGCGATCGTCCGACGGTCGTCGATCATCGTGCGGAATCCCTCCTCCGCGGGGGTCTCCCAGACGCACTCGGTCTCGACCGTCGCGCTCGAGGCGTCCGCTTCCGTCCGGACGAAGCGCACGTGCCGGATGCGGTCTGCGGTCGTTCCCTGCCAGAAGAGCCCGTCGTTGATCTCCGCGGCGACGAAGAAGCCCGTGTGGTGCGGATGATCCGCGGGGGCCCCGGGCGTGACGCTCCTCCCGGAAGGGCCCATCACGGGGAACCAGCAGACCTTCTTGAGACCGGAAGCGTGGCGGTAGGTTCCGAGGAGCCGCCCCTCGTGGAGCACGCGCAGTTCCTCCGCCTTCCCGTCCGCCTCGAACGCGAAGGGCGTCTTCCCGCCCTCCTGGACGGCCAGGGCCGCCAGGAGCGCCGTCACGATGCTCATGGGGTGCCCGCCGGTCCGGGCAACCCGCGGAATAAAGTGGGTCGAACCATCAGACCTTCTCGGGAACCACGAAGGGCGTCCGATACGCGCGGGTGAGCAGCCGGTTGGCCTCGTCCGCCCGCGGCCCGATGAAGCGCTCGACCGCGCCATCGAATTCGAGGAGCGGGCCGCGGCAGAAGGTCCGGGAGTCCGGGTCGACGCCCTCGGCCCGGAGGTGGTCGCGCATGCGCTCGAACGCCTCCCGCGCCGCGGGGGCGTCCGCGAAGGCGTCCTTCGCGGACAGCGGGACCGGCGCCCCCAGGCGGTACGAAATCTGGGCGAGATGGCAGACCGCGGCCGAAAGGTGTCCTTCCTCGATGTCGCAGGCGAGGTCCTGCGGCTTGCCGTCCCGGATCGCCGTCACGAGATTCCGGAAATGATCGCCCTCCCCGCCGCCGAAGCGGGCGACGATCTTGCCGTCGCGGTCGAAGGCGGTGGCGCTGGTGTAGGTGGGGTTGACCACGTAGCCCTTCTCGCATTCGAAGAGCACCCCGATGCGGACGTTCCGGAAGGGCTCCGACTCGAGGCCGCGCACCTCGAAGAGCAGCTCGGCGTCCCCGTAGTCGTACCACGCGATCTGCGTGTTGGGCACCTCCCCCTGGTCTTCGTAGCCGAAGCGTCCCCCCGCGGAGGCCACGCGCCGGGGCAGGCCCTTTTGGCCCAGCCCCCAGCGGGCGATGTCCATCTGGTGGACGCCCTGGGCGGTCAGGTCGCTCGCGCCGTAATCCCAGAACCAGTGCCAGTTGTAGTGGAAGCGGTTCGGATTGAAGGGGCGCTCCGGCGCGGGACCCAGCCACAGATCGTAGTCCACCCCCGCCGGCACGGGGCCGTCCGGCCGGCGCCCGATGGATCCGCGGCGTTTGTAGCAGAGCCCGCGGGCGCTCCGGACGCGGCCGAGTTCGCCGCCGTGGAGGAAGGCCATGGCCTCGCGCAGGCCCTTGGAGGACCGGCACTGATGCCCGGCCTGGCAGAGGCGGGCGTACTTCCGGGCCGCCTCGACCAGCTTCCTCCCCTCGAAGACGTTGTGGCTGACGGGCTTCTCGACGTAGACGTGTTTGCCCGCCTGCAGGGCCCAGAGGGCCAGGAGGGCGTGGGTGTGGTCCGTCGTGGCGATCGAGACGAGCCCGATGGAGGGATCCTCGAGGACCTTCCTCAGGTCCTTCTCGAAGCGCGGGGGGCGGCCCTGCGCCTTCTCGACGGCCCGCATCGCCTCCGCCGCCGCGCCCTCGTCCACGTCGACGATGGCCGCCACGCGCGTTTCGGGGAGCCGGAGGAAGGACTGGACGTGGAACAGACCCCGGCCCTTGACGCCCGCGATCGCGACCTGGAGGGGGTCCTTCGCCGCGGGGGCGGGCTTCTCCTGCAAGGCCCAGGGGCGGGACCGCGGCGCCGCGGCCGCGGCCGCGGCGAAGAGGGCGCGCTCCATCGCCTCGCGCCGCGTCCAGGTTCCGTCCATCGGCGTCCTCCGTCCGGCCCATGTAATTAACCGTGTTACGTGGAGGGGAGTTGCGGGAATCGATGCGGGACCGCGCCGCGGAGCGCGGGCCGGAAGCGGCCCCGGATTTCCGGATGGGTTCCGGAATTCCGCGCGTTCACGGGCCGGTATCGGAGGAATCCCATGAGTGTGCCCGTTCTGGCGCTCCTGCTGCTGGTCTCGGCCCCGGCGTCCGGCCAGGACTCCGAGGAACTGCCCGCCTTCCTCGGGCCCCTGCCCAAGCCCGTCGAGCCGAAGGACAATCCCTCGACCCCGGCGAAGGTGAGCCTGGGCCGGATGCTTTTCCACGAAGAACGGCTTTCGGGGGACGGCAGCCAGTCCTGCGCGGGCTGCCACAAGCCGGGCCGGGGCTTCGCCGACGGGCTGCCCCGCGCGCGCGGTTTCGGCGGGGCGATCCTCGGACGGGGCTCGCCGTCCCTCCTCAATGCCGCCTATTACGACACCTTCTTCTGGGACGGCCGCTCCCCCAGCCTGGAGGAGCAGGCCAAGGGGCCCATCCTCGCCGCGAAGGAGATGAACGCGACGCCCGAGAAGGTGGTCGCCGCCCTCAAGGCCGTCCCCGAGTACGTGGCCCGCTTCCGGGAGGCCTTCGGCGGGGAGCCGACCTTCGACCGCGTCGCCCAGGCCATCGCGGCCTTCGAACGGACGCTGGTGGATCTGGACTCCCCGTTCGACCGCTGGGCCCGCGGGGACAAGAAGGCGATGTCGGAATCCCAGATCCGGGGCTTCGGGATCTTCGCCGGGAAGGCGGGCTGCGCGATCTGCCACTCGGGCCCGAACTTCGCCGACAAGCGCTTTCACAACGTCGGCGTGCAGAGCGGCGACCCCGGCCGCGCCAGCGTCACGAAGGACAAGGCCGACCAGGGCGCCTTCAAGACCCCCACGGTGCGCAACGCGGCGCTCACGGGGCCGTACATGCACGACGGGTCGCTCCGGACGCTCCGCTCGCTCGTCGACCACTATGAGAAGGTCTCCAACGAGCGCGAGAACAACCCCAACCTGTCCATCCTGCTCAGGCCCTTCCGGCTGACGGACGCCGAGAAGGACGACCTGGAGGCGTTCCTCCGCGCCCTGACCGGGGACAAGCGGGATCCGGAGATCTTCCGGGTGCCCGAACTGCCCGAGTAGCGCGCGGCGGGCCGGGGGTTGCACGCCGCGGCCCCGCGTGCTGGAATGCCCCCATGATCGCCATCGGCCTCCTGCTCCTCCTGGCCGCCCCGGATGACCAGCCGCAATGGGGCGAGCGCGGGACCCGCAACATGGTTTCGGGCGAACGGGGCCTCCCGGAATCCTTCGATCCCGCCTCGGGCCGGGGCCTGCGCTGGTCCGTGCCGCTGGGCACCGAGACCTATTCCACCCCGGTCGTGGCGGCCGGGCGGGTTTACATCGGGACCAACAACGTCCGCCCGCGCGACCCCCGCTTCAGCGACGACCGCGGCGTCCTGCTCTGCCTCGACGAGCGCGACGGCACGCTGCTCTGGCAGCTCGCCCTGACGAAGCGGGGGCCCACCCCCTACTGGGACTGGCCCAAGAGCGGCATGGCCTCGCCCGCCACGGTCGACGGCGACCGCGTCTACATGGTCACCAACCGCGGGGAGGTCGTCTGCCTGGATCCGCAGGGGATGAAGAACGGCAACGACGGACCCTTCACCGGCGAAGGGGAGCTGGCGGGAGGCGCCGCGCCCGGGCCCCTCGACGCGGACGTGCTCTGGCTCTGCGACCTCACCCGGGAGGCGGGCGTCCGCCAGCACGACGGCGCCCACGCCTCCATCCTCGTGCACGACGGCCTCCTCTACGTGAACACCTCCAACGGTCTCGACGACCGCCACTCCGCCGTCGAGAACCCGGAAGCGCCGAGCCTGGTCGCGATCGACCCCGCCTCCGGCCGCATCGTCGCGCGCGAGAAGGCGGGCATCGGCCGCGGGACCTTCCATTGCACCTGGTCGTCGCCCGCGGTCGGGACCGTGAAGGACCGCACGCTCGTCTACTTCGGCGGCGGCGACGGGGTCCTCTACGCCTTCGAGCCGCGCACCCTCCTGCGGGTCTGGAGCCTCGACTGCGACCCGGAGGCGCCGAAGAAGGACATCCACGCGTACATCCGGAACCGGAAGGAGGGGCCGAGCAACATCATGAGCATGCCGGTCTTCCATGAGGGGCGCGTCTACGTGACGCACGGCGGCGACCTCTGGTGGGGAAAGAGCCGCTCCTGGCTCAAGTGCGTCGATGCCGCGGACGGACGGCTCCTATGGAGCGCCCCGCTGCAGCGCCATTCCGTGTCGACGCCCGCGGTGAAGGACGGCCTCGTCTACGTCGACGACAGCGGCCGGACGCTCCATTGCCTCGATGCGGCGAGCGGGGCGGCGGTCTGGACCCACGACGCCGGGGGGGAGATGTGGGCCTCCCCGCTCGCCGCGGACGGGAGGATCTACGTGGGGACGAGGAACGGCCTGTTCTGGACCCTCGCGCAGGGCCGCGAGAAGCGGGTCCTCGCCTCGGTCCGCCTGGACGGCCCCGTCCATTCGACGGCGACGGCGGCCAACGGGACGCTCTACGTGGCCACGATGACCACGCTGCACGCGGCCGTCCGGCCCTGACGCCTATTTCGGATCCTCGTCCCGAAGCCCCGTGACGCGGAGCTCCAGCGGCTTCAAGGCGCCGCCGGGGAGTTCGTGCGGGACGTCGCCGAAGTTGACGGTGACTTCGATGCCGCCGGCGAAGCGGGTGCGCTGGACGGCGTGATCGGGCGTCAGCCATTCGTGCGAGAGCATCTCCGCGTACCCCGTGGCCCGGGCCAGGGGCGCCGTCGTCCGGTAGCTCCGCACGAAGCGGTCCTTGAGCGCCGCCCAGCGCTTCCGGTCGAACATGAACATCGGCGGCGTGCCGTAGAGCGCGTTCCAGAGGTCCCGCCGGTCCCAGAGCGCGGGCAGCTTGTTGTTGTAGTCCCCCCAGTACCACTGCGACACCACGCAGTCGTGGTAGACGAGCTCCCAGAGCGGGAGCCGGTAGCGGTGTCCCGTCTGGAATTTCGCCACCGCCTCCGGAACCTCGTCCCAGGCGCGCATCATGTCGCGGCCGGAGTCCGGCACCCGGTAGGGGCCGAGGCTCAGCATCCCTTCGAAGTAGTGCACGACCGGCACCGCCGCGTCGTGCCCGGTCTCGCTGCCGCAGACGAGGCCCGCCTCCTCGGAGACGACGCGGAGCAGGTCCACCTTGTGCCGCTTGCTTTCGGTCCGCGTGACGGGATGCTTCGGGTGATGGCATTCGCGCCACGGCGCCGCGGTGGTCGTGTCGATGAAACGGCTGCGGTAGGGATGCGTCGCGAGCTCCGCGGGGATCCGCTCCCGCGCGTAGCGCACGGCCTGGCGGTCGCAGAGCACGCCGCAGGGGATCATCGGTCCTTCGCGCGTCTCCACCTCCCAGCCGCGGATCCAGTCGCCCCGCGCGTCGATCATTAGATCGTCCCGGACCCAGGCGTCGCTCGTCCAGTCGGGATGCTTCCAGCGGAGCTTCGGGAACTGGGCGGGGTCCATGGCGTCCTGGTAGATGTCGTAGCGGCTCGTCAGGACGCCCATGGCGTTGAGCTCCCGGAGTTCCGCCGGGGGACGCGCGTTGCTCCAGAGGATGCGCCGGATCCCCGCGGCCTGCAGGTCCCGGCAGAAGCCGGGGGCGTCGCCGTCCCACGACCAGACGTTGGCCGCCCCGACGAGCAAGTCGACGGCGGGGAGGCGCCGGCGCTTCTCCTCGAGCGTCTTCAGCAGGCCCGTCTCCCGGGCGTGTTCCCGGTAGCGCTTCGCCATCGCCCCGTGGCCGCCCGCCCCGAAAAAGACGTAGCGGAGCGCGCGCGGTTCCCCGAACGCGCCTTTCTGCGGCTCCCAGAGCGGCGACAGCACGAGTCGACCGTCGTGGCGCGGGATGCGCAGCGCGGCGTCGTCGGCCGTCTCCACGATCGCCATCCAGCCGGCGCCCGCGGCGTCGGCGGACCCGTACCACGGCATGCAGAGCCCGTGCCCGCCATAGAGATGGTAGTGCATCTCCGGCAGCGCGGCGTCGTCCACGGGATACGCGATGCCCTCGTTGACGGGGACGATGAGATGTCCGCCCGCTTCCGAGGCGAAGGGGGCCGGCCAGGGCAGGACGTCCTCCATCTCCCCGCCGCCCTCGATGACCAGCCGCGCCTCGGGACGCGCGGGGTCGAGGCGTGCCGTCGCGGAAAGTTCGCGCATCGAGACGGGATCCAGGAGCCGCAGCAGGATCGTGCCGGGATCCCCCGGCTTCGCGGCGAGCACCACGCCGCCGCGGCCGGCCGCCTGCTGGGTCCAGGTCCGCCCCGAGCGGCGGTCCAGGAATCCGAAGGTCGCCTCCGCCGTGCGCAGGGTCATCCGCAGCAGGGGCGTCTCGACGACGACCTCGGGCGGCAGGCCCGGACCCCTCAGGGCGTCCAGGGTCCCGCTGCGTTCCAGGACCACGTCGTCCAGCCAGACGGTGGAGGGGCCGTAGCCGATGAGGCGGGGTTGGAGCTTCGTCGTGCCGGGCGGCACGGCGAAGCGGGCGCGCAGGAGGCGCCAGCCCCGGGTGTCGCGCGCGCGCCTGGCCCCGAGGGACCAGTCGAGGGCCTTGCCGGCGGCGTCGCGGGCGACGGCGCCGAGGACCGCATCGCCCGCGCCCTCGACGCGGATCCAGGCGCGGAGTTCCAGAAGATCCCCGGGCCGCACGGGCAGATCGAGCGTGTGGGCGAGGCTCCAGTCCCGGGCCCCCGTGTGCGTGATGCGGACGGACCGGGCGCCGGCGTGGCGCGTCTCGGCGTCGGGCACGGCGGTCCCGGTGCCGGCCTCGCGGGCCCAGAAGGGACTCCATCCCTCAAGGCCCTGCTCGAAGTCCCCGTTGCGGAGCAGCTCCCGGCCCGCCGGCTCCTGGACGGCGGCGGGCAGCAGCAGGACGGCGACGGCGGCGGCGCTCAGACGGTGCATGGCGGCTTCTCCCTACCGCCTATGATACGCGGCGGGCGGAAGCCCGGGCAGGGCCCCGCACGATCCGGCCGGTTTTCTGGAAACGGCCCTGCCGCCTCGTGGTAAGATCGCGCCGTTCAGACCCCGCTTCGATGATCTTTAGGGAGACGACCATGTCCGACGCGCCCGTGACCCGTTCGCTGCCGAAGATCGGCGACCCCGCCCCCGATTTCACCGCCGCCACCACCCACGGCGAAATCACCTTCTCCAAGTGGGCCGAGGGGAAGTGGGTCGTCCTCTTCTCCCATCCCGCCGACTTCACCCCCGTCTGCTCCACCGAGCTCACGGAGTTCGGGCGCCGCGCCGCCGAGTTCGACCAGCGCGGCGTGCGCCTGATCGGCCTCTCGGTCGATTCCGTCCACTCCCACCTCGCCTGGCACCAGAACCTCGGCAAGATCCTCGGCGTGAAGCTGCCGTATCCGCTCATCGCCGACTCCACCCGCGCCGTCAGCGAACTCTACGGCATGATCCACCCGGGCGCCTCCGCCACGCTCACCGTGCGGGCGCTTTTCATCATCGATCCGAAGCGCGTCGTGCGCGCCCTCGTCTACTATCCGCTCAACGTCGGCCGCAACGTCGAGGAGGTCGTCCGCCTGGTCGACGCGCTGCAGACCGCCGACAAGAACGGCGTCGCCTGCCCCGTGAACTGGAAGCCCGGCGAGAAGGTGATCATCCCGCCGCCCAAGACGGAAAAGGAAGTCGAGGAGCGCCTCGCGCTCCAGGGCGTCGAGCGGCTGGATTTCTACCTGACGAAGAAATCGTTGTAACCGGGCCGTCCGTCGGCTTCTCAGCTAGGCAATGACGGGAGGACTTATGGCGGCCAAAGGATTCAGCGCGCTCGAGAAGAACATCCTCAAGGCCAAGGGCCTGAGCGACGCCCAGCTGAAGAAGCTCGAAAAGGCGGGCATCACGAAGAAGACGGACTTCGCCACCGTCGGGGACGCGGGCACGCTCGCGGACCTCATCCCCGGCCTCCGGGCCGACGTGGCCGGCGCCGTCTACGCCTGGGCGACCGGAGCTTCCGCTCCCGCCGCGGGCGGACGCATCGTCGTGGATTCCGCGGACATCGTCACCTGCACGCACTGTTCGGCCCGCCAGCCGAAGGACTACAAAAGCGGCGACCTCTGCGGCTCCTGCGGCAAACAGGCGGAGCCCATCCTCAGCTGCTTCTGGTGCGGCGCCGGCGGCCCCGGCAAGTTCTGCCGCTCCTGCGGCGCGGAATACGTCGCGACCGCGGAGCTCGATCTGGCCGTCCTGCTCAAGCGCGAGGGGCTCGCGAAGGACGAGGTCGTGCCGAAGCTCAGGAAGATGAGCCCCGCCGAGAAGGACGTGCTCTGGGGCCGCATCCGCAAAGGCCGGAGCTAAGGGGTCATGGCGAGCGCGGCGGTCTGCGCCGCCTGCGGGGGCGCCCAGCCCGCCGACTGGAAGGCCGGCGATCTCTGCGCCCATTGCGGCCAGGCGTCGCGGCGCGAGGTCCGCTGCTACTGGTGCGCGAAGGCCACGCCCGTCGCGAAGTTCTGCCGCTCCTGCGGCGCCGCCGTCGTCGAGGACCGCCTCTACGGCGCCGCCCGCATGCTCAAAGAGGCGGGGACCGACCGCTTCACGATCCCCAGGCTGCTCGGGGAGCTGGACCCCGACCAGATCGAGAACTTCAGCCGCATCTACCAGCGGCATGCGATGGCCGTGTCCCGGCATGCCGACGAACTCCGCTTCCTCGAGCGTTTCCTCCGCCAGAAGCACTGGAGCGCGTCGCTCGAGGACGAGCTGATCCCGCAGCTGCCCTGGCCCGAGGCGACGCTCGCGAACTACAGCACTCCGCCGCTCCCGGCCGGCGACGATCTCGCCACGGCCCGCGCGATCCAAACCTCATCCCCGCTCCCGCTCGCGCGGGCGCTGGCCGCCCTGGTCCGCCTCCGCCTCGGCGACTGGGACGCCTATCCCCAGGCCCTCGAGGGATTCCGTTCGAATAACGACGCTTTGCGCGCCGAGGCGGTCCTCCTGCTCTCGAGCTGGCGCACCCGGCACGCGGTGCAACGGCAGGAGGATCCCCGCAAATTCATCGAGGAGCTCAAACGCTCGCCCTTCAAGACGGAGGCGGCCGTCGCCCTCGCCGCGCTTTCGCGGGAGCCCGTCGAGCTACCCGCCGAAGCCGTCGACTCGGCCGACCGCGACGTCGCCCTGGGCGCCGCGCTGGTCCGCGGGGACGTCGACCGCCTCTGCGCCGCGCTTCGGGGAGATCCGCTCGAGCGCCTTGCCGCGGGCTGCGCCCTCGCGCGCCTCGGCGTCTTCGCACCGCTCGAAGCGACGCTCCGGGAGGGGCCCGACGATCTTCGGGCCGCCCTGATCTACACGCTGTCGAATTCCAAGCAAGCGGCCCCGGAACTGGGCGGCGTCCTCCTCGAGCTGGTCGATACGACGCCGGACGAGACTTTGCGCGAGCGCGCGGTCCGCATCCTCTGCCGTGCCTGCCCCCCTGGAGCGCTCCTGCGCCTGGCGAAGGCGGCCCGGGGCAGCCGTTCCATCTACCAGACGCTCCTGCAGACGGCGTCCCCGGAAGGCCAGGTCGAGCTGGCCGACTTCCTGCTGGACCAGGGCGCCTTCACGATGACCCAGTACGGTCTCAAGGAGGCGGCGCTGCCGGACTCCTACGTCCCGTCCCGCTTCGCACGCGCCGACGAGAAGACGAAGGTGCAGCTGCTCAGTTTCGCCGAGGGGCAGCTCGAGAAGCGCGGAGACGAGGATCTGCACCGCTTCGTGCTTCAGACCTATCTCGGGCCGCCGCCCGCCTCCGTGCGGACCGCCGCGTGCTGGGTCCTGCGCCGCTGGTACCGCCACCAGGGGGATCACCGGCAGGCGGGCCCCTTCAAGCTTGAGCGGGAAGCGCTCCAGCGCTACGCGGGCCCCGATTTCGTGCTTCGCCTGGCCGCGGTCCTGCGCGACCGCGACACCCTGAAGGAAGTCGGTGTCTTCGACTCGCTCGCGGATCTCTTCAGCTCCGCGGATCTCCTGGGGCTCGAAGATCTCTGCGCGGACGAGGCGGCTGCCCACGATCTCGTGCGGGCCGCGCTGCAGGCCGTGCGCGGGGACTACTGGCCCGGACTGATCGACAGCCTCATCCAGTTCCTCGGCCAGATCGGCACGAAGGCGCTCTGGCGGGACGAGGTCATCGCGGGTCTCGAGGCCCTCGGCAAGAAGGGGAACTATCATTACGACAAGGCGCTGCGGGGACTGCGGCTCGCCGCGCACGGCTTGCCCGACGAGGACATCTGGAACGTACTGCCGGACGATCTGGTCCCGGAACGTTATCCCGCGGCGCCCCTGGAAACCCGGAACCATTTGCTGCGGCTCGCGGAGCTGCAGCTGCGCGAACGCCGCGACTCTGGCCTGCTGCGCTTCCTGCTGGAGGCGGCGTTTTCGGAGGGCGACGACGGGCAGCGCATCGAGGCGCTGCGGCTGTACACGGAATTCTCCAAGGACTCCGGCCCGGTCCCGGTGAGCGCGGCGGCCGTGGAATCCGTCCTGCGCCATCCCGTGCTCTCGACGGAGCAGCGCTTCCTGCGTTTTCTCGAGCGGCACTTCGAGAAGGCCGCGCCGGCGTCCCTGCACGCGCTGGCCCCGGCGATGCAGGACTACGTCCGGCGGAGCCCGAACAACGCCTTGGGCCGGGAACTGGCGAGGGTGCTCAAGATCCTGCATCCGGCCGAGGAGCCCGCGCCCCCGGAACCCGTGCCCCAACCGCAGCCCGAGAATCCCTATGTGGAGAAGGGCCGCCTCGCGCAGCGGATGGGGGAGGAGCTGCAGGCCGCGATCCTGAAGATCATGTCGGGCTCCGACAGCCCCGAGGACAAGATGCGCCAGGCCACGCAGCTCAGCACGGACTACCAGGCCCGCATCCAGGATCTCTACAAATCCTGAAGCCGGAGGCTCCTTCCTGACGATACAGGGACGGGGGGTGCTCCGTACCCCGGGGGAAGGAGAGAGGGTGGAAGCCGCCGTCGCGCGCGCCTTGGGCGCGTACTACACGCCCGCCGATCTGGCCCGTCCCCTGTCCGCCTGGGCCATCCGGCAGTCCGGCGACCGCGTCTTCGACCCCTCTTTCGGCGAGGGCGTCTTCCTGTCCTGCGGCGTGGAACGCCTGGTCGCGCTCGGCGTGGACGCCCGGCGGCTGCCGGACCAGATCGCCGGCGTCGAACTCGAAGCCCGTGCGCTGGGCCATGCGCAGGGCGCGCTGCTCTCGCGGCATCCCGGACTGCGCTGGAGCCGGCTGGCGCAGCAGGACTTCTTCCAGTTCGCCCCCGAACAGCTCGGCAAGATCGCCTTCGACGCCGTCGTCGGCAATCCTCCGTACCTGCGGACCCAGGGGCGCAGCCCGGCCTCAAAACAACGCGCGCTCGAGGCGGCCCGCCGCGCGGGAGTCGAGCTCGGCGCCGAAGCCAGCACCTGGGCGCCCTTCGTGGCCGCCGCCGCCGGTTTCGTGAAGCCGGGCGGACGCCTGGCGATGGTCGTGCCGCGGGAAGCCCTCTTCGCCAATTACGCCAAACCCCTGCTCGCCGCGCTCCAGACGCGCTTCGCGCGCGTGCATCTGATCGCGCTCGACGACTACTGGTTCGAGGGCGCCACGGTCAAGGTCGCGCTCCTGCTCGCCGAGGGCCGCGGGCCCGGAAGCCTGCAGCTGCAGGAGGCCCGGGATCTCTCGGACCTCGAGGGCCTGCTGCGGACCGCGCCCGCAAAGGGCCCCGCGCCCTCCTGGGTCGCGTCCCGCATCCCGGACGGGGCGCGCGACGCCTGCACCCGGCTCCTGGCATCCGATGCGCTGACGCCGCTCGCCGATCTCGTCCAGGTCCGCATCGGCGTCGTCACGGGCGAGAAGGACTACTTCCTGCTTCCCGAAACCCAGGCCGCCGGCCTCGCGCTGCCGGAGCTCTGGCTGCCGCAGACGCTGTCCACGCCGTCCCAGCTTTCGGGCAGCGTGTTCCGGGAGGACGACTTCGGCCGCCTCGAACGCAGCGGCGCCCCCTGCCGGCTGCTTGCCCTGCCCGAGGACTACGCCGGGGGCGACGCCGCGCTCGACGCCTATCTCGCCTGCGGGATCGAAACGGGCGTCGATCAGAACTACAAATGCCGCACGCGCAAACCCTGGTTTTCCGTGCGGCGCCAGCTGCCGCCCGCGGATCTCTTCCTGGGCTATCTCGCGAAACGCCGGCTCCGCATCGCCACGAACGAGGCGCGCGCCCACTGCACGAACAACCTGCACCGCCTCTACCTGAATCCCGGGCTGCGCCCGGCGGCGCCGCTGCTCGCCGCCTCCGCGCTCAACGCGGTGAGCATGCTGTCCGCCGAACTCACGGGGCGCACCGCCGCCGCCGGGGCGCTCAAGATCGAGCCGGGGGACTGCGCCCGCCTGCAGATGATCCGCCCCGGGCTGCTCCTGGAAAGCTCGGAGGCGACGCACCGGGCGCGCGCGATCGACCTGGCGCTGCGCGAAGGGCGCGACGAGGACGCGTTCGCGCTCGCCGACGCCTGGGCCGCCCGCGCGGCGGGCTGGGATGCGCGGGAACTCGCCCGTGTCAGGCTCGCCCAGCGCGCGCTGCGCGACGCGCGGCTCCGCTGATCACTCCGCCAGGTGCGCGAGCTTCGCGGCGATGCGGGCCGCCTCCGACTTGATCTCCGCGGTGTTCCGTCCGGGGAAGAAGCGTTTCAGCGCGGCGAGCTCCTCGACTTTTTCGTGCCAGTGCTTCAGCAGATGGCGCCAGTCGGAGAGGATGCGGTCCAGGTCGTCCGGCGGCTGGATGTTCCGGCCCTTGAGCAGCTTGCGCGCCTTCTCCTCGACGCGCTCGAGCTCGACGAGCCGGCCCTCCACGACGTCGCGGCGCAGATGATCGCGCACGCCCTGGTCGGGGATCGATCGGATCTTCTTCGAAATGGCGCTGATCTTGTGCACGGGAAGCCGGTGCTCGACGGCGACGGCGACCATCTGCTTGCCGCCGAAGCGGTGCGCCTCGAGGGCGGTGCGGCCGGCGATCTTTCGGTCCCGGATCGCCCGCTGGACGCTTTCGTCCATCTGCAGCATCGAGAGCAGGTCGCGGATCCACGCCTCCGAGAGGCCCACGGACTTCGCGACGCGCTTCATCGCCTCGCTCTCGGCGAGGTTCTGCTTCCGGAGCAGGTCGACCATCATGTGGAGGCCCTGCGCCTTCTCGATGTCGGAGAGGCCCTCGCGCTGGAAGTTCTCCGCGAGGGACTGCATCGCCATCTCCTCGTCGCTGAGCTCGTCGACCTCGACCTCGACCTTGTCCCAGCCGAGGTGTTTGAGCGCGGCGAGGCGGCGGTGGCCGTAGCAGAGCTCGATCTGGGAGCCCTTCATGCGTCCGCGCAGCGAGCCGGGCCAGAGTCCCGAGGCCTGGATCTCGTCGGCGAGCGCGCGGATGGACTCCTTGTCCATCTTCTTGCGGGCCTGCCAGGGATTGGGAAGGATGTCCTTGATCGGAATGACGACCTTCATGGTGACAACCCCCCTTCCAAGATTCCCCGGCCGCGAATGCTTTCCGATTCTAGTGGTTCGACCGGATTCAATCAACGAGTTGCGGCCTTGAGCGACGCCGGCATGATTCCCCGCGGCCGCTGCATGAATCGAATTCGGCTCACCAGAAGTCCGCGTCTTCCCCGGGTGTCAACGAAGCGCGGCCGGGATTAAATTGACAGTGCGAAGTCGCGGGCTAGAATACTCCCATCACCCCGGATTTGACGCGCGTGCGTGGGGTTCGCGCGTCGGCGGAGAGAGGCGGGAGCTGGCTGAATTGAACGGTCCAGAGGCAGGGGGATGCTCTCGTCGTGGCTCGGCTGATCGTCGAATCTCAAGGCACCAGGCGGGAGGTCCGGGTCACCGGCCCCCTGACGGTCGGACGGTCCCCCTCGGCCACGATCCCCATCGACGACAAGACGCTCTCCCGGGAACACACCCAGTTCTACATCGACCGCGGCCGGCTCTGCGTCCGCGACCTCGAGAGCAAGAACGGGACCTTCGTGAACGGCCAGCTGCTCAAAGGCCCGGCCGTGCTCAAGCCCGGCGACAAGGTCCGCATCGGGGACGCGGTCTTCAGCCCCGTCTTCGAGCAGGGCGACGCGATGCCGGCCGTGGCCGCCCCGCTGGCGGCGCCGCCTCCGCGTCCCGCGGCGGTCCCCGCCGGAACGGCGACCGCCACGGCCGCCCCGGTCGGCCGCGGTCGTGACCGCGCCCCCCTCAGCACGATGCCGGGCGCCGCGGCCGTCCTGTTCTACCGGCTCATCCTGCTGGGCGTCGTGGTCGGCGGGGCCTGGTTCTCGAAGGGCCTCTTCCACACCTTCCTCCTGCCCCATCTGCCCCGATGAACGCCCTCAACCGCCAGGACAAGGACAAGATCCTCTCGTATCTCGAGGCCCGCCTCGAACCGAAGATCTACGACACCTGGTGCCGGACCCTGGAGCTGGAATCCACCGGCGAGAATTCGTACCGCGTGCCCACGGCCAACCCGTTCTACCGGGACTGGCTGGAGAAGATGCTGCGCAAGCCGCTCGAGGACGCGTTCTCCAACGTGTTCGGCAGCGTGCCGGCCCTCGTCTTCCATGTGGAGCCCGGCCTCTCCGCCCCGGCCCTGCCCGCGCCGCTGCCGGCGCCCGTCCCCGTCGAACGCTCCATCGAGCCCGAAGGACAGCCGAAGACCGACTTCGTCTTCAACCCCAACTACACCTTCGAGAATTACATCGAGGGGCCGTCCAACCGGATGGCCTATGCGGTCGCCGTCGCCGTCAGCGAGAACCCCGCGCACCTCTACAACCCGCTGTTCATCCACGGCGGCGTCGGCCTGGGCAAGACGCATCTGCTCCAGGCCATCTGCCACGCGATCCTGAGGCGCACCCCGGGGGCGAAGGTCCTCTATCTGTCGTGCGAGGACTTCGTGAACGGGTACATCTACGGGATCCAGAAGAAGAGCCTGGAGGCCTTCCGGGCGCGGCACCGGAACGCGGACGTGCTGGTCGTCGACGACATCCACTTCCTCACCGGGAAGGAGCAGAGCCAGGAGGAGTTCTTCCACACGTTCAACGCGCTGCACATGGCGGGCAAGCAGGTGGTGCTCTCCAGCGACCAGTCCACGTCGGATCTGAAATCGCTCACGCAGCAGCTGATGTCGCGCTTTCGGAGCGGCTTCGAGATCCGGATCATGCCCCCGACCTACGAGACGCGCCTGGCCATCCTGCGCGGCAAGGCGGAGGCCCGCGGCGTGGACCTGCCGCTCGACGTGCTCGGCTACATCTCGACGATCGTGCAGAACAACATCCGCGAACTCGAAGGAGCCCTGACCAAGGTCCTGGGCTTCGCCGCCCTGGCGAAGCGCCCCGTGGACCTGGAGCTCGCCAAGGAGGTCCTGCGCGAGACGCCCGCCCCCACGCCGGCGGCCCGGACGATTTCCGAGATCCAGCAGGTCGTGGCCCGCTACTACCAGAAGAAGGTCTCGGAATTCCAGATGAAGAAGTGGACGAAGTCCACGTCGCTGGCCCGCCAGGTCTGCATCTATCTGTGCCGCAAACTGACGAGCGCCTCGCTGGAGGAACTCGGCAACCACTTCGGCGGGAAGGACCACAGCACGATGCTGTATTCCATCCGCAAGATCGAGAAGCTCGCCCAGGATGAACCTTCGCTCAGGGCTGATCTCGACCGTCTCGGCCGCGACCTCGGCCACCCCTAACATTTCGGCCGCCGGAAGCGGCGGCCGAAACCCTCCGAAGCTCCACCCCCCCCGAAAATGAGCGCAGGAGGGTACGCACCGCTGTTAGTGTTAGCTTTATGTTACAGCAAACACTTTCCACCGCGCCGGGGTAGAGATTGTGGAAAGTCCAACACCTCCCGCGAAGTGCCCCCAAGGGTCTCAAATTCTAAACGCAGGCCTCCCAAAGAAATCCACAAGACGTAACAGGCTGTTTAAGTCTCAAATACCTATCAACCAGATACTTATATTAACTATCCACAAACTCTCCACAAAAACACCCTCCCTTAAGATTAAGAAGAACCTTAAATAGATCTCTTCTCTTCTATAGAAGCGAGCGCCCTCCCCTGCCTATAATTCGCCCGTGTTCCAGAGCCAGGAGATCCGACGGGCTGCCGACCTGCTCTTAAAGGGCGCTTTGGTGGCGTTCCCCACGGAGACGGTCTATGGGTTGGGGGCGCTGGCTACGAATGAACGGGCCGTTCGACGGATCTACCAGGTCAAAGGCCGCCCCTTGGGGCATCCCTTGATCGTTCACTCGGCAAACAGAGAAGAGGCGCTGGATCTGGTCCGGGAACTGAGTGTCGAAGCCCGACGCTTGGCGGATCTGTTTTGGCCGGGGCCGCTCACGCTCATTCTGCCGAAGACCCGGCGGATTCCGGATCTGGTGACCGGGGGGCAGGACTTGGTGGGGATCCGTGTGCCGGCCCATCCGCTGGCCCAGGCGCTGCTCTATCAGGTCGGCCAGCCCGTGGCGGCCCCCTCGGCGAATCGATTCGGCCGGGTGAGCCCCACCTCCGCCGAGCACGTGCGGCGGGATCTGGGTTCCAGGGTGGATTTCATTCTCGACGGGGGTCCTTGCCGGGTGGGGGTGGAATCCACGATCGTGGCTTTTCGCACAGGCGCCGTCCAGATCCTGAGGCCGGGAGGCGTCTCCCGGGAGGCCATCGAGGCGGCGCTGGGCCGAAAGGTGGAATTGCCGGAACAGGCGGGTTTGAGGGTGTCGGGCGCCCTGGCGTCGCATTATGCGCCCAGGGCCCGGGTGCTCACGGCCTCCGGGGCCGCCTTCCAGCGTTTGTTGAGACGCTCCAAGGACAGCGTTCACCGGGTGATCGTTCTCCGGGGATCGGCGCTGTCCGCGGAACGCCTCTATGACTCGCTGCGCCGGGCGGATGATGCCGGAGCGGATCTGATCCTGGCGGAGCTGCCGTCAGAACGGGGTTTGGGCCTGGCGGTGGCGGACCGGCTGCGAAAGGCCTCGACGCGCTGACGTCCTACGGCTTGCAGCGCTTGCAGGGTTGTTTGCCCGAGGAGCGGGCGTGCCACTTGCTCTCGAAGTAGGTCCGGTTCTCCTCGTGGATCTTCTGCGCCACCGAGCAGTAGGAGAGATGGAAGCTCTTCTCGGCCTTGGCCTCGGAGGAGACATACTCCGCCAGGGCGCCTCGGGACATGTACTCGTCGATGGGCAGTTCGAACGCCTTGGTCGCCTCGGCTTCCGTGTTGAAGACCTGGATGAAGTGGTTCAGGCCCAGGCGCTCCAGGACCACCTTGGAATCGGGACCCAAGCCGAAGAACTTCATGTCGCCGCCGCGGGCGCGGGCTTCGTCGATGTAGGAGACGAAGCTCGAAATCCCGTGGCTGTTCAGATAGTTCAGGCGGGTGCAGTCGACCGCGATCCGGGCGAAGCCCCGGTTCATGAGACGCTCGAAGACCTTGGTGACGGGCTCTTCCTTGGTTTCGTCGAGGCGGCCGTCCAGCGACACCACCGCGACCCCGTGGGCGTCCCGAAGGTCGATTTTGAGCGAGCGCTTCTCGCCGCGGCCGGCGATCTGCTCCTGAAGGATCTCGCGTATCAGCTTGCGGCTCAAGATCTTCTTTTCGATGAGGATTTCGCCCAGGCGGGGGGGGACCTGCTTCAGTTCGATATGGGAGCGCTGGATGGCGAGGGCCTCGTCGATGGCCTCAGGGGAGGCCAGGTTCCGGCGGACCAGCAGCTCGCCGATCTTGTGATACGTATCGTGCAGCTTTTTCGACATTCACTCCCCCAGATGCCCTAAGTACTTCGGCGTGCGCGATTCGGAGGCGTCCCGCCCTGCGGCGGAAGCGGCTCAAAACCGCACCCAGCTCAGTACAAGTATACCCCAGACCCGGTCAAAGCAAGGCGGCGCGGGAAAAACAGGGCCCCCGAGGCTCACTGTCCCCTCCGGGGAGGGCGGAAGCCCTCACCTTCAGGTGAAGCCTTCAGG
>CAZUJF010000056.1:0-30916 GCA_964619955.1 uncultured Planctomycetales bacterium
AAACCGATCGGATCCTTGGTTCGATATCGTGATTCCAATCTGCGGAAAGTGAGTCCAGTAGCCGGGCCGCCGCGCCAAGTGGGCTACGGCGTACACGACGACCGCAGTCCCGGTGAAATCATAGGCGATGCCGTAAGGAAACCGGGGAAGGAGGAATCGTCGGACTCCTAGGGATTCAGGCAATCCCGGCCAAGCCCCTCCTGCCGATCCTCGTACCAGAGGGCGGCCGACTCGGCTTCAGCGTCGGCCCCCGGGTGTGAACGGATGGGGGGCACTATTCCCCGGCCGAAAGCCGCTTGAGGATGCGGGTCCGGGTGTCCTTCCAGTCGATCAGCGTGACGGATCCCTCTTTGACTCCCCGGACGCGGCGTTCAATTTCCCGCACCCACGCCTCCGCGGCCCCTTCATCGGCCGGTCCGTCGAGCGTTGCAATGATGTCGTGGGCCAGCCTTGCCCGCTCATCGGGGGGCAAAGCCAATGCCTGATCATGTACTTCTTTGTTGGTCACAAGACTCATTGTAGGCCACCACCGGTTCACAATCAACAGACCCCGGGGACCTTCCGTTTCCAGTAGTACCAAGCCTCAAGACGCCGGCACTCCTCATCAGAAAGATCGTGGGGGGCACGAGCCCGCTATGCGGGCCGGGTCGCATAACGCCCTCAAGTATTCCCAATTCAAAACTTTCCGGACGGGCCGACGCATGGGGTGCCTCGCTACGCCTGGACGTGCGACGGACGCGTCGAAAGGAGCTGCCTATGGAGGCATCCGTACACCCAAAGCTCAGTCCGACTTCGATTCGAATGTATGGAGCACTGACTCGGGGCAGTTCTCTTCTGTCAGATGGATGTCCTTCTGAAGGAGCTCCCCAATCGCTGCGATAAACTCGAAGACTCGATCCGCATCCGCTTTCGTCGTAATCTCACGAGGATCAAGGTCCAGTTCAATTTCTTCGGACGTGAAGAAATGGCAACTCAAAAGGATTCCCTGCAAGTCCAGCGACAGTAGCGGAGCGGCATGTTGTCGCTCCGAAAATATGACTGAGACGTCGGCCGGCGTCGCAACCTCCTTATCGTCCCAGCGAAAGGAAGCCTTCAGCCCGGACCGTCCCCGGAGGAAATCAAGAAAGCGTTGCCAATCAACAAGCGATGTATCATGGATGTAGATATCGCGTAGCGAGCCATCCTTGTGGAACACTTCCGACCAATCCATCGGCTTCCTCAGGATCCCACGAGTTCGGATGTCTGGAAAGTTGCTCCCCGGCCAGGACTCCCGCCTTCGCGCGTCTTTGGGGCGGCGCTACGGCGGGCAGGCTTCTCGTCCTGTGCCGGTGTCGCCCTACTCCGCCTTCGGCGGAGATATGGCTCCCCGGCCAGGACTCGAACCTGGAACCTTGCGATTAACAGTCGCTCGCTCTACCATTGAGCTACCGGGGAATGGAAACCGCAGAGCGACGATTATAGGGGGGTCACTATCCCGGTCAAGGCCTATCAGATTCAGCGGCTGATGAGCGGAAGAGGCCGCCCCAGGCGGGCCAAGCCCTCCAGGATCACCAGGTTCGCCTTGGGCATCGCCAGCGCGGCGGCCTCGGCGGGCGTCACCCAGCGGCCCGACCCCTTCCCCTTCCGGTGGAAACAGTGGTAGACGTGCAGCTCCACGCTGAAATGCGTGTAGCGGTGCTTCACCTTCATCATGAACGGCCCGGTGTCGACGCTAAACCCCGTCTCCTCCTGGATCTCCCGGCGGAGACACTGCTCGAAGGTCTCCCCCTTCTCGCGCTTGCCCCCCGGGAACTCCCAGAGGCCGCCCAGCAGGCCCTTCTCCTCCCGGCGCTGCACGTAAAACCGGTCGCCGTCCCAGATCACCCCGACCGCGACCTCCCGGTGCGGCACCGCCTTGCGCTCCTTCTTCAGCGGCCATGACTCCGTCTCGCCCCGTTTGCGGGCGAGGCAATCGCTCTTTATCGGACATTGATCGCAGAGCGGCGCCCGCACCGTGCAGAGGCGCTGGCCGAGTTCCATGAGCGCCTGGTTGTAGTCGCCCGGCCTGCCCTTCGGACGCGGCGCTTCGCGGATGTCGGCCGCGGCGAGACGGGAGAGCACGCGGCGGACGTTGCCGTCGAAGACCGCGACCCGCTCCCCGAAGGCGATGGAACTGATCGCAGCCGCCGTGTACGGACCCACGCCCGGGACGGAGCGCCAGCCCTCGGCGTCCGGGGGCAGTTCCGTCAGCGTCCGCGCCGCCTTGTGCAGGTTGCGCGCCCGGGCGTAATAGCCGAGGCCCTGCCAGACCTTGAGGACCTCGTCGAGTTCCGCCTTCGCCAGCGCCTCCCGCGTCGGGAAGCGCTGCATCCAGCGCTCGTAATAGGGGATCACCGTCGCGATCTGGGTCTGCTGGAGCATGATCTCCGAGACCCAGACCGCGTACGGATCCTTCGTCCGGCGCCAGGGCAGATCCCGCGCGACCTTGCGGTACCACGCGAGCAGCTTTCGGGCATCCACGAGGCGCCGCTCCCGGCTATTCCTTGGAGGACTTGCCCGCCATCAGCGCCGTGAGCCGGTCGTTCATCGCCTCGCGGCTGTACGGCCCCTCGTAGCGGGCGATCTCGTCGCCGTCCCGGAACACCAGCAGCGTCGGCACCGCCTGGACCCCGAGCGTGTCGGTGATCGTCGGGTTCTCGGTGACGTCGATGCGGAAGAACTCGATCTTCCCCTCGAGCGTGTCCGACACGGCCTGGAGTTCAGGCCGGAAGTGATCGCAGGGAATCGAGCAGAAGTCCAGGAAGGCCACCGCCACCAGCCCCTGGGACTCGAGGACCCGATCCTCGAGCATGGAATCGTTGATGTCCCTAACCATACCGTCACCCCTTATCGCTCCCCCTTGGAGCAACATCTATATCGGCTCGAGCGGGGCCGACTTGAGAGTGAATCGGTGAGGAAAAGAAAATGCAGGCGTGAGGCGATAGGCGCAAGGCGAGGACGTCCCACGCCTCGCGCCTTTCGCCTGCCGCCTTGCCTTAGCGGTCCCAGTGCTCCTCGATCAGGGCCGGCGGCACGTTCCCGAAGGCCAGAAAGCGCTCATGGAAGGAACGCAGCGTGAAGCGCGGGCCCAGCCGCCCGCGCTGCGCCTCCCGGATGCGGACGATCTCCAGCATGCCCAGCAGGTAGCTCGGGAAATAGGTCGGCGACTGAGTGTACGCGTTCACGCTGGATTCCGCGTGCGGGCGGTTCAGGCGGACCTTGTCCACCAGGAAGTCCACCGCCTGCGCGTGCGTGATCCGCCCCGTATGCAGACGCACGTCGAGCAGGATGCGCGCCGCCCGCTGCAGGCGCCAGTTCAGCTGCATGAGCCGCTCGCGTTTGTCCGTGTAGTAGCCCGTCTCGAACGCCAGTTCCTCGCAATACAGCCCCCAGCCCTCCGAGAGCAACGGCGAGTCGTTCAGCTTCCGGATCTTCGAACGCAGATCCTTCGCATAGACGAACTGCAGGTGATGCCCCGGATACGCCTCGTGCCAGACCGTGCCGGGGATGTCGTAGAGGTTGTGCGCGGCCAGCTGGCGCTCGGCCTCCTCGGCCGTCGCGCCCTTGGAGACCGGCGTCACGTAGAAATGCCCCACCTTGGCGGCGTCCAGCGGACCCGGACGCGAATACGCCGCATAGGGCATCGTGCTCTGCAGGAACGCGGGGGTCTCGACGACTTCCAGACGCTCCCAGGCCGGGATGCCGACCAGATCCTTGTCGACCATGTACTGGCGGGCCTTGGCGACCTCCTGCCGGTAGCGTTCCAGGAGCGCCTCCGCGGCCGGATGATCCTTCTTCATCGACTCGAGCTGCGCCGCCCAGTCGGATGCCAGCGCCTCGAGCAGCTTGAGACTGCGCTCGAATTCCCGGACCCCCACGGCCTCGAGCCCGTCCGCCGAAAAAGTCAGGAAGTGGTCGTTCCGGAGGTGGAATTCGTAGGCCTCGCGGCCCAAAACGAACGACCCGTCCGAGCGGGGCAGCAGGTCCATTTCCAGCCAGGCGAGGTAGCCTTCATAGGCGGCCTTGGCGGCGGCCACAAGAGCGGCATCGGCCTCCTTGAGTTCATCCAGAAACGCGACCGCCCCCTGCCCGTCGTCGATCGCCATCTTCGTCCAGACCTGGGGGGGACGGCCGAGCTTCGCCCGCAACTCCTCCACCATCGCGGGAATCAACTTCAGCCGACGGTTGATGTTCGCGAGCCGCTCCGCTTTCGGGGCGTAGTCCTTCACGAGCATGTCGTGCAGGACCGAGACGGCACCGAAGGGCAGCCCGGGGAAGAGCGTCCGCGCATCGCGCCGGCGATACTCGTATTGCTGCGAGAGCAGATCGCTCCGCCAGAGCCGGGCATCGAGGGAATCCCCGGGAATGCGGGGAATCCAGCGGTCCACCAGGTCGCGACGCGCCTGATGCGACGCGTCGTCATAGCGCGTCAGCGTGCCGTCGTGCGCATGCAGGCCCACGCCGCTCGCCCAGTCGGGGTCCAGCGCCGCCCGCTCGGCCAGGTACTGGTCGTAGAGCCCCTCGAGTTCCGGCGAGACGTCGGCTGGCATCACGCACCCCGCGAGCAGAAGGAGAAAGGCGCCCCGGTTCATGCGCCCATCCAAGCAGCTCCGGACGCGCTTGTCAAAGACGGTCCCCCGGGATACATTCCTCATGCAGGCAAAGGAGACTTCGATGGGCAAAGCGGTCGAGATTCCCTACGGCTACGGCGACGTCATCGCCATCACGGGCACCGGAACCAAGGTCGTCGTCTGGCTCAAGGACTCCAACAGCATGGTCCGGGGCCTGCTCCTCGACATCACCGATCCCGGGGCGCCCGTCCTCGGCAAGGACGAGGTGGTCCTGCGACGGAAGACGGAAGGCCAGGTGCGGCGCAAGAAACTCCCCCCCGTAGGCTCCTTCGTCGAGATGGAGGCGCCTCCTGCGCCCAAGACGCCGGCCCTTCGCCCCCTAAACCTGCCCCCAGGCGCCCCGAAACCCGCCCCGCGCCCGCCTATTTGACGTCCTTCCAGCGCGGCAGGGAGACCTGGGCCCGGTAGTTCGATTCGTTATAGGTAGGCGTCCGCTCGGGATTGTAGATCCGGCTCCCGTCGAAGGGCTTGTCCTGCGTGTAGATCCAGACGCGGTTCATGTCCCAGAGCAGGATCTCGTCGCGCGCGTCGCCCGTCACGTCCATCACCGCCGCCGCCAGCGTCGGATGCCCGTCCTCCGGGAACATCACCGCGCGCCGAAGCTGTCCGTCGAGCATGCCGCCCTGCTTCGGATCCCCGGAGAGCAGCAGGAACTCCTGCCCGTCGCCCCGCCAGTTCACCGGCAGGATGAGGCTGCCGAGGTGATGCGGCTCCGCCTGCTGCAGCAGATTGCCGTCCGCGTCGAAGAGCGTGAGGATCCCAGGGCTCTTCCAGAAATTGATCGTCGCGATCTGCAGCCCCTTCGCCTCGGGCCGCAGCTTCGCCACCGTCATGTTCTGCGTGTGGCCGACCCGCTGGTGCTTGAGCAGCTTCCCGTCCATGTCGAAGACGACGAGCCCCTCGTCGCTGCCCACCGAATACATCCGGACCGCCCCCTGCGGATCGCCGCTGAAGTTGCCCACCGCGGCGCCGTCCGAATGGTCGTTCAGTTTCGTGTCGTGCGTCCAGAGCTGCCTGCCGTCCGGCGTCCAGCGCGCGTAGCCGATGAAGAGCTCCTCGCGCTTGTCCTTGTCCGTGTCGGCGAAATACGGGAAGTGTCCCAGACGGCCCGACCCGCTCCAGAGCGGCTTGAAGTCCGCATCGTAAACCCAGAAGAACCGGTAGCGGTCCTTGAGCACGAATTCCGAACGCCGCCCCTTCCCCGAAAGGTCGCCGAACGCGATCGAATCCCCCGCGTTGAGCTCGTGCGGCCGCTCCTTGAGCTCGAACTTCCCCTCCCGGTATTCCGCGGGGACCTCGGGCATGGGCATCGTCCGCTTCAGCTTCCCGGTCTTGCCCTCCAGGATCTGCAGCTGGAAATCCTTCACCAGCCAGACCTCGTTGCGCCCGTCGCCGTCGCCGTCGTGGATCTGGAACGGCGTGTCGCTCGTCAGCAGGCCGTGCCGGGGATCCGGACGTCCCACCTGCCAGAGCACCTTCCCCTCCAGCGTCACCGCCGTGAGGCAGCTGCATTCCACGAAGTTGCCGGTGTCCACCTTGGCGACCACCTGCGCGAAGAGCATTTCCGGGACGCCGTCGCCGTCGAGGTCGCCGAAGCGCACGTTGCGCCCCGCGCCGTACTTCGGCGTCTCGAACTTCTTCCAGAGCAGCGGCTTCGGATTCTTCTGGCGGAGCTCGCGCTCTTCGTCCTCCCGCGCCAGGATCGCTCTGGAGAACTCCGGACGGGCGGTCGTCGAGACGACGAAGTCCGCGAAGCGCGCAGGAGATCCCGCGATCAAGCCGGCCTTGCCGGAGGGGATCTGGTTGTCCCGCACCTCGATCACGAGCTTCCCGTCGATGAAGCAGCGGATCTCCTCCCCGCGGTTCTCCACCCGGAGGCGCTGCCAGGTGAGCGTGTCGTGGACGTAGTCCGTCTCGCCGAGCAGCTTCCACTCGGTGCGGCAGTAGGACTTCTCGATCACCTGCCGGACGGCCAGCCGCGCCTTCGTCCCCTTCTCGAGCGTGAAGGCGTAGTGATGCCGGTTGGTGCGGTAGCGGAAGACGAGCCCCGCGCGGTCGTCGAAGGAGAGCGGCTTGACCCAGGCTTCGACCGTCAGATCCTTCCACTCGACGTCGCCCGTCACGAACGTCGGCGTGAAAAGCTCGGGTTCCATGCGCCGGTTGCCGGCGCCGAGGTGCATCTCCAGATACGGACGCTCCGTCTCCTGGCCCGCCGCCCAGGCGTCGAGATAGATGATCGCGTTCTCCCAGGGGTCCAGAACGGGCCCCCGATGCGCCAGGAAGTGGTATTCCTGCACCGCGGGGTTGAGCTGGCCCAGCGGCTCGGACAGCATCCCGATCGGGAGCTTCGAGAAGTCGTCCCGAAACAACTCGGACGCGGCGCCTTGCTGCAGCAGTGCCAGGAGCAGGGTCAGCATCATGGTGGGTTCTCCAGTATCAGACGGATTCCATCCCGGGTCACGTTCACCCCGGGGATCGTGACGACCCCCTGCGCGTCCGCCCGGACGCTGCCGGCTTGAAGCTCGCGCCCCCGCGGCGAGAGCGTTTTCCAGTTCACGGATCCCCCCCGAAAGCGCGCACAGCGCCGCGGGGTCACATCGACCCGCGCCTCGTCCCGCGGCGCCGCCACGGCCAGGCGCAGCGTCGCCTCCCAGCGTCCCGCCTCGTCGACGACCTGCGGGTCCCAGAGCAGATGTCCGTTGCTCTGACCCTCGGGGTCGCCGTCCTTCGGATCCCCCAAACCGGGAGCATCGTCCAGGCTGTTCCTGCTGAACGCCGGCAGGGAGGATCCGGCGCGCAGCGTCACGAGCCAGGGCCAGCCTTCGGCCTCGCCCCCGGGAGGCAGCGCCTTCTGCCCCTCCCCCTGGCGGCCCCAGGAGAACACATGGGGCTGCCGCGCCTCCTGCAGCGCTTTCCACAGGGCCCGGGCCTGCGTCCAGCCCGTGGCCCGGTCCTTCCGGCCGGCGGAAAAAACCAGCAGCGGCAGTTCGGCGGCCCCGGCGACGGCGCGGACCTGGTCGTAGCGCTCGAACGCCGGACGCTCTCCGGCGGGCAGCGCCCACTCCGTCAGCCCGAAGACGCGTTCGTACGTCGTGGCGTAGAGGGGCGCCTCCGCGGGGCGGTGCACACCCGATGAGGACAAGGTCCACGCGAAGCGGCCGGCGTGTTCGAGACCGAACGAGACGGCGCCGCCGCCCCCCAGTCCCGCCCCTGCGGCAAAGACGCGCTCGCGATCGATCGGATGTTTCTGCACCGCCCAGTCCAGGAAGCGCAGCAGGCGCTCCTGCGTGTACGGACGCACCTGCCCCTCTTTCCAGGAACGCCAGGAGCCCCGGTGTTCGTGATAGCCCGTCCAGCCGTCGTAGGGCGACTGGACCGAGGAGATCAGGACCGCCCCCTGCGCCGCGGCCGTCCAGGAACCGAAGCCGCGATCCAGGCGTCCCCCCCAGCCGTGCAGGAAGAGGCCCGCCGGGGACGGAGCCGTCAGTCCCGCAGGCAGCGCCACGAGATAATCGAAGGGCTGGGCGGGGACGGGAACGTCCGGGGCGGTCTCCCACCGCACGTAGCGAAAGAGCGTCGCACCGGGCACGCCGAGCAGGACGGCGTTCTCGCGCGTCTCCTGCAGGACGGGCGCCCCGGGACCCGGCTTCTCGTTCAGGCCCCCGCCGGCATTCCCCTCATCGAACCCGGAGAGATTCTCCTCGCCGTCGAGGGCGACGCTGACGGCGTAGTAGGACTTCCTCGTCTGGGGCGCGCGGACGACGCAGATCGCCGTGTCGGGTCCGACCGGCGGGGCGCCGTCGCGCAGCGAATAGCGCGGGACCGCCTCCCCGTTCCCGGCGGCGGTTCCGAGCACGTCGAGATTCCAGCCGCTGAGCGGGGCGACTTCGTCGACGTACTCCGCGTCCTTGATCGTCGCGGCGCTCACGGGCGCGTCCGCGCGGTAGACGCGATAGCGCACGCGGCGCGAGCGGACGACCATCGACTCGCGCCAGCGGATAAATTCGGACACGGTCGCCGTATCGCGGCCGGGTTGCCGCTCGATCTCCGTCCAGGTGAGGAAGGTCTGCCCCTCGCGATGCTCGCAGCGCAGGTCCGAGACCCGGGGGATCTCGTTCTTCGCCCGCAGGCCGCCGCTCACGTCCAGCCGCGTCAGCAACGGCTGGTAGCCCGCGAAGGACCGCACGGAGAAGACGACCTCCGTCCGGCCGTCCTCGAGCGCCTGGCGGACGGCCTCGGCCGCATCGAAGGAGCTGAAGCGGGGCGGCAGGAGCTTCAGCGGCGTCTCGCGTCCCTCCCGCGTGGTCGTGACGAGCACGTCCTTGAGCCGCTCGCCGAAGGCGGCCGCCTCGTCGCGGCCGAGATGCAGCACGGCGCGCCACACGTCGAGGCGGCGCGGCAGTTCGCGGATGCGGATGCGCAGGATCTCGCGGCCCTCGACGGCGCCGGGGTAGGTGGCCAGATGCGGCCCCGAGAAGCTGACGGTGGCGGCGTCCTGGGACAGGAGCAGGGCGAGCAGCGAGAATCCCACAGGACGCTCATCATCCCCCGGGAGGGCGGCCGAGGCCAGCGAATCCCCGCTCATTCAACGCCGGCGGAGCGCTCCGAGGAAAAGCAGCGCCGCTCCCAGACCCGCCCAGCCCGGGAACCCCGCCGCAACGGATCCGCAACCGCAGGTCTCGGTGTCGTTGTCGTCGTTCCCCGCTGCGGGGGCCGGAGCCGGCGCGGGCGCGGGCGCGGGGCCCGGCACGGTCACGCCTCCGATCAGATAGCCATACACTTCCTTGAGCTTCTGCACCGTAAGCCAGCTGCGGAGGAGATACCCGTCATTGGCGGCGTTCGATCCGGTCTTGTGCGTCGCCGCATTCCCGACCGGCGCGTTGTAGGGATCCGCCGCGGAGGCGGCCCCGGTCGGATGAACACCATCTCCCGAGATCAAGGTGTTCTGCCATGCATTGCCGGGCTGCCGGGCGAGGATCTCCGCGTAGTAGTCGATGAGCGGCAGACCGCGAGACTGGGCAAAGCTTCTGATCGAGGTGTTGTAGACCAGCACGTTTGCGTTACCCACGACGCGAGGGGGGATCGTGCTAAGGATGACGACGATGTTGCGCCCTTCCAGCACGTTCACAATGGCGGTGAGATCGTTCATAAAATCCCCCACGGGACGACCGACGCCGCCGCTGGCCCCGGCATCGTTGGTGCCGAGCATGACTACAGCGAACTGGGCGGCGGCGAACGCGGCGGCGACGCTGGTGATGTGGAGGTCGCCGGTGTAGGCCGGGTCGACAACGTAGCCCTGCGCCGTGGCCGTATTGGTCGTCGCCGGCATGGCCAGCGCACCGTTGCCGGATCCGGAAAGGTACTCGGCCGTGTCGATCCCTCCGGAAGCCGTCATGCTGCGGTTCGCGACATCAACCTTGCAGAGATAGAACCCGTTGGTGTCGGTTGCCGTCGGCGACCCTGGTAATGCCTGCGTCGCCATGCACCAGGTCAGGATCGTCGTATCTTCGACCGTCTTCCCTGCCCCAGTCCGTGGCCAAAGCCCGTAGGGGTTGGCGTGGGTGATGGAGTCCCCGATGTGCAGCACCATGCCTGCCGTCTTTGAGGCTGACGTGTAGATGCCCTGGCTATGCGCCACCCAGCCAGCCTCCCAGGCATCGTCGTAGGAATTCGCCTGGGTCTTGTCGTTTTGAGGAAGGAGGAGCAGCGCAAGCAGGGTCACCGCGGACGTCATTTGTCGATCTCCACGACCTCGATCTGATCCAGGTACACATCCGCCGGCTGGCCGGGTTTGCCCACGAAGAGCCCGACGCTCACGTACTTGTCCCCGAGCTCGCAGGGGGCCGGCTTGCCGCCGCGGTTCGGGAGGATGTCCTTGAGGGGCAGCGTGATCGTCGTCCACTGCCGCGGGATGCCGACGAGCTGCTTGTTGAAGTTCTCGCCCTTGGTCTGGTTCCAGAGCACGAGCTCCAGCGGCACGTCCTCGGTGAGGAAGTAGCGGAAGCGCAGCGCGCTGCCGGCTTTCACGACGAAGAGGGGCTTGTCCTCGCCGCCGTTGTAGTACTGCGCCTGACCGAAGAAGAACTCGTTCCCGGGCAGCGGCGCGGAGGCGAGCATGCGTCCTTCGGGCATGGATTCCACGCGGCCCTGGATGACGTGTTTGCGCGCCGAGGCCATGCTGGAGAGATCCATGCGCCAGGACGAGATCTCGCGGGGCCGCGCGGCGGCGGGCAGGCTGCGGCGGCGCTGGGGCTCGAAGCGGCCCTTGCGCAGCTGGTGTTCGACGCCTTCGGGGAGGAGCCGGTCGCGCCAGCGGGCGCTGCCCTCCTCGATGAGGACGCGGTCGGGCCGGGCGCAGAGCAGCACGCGGGCGGCCGCAGTCTCCGGCTGGAGGCGCTCGTCGCCGAGCCGGAGCGCGAACTTGGATCCCTGCGAAGCCTCGGCGGAAAGACCGCCCTCGACCAGCGCGAGCTCATCCTGGGAGAGCATGAAGCGGGAGTTGCCCTCGAGGGTGAGGCGGGCCTGGGCGAAGTCCATCTGCGTGCGGCCCTCCGCGCGCAGGGTCATGCCTTCCTCGTAGCGCTGGGGGCGGGCCCACTTCCCGTTCGCGAGGGCGAGCAGGTTTCCGGATCGCAGCAGGAGCGCGAGCACGGCCTTGGGCGCCTCGGTGACGGTGACGCGGGAGGGTTCCGCCGGCGGTGTGACCGGCGCGGACGGCGTCTCGGGTTTCACGGCGGGGGCCGGAGCGGGCTTCTCGGGCTCGGGCGGCACGGGTTTCGGAGCAGGCTCGACCGGCGCCGGCGGCTCCACCGGCGGGGCGGTGGGCAGCGTCGCCGGGTCGATCTCCTCCCGCGGCGGCAGGGGCGGCGGGGGCGGGATGCGGCGGACGGAGGGAACCCGGACGTACTCCTCCGTGGTGTCGGGTTTTCTGAGGACGAGAGCGAGCAGGCCGGCGGCAAAGAGCACCGCGGCGGCGGCGGCCCAGGACATCCAGGGGGTGCGGACCCGCACGAGGCGGCGGGTGGCGTTCGCGCGCTCGGCGGGGCGGAGGGCCTGGAGTTCGGCGGCGCAGCGGGGGCAGGCCTTCACGTGGGGCGGGACGGCGTCGCCGTCGAGCACGGCGGCCATGGCCTCGGCATCGAGGCAGGCGGGGCCGGGTTCGACGAGGGTGTCGAGGGCGTCGACCGCGCGGCGGAGTCCGTCGGAGAGGGTCCGGCAGGCGTCGCAGTCGAAGACGTGGTCCTCAAGCGGCCCGCACTCGCGGGGGTCCAGGGTCCCGTCGACCCAGCGGTTCAGGGCGTCGGCGTTGGGGCAGCTCATAATCCCGTCTCCGAGAGTGTGTGGGGGGCGCGCCCCCGGAAATAACGTCGTCTCGCAATATTCATTCTTTGCCGAGCAGGCGGCCGAGTTTCTCGCGGGCGCGGAGGAGCAGCATGCCGACCTGGTTGAGGGGGACGCGGATCTGGTCGGCGATCTCGCGGTAGCTGGCGTCCTCGATGTGGAAGAGGACGAGGGCGCGGCGGTCCTGTTCGGGGAGCTTCTCCATGAACTCGAGGACGTCGCGGTCGCGGGAAGGCGGCTCCTTCACGGGTTTGGCGGCCTCGACGTCGCGGGCGCGTTTGCGGCGCATGAATTCGCGGGAGGCGATGCGGAAGGCGACGACGGTAAGCCAGGTGGAGAGGGCGCTTTCGCCGCGATAGGCGCGGAGGACGCGGCCGTCGTTCTGGTAGAGCTCGAGGAAGACCTGGCTGGCGGCGTCCTCGACGTCGGAGTCGTTCGCGCGATAGCGGCGCGCGGCGGTGTGGACGGCCTTGTAGACGATGAGGCGGTACTCGCGGGCGAAGCGGTCCCAGGCCTCCCGCCCGCCCTCAAGGAGCTCGCGGACGGCGGCTTGCCCGTTGGACCCGGCCCCGGTCACGGGTAGAGCGTACCCCCCTGCCTCCGCCTGTCAAGGAGGCCTCACCGACGAGCCCCAAACAAGGGCCACCTCCGGACCCCACAACCAGACCGTCTGGAAACGTGTCGGCGGCTCCGGACCGACACGCTTCCAGACGGTCTCGCTCTGGTCTCCGGATGTGTGAATGGGGTCGTCAGGAGGATTGAAGCTCGGGGACGAGCCTGGGATCGCTTCCGATCCGGCGCTTCAAGGAGCCCAGCAGGTGCCTGACCGGGGATCCATCGGCATGCCCCATGACCTTGCCCATCACGGTGGCGGGAATCCCGGCTTGGTGGCCCCACCAGACGGCCAGTTCCTTGGATGTCCATCCCCCGACCATCCCGTCTGCCTGGGCGTGGGCCAGAAGGTCCTCAAACTGGCGGGCCTGAATGTCTCCTCTTTTCATACCGCCCTGGCGGCTTCGCGACACTTCCAGAAGCCGTTTCTCGGTTTCCAAGATGCGCAGGAACCGCTCGCGAGCCTCGACCGGAATCCCCGAGAGAGAAGACAGGATGGCCGTGGATTCCACTTCGAGGGGCGAACCGGCGGCCCCCATGAAGCTCTTGAAGCCGGACCAAGCCCAGTCTCCCGCGAATTTCGTCATCCCCGCCATCACGGGATTCAGAAAGACGTAGGCGATGCGGTAGAGCGCCATCAGGGCCGTCGGAATGACGTAGGCCTGGTAGGGGCCATCGAAGGCATGCCCTGAAAGATGGTATTTCTCGTTGTGGTAGCGAGAGTAGAGATAGTTCACACGACGCAGGCAGGCACTGATCTGGGAGGTGTCGGCGTGCAGCACCAGATGATAGTGGTTGGTCATCAGGCAATAGGCCCAGAGAGCGCAACCTGAGGAAGTCAGGGACTCCCGCAGGAGAGCGAGGAACTTCTGAGAATCGCCGCCTTCATGAAACAGGCTTAATTGCCGGGCTCCCCGCGAGAACACATGCCAGGCCACGGGTCCGCGCTTGACTCGAAACATGGCGCATCGCCGGCCGCTTCAGGCCAGCCCTCTGCTGGAGCAGTGGCCTCCTCCCCGCCTTTGTCGACACGAAATCTGGGACAAAGACTCGAATCCAGACCGTCTGGAAACGTGTCGGCGCCTCCGGCCCGACACGCTTCCAGACGGTCTGGTCTTGAGTCTTGGGACTTCGGACAGCCTGAATAGGGTGGACGCGACCCGGCCCTCCGCGTCATCATGTTCCCATGAGCTCTGAACCCTCCCTCCTCACCACCGTCGTCGGCAGCTACCCCGTCCCCGCCTGGCTCGCCGCCTACCCCACGACCCCGAACCTCCTCGACGCCCTCCTCGTCGTCGTCCGCACCCAGGAACTCGCAGGCATCGACGTCGTCTCCGACGGCGAACTCTCCCGCTTCGACGTCAACCACCCCGAAACCAACGGCATGATCGAGCATTTCGTCCGCCCCCTCGGCGGCACCTCCACCTCGTTCAGCCGCTCCGACATCGAAACCTTCCGCGCCATGCCCGGCATGAAGTTCCGCACCCAGCCCTCCGCCGTCGTCCACGGCGACCTCAACGAAGGCACCCTCGACCTCTCCAGCGGCTGGCAGCGCCTCAAGGCCGTCGCCAGCCGCAACACCAAGTTCACCCTCACCAGCCCCTACATGCTCGGCAAGACCCTGCTCGACCGGCATTATCACGACCGCCGCCGCCTCACCCTCGCCCTCGCCGACGTGCTCCGCCGCCAGCTCGAGGGGGTCGATGCCGACGTCGTCCAGGTCGACGAGGCCAACCTCCCCGGCTCCCCCGAGGACGGCCCCTGGGCCGCGGAGGCCATCAACCTCGTCCTCAAGGGCGCCCGCGGCCGCAAGGCCGTCCACCTCTGCTTCGGCAACTACGGCGGCCAGACCATCCAGAAGGGCCTCTACAAGGGACTCATGCCCTTCATGAACGCCCTCGACGCCGACCACCTCGTCCTCGAATTCGCCCGCCGCGACCCCTCCGAACTCGAGGCCTTCAAGGACCTCAAACCCTCGATCACCCTCGGCCTCGGCGTCATCGACATCAAGGACAACGAGGTCGAAACCCCCGAGGAGATCGCCGCCCGCATCGACCGCGCGGTGAAGCTGCTCGGACCCGGCCGCGTCCGCTGGGTCCACCCCGACTGCGGCTTCTGGATGCTGCACCGCTCCGTCGCCGACCGCAAGATGCGCGCGCTCGTCCAGGGACGGGACCTCTTCCTCGGCCACCCCGTCCGCCGTTAGATCCGCGCCCCCTCCCCGCACCGACGGAGCGTTAGGGATGAGGAGAACGGCATGACCGAGATCACCCGGCGCAGCTTCATCGGCGGCTCGGCCTCCCTGCTCGGCCTCGCGGCGCTGCCGCGCTCCGCCGCCGCCCAGGAGGCCCCCCGCGGCGAGCGCCCGCCGAAGCCGCAGGGCCTCAGCGTCCTCAACCCCCGCGACCGCGTCCCCCTCAGCCTCCTCATCGACGACTCCACCCCCCTCGTCAACCTCGCCCATTTCTGCATCCCCCAGTTCGCCCACGTCCTGCCCGACAAGATGAAGCAGGACTGGCGCAAGCTGCCGCGCGAGATTCCCGACAGCTTCGTCCGCAAATTCGGCGAGTGGTCCCGCGAGCACGGCGTGAAGGGCAAATACAGCGTCATCCCCTTCCCCGCCATGGTCGGCTGGATCGACCGCGAACTCCCCGGCTGGACGCACCGGGAACTGCAGGCCTCCCTCGCCCTGCTGAGGGAGTTCATGGCGAAGGACTGGGACTTCACCCCGGAAATGGTCACCCACACCCGCGTGATCGACCCGAAGACGGGCCGGGCCCTCGAGCCCTATGACGAAAGCACGATGGAGAACTGGGGCTGGAGCCAGAAACGCTCCGTCGACGAACTCGCCGAGTACCTCGTCTACGCCCTGAGGCCGCTCCAGCGCGCCGGCCTGCCCTGCGATGGCGTCACGAGCCCCGGCGGCTTCGCCGGCCGCAACCTCCCCAACTACTCGACCGCCGTCTTCCAGGCCGTCCGCGAGGTCTTCAAGTCCGAGATCCCCTTCTATCTCAAGAAGGTCCACACCGACGCGCGCAGCACCGCCCCCGAGGTCCTCTGCGCGAAGCGCCTGGACACCCCGGACCCCGAGGTCGTCGTCAGCATCGTCGGCGCCACGGGCGACTGGTTCGGCGGCTGGGACGGACTCGAGATCGGCCACGTCGACCGCTTCATCAACGAGGACGGCAAGGGCCGCTGCGCCGAGGTCATCGCCAAGGGCGAGCCCTGCGTCTTCGTCTCCCACTGGCCCGGCTTCTACTGCAACGGCGAAGAGACCGGCTACAAGATCTTCCAGGAGACCGTGCGCCGCCTCCACGCGCGCTACGACAATCTCGCCTGGATGAAATTCACCGAACTCGCCCGCTACTGGTCCGCCAAGGAGCTGACCAAGATCAGCCCGGCCGGCGACGGCTTCGATCTCCAGGCGCCCTTCGCCTGCCCCGCGTTCACCGTCCAGGTCGAAGGAGCCCCCAAGGCCGCGCCCCGCGCGGGCGGGGTGCCCCTCAAGGAGGTCGCCCAGCGCCGGGCCCTGGAGAGCGGCACCTGGACCCGGACCGCGTCCGGCTGGATCGCCTGCTTCGACCTGCCCAAAGGCGCCTCCCGTCTGGAGTCCGTGTGAGACGAGCCCTGCTGCTCCTCCTGCTCGCGGGCTGCGCCGACTTCCGCGTGGAGACGCTTGGCACGCCCGGTCAGCCGGAGTGGGAGGATCTGGCAGGGGCCGCGGGACGCGAGGCGACCTTCGACTTCGAAGCCGCCCCCAACGCCGGGGAACACACGGCGCTCGTCTGGCAGGACAACGTCCGGCACATCTGGAATCTCCAGCTCAACGGCAAGCCGCTCGGCCGCCTGCAGCAATACGAATTCCCCGTGCTCAGCGCCTTTCCCATCGCGCCCGGCGCGCTGACGCAGGGCCGCAACGTCGTCTCCGTGCGGCCCCCCAAGGACAAGGACGACATCCGCGTCGGCCTCGTCCGCGTGATCCCCAAGCCGCTCCAGGACTGGCTGGCGGAATCGAGCCTCGAGATCCGCATCGCGGATTCCGGGCCGGCGCGGATCACGATCGTCGACGAGGCCAGCGAGGCGTTGATGCCCGTGGCGGCGCTTCCCGGCCAGAGACTCGCCGTCCGGACGGGCTGCGTCTACACGGCGGACGGCCTCGCGAGGCTCACGCTGCCGGCGGGCCGCTACCGCGTCAGCGCGGGCCGCGGCTTCGAGTATTCGATCGCTCAAAGCTCGGTGACGCTGGAGGCGGGCGCCTCGCGCACGCTGGATCTCGACGTGCGGCGCGAAGTGGAGACGTCCGGCCTCGTCGCCTGCGACACGCATCTCCACACGGTGCAGTTCAGCGGCCACGGCGACGCGACGGCCGTCGAACGTGCGATCACGCTGGCCGGCGAGGGCATCGAGCTCGCAGTCTGCACCGAGCACAACCAGCACGCGAGTTATGTCGACGCGGTCCGCGCCGCCGGCGTGGACTCGCGCCTCACCGTCGTGCCTGGCAACGAGGTCACCACGCCGAAGGGCCACTTCAACGTCTTCCCCGTGGCGCCGGGGGCGCCGGTCCCGGATTCCAAGCTCACGGACTGGCCGCGCTTGATGGACGTGCTGCGCGGCACGCCCGGGGTCCGGGTCGTCATCCTGAATCATCCCCGCAACAAACACTCGGACTTCATCCCCTTCGCCCCCGAGCACTACGACGCGCTCACGGGGGAGAACCGCCGGGGCTTTCCCTTCACGTTCGACGCGATGGAACTCGTGAATTCCAGCGCGCTGCGGACGGACGACCTCCTCGTCTTCCGGGACTGGCTGGCGCTGCTCAACGCCGGCACGCGCGTTGCGGGCGTCGGCTCCAGCGACTGCCACGAGGTGAACCGCTACATCGTCGGCCAGGGGCGGACCTACGTCGAGGTCCCGGACGGCGACCCCTCGCGCATCGACGTCGAGGCCGCCTGCGCCGCGATCCGCCAGGGCCGCTCGTCGGTGAGCCTCGGCCTGCTGACGCGGCTCCGGGTGGAGGGGTCCGGCTCGGGGTCCCAGATCCAGGCGAAGGCTCCCGAGCTGGCGGTGGAAGTCACGGTGTCGGGCCCCTCCTGGACCCGCGCCGACTGGGCGGGGCTCTACGTGAACGGACGGCTCGTTCACGAGGTCTCGATCGGCGGCTCCGGCAAGGCCGGCGGCGAGAAGGCGCGGCTCTTGTGGCGGATTCCCCGTCCGCCGAACGACGCCCACGTGGTGGCGGTCGCGAGCGGCCCGGGTGTGCGCGATCTGCACTGGCCGCTCTCGCGTCCGTATCAGCCCGAGTCGCCGGCGTGGGCGCCGATCGTGCTGGGCATCGCGAATCCCGTCTGGATCGACGCGGACGGCGACGGCCAGTGGACCTCGCCGCGCGCGCTGGGGGCGGAGCTGGTGGGCCGTTACGGCGCGGACCTCAAGGGCTTGATCGCCGCGCTCGGCCGGTTCGACGAGGCCGTGGCGGTTCAGGCGGCCGCGTTGCTGCGCGAGCAGGGCCGGAGCCCCGGCGCCAAGCTGCTCGAAGGCGCCGCCGAGGCGGTGCGCCGCGGCTTCGCGGCCCGCTGAACCCTGGGATACGACCCGCCCCCGCCGCGCGGAGGCGCGAAATCGGCGGAGGCGGGGCCGTGTCTATCCCAGGATATGGAGCTTCTCGCCCCGCAGATCCACGAGGAAGACCTTGCGGGGATTCTTGGCGGGGCCGCGCAGGACGTTGCCGTCGAGCGTGTAACGGCAGCCCTGACCGAGGCAGTCCAGATGCCCCTCGGCGTGCCGATAGATGAGCTCCGAGTGGCAATAGTCGCACTTCAGCGACGTGCCGCCGAAGCCGATCTTGGTGCGCCAGATGAGGACGGGGTCCGGGGAGCCCGGGACCACGACCTTGACCTGGCTGCCGACCTCGGCGAGCTGGGGGGGCAGCATGAGGGTGCGGTCCGCGGCGGCCTCGACCAGGGGCGCGTCGTTGGACACGCAGCCGAGCGCGGGAAGGACGGCGCCGGCGGCGGCGCCGAGCAGGAACGTGCGACGGGACAGGGTCATCGATTTCTCCTCTCTCTCCAAGACATCCACCTCGGGCCGGGCTGTGCACCCGGCTCGTGGGGAAAAGTGTACCCCGCCTTGTGCGGGACCGGAAGGGCAAATCGCATACTGGCTGCCAGCCCCCGTTTTTCGCTATACTGCGCCGCGTTGGGGGGGCGTAGCTCAGCGGTAGAGCAGCGGCTTTTTAAGCCGTGGGCCGTGGGTTCAATCCCCACCGCCCTCACCAGCCTTCGCTCATCGAGGCGAAGCCCAGATAGAGCGAAAGCTGCCCACCGGCTTGTCCACCGAAGCTCCATTCCCAAGGAGGAGCGAAGGTGGAAGCGCCAGTCCCAAAGATGCGCGCAGGAGGGCCATCCCGGGGGAGCTGCGGCTGGCAGGCCATCCTCTCGCTCATCGAGGCGAAGCCGAGATCGAGCGAAGGCTGCCCACCGGCTTGTCCACCGAAGCTCCATTCCCAAGGAGGAGCGATGGTGGAAGCGCCAGTCCCAAAAATGTGCATAGGTGGGCCATCCGGGGGAGCTACGGCTGGCAGGCCATCCTTACGCTCATCGAGGCGAAGCCGGACCTCCCTGCCAGGTCAGGGGACGGAGCCCGTGAGCGCGTGCCTCGTCAGCTCGCCCGAGACGGTTTGGGCGCCGACGGTGACGTAGAGCATGCCGTCGCTGCGCAGCAGGGTCCAGCGCGCGTTGCGGTCGGTGATCTCGCCGAGCTGCTCCAGAAACTTCGGCTTGAGCGCGTAGACTTCAATCTGGTCGGCCTTGTGGATCTCGCGCGTCCCGGCCTCCCTGATCAGCAGCCTGGGATCGTGCTGCGTGAAGACGACGACCCGCGGGCTGGCCTTCGCGGCCTTGTGCAGGCGGTCGGCCGAAGGCGTGCCGATCTCGACCCAGACGCGCAGGTTGCCCTGCAGATCGCGCACGCTCAGGGGCGCCTCCTCCGTCGACGAGAGGCCGCCCTTCGAGAAGGCGATGCCCTCCTCGTAAAGCAGCGCGTAGGCGAGCGTCCGGGTCAGGAGGTAGGGCAGCGTCTCGGACGGATGCCGGGCGAGCCGGAGGTCGAGCGGTTCGTACACGCCGCGGTCGACGTCGGAAAGCTCGATCTGCAGGTGATACAGCGTCGCCCCGACCGCCATGATGAGGTCTCCTGTCCCGTCAGCCCTGGACCCATCCGTTGCGGAGCCATCCTTGGCCGCCTTGAGGACCGATTCCGGGGGACATAGCGGAAACGAGAATGAGTATTGGAATAGTACGGACTACCCCACCACCGGACGATCCACGATCAGAACCTTGAAGTGCTTGTCGAACGAAGCCACTCGCTCCACATCGAGCCTGTGGATGAGTGCTGCCGACGTGGCGTCCGCCGCGCTGATCTTATGCTCTTCGTAGCGCTTGAGGATCCGCAGGCCTTCCTGCCAGTCCGCTTTCTCGACGGCAAGCAGCTGTCCGATCTTCCCGGCCAGGAAGTCTTCCCCGAACTCGGCGGCCGTCTTGGAGCCCAGTTCGCGCCGAAGCAGGGTTACCGTCTCCGACAGAACCTGATCACTCGAAAGCAAGGGGTAGGTCTTGTGCTCTTCGATCACCTTTCGGGCGCGGGCGTGGAGGGGATCCGCCGCGTCCAAGAGAGCCAGCCACACGCCCGTGTCGACGTAGAGGCCCCGCATCGGCTACCGTTCGTAGAGGTGTTCGTCGTGGCTCTCGGCGACGCCACGGCCGCTCCCGCGACCGACGCCCGTCCACGTCCGAAGAAGGTGCTCCGCGCGCTCCGTCACCGCGGCGGCCCCGTCTTGCTCCCCGGAGGGCAACACGGTGACCTCGACCTCCTCCCCCGCCTGTCCGTGAAAGCTCTCGGGAAGCGGCAGATGGCCGTCGGGCAGGATTCTCGCCTTGTAATGGAAGGGAGTCATGGCCTAACCTTTCACTTCATCCACCAGTCTAGCCCCTGGCTCATGGGAAGGCAATCGCGGTCCCGCGAACCATCCGTTCCCGGCCCAGAGGGACCCACCCTGTCCGCTGTAGACCGCCTCGAAAGCCTGCTCTAACACGCCTGCCCTGAGGATTCTTGAATAAGCGTCCAAGTCTTGGTACGGGCCCGCGATAATTTCCAAAGGATTGCAAATACGCAGCCTATCAGCGTCACCCCGAACACCATCATTGAAATGCCGTGGTCTCTCAGGTCGCGAAGTACGGGCAATTCCCCCGGCAGCCGGGAACGCGAGGGGTCGAGCGGGTCCACGACGATGTCGATGTGCTGCTTCTCGCTGGGGTTCATCTCCAAGCCCCATTCCCAAGGCACCTGCCGGCATTCGCGGTACTCGCGCCCTCCGAATTCATAAGAGTAGGCGGTGAAGCAGTCGACGCGCTTCCCATTAGCACGATCCTCGATGCGCTCGACACGCCCTCTGACACTCTTGCCGTGCTCAATCAATCCAACCGCATCCAGGTAAACCTTCCATTCACGGTGACCATGCAGCATCGCGGCGGCAGCCATGCTCAGCAGCAATAAAAGCACCCCCATTCGAGGTATCATGACAACCCTCAGACGGATGGAACCCACGCCCCGTTACCGGAACATTGCATGATTTCACAACCCAGCGTGGAGTAGTTTCCAGGAGGAGACCACTTCCCAAGACAAAAGGCTCCTGGGTGTCACGGCGCCGCCCAGCCGGGGGCCTGGTCCGGACCCGGACGGCCTCGCAGCAGTTCGTGCGGCTGGTACTTCGCCTTGTAGGCGAGCGAAGGACAGCCCTGGACGCGGTAGCCCAGGTAGACGTGTCTGAGGCCGAGCTCCAGGGCGCGCTCGACGGACCAGACGACGTTCGCCACGCCCGGGGACAGCTTCGCGATCGCGGGATCGTAGAAGCAGTAGACCGCGCTGATCGCGTCCGGCGTCTGGTCGTGCAGCCCCACGAGCACGGGGCGGTCCCCGTCGTAGGCGACGAGCTCCCGGGCATAGGGCGCCGGGAACGCGAACTGAAGGGCGTACTCGCGGAGATCCATCGGCGACGGATCCCAGTCCCGCTTTTCCTCCCGCGCCCGGTGCCAGCGCCGGTAGAGGTCGAGCTTCGCGCGCGAGGCGGTCGCGGGACCCGAGACCAGGCGGAACCGCGAGAGCGCCTTCCGCGCGCGGCGCTGGCTTTCGGTCGGCCTGAACGAGGCCGCTGGGATCCGCAGCGAGACGCATTCGCCGCAGGGCTCGCAGGCCGGCCGGAAGAAGAAGGGCCCGAAGCGCCGCCAGCCGCGCGAGAGCAGCGCCTCCCACTCCGCGCCGCTCACGTCCTGCAGCACCCGGTTATCGAACAAGGCCTCCTGGTCCGGCAGGTAGGAGCAGACCCTCGGCGGGCCCAGCGTGCGGTCGAGTTCGAGCATGGCGTCCCGCGCGATTCTACCACGCAGGCCCGTCTGGCTTCGCCTGCCGGACCGCCCCTACTTCCCCGCCAGCAGCGACGTGATGAGCTCCTTCAGCTTCGAATCGGAGCTCGCGGCCAGGACCCGGCGCAGCGCCGGCTCGGCGAAGCGGCCGCGCTGCTGGAGCTCCAGTTTGGCCGCCGCGTCCGGGAGACGCCGCGCGAGCTTCGTCACCCGCTCCTCCTCCTCCGGCGTGATCAGCTCCGCCCGGCCCACCAGCACCCGCACCAGCTCGGCGGGCTTCGGATCCAGCGTCAGCGGGAGGATCTCGTCCGTCGCGCGCCGCGGGACCCTGTAGAAGATCCGGACCCCTTCCTCGAACCAGCTGTCCTTCCAGGTCTTGACCATCGCGCGCGCCTCCTTCTCGTAGAGGCCCTCCGCGACCAGCGCCGCTTCCAGCTCCCGCATCAGCTCGTCGAGATTTCGGTTGAGCTTCGGGCGCTCCACCGTCGTGCGCTCGCTGACCCGGCCCAGCGCCGTCCAGCCCATCCGGCCGCCCTTGTTCTCGAAGAGGATCGCCGACGTCAGCGCGTCCGGTCCCTTCCGCTGCACCGTCACGCGGCGGCCGTCCAGCGTCGCCGACAGCGGCAGGTCGAAGGTCCCCACGCCGCGGTAGAAGAGGAACTTCTCGTACTGGTATTCCGGCTCCTTGTCCGCCCCGCGCGTCCAGACCCGCAGCGGCGCCGCATCCGTCTCGCGCGCCGGATAATAATGGCTCTCCCCCGGCTCGCGCGGGAAGGGCTCCTTCTGGTCCGGGATCACCCGGAACTTCCCCCAGTTGATCCCCCGCCACGCCTCGCACGCGAAGGGATACCACTCCGTGATCTGCCCCTTGGGGAAGTCCACCTTCGCGCTGACCACCGTCTCCTTGTCCGCATAGAAATAGAGCACCGGCGTTTCCATCCGCACCCGGGAGACAAGGGTTCCTTTCGCGCCGCCCCCGGCCTGGCCCCGGCCCGTGCCCGCCCGGTAGACGAACTTCGGGAGATCGTCCTTTCCGGACAGCGGGCGCCAGTCGAGCATGACGCCGTCCGAGCCCGACACCGACGTGAACGTGCCCCATTCATGGACGACGAGGCGGGAGGGATCATCGCCGGCTCCCAGCAGCACGAGCGCCAGCAGCAGGGATTTCTTCATGCCTCGCCTCCCAAGACCTGACGCCGCGACCCGGGGCAAAGGTGACGGAAATCACGAGCGTCGTTAGAATCTCCCGGAGAGGAGACACGGGTGAGCATGCTGACTCTGATCCTGGCCACCCTGGCGCTGCTGCAAGCCGGCCCCCTGGAGGGCGCCCGCGTCCTCACCCCGGAGACCCGGCAGCACGAACTTGCGGAGCTCGCCCTCGACTCGGACCCCGGAAAGGCGAACCCGTTCAACCCCAACGAGATCGCCCTCGACGCCGACGTCACGACGCCGTCCGGCAGGACCCTCCGCGTCCCCGGCTTCTGGTTCCAGGACTACAAGCGCGGCCTCAAGAATCCCGACGCCAAGGACGCCGAGCGCATCGAAACGCTCGAAGCCGTCGGCGCTCCCGGCTGGCGCCTCCGCTTTTCCAGCGGCGAGACCGGCGTGCACAAGGTTGTCCTCGAACTGCGCACCCCGGCCGGCGTCCGCAAGAGCGCGGAGCTCCGCGTCGACGTCAAAGCCGGACCCCGTCGCGGTCCCATACGCGTCAGCCCCCGGAACAAGATGTATCTCGAGGACTCCGGCGGCAAGCCCTACTTCCCCATCGGCCAGAACCTCTGCATGTATCCGGCGCGCGAAGGCACGCTCTTCTTCGAACGCATCCTGCCCAAGATCGCCGCCGCGGGAGGCAACTACGTCCGGCTCTGGGAGGAGTACTATCCGCAGGGCGACCTCAAGCGGCCCTCCGCCCCGGGCGACGGCAGCAACACCGGCTTCCCGCTCGAGACCGTCCCGGGCGGCATCGGCCGCTACGACATGGAATGCGCCTGGCGCCTCGATTTCGTCAGCACCCTCCTCGACCGCCACCAGATCGGCTGGCAGCTCTGCCTGGAAAACGTCGTCTGGTGGAACCGCCAGTTCAAACACCGCTGGCTGAGGAACCCGTACAACGCCGAAAAAGGCGGGCCCGCCGTCGAGCCCGTCGACTACCTCAAGAAACCCGAGTGCCGCGAACTCGCGTTCCGCCGCCACCGCTATTCCGTGGCGCGCTGGGGCTGGTCCCCGAATCTCGTCGCCTGGGAGATGTGGAACGAGGTCGACAACATGGACGGCTTCGACGCCGCCGCCAACGCGGACTGGCACAAGGAGCTCTGCGGAAAGCTGAAAGCCCTCGATCCCTGGAAGCACCTGATCACGTCCAGCTGGCGCGACGCGAAGATGTTCTCGCTGCCCGAGATCGACCTGGTCCAGGCGCACTCCTACTGGCCGATCGGATCGGACGCGGCGGAATACTCGGTCCAGGACAGCGACTTCCTCATGCGCCCCTACGGCAAACCTTTTTTCTTCGGCGAGCAGGGGATGAACGACTCGTTCGACCTGGATCCGGAGGGCAAGATCCACCATGACGCCCTATGGTCCAGCGCCCTCTGCGGGGCCGCCGGCGCGGGCATGCAGTGGTACTGGACGCCGGTTCTGGACAAGTTCGACCTCTACCGCCATTACAAAGGCCTGTCCAAGTTCACGTCCGGAGAGGACTGGCCCGCGCGGACCTGGAAAGCGGCGAAGACGACCCGGCCCAGCCAGCCGGTGCAGCTGCGGGTCTACGGGCTCGTCGCGGAGGACCGCGCCCTGCTCTGGATCCACGATCCGCTCGCCTTCCGCGTCCTCAACAAGGCGGCGCAGAAGGGCCCCGCCGTCACGGGTGCAAGCCTCAACGTCGCCGGACTGGCGGAGGGCGCCTACCGGGTGGAATTCGTGGACACGGCCAGCGGCGAAGTCCTGACCCGCGACGCCCAGCCCGTGCGACCCACGCGGCACTTCGGACACGGGATCGAACTCAATCCCCCCGAATTCTGGGGGGACATCGCCGTCCGCATCGCGCGCCGCGAGACGAAATAGCCGGGGCTACTTCTTTTTCTCGCAGCAGGCCTTGCAGGCTTCCTTGTCCTTGCAGCAGCTGGCGCACTTGCCGTCCGCGCAGCCCTTGCAGTCCCCGCACTTCGAGGCGACCGCGGCCTTGTCCCCGCTGCAGCACTCGCCGGAGCCGGCGCAGCCGAACGTGGCCATCGACAGGGCGCAACAACAGGCCAGCATCATCAGGGTCTTCATGTCTTCCTCCACTTGAAATCCACGATTCTATAAACGACGGCCCCCTATTGTTCATTCTGCGCTCCGTCCGCGTTCCTCGCGCAGGATCCGTCCGTCCTCGAGCGTGATCACCCGGTCCGCCTCGTAGCCCAGCGCCAGGTTGTGCGTGGTGACGATCATCGTCAGCCCCTGCTCCCGGCACAGCTTTCGGAAGAGGCGGAAGATCGCGTCCCCGTTGGCCTTGTCGAGGTTGCCCGTCGGCTCGTCCGCGATCAGGATCTTCGGATTCGCGATCAGCGCGCGCGCCACGGCCACGCGCTGCATCTCGCCCCCCGAAAGCTCCCTCGGCAGATGCCGCGCCCGTGCCTCCAGCCCCACCTGCTTCAGGACCGCCTCCGTGGCCGCCCGGTCCACCGGACGCCGCAGGAACATCAGGGGCAGTTCCACGTTCTCGGCGACCGTCAGCGTGGGGATCAGATGGAACTTCTGGAAGATGTAGCCCAGCACGCCGCGGCGGACCTCCACCAGGCGGTCCTCGGAAAGCCCCGTCACCTCCCGGCCCGCCACGCTCAGCGTGCCGGCGCTCGGGACGTCGAGACAGGACAGCAGGTTCACCAGCGTCGTCTTTCCGGACCCGGAGGGGCCGAGGATCGAGATCATCTGGCCCGGCTGCACGTCGAGATCCACGCCGTCGAGCGCCTTCACGGTCTCGATGCCGCGCCGGTAATAGCGCTTGAGCGCGCGCGCCTGGATGAGCGGTGCGGTCATGTCACTCCCCCTCCCGGATCGCTTCGATCGGCCGCATCGAGGCCGCGCGCCAGGCGGGATAAACGCCCGCCACGAACCCGATGCCCACGGAGCCCATCAGCGCCCAGCCCAGCATCGCCGGACTGAACGCGACGATCGAGCCCGAGACGCCCAGGTCGATCATCGACTTGATCGCCAGCTCCACGAGCCCGGAGGCGAAGAACGCCAGCACGCAGCCGACCAGGGCCCCGGAAAGGCACACCAAGAGCGTCTCCAGCCAGACCAGCCGGAAAATGTCGCCGCGGTAGGCGCCGAGCGCCTTCATGATCCCGATCTCGCCCGTCCGCTCGTACACGCTCATCAGCACCGTGTTGATCACGCCGATCACCGCCACCACGACGGCGATGATCGCCACCGAGGCCACCATCGCCTGCGCGGTGCCGACCAGGCTGACGAGCGTCCCCTTCACCTGGGCGAGGCTGACCACCTGCACCTCCGGCAGCTTCAGCCAGCGCCCCTCGAATTCGCGGAGCGACGCCGCCCCGAAGCGCTTCAGCTTCACGCCGATGATGGTCAGCGCCTCGGGCCTGCCGAAGAACTGCTGGGACGTGGACAGCGGCAGGAAGACCGTGCCGTCGTCCTGGCTTCCCGTCCGGTCCAGCACGCCGACGACCTTGAAGCTCCGCTGCACCGCCTTGAGCTGGCCGTGCGGCACCACCGAGGCGTAGAACGCGTCCCCCACCTTGCGCTGCTCGAACTCCGCCGCCTCGAAGCCGAGCACGACCTCGTCCGCCGCCGCGGGGCCGAACCAGCGCCCGCCGTCGTAGCCCGGCCCGCTCTTGAAGCGCATCCAGGGCTTCATCACCATGAACGAGGGCACCTCGATTCCCGAGAGGATCGAGAAGGACTTGGTCGCGTCCTCCTCCCGGATGCTGCTGCCCTCCTTCTGCGCGATGCCGACGAAGATGGGCGTGATGGAGTCGATCTCGGGGTCCGCCTTGACGGTGTCGTAGACGCTGGACGGGAGGTAGAGCAGCCCCGTGCCGCCCTTGAGCATCATGGTGGCCGCCTCGTAGGGGCAGCCTTTCGCCATGATCATCACCTGGTAGCCCAGCCGCTCGATGCTGGTGTTGATCGCGCGGCGGTAGCCGAGGTTGAAGCCGCCGAGGCTCACCGAAACGGCCACCGCCAGCCCCACGCCCGTCAGGGTGAGCAGCGAGCGCACGGGCCGCCGCAGCAGGTTCTTGAACGCCAGCGAGAGGTATCTCATCTACTTGAACTCCACCGAGGTGCCGATGAACTCGTAGCGATCCCCGTACTTGATCAGCTGCCCCTCGACGGCGGCCGTCTTCCCCGTCCGGGGCGGCAACTTCGGAACCGCGTCCCCCATCTCGACCTTCACTTCCTTCCCCTGGGCATCCTTGAGGAAGAACCAGCAGCCCGTGGCGGGGCACTGCCGGGAGACGAGGCCTACGATGCGGACCTCCTTCCGCAGGTGTTCCGCCGGCTGGTCCACGAGCTTCGCCAAATCGAGGGCCGGGAACCCCTTGAAGGGCTGGCCATGGTGGTCCCCCTCCCCGCAGGAGGCCAGGAGCAGCAGGACGGCGGCCGCGGGCAGGTGCGTTCTCATTTCGATTTCTCCTTCTTGATCTTCTCGAGCGCCTCGCGGGCCTTCTCGTAGAAGGGCTCGTGTTTCAGGTCGTAGACGAAGATGTCCAGCAGGATGAGGTTCTTGCGGACGCCCCGCAGCGTCGCCTGGTAATCCGCCCGGGCGTCCCCCTCCGCCGTGGGATCCTGGAGGCGGCCGATCTTGTCCTTCTCTGAGGCCGGCTCCGCCGCGGCGTAGTAGTCGTGTTTGTAGAAGTCGGCGAGCGTGAGGCCGTTGAACTGCGCCCGGAACTCCTTCTTCCGCAGCTCCTTCGCCGCGGCGCTCTCCAGGCGCTGGAAGAAGAAGTTCCGGATCTCGCCCGACGCGGGATCCGTCGCGAGGAAGACCTGGATCACCCCGCCCTTGCCCGGGACGTTGACGCCGTGCACGATCCCCAGCGGCGTCTCGTTCTTGAAGACGCGGTAGACGGTATAGGGCGTGTCGAAGGCCTCATAGACGGGATCGAGATCGCTGCCCAGGCGGGTCTGAAGCTTCTGGTAGAGCGCCTCGCCGTCCTTCATGCGGGGGAGGTCCCGCGCCTCCTCCTTGTAGCTCGTGATCTCCGGATAGAGGTACTTGAGATCCTGGGCGGGATTGCTCAGGGTGCAGCCGATCGCCGCCGGCCGCTGCAGCAGGGGTCCCAGGAGCAGGATCGCGGACAGGGTTTTCATGTCTTCACCAATACAGGTAGTACTGCAGCGAAACGACGGTCTCGTCCGGACCCGTCTGGCGCTCCAGCCGGCGCTCGACGTTCAGGCGCACGGAGTGCAGGAACGCGTTGCTGGGATCGTTCCTGAAGAACCAGGTCGCCTCGCCGATGATCGACGCGTCGGTCTTGTGTCCGGACGCATCGATGTCCTGCCAGAAGCGGCGGTACTGGGCGCTCAGGGCCCACCGCCGGCGGTCGGCGAGGTATTCGATCTGGTAGAGCTGCGTGAGAATCGCGTCGAACTCGTCCCGGCCGTAACTGAGCTCCGCGGTGAATCCCAGGGATCCCGAGGGCAGCGGGAGCGTGTACCGCGCATCCAGGCCCGCGCGGACCGTGCTCACGACGTCGTCCTCACCGGCCGTGGCGGCGACCGAGGGGCTGCGCATCACCGCCTGTTCCGAGAGGCGCCGCCCGTACATCGCGGCGATCCCGGCCTCCACGCCGTACTCGGTCCGGTAGCGGTCGGCGAGGCTCACCCGGAGGCCGGCCAGCCCCTCCTGTCCCTTGAACGAGACCGCATAGCCGCTGCCGAGCAGGTAGTAGGCGTCGTAATTGAGGTCGGGCGTCAGCGAGCCCCAGAAGCCCGCATACCAGTCCCGCTCATAGCCGAAGTTCCGGTCGTTGGAGAGCTGCAGCAGCGTGCCGTGGGTGTCCGTCTGCAGATTGAGGCCGAAGGGCAGATAGAAGCGCCCCACCCGGAGATTGAAGCGTCCCAGGTTTTCGCCGCGCCCCTCGGCGCTCAGGAACGGATCGAAGACGTTGTAGAGGTCGACGTAGAGGTTGTGGTATTCGAAGAACCAGCCGTCGCGGTCCTCCCCCTCCATGTCGCTGATCGTCTCCACGAACTGGGTGCGGTGGACGGCGCGGCCCTGCATGTTGAAGGACGCCACGGTGGAGGTCGCCGTCGAAAACTTCTTCAGGACCTCGAATCCCGCGGACTGCCGGCTGTAGACGTCACCCGCCAGCGTGTTCCCGTCGTTGGGCTCCTCGCTGCCGTGGGAGAACTGCGAATAGAGCTCCTTCTTGAACGTGAAGTTGTCCTCGAAGAAGCCTCCGCCCTGGACGCCCGCCGCCGGGGCGGGCGCGGGTTTCCGGTCCAGTTCCTGGAACGGATCCTGCTGGATTGCGAACAGCAGGCACATCAGAACGCCGGGAATCGCCATGGGAAAATCACCTCATCTTTCCAATCCGGGGAGACCCGGACGGATCAGATGAGGAGGACGCGGAGGCGCAGATGGAGGGGCGGAGCCGGGAGGAGGCCGGGATCCAGGGTGTGGGAGAGGCGGACGACGGGCACGAACACGGCTGTCTCGAAGAGGTCGGACAGGTCGGACTCGAACGCCACGGGGATGTGGAAGGCCTCCACCGGCGCCGGCGTCAGGTCGCTCTGGGGTTCCAGATGGAAGCAGGCCTCCTCGTGGGAGTCCTCCGTCGAAGCCTCCTCGGGCGTGCAGGCGTTCTTCGCGGTGCAGAAGGACCCGCAGCAGCAGTCCACCCAGAAGAGGGATTGCGTCGCCGCAAAGGAGAGCAGCAGAACGACGCGCAGGGCCTTCACGCCTATCCAACGGACCCGGACCCGCTTCTATTCAATGCATTTACAACAATTCGTCGATCAGCTTCCCGCCCTCGGTCCACGCCAGCGGCCGACCGGCCCGCGTGTGCTCCTTCGAGGGATCGATGCCGAAGAGCGTGAACAACGTCGCGAAGAGGTCGGGGACGCCGACCGGACGCCGGACGACCTCGTGGCCGTCGGTCTCCCCCACGACGCGGCCGCCGACGATCCCGCCCCCGGCGATCGCCGCCGAGAAACATTTCGTCCAATGGTCGCGCCCCCGGGCCGCATTGACGACGGGGGTCCGTCCGAACTCCCCGACGCACAGCACGATCGTGTCGTCGAGCAGGCGCTTCTCGACCAGGTCCGCCATCAACGCCGCAAAGCCCGCGTCGAGCGTGCCCATCAGGCTCCGGTGGCGCTCCTCGTTCGCGGCGTGGGAATCCCAGTCGCCCAGCGCGACCTCGACGAAGCGCGCGCCCGCCTCCACCAGGCGCCGCGCCAGCAGGCAGCCGCGGCCGAACGGCGTGTCTCCGTAGCGGCCGGGGTTCTCGCGGGAGAGGTCGAAGGCCTTCACCTGTTCCGACGTGAGCACCTTGTACGCCCGCTCGTACGCCCGCCGCCGCTCCGCGACCAGCGGCTCCGTGCGGTCTTTGGCGAAGCTCGTGTCGAGCGCCGAGAGCAGCTTCCAGCGTTTCTCGAGGCGTTCGCGGCTCACGGAGGCCTTCACGTCCTCGCCCGGCGCCTCCAGGCGGTCGAAGACCAGCGGCGCCGTGACGCCCGGCAGGAAACCCGCGCCGCACTGGGGGTCGATGCCCAGGACGATCGTCCCCGGCAGGTCCTCGCGCTCCCCGCGCTCGTGCACGACCACGCTGCCCGCGTGGGGGAACTCCAGCCCCGGCGTCTTCCGCCAGCCCGTGTGGAGCAGGCTCGTGGCCGTCGCGTGGTTCGGGTCCTTCGAGTGCAGCGAGCGGATCAGCGAGACGGACTTCA
>CAZUJF010000057.1:0-29200 GCA_964619955.1 uncultured Planctomycetales bacterium
CATCCGGCTTCTAGCCGTTATGTGAAACCCTCGCCTTTAGGCGAGGGTTGTTCATGCGACGACCCGGAACGCCGGCGGGATCGCCACTTCGGCGTTCTTGGGGATGCGGCCCACGCGGCGCCCCAGCCGGCAGGTGAATTCGTAGGGGATCGTCCCCGCCTTCCGGGCCAGTTCCTCGATCCGGACCCCTTCGCCCGCCAGCGTGACCTCGTCCCCGACCTCCGCCTCCGGCACGTCCCCCAGGTCGAGCATGATGTAGTCCATCGTGACGGTGCCCACGACGGGGACCCGTCGCCCGCGGACCAGCGCCTCGCCCTTGCCGGACAGCTGGTAGGGGTAGCCGTCGTTGTAGCCGACGGGACAGGTGGCGATGCGGGTGGGCTTCGAGGTGCGGAAGCGGCCGTCGTAGCCGATGGGCACGCCTTCAGCGACGCCTTTGAGATAGGCGATCTGGGTCTTGAGCGTGAGCACGGGCTTGAGGTGCAGGCCGAGCCGAGCGAAGGGCCCCGGATCGATCCCGTAGAGGGCGATGCCGGGCCGGACCATGTCGAAATGCGTCTCGGGACAGGTGAAAAGCCCCACGGAATTGGCGGCGTGGAGCAGGGGGGGCTGGATGCCGTCCCGCGCCAGCTCGTCCACCGTCGCCCGGAAGAGGTCGATCTGCTCCCGGACCGCCTCGGGGTTCGACGCGGAGGCGAGATGGGTCGAAAGCCCCTCGAGGGACAGGTTCTTGCAGTCGAGGACCGCGCGGGCCAGGTCGAGGGCCCGGGCGGGGGAGGCCCCCAGGCGCGCCATGCCCGTGTCGACCTTGAGGTGGACCTTGAGCTGGCGGTTGCGCCGCCGGGCCTCCTGGTCGAGCAGCGGGAGCAGGTCGGGGGAATGGACGCTGACGGAGATGTCGTACTGGACGACCTTGAGGATCTCCTCTTCGACGATGGCGCCCAGGATGAGGATGGGGCCGGCGATCCCGCCCTCCCGGAGCTGCAGGGCCTCGTTGGAATCCCCCACGCCGACCATCGAACAGCCGGATTCGAGAGCGGTCCAGGCGACGGGGAGGGCGCCGTGGCCGTAGGCGTCCGCCTTGGCGACGGCCATGATGCGGGTGCGCGGCTCCAGGGTCTTCCGGATGGTGGCGATGTTGTGTTTGAGGGCGGCGAGGTCGATCTCCGCCCAGACGCGGTAGCCCCTCATGGCACAACCCTCCAAACGACGCGCGGGCGGGGGGATTGGGCCCCGGGCGGCCGGTCTCCCGACCGCCCGGGTCTTCCTTCCCCCTCTGTCCGCGCCCTCTCTCTCAATCTTTCTTCGCGGGTCCGAACCTGATCTCGGCCTCGGTCTGCCGCAGGTAGAGCGGAACCAGCGTCGCGACGTCCTGCCGGACTCCGGACTCCCAGAGTCGCTCGCCCAGCAGCGCCACGAGCTCGGGAGGGAGGTCCCAGAGTTCGCGGGGCGCCAGGATCACGTCGCGGAACAGCGCGGCGTAGGCGGCGAGCGCATCCCCCAGGACCAGGGTTCCCGGGGGCACGCGTCCGGCGAATACGTCGGGCTTCTCCGCGAGGAAATCGCCTTTCCGGGCGCCGTCCTCGTACAGGGCTCCGTAGATCAGGCCGCAGCGGCCGTCGATCGCGGGGCAGACGAGCTTCGCCCGGCCCTTCGCGGCTTCGGCCAGCACGTCGAGCGAAGGGACGCCGGCGAGCGGGATCCCCGTGGCGAGCGCCAGGCCCTTGGCGGCGGCCAGCCCCACGCGGAGGCCGGTGTAGCTGCCGGGGCCGAGGTCGCAGGCCAGCAGGTCGATCGTGTTCAGGTCGAAGCCGGCCTCGGCCAGCAGATCCTGGATGGCCGGGGCGATCTCCCGTCCGTGGACCATGCCTCGCTCAAAGACGCGGGTTCCCACGACCCGGCCGGCGTCGAGGAGGGCGACGCCCCCTCTCGGCCCGGACGATTCGATGCCTAGTACTCTCATGGGTGGGACCGGTCGAAGTATAGGCCATGGGGGTGGTCTGTCAAGTCATAAAGTACATTATATAACTTATAAAATCTGCTCCCTAGGTAAACGGCTGAGCCCGCAGCGGGCAAAGTCCTCCGCAGCGCCACCCCCCTCAGGGGCGCCCAAGGGCCTGCCCTCCGTAGCGCCACCCCCAAAGATGCGCGCAGGAGGGTTGCGTGAAATCCACGTGTCTGCTATACCAAGGCCCTTCGCATGAAGCTTTCTCGCCTCAAAAAGCTCTCCTGGAAGCTGTTTTTCGTCTACGCGGTCCTGGTGACCCTCATCTTCTTCGCCGACCGCTCCCCGGAGAAGTGGAAGCGCTGGAACTTCTGGGTGGGCCTGGCGCTGCTGGGCTTCTCGCTCTGGGTCCGGATCTGGGCCTCCGGCCACCTGGTGAAGAACAAGGTCCTCACGTTCACCGGGCCCTACGCCTACGTCAAGAACCCCCTCTACATCGGCACCTTCTTCGGCATGATCGGCACGGCCTTCCTGGCCATGGGGGATCCGAACAACGACGTGTGGTATTTCCGCCACCTCAACTGGATGATCCTCGGCTTCGGCATCGTCGCCTTCATCGGCTACTACGTGCCCTACAAGAAGAAGCGCGAGAGCGAGCGGCTGCACGACATCTTCGGCGAGGCCTGGGACCACTACGAGAAGGCCGTTCCCGATTATTTCCCCCAGACGAAGCGCTACGAACGCGCCATCGACCGCCCCTGGAGCTGGGCCGCGACCTGCGACAACAGCGAACACTGGGCGCCGCTGGCCTATGCCCTGGGCGTCGCGGCCATCATCTGGAACCAGTTCCTCATCGACCTGCTCGAGAGACTGCTGCGATGACCGAGCCCCGGGTCCTCCGGGACAAGGGCGGCTTCCTCTCCCCGGTCGTCTCCGTGATCGATTTCGAGGGCCGCCCGGCCGTCCTCAAGGACTATCGGAAGAAGAACGCCGTCACCCGTGGACTGCTGGCCCCCGCGTTCGTCCGCCGCGAGTTCGCCATCCTGAAGCATCTCGAGGGCATCCCGGGCGTGCCGAAGGCGTACGCCGTGCTCGAGAAACGCGCCCTCGTGCTCGAATACATCGAAGGCCGCACCCTCAACAAGTTCAAGGCGGGGGAGCTGCCCGACCGCGTCTTCGAACGGCTCTGCGACACCGTCCGCGCCATGCACGAGCGCGGCGTCGTCCATCTGGACCTGCGCCAGCGGAAGAACATCCTCGTCGACGCGGAGCAGCGCCCCTGGCTCATCGACTTCACCAACGCCCTCAAGGGCCGCCTCGGGTCGAAGTTCCGCTCCGTCGACGAGAGCGCGCTCCTCAAGTTCAAGCTGCGCAACTGGCCGCAGCTCGTGACGGACGCCGACCGCGAAGCGCTCAAGAGCCACAAGCTGCTGCGCCGCTTCTGGGTCTTCTCCCCGCGCGGCCGGAGCGTCCGGTGAGCGGCGTCCGGGACCTCGCCGCCCGCATCCTGGGGGACGCCGAGCGGATGTTCGTCGACGACGCCCTCGAGCGGCACCGCGGCGCGGGTCTCTCGCGGCGCGACCGCGCCCTGCTGACGACGCTCGTCTACGGCGTGACCCGCTGGAAGCGGCAGCTGGACTGGCTCATCGACCGCTGCGCCCAGCGCGTCGATCCGCCGATCCGCCAGCATCTGCGGGTCGCCCTCTTCCAGATCCGCCACCTCGACCGCATCCCGCGTCACGCGGCGGTCAACGAGGCCGTCGAGCTGGCCAAGGCGGTCAGCCGGAAGTCCGCGGGCTTCGTCAACGCCGTGCTGCGCAAGGCGGCCGACCTGGAGCTCCCGAACACGATCGGCATCCAGACTTCGCATCCGGACTGGCTGGTGGAGCGCTGGCGCGCCGCGTTCCACCGGGGCCGCGACTTCAAGGCGGTGCTCGAGGCCGACAACGCCGTCCTGCCCGTCACGGCCCGCGTCAACCGTCTCAAGGTCCCCCAGGGGCCCGCGATGATCGAGCCGGAAGGGGATCCCGCCGCCGACGAACGGTTCATGAAAGGCGAATTCACCATCCAGGATGCGACCTCGATGAAGGTCGCGCCCTGGCTGGCGCCCAAGGCCGGGGAGCGCGTCCTCGACCTCTGCGCCGCGCCGGGAGGCAAGACCACGCATCTGGCGGAGCTCATGGGCGGGAAGGGGCTCGTCGTGGCGGTCGACCTGCCCTCGCGGCTGCCGCTCGTGGCCGAGGCGGCCCGCCGGCTCGGACTGGCGAACATCGAGTGTCTGGCCGGGGACGGCGCGACGATCGCGTTCCGGAAGCCCTTCGACGCGATCCTGGTCGACGCGCCGTGTTCCAACACCGGGGTCATCGCGCGGCGGCCGGACGTGCGCTGGCGGCTCCGGGAGGCGGACATCGCGGGGGCCGTCGTGATCCAGCGCCGCCTGCTGGAGAACGCGGTCCGTCTGCTGCGTCCCGGCGGCCGCCTCGTCTACTCCACCTGCAGCCTCGAGCCCGAGGAGAACCGCATCGACGTCCCGGGCCTGAAGCTCGTCCGCGAGGAGCTCACGCTCCCCACGGACAAACATTCCGGCGGCTACCAGGCCCTGGCTACTTCGACGCGCTGAAGAGCTCGGCGACCTGCTCGTCCGTGATCGTCTCGAGGCCGACGGTGCCGACCACCAGCGCGCGGCCCTTGGCGGTGACGTAGACGACCGAGGGGCCCAGCTTGAGCGCCTCGATGAGCGCGGGTTCGCGTTCGATCAGCTTGAAGTAGGCCTCGCTGCCGAACTTCACCTCGAGGGTCTTGTCCTCGGCGCCGAAGCGCTCGTCCACCCAGAGGTCCCGGTAGAGGGCGAAGCGGGTCCCGGCGGCCTTGCGGAAGACGGCCTTGGACAGGTTCCCGATGCCCTTCTCCTCCTTGAGTTCGCGCAGACGGGCGGCGGTGGCGACGGCGTCCTTGCCCTCCTTGGACTTGAAGCCCCTCTCGAATTCGTCGGCTTTGGCCGTCTCCGCGGCGGGCGCGGGCTTGGGGGCGGGCGCCCCGGCGGCCACGCTGGCGAGTTTCTTGGTCAGGACGTCGCGATCCTCTCCCCGCCGGCCCCCGCCGAGACGGCGGTCCTCCTCGAGGATCAGCGCGCTCGTGTAGGGGGTGGTGATGCCGTATTCCATCGAGAGGCGGACGACGTCGTCGACCAGCTCCTTCGTTTCGCCGTTGAGGCGGATGGCGTCGAGCAGGTCGCCGATGCGGCGCTGGGCCCAGAGCAGTTCGACGAACGCGTTCTTGGTCTCGGCCGCGGGGAAGCGGCCCTCGTAGACGAAGCGTTCCGCCTTGCCGTTGACGCTGCCCGTGAGTTCGAGGGCGCAGTCGCCGCTGCCGGTATACCGGCCGCTGAGGACCAGCTGTCCGCCGGCGAAGAGGTCGGGCAGGGCGCGGGGGAGCAGGTTCACGAGCTTGATCTGTTCGCCGACGACTTTGAGATCGAGGCCGGTGAGGACGGGCTGGCTGGCGCGGTCCGCGAACGCGGCGACCTTCAGGGCGATGTCCTCCTCGGGGCGCACGTATTCGCTGACGCCGCCGGCCTGGCCGGCGAGGGCGTCGAGCAGGTGCGTGTCGACGTCGTAGCCGACGCCCCAGGTGAAGAGGCGCAGGGAGCCGGGGGCGGCGCCGCGGGCGCGGGCGGCGCGCTGGAGGATGCGCTGGGGGGCGGTCTCCTCGCCCATGGTGGGTTTGCCGTCGGTCATGAAGACGACATAGGCGGGGCGGGAGGCGTCGCGTTTCAGGGAGAGGGCGAGGTCGAGGGCGCCGGAGATGTTGGTGCCGCCCTGGGCGAGCAGGGTGTCCGCCCAGCGGAGGGCCTCCTCGCGGCGCTCGGCGGCGGGGACGAGTTCGCGCTTCCAGGGGTCGACGTCGCTCGAGAAGCCGATCATGGTGAAGCGGTCGGCGGGGTTGAGCTTGGAGATGCAGTACTTGAGGGCCTCGCGGGCCTGCTTGATTTTGGCGCCGGCCATGCTGCCGGAGGTGTCGATGACGAAGATCATGTCGCGCTCGACGAGGCGCTGGGCCTGGAGGGTGGAGCGGGGGGCCGTGAGCATCACGAAGTAGCCGGGCTGGGCGGGGTCGGGGCGGTAGGTGAGCAGGTTGAGGCCGATGTCGCGGGGGTCGACGCTGTAGAGGAGCTGGAAGTCGCGGTCGAGGGCGACGCCGCGGGCGGACCAGGTGACGCGGGCGGCGGAGTCGCCCAGGCGCTGGACGTGGACGGGGTGGGTGGGGCTGTAGAGGTTGAGGAGGGGGGCGGGGGCGCGCAGGTTGACCTCCAGCGAGCATTCCCCGTCGACGGGGGCGGCCTTGCGGCCGTCGGCGCGGAGGGGGAGCAGATAGCTCGTGAGGCCGTCCCGGCCGTCGAGGATCTGTTCGTAACGCATCGTGAGGGTCTGGGTGCCGTTGGGGGCGATGGGGAAGACGGAGGCGCGGAAGAGCTGGCCGCCGAGGTATTCGAGGAGGCCGGGGTCCTGGGCGCGGTTCACGATGGAGGTGTAGATCTGGCGGGCCTTGTCCTTGTCGACGAGTTCGCCGGCCTGTTCCTTGCCGTTGATGAGCATGGTGAAGCGGCTGAGGGCGGCGCCGCGGGGGATGGGGAAGACGTAGGTGGCCTCGAGGGGCCGCTGGGTTCGGTTGATGAAGGTCTGTTCGATGGAGGTCCGGGCGGCCTGGCCGTCGATCTCGACCGTGACCCGGTGTCGGGTGATGCCGAGGGGGGGGAGGTTCGGTTCATTCGGGATGACGAGGCCCTGGGCGAAGGCCGTGGCCGCTAGGCTGCCGAGGAAAGCCGTCGAAAGGATCGTCGTGCGGAAGGACATGGTCGCTCCTCTTCTAATAATCACGCCCCTTCGACGAGATCTCCTCCGCACAGGTTCCCAAGAACAGATCCAACAAAACAGCCCGTCTACTTTGTTGCCTCGAGAGGGCAACAAAGTAGACGGGCTGTTTTGTTGCCTGTTTTTTGGGTCCTTTTTGTGGAACTTTGGAAGGGGAGGGGGCGTCGAAGGGGGGTTCTTAGGGAGGTAGCCGCCATGGATCGACGCAGCGCACTGTCATTGATGCTGGGATTGCCCGCGATGCCCCATGCCTGGGCCCAGGATGCCGCCGGGGCCTGCCGGAAATGCGGCAAGGACACCTATGGCACCTCGGTGGAGTGGTCCGGCAGCCCCCAGTCGGCCGCCGAACAGGCCCTCAAGGAGGAGAAACTCGTCCTCATCCTCCACGTCTCCGGTTACTTCGAGGACGCCCGCTTTACCTGAAACAACGCCCAGGCGCTCCGTGTGAACGCCCTGGCCAACCCCGACGTCGGCGCCTACGTGAACCGCCACTTCGTCTCCGCCTTCCAGAAGGTCGCCACCTTCCGGATCGTCAACGGACAAAAACAGGGCGGCAACGTCGCCAGCTACTTCTGCGCCCCCGACGGCCGCGTCCTCCACTGCATCGCCGGCCCCGTCGGCGCCCCCCAGTTCCTCGCCGAGGCCCGCTGGGTCGTCGAGACCGTCCGCAAGACCTCCGAGGAGGCCAAACGGACCGAGCAGTCCTGGAAGGGGATCTTCCGGCGCCATCACGCCGAACGCCTGCGCCAGGAACACGGCCTCGTCGTCGAGCCCGTCGCCTTCGATCCCCCCGCGACCCAGGAGGACGGCGCCCTCACCTACCGCGACCCCAGCGGACGGCCCCTCGTCCCCGTGCTGCCGCCGCCCCCCATCGACGGGCCGGACGTGAACTTCGGCGCCAAAGCGCTCGCGGCGGCGCCCCTGGAGAAGGAGGCCGTCCGCGACCGCTGCGGCAGGGGCTGGCGGCTCGGGAACCAGGGCCGCGTCCACCAGATCTTCGCCGCCCACGCGCTCTCGAAGATCGACAAGCTTTACGCGACGATCTTCGAACAGATCCTCGGCGAGCGGGTCTCCACCCAGCCGGTCCTCACGGTGGGCGCCGCCCCGGGCTGCCGCACCGCGGTCTGCCTCTCCTGCAAGGCGGAATGACTATTTGACGACGAGCTCGTGATGGACGGCCCTCGCATGGTGCAGGGCCGCCTCGAGCGCGTCGGGACGGTACGCGAGGTCGTCCTGGTCCAGATCGAGCCGCAGGCGCAGGCCCGAGGACGGCGACAGCGTCAGATCCACCCGGGACACGCCCGGCAGCGAGCGCAGCACGATCAGGCTCTCGGTGAAGGACGCCGGCTCCCGCGCCAGCTCCTCCAGATAGGCCCCGAAGCCCGGCGTCGTCCAGACCCGCCAATTCGGATCCCCCAGCGGCACCCGGCCCAGCAGGCGCCCGCCCACCCAGGTCCACGGCCAGCCCCGGCGGCTGCGCATCCGGACCGGGAATTTCGGCGAGATCGTCTCCTCCAGCCGGAGCTCCAGGCGGCGGGTCGAGGGCGCCAGCAGCAGAACGCCCTTTTCCGCGTGGGTGAAGCGCACCCGCGGCGGACCGAAGCCCCGCTCCACGACGACCCCTCCGAAGCGCTCCTTCAAGCGCTCCGCCAGGCCCTCCACCCGCTTCAGCCGTCCCCGCACGTCCTTCGTCAGGTCCCGGAAGACCTTCAACGGCACGAAGATGACGACGAAGATCAGCCCGAAGAGGACGAAGTTCTCGATCCAGCCCGGGATCTCGATCACGGCACCCCCGCTTTCACGGACGCCGAGTAGAGCAGGCCGCGGTCCCGGCGCGCGCTTTCGAGCAGCGCCTCGACCGAGGCTTTCACGGTGTGCGACGAGGTTTTTCCGTTCACCGTCACCTTCACCGGCTTCGAGAAGTCGAGCATCGCTTCGTGGAGATGGATCCGCAGTTCCTTGAGCGGACCCGAGCATTCGACGCTCACCTGATTCTGCTCTTTCAACAATTCCGCACGAACCTTCGCCATGTCGAGGAAGGCGGTGCGCTCCTCGATCACCTTGTGGTCGAAGTCCATGAAGTTCCGCTTCAGGAGCTCCTTGCCCTTCCACTCCGCGATCTCGATCCACCAGGCCCGGCTGAAGATCCGCTCCTGCGTCTCGAGCCCGACCCGAGGCGGATACGCGTTCCGCTTCCGCTCCGCCATCCAGGCCAGGACCTTCGCGTTCTCCTGCGGGAACCATTCGTGGCCGCCGTCCGGATACTCCACGAACGTGAAGTCGCTCTTCAGCAGGTCCAGCTGGGCTTTCGCCGTCTTGACCCAGGCATTGGGCAGCTTGGGATCCTTCGCCCCCACCACCCAGTAGAGCGGCGTCGCCTGGAGCATGCCCAGCCCCTCCGGCGTCACCGCCGCCTCCCCCTTCTTCAGGGTGCGGAAGAGCGGCCCGCCCGAGCGCGGCGCCGCCCCCGCGAAGAGATCGGGATAGAGACAGACGAACTCGAAAGACCCGTTGCCGCCCATCGAGGCGCCGTCGAGGAAGACCTGGTCCGGATCCACCGCGTACGTCGCCAGGACGTCGCGCAGCGGGTCGAGCACATGATGATGCCCGGGCAGCGAGCGTCCCCAGCCCCCGCGCTGCGCCGAGGGGCAGAGCAGGAACGTGTCGCCCGCGCGCTGCACGTCGGCGAGCCAGTTCTTCATGAAGTCCGGCCCGTTGCCGCCTTGCCCGTGCAGGCTGATGATGAGGCGCCAGCGGCGCTCGGGGCTGTAGTCCGCGGGGATCCAGAGCGCGTATTCGAAGCCGGGCCGGAGCTGTTTGCGGACGACCTGGCCGCGGACGGCGGCGGGCGCCCGGACGGGAGGCTTCCGGAGTTCGGCCTCGATCTCGGCGGGGCTGCCCTTGATCTCGGCGAGGATCCGGGTCCGCGCGGCGCGGTCCGGCTCCGAAAGGTAGCGCTCGACCGGCGTCGTTTGCAGGAGCAGGAGGAGCAGCGCGGGGCACATCCTCCTCATTGTACGCCCCCCGTGGTAAGATCGCGCCGTGCCCTTCGACGCGCGCTTCCTCAAGGTGCTCGAAACGCTGAATCTGCTCGCCCGGCGCACGCTCGCCGGGGACAGCCGCGCGGACCGGCTCACGCTGCGCAAGGGCGCCTCCACCGAGTTCGCCGACTACCGCCGCTACACGCCCGGCGACGAGATCCGCTACATCGACTGGAACGTCTACGCCCGGCACGGCAGCCTCTTCGTGAAGGAGTTCAACGCCGAGGAGAACGTCCACGTCTCCGTCCTGCTCGACGTCTCCAAGTCCATGGACTTCGGCGGCAAGTTCGAGGCCGCGCGCGAGCTGGCCGCCGCGCTCGGCTACATCGGCCTCGCCAACTACGACAGCGTCAGCCTCTTCACGTTTGGCGAGACGGTGAAGCCGCTGTTGAAGTTCCTGCGCGGCCGCGGCAAGGTCCACGAACTGCTCTCGGCGGTGGAAGCTCTGGCGCCCGAGGGCCCCACGGACCTTCGCCGCGCCTTCGCCTCCGCGATCCCCCGATTGCGCGGCCGCTCGCTGGTCCTCATCGTCAGCGACTTTTACGACCTCGAAGGCTACCAGGCCGGCATCCTCGAATTGCTGTCGCAGGGCTTCGGGGTGCATCTGGTGCACCTGGTTACCCGCGAGGAGCGCAACCCGCTGCTCCGCGGCCGCGTGAGCCTGCTGGATCTGGAATCGGGGCGGGTGCGGGAGATCACCGTGACGGCCCGCACGGCCGAGTCCTATCGCCGCCGCTTCGACCAGTTCTGTCTGGAGATCGACGAGTTCGCGCGCGCGCACGAACTCGCCTGCGCCCGGGTGTCGGCGGAGGATCCCCTGGAGCGTCGCGTGGTCGAGATCCTCCGCTCCGGCGGCATCCTCGAACACCGATGACTTTCGACCGTCCCCCGGGCCTCTGGATCCTGGCGCTCGCGCTGCCCGTGCTGCTGCTGCACTTCTACAAGGGCCGCCTCCGGCGCCTCGCCGTCCCGCTGCTCGCCTTCTGGGACCAGGTCCTGATCGAGGAGGACCGCCGCAGCGCGCTGCGGCGCATCCGGCACTGGATGGGCCTGCTCTTGAGCCTGCTCGTGCTGACGCTGCTGGCCGCCGCGTTCTCCGGGCCCCGGCTGCGGGGCTGGAGCCGCGAGCCCGTCCGCTGGGCCGTGATCATCGACGGCGCCCCCCGCATGGCCGCGGCGTTTTCCCCGGGCCGGACCCGGGGGGAGGAGGCGCTGCGCCTCGCCCGGGACTTCATCCTCGGCCGCGGACAGGGGGACTCCGTGTCCTGTCCGGAGCCGCGCATCGAGTGGACTCCGGATCTGGAGGGGGCGGCCCGCCGCCTGGAGGGTCCCTGGCGCGGCGGATCCGCGGATCTCGACTCGCGGGTGCGGGAGGCGCTCGCGTCGGGGCCGGACGTGAAGGTCATCGTCTTCGGCGGCCGTTCGGCGGCTTCGGACCGCGTGCGGACCGTGACGGTGGGAGGGGATCTCGAGAACGCCGGCTGGATCGGGGGCTTGCTGCAGCGCAAACCCGGCGAGGCCCGCGTGACGCTCTCGTTGAAGGCGGCGGTCTTCAGCGCCGCGCGGCAGCTGCGCCAGGAAGTGCTGCTCTTCAACGGCAAGGAGCTGGCGCGGCGGCCCCTCGACCTCGAGCCGGGCGCTCCGGCCGGCCGGGAATGGCTCCTGGATCCCTCGAAATACCCGGCGGCGAAGCTGGAGGAGGGCGGCCTCGCCGAGGTGCTGCTGGAGCCGGCGGACGCCTTCCCGGTGGACGATCTCGCGGCCTTCGTGATCCCGCCGCTCGCGCCGCCGCCCGTGCTGGTCTTCCATCCGGGCAAGCCCTCGGAGCTGCTGATGCACGCGCTGGAGACGCTGCGGCGGGGCGGGATGCTCGGCTCGGAGATCGCGCCGTTGCCGGCGGATCAATGGAAGCACTGGAAGACGAAGGTCGGCGAGCACGCCGTGCTCATCTTCGACCGCGTGACTCCGGATCCGGCGCCGGATCGCGGCCTGGTGCTCCGGATCGGCGCCCCGGGCCCCGGCGTGGATAAGCCGCAAATCACGGAATGGGACCGCGACGCCGAGCCGCTGCAGGGGTTGGACCTGGGCGGCGTGATGCTGCGGCGTTCCCGGCTGCTGGCGGGGCCGGGGGGCATCCTCAGGGCGAAGGAGGGAGTTCTGGCCACCTGGGAGTCCAGGGGCGGCTTTGCGGCGCTTGAATTGGGCTTCGCCCTGGAGGAGAGCGATCTCGCCGCGCGGCCGCTGTTCCTGCTGATGCTGATGAATCTGCGCGAGGCGTGGATGGACGGCCTGCTGCGCTCGTATCCGTCGCAGGCGGTCCTGGGCGAGGCGGTGGCGGCCGTGCGTCCACTCTGGATCCGCGACGGCGAGCTGCGGGCGATCCAGGGGGAGCGCGCGGAGCGGCTTCCGGTGCGCGCGGGTCTGCCCGAGGCGCCGATCCGGCTCGGCCCGGGCTTCACGCGTCTGAGCGCCGGGGGGCGCTCGGAATGGGTGGCGGCCAATCTCTTCGACGCGGCCCAGTCGGACCTGCGCAGCGGCGCTCCGGCCTCGCCGCCCCCTCCGCCGGAGCCCTGGACCTCGCGGATCCCCCGCGGTGCCCCGGCGGCCTTCGCCGCGCTGCTGCTCCTGGTGCTCGAGCTCGCCCTCTGGCACCGCGGCTGGATCTAGAACCCGAAATCCTTGTCCTCCGGCAGCGGCTTGTCCTTCGTCTCGGGTCCGAGGAAGGTGCCCAGGAACCCCAGAAGGTAGATGAAGCCCACGACGGAGGCCGCCTTGGCGAAACTGCCGTCGAAGCCGTTCGCCAGGGAGGTCATGGCGATGGGGGCGCCGCCGGCAAAGACCCGGGAGGCGTTGTACGCGAAACCGGCGCCCGTGGTGCGCAGGCGGGTGGGGAAGAGTTCCGGGAAGTAGATGGTGAAGCCCGAGAACGGCATCAGCGTGCAGAAGCCCATGATCGGCGCCAGGATGTAGGCCAGCCCCTTGGCGTCCGCCCCCTTGCCCGCGAGGCCCCAAAAGAACGCGAGGATGGAGATCCAGGCGGCGACAAAGGCGATGGCGAAGGCCTTCCGCCGGTTGAGCTTCACGGCCAGGATCGCGAACGTGTAGATCCCGAAGAAAGAACCCAAATTCTGCAGGAAGAACATGACGTTCTTCACCTGGTCGCGCTCCTTGGCGTCGACCCCGCCGCGTTCCAGTTCGATCAGCACGTAGTCGGTGCTGAAGAACCCGATGCCCCAGAGGGCCGCTACGCCCGCGGTGCAGAGCAGCACGGCGGAGATGAGATTCCGGCGCAGGACCGGGTGTTTGAAGAGCTCCCCGATCTTGCCCATTTCCTTGCCGACCGAGGCCTTCTCCTTGGCCTGGACCCACTGCTCGGGTTCGTGGACCGAGCGCCGGATCCAGAGGACCAGGATGGCCGGGGCGGCCCCGACGAAATAGACCACGCGCCAGTCCATGTTGGCGGAGGTGATGACCATGGTGATGACCGCCGCCATCATGTTTCCGACGGAGGAGAGGGCCTGCAGCAGGCCCAGGGCCATGGGCCGGGCTCGCTGCGGGAAGGTCTCCGCGACCAGGGCGGCCCCTGCAGCCCATTCGCCGCCGACCCCCAGTCCGGTGAAGAAGCGTGCCACGGCGTAGAGCTGCCAGTTGTGCACGAGGCCGCTGGCGCCGGTGAAGATCGCGTAGATCAGGATCGTGATGATCATGGTCTTCGTGCGGCCGAGGCGGTCCCCCAGGATGCCGAAGATGAAGCCGCCCGCCGCCCAGCCGATCATGAAGATCGAAGTGACGATGCCGCCCTTCTCCTTCACCTCCGCGTTGAAGGCCTTCTTCTGCTCCGGCGTGAACTTCTCGCGCTCGGCCTTCGTCGCGAGCAGATCCTCCATCGACGACTTGCGGACCAGGTTGAAAAGGTTCTGGTCCATCGTGTCGAAGAGCCAGCCCAGGGCGGAGATGACGAGCACCACCCAGCAGTATTTCTCGAGGCCCTGGTACCACTTCAAATTCGCGGATGGAGCGGCGGCGTCACTCATGAGCGGTGTGTTCCCTTTGGTTCTCCCCTGGATCCCGTCCGGCGTGGATTCTACTCATACGTGGCCCGGGAGCGTTCGTTTCTCACGAGTGCATTCGGCGATGCCGGAATCGGTCGAGCGCGACCGCGGCGACGATGATCGCGCCGAAGACGATCTCCGTGACCCAGTTCGGCCAGCCCATCTGGGCGCAGCCCGAACGGATGACCGTCATGATCAGCGCCCCCACGAGGCTGCCGAGCACCGAGCCCTCGCCCCCGGAAAGGCTGCCGCCGCCGATCACGACCGCGGCGACCACGTCCAGCTCGTGACCCGGGGCGGAGGTCGGATCCCCCAGGGTCAGCCGCGAATACTGGAAGAGGCCCGCGAGGCCCGTGAACGCGCCGCCCAGGACGTAGACCGCGAGTTTGGTCCGCGTCACGGGCACGCCGCAAAGCCTCGCGGCCGCCTCGTTGGAGCCGACGGCGACGATGTGGCGTCCCAGGCGGGTGTATCGCAACAGGGCGCTGGTACCGGCCGCGAGCAGGAGCAGGATCCAGACGCCCGCGGGGAGGAAGCTCCCGGCTTCCAGCAGGGCGTCGAGCGAGCTGGCGTCCGGGGCGATGGTCTTTTCGGCGGCGAGCCCCTTGGCGGCGCCGCGGATCGCGAGCATCGTGCCGAGCGTGACGATGAAGGGGACGAGGCGGAGCGACGTGACGAGGGTGCCGTTGAGGAGCCCGCACAGGGCGCCGGCGGCAAGGCCGCCGAGCGCGGCGGGCAAGGCGGGCCACTGCGCGTGTTTCAGCAGGGCGGCCACCACGACGCTGGAGAGCGCCACCACCGAGCCCGCGGAGAGGTCGATGCCCCCGGAGATGATGATGAGCGTCATGCCGAGCGCGCTCGTCCCGACGATGGCGGTCTGCAGCGCGAGGGTCTGGAGGTTCGCGCCCGTCGCGAACGTGTTGCGGCCGTTCTGCTGCCAGACGAGCAGCGTGAACCCGGTGAAGACGACCGCCAGGCCGAGCAGGGGCCCCAGACGGCGCAGGAGGTCTCTCATGCGGCGTCCGTCGCCTCCCGCAGAAGCCCGTGCTCCGTGCACTGGTTCGCCGGCCGGGCGGGGCCGAGCCGGCCGCGGCGCATGACGGCGATGCGGTCGCAGAGTCCCAGCAGCTCCGGGAAGTAGCTGGAGACGAGGATCGCGCTCTTGCCCCGCCGCGACACCAATTCGTCGAGCAGGCGGTAGATCTCCGCCTTGGCGGCGACGTCGATGCCACGTGTGGGCTCGTCGAGCAGCAGGACGTCGACGTCGTGATGCAGGAGCCGTCCGATCGCGATCTTCTGCTGGTTGCCGCCGGACAGCTCGCCGATCCGCTGTCCGGGTCCGGCGCAGGCCACGCCGAAGCGTTCGATCCACGTCGCGGTCGCCGCATGCTGCGCAGCGGGTCGCACGAGTCTGCCGAGCTTCGTGAGCGTGAGGTTGTCGGCGATCGAGAGGTTGAGCAGCAGGCCCTCGCCCTTGCGGTCCTCGCTGACGAAACCCAGGCCGCGCGCCCAGCATTCTCTGGGCGGCGTGAAGAGTGCGCGCAGCAGTTCGGTGCGCCCGGCGCCCACGAGGCCGGCGATGCCGAGCACTTCGCCGCGGCGGAGGTCCAGGTCCCGGAGCTTCAGGACGGGGTCGCCCGGACGGCGCGGCGAGCGCGGGTAGAGGCTGTCGACGCGGCGGCCGACCATGAGGTCCACGATGGATTCGGGGGTCGCGCCCGCCATCTCGCCGCCGCCCGCGCTGCGTCCGTCGCGCAGGACCGTGTAGCGGCTCGCCACGCGGCGGCATTCCTCGATGAAGTGGCTGATGTAGAGGACCGCCTGGCCCTGCGCGCTGAGGCGCTGGATGAGGGCGAAGAGGGCCTCGGCGTCGCGGAGGGCGAGGGAGCTGGTGGGTTCGTCGAGGACGAGGACGCGGCAGCCGGAGGCGAGGGCGCGGCCGATCTCCACGATCTGCCGCTGGGCGGGGCTGAGGTCGGCGGTCCTCGTCCCGGGTCCGATCTCGGGATGCCCGAGTTCCGTCAGCGCGGCCGTCGCGCGCCGGAGCATCTCGCCGCGGTCGAGCAGGCCGTGGCGGAGGGGTTCGAGTCCGAGGGCCATGTTCTCGGCGACGCTGAGGTGCGGCGCGAGCGAGAGTTCCTGGTAGATCATGGAGACGCCGAGGCGGCGGGCGTCGAGCGGGCTGCGGGGGCGGTAGGGGGCGCCGTCAAGGGTCAGCGTGCCTTCGTCGGGCGCGTGGGCTCCGGAGAGGACTTTCATGAGGGTGGATTTGCCGGCGCCGTTCTGACCGAGCAGGGCGTGGACTTCGCCGGGATTCACGCAGAGATCGACCCCGTCGAGGGCGAGCGTGCCGCCGAAGCGTTTGCGGATGCCGCGCATGTCGAGGCGCGGGGGGCTCATGGGGCCTGCTCGGGGTGGAGCAGGGCCATGAACGCGGGCTGGTCCATGTTCTCCGGGGAGACGAGGGCGGCGCCGGTGTCGATGCGGCGCTCGACTTTGACTCCCCGGAGATGTTCGACGGCGGTTTTCACGCCGAGGTAGCCCATGCGGACGGGGTTCTGGAGGACGGTGCCGTGCAGTTCGCCGGCCTTGAGGGCGGCGACGATCTTCTCGGAGCTGTCGAAGCCGGCGAATTTGACCTTGCCGGCGAGTTTGGCGCCCTGGAGGGCGCGGAGCATGCCGAAGGTGCTGGATTCGTTGGGGCAGAAGAGGCCGTCGGCTTTGAGGCCGCCCTCGGCGGTCTTGAGGGACGTGAGGAGGTTCTCGGCGGCTTTCTGGGCGGTGTCGCTGGTGGCGCCGGCGTACTGGGAGTCGCTGACGATTTCGAGTCCGCCCTGCTTGGCGGCCTCGAGGAAGCCCGCCTCGCGTTCGGCGGTGGAGGCGGAGCCCTCCATGTAGCGGAGCAGGGCGACGCGGCCCTTGCCGCCGAGCAGCTTGGCGAGGTGTTCGCCGGCGAGGCGGCCGCCCTTGAAGTTGTCGGTGGCGACGAAGCTGGTGAAGTCGTCGCTTTTGAGGGCGGAGTCGAAGATGACGACGGGGATCTTGCGGGCGACGGCGGCGGCGACGGGTTTGCGGAGGGCGGAGTCGTCGAGGGGGGCGAGGACGATGGCGGAGACGCCGCGGTTGACGAAGTTCTCGACCTCGGCGATCTGGCCGCTGCGGTCGTTTTCGGTCTGGGGGCCCTTCCAGACGATGTCGACGTCGAGTTCCTTCGCGGCCTTGAGGGCGCCGGCATGGACGGACTTCCAGAATTCGTGGGTGGTGCCCTTGGGGATGACGGCGATGCTCAGGCGGTTCCCGGTCTTCCCCTCGCAGCCGACCAGGAGGAGGGTCAACGCCAATGATGCAGCGATTCTCATGGGGTCCATGATAGGTGTCCCCCCTTGGCCCTGGCAAGGCAACAAACCAGACGGGCTGCTTTGTTGCCTCGCTGAGGCAAAAAAGCAACCCCTCGGGTTGGTTTGGCTTCTTGCTCTTGGAGCCCAGGAAGACGTGGAGGCCGATCTGGAGGGAGTAGTTGACGAAATCCTCCATGTCCGACTGGTCGAGGTCGTTGGCCTCATGGTCCTCGGCGAGCATGACGCTACCGCTCAGGATGACCGTCACGCGTGGAATGAGCTGGGCGTAGATCTGCGCCTGGAAGCCGTAGGCCCAGTACGCTTCACTCTGGGCCTTCATCCGGGCGTCCTCGAAGTCCGTTTCTCCCACATGCACCGCAAAGACCCGGGCGTCGATCGTGGTGACGTCGCTCAGATGCAACTCCGTCCCGCCGACGATCGACCAGATGTCCGCCGGCTCCTCCGTCACCCCGTTGCGCTTGCGCGTGTCGGCGAAGACGTAGCTCGTCCCGAAGTAGGGCTCGATGATGCCGACCCTCTTTGAAAGGGCGGTGGAAAACCCGTATTTCCACACGCCGGATCCGATCGCCCCGTCGCGGTCGTCCTGGACCTCGACGCCGTTGGCCTCGATGGCCGGCTCGCCCTGCTGGTCGTCGCCGGTGGGCGCGATCACGATGAGCCCGAAAATCCACTGGGGAAGGACCGTGGACTCCTTGAGGAGCTGGTAGTTCAGGTTGAACTCCAGGTCGCTGAAGCCGTAGACGTCCTGCTCCGTTTCCACGTCGAAGGCTCCGATATCGCCGTCCCCTTCGGAGCCGCCCGCGAATTGCCAGTGCGTCCGCACTTCGACTTCGAACCCGGCCCCCAGACCCAGCGCGATTTCGAGATGGAACTCGTAGGCCTCGCTGTCGAGGTCCAGATCGGTCGCGGGCGCATCGTCGCTCAGCGTGAAACTGGCGAACGTCATCCCCAGCCGGGCCGTGGCGGAGACCTGGCCGAAGTCCAGGATGTCCGTGGGCGTCAGCGCGTCCTGCGCACGGGCCGTAGCGGCCGCGGCGACGAGGAACAGCGGGATCATCAGCGTGCGCATGGCTCCCTCCCCATTCATATCCCGGACTTACCGGCAGACCGTACGGAAGGTTTCAGGGATCATCCCAGGATTTTGACCTTGATGTTCTTGTACTCGACCTTGTCGCCGTGGTCCTGCAGGTCGATGTGCCCCTTGGGCTCCTTGCCGTAGGTCGCGACCTTCGCCCATTTGCTCTTGGCGACCCGCGCGTTCCAGTCCTCGCTGCCGATCTCGCACTCGACCACCTTCTCGCCGTTGAGCCAGTGCTCGAGGTGCTTGCCCTTCGCCACGATCTTCATCCGGTTCCATTCCCCCGCGGGCTTGCAGACGTTCTTGGACGGGGCATAGACGGCGTAGACCGAGGCGGACGACGTCAGCGGGTTCTTGCCGTCCCCGTGTTTGTCGTTGTCGAGCACCTGGCACTCCATGCCCGTCATATACGGCGCGTTCTGGCTCTCGGCGGCGCGGTAGATCACGCCGCTGTTGCCGCCCGGCGCCACCCGCCAGTCGATCGTGAACTCGAAATCCGCGAACTGCTCGACGGTGAGGATGTCCCCGCCGCCCTTCACCCGCGTGAGGGCGCCCTCGACGACCTGCCAGCCGTCGGGACACTTGTCCTTCTTGTAGCCGCGCCAGCCTTCGGTCGTCTTGCCGTCGAAGAGCAACTTCCAGCCGTCCTTCTTCTCGTCGGCGCTGAGGGTGTTGTCCTGGGCCAGTAGGGACAGGATCGTCAGGGTCGCAAGCGCCATGGTCGTTCTCCTCGATTGGAAAGGAGCATCATACGCGGCGCTCAGGCACGTGTCAGCTCATTCCAAAGGGCCCGGTAATAGCGCATGAAGCGCAGGGCGGCGTCGGGTTTGGCCCCGGGGGCCGCCTCGGGGACGCCCGCGACCTCCATCAGCGTCACGCGGTCGTAGCGGATCGACTTCAGGCACTGGAACAGCTCGCGCCACGGGTACGGGCTCCACAGCTCGTTGATGTGGCAGGACTTGATGTCCTTCTGGAGCAGCTCGAAAGCCTCGCGGATCGAGCCGTTCTTCACGTCCTCGCCGTTGGAGTTCCAGCAGACGCCGACCGCCGGGTGCGCGCAGGCGTCCATGAGGGTGCGCATGTGCGCCGGCTGCGCGGTGCCGGCGCCGTGCACCTCGACCCAGATCTCGACGCCGCAGTCCTGCGCGATCTTTCCGCACTCCTTGAGCGCCGTCCCGATCTGATCGAGGGTCTTCGGGACTTCGATGCCCTTGGGCAGGCCGTTGGGGCGGACCTTGACGCCCTTCGCGCCGAGGTCCCGCGCGAGCTCGCAGAAGGCCCGGCAGTCGTCGATGTGTTTCTTCACGACGGCGGGGTCCGGCGAGTGGAACTCGCAGACGGAGCCGAAGCCCCAGAGCTTCACGCCGGAACCCTCGATGCGCTTCCGGGTCTCCTGGCGCGCGTCCGCTCCGAGCGAGGGCTCGACCTTGTGGGCGTGGGTGGTGCGGAGTTCGACCCAGCCGAAGCCCGCCGCCTTGCAGGTCGCGAGCAGGGTGGGGAGGTCCATCTGGGCCCCGACGTTGTACGTCACGGTGCCGAGCTGGAACTTCGGCGCCTCCTGCGGGAGGGGCAGGGTCAGGAGCGAGGGGCTGGCCAGGAACTGGCGACGCTTCATAGGAATGCTACGCCCGGGAAAACGACTTGGGGTCATTGCATTCGGGCCCCGGGAGGCGTATATCAGGAAGCGATGCTGATGCCGACCTTGTCCCTCGCGCTGCTGGCCTGCGTCCAGGAGGCCTCGAAAGACGTGACGACCGAGATCGCGACCCTGGGCGGCGGCTGCTTCTGGTGCGTCGAGGCCGTCTTCGAGGAGGTCCCCGGCGTGAGTTCGGCGGTATCCGGCTACGAAGGCGGCAGCGTCGAAAACCCGACGTACGACCAGGTCTGCTCCAAGACCACCGGCCACATCGAGGTCTGCCAGATCAAGTTCGACCCCGCGAAGATCTCCTACGAGAAGATCCTGGAGATCTTCTTCAAGACGCACGATCCGACCACGAGGGACCGCCAGGGCAACGATGAAGGACCGCAGTATCGCTCGGTCATCTTCACGCATTCCGACGCGCAGAAGGCGAGCGCCGAGAAGGTGAAGAAGGCCCTCGACGCCTCCGGCGCCTTCGCGAAACCCATCGTCACCGAGATCCTGCCCACGAAGAAATTCTGGGAGGCCGAGGGGTACCACCAGAACTACTTCAAGGTCAACCCCAACAAGGGGTACTGCCGCTTCGTCGTCGCCCCGAAAGTGGAGAAATTCCGCAAGGTCTTCGAGGACCTCCTCAAGAAGAAGTAAGCCCGCCTGAAACATTTCCTGCATCCCGGGTGTTAGCTAATTCGAGTTAGTCGAGGGACTTCAGATGACGACGCTGCTCGCGCTCCTGCTGCTCGCCCAGGCCACGCCCGCGGACAAGATCGCCGTGAAGGCGGGCTTCAAGGTCGAGCTGCTCTACTCCGTGCCCAAGGCAAAGGAGGGCTCCTGGGTCGCCCTCTGCGCCGACCCCAAGGGCCGGATCATCGTCAGCGACCAGGGCGGCCTCGGCCTCTTCCGCTACGACCCGAAAAGCGCCGCCCTCGAAAAGATCGACGTCCCCGTCTCGGGCGCCCAGGGCCTGCTCTGGGCCTTCGATGCGCTCTACGTCAACGTCAACGGGAAGGGCTCCGGCCTCTGGCGCGTCAGCGACACGAACGGCGACGACAAGCTCGACAAGGCCGAGCATCTCATCCCCCTCCAGGGGGGCGGCGAACACGGCCCCCACTCCGTCATCCTCTCGGAGGACGGCAAGGGCCTCTACATCATGGGCGGCAACCACACCGCGGTCCCGCCGGACCTCACGGGCAGCCGCGTGCCGCTGAACTGGGACGAGGACCACCTTCTCCCGCGCAACTGGGACGGCAACGGCCACGCGCGCGGCATCCTCGCGCCCGGCGGCTGGGTCTGCCGCGTCAGTCCCGACGGCAAGGAGCGCGTGATCCAGAGCATCGGCTACCGCAACCAATACGACCTGACGATGAACCGCCAGGGCGAGATGTTCACGTTCGATTCCGACATGGAGTGGGACCTGGGCATGCCCTGGTACCGTCCGACCCGCGTCTGCCACGTCGTGAGCGGTTCCGAGTTCGGCTGGCGCAGCGGCACCGGCGTCTGGCCCGCCTATTACGCGGACTCGCTCCCGCCGGTGGTGAACGTCGGCCCCGCCAGCCCCACCGGCGTCCTCATGGGCAGCGGCGCGAAGTTCCCCGCGAAATACCAGGACGCGGTCTTCATCCTCGACTGGACCTACGGCACCATCTGGGCCTGCCACCTCAAGCCCGACGGATCGTCCTACAAGGCCGACGTCGAGGAGTTCGTGAGCGCGACGCCGCTGCCCGTCACCGACGCGGCCGTCGCCGCCGACGGCGCACTGTACTTCGCGATCGGAGGCCGCGGGGCCCAGTCCGGCCTCTACCGGGTGACCTACACCGGGACCGCGTCCACCGCCCCCGCCACGGGCGACGATGCCGGCGCGGCCGCGCGCGCGCAGCGCCGCTCGCTCGAAGCCTTCCACGGCCGCAAGGACCCGAAGGCGGTCGAGGCGGCCTGGCCGCATCTGGGCTCGACCGACCGCTTCCTGCGCTCGGCGGCGCGGGTCGCGCTGGAGTTCCAGCCCGTGGAGGACTGGAAGTCGAAGGCGCTCGCATTGAAGGAGCCGCAGGCGCTCGTCACGGCCCTGGTCGCGCTCGCCCGGCAAGGAAAACCCGCGGACGGGCCCGCGGCGCTCGCGGCGTTGAACCGCCTCGAACTCTCCAAGCTCCCCGTCCCGCTCGCCCTGGAAGTCCTGCGCGCCTACCAGCTCTGCTGCATCCGGCTGGGCCGGCCCCTGGGGGCCGATCGGGACGCGCTCCTGGCCCGGCTCTCGCCGCTCTTTCCCGCCGCGTCGGAGGAATTGAACGCGGAGCTCGTGCAGCTCCTGGTCTACCTCCAGGATCCGACGGCGGTGACGCGCACGATGAAGCTCTTCGAGTCCGCGAAGCCCGCCAAGATGCCGGCCTGGCTGACGGTGCTGGACCGGAACAAGGGGTATGCCGGCGCGGTGGACAAGGCCTTCGCGAAGGGGCCGCCGCTCGAGAAGATCCATTACGCGTTCGTCCTGCGCAACGCCACGGTCGGATGGACCCCGGAGCTCCGCAAGACCTACTTCGAGTTCCTGAATCACATCGAGACCGCCTACAGCGGCGGAAACAGCTATCCGAAGTTCATCCAACAGATGCGGAGGGACGCGGTCGCGAGCCTTTCCCCCGCGGAGCGCAAGGCGCTGGGGGCGCTCACGGGCGACAAACCGAAGCCCGCGATCAAGCTGGAGAGCCTGCCGGCCGCGAAGGGCCCGGGCCGCGAGTGGACGATGGCCGACGCGCTCGCGCTCGCCGAGGGCGGCCTCAAGAAGCGCCACTTCGAGAACGGCAAGCGGAGTTTCCAGGCCGCGCGCTGCATCGCCTGTCACCGTTTCGACGGCGAGGGCGGCGACCAGGCGCCGGACCTGACGGGCGTCGCCGCGCGCTTCGGCGTGCGCGACCTCCTCGAGGCGATCCTCGAGCCCAGCAAGGTGGTGTCCGACCAGTACCAGGCGACGATGCTGCGCACGAAGGACGGCACGGTGATCTCGGGCCGCGTCGTGGGCGAGAAGGACGGCAAGCTGCAGCTGACGACCGACCTGCTCTACCCGGACAGGATCACGGAAGTGGCGAAGGACCAGGTCGCGGAGAGCAAGCCCTCGGCGCTCTCCCCGATGCCGGAGAAGCTCGTCTCGCCGCTCAGCCCCGACGAACTGCTCGATCTGCTCGCGTACCTCCTGGCGGCCGGCGACGCGAAGCACCGCCTGTTCCGATAGCTGAAACGCCGGCCCGGATCCGGCGTCTTATCGACCATGACGCGGTTTTTGCTCAATCAGGACTGGTTCAGTTTCGGGGACGACTACACGATCCGCGACGCCGCCGGGAACGACGCCTACATCGTCGACGGCCGCGCCTTCAGTTTCGGGAACAAGCTCTCGTTCGAGGACCCCGGGGGCCGGGAGCTGGCCTTCATCGCCCAGAAGCTGCTTTCGTGGGGGCCCACCTACGAGATCTCGCGGGGCGACCAGGTGGTCGCCGTCGTCAAGAAAACCCTCTTCACGTTCTTCCGCTGCGAGTTCACGGTCGACGTGCCGGGGCCGGACGATCTCGTCGCCGAGGGCGACTTCTGGGAGCACGAATACGCGTTCACGCGGCACGGCCGGAGCGTCGCGACGGTGTCGAAGCGCTGGTTCAGCTGGACGGACACCTACGGGATCGACGTCGCGCCCGGGGAGGACGAGGTCCTGATCCTCGCCTCGGCCGTGGTGATCGACCTCTGCTGCCACCAGGACCGGAAGTAGCGCCTCCGCCGCCACCCACAAAGGGTTGATTATTATAAAGTGTGACTTTAGAATAATCACATGTCGTACGTGTCCCGGATCCTGGAAGCGGAGGTGGCGGCCGCCGCCCGGACCTTCCCCGCCCTCGTCCTGACCGGTCCGCGACGCTCGGGGAAGACGACCCTCCTGCGGAGGCTGAGGCCGGACGCGGAGTACGTCCTGCTCGAGGATCCCGCCGTCGTCGCCCGGGTGCGCTCGGACCCGGTCGGCTTCCTGGGAATGCTGAAGCCGCCGGTGCTGCTGGACGAGATCCAGAACGCCCCGGAGCTCCTCGCCCACGTGCGGGCGAGGATCGATGCCGAACCGAAGCGCCCGGGGCGCTGGTTCCTGACGGGCTCCCAGGAGTTCTCGCTCATGCGGGGCGTCTCGGAGTCCATGGCCGGGCGCGCCGCCATTTTTCAGTTGCTCCCGCTCGCCGCCGCCGAGAGTCCGCGCGTCGGCCTCCTGAGGGGCGGCTTCCCGGAGCCCGCGCTGCGGCCCAAGGCGGCGTCGACCTGGTTCCGGTCCTATATCCAGACCTACCTGGAGCGCGACGTTCGTGCCGTCGCGGCGGTTCGTGACCTGGCGCGCTTCCGGACCTTCCTGTCCCTGCTCGCCGCGCGGACGGGCCAGGTCCTGTCGCGGACCGATCTGGCCGCCCCGCTGGGGGTCTCCATCCCGACGATCTCGTCCTGGATCGACGTCCTCGAGGTGACGGGACAGATTCTCGTCGTGCCTCCGTACTTCGAGAACTTCGGAAAGCGCCTGATTAAGTCGCCGAAGATCCACCTGGCCGATCCGGGACTGGCCTGCCACCTGCTGGGAATCGAAACGGAGGTGGAACTCGAGCGGTCCCCGTTCCTGGGCGCGATTTTCGAAGGGTTCGTCGCCGCCGAAGTCGCGAAGCTGCAGGCCGCGCGAGGGCGCCGGCGCGAGCTCTACCACTTCCGCGACGCCCAGGGACTCGAAGTGGATCTGCTGGTGCCCGGCCGAAGCGGCCGCCTCCTGGCGATCGAGGTCAAGGCCTCCCGGACGGCGAAACCGGACCACGCCGAAGTCCTGATCCGACTGTCCCGGGCGCTGGGAACGCGGGAGGCGGATCTGAGGCTCGTTCACCGGCCGTGGGGACGGGAGGTCGCCCCGGGAATCGTGAAGCCGGGCGTACGCGCGATGGGGATCGAGGGGCTCCGGGACCTGGTCTAGAGGGTCACTTCCCGTCGATGCTCAGGCGGGCGTCCATGAACGGCGCGCCGTCCGGCTGCGTGAAGCGCAGGATGCCGTTGAAGCCGCCGCCGCCGTTGATCACCTTGAAGAGCACCGTGTTGACGCCCTTGTTCAGCGCGATGTTGTCGGCGTTGTCCTGGTCGGGGGCGGCGCCGCGGTCGCCCTCGTATTTGAGGACCTCCTTGCCGTTGATCCAGACCTTGCCCTGGTCGTCGGAGCCCATCTTCAGCTTGAGGTCCTTGAAGTCCTTCTCGCAGACCAGGTAGGCGAGCAGATAGCCCGCGCTGAAATCCGCCTGTTTGCCCGAGGCGGCGTGGAAGTCGACCATGCCGTCGGGCGCCTCGAAGACCTTCCAGGCCAGCTCGCCGCCCGGAATCTTCGTCTTGGTCCCGGCGGCCGGCTTCAGGGCCGCCTCGCCGCCGAGCCAGTCCTTCGCGAGGGCCTGGGGCCCCGGCGTGCCCTGCACGCTGACCGGACCCAGGAAGAGGTACTTGCGCAGGAAGCCGTCGTCGGGAAGCCCCGGACCGCCGGCGATCTGCTTGGGCGGCGTCGGGTTCAGCAGGCGTTTGATCTGGGGAAGCGCGCTCGTCAGGCGCTGCTGGAAGGCGCCGCGGAAGCGGCCGATGTGTCCGGGCAGGCCCTGGGCGTGGCCGGCGTCCACCTTCGCCAGCGCCGGCTTGATCACCGCCTCCACTTCGTCGAGGCGCTTGTTCCAGGCTTCGGGTTTCCAGAGCGTCTTGAGGATCTCGTCCATGCGGTTCAGGTAGCGCTGGCGGCCGTCGGGCGTGGTGACGTAGGCCCGCGCGACGGTGCCGTTGAAGTTCGGCAGCAGCGCCCAGTTGGGGTCGCCGAACATCTGGTCGGTGCCCGAGGGGATGAAGACGATCTTGTCGCGCTTGGGATCGTGGTAGATCCGGTAGTTGTTCCGGTTCATCGGGTAGCCGTCCCAGTCCGACATGAGGATTTCGAGCGCCAGGTAGCTCACCCAGCGCTCAGCGTCGAGCAGCCGTTCCATCTCCGCGAAGCGTTTGGCGGGATCGGGGAGCAGGGCGGCGTTCCACAGCGATTTCAGATCGGTCTGCGGCTCGATGTCGCCTTTCTGGGAGATGACCTGCGCCGGCTGGTCGAGATCCTTCAGGAACCCGCCGTCGTAGAGGTTGCCGTTCTTGGTCCCGAAGTTCCGCTCGAGGAAGCTCTTGTCGTAGCCCTCCTTGAGGATGTAGAAGCCCTTCGGCTTGCCGTTGAGGGTCACGATCGCGTGGGCGCAGCGGGAGGTCGGCACCCCGGCCGAGCGGAAGATCTCGCTGCAGATCAGCTCCGAGACGAAGCTGGGGTCCTGCACCGAGTTGTTCAGGTGGAACTTGTCGAGACCGTGGAAATGCTGGTCGTCGACGAACTTGTCCATGTTGATCGTCAGACCGGGCTTGTCGTCGATGCCCCGCATGCTGCCGGCGGCCCCCTTCAGATGGATGGCGACGTTGGCCCAGGTCTTCGCGCCTTCCTTGAGCGTCGCGCGCACGTACTTGCGGGCGTCGCGCTTCAGGGCCTCGTAGTCGCCCGGGGCGATCTCGATCGAGAGTTCCACCACCTTGGGCGTCTTGAAGAAGGCATCGGCCTCGGCCAGTTCCGGGGAGACGTCCGGCTTCTTGGGCGCCGGAGGCTTGGCGGGTTCGGCGGGGGGCTTGGGCGGCGGCTTGGCTTGCGCCGGGGCGGGTTCCGCGGGAGGCTTGACCGGGGGCGCCGCCTTGGGGGCCGGGGGCGCCTTGACGGCCGCCGCGGGGGCCGCGGGTTTCGGCGCCGTGCGCGGGTAGAGCGCCCAGGCGAGGATTCCGACGACCGCGACGAGGGCGGCGGCGAGCGCGGCCGGGTGCAGGCGACGGCGGGAGGTGTTCGCGGGCGCGGTTCTCGCGACCCCGGGTTCCGGGGCGGCCGCTTCCGGAGCGCGCTCCAGGACCGCCACCGGGCTCGGCCGCGGCGCCGGCGCGGCGGCGGCGATCCGGGCGGGGGCCGGGCGGGTCTGCGGGACGGCGGGCGCCGGGGCGGCCTCCGCTTCGGAGACCTTCCAGTTCCGGTTGCAGCGGCGGCAGCGCACGCTCCTGCCCTCGAAGCCCGGGCTCAGCTGATAGGCGGCGCTGCAGTGCGGACACTGGACGCGGCGGCTTGGCTGCGGCATGTCATTTCTCCCGCGGCGGCGTCCTACTCGGATTTCACTTCGACCGACTGGACGCCCTCAATGGCGCTGAGGGCGTTGACCAGCGGGTACACCTGATCGGACGGAGGGAGCTCCACGGCATAGGTCGCGTCCAGGGCGCTGCCGCCGCGCGCCGTGGCCAGCCCCAGCAGATGGTGCTTCGGCAGCTGCCGGTCGAGCGCGCCCTGGAGCGCAGTCTCGATCTTCATCGCGCTGGACAGGCGCAGGAGCAGGCGTCCGGAGGGGAGGGCGGCGGGCGCCGCCGCCTTCTTCTTCCCCGTGAACATCAGGGCCCCCGCCAGGACCAGCGGGGCGCAGGCGATCGCGCCCAGGTACTGGCCGCTGCCGGCGCACATCCCGCAGGCGACGGAGAAGATGACGAACGCGGTGTCGCGGGTGTCCTCGACGACGGTGCGGAAACGGACGATCGCCAGCGTGCCCACCAGGCTGAACGCCCGCGCGGCGTTGTCTCCGATGACCGTCGTGACGAGCGCGACCAGCACCGACAGCAGGACCAGGGTCGAGAGGAAGGAGGCTTCGGCCCGGCGCTCGCTCCGTCTGCAGGCGAGGACGTAGATGCCGGCGGCGACAAGGCCCAGGACGAACGCCGCCCCCAGGTGCTTCGCCATGATGTCCATCTGGATCGGAGCGCCGTCACCCGCCGCCTGTTTGAGAAAGTCCATGATTCAAGTTCCCTGCGTCAGGGGGGGCGGCACGGTCTTATCCTGCGCCAGGCCGCACAAGCGGACGCAGCGGCGGTATTTGGAGACGCGGGCCGTCTGCAGCGGCAGGTCGGGCAGCAGGCGGCGGAACAGCTCCGGCATCGCGTCGTGGAACTTCAGCTCCAGGAGTGCGCCGCCGGGCAGCAGCTCGAGTCCCTCCTGCAGCGGCTGGGCCTCCCAGCCGCGGGCCGGCACGCCGATGAGGTCCTGGTCGATCGTCAGGCGCACGGCCTGCCCGCCGGACATCCCGAAGAACGCCGTGCGGCGATACCCGACCCGGCAGGTCGGGGCGACCTGTTTTTTCAGGGCCTGCTCCAGGAACCAGACGGCCGCCCAGTCCTGCGGCGGGGTGACGCCGGTCACATAGGAGGCGAGTTGCGGGAGCTCCCCGGGGGTGATTTCGACCCGGCGCTTGCGGACCCGGTCCCCGCGCCGGATCTTCCGTTCGAGGAAGACGAAGGGGGCCGATCCGTAGCGGCGCAGCCGCAGCTTGCTGCCCCGGTAGCCGACGGAGCGGTGGAAGACGTCGAAGTCCGGGGTGTCGCAATACACCGAGGTGACGTGGTAGCTGCCCTCCTCCCCGTGGGGGTCCGCCTGCAGGTGGCGGCGGGCCCACGAGGTCATCCGGAGGACGTCGTCCTGGGAGAGCTCGAATTTCACCTCGAAGGCGGGGCCGGCCCCCGCGTCGGCCCGGAGCCCGGGCGACATCGCGGGTTTGAGCAGGGGGTTGTCCGCCGAGTCCGCTGCTGGGTTGAATCCGGCTGGCAAGGGTGCTCCTCCAAGCTGTGGGATGGGTGTCTTCCGTGCAGTCTTCAGTGCGTCCACGGGAACCAATAGCGTACCCCGGCCGGAGCGTTTCCTCAATCGCATTGCGGAGAGCGGAAGCCGGCGCCCGCTGCGCGGACGCTGTCTGTCACTTACCCGTTCGGCTGACTCGGGCGCCTAGTAACGGTAATGGTCCGGCTTGTAAGGCCCGTCCACCGGCACGCCGATGTAGTCGGCCTGGTCCTTCGAGAGCTTCGTCAGGCGCACGCCCAGCTTCGCCAGGTGCAGCCGCGCGACCTCCTCGTCCAGCACCTTCGGCAGCACGTAGACCTTGCCGTTCTCGTACTTCGCGCCGCTCAGCGTCGGCTTGCCCGTGGCGCTCAGCCACAGGTCGAGCTGGGCGATCGTCTGGTTCGTGAACGAGGCGGACATCACGAAGCTGGGATGGCCCGTCGCGCAGCCCAGGTTCAGCAGGCGGCCTTCGGCCAGGATCAGGACGCTGTGGCCGTCGGGGAAAACCCACTCGTCGTACTGGGGCTTGATGTTCACC
>CAZUJF010000058.1:0-29107 GCA_964619955.1 uncultured Planctomycetales bacterium
GTCGTGTCCCGGGACACGACAAAACAGCCTGGCTGGTTTTTTTTGCGCTTACCAGTCCTCGTTCACGGCTTCGCCCATCAGCTCGCGGCGGCGGCGCTCGACGATCCCCTCCTTGCGCGACTTGCGCTCGGCCAGGGACTTCTCGATCTCCGCCACCCGGCGCTTCAACTCGCCCAGTTCCCGGTGCCGCGCCTCCTCCCGGGCATCGAAGAGCCGGCCCAGCAGCTCCTTCAAGTCCCCCAGGGCCTTCTCGCGCTCCGCCCCGGCCGCCTGCCGCGCCCGCTCCCCCAGTTCCACGCTCTTGCGCTCCAAACCCCTCAGTTCCTGGGACCGCTCCCAGCCCTTCGGGTCCCGGTCCTTCAAATCCTTCAGCTCCCGCATCCGGGGGCCCGCCTCCATCAGCAGCCGGTTCGCCTCCTCGCGCCGGTTCCCCTCCTCCAGCCGCTGCAGCTGCTTCCAGGTCTCGGGCTCGTTCTCCTTCACCCAGGCGCGGACCTCCTCCGGACTGAATCCCGGCGGACGCCGGTCGCGCCCCGGGGCCTCCGGCGGTCCCGGCGGACGGGGCGGACGCGGACGACCCTCCCCGTCCTGGGGCCGCTCCGGTCGCGGCTGAGGACGCTCCTTGTCCCCCTCTTGAAGAAACAGGCTCAGCACCAGGGTCGACACGATCACGATCATGGGTTCCTCCGTTCCAGGGCCTCCAGCGCCCGCCACGCGTCCGCGAACTGCCGGTCGAGGACGCGATCCCCCGCCCAGGGCTGCAACGGCATCCGGTGAAAGACCGCGACCGGCGACGCATCGGGACCCGCTTCAGGCCCCCCCGCCCGGCTCACGATGGCCACCACGACCGAAAGCAGGATGCCCGCCGCCGCCGCGAGCGGCAGCCAGGCCGGGGGCGACCAGCGGTGCCTCGACCCGGACTTCCCCGGGTAGCGCTCCGCGGCCACGGCCTCGTGATAGACCTTGCGGACCTCCTCCCATTCCTCGAGGTCCCGGCGGCAGCCCTCGCAGGCCGCCCGGTGCTCCCGGAAGAGCGGCGAGTCGCCCCCGTCGATCTTCTCGGTCGCGAATTCAGGACAATCCATAGGCTTTCAGGGCTTTCCGAAGCCCCTCCATCGCGTAATGCATCCGGCCCAGCGCCGTGTTGAGCGGACAGCCCGCCAGCTCGGCGATCTCCTTGAACGACAATCCCGCCTCCTCGCGGAGCAGGAACACCTGCCGCTGGTCGAACGGCAGCCCCTCCACCGCCCGGAGCAGCGCCTGCTGGCGCTCCCGCGTCTCCAGAAGCTCCAGGGGCCCCTGATCGCGCGAGACGGACGACCTCGCCACCCCGTCCCCCACCTCGGAAAAAGACGGCTCCTTGCGCTTCCGCCGCCGGTCGATCACGAGGTTGTTGGCGATCGTGAACAGCCAGGCTTCGAAACGGCCCCCGGGACGGAATTGCGCCGCCGATCGGAACACGCGGATGAACACCTCCTGCGTCAGATCCTCGGCCCAGCGCTCGCCGCCCAGCCTCTTGACGAAGCGGAACATCCGGTCCCCGAATTCGCGGACCAGCCTGTTGAAGGCCTCCGGCTCGCCCGCCCGGAGACCTTGGATGAGTTCGTCCATGGGCCCGGACTCTGAACGGATCGGCACGCCGAATATTGTGCCCGAAATGTGGCTTCCCGGGGACGGTTCAATATACTTTCCCCCATGTTTCGCGTCCGGCCGCTGCTCCCGCTGGCCGCCGGATTCGTGGCGGGTCTCGCCGCCGCCCGGGTCCTGCCTCCGGGCCTGCTCCTCGCGGCGTTCATCGCCCTCCCCTTTCTCAGACGCCGGATCCCCCTGCTGCTTCTCTTCGCGGGACTCGGCCTCGGCGGCCTGCGGGACCTGCTCCACGACCCCGGTCCAGCACCGGATGCGCCCCAACTGCCCCTGGTCGGCGTGGTGGAAGGCCCCCCCAGGATCTACCGTTCCCTGGAGGACCCCGCCCACGCCCCCGAGGAGGACGGAGCCTTCCGCATCGGGGCCGTCCAGGTCCGCTACTTCCGCACCCCGGTGGATCTCCTGGGCGGCGAGCGGGTCCGCGTGAGCGGCCGGCTCCGGACCCCCGCCCCCGCGACCAATCCCGGGCAGTTCGACAGCGCCGCGCATCTGAGACGCCAGGGCATCCACTGGACCCTGACGCTGGAACGGCTGGAGGTGCTCGAAGCGGCGCCCCTGGCCAGCCGCGTCCGCGCCTGGTTCCGCCGCCGCTTCGAATCCCGGGTCCGGCCGGACACCGGCGCCTTCCTGTCGTCGATCGTCCTCGGACGCCGCGAGGCGATGAACGAGGACCTGCGACGCAATCTCCAGGAAAGCGGCACCGCCCACCTCCTCGCCATATCCGGGCAGAACCTGGTCATCGTCCTAGGCGCCCTCTGGGCGCTGCTGGTCCTCGCCGGCCTGCGGGCCCGGACGCTCTCCCTCACGCTGCTGACCCTGCTGGCGGGCTACGCGCTGCTCACGGGCCTCCAGGTCTCGGTCGTCCGCTCGTTTCTGATGATCGCGACGTATTTCGGCGCGGATCTCGTCTGGCGGCGTCGCGATCCGCTCTCGGCGACGGCCCTGGCGGCCCTGCTCATCTGCGCCTGGGATCCGGACCAGATCGCGGACGTGGGCTTCCAGCTCTCCTTCTCCGCCGTGCTGGGACTCTCCCTCCTGGCACCGGTCTTTCATGCCGCGCTTCCGGCCGGGCCGGCGCTCTGGAATCCCGTGCGGGGCGCCGTCGCCGTCTCCGCCGCCGCCTGGCTCGCCACCGCGCCCATCGTCCTGGCCACGTTCAACCTGCTCACGCCGGGCATCATCGTCGCCAATCTCGTGCTCGTGCCGCTCATCTCCCTCGAGTTCGTGGTGGGCCTCCTCCATCTCGTCCTGGAACCGCTGGGCGGCGGCCTCCTGAGCGGCGGCGTCGCGGACGGGGTCTTCACCCTCATCGGCCTCGCGTCCGGCGCGGTCAACGCCCTTCCCCTGTCCCACGCCTACGCCCCCGCCGCGCCCGGCGGGATCATCGCGCTGTACTACCTCTCGCTTGCCGGCTGGGCCCTGCTTCCGGCCCGTTCCTGGAAGCCCTTCCTCGTGGCGGGCCCGGTGCTCCTGCTCGGGCTGGGCGGACCCGCCACGCGGCGCGCCTTGGAAACCCCGCTGCTGGCGGTCCTCGACGTCGGACGGGGCAGCTGCGCCTACCTGGAATGGCCGGACGGCCGCAACCTCATGGTCGACTGCGGCAGCCTCAACGGCCGCGACGTGGGGGCGTCCATCGCCGCGCCGTTCCTCTGGCAGCGCGGGCTCACCCGGCTGGACACCCTGGTGCTGACGCATACGGACGCCGACCACGTCAACGGCGCAGCGTCGCTCTTCCGGCTCCTGAGGGTCCGGCGCGTCCTCGTCACCCGCGCCTTCGGGGACTGGTCGCCGCCCCCCGGGATCGAGAAGATCCTCGTGGAGCGGACGGGAGCGCCGTACCGGATCGACGACCTGGAGATCCTCGGTCCTCCGCTGCTGGAGCGGCTGGGCGAGGCCCCGTCCCCCAACGAGACGTCCATCGTCCTGCGTGCGGCGAATGTGCTCTTTCCCGGCGACATCGAGGAGCGCGGGGTCGAGGAGCTGATGTCGCTGCCCGATCTCAAGACGCGCTTCCTGATCCTGCCGCATCACGGCAAGTTCCACCGGCGGCACGAGGATTTCGCCCGCCGGGTGAGCCCCGAGGAAATCCTCGTCAGCGCGCCGCTCGGCTACGGCTCCGACCGCGTCCTGAAGGCGCTGCCCGTTCCTCCCCGTCTCACCGGACAGGAGGGCGCGATCCAGATTCTTTTGAAGTGAGCCCGGGGGCCCCCTAGGATAGGCCCCATGAACATACGGACGGCGCTCGGGCTCCTGCTGCTGGGGTTGACCGCCTGTCCGGAAGGCGCCTCCGCCCCGCCGCCCGCCGCCGCGCCGGCGCCGAAACCCGGGGACATCGGGAAAGCGTCGCTGCAGCACTGGATCAGGGATGAGACGGAGCATCGGCCCCCGGCGGCGGGCTCGACCGCCGGCCTGTTCCGGGGAACGCTGCCCTTCCCCCAGCTCACCTGGAAGTCCGGCCCCTACGAAGTCACCCAGCTCGTCTATCCGGCGGGCGCCGGCTACGTGACCCGTTACCACCTGATGAACCACGGCGAAGACGCGAAGACCTGCACCCTGCACGTCGAAGGCGCGTCCCTTCAGGGAGGCAAGGCGGAGTTCAAGCTCAGCATTCCTCCGGGCGGCAGCCAGTTCGTCTCCGTGACGACGCCGGAGCTCGGCGGCAAGGTGCCTGAGGACGCGCTCGAGGAGGCCGCCCGGCACTGGGAGAAAGTGCTTGGAGGGCGCACGATCCAGGTCCCCGATGCGGCGTTGATGACGGCCTACCATCTCGCCCTCGCGGGCCTGGGCGGCGGACCCGGGGTGGTGTCGGACGCCGAAGCCCGGTTTTTCAAGGTCGAAGGGGAGACGATCCGCCTCCTGGAAGGCATCCCGGAGGCGTGGCGTCTGGAGTCGTTCGAGGCGCGCGCCCTGCCGACGCCGTTCGGGCCGCTCACCCTCAAATATTCCGGCGCCTACGACATCCGCGCCCTCGAACTCGACGGCGCCTGCAAACCTCCCGGCGGCTTCCTCCTCCCGGCCGGCCCCAAGATGAAGGCCAAGGTGGACGGAAAGGAGTCGGCCCCCGTCGACGGCGTCCTGAAGTTCCCCGCCGCCGCGCGCTCGGTGGAACTCTTCAGGCCCATCGAATGACGCTGCCACCCGATCGCCCGCCTCCACCCATAAGTTAGAGCAGACTGTCCGCTCTGGCTTATTTGAAGCCAGAGCGGACAGTCTGCTTTGGCTTTTTTCCGGTAGACTGGGGGCATGGCCGTGTTGCTGGCGCTCGCGCTGGGCCTCCAGGAGGACGGGCGCGTCCAGGAACTGATCCAGCAGCTCGGGGACGACGGCCTCGAAATCCGCGAACTCGCCCAGAAGGCGCTCGTCGACCTCGGCGACCGCGCCCTCCCCCTCCTCAAGAACGCCCGCGCCAAGGCGAGCGGCGAAACCCTGGCCCGCCTCGACGAGGTCCTCTCCCAGATCGACTTCGCCGTCCGCGTCAGGGAGGTCTACCGCGAAGCCCCCCGCATCAGCCTCAAACTCGAGAACCGCCCCCTGGCCGACGCCCTCGCCGAAATCGCCCGCCAGACGGGATTCAAGATCGACGCCTCCGCCGTGGACGGCGCCGTCCCCGTCAGCCTGGACGTGCAGGACGAACCGCTCCTCCGCGTGCTCGACCGGCTCTGCGAAAACCGCCCCGACTGCACCCACGACTCCGGCGGCGAGACCGAGATCCGCCTGCTCAAGGAGCCGCACCCCGCCTGTCCCGCCGCCTACGCCGGCCCCTTCCGCATCCGCGTCTCCCAGATCTACGGCCTGCGCGGCACCGACTTCAAGGCCCTGAAGACCAGTTCCGTCGTCACGCTGCTCGCCGACTGGGAGCGCCCCCTCCGCCCGTCCAACTCCCCCGCCTGGGACATCACCCGCGCCCTCGACGACCGCCAGAACGTCCTCGAGATCGGCCGGGCCACCGCCTCCATGCAGATCATCCCGGGCCTGGGCAACGGACGGCTCCGGCTGATGCCCATGGGGGGCCTCGCCGCCTCCTCCAGCAACGCCCTCAACACGTTCACGCTCGCCGGCTTCGACCCGGCCGCCCGGCGCTTCAGCCTCGAAGGCAAGGTGGTCTTCGCCTTCCCCATCGACCCCAGGACCGTCCGCTTCCCCAACCCCGGCCCCGAGCAGCAGCAGGAGCTCGGCGACACGATCTTCACCCTGCGCCGCATCAATGCCGGGCCCCTCTGGCACCTGATCCTTCAGCAGGCCCGCGGCGCCGCCCCCGGCTGGGCCGACTCGCTGCCCTCCCGCCTCCCCCTCGACGCCGTCACCTTCGTCGACGAGGACGGCGTGGAACTCACCGGCCGCCTCATCCCCCTCAATGCCAGCGGCCGCCTCGGCCGCGACGGGGAAAGCGGCAGCAGCGTCACCTACCAGGTCACCCTGCCCCGGATCCCCAAACCCTTCCGCGAACTCAAGTTCCAGTTCGTCTCCCGCGTCTATCTCAAAGCCGTCCCCTTCGAAATCCGCGACATCCCCGTCCCGTGAGCCGGATCGAGTACGAGTTCGGAGTCCCCATTCCCGGGGAGATCCTCCCCCCCGAACGCTGGACCCGCTGCGGCTGGAAGGACGACGGCCGCCCCTTCGACTGGGAGGCCCGCTTCGGACGGGTCGCCCCCCGCATCGTGGATTTCGGCTGCGGCAACGGACGCTACCTCATCGGATCCGCCCTGGCGCGCCCCGACCGCGATCATCTCGGCATCGACGTCGTCCAGCCCTCCGTGGACTACGCCGCGCAGCGCGCGAAACGCCGCGGCCTCACCAACGTCCGCTTCACGAAGGGGGATGCGGTCGTCTGGGCCCACGAACGGCTTGCGGCGGACTCCCTCGACGAAGTCCACATCTACCACCCCCAGCCCTATTACGAGGCCGATGCGCCCTCCAAGCGCCTGCTCACCGCGGACTACTTCGAGCGCCTCTGGACGCTGCTCCGGAAGGACGGCCTGCTGGTCCTGCAGACGGACAACAAGGCCTATTGGGGCTATCTGCTCCAGGCGGCCGCGCGGCACTTCGAACCGCGCGTCCTGCCCGGCCCCTGGCCCGACGCCCCCGAGGGGCGCACCCGGCGGGAGATCGTCGCGCGCCAGCAGGGGCTGGCCGTCTGGAGGATGGAGGCCCGGCGGCGGGAGCGTCCGGCCGGCGGGGAGATCCCGAGTCCGGACTTCGATGCGAACCGTCCGCGCTTCAAGAAGCGTTAGTGCTGGTGGCCCTGCCCGTCGAGCGGGTCGAGTTCGTGGACCTTGTAGCGGCTGACCTGCACGGCATACCAGATGTCCTGGGCCTTCCGCACCTTGACCCGGTAGCGCATCAACGCCCCGCTGGGATAGGAATACCCCCGCGTGACGTACGTCCCCCACTCGGCGGATTGCCTGACCTCGTATTGGTTCGGTTTGAAGGGGTCGGCCTTCCACGGGACATCGACGTGACGCCGGATCGCCCGGTCGGCCACGGCCTTCGGGTCTCCGTGATGGCGGTCGGCGCCGCTCTTGAACTCGGCCTGCCGCTGCGCCAGGTCGTCCGGAACCTCCAGATTCACGTCCGGCAGGTCCAAATGGTAGACCTCCGCGCAACTCGCCAGCAGCAGCGCCAGCAGAACCGCCGTCCTACTCATGGCGTTCCCCCATGCCTTCGAACATCGTCTGGAGCATGTCCTTGTACGCGACGCCCCCCTCGAGATCCTCCCGCGCGATCAGCGACACCTGATGCAGGCCCTCGAGGACGAGCTCCATGGCCAGGGACCGCTCCTGGGGGGCCGGTTTCACAAAACGCTCCGCGAGGCCGGCCAGACCCGGCACGGCCTCCAGGGCCCGCCGCAGGTCCGGCTCCGGAATCGCGTCGCCGACCTCGACCCGGCCGCCCTTCGCAAACCAGTCGAGCAGCGGCTTGTATTCGGTATCCCCTTCGGGGTCATCCTTCGTTCCGGGGCCGGCCTTCGCCGCCCGCCCCTTCGCCGGCTTCGAGGCGTAGGCGTCGGGGCAGCGCCGCTTGAACGCCGACAGGACCGCCTGGCCCAGCACCCGCCGCGCCACGCCGGCGACCCCCTCCCGCTCCCCCTCGTAGACGAGCTCCAGCTTTCCCGAGATCGCGGGCACCGCGGCGTAGAGGTCCGCCAGCCGGAGCGATGCCGAAGATTCGCCGAGGCGGAGCGCCCGGCGCTCGGCGTTCGAGACGACGTTCTCCAGGGCGGAGATCGACAGGCGCGCGGATACCCCGCTCTTCTGGTCGACGAACTCGCTCCGGCGCGCGGCGAACGCGATCTCCTCCACGATCTCGCGCACGAGTTCGGGGACGACGAGCTCCGCCGCCCCGGCCCGCCTCGTCCAGGCCTCCTGCCGCGTGATCTCCATCGCCGGTTCCAGCGCGTCCGGGTAGTGCGTCAGGATCTGCGAGTCGATGCGGTCCTTCAGCGGCGTGATGATCGTCCCGCGCTGCGTGTAGTCCTCGGGATTCGCGGTGTAGACGATGCAGACGTCGATGGGCAGCCGGAGCGGGAACCCCCGGATCTGGATGTCGCGCTCCTCCATGATGTTGAGCAGCCCCACCTGGATGCGCGTCTGGAGATCGGGCAGTTCGTTGATCGCGAAGATGCCCCGGTGGGTCCGGGGCAGGATGCCGTAGTGGATGACCTCCTCGTCCGACAGCGCGCGCTTCTCGCCCGCCGCCTTGATCGGATCGATGTCCCCGATGAGATCCGCCATGCTCACGTCGGGCGTGGCCAGCTTCTCCCGGTAGCGGTCGGCGGGCTTCAGCCAGCCGATCTCGGTGGCGTCCGTGACCGTTCGGCGGCAGCGCCGGCAGACCGGCTGCAGCGGGTGGTCGTTGATCTCGCAACCCGGAACGACCGGGACCTCCGCGTCCAGCAGCTCCACCAGCGCGCGCAGCAGGCGGGATTTCCCCTGACCCCGCAGCCCGAGCAGGATGAAGTCGTGTTTCGCGAGGATCGCGTTCTGGAGCGCCGGCAGGACCGTCTTCTCGTAGCCGAGGATGCCCGGGAACAGCGGCTCGCGGGCCCGCAGCTTCCGGATGAGGTTGCGGCGCAGCTCCTCCTTCACGGGGACCGGACCGGCCCCCGACGCGCGCAGTTCGCCCGCCGTCCTTGGTCTGCCCATCCGCGCGCTACTCCTCCCCGGGGCGGTCCTCGTCCTCCTCGTCGTCGCCCTGCTCGCCCTCCGAGAGGCGGAAGGCCACGATTTTCGAGGTGACGATGAACGTCGACAGCTCGTCGATCATGATCTGGCAGAATTCCGGGGTGCATTCCCGGAGGATGCCCATCCACGGCTCGGTGTTCTCCGTGGTCCAGATCTCGACTTCGCGGCCGGTGTACTCAGCGAGTTTCTTGTACATGGGCTGTCTCGCGCTGGCGTGCGGATTCCAGGGCTTCCTGGTAATCCTTCCAGAGCTGATCCTTGCTGAAGCGGACGTCCAGGTGCTCCCAGGGCAGGACGTCCTGAACCGTGAATTCCCGGTACGCGTAATACGCGGGATCCACCCCCGCCGTCTGGAACACGCGCATCCAGCGGTCGTAGCTGAAATACTCGTGCCACTCGTCGAAGCGGCAGCCCTGCTTGCGCGCCTCCACGAGGACCTTCGAGAGCCTGCGGTCGCCCCGCGCAAAGGCCGCCTCCAGGAAGGACTTGCGCGGATCGTGGGCCTTCAGGTGCACCCGGCTGCCCCGGGCGCGGGAGGCGAGACGGCGCTCCACGTCCTGCAGGTACGCCAGGGGCTTCTGCGCCGCCCACTGGAACGGCGTGTGCGGCTTGGGCACGAGCGGGGAGATGGTGACGTTGATGTCCGCGTTGTGCCCTCCGACCTCGCGGCCCACCCGCGAGAGGGTCTTGGCGGTGTCGATGATGGATTCGATGTCCGCATCGTTCTCCATCGGGAAGCCGATCATGAAGTACAGCTTGATGTGGTTCCAGCCCTCCTGGAAGGCGGCCTTCGCGGTCGCCTGCAGGTCCTTGTCCATGATCGGCTTGCGGATGATCCGGCGGAAGGCCTCGTTGCCGCCCTCCGGGGCGATCGTGAAGCCGCCCTTGCGCACGCTGTGCATGAGCGCGGGCAGCGTGGCGAGCTTGTCGTCGACGCGCAGAGACGGCAGCGACACGCTCACGCGGCGCTGCTTGAAGCGCGCGTTGAGTCGCGTCATCAGCTCGTGGATGTGCGGATAGTCGCCGCTGGACAGCGACGTCAGCGCGATGTCGTCGTAGCCGGTGACCTTGTAGAGCTCCTCCGCCTGGTGCATGAGCTGCTCGACGGGGCGGATGCGGAGCTTGTTCTTGAAGACGACCGCGTGGCAGAAGCGGCAGCGGTTCGGACAGCCGCGCATGATCTCGAGGTTGATGCGGTCGTGCACCACCTCCCCGAGCGGCACCACCGGGCGCAGGGGGAAGTACGCGTGTTCGAGACTGGAGATCACGGCCTTCTTGACGTGCGCCCCGGTGAAGGAGCAGATATGGCCGTTCTCGCCGTACGTCCAGGTGTAGTTGCGCGGCACGTACGCGCCGGGCACCTTTTCCGCGATCGCCTTCAGCAGGCCGTCGCGGTCCTTGCGGTGGTCCTTGACCAGGTCCACCAGCATCGGGAACGCCTCCTCGCCGTCGCCCAGGATGAGCACGTCGAAGAATTCCGCAAAGGGTTCCGGGTGGCTGGCGTTGACGCCGCCGCCCACCACCAGCGGAAACTCGGGGCCGCGATCCTTCGAGTAATACGGCAGGCCCGCCAGTTCGAGCAGGGCGAGCACGTTCGTGTACTGAAGTTCGCTCTGCAGCGAGATCGCGAAGATGTCGAATTCGCGGACCGGACGGTGCGTGTCCACGCTGAAGAGCGGCAGGCCGTCCGCGCGCATGCGCTCCTCGAGGTCCGGCCAGGGATTGAAGACGCGCTCGCAGAGCGCATCCGGCCGGGCGTTGAGCATGCCGTAGAAGATCTGCATCCCCAGGTGGGCCATGCCGATCTTGTAGGCGTCCGGAAAGGAGAGGGCGATCTTGACCTCGGCGTCCTCCTTGCGGATGGAGTTCCACTCCCCCCCGATGTACTGGCTGGGGGACTGGACGTGGATGAGGTGGTTCTCGAGACGGTCCCAGACGGAACTCATGAGGCGCCCACTATAGCCGATCCCCGGGGGACGGGCAACTGCGGGTGGATTCTCGAATACAACGGACCTTGGTGATCGTTAGGTAACAATAATTGTATTTATTTTTTGAGGAGCGGATATGAAGGCTATGGCATTGGCGATCTCTTTCATCGCGGCCCTGGGCTTTGCGGCTGAGGATCCGATCAACAAGAAGTGCCCGATCACCGGCAAGGACGTCGTCTCCAACAAGACGTCGGAATACGAGAAGCAGATCATCGGCTTCTGCTGCCAGGATTGCCTGGGCAAGTTCGAAGCTGAGCCGAAGAAGTACATCGGCAAGGTCAAGGAATTCAAAAAGCCCAAGAAGTAGCCGGGCGCCCGTCGCAACAGCAAAACCCCCTCCCCTCGGAGGGGGTTTTTTATCGTCCGCTATTTCGCCTTGTGGGCCTCGAGAAAGGGCCCGTACATCGCGTAGTAGGCCTTGTGATCGCCGCCGTGCCCCGCCTGGGGCATGATGGCCAGCTTCTTCGGCCCCTTCAGCTGGTTCACGGTGGCGAAGACCCCTTCCGCAGGGCAGACCGTGTCGATCAGGCCGATGCCGATGATGCCCTCGGCCTTGGTCCGCGTGGCGAAGTTCATCGCGTCGAAATAGCGCGCCGCTTCGAGCATCTTCTTCTCATCCTTCCCCTGCCAGGTGCGGCCCGCCCACTGGGGCCAGCCGGGAGCCCGGCCCGCCTGCTTGCCCGTGTGATCGCAGCCGGCCGGCACGCTCGCCGCGAACGCGGTCACCGCCGGATGCAGGCCCGCCGTCACGATCGCCTGGTAGCCCCCCTGGCTGCCGCCGTGCACGAGCAGCGTCTTCCTGTTCCACTCGGGGCGCTCCGTCAGGTATTCGACGGCCCGGTGACAGGACAGGAACATGCGCAGGAAATAGCTCTTCTCCCGGTCGTCGTTCCCCTGGCCCGGATAATCGTTCAGCTCCTTCCCCGCCTTCGCCTTGTAGAACTCCTCCTTCTCATCGATCGGCAGATCGTGCGCGCTGATGTTCATCGCCAGCCAGCCGCCCCGGGCGTGTCCCAGGATCCAGTCGCGGTGCAGCCCGTAGACCCCCGCCCACTGCACCTGCAGGATCGCCGGCAGCCCCGACTTTCCTTTGGGCTTCGCGATCTGCCCGTATATCTTCGTCCCCCGGATGTTGCCCATCGTGATCTTCCAGTACTCCACGTTCGCGTCGCCGACGTCCACCGGGGTCAGCTGCACGTCCGCGGGCACCGCCTTGAGTTCGGCGATCTTGGAGGCCCAGAAGGCGTCGAAATCGTCGGGCACCGGCGCCGAGGCGGCGATCTTCTCCGGGGCGAAGACCGCCCCCCCCAGCCCCACGACCTCCTTGCCGCCGGCCGCTTTGTGCCGCAGTTCCAGCAGCAACGTCCCGGGTTCCGCGCGGGAGGCCGACACCTGCGCCTTGCCGTCGACGAGGTCCACCTCGCCCTTCGCCAGTTCGCCGAGCCCGCCCTTCTTGACGACATAGGACAGCTTCCCGGCCGCGGGCTCCGTCCCCGATTTCGCCTCGATGGACCAGGTCGCCTTCGCGCCCGGCTCATAGACGCCCGACGCCTGATCGGGGACCGCCTTGATGACGACCTCCGCGGCGCCGCCCGCGAAGAGCAGCAGCCAGGCGAGCATCAGCAGTTTCGACATGACATTCCCTCTAATTTTCAGACTGGGCCGGCGGCCATTTCCGCGGCCGGTCCGGCGATTCATCCAGGCCCGGCGCGTTCATCGTCTTGAGCATCTCCAGGAGCCGCTCCGACCGCGCGGCCACGTCCGTCTCCTCCAGCATGCCCTGCTTGGTCTCGGGGTCGAAGTTGATGAGGGACACGAGCAGGTCGCAGATGAGCCCGAGCGGGAGATCCTGCGGGGGCGCCGCCATCTGGCCCTTGCTGAACTCCCGGACCAGCTGCTCGTAGAACGCGAGCAGCAGCTTCCGGCGCCGTTCCAGCGTCTTGCCCGCCGCGCTCTTGTCGCGGAGGATCTCCACCCGCGCCGTCCGGTACGGATGCAGCGAGACGAGTTCCCGGATGCGCACCCGGGCGACGCCGAAGAGCAGCAGGTTGTAACGCCCGTCCTCCAGCCGCGTGTCCTCGATGATCTTGCCCAGTCCCAGCACCTCGTGGAACCCGGGCTCTTCGAGATCGCCCTGCCCGGCCGCCGCCTTTTGAAGGGCGAGGGCGATGAGCCGCTCCCCGTCCAGGGCCGCCCGGGTCAGTTCGCGGTAGCGCGGCTCGAAGATGTGCAGCGGCATCGCGTTCCCGGGGAAGAACACCACGTTGGGCAGCGGAAAGACGGGGACCGTCCCGGAAAACTCCGCCGGATCGAAGGTGACGTCGCCCAAGCGGACTTCCTTATTTCAAACGCTTCGACTGGGCATAGAAGGCCCAGGGGTTGTCCCAGACGAGCTTCTCGATGTTCTTCTCCGCGACGCCGCGGGAACGAAGCTCGTTCACCGTGTGGTTGATCATGAGCGGGTCGCTGGGGCCCCAGTCGGCCGCGGAGTTGACCATCATGCGGTCGTAGCCGTGCTCCTCGACGATGTTCGCCATGCGTTCGGGCGACAGCTTGCTGATCGGGTACACGGTGTGCCCCGCCCAGGCTCCCGCGGCAAGGGTCATCCCCACCGTGTCCTCCTGGTTGTGGTCCATGAGGACCCGGTTCATGTCGTAATCCATGCCCTTGAGGACTTCGAGCAGGCGCTTGATCCCGTCGTGTTTTCCCAGGTGCGGCGAATGGATCATGAGCGGCAGACCGTGCTCCCGGGCCATTTCCGACTGCCGGACGAAATACTCCTCCTCGACCGGATTGATGGCGTCGAAACCGACCTCCCCCACGGCCACGACCGTGGGCCGCTCGAGATAGCGGGGCAGCTCCTTCAGGACCGCCTCCGCGAGCTCCCGGTTGTTCGCCTCCTTGGGGTTCATCGCGAGCGTGACGTATTGCGTGATCCCGTAGCGGGCGGCGCGGGTGCGCTCGTAGTTGATCAGGTGGTCGAAGTAGTCGAAGAAACTGCCGGCATGCCGGCGCGGCTCCCCCAGCCAGAACGCGGGTTCGACGATGATCTCGATCCCGGCCTTGGCCATCGTTTCGTAATCGCTGGTGGTCCGGGCGTACATGTGCGCGTGAGGCTCGAAGATTCTCATGGGGCCTAGACTAAGGCATCCTCCGGCAGGCTTCAAGCCTCAGGCGCGGGGCGCGGGGAGGCTTTCCAGCGGCCGGTAGAGCGTGTCGCGGCGGACGGGATCCCGCCCCGCCTCGCGGATGAGGGCGCGCAGATCCTCCTCGGACACGCCGAGCGGCGACTCCGCCCCCGCCATGTGGACGATCCGCTCCTCGAGGATGGTGCCGTCGATGTCGTCCGCCCCGTAGGAGAGCAGGATCTGCGCCATCTTCAGACCCGTCATGATCCAGTAGGCCTTGATGTGGTCCACGTTGTCCAGCAGCAGCCGCGCGACCGCATGAACCTTGAGGTCGGTCTGCGCCGTGGGCTTCCCGATCCCCTTCAGGGCGTTGTTGTCCACGTGGAAGGCGAGCGGGATGAACGCGGTGAAGCCCCGCGTCTCGTCCTGGAGCGCCCGCAGCTGGAGCAGGTGGTCGACGCGCTCCTCCACGGTCTCGATGTGGCCGTACAGCATCGTGGACGTCGACCGCCCGCCCATCCGGTGCCAGGTCCGGTGGACTTCAAGCCAGCGCTCCGGCTTCGCCTTCCCGCTGCAGACCTGGTTCCAGACCCTCGGCGCGAAGATTTCGGCGCCGCCGCCCGGCAGGGACTCGAGACCGGCGTCCCGGAGCTCGGTCAGCACGCCCCGCACGTCCTTCTTCGAAATCTTCGTGAAATGGTCGATCTCCGTCGCGGTGAAGGCCTTGATGTGCAGCAAAGGGTAGCGTTCCTTCAGGCCCCGCACGAGCTCCACGTAATATTTCCAGGGCAGCTTGGGGTGCACGCCGCCCACGATATGGATCTCGTTGAGCTTCTCGAAGCGCGACTTCGCCGCGTACGCAAAGACGGCGTCCAGGTCCATCTCCCAGGCGCCCTCCGCGCCGTCCTTCCGGTAGAAGCTGCAGAAGGAGCAGTCGAAAACGCAGACGTTCGAGTAGTTGAGGTGCATGTTGCGGACGTAGTACGCGACGTTGCCGTTCTTCCGCTCGCGGACCTCGTTGGCGAGGCGGCCCAGCGTGAACAGGTCGTCCGTCTTGAAGAGGGCGACGCCGTCTTCGAACGAGAGACGCCCACCCGCGCGCACGCGGGCTTCGATGTCCTTCAGAGAGGGGGGCATGACGACGCGGATTGTATCGGCCCACGGGGGGACTGCACAAGTTGCTCGCGCAGGATCGGTTCCGGGGTATCCTTGCACGGGCATGACGGCGTTGCTGCTCCTCGCGGCCCTGCAGGACTGGGGGCAATGGCGCGGCCCCCTGGGAACGGGGGTCGCTCCCGGGGCCTCCCCTCCCCTGCACTGGAGCGAGACCCGGAACCTGCGCTGGAAGGTCCCCATTCCCGGTGCCGGCTCCGCCACCCCGGTGCTTTGGGGGGACCGCCTTTTCGTGCTGACGGCCATCGACAGCGGCAAAGGCAGCCTGCACCGTTTTGAAGTGCTCTGCCTCGACCGCGTCACGGGCAAGCTGCTCTGGAGCCGCACCGCCGTCGAGGAGGCACCCCACGAGGGCACGCACGAGACCAACGGCTATGCCTCGGGGTCGCCCGCCACCGACGGACGCCTCCTGATCGCCTCCTTCGGTTCCCGGGGCATCTTTGCCTACGATCTCGAGGGCAAGCAACTCTGGAAGCGCGATCTCGGCGACCTGAAGATCAAGGTGGGGTTCGGCGAGGGCATCTCACCAGTCCTGCACAAGGACTCGGTCCTCGTGAACTGGGACCACGAAGGCGATTCGTTCCTCTACTGCCTGGACGCGGCCACCGGCCGGGACCGCTGGCGCCGGCCCCGGACCGAGCGCACCACCTGGACCACCCCGCTGGTGGTCGAGCAGGGCGGCGTGACGCAGGTCGTGGTCAACGGCACCCAGCGCACCCGCTCCTACGATCTCGCGAGCGGCGAGCCGATCTGGGAATGCGGCGGCCAGGCGATGAACCCCATCGCCGTCCCGGTGGCGCAGGACGGCGTCGTCTACTGCATGACCGGCTACAAGGGACACGCCGTCGTCGCCATCCGGCTGGACTCCAAGGGGGACGTCACGAACGATCCGAAGCAGGTCGTCTGGAAGCGCAGCGACACGGGCCCCTACGTCGCCTCCCCCCTGCTCCACGAAAACCTGCTCTACGTCACCAAGGAGCGGCAGGGGATCCTCTACTGCCTGGACGCCGCCACCGGGGCCGTTCGCTACGGCCCCGAACGGCTTCCGGACACGGACGCGATCTACGCCTCGCTCGCCGGGGCCGCCGGCCGCGTGTACGCCACGGGCCGCAACGGCACGACGCACGTGATCAGACAGGGTCCCGCGTTCGAGATCCTCGCCAGCAACACGATCTCCGAAGGCGTGGACGCCTCGCCGGTGATCTCGGGAAGGCAACTCTTCCTGCGGGGCAGGAAGCATCTCTACTGCTTCGAGGAGTAGGGCTACTCCTCCCCTTCCCGCTTCCCCATATGGCTCTTGAAGGACTCCATCGCCACGCCGTCGTGCACCTTGTGGAAGCCCTCGAGCGGCGAGATCCCGTAGGCCTGCTGCAGCAGCGTGATCGTGTGCAGGACCTCGCGGCCCGTCCCCTCCGCGAGGTGCATGCGGCAGGTGCCGTTGGACGCCGCCAGAAGCGTGGGGTTGCTTTTCTTGACGTCGGCAAACACGTGGCGGCCGATCGCCTGGGACAAATCGTACGTTTCGGCCTTCATGCCCACCGAGCCCGCCATGCCACAGCAACGCTCGGGAATTTCCACGAGTTCGATGCCCGGGATCAGCCCCAGCACCTTGCGCACCGCCTTGTCCGCCCCCATCGCCCGCAGATGGCAGGTGGGGTGGAACAGCAACCTCGACTGGATCTTCTTGAAGTTCAGGTCCAGTTCGCCCCGTTCATGGAGCCAGGCCAGGAACTCGTGGATGTCGTAGACGCGTTTCGCGACCCCTTCGGCCGCCTCGCCCCCCACCAACAACGGCATCTCGTGGCGCAACATCAGCCCGCATGAAGGCGCGCTCGTCACGATCGGGAGGTCGGACTGCGACAGCAGATCGACGTTCACCTGGCCGCAGGCCCGCGCTTCGTCTTTGGCGCCGAGCGACTGCGCCGCGAGTCCGCAACACGCGTACTCCGGGATGATGACCTCGTAGCCGTTCCGCTCCAGCACATCGATGGTGGCCTGCTTCTCGCCATGAGGGTCGTTGTAGTCCGCGAAGCAGCCCGCGAAGTAGAGCACCTTCCGCTCCGACTTCCGGGTCGGCACCACCTCGGCGTTGACGAACTCCGGGGCGCGCTTCATCCCCATGAACGGACCCGCGATCTTCAGCGCCAGGTTGGACCAGGGCGCCCAGCGGGCCGCCTTCGCGGAGTTCTCGCGCACGTTCACGAGCCGCGCATCCCGCTTCGACAGCCCGCGCTGCGAGACGTCGAAGGCCTTCACCTCAAGGCACATCCCGGGGATGTCCACCCCCGAGGGGCACTGGATCCAGCAGAGTTTGCAGTTGATGCAGAGGTCCGCGACGTTCCGCAGCTCCTCGGAGGTCGCCGTCAGTTTCCCCTCAAGCACCCCCATGAGCACGGAGGCCTTGCCGCGCGGCGTGGAGGCCTCGTCCCCGTTCTCCTTGAAGACCGGGCAGTAGGTGCGGCAATGGCCGCAACCGTGGCAGCGCTCGATCTCCCGGATCATCGGCTGGAACGGCGACGTCTCGTCGTAGTGGTGGTCGTGCCGGCGCGAGCCGCGCAGGTATTTCGTGAAATCAAAAGCGGCCGGCTGGATCTTCTTCCCGGGATTCAGGATCCCCTTCGGATCGAAGAACTGTTTCACCCGCTCGAAGACGGGCACCAGCTCCCCGAAGATCTTGCGCACCCAGGCGGCACGGAGGAAGCCGTCGCCGTGTTCGCCTGACAGCGTCCCCTTGAGTCCGGCCACCAGGGTCGCGACGTCCTCGCAGATCGGAAGCAACTTCGCGTTGTCCTCCTTCCCGTGCGGCGCGGTCAGCAGGTTCACGTGCACGTGCCCGCTCCCCGCGTGGCCGAACACGATCCCCTGCACGGCGTATTTCGCGAAGATGACCTTGAGGCCCTGGATGTAGCGGACGAAGTTGTCGGGATGCACCACCGCGTCCTCGATGACCCGCGTCGAGCGCAGCGGCCCCTGCATGCGCTCCAGGATGGGCGAGGCGGCCTTCCGGACCTTCCAGAGCGCCGCCATCTCCTTGCCGGAGGCCGCCGTGATCTCCATCGCCTCCGTCAGGATTCCCTTCGCCTTCGCGACGAGGTCCGCCACCTCCTCCTTGCGCTCGCCGTCGAACTCGCAGAGCAGGATGGACTGGAGGCTGTCCGGCAGCTTCTGCCTCCATTCCATGACGGAGTCGCGGACGATGTCGATCATCGTCCGGTCGATGACCTCGAGCGCGGACGGCTGCAGCGGCCGCAGCGCCACCACCGCGCGGCCCATCTTCTCGAGATCGTCGAAATAGATCCGGAGCAGCGACTTCTCGGCCGGCAGGCGCGCCACGCGGAGCTTCGCCTCCGTGACGATGGCGAGGGTCCCTTCGCTGCCCGTGATGATGCGGTTCATGTCGAACGCGGCGTCGAAGACGTGGTAGCCGCTGGAGTTCTTCAGGACGTTGGGGCGGCCCGCCTCGATCAGGGGACGGTTGTGGCTGAGCAGCAGGGCGACGTCCCGCTCGATCTCCTGCCAGCGCGGCCCGCCCGTGAGGGAACCGTCGTCCAGGACGCATTCCAGCTGCTGGACGTACTCCCGAACCGCCCCGTACTTCACCGTGTGCGCCCCGGCCGCGTTGTTCGCGATCATTCCGCCGAGCGTGGCGACGTCCCCGCTCGAGGGGTCCGGGGGGAACCAGAGACCGAACTGTTTGAGATACGCGTTGAGCTGACCGAGCACCACGCCCGGCTGCACCCGCACCCAGCCCTGGACCTGGTTGGTCTCCAGGATGCGGTTCATGTACTTCGAGAAGTCGAGGATGAGCCCCTCGCCCAGGGTCTGCCCCGCCAGGCCGCTGCCGGCGCCGCGGGCCGTGACGGGGATCCCCCGCTCGCGCGCGTACTTCACGACGGCGACGACGTCGTCCCGGTCGCGCGGCACCACCACGCCGGCGGGCATGATCTGGAAGAGGCACGCGGCGGTGGAATAGAGCGTGCGGGACAGGTCGTCGCAGAGAACGTCCCCTTTGACGATCCGCTTGAGGTCTTTCGCGAGCGCTTTATCCATAGGGGGCGGGCATTATAGCGGCGCCGGTGGCGGGCGTCGTCAGTCTCCGCCGGCCTTGCTGTGAAGGAACCAGCCGCCCCAATACAGCAGGAAGGCTCCGAGGAAGAAGGCGATGCCATGTTCGGAGAGCGGCTGCCAGACCCCTTCGAAGGGGTTGAAGGAGGCCGTCCCCTTCCACCCCGGCGCGGTGAACAGGATCGTCGACGCCGCCAGCAGCACCAGCAGCGTGCCCAGCAGCTTGCGGATCTTCTTCACGCCGCCGAAATCCAGCCAGCAGCCCAGGACCGCGACGGCCAGCGCCGCAGCCGGCGGCAGCCCCTTCATGGATTGGACCTGTCGCCAGGCCAGGGGCAGGTCCGAGCGGACGCCAAAACACCAGATCCCGATCAACCCGGCCAGCACGAGCGTCCCGGCGAACAAGTGCCCCCCAAGCCCGCCTGCCGCCCGGCCCCAGGCCAGCCCGGCCAGGAGCAGCCACAGCCCGAGCGGCCCCAGCATCACGGGGTCGGCCAGTACCCGGGCCGTGCCGCGCAGCGCCCGGACGACCATCGGTCCCTCAGCCCCCTCCAGGGGCGAGGTGAACCCGGCGGCATAGAAACACAAGGCCCCGAAAAACGGCAGCATGAGACTCGGGCCGGCGAGGGTGGAAAGGTTCAGGGCTTCGCGGTTGAGCCAGAAGGCCAGGATCCAGGCCCCCACTGCGCCGGCCGCCAGCGCGAGGCGCACAGGAAGATCGGCGCCCTGATAGAAAGGCTTGGGCAGGCCCTCCCAGAAGCCCTCCGCACGGAAGGAGGATCCCCACACGCCCGTCGCGAACAGCAGCCCGCAGGAAATCGTGAGCAGCGGCCAGAACAGCCACGCCCCGCGGGGCCCCTTCCGGACCGACTTGCGCGCGGGCGCCGCAAGTTTTGAAGGCGGGGGCGGAGCCGCCGGTCGCTCGATCCTGGGCGGCGGCGGCGGTGGAGGCGGAGGAGGAGGCGGCGGCGCGGCCTCGAACACCGGCTTCTTCGGGGCCGGCGGGATCGGCGCCACTTCGCGCGGCACGATGGGCCCGCCCTGGATCACGCGCTTCCTGGGTCCGGCGGAAATCTCGGGGGCGCCCTCGACGGCGCGCGTGGGGGGAGGCGGCGCGGCCGACGGAGGCGGCACCCGGCGTCCCTTGATCTCGACCTCCGGAACCGGGGGCGCCTCCTCCGCGGCGTCCGGTGCCCCCCCCAGTTCCGCCAGCGCCTCCAGCAATTCCGCGGCGCTCTGATACCGCGCGTCGGGGTCCTTCTCCAGGAGCTTCGCGATGATCGCGACGGCGCGGGGATCCGCGTCCGGCACCCGTTTTCCCAACGGGGTCGGCACGCCGTTGATCTGCTGCGTCGCCATCTCCATCGGGCTGACGGCCTTGAAGGGCAGTTCCCCGGAGAGCATCCGGTAGTAGCAGATGCCGAGCGCATAGAGATCGGTGCGGGCGTCGACCACGATGCCCCTCACCTGCTCCGGCGCCACGTATTCCGGGGTGCCCATGAACACGCCCGCCGAGGTCATCCGGCTCTGCAACCGCTGATTCTGCGCGAGGCCGAAATCCGTGATGCGCACGGAGTCGTCCAGGCCCAGCAGGATGTTCGCCGGCTTGATGTCGCGATGGATGATGCCGCGTTCGTGAAGGGCTCCGAGCCCCGCCGCGACGGCCGCCACGATGCCCGTGGCCCGGTCCATCGACAGACGCCCGTCCCTCTCGAGAAGCGCCTCCAGGTTCTCCCCGTCCACGAACTGCAGCACGATGTAATGCTGGCCGTTCTCCTCGCCGACATCGAGCACGTGCACGACGTTGGGATGGTCGATGGAGGCGGCCGCCCGGGCCTCCCGGAGGAAGCGCTCGACGTATTCGGGATCGTTTTCCAGCGCGGGCGCCAGGAGTTTGACGGCCACCGCCCGGTCGAGCTTGAGATGCCGGGCCCGGTAGACCGAGCCCATCCCGCCCTTCCCGAGGAGCACCTCGAGGCGGCAGCCTCCCAGGGTGAGCCCGATCAGCGGATCCTGCATGGCCCCGAGTCCCTCCCCGCCCTGCGCCCCATCCTAAAACCGGCGCCGGTAGGATTTCTCCTGGCGTTTCATCCCCGCGAACGAGACGGCCCGCTCCACCGCTCCGAGCAGGATGACGGCGGCGAACAGCGTCCCGGACCGCCGGGCCGCCGCTCCGAAATCCGCGAACGGCTCCCTCAGCAGCGCCAGCCAGGAATCCGTCCGGGCGGGCTGCCCGACCAGCAGCGGGAAGATCCCCAGGCAGAGGCAGGCCGCGCCGGCAAGCAGGGCGCCCGTCCACCGCATCCCGGACTCGTAGTCGTATCCCGTGAGGAAGATCAGCCCGAAGATTCCGGCGAACACCCCGATCGTCGCCAGCGGGATCGAGATCTCCGGGGACATCAGCATGTGGGGGAACGGGGCCCCGGGAGCCATGCGGCCGACGCCGAAGGCGTAGCTCAGCATGTACGCGGCCAGGAGCAGCACGCGGCTGATCCAGACCCGGTGCGTGCCGGGCTCCCGTTCGAAGGACAGCTGCGCCGCCGCCCCGAACGCCACGACGGCCAGCGCGAAACGGTTCACCTGCTCCAGGCCGTGGTCCAGAAGCGCGCGCCCCGCCCCCGACAACCCGGGGGCCCGCTCGATCCAGAGTCCGGCGAGAAACGCCCCGAACAGCATGCACCCGTCGAGCAGCAGGACCGCGCCGCGGCGGCCCCAGGCCGTGAATTCACGCCGGTAGATGAACTGGCTTCCCAGCGCGAGGAGGAGGCCGCCCCCCAGGAGCCCGAAGCGGAGGCCCCGGCCCGCGTCCTCCGCCGCCCAGGTCTCCATCAGGCGGCTGCCCCGCGCCGCCAGCGCACCGGATCCGTACGCCAGCAGCACCGCCAGGATCATCAAGGCCCAATGGGCGATCATCCGGGAGCGCCGGCGCGCGCGGGCGACCTGCAGGACGTTGTCCACCTTCCGGGTGGTTTCCGAGACTCTTGCCGCGGCGCCCTTCACCGGCCCCTGGAGGATGGCGTCGAGGTCCCGGATCAGGTCCGTGGCGCTCTGGTAGCGCTGCACCGGCTCCACGTGGAGCAGCTTGCGGACGATGGCGCAGGCGCGGGGATCCGCGCCCGGGAAGGCGGATTCCAGGGGCCGGGGCTCCTCCTTCGTGCGCTTGATGGCGATCTCCATCGCCGAATCCCCCAGGAAGGGGAGCGTCCCCGAGATCATGTGGTAATACGTCACCCCGAGCGAATAGAGGTCCGTCCGATGGTCGAGCTTCTTCCCCTCCACCTGCTCGGGCGACGAATATTCGGGGGTGCCGAGGAAGGTCCCCTCGATCGTCAGCCCCTTGCGGGTGTTCGGATTGGTCTGCCTCGCCAGACCGAAATCGGTGAGGTGGCAGACGCCGTCGGGGGAGATGATCACGTTGCCCGGCTTGATGTCCCGGTGGATCGTGCCGGAACGGTGCGCCGCGGCGAGCCCCGCCGCGATGTCGCGGAGGTATTTCGTGGCGCGCTCCAGGGAAAGCCGGCGCTCCTGGTCGATGATGCGGTCGAGGGTGTCCCCCTGGACGTACTCCATGATCAGGTAATACCGGTCTTCGCTGCGCCCCACGTCGATGACGCGGACGACGTTCGGGTGATCGATCGCCCCGGCCGCCCCCGCCTCCCGGAAGAAGCGCGTGACGTATTCCTGGTCCTGCGACAGCTGCGGCGCGAGCACCTTCACCGCCACGTCCTCGTTGAGGACGCTGTGCCGGGCGCGGTAGACCACGCCCATGCCGCCCGCCGCGAGGCGGACCTCGATGCGGCAGGGCCCCAGTTTGGAGCCGATCAGCGGGTCGGACAGTTCTTCGCCGGACATATGAAAAATTTTCGAGAGTTTACTGCGCCCCCAGACGCCTTTCAATTTCTTTCCAATGTTCGGGGGGGCAGGGATGCCGCCCCAATCCGCCGTTGTGGGGGTGTTCATCCCCGTGGAAATCGGAGCCTCCGCTGACGAGCAGGTTCCGGCGGCGCGCCATCCCGAGATAGCGCAGGTGTTTCACGTTCGAGCGGTAGCGGTGGTAGACCTCGATCCCCCGGATCGGCGCGGATTCCAGGACGCGCTCGACGGCCTCGTCGTCGTCCAGGAAGCCCGGATGCGCCAGGACGGGGAGCCCGCCGTGGTCCAGGATCAGGCGGGAGGCCTGCAGCGGCGTGAGTTCGTGGGCCGGGACATAGGCCGGCGACCCGACGGCCAGGTGCTTCGAGAAGGCCTCGCCCACGGAGCCCGCGAGCCCCTGTTTCACCATGGCCCGGGCCACATGCGGGCGTCCGATCGACTTCCCCCCGGCTTCCGCGAGCACGGAGGCGGGATCCAGCTTCAGCCCCCCTTCCGCGAGCTTGCCGCAGATCAGGTCCACCCGTTCACGCCGGGAGCGGTGCAGGACTTCCAGGGCGCGCAGGAGGGCGGGCGCGCTCGGTTCGATGCCCAGTCCCAGGATGTGGACGTCGCGCCCCTCGAAGTGCGAGGACATCTCGATGCCGGGGATCACGCGGACCCCGGCCTTCGACCCTTCGTCCAGGCATTCCGGAATCGCCTCCACGCTGTCGTGGTCCGTCACCGCCAGCACGTCCACGCCCGCCTCCCGGGCCTGACGGACGAGATCCCTCGGGGACGTGCGCCCGTCGGAGCACGTCGTATGGGAATGCAGATCGACGACTTTCGCCACGACTGGAGTCTACACGAAGCCGGGCGCTTGCGGGGGCGCTTAGAGTCGGGGCGGGGCCGGCTTGTGCGGCGGCTGGAATCCGTGCGCCCCCTTCACCTTGAGCTTCCGCGCGTAGAGACGGTCGCCGCAGGCCGCATAGAGCACGTCGAAGGCGGCCCCCCCGAAGCAGAAGTTCGCCACGCGGCCGTTCGGCACGGGGATGATCCCGTTCACGCGCCCGGCCTGGTCGCAGAACTGGATGCCCATCCGCGTGGCGACGTAGAGGCGTCCGTCGCGGTCGACCCGCAGGCCGTCCGCCGCGCTGTCGTCGGCGGTGTCGGGCACGTGCAGATGGTAGTACTTCTGCTTGTGGGCCAGCGAGCCATCGGGCTGGATCTGGTAGCTGTAGACCCAGTGGGTCCGGCTGTCCGCGACGTAGAGCAGCGTCTGGTCCGGCGAGAGGGTGATGCCGTTCGAGAAGCGCAGGCCGCTGTCGACGATCTTCTTCTCCCCGCCCTTGATCCGCCAGACTTTCGAATTCCGCCCCTTCTCCCAGTCCGGATTCGTCACGTAGATCGAGCCGTCGTGGCGCACGACGAGGTCGTTGCCGCGGAATCCCTCGGCAATCACGGTGGACTTGCCGTCGGCGTCATACGCGAGGATCTGCTCCGTCGCGCCCGCGACCGCGTACAGCCGGCCGTCGGGGCCGAACGCCTGGCCGTCGCCCTTCTTCGAATCCTCCAGGAAGACGGCGGGCTTGCCGTCGCTTCCAATCTTGTAGGTCTTGCTGTTGGGGACGTCGTTGAAGTAGACCTCGCCCTGGGCGTTCACCGCCGGGCCTTCGGTGAATTTGTACCCCTCGCCGACCAGACTCCAGCCCTCCCCCGCGAGGACCACATCCTTCATCTGGGGGGACCCGAGCCCCGCCTTCACGGGAGCGGGCCAGTCCTTCCAGAGCCAGCGGGTGGCCTCGGGAAATATCTCCGTCGCGTGTTTCCCGTCGTGGCCGCCGTCGCCCCAGGCATGCTGGACCTCGTAGCCGGCGAAGACCAGGGACCGCTGCATCTCCTGGTTCGCCATCCACCAGTCGCCGCCGTAGATGTTCTGATCCTTGCTGCCGTCCTGAAGGAAGATGCGGATCGGCTTCGGCTCCACCTTGCGGATCAGCGTCGGGTACTCGTTGCCGCCCCGCAGCCCCACGTAGGTGCCGATCGCGCTGAAGACGCGGCGGAAGGCGTCGGGCCGCTCCCAGGCGGCCGTGAACGCGCAGATCGCCCCGCTGCTCGCGCCGCCGATGGCCCGGTCGTTGCCGTCTTTCGAAAGCCGGATCGGCCGCCCGTCCTGGGTCTTCTTCGTCTCGACCTCGGGAAGCAGTTCGTCGAGCAGGAAACGGGCGTAGGCGTCGCCCAGCCCGTCGTATTCGTAGCTGCGGTTGAAGCGGTCGAGCGCCTCCCCGTTGGGCGCCTTCACGCGTCCGTGCATGACGAAGACGCCGATGGTGACCGGCATCTCCTTCGCGGCGATGAGCCGGTCGAAGACCTCGGGGGCCTTGTACTGGATCCCGTCCTGGTTCACGTACACGCAGGCGGGCTTCTCCGGGTCGTATTGCTTCGGCACGTAGACCCAGTAATCGCGCACGGTCCCCGGGAAGACCTTGCTCTTGTCGAAGCCGTATTTCGCCACCTCGCCCTTGGGCGCGTCGGCGGGTTTGTCCTGCGCGCACAGCGGCGCGCCGCAGATCAGCAGCAGCGGAAGGGCGATGCGCCTCATGATTCGATCTCCTCGATTTCCGGCGCTATAATCCCCTGCTCACGCTTCCGAACACAAGGGGGATCGACATGCGCTTCCGCTTCATCCCGGCGCTGCTCCTGGTCCTGTCCGCCTGCGCCTCCTCCGGGGAGATCCCCCCGGCGGCCCCGGAGGCCGTCGGGCTTTCCTCTGAAAAGCTCCGGAAGATCGGCCCCGTCATGAACGGAATGATCGACCGGAAGAAGCTCGCGGGGGCGATCGTGGCCGTCGCCAGAAACGGACGCCTCGCCTTCCTCGAGTGCTACGGAAAGAGCGACCTCGAGAGCGGACGGCCCATGACGCCCGACACGATCTTCCGCATCTATTCCATGTCCAAGGGCATCACCAGCGCCGCGATCCTCATGCTCGCCGAGGAGGGGACGCTGGCCGTGGACGATCCGGCCTCGAAACTCGTGCCCGAACTCAAGGACGTCAAGGTCCTCATGGCGGAGGGCGCGCGGGCGCCGTCCCGGCCGCCCACAATCAAGGATCTGCTCCTGCACACGGCGGGCTACAGCTACGGCGGAGGCGCGCGTCCCGCGGACAAAGTCTACGCCACGATCAAACCCATGGAAGCGAAGGGCATGGACGAGTTCGCCGCCCGCCTGGCGTCCCTCCCGCTCGGCTTCGATCCCGGCAAGGACTGGGTCTACTCCATCTCCATCGACATCCTGGGCCTGATCGTCCAGCGGGCCTCGGGCCGACCCCTCGGCCGCTTCCTGGAGGAGCGGATCTTCAAGCCGCTGGGCATGACGGACACCGGCTTCAGCGTGCCCCCGGAAAAGCTCGGCCGCTTCGCCGCGAACTACCAGCGCGAGAAGGACGGTCTCAAGCTGCTCGACGCCCCGGCAACCTCGAAATACCTCCAGCCCCCGGCCCTCGAGTCGGGCGGCGGCGGGCTCGTGAGCACCGCGCATGATTTCCTCCGCTTCATGCTCATGATCGAGGCCGGCGGAACCCTGGACGGCGTGCGGATCCTCCGGGAAGAATCGGTGAAGCTCATGACCACGAACCAGCTGCCCCCGGAGGCCTTCCCCATCTACTTCGGGAAGCAGGTCCGTCACGGCACCGGCTTCGGCCTCGGATTCAACGTGCGGACCCAGGACACCGCCTGGGACCCCCAGGCCCGCGTCGGCGAATACGGCTGGGGCGGCGCGGCGTCGACGCACTACTGGACGAGCCCCAAGGACCGGCTCGTCGTCGTCACCCTCGAGCAGACGATGCCCTACAGCTTCGACACCGAGTTCGCGGTGAAGGGCTTGATCTACGACGCGATCCTGAAATGAAAAACCCCCGGCCCCGCGGAAGCGAGACCGGGGGTTTCGGGATCTCTTGCGCGGACTACTTCACCTTCTCGAAGTACTTGCCCGCCTCCTTGGGGTTGATGGACTCCTTGCCCTTCGTCCAGCCGATCGGGCAGACCGCGCCCTTGGCGGCCTCCTGGAAGCCGTCGATCGTGCGCAGGACCTCGTCGACGCTGCGGCCGACCGGGAAGAAGTTCACCGACTCATGGACGACGACGCCGTCCGGGTTGATGATGAACGTCCCGCGCAGCGCGATGCCGGTCGCCTCGACCAGCACGCCGTAATCGCGGGAGATCTGCTTCGTCAGATCCTCGAGCAGCGGGACCTGGATGCCCTGGATGCCGCCCTTGTTGCGGGAGACCTCCGCCCACGCCTTGTGCGAGAAGCGGGAGTCGATGGAGCAGCCGACGACCTCGGCTCCGCGGGCCTGGAACTCCGACAGACTGTCGGAGAAAGCATTGATCTCCGTGGGTCAGACGAAGGTGAAATCGAGCGGATAGAAGAACAGCACCGCCCACTTCCCCTTGTAGTCCTCCAGCTTGACTTCCTTGAACTCGCCCTTGACCAGGGCCTGCCCCTTGAAGGCCGGGGCCTTCTGTCCGACCAGAGTCGCCATCTGCATCCTCCTATTCGACTATCGTTTGAAACGCATCTCTCGGCTAAAGCGGTTTGGGGCGCCGGATCAGGTTCAGGAACTCCTCCCGGGTCTTGGAATCGGTCCGAAAGCGGCCCTGCATCGAGCTCGTGATCATGTGGGCGTTCTGCTTCTCAACCCCGCGCATCATGACGCAGAGATGGAACGCCTCGATGACCACGCCCACGCCCTTGGGTTTCACGGCCTTCTCGATCACCTTCGCGATCTGGGTCGTCAGCCGCTCCTGGATCTGCAGGCGGCGGGCGAAGACCTCGACGACGCGCGGGATCTTGGAGAGCCCCACCACCTTCCTGTCCGGGAGGTACGCGACATGGCATTTCCCGAAGAAAGGCAGCAGGTGATGCTCGCACATCGAAAACAGCTCGATGTCCTTGACGATCACCATCTCGTCGTAGTCGCTCGCCTCGAAGGCGGCGCTGCGCAGGATCTGTTCGGGATCCTGCGCGTAGCCCCGGGTGAGGTGCTTCAGGGATTTCTCGACGCGGAGCGGGGTCTTCTCCAGCCCCTCCCGGGTCGTGTCCTCCCCGAGCAGACGGATGATTTCCGAGACGTGTTCCCGGATTTCCGTCCCCGCCAGCGCGGCTTTTTCCGTCATGAGGGCCCTGATTATAGGGGCCTCCGGAGGCAAGTCAAGGGATCTAGGACTGATTCGGTACTCTATTCAAGCTCCCGCCATGAAAAAGGGCCGCCGGCGCCCTGCGGCGACGGCGGCCCCTGAAATTCGGCGGAGCGGCCTACTTCACGTCCCACATGTCGCCGGCGAAGAGCAGTTTCCGGAGGTCCCCTTCGCCCTTCTTCGCCTTGACGTCGGCGATCTGCTTGTCGACCCGCTCGTCCAGGCTGGGCAGGCGCTCGTTGCGGAAGACGCCGATGGGCTCCGGGAACGCCGGATAATTCAGGCGGGAGATGAGATACGCCAGCGACGCGTTGTGCTCGTCGTAGACGATCAGATCCTTTTCCGTGATCCCGTTCTGTCCCAGCGTCACCACCTCGGGCTTGAGGCCGTTGAGGCGGATGCCCTTGTCCTTCTTGGTGCCGTAGATCAGGGGCTTGCCGTGCTCCAGCGTCACGTTCCACTCGTCCCGCGCCTCGCGGTCGGTGAACTTCTCGAAGGCCCGGTCGTTGAAGATGTTGCAGTTCTGGTAGATCTCCACCAGCGCCGCCCCCTTGTGCGCCGCGGCCTTCTTCAGCATCTCCATCAGGTGCTTCGGGTACACGTCGACCGTGCGCGCCACGAACGTCGCCTCGGAGGCCAGCGCCAGGGAGATCGGGTTGATCGGCTGGTCCACCGTGCCGAACGGGGCGGACTTGTTGATCTTTCCCATTTCGCTGGTCGGCGAATACTGGCCCTTCGTCAGGCCGTAGATGCGGTTGTTGAAGAGCAGCACCTTGATGTCCACGTTCCGCCGCAGCGTGTGGATGAAGTGATTGCCGCCGATCGAGAGCGCGTCGCCGTCGCCCGTGACCACCCAGACCTGCAGCTCGGTGTTCGCCAGC
>CAZUJF010000059.1:0-17081 GCA_964619955.1 uncultured Planctomycetales bacterium
CCTCGTCGCCCCATTGCACGCCGACGACGCAGCTGGTATTCGGTCTGGCCATGCTATTTGCAGGCCTCCATGTTCTTGAGAAACTGTCGGAACAGGTAACTCGCGTCATGCGGCCCCGGGGCCGCCTCCGGATGGTACTGCACCGAGAAGACCGGCAGCGACTTGTGCCGCAGGCCCTCCACCGCGCCGTCGTTCAGGTTCAGGTGCGTCACCTCGCCCCCCGCGGCCTGCAGCGACTTCTCCTCCACCGCGAAGCCGTGGTTCTGGCTGGTGATCTCCACCTTGCCCGTCAGCACGTTCTTGATCGGATGGTTCGCGCCGTGATGGCCGAACTTCAGCTTGAAGACCTTCGACCCGAGCGCCAGGCCCAGGATCTGGTGCCCCAGGCAGATGCCGAAGATCGGCATCTCCTGCTTGAGCAGCCCCTTCACCGTCTCGATGGTGTACGTCACCGCCGAGGGGTCGCCCGGCCCGTTGGAAAGCAGCACGCCGTCGTAGCCCTCCAGGTCCTTCGCGGGCGCCGCCGCCGGATGCACCGTCACGTCGCAGCCCAGCCGCACCAGGTCCCGGATGATGTTGAACTTCACGCCGCAGTTCACGAGGCCGACCTTGTACTTCAGCGCGGGATGTTTGAAGTCCCGGTCGTGCGTGAGGAACTCCTTCCAGTGCGCGGCCTTCGTGCTCGTGACGTGTTTCACGAGGTCCAGGCCGCTCATCTTCGGGATCGCCCGCGCCTTCGCCACCAGCTTCGCGTCGTCCGTCTCCGTCGTCGACAGCACGCCGTTGAGCGAGCCGTCCTTCCGGAGCCGCAGCGTCAGCGCCCGCGTGTCGATGTCGTCGATCGCCAGGATCCCCTGCTTCTTGAAGAACGAGGAGATGTCCGAGCTGGACCGGTGGTTGCTCACCGTCTTGGAGAACTCCCGCGCGACGAAGCCCTCGCACCAGGCCTTGCCGGACTCGTAGTCCTCCTCGTTGATCCCGTAGTTCCCGATGTGGGGATACGTCATCGTGACGATCTGCCCCTTGTACGAGGGATCCGTCAGCACCTCCTGGTAGCCGGACATGGCGGTGTTGAACACCACCTCGCCGGACCGTTCGCCGTCCGCGCCGATCGAACACCCCGTGAAGACCGTGCCGTCCTCGAGCGCCAGTTTCGCAGCCTTCATTGGTCCCGAGCCCCCTCCAGCAGTTTCCCGTTCCTGTCCACGGGCCCCACCACCACCGTGATGAGCGCCCCGAGGTCGATCCGTTGCCGCGCCACGCGCACGACCTCCCCGCGCGTGACGGCCGAGACCTCCCGGTGAAAGCGCGCCGCGTAGTCCAGGCCCAGCCCGTGGCGCTTCGCCTCGAGCAGCCAGGACGCCACCGAATCCGACGTCTCCCAGGCCGACGCGTAGGAGGCCAGCAGATAACGGCGCGCGTCGCGGACCTCCTCCTCCGTCGGCCCGTCCGCGAGGAAACGCTTCAGCTCCTCGCGCACGAGGGCGATCGCCCGGTCCTTGTCCTTCGCCTCCACGCCCAGCACGATCTCGAAGGGGCCGGCCGCCACGCCCGCCCCGCTCGTGATCGAGCCTCCGACGTCGTACGCCAGGCCGTTCTGCTCCCGCACCCGCTGCGCCAGCCGGTTCGTGAACCCCGCGCTGGAACAGAGAATGGTCTCCATCACCCGCAGCACCGCCCAGTCCGGGGCCTTCCGCTCCACCCCGACATGACCCAGATGGATCCGCGCCTGCTGCGACTTGTAGGTGCGATGGATCGTCTTGGATTCCGTCCCGCGCTTCGCCACGGGCGCCACGGGAAGCCCCGGCGAGGATCCCTCCCCCTCCCAGGCGCCCAGGCGGGCCTCCAGCTCCGCGAAGGCGGCTTCGGGTTCGAGATCCCCCACCACGGCGAGGATCGTGTTCTCCGGACGGAAGAGGCGCCGGTGATACTCGCGCACCTGTTTGAGCGTCAGCGCCCCCACGCTCTCCGCCGTGCCGGAGGCCGGACGCTGGTAGGGATGCCCCTTGAACGCCTCCTCGTAGAAGAGACGCCGCGCCACGCGGCCCGGCTCCTCGTCCTGCGATTCGATGTCGGCGAGCAGGTCCTCCTTCAAGGCCTCGAAACGCAGACGCGGGAAGGACGGGAAGCGCAGCAGGTCGCGGACCAGGTCGAAGGCCGTGGCCGCATGTTCGGAGAGCACCTTCGCCGCCACGCCGGCGGCGCCGCAGCTGAACTGGCCGCCGACGAATTCGATCTCCCCCGCGATCTCCTCCGCGCCCCGGCGCCGGCCGCGCTCGTCCTCGACGCCTTCGTCGAGCAGTTCGCCGGTCAGCTGCGCGACCCCCGCCTGCTCCGCGGGCTCGTAGGCCTGGCCCGCATTCACGAGCGCCTGCACGGACAAGACCGGCACGCCCGGCCGCCGCAGCGCCAGGAGCCGCAGGCCGTTGGGCAGCGTGCGCTCACGCACGTCCCCCAGCACGGGCGGCGCGTACGTCGCCTGGATGCCGGGGCGCAGGGGCTTCCAGGGCGGACGCCGCTTCCCCGGAACCGCGCCCCTGCCGGATCGCGCGGGCTTCGCCTTGCCGATCGCCCAGGTCCGCAGCTCCGGCCGGAAGAGGCGTTTCGCCACCGCCTGGATCTGATCCGCCGTGATCGCCTCGATGCGGTCCATGTACGTCCCGACGTAGTCGGGCCGGCCGAGCGCCTCGAAATAGCCGACCTTCGAGGCCAGCTCGTACTGGGATTCCGACTCGAACGCGAAGCGCGCGCGCAGGATGTTCTTCGCGCGGCGGAGCTCCTGCTCCCGGACGGGGTCCTCCCTCAGGCGGTCCAGCTCCTCGAGCACGATGTTCCGCGCCTGTTCCGCGTCGGCGTCCAGGGCGAGCTCGACCTTGACGTAGAACACGCCCTCGTGTTTCCGCGAGTAGTTGAAGACCTCGATGCTGTCCTTGCTCGCGAGATCCTCCTCGTCCGCCAGATGGGCGATCAGGCGGGACGTGCGGCCGTCGCCGAGGACCGTCGAGGCGACGTCGAGGATGAGGTCGTCGTCCGAGCCCGCGGGGCCCGTCCGGAACGCGAGGATGAAGCGGTCGCTGGGCAGCTCGGTCTGCAGCTCCACCTTCCGCTCTTTGGACTGCGGCGCCTCGCGCCATTCGGGCGCCGCGGCGGGCGTCCCGGCGGGCAGCCCCGCGAAATAGCGCTCCGCCTTCCGGAAGATCTCCTCCTTGGGGAGGTTCCCGACGATCACGAGCGAGGCGTTGTTCGGCGAGTAGTGCGCCTTGTAGTACGCCAGCATCCGCTCGCGGGTCAGCTTCTCCACGTCCTCCTTCCAGCCGAGGACGGGATGCCGGTAGCCGCTGCGTTCGTAGACGGTCTTCTCGAGGTCGCGCTCCACCGGCCCCCAGGCGCCGTCGAGCCAGATCGCCATCTCCTGCAGCACGGGGCCTCGCTCGCGCTCGAATTCCGCCGCGTCCAGGGTGCAGTTCCCCATCGTGTCGGCGAGGATGTCGAGGACCTCGTCGAGATGCGCCGCGTGCACGTGGAACCAGTAGCCCGTCATGTCGTGCGTGGTGTACGCGTTGTTCTCCCCGCCGCACTGCTGGGTGATGCGGTCGATGGAGCCGGGCGGATACTTCTTCGTCCCCTTGAACACCATGTGCTCGAAGTAGTGCGAGACGCCGGTGAGGCCGGGGGGCTCGTTCACGGAGCCGACGGCGTAGGAGAGCATCGCGGTGACGGTGGGCAGGCGCGGGTCCTCGAGGGCGACGACGGCGAGGCCGTTCGGGAGGACGCGGCGTTCGAGGCCGGCGACGATGTCGCGCCGCACGGCCGCGCCCCCCGAGCAGGAGGCGGCGAGCGCGAGCAGGACGAGCGCCAGGATCCTCCTAGGCATCGTCCCGCTCCTCGGCGGATCTCAACGCGGCGCTGCGCAGGCCCTCGACCTCGCGGGGGGAGAGGACGCGGAACGCGCCGACCGGCAGCGTCTCGAGCGAGAGCGGCCCGACCTTGATGCGCTTGAGCTTGCTGACTTTGAGGCCGAAGCGGGCGAAGACGCGGCGCACTTCGCGGTTCATGCCCTCCCGGACCGTGACCTCGATGACGCAGAATTCGCGCTCGCGCTTCTTGATCAGGACCTTGATTGGGCCGGTCTTGCCCTCGGAGAGCCAGACGCCCTTGCGGAGCTTTTCGAGGACGGCCGGGGTGAGCGAGCCTTTCACGATGGCGTGGTACGTGCGGGGGACGCCGTAGCGCGGATGGGTCAGCAGGTTGGCGAGTTCGCCGTCGTTGGTCATGATCAGGAGCCCCTCGGACTCCCAGTCGAGCCGGCCGACGGGATAGACGCGCTGGTCGATGCCCTCCAGCAGGTCCATGACGGTCTTGCGGTTGCGGTCGTCCTTGGTGGTGGTGATGACGCGCTTGGGCTTGTTCAGCAGGAGGGTGACGAGGCGCGGCGGACGGATGGTCTGCCCGCCGAAGGCGATCTTCTGCTTCCAGGGATCGACCTTGAAGCCCATCTGGGTGACGACCTTGCCGTCGACGGTCACCTGGCCGCCGGCGATGAGTTGTTCGCAGGTCCGGCGGGACGCGATGCCCGCGGCGGCGAGGATCTTGTGGAGGCGTTCTTCAGCGGCCATGATCAGCTCACGCAGCGGGATCCAGGGTGGAAAAAAGCAGGGCGTGAGGAACCCGACTGCTCGCGCGCCGCAACCCGGGGCATGGTTTCACCGTCTCGCTGTTAGAGGTCAGAGGGGGTGACGTGTCCCGGGGGAGCAGAATAGCAAATGAGGGCCGGGGAAGCCAGAAACTACGCTTCGAGGTGGTGGGCGACGATGTCCTTCACGCGGACGACGTCGATGTTGGCGCCGCTGAGGACGACGCAGACGCGTTTGAGGCCCTTGGGGAGCAGGCCGCCCGTGATCGCCGCCAGGCCCAGCGCCGCGCTGCCCTCCACGACCATGCGGTGGCGGCGCAGGAGTTCCGCGATCGAGCCCTTGAGCGAAGCCTCCTTCACCACGACGACGTCGTCGATGTACTTCTGTCCCAGGCGGAGGGTGTTCTCGGACACCGCCCCGGCGACGGAGTCGGCGATGGTGGAACTCGGCACCACCGGCGTCATGACCTGGCCCTCCTTGCGCGAGAGGGCCATGGAGGCCGACGTATCCACGTTGACGGCGATGATCTTCGTCTTCGGCGAGAGCTGGCGGGCGACCACGCCCAGGCCCACCGCCATGCCGCCGCCGCCGCAGGGCACGACGACGGCGTCGAGCTTCTTGAGGTCCTCGAAGATCTCGAGGCCCATCGTCCCGCCGTTCCCCGCCTGGGCGTAGGCGTCGTCGTAGGGCGAGACCCAGACATGGCCGGTCTTGTCGGCCAGTTTGCGGGCGTAGGCCTGGGTTTCGTCGAAGCTGGTGCAGGGGGCCTTCACGACCTGGCCGCCGTAGCGTTTGATCGCGTTCTCCTTGAGGACGGGGATCGTCTTGGGCACGACGACGGTGGCACGGACGCCGTACTGTTGCGCGGCCCAGGAGACGGCCTTACCGTGGTTGCCGACGCTCGCGCAGATGAGGCCGGCGAAGCGCTGGTCCTTGGTGAGCCAGGGCAGGCGGGCGAGCGGGCCGCGGACCTTGAACGAGCCGGTGTACTGGAGGTTCTCGCACTTCATCCAGACCTGTCCGCCGAGGGCCTGTCCGAGCCATTCGGAGGGCAGACAGGGGGTGCGGATGATCATGCCGGAGACGAAGCCGCGGACGTTCTCGATAAGTTTGAAGTCCAGCTCGGGGGCCTCGGGGGCGCTCATACGGGATGCATGATAGGCTCGGAGGGCGCGGGCATCAAGAATCAAGCGATCGGAGGCCGGGGAGACTCAACCCGTGCGGACCCAGGGATCCGGGGCGACGGGTTCCGAGGGGAGGAGGCGCTGGAGGTCGCGGGTATAGCAGAGGCGGATCTGGACGCGGTGGGCCTCGAGTTCGCGGCCGGCGATGCGGCGGTCGCGGAAGCGGAGGATGGATTCGAGCAGGCGGGTGGCGTAGCTTTCGGTGACGAGCCGGAACTCGGGGGGCGCGGTCTCGCGGTCCTCCTCGAGCTGTTCGAGCAGATTCACGGCGCGCTGGAGGCTTGCGGTTCCCTCGCTGCGTTCCATACGTCCTGAATAGCGCCGGCCCAGGCGCTTGTTACGAAAACCCCTTCCCGGATGCTTGCTCCCGGAGCCGGGACGGCTCGTATAATGATCGGATGATCCTCCTCGCGCTGGCCCTGCTCGCCCAGGATTCCGTCACGATCGTCAGCGCGAGCAACGCCCCCCTCCAGGTCCGCGAGCTCAGCCTTGAAATCCAGGGCGGCGCCCTCACCCTCGCGGCCGTTGATGCCGGCGGCAAGAGCCTCACCCTCAAGGGCGAGGACGTCGTCGAGATCGTCTTCAACGGCGCCCGCCCCGCCCCCGCCTCCAAACCCGCCGCCGAGGACGTCGAAATCCTCCTCACCTGCGGCGATGTCTGGACCGGCCGCCTCGGGCCCCCCGCCGAGGACGGCCTCCGCCTCCTCTCCCCCGCCCTCGGCGACCCCCTCGTCAAATTCGGCCAGATCCGCGCCGTCCTCTTCAGCGCCAACAAGGCCTATCTTCCCGTCCGGCTCCCGGAGAAGGCGGACAGCTCCGACCTCGTCCTCACCCGCTCCGGCGACCGCGCCGAAGGCACCGTCCTCGCCCTCTCCAACGCCGGCCTCAGCTACAAATCCAAACGCCTCGAAACCGACGTCGCCGTCCCCCTCTCCCAGGCCGCCGGCCTCTGGCTCATCGAGACCGAGCCCGCGCCCAAGGAGGGCCCGGGACTCCAGATCTCCGCCATCACCCGCGACGGCTCCACCCTCCGCGGCGAGGTCCAGGTCCTCAAGGGCGGCATCCTTGAAATCAAGGACCTCTACGGGGCCCCCCACAAGATCCCGCTCACCCTCGTCTCCGGACTCTTCGTCAAGAACGGCCGCGTCGTCTACCTCTCCGACCTCACGCCCGCCAAGGTCGACGAGGACGCCAACTACATCCGAGGCCCCGTCAAGCTTCCGAGCGACCTCGACTACCCCTGGCAGCGCGACCGCAACGCGCGCGGCGGCAAACTCCTCCTCGGCGCCTCCGAGCACCGCAAAGGCGTCGGGGTCCGCGCCCACTCCTCGCTCACCTACGCGCTCGACGGCGCCTTCGCCCGCTTCCAGACCACGTTCGGCCTCGACGCCGCCTCCCTCGGCCTCGGGGCCGTCAAGGCGGAGGTCTGGGTGGACGGCAAACTCGTCAAGGACATGACCGTGAAGGGCAACGAGGCGGCGATTCCCGTCGACGTCGACGTCAAGGGCGCCCGCGAACTCCGCCTCCTCGTCACCTGGGCGGGCTTCGGGCAGTCGGACTTCGCCGACTGGGGCTCGGCCCGCCTCGTCCGCTGATGCTGAGCTTCGCGGCGCCGTCCCTGCTCCTCCTGGCCCCCGCCGCCGCGGCGTTCGTGCTGCTCGGCGCCTGGCGCCCGCGGCTGGAACTGCCCGCCTGGCGCCGCCGCCTCGCCCTGCTCGTCCGCCTCGCCTCCGTCCTCCTGCTCGGACTCGCCCTCGCGCGCCCCGGGATCTCGCGCGCCGGGGTCCTGCCGCGCCTCACCGTGTTTCTCCTGGACGTCTCCGCCAGCGTCCCGCGCGAGGCCGTCGCGCGCGCGCTGCCGGAACTCGCGGCCCTCTGGAACCGGGAGGTCGCCGACGGCCAGCGCTGCGCCCTGCTGCGTTTCGCGGGCCGGACGGAGCTGCTCGTCACGCCGACGACGTCCCCGCTCACGCCCGACCTGGACCGCTGGCTCGCCGCGGACCTCGATCCGTCGTCGACTGATCTGGACGGCGCGCTGCGCCTCGCGCGCACGCTGTTCCGGGAGGACGCCGCGAACCGCCTCGTCCTGCTCACGGACGGACGCCCGACGCGCCCCGCCGCCGATTTCCCGCCGGACACGCTCGGCGTGCCGCTCGTGCCGCGGGACGCGCCGGACGTCGCGGTGCTCGGTCTCGAAGCCCCGCTCGCGGCGCGGGCGGGCGAGCCGTTCGATCTGCGGGTGACGCTGCATCTAAAGCGGCCGGGGGACGTGCTGCTGACGCTGACGATGGACGACCTGCCGCTCCCGCAGGCCTCGCGCCGGGTGCGGCTCGACGCGGGCCGGCACACGGTCGTCCTCCCGAACCTCCAGCAGGACAAGCCGTTCCCGGCGGGCCTGCACCGGCTCCTGGTGGCGGCGGAGTCCGCGGGCGACGTCGAGCCGCGCAACAACATCGGCGCGGTCGCGCTGACGATCACGGGCAAGCCGCAGATCCTGCTGGTGGAGGGGGCGCCGCTCGAGGGGGACTTCATCGCCGCGCTGCTGCAGGCGCAGGACTTCGACCTCGTCCGCAAGACGCCCGCGGAGCTGGCCGGCGGGCAGGTCGGCGAATTCGTGGCGGTGATCCTGGCGGGGGTGCCGCGCGACGCGATCGCGCCCGCGACGGTGGCGGCGCTGAAGGCGCACGTGGAGCAGTCGGGCGGCGGGCTCTGGGTCGTCGGGTCCGCCGCGCTGAACGGGCCCCGGGGCCTGGCGGGATCGCCCCTCGAGGCGCTGCTGCCCGTGCGCTTCCTGGACACGCCGGTGGGACCCGGCCCGAAGCCGGACGTCCCGCCTCCGCCGGCCCCTCCGCCCCCGGCGCCGCCGCCGCCGGATCCGAACAGCGGCCAGACGCAGCGGGTGCTCGCGCCCACGGCGGCGCTGCTGCTGGTGGTCGACAAGTCGGGCAGCATGGCGGGTCAGAACATCGAGATCGTGAAGGAGGCCTGCATCGCGGCGGCGAAGGCGCTGTCGAAGCGCGACCTGATCGGCGTGCTGGCCTTCGACCAGCGTCCGCGCTGGGTGCTGGAGTTCACGGAGGCGGACCGGAAGGACTACGTCGAGGAGCGCGTCCTGCGCCTGCTCGCGGACGGCGGGACGCACATCCAGCCCGCGCTGATCGAGGCGTTCCGGGCGTTCGAGATGGACGGTCGGGCGCGCCGCTGCGCGCTCAAGCACGTCGTGCTGCTCTCCGACGGCGACACGCCGGCCGCCGATTTCGAGACGGTGGTGCGGGCGATGGCGGCGGAGGGGATCACGGTGAGCACGGTCTGCGTGGCAGCGGCGCGTTTTGATGCGACGCTGATGGGGCAGATCGCGGCGTGGGGCAACGGCCGCTTCAAGTTCACGAACAGCTTCAAGAACGTCCCGGAGCTCATCGTCAACGAGACGCGCCGGCTGGTGTCGCTGATCCCCAAGGAGGGGGCGCCCAAGGAGCCGCCACAGGGGGTGGGGACGCGGCCCGCGGACCCGGCCCCGCCTCCGACCGCCCCGCGTGCGGAGCCGCCGAAGGAGCGGCCGGCCGAGCTGCAGCCGGTGGCGGCGAAGGACGACCACGAGATCCTGTCGGGCTTCGGCGGACGTCCCTTTCCCGGGCTGCGGGGGCGGCTGGACGCGATCCCCCGGCCGCAGGCGCTGGTCCCGCTCGCCACGGCGGGCCAGAAGCCGGTGTTGGTGCTGGGGCGGGCGGGCCTGGGGAGGACGGCGGTCTGGACGTCCGACTTCGCGGGTCCGTGGAGCGCGGACTGGCGGTCCTGGCCGGAGGCGGGCAAGCTGGTGGCACAGCTGCTCAGGCATCTGTCGGGCGCGGGGCCGGAGGTGGACCTGGCGGCGCGGGCCCGGCTGATTCAGGGGGACGGCGGGGTGCTCTTGCGGATCGAGCCGGAGGGGCCGGGGGGGGCGTTGCGCGCCTCGGAAGCGGCGGGCGGTCGGGCGCTTGCATTCGAGGCGGGGGCACGGGGGACCTTGTCCTGCAAGGTGATGCCGGAGAAGCCGGGGGAGCCGCTGCGGCTGCTCCTGCAGCGGGCGGACGGCAAGTCGCTGCTGATCGGGGCGGTGCGGGCGTACGAGGCCGAATTCCTGCCGGGCCGGGACCTCTTCGAAGAGCGGGTGCCGGGGCTGTCCTGGCAGGACTTGGGTCCGCGTCTCCGGGAGGCCCCCCGCCGGGTCCCCCGCCGTTCCGAGCTCGGTCTCTGGCTGCTGGCAGCGGCGGCGCTGCTGCTTCCCCTCGACGTCGCCCTGCGCCGCCTCTCCGTCCAGCCATAAGGCAACAAAGCAGACGGGCTGGTTTGTTGCCTCGCAAGGGCAACAAACCAGCCCGTCTGCTTTGTTGAGGTTGCCGGCGAGGGCTCAAAGACGGCGGCCGATGGCTTCCTCCATCACCCGCAGGAAGTTCTCGCCCAGAATCTTGCGGATGTCGGCGGCGCCGAACCCGCGATCGACCAGCCGCTGCGTCAGCTTCGGCAGCGAGGCGCAGTCCTCGATCCCCTCCGGCAGCGCGGCCACCCCGTCGAAGTCGCTCCCCAACCCCACATGGTCGATCCCCGCCACCTTCACGATGTGCTCGATATGGTCCACCAGCCGGTCCAGCGGCGGCCGCTTCAACGAGAGCTCCGCCGCATCGTAGGCCCGGCTCACCCGCTTCATCGCCGCATCCAGCCCCGCCGGGTCCGCCCGGAACGCCTCCTTCACCCGCGCCCGCTCCGCATTGTCGACCTCGTCGTACGGCCGGCGCTGCCGGATGAAGTCGTCGCTCAGGAAGCCCGAGTAGAAATTGACCCCGACCACCCCGCCCTTCCCCGCGAGCGCCCGCAGCTGCGCATCCGTCAGGTTCCGGACATGGTCGCAGAGCGCCCGCGCACAGGAATGCGAGCAGATCACCGGCGCATCACTCGTCTCGATCGCGTCGTAAAAAGTGTTCTCCGAGACATGGGACAGATCCACCAGCACCCCGAGCCGGTTCATCTCCCGGACCACCCCCCGCCCGAAGTCCGTCAGACCCCGGACCTTCCCCGGATCCCGCGCGGCCTCCGCCCACGAGGTCGAGTTGTTCCACGTCAGCGTGATGTAGCGCACCCCCAGCTCGGCAAAACTGCGCAGCAAGCCCAGATCATCCTCGATCGCATGCCCGCCCTCGATGCAGAGGATCCCGCAGACCCTGCCCTCCGCCGCCGCCCGGCGCACGTCCGCCGCCGTCCGCGCCAGCACCATGCGCTCCGGATGCCGCCCGATCCACCGCTTCACCGCGTCGATCATGCGGAACGCCCGCAGCGCGGCCTCCTTCCGCGCCAGGTATTTCGGCTCGACGAAGCAGGACATGAACTGCGCGTCCAGCCCGCCCCGCAGCATCCGCGGCAGGTCGATGTGACCCCGCCCCGTCTCGACCCCCAGATCCTCCCCGTCGTCGAGCGCCCGCCCGATCGTGTCCGCATGGCCGTCGACCACGATGGCGTCCCGGTGCAGCGCGGCGGCGTCGATCATGCGCTCTTCTCCGGCGCGGACTCGTACACCTTCGCCCGGTCGAGCAGCTTGCCGACGGCGACGAGGACCAGCAGCGCCACCCCCGTCACCGGCAGATACAGCCGCGGCGTGACCTCGGGCCGCGCCACGATGATGCCGATGCAGCCCCCGATCATCCCGAACAGATACAGCACGAACACGGCCTCCCGCTTGGACAGCCCCAGCGCGACGAGCCGGTGGGAGAGATGGTCCCGCCCGCAGTAGACGATCGCCTGCACGGGCCCCTTCACCACGCCGTTCTTGATGCGCAGCAGCGTCGCGAGCGTGATGTCGTAGAGGGGGACCACCAGGATCGCGCAGGGGACCAGCACCGCCTTGACGCGGTCGTCGTGCGCCCAGCCCGCCTGCACCGTCAGCGCCGCGAGCAGGAACCCCAGCAGCAGCGAGCCGTTGTCCCCCAGGAAACTCGACGCGGGCGTCCAGTTGTAGCGGAGGAAGCCGAGGCAGGCCCCCAGCAGCGCGATCGCCACGTAGCTCACCGCGGGCTGCCCCCAGCGGTCGGAGTACCAGGCGATGTAGAAGGTCCAGAACGCCGCGATCGCGGCCGTGCCCCCCGCGGCGCCGTCCATGTTGTCCAGCGAATTCATCGCGCTGGAGACCCCGGCGATCCACAAGAGGGTCAGCGCCAGGTCCACCCAGGCCACCCCCGTCAGGCTGATGCGGACGTCGAAAGCCGAGAGCCCCAGCGTCACCAGAAAAAGCACGAGCAGCTTGCCCACCGCCCAGAGCGGGCGGAAGCCGTCGACGATGCCCAGGATCAGGACCGCCAGCGCCCCGCCGAGGATGGCGAAGACGTCCTGGTGCGACGCCCAATCCGGAAAGCGGAGGATCGAAAACAGGGCGACCGCGAAGCCCAGGAAGATCCCCAGGCCGCCGAGCAGCGCGGTGGGCTGCGTGTGGGTCTTGTACGTGTGCGGCCGGTCGACCGCGCCCGTGCGGTGCGCCAGGCGGATGATCAGCGGCATCGCCAGGTCCGTGACGAACCAGGCGAGGATGAGCATCCAGACCTGCGGGTAGTTAAGCTGGGCGAGCACCGGTCAGCATCCCCCGGGAGCGGTCCCCGCAGTTGAAGATCAGGTCGACGACCGACAGATTCGGCACGAAGGGCCCCGGCCAGCATTGCGGGTACTCGGGACAGACGAAGTCCTGAAAGACCAGCTTGACCCCGGCCTTCTCGAACGCCGCGACGTCCAGGTAGTCGCGACCGTGCACCCCGGAGAGATACGTGTCCGCCCCCGTCGCGCGGCACATGGCGAGCACGAGCTCGCTCGACTCCCCCGTGATGCCGAGGGCGGAGGTCCGCTCGATCTTCGAGGGGAGCCCCAGCAGCCGCAGGATCACCTCGAGCAGCGCGCAACTGAGTTCGCAGAAGGACTCCCAGGGCCGCTCGTAGATCTCGCGGAAGACATCGGCGTGCTCCTTGAAGTGGGGCGCCCGGCGGTAGTGGAACTCGAGCGCGCGCCAGTGCTTCCGCCCCCAAGGGAGCGCGTTGTCGAGCTTCGCCTCGTCGATGCGCTGGTGAAAGCGGCCCTTGCTCAGGACGGGCAGCGAGAGCCAGTCCCAACCCTGGGGGGACGGCGTCCGGATCCGGTTGCGGTGCATCCAGCCGAAGGAGCCGCGTTTGACGAACTGGACGTTGTCGACGACCAGGAAGCGGTCCGCCCGGGCGATTTTCTCGAAGAATCCCGGGTACGGCAGGTAGTTCGGCTGGTGCCCCGTGAGGATCATGCCGCGCTCGTCATCCCCTCTTCCGGCCCATGGCCGATCGGCCGAAGTATACCCCGTCCCGGGCGATCGCGCGCCAATACTTGCCTTCGCGGGTTCCCTATGCCATAACCGTCCACGATGCGCGTCCTCGTCACCGGCGGCGCCGGCTTCCTCGGGTCCCACCTCTGCGAGCGGCTGCTCGCCCGCGGGGACGAGGCCGTCGCGATGGACAACCTCCTGACCGGATCGCTGAAGAACATCGACGCCCTGCGCGCGAACCCGCGCTTCGCCTTCATCGAACACGACGTGACGAAGCCGATCCAGGTCCCCGGGAAGGTCGACGGGATCCTGCACTTCGCCTCCCCCGCCAGCCCCGCGGATTACCTCCAGCATCCGATCCACACGATGAAGGTGGGGTCGCTGGGGACGATGCACGCGCTGGGGCTCGCCAAGGAGCGCCGGGCGCGCTTCCTGACGGCCTCCACCAGCGAGGTCTACGGCGATCCGCTCGTCAGCCCGCAGACGGAGGCCTACTGGGGCCACGTGAACCCCGTCGGCCCGCGCGGCGTCTACGACGAGGCCAAGCGCTACGCCGAGGCCCTGACCATGGCCTACCACCGCGCCCACGGCGTCGACACGCGCATCGTCCGGATCTTCAACACCTACGGGCCGCGCATGCGCCCCAACGACGGCCGCGCCGTCTGCACGTTCGTGTCGCAGGCGCTTCGGGGCGAGGACCTGACCGTCTACGGCGAGGGCCTGCAGACCCGCAGCTTCTGCTACGTGGACGACCTGGTCGACGGCATCCTCCGCCTCTTCGACTCGAACGAACACGACCCCGTCAACATCGGCAACCCCGAGGAGATCACGATCCTCCAGCTCGCCCGCGAAGTGATCGAGCTGACGGGCTCGAAATCGAGGATCGTGCACCGGGAGCTGCCCCAGGACGACCCGAAGCAGCGCCGTCCGGACATCACCCGCGCGCGCACCCTGCTCGGCTGGGAGCCCAAGGTGCGGCGACGGGAAGGACTCGGGAAAGTCATCGCGTATTTCCGAACGCTCCCCGGATGAAGCGCTGCGCCGTCCTCCTCTGCGCGCTCGCCGCCTGCGGTCCGGCGCGGAGGCCGGATCCGCTGACGGAGCTTCCGCGCTCCGAAGAGCGCCACGTGCGCGGGGACCGCGTCGTCGCCTTCCTCGACGGACAGGCGGTCACCTGGCAGGCGGTCGCGGAAAAAGCGCTGGAACTGGACCCCAAGGGCGCCGTCGACCAGTACGTGCGCTGGCGGATCATCGACGACCGCAAGCGCGAGCTCGGCATCCGTCACACGCCCGAGGAGCTCCGGCAAAGGGCGGAGACCTACGTGGCGCAGCTGAAGGGGGCGACGGGCCCGGAGGGATTCCGGACCCAGCTCGTGCGGCAGGGACTCAGCGAGGCGGCCTACCTGCGGCAGCTGGAGGGTTCGGAATTCCTCGACCAGATCCTGACCTTCGACAAGATCGTCCGCTACGCCGACCTCCTCGAGGAGTGCCTGAACGTCGACCTCTACGAGTTCGGCTCGGCCGCGGAAGCGGAGGCCTTCCGGGCGCAGCCCGCCGGGGCCCCTCCCCCTCCCGGCGCGACCCTGAGGCGGCTTCGCTTCGCCCGGAGCCGACCCCCGATCGGAGGGGGAATTTCACCCGAATTCCTCGAAAAATTAATGAACGCCGTATCTGATGCTATAATTGGAGTGGAAAAGGGGCCGGGAAACCGCTATAGTGTGGCGCGCCTGAGGCCCCCAAGGACCGGGCGCAAGGCGGCCTACGACGAGGTCCGGAGAGAGGTCTGGGAGGACATCCTCTCCCATCCCCCTGGGCCCCAGGAGTATTCACAGTGGATGGAACAGGCGCGCGCGGCGCGAAAGGTGGAGTACGGCGGCCCGCCTCCCCGCAAGGAGGAAGGCCGGTGAACCCAAACTTTATGTATTTTATGTGCAACGAATGGGCCGCGACGGCGTCTTATAAGTAGAGCCATGACGAAAGCGATACAGAAGACGATCTCGAAGCCCTGCCACCCGCGCTTCCTCAGCGAGGTGCGGACGCTGCTGGACGAGATCCTCTCGGAGGTCAAGCTGTCCCGCCGGGACAAGGACCTCATCATCCTCGCCGTGGACGAGGCGGCCAGCTCCATGGTCCAGTACGCCCGCTTCAAGGGCCTCGAAAGCCAGATCACGCTCACGGTGGACATCGACGACGTCCGCTTCAAGGCCTCCCTGCACGACTCGCTGAACGTCTTCGAGTTCGGCGGCGGCACGAGCGCCGAGGGGCTGGCGCGCGAGAAGAGCTACACGATGGGCATCTTCCTGATCCGCCGGATCATGGACGAGATCAGCTACGTCTACAAGAAGGGCTTCCAGAACGATCTGGAGCTCATCAAGTTCCTCTAATCAGCGCCCTTCTAACCCGGCATCCCCTCCGGTAGAATCCCCGGCGTGTTCTACGCCTGGATCGGCTTCATGGCGGGCCTCATGATGGGCGTCGCGATCATCGCACGACGGGAAGCCCGGCGGCTTCACCGGCAGGCCGCGTCCGCCCGCGAGCAGCGCGAACAGGAGCAGGCCGCCCTCGTCGGCACCATCGCCAGCGGCATGGCCCACGAGATCCGGAACCCCCTCTCCACCCTCCGCATGAACCTGCAGCTCCTCCGCGAGGACTGGGAGAACCCCATCACCGAACGCGAACAGAAGGGCCGGCGCCGCATCGACGTCCTCCTCCGCGAGACCGAGCGCATGGAGACCGTCGTCGCCGACTTCGTCCGCTTCGCCTCCGGCCACGCCCTCCGCCTCGAAAAGACGAACCTCAACCAGCTCGCCGGCGAGCTGCTCGACTTCCTCGCCCCCCAGGCCGAGCGCAGCCGCATCCGCCTCGTGAGGGATTTCGCCCGCGAGCTCCCGATGGTGGACGCCGACCCCAACCTCCTCCGCCAGGCCCTGCTCAACCTCCTCGTCAACGCGCAGCAGATCCTCACCTCCGGTGGCGAGATCGTCGTCCGCACCCGCGCGGAGGCCTCCGAGGTCCGCCTCTCCGTCGCCGACAACGGCCCCGGCATCCCCCCCGAGCACCGCGAAAAGGTCTTCAACCTCTATTTCTCGACCAAACCCGGCGGCACCGGCCTCGGACTCCCCATGGTGAAGAAGATCGTCGAGGAGCACGGGGGCCGCATCGAACTGGACACCGAACTGCGCAAAGGAACCACGTTTACGATATGCCTGAAGCAAGCCGCATCCTAGTCCTGGACGACGACGCCGCCCACGCCGAGGCGGCCGCCGAAAGCCTCGAGCGGTCCGGCCACGCGGTCCGCGTCGCCACGAGCGGCGCGGAGGGGCTCCGCCTGCTCGAGACCGAGGGCTTCGACCTCGTCCTCACCGACCTCGTCATGCGCGACGTGAGCGGCCTCGACGTCGTGCGCCGCGTGAAGGCCCGCGCCCCCGAGACCGAGATCATCGTCATGACGGGGTATCCCTCGTACGAGACCGCGCTCGAGGCGATGGACGAGGGCGCCTACGACTACCTCAACAAGCCCATCGACCTGAACATCCTGCGCGCGAAGATCCGCAAGGCGCTCGAGAAGCAGAAGCTGGTGCGCTCCAACGTGGAGCTCCGCCGCCAGCTCGACAAACGCTACGGCTTCGAGGGCATCATCGGCGGCAGCGAGTCCATGCAGGAGGTTTTCGACGTCCTGCGCCAGGTGAGCGGTTCCAACGCCACCGTCCTCGTGCTCGGCGAGAGCGGCACCGGCAAGGAGCTCGTCGCGCGCGCCATCCACGCCAATTCCGGCCGGCGCGGGAACCACTTCGTCCCGCTCAACTGCGCCGCGCTGTCCGAGACCGTCCTCGAAAGCGAACTCTTCGGCCACGAGAAGGGCGCGTTCACGGGCGCCACCCAGACGCGCAAGGGGCGATTCGAGTACGCGCACGGGGGCACGCTGTTCCTGGACGAGATCGGGGACATGCCGATGGCCAT
>CAZUJF010000060.1:0-14430 GCA_964619955.1 uncultured Planctomycetales bacterium
TCCCAGTCGCCTGAAGGCGAGGGGTTTGCTGATCCCCGAGGTGGGGACTCTAAACAGCTCGCCAGCCCAGCTTCCCATTCCTCCCCTCGGGGGTTCCTGAAGCCTGAAGCGGATGGCCGATCAGTCGCGAGGCCTGAAGCCAAGCAAACTCAAGAGGAGAACGCTCGCCTACGGCAACGTGTCGATGATTTGGAAGCGCGTCTTAGTACGGTCCCCCCTTCCGAAGGGGAAGCCCGCAACGCGGAAGAGGTCTACAAACAACTGAGACGTCCGACAATCGAAGAGGATCCAAGAGCGTTTATGAGGGCAACAGGGTTGCTTGCGGAGCTTCGACCCACGATGACTCCAATCTTCGTAAAGAAGTACCGGGAGGCCAAGCCACAGCACGACACCATTGCATTCGAACTGGCCTTGGGGTCGGGAGGACCGGAAGCCGCGGCGCTACTCAAGGAGATCCTGGGCGACCCATCCGTTTCGCAAGCAACACGCGTCGCGGTTGGGATTAGCCTGACAGGGCAAGGATTGCTCACACAAATGGCGTCTTCAGTCCCTGTCGATTCGGAACTAGCTAACCTTGGCATGAGCTCGCTGGCGCTTTCGAATCCCTTTGAACGGCTGGCTGGGATCGGCATCTTGGGTCTTCAGTTCACCGACTCGTCGCGCTCGGCGCTTCAGAGCCTTGTGGTTCAGGAGAAGGATGAGCAGATAAGGATAGCGGCTCTTCTGGCATTGGGGCGAGTGGGGGACCGTTCTACGCTCGAATATCTCCAAAGCTATGCGACTTCGTCATCACCGACTTTGCTATTGGATCAGGAAGAGGTTGAGGGAAAGGCCCCTTCAATAAATAGCACGCTGCTACGCACACTTCAAAAGCTGTCCCGGAGATTCCCTTAAGAGAAGACTCGCTGCTCCGCTGGGGGAGGCATGGTGCGGGTCGCGACTTCGCTTGCCGAAAGACGTGCACAACTGACCGGTTACGGTTAACCGATCCCCTGGGTCTTCAGCTTCGCCTTCGCGACCTTCCCTTCCGGCTTCGCGGCGAAGCGCTTCGCCACGAGCTTGAGGATCTCCCCGCCCAGTTCCCGCTCCGCCCCCTGCCGCTCCGCGAGCGCGAAGCCGAGGTAGAGCATCCCTTCCGCGCCGAGCAGCGCGGACTCCTTCTCCAGCTGCTTCAGGAAGGGGAAGCCGTCCTTGCGGGACACCTTCAGGAAAAGCTGGATCGCGTTGCCCTGGTCGCGGCCCGCGTTCGCCGGGTCCAGAGCCTGCTGGCGCAGCTGCGCGATGCCGAGGGCGAGGTCCCCCTCGGGCGTCGAAAGATCGTCCCGCTGCAGCAGGCGGAGGACGCGCTCCGCCGCTTCGTGTTTGCCCTTCTTCAAGAGCTCGCGGCTGCGCTCGAGCGCCTCCTTCTTCGCCAGATCGGGCGAGGCGGCGCGCACGATTTCAAAGAATGCCTGGAAGCCGCTCTGCTTCTTGTCCAGCATCGACAGCGTCCGCGCCATGCACTTCTTCACCAGCGCCTTGTCCAGGACGTTCTTGAAGGTCTTGAGCACATTGACGAGCTTGAAGGCCCTCATGACCCCGTCCTGCTGGTCGAGATCCTGATCCTCCAGCGCCTTGACGAGCAGGCCCACGTAATCCGGGTTCGAGCGGAGCGAAACGTCCGCCGTCTCGGCCAGGCGGGGGTCGTTCCCCAGCAGGGCCTCGACCAGCGCATCGCCCGCCGCCGAGGAGCCCGCCGAGCCCAGCGCCTTGAGCGCGTAATGCCGGACCGGCCCCACGCTGCTCTTGAGCAGCTTCTGGATCCGCGCGGCGTTCTCCTTCCCGGCGGGCAGCTTCCAGAGGATCTCGAGGGCGGGCTTCACGGTGCCCGCGAAATCCGCCTCGTCCAGCAGGTTCAGCAGCCGTCCGACCCCGTGCGAGGCGGCCTTCCCCTCCAGCGGGACCAGGGCCAGCGCCTGGAGCGCCGCCGTGCGCACCCCGGGATCCGCCTTCCGGTCGGCGAACTCCAGGAGCAGCTTCGCGGCGGAGGGGTCCTTGAAGGCGCCCGCGACGGACAATGTGGCGGCGAGGGCCGCTTTCGATTTCTTCACTTTGGCGGAGCCGGCGAAGTCCAGGAGCTTCGCAAGGGCCTTCGACTTCTCGCCCTCCTTCAGGCCCTCGATCCGCGCCCGGTACGTCCCCACCGCCTTCCGCACGGTCTCCGGATCCGCGTCGAGCAGCCCCGCGCACAGCGTGTCGAGCGGATCGACGCCGGGCAGCCGGGACAGCACCTCGAGCACGCCCTGCCGCACTTTGGGATCCTTCTCGTCGAGACGCTCCCGCAGCGCCGCGGCCGCGGGGGCCCCGGCCTCCAGCAGCAGCTGGGTGACGCGGGCGCGGAGATGTTCGGGCCCCGCCAGGTGCGCGACGAGGTGCGGGACGGCGGCCGGCAGATCCGTCGCCGCGAGCGCCTCGATCGCGTAAAGCCGGAGCATGTCGTTCTCCGACTTCAGCGCGCCCAGCAGCGCCTTCTTCACGGCGGGATCCTTCGGCCTGAGTTCGCGGAGCACGCGGGCCACGGCGATGCGCAGCTCGGCGTCGCCCTCCTCCAGCATGCGGCAAAGCCGGTCGAGTTCACCCGCCATATCCGCCTCCTAAACCTTCACGCTCTTGATGGACGCGAGCATCTTCCGGTGCAGCGCGGGCCCCGCGCCCAGGAAGTCCCCGTGAAAGACGTCGACGGGCCCGCCCTCGAGATTCGTGACCTTCGCGCCGGCCTCCTCGAGGATGACGACGCCCGCCGCCATGTCCCAGGGGCCCAGCCGCATCTCCCAGAAGCCGTCGAAGATGCCGGCGGCCGTCCAGCAGAGATCCAGCGACGCCGCGCCCATGCGCCGGATCGCCCGCGCGGTCATCAGGAACTCGGCGAAGTACTTCAGGTTCACCTTGCGCCATTCGAGGTTGTACGAGAAGCCCGTGCAGAGCAGCGCTTCGCCGAGCTTGCGGCAGGGGGACACGCGAAGGCGCTTTCCGTTCTTGAACGCCCCGCCGCCCCGCCCCGCCCAGTACATCTCGTCCAGCATCGGCGCGTAGGTCACCCCGGCCATGAGCCGCCCCCGGAACTCGTAGGCCAGCGTCACCGTCCAGATCGGGAATCCATGGGCGTAGTTCGTCGTGCCGTCGATGGGGTCGATGTACCAGCGGTGCTCGGATTCCCCCGTGCGCCCGCCCTCCTCGGCCACGATGGCGTGGTCCGGGAATTCGCGCCGGATGGCCTTCACGATCATCGCCTCGGAGGCGGTGTCCATGTCCGTGACGAGGTTCCCCGCCCCCGCCGATTTGAAGCTGATGCGCCGCCGCCCGGACTGGTTCTTCTTGAGGAAGGCGCCGGCTTTGAGGGCGATGGTCCGGGCGAAGTCGAGCTCGCGCATAGGAGGGCCGTGATAGCATCCCCGCACGGGGGTGTCAAAGAATGGGTGGGACGCTTCTCCGGGGGCGTTCCGCGTCCTACAATCCAGCGACGAGGAGGAGGACTCATGGAAGCCGCCGGCGGCCGTAAACCCAGCCCCGAGGAGCTTGAGGAGGCGTACCGCCTCGCCTCCGAAAAGGCGCGGGAGCTTCCTGCCGATGCCGACGCCCAGCTCCTCGCGGGCCAGGCGGCCGAGGCCCTGGGACGGCGCCTGGAGGCCTACACCGCGTACTTCAGGGCCGCGAACCTGGATCCGGCCAAGGCCTTCCTGCTTCCCAAGCTCCGGACCCTGGCCGCCTCCCCCGAGGAGAAGGCCCAGGTCGCCCGGATCAGCCGCCGGCCCACGTCGTTCCGCGCGGCCATCGGCGGAGCGTTCGCCTACCCGCTTCGCGGCAAGGGGCTCGCCCTGCTCGTGATGGGCGCGCTGCTGGTCTGGTTCCTCCGGCTCCTCGGAGGCCGGGGCGGCTTCTCCACGGTGTCCGCGTTTCCCGCCGCGTTCGCGACCGCCTTCCTGTGCATGTTCTACGTGGACATCTGCTCGAGCACGGCCATGGGCGGCGAGGATCTTCCCGACTGGCCCGACATCACCCACTTCCAGGAATTCATCGTGGACTGGGCCAAACTGGCGCTTCCCGGCATCGTCTCCTTCCTTCCCATCCTCCTCGTGATGTTCCTGTTCTTCATGGGAATCCTGGGCGGCCCGTCCGCAGCGGATTCCTTCCCCGAGGAGCGCCCGACGACCGCCGTCGAGGATGACGACGACGACGACGCCCCCGCAAGAACGCCGGCTCCGGTGAAAGCCGCGCCCGCCGGGACGGCGACGGGGCCCGGCGGACTCTGGCTGGCCGCAGGCGCCGCCTGGGCCCTGCTGGGCATGACCTACCTCCCGATCGCGATCCTGGGCAACGTCATGTTCGGAAATCCTTGGGCCTGCCTCCAGGTGCCGTACCTGCTTCGATCCGCGCGCAGCAGCTTCCGGGATTACGCGCTCTGCCTGGCGGTCTTCTACGGGCTGGGGTTCCTGATCACCGGGCTCGAGACGGCGGCCCGCCTGCCGGGGCTCTTCCTGGTCGGGGGCATCCTCCCCGTCTTCGCCGAAATCTACGGCGCCTCGGTCCTGATGCGCATCCTCGGACTGTTCTACCTCACCAACCGCGCCCGGCTGGGCTGGATGCCCGTGTCCGTATGAAGATCGTCACGACCCTCCTGCTGGCCGCGCTTGTCGGCTGCGGAAGCCCCCCCGCGGAGTCGCCGCTCGACGCCCTCGTGCCGCGCATCCTCCAGGAGGACCGCATCCCGGGCGCCGTGATCGTCGCCGGGGATTCCGACGCGGTCCGCTACCGGAAGGCCTTCGGCACGGCGAAGTCCGACACGATCTTCGATCTCGCCTCCTGCACCAAAGCGGTGGCGACCGCCACCGCGGCGCTGCTGCTGGTCGAGCAGGGACGCCTGTCGCTGGATCAGCGCCTCGGAACGCTCGTGACCTGTTTTGAGGGGCGCGGGATCACGATCCGCGACCTGCTCCGGCACCGCTCCCGCCTGCCCGCCTACCTGACCCCGGCCGGAAGCGGCCCCGAGGCCATCCTTGCGGAGTTCGCGGCGCTCCCCCCGCTCAAAGCCGACTTCACGTACAGCTGACTCAACGCCATCTCCCTCGGCCGGGCGGTCGAGCTGGCGGCGGGTTTGCCCCTGGGGGACTTCCTGCAGAAGCAGGTCTTCGGTCCGCTCGGCATGAAAGACACGGGCTGGTTCCCGGATCCGAAACGCTGCGCGCCGACCACGCCGGAGCTCTCGGGGCGCGTCCACGACCCCCTCGCCCGGGCCTATCTGACGGCCGACCATCACCCCGGAAACGCCGGGCTGTTCTCCACCGCGGACGACCTCGCGATCTTCTGCCGCGCGCTGCTGTCCGGAAGGATCCTGAAACCGGAGACCCTGGCGCTCATGTTCAGCCCCGGACCGGGACCGGACCGCCGCGGCCTCGGCTGGGACGTCTTCGAGAGCCGGCCCTGGGCGCCCGGCGTGGGCCACACGGGCTTCACCGGCACGCTGGTCTGGATGGACCCGGCCGCGAAGCGCTTCCTGATCCTGCTGGACAACCGGACCTACCACGGCGAGAAGGTCGTCACGGACCGCCGGCTGCGCGAGGCGGCGCTCGCCACCTTCAATCCATAGATCGGATCCGCGCCGCCTGATAGAATCGCGGCCGATGCAGGCCATCTACAACGGCGACGCCGCCGTCCTCCGGCAGACCCGCCTGTCCCCGAACTGCCTGAAGCTCACGCTCTCGCTGCCCCCGGGCGACCCCGTGACGGCAGGGCAGTTCTGCCACATCCAGGTCCAGAAGGGCTCCGATCCGCTGCTGCGGCGCCCCTTCAGCTACTGGGACGTGCGCCCCGCCGGGAAGATGCAGGAGGCGGACCTCCTCTACACGGTCGTCGGCCGCGGCACGGAGCTGCTCGCGCGCAAACAGCCCGGCGAGCCGGTCGGCTTCCTCGGCCCCCTCGGCGTGGGCTTCACGCCGAAGCCGGACGCCCCGGTCTGGATCTTCGTCGCCGGCGGCGTCGGCATCGTGCCCTTCCACTTTTTCGCGAAACAGGCCCGCGCCGCCGGGATACGGTCCCGCATGATCCTGCTCTTCGGCGGCCGCACCCGCTCGATGCTTTACGGCATCGACGACTTCCCGGCCCTCGGCGTCGAAACCGTCGCCGCGACGGAGGACGGCTCGCTCGGCGAGAAGGGCCTCGTCACGAGCCTCCTCGAAAACCGGCTGGCCTCCCTGCGGGGATCCCCCCTGCAGCTGTACACGTGCGGACCCGACCGCATGATGCAGGCCGTCATCCGCATCGCCCGGCGGGAGAAGATCCCCTGCGAAGCCTCGCTTGAAAAGCACATGGGCTGCGCCCTCGGGGCCTGCGGGGCCTGCGTCACGAAGGTCGTCGCGGACGGCGCGGACGGCTGGCGCTACTCCCGCATCTGCATGGACGGACCGACCTACGACGAGAAAGCGCTGGTCCTCGAGTGAGGGCCTACCGCGACACCATCCTGGCGGAGGTCAACCGCGTGCTCCCGCTCATCCACGAGGAGAGCTCCACGCGCTTCTGCAGGGAGCTCGCCCGCACGAAATCGGTCTACATCATCGGCGTGGGTCGCAGCGGCCTCGTGGTCCAGGCCTTCGGCCAGCGGCTCATGCATCTGGGCTTCGACGTGCACCTCGCGCAGGAGGTCACCGCCCCGGCCATCCGGAGGGGCGACCTGCTCGTGGCCTGCTCCGGCACCGGCACGACGCTCATGCCGCTCCACATGGCCCGAAAGGCGCGCCGCATCGGCGCCCGGATCGTGGCCCTCACGGCGCGGCCGAAGTCGTCCCTCGCCCGGCTCGCCCATCTCCTGATCACGATCCCCGCCCCGCTCGAACGGGGCCCGCTCACCCGCCAGCCGGCCCGATCCCTCTTCGAACAGGCGCTGTTCCTCTACCTCGACTCCGTCATCCTCACCGCGATGCACGAATTCCGGGTCTCCGGCACCAAGCTCATCCGCCGGCATGCGAACCTGGAATGATTCCGCGTAATATCCGGCCGCGCGCAGCGTCCTAAGAACCGGAGGAGGTTCCGATGATTTTCCACTGTCCGCACTGCGGCCTCAAGGCCGCCCCCGGCAAATCGGACTGCACCGCCTGCGGCCGCGCCATGACCCGCGCCTGCACGGAATGCCGGGAGTCCATCGCCGTCGACGCCCGCACCTGCAAGTACTGCGGCGCGGAAACCCGGCCCTCCCCCGCGGCGGCGCCGGCCGCCGTCCCCGAAAAACCGCGGAGCTGCTGCTCCCCGGGCGTGAAGCTGCTGGCGCTCATCCTCGTCCTTTCGCTCGGCGCCGCCGCCCTCTTCGTGATGAAGGGCCGGCCGGAAAAGCGGATCCAGCCCGCGAAGATCGAGCGCAGCGCCCCGCCGGGCAGCTGGTAGCGCTACTTGCCGAAGTAGCTCTCGATGAACGTGGTGTCGACCTGCCCGCGGATGTACTGGGTGTGGTCGAAGATGGACAGATGCAGCGGGATGGTGGTGGGCACGCCCTCGACCACGAATTCCGAAAGCGCCCGCTTCATCGTGGCCACCGCCTCCTGGCGCGTGGCGCGGTGCACGATCAGCTTCCCGATCATGGAATCGTAGTACGGGGGGATCTGGTACCCCGCGAAGGCGTGGCTGTCCAGCCGCACCCCCGGGCCGCCGGGCGCGTAGTAGTTCGTGATCTTGCCGGGCGACGGCTTGAAGTTGTCGGCCGGGTTCTCCGCGTTGATGCGGCACTCGATCGCATGCCCGGTGAACGTGACGTCGCCCTGGCGAATGGACAGCTTCTGTCCGGCGGCGATCCGGATCTGCTCCTTGATGATGTCGATTCCCGTGACCATCTCGGTCACCGGGTGCTCCACCTGCACACGGCGGTTCATCTCGATGAAGTAGAACTTCCCGCGTTCGTCGACGAGGAACTCGCAGGTCCCGGCGTTGACGTACTTGATCGCGCGCGCGAACGCGATGGCGGCGTTGCCCATGTCCTTGCGCATCGAGGCCGTCACCACCGGGGACGGCGCCTCCTCGATGAGCTTCTGGAAGCGCCGCTGGATGCTGCAGTCGCGCTCGCCCAGGTGGATGACGTTCCCGAAGGCGTCGGCCAGGATCTGGATCTCGATGTGCCGCGGCTTCTCGATGAACTTCTCGATGTAGAGCTGGCTGTTCTTGAACGCGGCCCCGGCCTCCGCCTGCGCCGAGAGGAAGCCGTTCACGAGGGACACGTCGTTGTGCGCCGCCCGCATGCCCCGGCCGCCGCCGCCGCCCGAGGCCTTGATCATCACCGGGTAGCCCACCTTGTGGGCGACCTCGATGGCCTGCTTCTCGTCCTTGACCGAGTCCTCGCTGCCCGGGATGGTCGGGATGCGGCACTTCTTGGCGAGCTCCCGGGCGCTCACCTTGTCGGTCGCCATGCGGAACGATTCGGCCGGCGGCCCGATGAACTTGATGTTGCAGCTCTCGCAGACCTCGGCGAAGTGGGCGTTCTCTGAGAGGAAGCCGTAGCCGGGATGGATGGCGTCCACGTCCGCGATCTCGGCGGCGCTGATGATGCGCGAGATGTCCAGGTAGCTCTTCTGCGCGGGCCCCGGCCCGATGCAGATCGCGTAGTCCGCCAGCTTCAGGTACAGGCTGTTGCGGTCGGCCTCGGAGTACACCGCGACCGTCTCGATGCCCATCTCCTTGCACGCGCGGATGACGCGCAGGGCGATCTCGCCCCGGTTGGCGACCAGGATTCTGGAGAACATGGAGGGCTTACTTCTTCTCGATCAGGAAGAGGGGTTCGCCGTATTCCACGGCCTGGCTGTTCTTGACGAGGATTTCCCGGACGATGCCGCTCATCTCGGCCTTGATCTCGTTCATCACCTTCATGGCCTCGATGATGCAGAGCACCTTCTCCGGATTCACCTCGTCGCCCACGTTCACGTAGGCGTCGGCGTCGGGCTTCGAGGTGCGGTAGAACGTGCCCACCAGCGGCGACTTGAACTCCACCCAGCTGGCGGGACGGGCCGCCGGCGCACCGGGGACGGCCGCCGGGACGGCGGGGGCGGCCGGAGCGGCCGCCGCGGGCGGCGGGGCCAAGGCCGGGGGCGGAGCCGCGGGACGATCCTCCGCCCGGCGGAGCTTCAGCCGGCGGCCGTCGTCCTCGTATTCGAATTCGACCAGTTTCTTGTCCTCCATCAGCTGGAGGATGGTCTTGATCTCGTCGATGTTCATGGGATCCTGCGTAGGATAGGACGGAAAGCCGGGGGCGTCAAGGCGGCCCCCTACTTCTTCAGAACCGGCGCCCGCTTCAGGTTCTCCACCAGCAGCGCGTTGATCTGGAAGACCGAGGGTTCGTCGGCGCGGCGGGCGTAGTAGACCGGACGCGTGGGCTTGTCGCTCAGATCCTCGCTGATGAGGAATTCCACCCCCGCGGCGGGGCCGCCCTCCCACTTCACCGAGAGCCGGGCCGGCGCCTTCGCGGGGTCCAGGCGGTGTTTCGCCGACGTCTGGGCGTCCTTCGCGATGAAGGTCTCCGCCTTGATGTAGTTGAGCATCGTAAGGAGGCCTCCCAGGCGGGCTTCGTCCACGGCCTCGGAGGCATGTTTCGGGTCCGTGAAGCGCCAGACCTTCGTGCCGGGGTCGAACGACAGGCGGTAGAAGAGGGGCTCCAGACGCCCCGCATCCCGCGACTCGAACGCGAACTCCCGGAGCCCGTCGCGCGGGACGTTGAAGACCTCGGGGTGCAGGAAGTTCAGCTCCAGCCGCTGCAGGATTTTCACGAGCTCGGGGCGGACGACGAACACCTCGGCGACCCCCTCCTTCCGGAGGTAGCCGTCCGACCCCGCCCCGAAGCCGTATTTCAGCGTTTTTCCGTCCACGGTCGCGGCCGTCAGCGTCACATCGGCGGGTTCGAGACGGACCAGTTTGAAATCCTGGGCCCCCAGCCAGTCCTGGATGCGCTGGGTCATGATGTTCGTCACGAAGAGCTCCAGGCGCTCCTTTTCGATCCGCAGGCCGGCGGGTTCCAGCAGGACCCAGGAGACCTCGGGGACGGGCTCCCCCTCCTTCTTCGTCTCGCGACGCTCCACCCGGACCTTCCCGAGCGCGCCCGCATCCACCTCCAGGGTCTTCACCTGCTCCTGGCTGAAGGAGAAGATGGCGTCGGACCGGACATGCTTGCGCTGAACGGGAAGTTTCGCGTACGCGGCCTCCTCGATGCGGGCGGTCTCCCCCGTGCCGGGGGCATGGATCCAGCGCCGGCGGCCGCCGTCGGAGCTCCCTCCGAAGTGGAGGCGGACCGGCTCCGCCACCCCGTTCAGATACAGCGCGACTTTGTCCTGGGGTTCGTCGAGCTCCTTCGCCTTCAGATCCCCGGCCGGCTGGAACTCCGAGGCCTCCAGCTCCGCGAGCACGCGGACCAGGTACTGCAGCTTGTGGTCGTCCACCTTCTCCCGGTGCGGCTCCAGCATCCACCAGCCGCGATCCGTCCCGACTTCGATGCGTTCGAGCAGGGACCGCTCGTATTCCACCCGCTCCGGCCGGTCCTTCGCCTGCTTCCGGAGGAATTTCTGCTGCAACTCGACGCGGACCACCGCGTGCGCCGGATAGCGCAGCACGGATTTCGACCGATACTGCCAGGCGGGCTTGTTGAACTGCTCGAACGTGTCGATGTCCACGAGGTAGACCTTCGGATCCCCCTGCCGCTGGACGAAGACCGCCTTCGAGTTCGTGGGGGGCGCCTGGCCGAAGCCGAGGAGAACCTCCTTCCCCAGGCCTTTCCAGGTCACGCGGATCCGGGGCTCGGCCAGGCCGGTCACGGACGGCGCGGCTTCGGGGCGACCCGGCTCGAACGACGTCGTCTTCACGAAACGGTCCAGGGCGAAGAGCAGCTGCTGGATCACGGCCGCGTCGGCGGGATGATCCACCGGGCTGCGCAGGCGCCAGTACTCCCCCGCGGCGTCCTTGGCGCGCTCCACGCGGATCTCCGGGCCGTCCTTGCGGGCGATGGAGATGCCCTCCACCTGCTCCGGCCGGAACTCGGGCAGGAGACGCTTGTCCTCGACGCCCGGAGCGGTGCCCGGAGGCGGGCTCGAGAGCAGGTACACGCCCGCGAGCAGCGCCACGAGCGCGCCCAGGACCGCCGTCGTCCGCCAGTTCACACGCGTCCTCTTTCTACTTCCGCCGCACGAACCAGGCCACGAGGCCCAGCAGGATCCCGAAGGCGGGAAAGCCGCCGAGCACGACCCACTTGAGCTGCGTGTACGCCGCGTCGGACATCTCCAGCGGCTTCACGCTGATCTTCTGCGGCTGCAGGTCGAAGAGCTGCCGCTCCATCAGCCAGCGGAAGTGGTTCACCACGTACTGCACCTGGATCTGCTGGAAGAAGCGCGACGGATTGAGGGCGGCGTTGGTGAACGCCCCCGACGAGCCCCAGACGACGATGCGGGTGTTCGCGTGCGCGGCGTCCTGGGGCTTCGGCGCCGGCTTCTCCACCGCCACGATCAGCTTCAGGTTGCCGACGCGCTCCTCGCCGTCCGGCCCGGGGCTCTTGGCGCCCGGCCCGAGGTCGCCCTTCTCCTCCCAGGCCGCGGTCCCGGACATCGCCAGCGGCGTGATCTTCCATTTCGGATCCTTGCGCTCGATCGGGTCGACCGTGCAGGACTCCGGCATCACGATCTGCACGTTGGCCATGTTGCGGTTGATCTCGTGGACGTTGAAGTCGCGGATCATGAGGCCGGTCAGGCTTCCCGGCACGCTCTGGCGCCGGTCGCAGACGACGTTGTCCCCGATCTTCGCCCCGTAGGATTCCAGCAGGCCCTCCAGCCCGCTCTTCACCTTCGGGCGGGCCGCATAGAGCAGCCGCCCGCCCCGCTCCAGGTACTCCTTGAGGACGTCGACCTCCTGCTGCAGGAAGGTCTGCCCGGGGCCCAGGATCAGGACCAGGTCGGCGTCCAGGGGCACCTGGGTGTAATCGCCGAGCGCCAGGTGACGGAATTCGACGCCCTCATTGACCTTGAGGAAGTTCGCCAGGATGCCGAGCTGGCGGACGTCCGCCGTCATCATCTCCTGGTGCCCGTCCGTCTCGTACACGATGCGTTTCGTGCTGCCGCCCAGTTCGCGGAGCGCGCTGACCAGGAACGGCTCCCCGCGGAAGCTGGTGAGCTCCCCGGTCGCGGTATTGGCGTCGTAGAGCTGCTGAATTTCGATGATCCGCTTGTTGATGCGCCCCCCGCCCAGGTCCGCCAGCAGGAAGAGGGCGGACGGCGTCACGAGGGGGAAGTGCTGCTTGAAGACATCGTGGCGCGGGGGCTGGGTCCCGCCGAGCGTGTAGACCTTGATGCGCGTCGTGCGCCGCCGGAACTCCTCCAGGAGCTCCGACACGCGCGCGATCGCGGCGGGCAGGGCCTTGTCCCCGGACGTGTCGTACATTTCCGGGTTGAGCCAGATCTCCACGTCGTAGTTCAGTCCGCGAAGGAGATCCTCGGCGAAGGCGGACACCTCGTAGGTGCGCTGCGTGGTCAGGTCGTAGCGGGCGGGGAATTTCCGGGCGAGCAGGTTCAGGAGCAGCAGGGCCGCCGCAAGCAGGCCCACCTGGAGGGCCAGGTTGACCCAGGACAGGGCCCTACGCCGCGAGCCCCAGGCGTTGTCCGATCCGGCGCTCACCGCCACCTCCGGGACTCGACCCCGCGGGTCGTCAGGAAGAGGAAGAAGCCCGTGACGGACAGCAGATAGACCAGGCGGCCGCGGTCCACGACGCCCTTCATGAAATCGCCGAAATTCCGGGTCACGTCCACGTAACCGAGGATCTCGCGCCAGCCCGAGTCCTCCGGCAGCCGCGCCCCGAGGCTGTCCACGAGGACGAGCAGGACGGCGATGCCGAAGGTCACGACGCCCGCCGTGACCTGGGAGCTGCAGAGCGAGCTCACGAAGAGGCCGATGGAATACATCACGGCGCCCACGAGCAGGACGCCGAGGTAGCCGCAGAAGACGGCGCCCGTGTCGACCGGGCCGTAACGGGAGACGATCAGCAGGTAGCCGACCGTCAGCACGAGCAGGTAGACGAGCAGGACCATGGAGGCGAAGAATTTGGCGAGCACGAAGGAGAGGTCGCCGACGGGGGCGGTGAGCGCGATTTCGAGCGTGCCGCGGTTCTTCTCCTCCGCGATCAGGCGCATCGTCACGAGGGGGCTCGAGAGCACCACGACGTAGGCGATCATGGAGACGGTCATGCGGAAATCCACCGGGAGGCGGTTCTGGGCGTAGAAGCCCATGCTGCTCACGAACGCCACGCCGGAGATCAGGAGCATCGCCGTCAGGATGATGTAGGCCATCGGGGAGACGAAGTAGACCCCCAGCTCGCGGCGCAGCAGGGCGAGGAAGGCGTTCATCCCGGGCCTCCCGCCGGCGTCTCGGTCAGGATCGCGAAGGCCTCTTCGAGCGTGAGGCGCTCGGGGGAGAGTTCCAGCAGCTCCCAGTTCCCCGCCGCGGCGCAGCGAAAGAGGTCGGCGCGCAGGTCGCGACCCTCCACGGGCTCGACGAGGTATTGATGGAGCTCGCCCCGGGCGGACCAGAGGATGCGGGCCACGCCGGGGACGCGGTCGAGGGCCTCTTTCATGGCCTTGCCGTCGCCGCGCGCCTCGAGCCGCACGCGGCCGGTCTTCATGAGGCGGTTGGCGATCTCCTCCGGGGTCCCGCTCTCCACGAGCCGCCCGCGGTTGAGAATGAGCACGCGGCCGCAGACCTTCTCCACCTCCGTGAGGATGTGGCTGGAGAGCAGCACCGTGTGCTCCTTGCCGAGGCCGCGGATGAGCTCGCGGACTTCGCGGACCTGGACCGGATCGAGGCCGATCGTGGGCTCGTCGAGGATGATGATTTCCGGGTTGTGCAGGATGGCGTCGGCGAGGCCCACGCGCTGGCGGAGGCCCTTGGAGAGATGGGCGATGATGGAGCGGCGGCGGTCGGCCAGGCTCACGCGTTCGAGGGCGGAGCCGACGGCGCGTTCGCGCTCGGCGCCGCCCAGGCCGCGGATGCGGGCCCGGAAGCGCAGGTACTCCTCGACGCGCATTTCCGTGTAGAGGGCGTTGGATTCGGGCAGATAGCCCACCCGGCGGCGGACGTCCATGGATTTGGTGAGGCAGTCGAAGCCGGCGACCTTCGCGGATCCGCTGCTGGGGGCGAGAAAGCAGCTGAGGATGCGCATCGTGGTGGATTTCCCGGCGCCGTTGGGGCCGAGGAAGCCGGCGATTTCGCCCTTTTCGACCTTGAAGCTGAGGTCGTCGACGGCGAGCACGCCGGGATACGCCTTCGTCAAATGGGCGACTTCGATCATGGGTGATAAAGAGGACGGTCCGCCCGGGAGGATTTACGAGGGGGCCAGTATCCCTCCCCCCCGGAGGGGTGTCAAGGTGTGCAAAGACCAGCCGAAAAAAGCAGCCG
>CAZUJF010000060.1:14530-16779 GCA_964619955.1 uncultured Planctomycetales bacterium
CAGCCGGGGGGCCAGGCCAGGGCCCGGCCGGCCAGCAGGTGCAGATGGAGGTGGAACACGGACTGGCCGCCGTCCCGGCCCGTGTTGATGATCGTCCTATAGCCCGACTCCGACACCTTCTCCTGACGGGCCAGCGTCCCGGCGAGCATCAGCATCCGGCCCAGCAGCGCCGCGTCGGGCTCACCCGCCTCGTTCAGGGAGGCCAGGTGCCGCTTCGGGATGATGAGCAGGTGCAGCGGCGCCTGCGGCTGGATGTCCCGGAACGCGACCAGGTCCTCCGTCTCCGCGACGAAGGGGACCTTGAGCGCCCCCGAGGCGATCCTGCAGAACAGGCAGTCCGCCATCACTTGGTCTTGAAATCGGCGTCGATGATCTTCTCGTCGCCGGGGCCGCCCTTGCCGCCGCCGGCCGCGCCTCCGCCCGCCGCACCGGCCTGGGGCGGCGCCTCCGCGGCGCCCGCCGCGGCCTGGGCCTGCTGGGCCTTCGCCGCCGCCTCGTAGAGCTGCTGCGAAATCCCGTGCATCGCCTGGTTCACGGCCTCGATCTCGCGCTTGAGGGCAGCGACGTCCTCGCTGTCCTTCAGCTTCTTCAGCGCCTCGACGGCCTTCTCGATCTTCGCCTTGTCGTCGGCGGAAACCTTCTCGCCGTGCTCCTTCAGCGCCTTCTCCGTGGAGTAGATCGTGTGGTCGGCCTGGTTGCGGACCTCCGCGACCTCCTTGCGCTGCTTGTCCTTCTCGCCGAACTGCTCCGCATCCTTCACCATCTTCTCGATCTCCTTCTCGGAGAGACCGGTCGACGCGGTGATGCGGATCTGCGCCTCCTTGCCCGTCGCCTTGTCCTTGGCGGAGACGTTCAGAATGCCGCTGGCGTCGATGTCGAACGTGACCTCGATCTGCGGCACGCCGCGCGGGGCGGGCGGGATCCCGCCCAGGTCGAAGTTGCCGAGCTTGCGGTTGTCCTCCGCGAGGGGCCGCTCGCCCTGGTAGACCTCCACCGTCACGCCGGCCTGGTTGTCGGCCGCCGTGGAGAACGTCTGCGACTTCTTCGTGGGGATCGTCGTGTTGCGCTGGATCAGCGGGACCATGAGGCCGCCCTCGACCTTCAGGCCCAGCGTGAGGGGGCTGACGTCGAGCAGCAGGATGTCCTTCACGTCGCCGGAGAGCACCGCCCCCTGGATGGCCGCACCGACCGCGACCACCTCGTCGGGGTTCATGCTCTTGTTCGGCTCCCGCCCGAAGAACTCCTTCACCAGCTGCTGGATCTTCGGAATGCGGGTCGAGCCGCCGACGAGCACCACCTCGTCGATGTCCTTCGCCTTCAGCTTCGCGTCCGACAGCGCGCTCTCGCAGGGGCGGAGCGAGGACTCCAGCAGATCGCCCACGAGCTGCTCGAACTTCGAGCGCGTGATGCGGCTGCTGAGATGGATCGGCGACCGGCTTGCGTCCTGTGCGATGAAGGGCAGGTTGATCTCCGTCTCCGTCATGCTGGAGAGCTCGCACTTCGCCTTCTCGCAGGCCTCCCGCAGGCGCTGCAGCGCCATCGGATCCTTGCGCAGGTCGAGGCCGCTCGTCTTCTGGAACTCCGACGCGACATACTCGATCAGCCGGTGGTCGAAGTCGTCGCCGCCGAGGTGCGTGTTGCCGTTGGTGGACAGCACCTGGAGGACCTCGTTGTCGACCTCGAGGATCGAGACGTCGAAGGTGCCGCCGCCGAGGTCGTAGATCGCGATCTTGCGCACGCCGCGCTTCTTGTCCAGGCCGAACGCGAGCGCCGCGGCCGTGGGCTCGTTGAAGACGCGCTTGACGTCGAAGCCGGCGATGCGGCCGGCCTCCTTGGTCGCCTGCCGCTGCGCGTCGTTGAAGTACGCGGGGCAGGTGATGACCGCCTCGGTGATCTTTTCGCCGAGATAGGCCTCCGCCGTCTCCTTCAGGTCCGCCAGGACCATCGCGGAGATCTCCTGGGGGCTGTACACCTTCTCGCGGATCTTCACCCGCGACGGCTCGTCCGGCGCGCCGACGATCTCGTAGGAGAGCAGCTTCTCCTCCTGGGCCGCCTCGCTGCGGCGCCGCCCCATGAAGCGCTTGATCGACGACACCGTGTTCTTCGGATTCACCACGGCCTGGCGCTTCGCCAGCTGCCCGACCAGGCGGTCGCCCGATTCGGGGAAGCCCACCACCGACGGCGTCAGATTGGAGCCGTGCTTGTTGGCGATGACCTTGACTTCCTTGCCTTCCATGATGGCGACCACC
>CAZUJF010000061.1:0-14192 GCA_964619955.1 uncultured Planctomycetales bacterium
GCACGCACGGTTTGAAAGGGAGGGCCTGCCCGTAAGGGCAGGCCCTTACCAATGGCGCACATGAGAAGTCATCCGGGGCGCTGGATGATCAGGTCGTGTCTCCTGGCGGTCCTGCTGGCCGCGGGCTGCAGCCCCTATGCTTCCTACCGCTTTACGGGTACTGATGTCCACTACCGCCAAGGCATGATTCAGGGTCGCAAAGACCTGGATCGAATCCTGATCGTCAACAATGCCTATAAATTCGGGATTCGGCTGCCGTATGCGGAGGATTGGGTTTTCCAGCCTTCTCCCGGAAAGCCCCTCTACGCAAGCTCCCGTCAACTGCAGATGGCGGCCAGCGTGATGGCCGGCAGGATCGAGACCCGGCCGTTTGATGAAGCCGCCTATCTGGGGGAAGAACTGAAGCGAATCGAGCAGATTTGTCTCGACCTTGGTGGGAAGGTGACAAGGTCGAAGGTGATCGACTTCGAGGGGCGGCGGGTGTTGACGTACCGAACCCGGCTGGAGACCCCCTCAGGGGCGGTGGAACAAGAGCATTTCTGGGGCGTCCAGCAGGAGGCAACGGGGGAGCGATTCGACATCCATCTCTCAACGCTTCACCTCGAAAAGGAGAAACTCCAAGAAGTGGCTGTCGTTGCGGTCCTGATCATTCTCAATGAGTTCAGGTATCTTCCGTGAGCGCTGCAGGTGACTCGGGATTGCCCTCCTTCGCCCTTGGGGGGTTGGCTTCGGAGGGTTTCGCCCGCCGTAAGGATTTGGGGCTTCTTACGGCAGGCTCAAGGTTGTTTCGGGCGGCAGGCGCCGTATAATATCCCCCGACATGCTGCCCCCGATGATCTCGCTCCTGGTGGCCGGATCGGTCCAGTTCGCGACCGAGGTCCGCGCGCCGGAGGATCTCGCCTTCATCGCGATCGAAGGGGCGCGCTCGTTCAGCACCGCGCCGGCCCCCGAGCTGGAATCGCCCGAGGGTCATCCGGCGCCGCGGCTCTGCGCCGCCCGCCTGCCGGGGCCCAAGCCGCTCCCGCTCGCGCCCCGCGTCACCTACGACTGGCGCTCGCCGGTCTTCTTCGACTTCCCGTAGCACGCCCTCCGGCCGCATCCCGCCGTCCCCCTTCGTCCCCTTGTTTTTTGAATTTCGGATTTGATCATGGACATGGACTCCTTTGTCGACTGGGTGGGCAAGCTCCTGGGCCGCTTCTTCGGGACCCAGAACGAGCGCGTCGTCCGCCGCTACTGGACCCTGGTGCGCGAGCAGATCAACCCCCTCGAGCCGAAGATGACGGCGCTTCCCGACGCCGCCTTCCTGAAGCTCTCCGCGGGATTCCGGGAGCGGCTGAAGAAGGGGGAGACGACGGAGGCCCTCCTCCCCGAGGCCTTCGCCGCCTGCCGGGAGGCCGCCCGGCGCACCGCCCGCATGCGCCACTTCGACGTCCAGCTCATCGGCGGCGCCGTCCTGCACGAGGGCCGCATCTCCGAGATGGCGACCGGCGAGGGCAAGACGCTCGTCGCCACGCTGCCCGCCTACCTCAACGCCCTGACGGGCAAGGGCGTGCACATCGTCACCGTGAACGACTACCTGGCGCGCCGCGACACCCAGTGGATGGGCCCCATCTACGACTTCCTGGGCGTCAGCGTCGGCTGCATCCAGCACGACGAGTCGTATCTCTTCGACCGCTCCTACCAGCCCGACATCGAGCGCCAGAAATTCCTCCGCCCCTGCAGCCGGCAGGAGGCCTACGCGGCGGACATCACCTTCGGCACGAACAACGAGTTCGGCTTCGACTACCTGCGCGACAACATGAAGTTCCGGCGCGAGGATCAGTGCCAGCGCCCGCCGGCCTTCGCCATCGTGGACGAGGTCGACTCCATCCTGATCGACGAGGCGCGGACGCCCCTGATCATCAGCGGTCCGACCGACGAGTCGACGACCAAGTACTACGAGGCCGACCGCGCCGCGCGGCGCCTGACCCAGGGCGAGGAGATCGTCCTGGAGGACCGTTCCAAGAAGCACACCGGCGACTTCATCGTGAAGGAGAAGGAGCACATCGTCTTCCTCACGGACGCCGGCATCGAGAAGGCGCAGAAGCTCATCGGGGTGGACAGCTTCTACACCGGCGAGAACATGGAGTGGCCGCACTTCCTGGAGACCGCGCTCAAGGCGCACCACCTCTACAAGCGGGACCAGGAATACGTCGTGAAGGACGGCGAGGTCATCATCGTGGACGAGTTCACCGGCCGCATGATGTCGGGCCGGCGCTGGAGCGACGGCCTGCACCAGGCGGTGGAGGCCAAGGAGGGCCTGAAGATCCGCGAGGAGTCCCAGACCTACGCGACGATCACGCTCCAGCACTACTTCAAGATGTACCCCAAGCTGGCGGGCATGACGGGCACCGCGCTCACCGAGGCGGTGGAGTTCGACAAGATCTACGGGCTCGAGGTGGTCTCCATCCCGACCAACCGCCCGTTGAGGCGCATCAACCTCCCCGACGTCGTCTACGGCAGCGAGAACGAGAAGTACGACGCCATCGAGGAGGAGATCGTCCGGATCCACGCCACGCACCGCCCCGTGCTGCTGGGGACGACGTCGATCGAGAAGTCCGAGATCCTGCACGAGCGCCTCAAGATGCGCGGCATCCCCCACGACGTGCTCAACGCGAAGCACCACGAGAAGGAGGCCTTCATCATCTCCAAGGCGGGCCAGAAGGACGGCGTGACCATCGCCACGAACATGGCGGGCCGCGGCACCGACATCCTGCTCGGGCAGGGCGTGGCGGACATCGGGGGCCTGCACATCCTGGGGACCGAGCGCCACGAGGCGCGCCGCGTGGACAACCAGCTGCGCGGCCGTGCGGGCCGCCAGGGCGACCCCGGCTCGTCGCAGTTCTTCCTCTCGCTGGAGGACCCCCTGTTCCGGCGCTTCGCGCCGCCGTGGATGCAGGGCATGCTGCAGAAGATGGGGCTGCGCGAGGGCGAACGCATCGAATCCCGCCTGGTGTCGCGGTCCATCGGGAAGGCGCAGAAGAACGTCGAGAACCGGAACTTCGACATCCGCAAGAACCTGGTCGAATACGACCAGGTGCGCAACGAGCAGCGGCGGATCATCTACGCCCTGCGCCAGCGCATCCTCGAGGGCGAGGACATGCGCGCGAGCGTGATCGAGATGGTCGAGCGGCGCCTGGCCGACGCCGTGGCCCGCTTCCTTCCGAGGGGCGAGGAGCCCAACCTGGGGGGGCTCGCCGAGTGGTTCCAGTCCCGCTTCGGGACGGCGGCGGCGGTCGAGGGGGCGGACCGCCGGGATGCGGCGGATCTCGTGGAGGACCTGCTCGCGCAGGCGAAGAAGGCCTACGACGAGCGCGAACGGACGATCGGCCTGTCCATGCTCCGCCGCGACGTGACCGCCCTGGCGCGGCGCCTGCTGCCGGAGCACGGCGAGCTGGTGAAGAACTTCGCGGAGTTCTCGAAGCAGGTGAAGGAGCGCTTCGGCGGCATCGTTCCCGAATCGGCCGTGACGCTGCCCCAGGAGCGGCTCATCGACGCGGTGACGGAGGCGGTCGCGCGCGAGCGCCGCGCCGAGGTGGAGAAGGAGGGGGCGCGCTCCATGCGGAGCCTGGAGCGCTTCGTGCTCCTGAACAAGATCGACGAGAAGTGGAAGGACCTGCTCTACAACATGGACCAGCTGCGCGACATCGTGGGGATGCGCAGCTTCGCGCAGCAGGACCCCAAGCTGGAATACAAGCGCGACGCGACGGAGCTGTTCCAGTCGACGATGGACGCCATCGACGACGACGTGACGCTGCTCGTGTTCCGCATGAGCGAGGTCCCCGAGGACGAGGCGCGCCTGGCGCGGCGCTGGAACGCCACCGAGTTCCGCAAGGACGAGGTGGGGCAGTTCTCGATGACGGGCGGGGGCGGGGCCGAGGGCAAGGGGGCGGCGGCCGGGGGCGAGGAGGAGAAGCCCGTGCCCGTGCGCGTCGAGAAGAAGCCCGGGCGCAACGAGGAGTGCTGGTGCGGGTCGGGGAAAAAATACAAGAAATGCCATTACCCGGACTGAACGCGGCCGGGGACTGACCGATGGGACTGCTTCTGGACGCCGCCTACCTGACGGCGGGGCTGCTGGCCTCGCCCTGGCTGGCGCTCAAGCTGCTCGTCGATCCCCGCTTCCGGCACCGCCTTTCCGAGCGCTTCGGGGCGCGTCCCGCCGCGGAGGGGGAGGCTCCCCTCTGGATCCACTGCGCGTCCGTCGGCGAGGTGAACCTCGTCAAGCCGCTGGTGAAAAAACTCAAGGCCGCCCATCCGGGCCTGCCCCTCGTGTTCTCGACCGTCACGCGGTCGGGACGCGAGAATGCGGGGCAGGCGTTCCCCGGCCACCCGGTCGCGTACTTCCCGCTGGACTTCAGCCTGGCCGCGGGCCGCGCGCTCCGGCGGCTGCGCCCCCGCGGCGTCGTCCTGGTGGAGCTGGAGGTCTGGCCGAACTTCATGGCGGCCTGCGAGCGGCGAAAGGTGCCGGTGCTGGTGATCAACGGCCGGATGACGGAGCGCTCGTTCAGGCGCTACCGCCGCTTCCGGGGCCTCTTCGGCCCCGCCTTCCGGCGCCTCGCCGGGGCGGGCGTGCAGAGCGCGGAGGTGGCGGCCCGCTTCCGGGATCTGGGGGCGGACCCCGTCGTGACGGGCAATCTCAAGTTCGACGCGGGGCTGGACTTCGATCCGGCGGAGGAATCCGCCCGCTGGCGCCGGGAGCTGGCGCTGGGGGACGCCCCCGTGCTCGTCGGAGGCTCCACGCATGAACCGGAGGAGCGGATCCTCGCGCATGCGTACCAGCGGCTGCGGGCCTCGATTCCGGGGCTGCGGCTGGTGATCGCCCCCCGGCACCTGGAGCGCCTGCCCGAGGTCCAGAAAGCGGTTGAAGCAGCGGGATTCACCTGCTATAAGAGGTCGCAATTATTCCCGGGCGGCCCCTCGGAGGGGGTCGTCCTCCTCGACACGGTCGGGGAGCTCTCCCGGCTCTATGCGGCCGCCAACGCCGTGATGATCGGCGGGACCTTCTGTCCCCGGGGGGGGCAGAACATGCTGGAGCCGGCGGTTCTGGGCAAGCCCGTCGTCAGCGGTCCGAGCTTCTCCAACTTCGAGGAGATCGCCCGGTTGCTGGTGGAGGCGGGCGGCATGCGGGTGCTGGACAACCCGGTGGATCTGGGGCTGGCGCTCGAGGAGTTGCTGCGGGATCCGGCCTTGGCGGCCCGTGTGGGCGCCAAGGGGGCCGCGGCGGTCGGGGCGGGCAGGGGCGCGCTGGAAGCGACCCTCCGCCTGATTGAAGGGCAATTGTTGAAAGGGGCGTAAGCCGTGGCTAGAGAAGGAAAGTGGTTCTTCACCTCCGAGTCGGTCACCATGGGCCACCCGGACAAGATGTGCGACCAGATCTCGGACGCGATCCTCGACGCCATCCTCAAGGAGGATCCGCACGCCCGCGTGGCCTGCGAGTCGCTCGTGAAGACCGGCATGGCGCTCGTCGCCGGCGAGATCACGACGAAGACCTACGTCGAATTCCCCGACATCGTCCGCCAGACGATCAAGGAGATCGGCTACGACTCCAGCGAGATCGGCTTCGACTACCACACCTGCGCGGTCCTGACCTCGGTGTCCCAGCAGTCCGCGGACATCGACGAGGCCGTCACCGCCGACAAGTCCAAGAGCAAGGACATCGGCGCCGGCGACCAGGGCATCATGTTCGGGTACGCCTCGAACGAGACCGAGAACTACATGCCGCTGCCGATCGACCTCGCCCGCAAGATCTGCTGGCGCGCGGCCGAGGTTAGGCAGAACGGCGAGGTGGGCTGGCTCCGTCCGGACGGCAAGGCCCAGGTGACGATCGAGTACGACGGCGACCGCCCCTCCCGCATCCACACGGTGGTCGCCTCCATGCAGCACAACCCCAACGTCAGCCAGAAGCAGATCACCCAGGACCTCATCGAGAAGGTGATCAAGCCCGTGCTGCCGCCGGGCCTGGTGGACAAGAACATCATCTATCACATCAACCCCTCCGGGCGCTTCGTCATCGGCGGCCCCCAGGGGGACTGCGGCGTGACGGGCCGGAAGATCATCTGCGACACCTACGGCGGCATGGGCCACCACGGCGGCGGCGCGTTCAGCGGCAAGGATCCGACCAAGGTCGACCGCAGCGCCTCCTACGCCGCGCGCCATGCGGCGAAAAACGTCGTGGCGGCCGGCCTGGCCGACCGCTGCGAGATCCAGCTGTCCTACGCGATCGGCGTGGCGAAGCCCCTCTCGGTGTTCGTGGAGACCTTCGGCACGGGGAAGATCGCGACGGACAAGCTCACGAAGATCGTCGAGGAGAGCTTCGACTTCACGCCGCGCGGACTGATCGAGTACTACAACCTGCGCCGTCCGATCTACAAGAACACCGCGCGCTGGGGCCATGTCGGCGTCGACCGCCCCGAGTGCACCTGGGAGAAGATCGAGAAGGTGGAGCAGCTGCGCCGCGCCGCGGGCCTGAAGGTCGAAGCCAAGAAGCCCGCCAAGGCCCGCAAGTAAGGCGGGCCCCGGCGTGGAGAAGTACCGCATCGCGATCGTGAAGGACTTCCTGCCCCTCATGCGGGGGGCGGAACGGGTCCTGGAGGCGTGGTGCGAGGTCTGGCCGGACGCCGACATCCACGCGCTCTTCCACACGAAGGGCGCGCTCACGCCCACCATCGAGTCGCACGCCATCCACACGACGTTCCTGCAGAAGTTCCCGGCGATCCACTCGAAGTATCCCTACTACCTCGGCTTCATGCCCCGCGCGATCGAGTCGCTCGACCTGCGCGGCTACGACGTCGTCCTCTCCATGAGCCAGTGCGTCGCGAAGGGGGCGCCCGCCCCCGGGCTGCACCTCTGCTACTGCCTGACGCCGATGCGCTACATCTGGGACAAGGTGGACGACTACTTCGGCCGGGGCCTCAAGCGCCTGCTCGCCTCGCCGATGATTTCCTCGCTGCGGCGCTGGGACCTGGAAACGGTGCCGCGCGTCCACAAGTGGGTGGCCATCTCGACGGAGGTTCAGGACCGGATCCGGAGGCGCTACAACCGGGAATCCGAGCTGCTCTTTCCGCCGGGCAACGACGCCTATTACACGCCCTCCGCGCAGGCGCGGGAGGACTGGTACCTCTACGTCGGCGGCCTGGTGCCGTACAAGCGCGTCGATCTCGCCATCGAGGCCTGCCGCAGGCTGGGGCGGAGACTCAAGGTGATCGGCAGCGGCTCGCACGAGCGGAAGATCCGCGCGCTCGGCCACGCGGAATTCCTCGGCTGGCAGTCCGACGAGGCGATCCGCGACCATTACCGGCGCTGCCGCGGGCTCCTCTTCCCTGGCGAGGAGGATTTCGGCATCGTGCCGGTCGAGGCGCAGCTCTGCGGGGCCCCCGTGATCGCCTTCGCGAAAGGCGGCGCGCTCGACACGGTGACGGAGGCCACGGGCCTGCTCTACTCGGGATCCCTCGAGGAGGCGATCCCGGCGTTCGAGCGCCGGACCTTCGACCCGGCGGCGGCGCGGCAGAACGCGCTGCGCTTCGGCCGCGAGGAGCACAAGCGCGCGATCCGGGCCCTGGTCGAACGCGCCCTCGAGGAGCGGCGCCGCGGGGCGGGCCCCTCATGTTAGGATCCACGGCATGACGAGCCGGCGCCGGACCGTGTCCGGATACCTTCTGGGGATCTTCGAGCTGGCGCTGGGCGCCGGGGCGTTCTTCGCCGCCGGATGGATCCGTTCGCGACTGCCGGCGGAGGCGGAGCGCCCCTTCAGCCTGGACAGCCATCTCTGGCTGCTCCCCGCGTCGCTGGCGGTCTGGATCCTGCCCCTCTGGCGCTGGGGCTTCCATCGCGGCGGGAGGATCGGAAGCGCGTGGGCCGAGCTGCGGAAGGTCAGCCTGACGGTGGGCGGCGGCTCCCTGCTGCTGGTGGCGGTCCTGGTCGCCCGGAAATTCGATCCTTCCCGCGGCTTCCTCGGCCTCTTCGTGGGCCTGGACTGGACCCTGCTGCTCCTGTTCCGGCTCGCGCTGCTGTCCATGGCGCAGCATCAGCGGAAACGCGGGTATGACCGGGCCTACGTGCTGGTCGCGGGGACGGGGCAGGCGGCGCGCCGGCACGCCCGCGCGCTGCGGGAGCACCCGGAATGGGGCCTCGAGGTCCGGGGCCTGCTCTCCGAGGTGCCGCGGCTCTCCGTGTCCGAGCTCGACGGCTTCAAGGTCCTGGGTTCGATCGACGAACTGCCCGCGCTGCTGCGCCGGGAGGTCGTCGACGAGGTGCACTTCGCCGTCTCCCGCCGGACGCTGGAGCGGCTCGACAAGGCGCTCGGCGCCTGCGACGAGGTCGGGGTCGTCTCGCGCGTGGGCCTCGGGCTGCTCGGCCGCCTGAACTCCCGGCCCTCGATCGAAGTGATGGACGGGGCGCCGCTGCTCACGCTCTCCTCGGCGCCCCGGGACGAGGCGGCGCTCGCGGTGAAGCGCGCGCTGGACGTGATCGTGAGCGGGGCGGCGCTGCTCGCCGCGTCCCCGCTGCTCCTGCTGTCGATGCTCGCGGTGAAGCTGACGTCGCCGGGACCGGTCGTCTTCCGCCAGACCCGCGCGGGCATGAACGGCCGGAGCTTCACGCTCTACAAGCTGCGCACGATGGTGCAGGACGCGGAGGCGCTGAAGGCCTCCCTCGAAGCGAAAAACGAGATGGACGGGCCCGTCTTCAAGATCAGGAAGGACCCGCGCATCACGCGGGTCGGCGCCGTGCTCCGCAAGACCTCGATCGACGAGCTGCCCCAGCTCTGGAACGTGCTGCGCGGGGACATGTCGCTCGTGGGGCCGCGTCCGGCGCTCCCGGCGGAGGTGGGGAAGTACGAGCCCTGGCAGCGCCGCCGCCTCTCCATGCGCCCGGGCATCACCTGCGTCTGGCAGGTGAGCGGCCGCAACAGCGTGGATTTCAAGCGCTGGATGGAGATGGACCTCGAGTACATCGACGAGTGGTCGCTCGGGCTGGACTTCAAGCTGCTGCTGAAGACGATCCCCGCCGTGCTCTTCTCGCGCGGGGCGAGCTGATCACTCCCCGCGGACCTTCTTGACCGCGTCCTGGAGCTCCTTCAGGACGGCCTTCTGCGTCCCGCCCGGCAGGCTCTTGATGAGCGCGGGAGGATCCGTCTTGGGGTCGTAGATCGCCATCGACGGGAGGCCGGACGGCTTGAAGCCCTTCATCTCGGCGGCGTCGCGTTTCGCGTCCACCTTCACGAACGCGCAGGCGCCGAGCGCCTCGCTGATCGCGCCGTCGGAGAGCAGCTTGAGGTAGGCCTTCGAACGGGCGCCGCCTTCGCCGAAGAAGAGCACGAGCGGGTAGGGGCCCGCCTTGGCGCCGAGCAGCGCCTCCTTGAGGCTGGCCAGCCCGTCGGGGCCCTCGTCCATGTCCTCCTTCACGTTGCCCGCGAACGCGCCGGGGTTCTTGTTCCACTTGTCGACGCAGTCGGAGCAGCAGAAGGCGATGACCTTGCCCTTGTAGACGACGTGGTTGCCGGGGTCGTTCTTCCGGCCGGCCATGACCGGGCAGAGCTTGTTCACGGCGCGGGGATGCGCCTGCTGCCGGGCGGCCCCGAGCCCCGCGACGAGCAGGACCGCCAGGGCGAGGATGGACGTGGCTTTCATGGATCTCCGCTCCCGTCCCGGAAACCCCTCCCGGAACCGGTCTGTTATACGCCCGGGGGCTTCGGCGCGGGGCGGGAATTATCGATGTCCTGCACCACGAGGGTGCGGGCCCAGCGGTCGCCGAGGCGCTGGCGGCGGGGCGAGGTCATCATGAGGAAGGTCCCCAGGAAGACGCCGACGGGGTACTCGGCGTCCACGAGGCGCAGCAGGTTGCGCAGCAGCGCGCCGCGGAAGCCGAGCGTCGAGCCGTCCAGCGCGGTGACGCGCAGGCCGATGATGCGCTTGCCCACGGTCCAGCCCAGGGCCCACTCCATCGCGAAGTGGTAGATGAAATGCAGGCCGACCCAGACGCCGATCATGCCGAGCAGCTTGGGGTCGCCCAGGTCGAGCGAGCTGACCTCCGGCGACACGCTCAGGAGTTCGACCCCGATGATGAAGGCGGGCAGCAGCACGATGTGGTCGAGGATGTAGGCCATGGCGCGCTGGAGCACCTCGCCGGGCAGCGGCTCCCCGGGATCGCGCCGGCTGAGGGTCTCGAGCAGCGATATCTGTCCGCGCTCGTGCAGCAGCGTGACGCCGAGAAAGATCATCGAGAACGAAAAGAAGAGCAGCAGGATCGGGTAGGAGGCCGCCGTCAGGATCCGCCAGAGCGGCTCCGCCCCGACCGGGGTGAGGCGGGCGGGCAGGGCGTCGGGCCTCCAGGTCCCCGCGGGCACCGAGCAGGCCTGGATCGTGGTGAAGCGCGCCAGGACGAACACCAGGCGCTCGCCCACGAGGCTCGCGGCGAGCCCCATGACGCGGCGGCCGATGACGAGGACGGGGTCGGTGAAGGAGAGGCGTTCCCGAACGGGGGGCCCCGCGCAGCCGGGGCAGCATTGCAGGAAGAGGGCGACCTGGCGCCAGGTCCGCTCCTCCTTCCGGTAGGTCACGAGGAGGACGCGGTCCTTCCAGGGCAGGGCCTCCCAGTGGTCGGCCACGACGCCCTCGAAGTCGACGCGGGGCGCGAAGGCCTGTCCGTCGAACTGGGCGCTGCGGATGAGCGCGGCGCCGGTTTCGCGCCAGGCGACGAAGGGCCCTTCGCCGCCGTTCATCGACGCCGTCATGCGGTCGACGGCGCCGGCGGGGGCGACGGGGATCTCCTCGGACCAGGTCCCGAAGGCGCGGCGGCGGGCGACGATGCGGCCGTCGCGCGCGCCGAAGATCCACGCGGTGCGGCGGCCGGGATCGCTCACCGCGGCGCGGACCTCCCAGGGCTGCCCGAGATCGGCGGAGCGCACGCTGGAGTCTCCGCGGAGCACCGAGGTGCGCGCGCCGAAGAAGAGGGTGACGTCCTCGCCCTCGGCGAGCAGGGCCCCGGCGTCGTCCATCAGCGGGAGCGGCGGCCGGAGGGGCTGGAGGGAGGGGTCCAGGGTCAGCAGCCGCGTGCCGTTCAGCTCGGGGGAGCCCAGGACGTTCGTGCGGTGCGCGACGTGGAGCTGTTCGCCGCCGAGGGCGAGGAGGGGGCGGCTGTAGGATTCGAGGAAGAAGCCCTGGGTGAGGGTGGCGAAGAGCAGGAGGGCGCTGAGCAGGGCGAAGGTGTAGGCCAGCTTCCGTTTGCGCCGGTAGAACTCCGTCGGGGGAACCTTCTTCATGATCGGCGCGGTCATCCTCGTCCGCCGGCGCAAGGCGGTCAACAAGAAAGAGGGTGGCATGGGGGCGGGGGCATCCGGTACACTCCGCCCCATGACCTTCCAGGCCCCCGAGGGGACGCGGGACATCACTCCCGAGCAGATTCCCGCGTGGCACAAGCTCGAGGCGGCGGCGCGCGACTGCTTCGCCCGCTTCGGTTACGAGGAGCTGCGGACCCCGGTCTTCGAGTACACGGCGCTCTTCCACAAGTCGAGCGGGGAGACCACGGACATCGTCGAGAAGGAGATGTTCACGTTCGGCGACCCCGAGGACCGGGCGGGCACGTACTCGCTGCGCCCGGAGCTGACGCCGGGGGCGATGCGGGCGCTCGTGGAGCAGGGGCTCTTCGCGAAGAAGAATTTCTGGAAGGTCTGGTATCTCGGGCCCGCGTTCCGGAAGGAGCGGCCGCAGAAGGGGCGCTACCGCCAGTTCACGCAGATCGGGGTCGAGGCGGTGGGCGCTCCGGATCCGCTCGTGGACGCCGAGACGATGATCCTCTTTTCGGAGATCCTGAAGGCCGTCGGCGTGGGCGCGTGGGAGCTGCGGATCAACTCCATCGGCTGCGGGGCCTGCCGCGGGGGCTACCGGGACGCGCTGCGCGCGGCGATCCAGCCCTCGCTCGCGAAGTACTGCCCGAACTGCCAGAGGCGCTTCGAACGCAACGTCTTCCGCATCCTCGACTGCAAGGTGCCGGCCTGCGTGGAGCTGTCGTCCGCGCTGCCTCCCGCGATGGAGCACACCTGCGCGGCGTGCCGCGAGCACATGGCGGTCGTGGAGGCGGCGCTGAAGGGCGCCGGCCTTCCGTACCGCGTGGATCCGCGCATCGTCCGCGGGCTGGACTACTACACGCGCACGGTCTACGAGTTCTCGTCGTCCTCCCTCGGGGCGCAGAACGCGCTGGCGGGCGGGGGGCGCTACGACACGCTGGCGAAGGACATGGGCGGGCCCGACGTGGGCTCCGTGGGTTTCGCGGCGGGGGTGGAGCGCATCCTGCTGGCGATGGGCGAGACCGCGGCGGCCCCGGCGGCGGACTTCTTCGCGGTCGCCGTGGCGGGCGTGTCCCGGCTCGAGGTCTTCCGCATCCTCAACGACCTGCGGCGGGCGGGTTTCGCCGGGGACATGGATTTCGAGGGGCGCAGCGTGAAGGCCCAGATGCGTTCGGCGAACAAGTCGGGGGCGCGCTACGCGATGTTCATCGGCCCCGACGAGCTTCAGCAGGGGGCCGTCAAGCTGAAGGACATGAAGGAAGGGGCCGAGCAGCTCGTGCCCCTGGCCGACGTCGGCCGGATTCTGAAGGGAGTGCGTTCATGACGATCCTGAAAGGGGCCGCCCTCGCGCTGGCGGGGCTTCTGGCATCCTGCGCCTCGACGGGTCCGAAGCCCGAGGAGGCGGCGCTCGAGACGTTCAAGCAGTGGGTCAGGGACACGGTCGCGGGAAACGCCGAGGCGAGTTTCGCGGGCCTGGCGCCCGCGTACCAGTCGGAGTGGCTGTACCTGAGGGCGGCGGACAACGACGGCGTCTATCGCGACTGGCGGGGCGCCCTGACGGGCACGGCGCGCACGGAACTCGACATCTGGTACGAATTCTGCAAGCGGACCCGGGCCAAGTCGGGCCGCGCCGAGGAGGCGCCGGCCTCGGTGCTCCGGCATCCCTCGCTGCAGGGCTTGTGGAAGACCTATTTCGCCGCGGAGGCGAAGGCGGTCGCGTTCCAGCTTTCCCGGCTCGAGATCATCAAGGCCTATGCCGACGAGAGCGGCGTGACGATCGCGGTCCGGAGCGCGGCGCAACGGACGGAGCTCTACGGCCTGGCGCTCACGGGGGGCGGTTGGAAGATCGACAATTACCGGCAGCCCAACCAGCCGGTCCGGAACCCCTGATCAGCGGCCCCGGCAGGTGGGTCTCGGGCGATTTTTGTTGTAAACAGATTTCCTCCAGTCCCGCTTCGGGGTGATGTCTGCTGAACCAAGAATTGGATATAGACAACGGCTTCGCCCAGCAGACGGACCCAGATATGATGGGCTTCCGATGGAAAGATTTGCCTCGGTGGTCGGCAATGACTGGAAAGACACCGCGATCACGATCACTGTGATCTCTGGGTTAACCGTCATCCTACCAATCGGAATTCTCTGGAGTCGGGACCGGGGATACCTGAAGACGTTCTGGGGCGGGGTCGTGATCTTCGCAGCTCTCGGGATTCTCGTTGCGCTTTATCGCCATTTTGGGCCAAGCCGCAACAATGCTTGGGATGGCTCTGGTACGATCGGCGTGGTCATCGCTCTCGTGCTGATCACCCTTGGCTACAACTGGATCCGAGATGGAGGTCCTGGGGTCGAACACGTTCCGCCCGACTTCAAGTGCGACGAGTTGGTGGCTTCTCTTGGGAAGGCACGACAGGCCTTGCCTTGGTTCCTGGAGCAGGTTGCGAAGAACGTCGACGGCGCATACGTAAAGTTCGCTTTGTCCACACCGAACGGCAGCACGGAACATATATGGGCCTACGTGCATTCGTTCCGCAATGACGTCTTCAACGTCTCGCTAGCGAACGATCCGTACGATCAGTCGCAGGAGTCGACCGGTCGGCGCGATGTCCCCTTAGCCGACTTGGAGGACTGGCAGGTCATTTACCCTGACGGTCGGATAAGAGGGGCGTACAGCGTGCTCGCTCTTTTCGAAAACTTTGAATCCAGGGGCAAACTCAGTAGGCGAATGCGTAAACAGCGTGCGCAGTTCCTTGATGCCGTCGCCGCAGATTCCATCTGATGCCAGGTCAGGGGCGGAACGCAAGTCAAGATGGGGGCGTGTTGAGTCTCACTTTCCGCAGAGTTGATCCTCGATATCGCGCCACAGCCGCTACGGCTT
>CAZUJF010000062.1:0-13381 GCA_964619955.1 uncultured Planctomycetales bacterium
CACGCACGGTTTGAAAGGGAGGGCCTGCCCGTAAGGGCAGGCCCTTACCAATGGAGATCGCGTCCTTCCGCGTCCGGGGCCCCGGGAGCGAACTCGCCTGCCTCCGCTTCGGCTCCGGCCCGCCCCTCGTCCTTGCGCACCCGCTCTTCTTCTCGAAATCGTATTTCAGCGCGGCCGCGGAGATCTACGGGGCGCGCTTCAACTGCGTGGTCTTCGACCAGCGCGGGCATGGGGACACCGAGGCGGACGGCTTCGACTTCGACGCGATGGCGGAGGACTGGGGCGCGATCCTCGACGCGAGGGGCTGGGCGCGCGCCGCGATCGGCGGCACCTCGCTGGGCGCCGCCACGGCGCTGCGCTTCGCCCTGAAGCACCCGGAGCGCGTGAGCGCCCTGATGCAGGATCTTCCGGGCTTCGGGCCCGGCAGCCTGCGGCCACCGGAACGGACGCGCTCGCTTGCCGCCGCGTTCACCGCGGGCGGCCTCGAGGCGGGGCTGCTCCGGATCACGGAGGGCATGAGTCCCCCGCGCGCGAAGGCCTGGGGAGCGGCGCTCCAGGCGGATTGGAAGGGCTACGAGCCGGCGCGGCTGGCGCGGAACTTCGTCCGCGTGCTGGAAGCGTCGCCGGACTGGCGCGTCGTCGAGCGCTGGCCGGAAGATCTCTCGCGGGTGGCGGCTCCCTGTTGTATTCTCGCGGTGCAGGGCGATCCCGTGCATCCCTGGGAGACGGCGCAAACGATGCAGGCGGCGATCCCGGGGGCGCGCCTGGCGTCCCGGGTGCCTTCGTTGTCGGCCGCTGCGATCGCGTCTCAATGGATCAAGGAACTTGAATCATGAACCACATCCCCGTGCTGCTGGACGAAGCCGTCGAGGCGCTCCAGCCCAAGAAGGGCAAAGTCATCGTGGACTGCACGCTCGGCCTCGGCGGGCACAGCTCGGCGCTGCTCGAGAAGGGCGCGAAGGTGATCGGCATCGACCTGGACTCCGGAAACATCGACCGGGCCCGGATGCGCCTGGAGGGGATCGGCGGCGACTTCGAGCTGCGACAGGGGAATTTCGCGGCGCTGCCGCTCCTGCTGGCGGACCTGGGGATCGAGAAGGTCGACGGCCTGCTGGCGGATCTCGGGATTTCCAGCTCCCAGCTCGACGCCGGCGACCGCGGGTTCTCCTGGCGCCGCAACGGCCCGCTCGACATGCGGCTGGATCGCAGCAAGGGGCGGACGGCCGCCGAACTGCTCAACACGATCTCCGAGGCGGACCTCGAGGCCGCGCTCCGGGAACTGGGCGACGAGGAGGAGTCCGAGCGCATCGCGCGGCTGGTGTTCCTGCGGCGGCCGCTCAAGATGACCTGGCAGCTTTCCGACCTCGTCTGCGAAGCGAAGGCCTTCAGCCCGGAGCGTGCGGGGCGGATGCCGCTGCATCCCGCGGTGCGGACCTTCCAGGCGGTCCGCATGCTGGTGAACCGGGAGCCGGCGAACCTGGAGCGGCTGCTGGCCGTGATCCCCGGGGTGCTGGCGCCGGGGGGGACGGCGGCCGTCATCAGCTTCCACTCGGGCGAGGACCGCCGGGTGAAACATGCCTTCCGCGACGGCTTCCGCGCGGGCCTGTTCGCCGCCATCAGCGATGAGCCCGTCACGCCGTCCCCCGAAGAGCTGGAGATGAACCCGCGCTGCTCGTCGGCGAAGCTGCGCTGGGCGCGGATGCCCAAGGCGAAGGCGGCGCCGAAACCGAAGGCGAAGCCGAAAGCGAAGAGGAAGAAGACATGAGACACAGCCTCTGGGCCCTGCTGCTCCTGGGCGGCTGCGCGGTCGAGCGTCCGATGGCCATGCTCCCCGCGCCGCAGGTGGGCGACGACGTCCACGCGCCGCTGCGCGACGCCGTGGCCGGCGAACTCGGGTCGCTGGTCGAGGTCTACCGCTGGTTCCACCAGAACCCCGAATTGTCGAACCAGGAGGAGAAGACCGCCGCGCGATTCGCGGAGGAGCTCCGCCGGGCCGGCTGGACGGTGACGGAGAAGATCGGCGGCCACGGCGTCGTCGGGGTGCTGAAGAACGGCGAGGGCCCCGCGGTCTTCGCGCGCATCGACATGGACGGCCTGCCGGTGCAGGAGCAGAGCGGGCTGCCGTACGCGAGTCTGAACAGCGGCGTGATGCACGCCTGCGGCCACGATTCCCATCTCGCGATGGGGGTGGGGCTGGCGCGGGCGCTGTCGAAGCTCAAGGACCGCTGGTCCGGCACGGTGATCCTCGTGGGCCAGCCCGCCGAGGAGGTGGGGCAGGGGGCGCGCCGCATGACGGCGGACCCGAAATTCGCGGCGGCGCTGCCGGCGAAGCCCGTGGCCTGCCTTTCCGTGCACGACTACGCGCTGCCCGCCGGACAGGTCGGGGTCTGCTCGGGTTACGCCTCGGCGAACGTGGATCCCGTCGACATCCTGATCCACGGTCGCGGAGGCCACGGGGCCTGGCCGCACAACACGGTGGACCCGGTCGTGATCGGCGCGGAGATCGTGATGGCGCTGCAGACGATCGTGTCCCGCAAGCTGGCCCCCGGCACCAAGGCGGTGGTCACGGTGGGCTCCTTCCATGCGGGGGCCAAGCACAACGTCATCGGCGACACCGCGAAGCTGCAGCTGACGGTGCGCTCGTACGAGGATGCGGTGCGGGAGAAGCTGCTGACCGAAATCCGGCGCATCACGCTGAACGTGGCGGCGGCCCACGGCGTTCCGAAGCCCCCCGAGATCACGACGCCGGAGGAGCACACGCCCGCGGGCTATCACGACCCGGCGCTCACGGAGCGCGTGAAGAGCGTCTTCGAGCGGCTGCTCGGGAAGGAGCGCGTCCACGTCGTCGAGCCCATGATGGGCGGGGAGGACTTCAGCGTCTTCCCCAAGCATTTCGGAGTCCCGGGCCTCCAGATCCGGGTGGGCGGGACGCGGCCGGGGCATGATCCGGCGGTGGGCCTGCACAGCAGCCGCTGGTCGGTGGACCCGGAGCCGACGCTGCGGACGGGGACGGAAGCCTTCACCCGCGCGGTGCTGGACCTCCTCGGCAAGAAGTGATACAAGCCCATACTTCGATGAACTGGACACAATTCCGGGACGGCCTCTACACGCCGGGGGCCGGGGCCATGCTCGGCGTCTGGGCGGCCGTCGGCAGCCTCATCCTCTCCTTCGTCGTATTCCGCCCCTTCCTGCGCTTCATCCAGGCGCGTTCCTTGGACAGAACGCTGAAGGACCGCCAAAGCCGCCTCCTCGTGCGCTGGGTGGGAGCCTCCCTCGCCCTCGGCCTCTGGGTGGCGCTGCATGCCAGCACGCCCTCGGATCTTCGGGGGAAGCTGATCGGCTACGAGGTCTCGACCCTGGCGCTGGTGGTCTTCGGCGGTTTCGTGGTGCTGGAGTTCGGGTTGGCGCTGTTCGCGGACCTGCTGCCGCATCTGAGGGGCAAGCCCCCGCTGACGCCGTTTTTCAAGGACGTCGTCCGCGTCCTGGCCTTCTCGGCGCTCATGCTCGGCGGGGTGAAGTTGTCGTTCCCGCACGCGGACATCGGGGCGCTGCTGACGACGTCGGCGATCCTTTCGGTGGTGGTGGGTCTCGCCCTGCAGGAGAGCCTGTCGAACGTCTTCGCGGGGCTCATGCTCACGATCGACAAGCCCTTCAAGCCGGGGGAGTGGATCGAGCTCGACGGCCGCGAGGGGAAGGTCCTCGACTCCAACTGGCGCTCCACGCGCATCCTCACCCGCGACGACGACGTGATCTACGTCCCCAACAGCGCGATGGCGAAGGCGAACGTCATCAACCTGTCCGCGTCGACGCCCGACCACCTCTGCCGCCGCATGATCGACATCGACCGCTCGGTCGCGCCGAACAAGGTCCGTTCGGTGCTCTGCACGATGATGTCCCGCGTCGAGGGGATCATGGCCGACCCCGCCCCCGACGTCTACGTCCTCGAATACGCCGAGTCCTCCATCCGCTACGAGATGCGCTTCTGGATCCGCGACTACGACCGCCGCATGCGGATCGAGAGCGAGGTGATGCGGGGCGTCTGGTACGCGCTCCGCCGCGAACACATCCCGATCCCGTTTCCGGTGCGCGAGGTCCATATCAGCCGCGAGAAGCCCGATCGTCGTCCCGGGGAGCTCTTCCAGATCCTGCGGCGGCTGGAACTGCTGCAGCCGCTCAAGGATGCGGACGTCGCGCTCCTGGCGGACGACCTCAGCCAGCAGGTCTTCGCGCGGGGCGAGGCGGTCTGCCGCCAGGGGGAGCCGGGCACGACGTTCCACATCGTGAAATCCGGTGCGCTCGCGGTCCGCGTGAAGGGCGAGGGGGGCGCCGAAACCGAGGTCGCGCGGCTCGAGGCGGGCGCGTGTTTCGGGGAGATGTCGCTGCTCACGGGGGAACCCCGGAGCACGACGGTCGTCGCCCTGGAGGACGCCGAGATCCTCTGCCTCGACCGGGACTCCTTCGCCGTGCTGCTGCAGGAGAATCCGCCCGTGGCCCAGGCCATGAGCGAAATCCTCGCCGCGCGCGTCCGCGCCACCCGGGAAAAACTCTCGAAGGAGCGGGATACCGCGGTGCGCAAGGCCCAGGAGGCCGCGTCCTCCCCCCACGGCATTCTCGACAGAATCCGCACCATATTCCGCTTTCCGGCCAAGAAGTAAGTTGCCCTCGCCGGGGGGTGCGGGCTATCTTCGGGACCTGGCATGAGCGAACCGGACGCCGTCCCCCCTCCCGCCGCCCCGCCGCCCGTCGCGGCGGCGCTGCCGGAGAACCCGTCGGCGCCGGTCCTCCGCGCCGCGATGCGGGAGGGCCGCGCCGCCGAGGTCGTGGCGGCGTTCCGCCCCCTCCCTCCGGTCCGCCGCGCGGAACTGTTCCTGCAGTTGCGGGCGCCCGATCAGCGGGCCCTGCTGGCCGTGGCGCCGCCCGACATGGCCGCGTCCATTCTCGCGGACTGCGACAGCTCGAGTCTCTCGAGCCTGCTCGTCCGTTACGACCTCGCCGCGCTCAAGCCGACGCTGCGCCTCATTCCGCCCGAGGATCTGGCGGACATCCTGCTGCATCTTCCGGAAGGGCGGCGGGAGGAGGCGCTTTCGGCGCTGGATGCCGAGGGTGCGGAGCAGGTCCGGCGACTGATGACCTTCGATCCCGAAAGCGCGGGCGGTCTGATGACGCCGCGTTACCTCAGCGTCCCCGACGTGGTGACGGTGGGGCGGGCGCTCGAGCTCCTCAGGGCGGGCAAGGACGCCGCGGCCGCCTCGTACGTCTACGTCGTGGACGCGCAGGGCCGCCTCATGGGAGTGGTGCCCCTGCGGACGCTGCTGCTTGCGAATCCGCGAAAGCCGGTGAACACGGTCATGATCCCCAAGGTCGTGCGGCTTCGCGTGGGCACGCCGGGCCCGGAGATCGTGGACACCTTCACCCAGCATCACTATCTGAGCCTGCCGGTGGTGGACGACAAGGAACGTCTCGTCGGCATCGTCACGTCCGAGGACGTGATGAAGGCGATCCGCCGCCGGGACGAGCAGGTCATCCAGGGCGTGGTCGGCGTGGACGCGGCGCGCGAACGTCTCAAGCAGACCCTGGAGGCGACCCGGGGCCGGCTGCCCTGGATCACGGTGACGATCGGCGGCGGCCTCGGCTGCGCGGTGATCGGGAAGTACTTCGAGCACACCCTGGGTGAACTCGTCATGGTCGGCATCTTTACCCCGCTCGTCCTCGCTCTCGGGGAGAGCGTCGGCGCCCAGACGGCCTCGGTGGTCCTTTCCGCGCAGGCGGGCGGAACCCTGTCCCCCGACGAGCGTCGCATCTTCATCCGGAAGGAACTGGGGGTCGGTGTTCTCGTCGCCCTCTATGCGGGCCTCGCCGTCTCGATGCTTTCGATGCTCTGGCACGGCGATCCCCGCCTCGGCCTGCTCATCGGCGGCTCGATCCTGGTGACGATGCTCTGGGCCGTGCTGCTCGCCGTCTTCGTGCCCGGCCTGCTCCAGCGCTACCGCGTGAACGCCGCGGTGGCCAGCGGCCCGATCGTCCTGACCGTCGCCGATTTCTCCACCCTCGCCGTGTACTTTGGGACCGCCACCTTCACGCTGCCCTGGTTGCGCTGATGGACGACTTCCGCCCGCTGCTCGGCCGCGTCGATGCCTGGTACGGGAAGGCGAAGGCGGCGGCGGGGGACAAGCTGCCCTGCGCGAAGGGTTGCCGCGACTGCTGCCTGGGGCTTTTCGACGTGACGCTGGCGGATGCGGAGCTGCTGCGCGAGGGTCTCGCCAAAGCGGCTCCGGAAGTCCGGAGGGACATCCAGGTCCGGGCCTCGGAGATCATGAGCCGCCTGCGCGCGGTCTTCCCCGGTCTCGGGGAGGATTTCGACGACTGGAACGACAAGGAGATCGACGCGGTCTGCGACGAACTGGGCGAGGTGGAATGCCCCGTGCTCGGCGCGGCGGGCGAATGCCGGCTCTACGAGCATCGTCCGCTGACCTGCCGGCTCTGCGGCCCGCCGCTCGTGGACGTCTCGGGCAAGGTGGTGCATCCCGAGGGTTGTCCGAAGTGCCTCCTGAAGCCTGAGGAAACGCTCCCCTTCGCCTGCCTGGATCTTCACCGCGACGAGCGCCGGCTGCTCAAGAGACGGCATCCCGGTCGCAGCGGGGTCGTGCTGCTCATCCCCCAGGCCCTGGCCCCGGCTACGGAATGACTTCCTGCCGGGTCTGAAGCGCTTCGAGGTCGCGGGTGCGGGCCTCGTCCAGCGTGCCGTTGTCGACCCACTTGAGCACTTCGCGCACCTCCTCCGCGATGATGTGCCGCGGCAGCAGGACGTAGTCCGCGCCCGCGTCGTACATCGCGCGGGCCGCGGAGGCTTTCTCCGCCCGGACGATGATCTTCGCGGCCGGGGCTATCTTGCGGAGCTGCTGGAGCAGCTTGAGGTTGCTGGTGCCCTGGAGGAAGTCGTCCGACACCGTCGAGATCACGATCTTCGCCTCCTCGATGCCCGCGTGTTCGAGGGTGTCGGCGTGGCTGATGTCGCCGTAGATGACCGGCACCCGGCGCTCGCCCAGCTTTCGGTGGACCTCGGGATTGAAGTCCACGACGAGCAGGTCGCGGTTGTCCTCCACGAGCAGCGGCACCAGCGAACTGCCCGCGCGGTGGCAGCCCAGCAGCACGATCGCGTGGCGGCGTCGGCCGCCGGCCTTGGTCTCGCGCTCCTGCGCGTCCACGAAGCCGCGCCGGGACAGCCAGCCGAGCAGGCCGCCGACGATGGCCTGGTCGAACTGGATGAGGTAGGTCGAGACGGTGCTGGTGATCACGAGGGCGACGGCCGTGATCGTCACGATCTCCTGGGGGATGTGTTTGAGGGCGACCCCCAGGGAGACGATGACGAGCGAGAACTCGCTCACCTGGGACAGCGCGAGGGAACTCGTCAGGCCCACGCGCCGCCCGTAGCGGAGGGCCTTGAGGGAGGCCATCAGCGGGGGAAAGCGGCCGACGAGCACCACGGCCGAGAGGACGCCGGCCGCCACGAGGACCTTCGTGGAGCCCAGGGAAATCTGCATTCCCAGGGCCACGAAGAAGAGCGTGACGAAGAAGTCCCGGAGCGAGCGGATTTTCGCCACGACGTCGAGCGTGTAGGGGAAGGTCGACATCGACACGCCCGCGATCAGGGCGCCCATGGCGATCGAGAAGTCCGCCTTCACGGCGGCGTAGGACACGAGAAAGCACCAGGAGATCGCCGAGATGAGGAGGACCTCCGGCGTGGACGCGACCCTGCGGAAGAGGGGCGGGAGGATCCAGCGCGAGGCGGCGATGGTCCCCGCCACCAGGGCGAGCCCCTTCACGAGCGACAGGGCGAGCGGGCCGAGCGCGGGGTTCGAGAGGTTGGGCTGAACGGCGAGCACCACGATCGCCAGCACGTCCTGCATCAGGAGGACGCCCAGCGTGATCCGGCCCGCGACGGTGTCGAGCTGCCCCTTGTCCGAGAGCAGCTTGACCACGATCATCGTCGAACTGAACGCGCTGGCCGCGCCCAGGTAGGCGGCCTCGAGCCCGCGGAAGCCGAGCAGCCAGGCGGCGCCCCAGCCCAGGAGGCCGCAGACGCTCACCTGCGTGGTGCCCGCGACGGCCGAGGTCTTGCCGGAGCGGACGAGGGCGCGCAGGTCGATTTCCAGGCCGACGATGAACAGCAGGAAGGCCAGGCCGAGCTCCGAGATCTGGGCGATGGAGCCGTGGTCCACGACCCATTTCAGGCCGAAGGGGCCGATGACCAGGCCCGCGCTGATGTAGGCGAGGATGAGCGGCTGGCGGAGCAGCCGCGCCGCGAAGGCCAGCACCGTCGCGGCGATGACGCAGAGCCCGATGTCGTGCAGGAGGTGGGAATGCATGGGGACGGGACGTTTTAGCATCCCCTCCCCGGTGCCGCAAGCGTCTATTCGAGCGAGGCTCGGAGCATCCAGGCGGTTTTTTCGTGCTGCTCCATGAGGCCGGTGAGGAAGTCCGCCGTGGCGGCATCTCCCTGCTTCTCGGCGGCTTCAATGTCGCCGCGCAGCTGCCGGACGAGCGCCTCGTGGTCCGCAAGCAGGTTCTTCAGCATGCCGGCCGCGTCGGGGCGGTCCCCCGCCTTCTCCTTGAGCCGGGCGAGCTTCAGGAACTCCGCGAGCGTGCCCGGGGAGGGGAAGCCGAGCGAGCGGATGCGCTCGGCCACCTCGTCGACGATCCCGTTGAGCTCCGCGTACTGGGCGTCGAAGAGCTTGTGGAGGTCGTTGAAGTGCGGGCCGCGCACGTTCCAGTGGTAGTTCCGGGTCTTGGTGTAGAGGACGATCTCGTCGGCCAGCAGGGCCGACAGGAACATCGCCACGGCTTCGCGCGACTTTTCCCGGAGTCCGATGTCGGTTTTCATGCGTGTCTCCTTTCATCCTTGAACGCGGCGGGGGCGCCTACTCATCCCGCCCCAGGGGGCCGCGCGTCACGCCCATGATGTTGAGGGCCCGGAGCTCCTTCCACAAGCCCTGGCCGTCCGACCTTCCTTCGAGCACGTCGCGGTAGGACCGGAGCAGGCGGCGGGCCTCCTCCGCGGTCTGTTTGAGCAGCTCGACGCGGAAGAGGCGGATGCCGAGCGCCTTCATCGCCAGGAGGTACTGGCTGGAGCTCTGCGGCACCGCGTTGAAGATCGTGTTGCGGCAGCCGACGTCCGCCTTCACGGGATGCTCCATCCCCACGCGGTCCCGCAGGGAGACCGCATGGCGGTCGCAGGGGCGGCCGCAATCCGTGCTGTCCTTGCCCGTGGAGAGCAGCGCGGCGAAGACGCAGTGCTCCATGTGGAACATGGGCATGTGCTGGTGGACGACGACCTCGAGGCGGCCGGGATCGGTCCGCGCGACGAAGGCCTGGAACTGCTCCCAGTTGAGGTCGTAGCTCGGCACGATCCGGGCCAGGCCGTGGTCGCGCCAGAAGTCGGCGCTGAGTTCGTTGGCGATGTTGAGCGAGTAGTCGCCGACGAGGTCCAGGTCGGGCGCCGCCGCGCGGAAATACCTCAGATGCGCGGAGGAGCGGATGAGGATGCCGTCGGCCTTCGCCTCGAGGATTCTCGCCAGGACGGCCTGCTCGCCGGGCTTGAAGATGCGCGGCGGGGCGAGCCGGGCGCGGGCGTTGCGGAGATGGATGAGCGGGACCGCCTCGCGGTAGAGGCGGATGCCCTCGAAGTCGCACTCGACGGTCTTCGCCCCCTCGTCGAGCGCGGCGTTCACCTGTTCCATCGTGCGGCAGAGCGGGATGAGTTCGAGGGCGGGCTCCGTGCGGCCGGGCAGCGTGCGCAGGCGGTCCAGCGCTCCCGTGCGGATCTCCACGACGGGCGTCTGCCGGCGCAGGACCTCCAGGTCCGCGGCGAGACGGCGTCGCAGTTCGTTGATCTGGCTCACGGGCAGCATGACCTTGCCGAGGGTGACGCTGAGGCCGTCGAGTTCGAAAGGCGTGCTGCCGAGGCGGCCGAGCTGGTCGCGGAGGTAGTCCTCCGTGAGCGGGCGCGTCCGCGCCTCCTGGAGGGGGCCGATTTCTCCGCTGACCCGGCGCGGGCCGTCGATCAGCGTGACTTTGAGGTTGCCGCCGGACGCTTCCACGACCGCGTCGATGCGGACCTTGCGGCGGTCCTGCTCGAACGTGGCGCGCAGCGTTTTCGAGAGGGCGGGATCGCTGGTCTTCCAGACCTTCCAGCCCGGCTGGGGGGCGGGGCATTCGCGGACCTCGAACTCGACCGTCTCGGGGGCGTCGGCGCCGTCGACGCGGCCTCCGTCCTGCCAGAGGTACATGACGCGGCCGCCGGGTTCGTCGTCCTCGGGACGGCCGTAGTCGTAGACGATGCCGTCGCCCGGCTTGAGCGGGGCTTCGAGCTGCATCTGCACGCGGAGGCCGCGGACCGCGCCCACGCGTCCGAGCAGGATGCCGCGCTTCTTCGGCGACAGCGCGGGCACGAGGGTCTGGTGGTTCAGGCCGCCGAGAAAGCCGGGGGTCAGTCCGCGCGAGAAGACCTGTTCGAGGACGAGACGTTCGTCGCGGCCGACGACGCGGCCCGGCTGGTCGACGGCCCCGCGATAGCTGCGCGTGGTGGCGGCGACATACTCGGGGGTTTTCAGCCGGCCCTCGATCTTGAAGGACTGGACCAGGCCGGAGAGTTCGGGCACGAGGTCGAGGGCGGCGAGGTCCTGGGGGGAGATGAGGTACTTCCTGTCCCCCAGGGGCGTGCTGCGCCCGTCGACGATCATCTCGTAGGGCAGGCGGCAGGCCTGGGCGCAGGCGCCGCGGTTGGCGGAGCGCCCGCCGAGGGCCTCGCTGGTGAGGCACTGGCCGGAGTAGGCGACGCAGAGGGCGCCGTGCACGAAGACCTCGAGCTCCATGTCGGTGGCCGCGCGGATCTTCCGGATCTCGGCGACGGAGAGCTCGCGGGCGAGGATGACCCGGGAGAAGCCGAGTTCGCGGAGCACGTCCAGCTGTTCGGCGCTGCTGGTGCTGGTCTGGGTGCTGGCGTGGAGCGGCACGGAGGGGGCCATCTCGCGCAGGAGGCGGGCGACGCCGAAGTCCTGGAGGATGAACGCGTCCGGCGCGTGGGGGAGGACGCGCTCCAGGAGGCGGGCGGCCTCGTCGAGTTCGTTGGAGAAGACGAGCGTGTTGAGCGCGACGTAGCCTTTGACGCCGCGGAGATGCAGGTAGGAGAAGAGCTCGGGGAGCTCCTCGACGCTGAAATTGGCGGCCCGCGCGCGGGCGTTCCACTGCTTCAGGCCGAAGTAGACGGCGTCGGCGCCGTTCTGGACGGCCGCGCGGACGCAGTCGAAGTCGCCCGCCGGGGCGAGGATCTCGGGTCTCGGGCCGGGAGGGGCGGTCATGGACGCCGCCGCGCCCGGCGCAGGCGCCGTAGGCATGGGCGCATGGTAGTGAAGCGGCCCCGGAACGGCAAGGGCCGCAATTCGCCTTAAAGTCCGGATCCGCCGGGGTCGATACATCTCTGGGTAACAGCTGGAGGGTGGGATATGGCGGATAGACCTTTCGATCTCACGGATCGGGTCCTGGTGGACGGCGGGCTGCGGCTCATTTTCAAGTGCACGTCCTGTTCGGACCACGTCTCGCTGACGATCCGCGACCAGGACGCGCTGAAGGACCGCTACCCGGTGGCCTGCGTCTGCGGGGCCGAGGTGAACATGTTCTTCGGATCGCCGCTCGTGGCGCGTTCCATGCTTCGCGCGCTCAAGCGCGAGGCGGAGGAGGCGGCCGCGCAGGGCGGGCTGCACCTCTGCGACTCTCCGCTCATGAATTGATCCCTTTTCCGGGAAGGGGGCCTCTCCTCCGGCCGTTCCAGAGGATCGACGGAGGAGAGCCATGAGCGACGCCGCGTTGTTCGCCCCGCTGCGGGCGGGGTCTCTGGAGTTCGCGAACCGGATCCTGATGGCGCCCATGACGCGCAACCGCGCGGGCGCCGGGAACGTCCCCGGGGACCCGGTCGTCGAGTACTACCGCCAGCGCGCCGGCGCCGGGCTCATCATCACGGAAGCCACGCAGGTGACCCCGTACGGCGTGGGCTACCCCGACACCCCGGGCATCCATTCGCCGGAGCAGGTCGCGGGCTGGTCGCGCGTCACGAAGGCGGTGCATGACGCCGGCGGACGCATCGTGCTGCAGCTCTGGCACTGCGGCCGCATCTCGCACCCCCTCTGGCAGCCGGGCGGTCTCCTGCCCGTCGCGCCTTCCGCGATCGCCCCGCGCGGGAAGACCTACACGCCCCAGGGCATGCAGGACTACGTCGCCCCGCGGGCCCTCGAGACGGACGAAATCGCGGGAATCGTCGCGGACTACGCGAAGGGGACGGCGAACGCCCGGGCGGCGGGCTTCGACGGCGTCGAGATCCACGGCGCGAACGGCTATCTGCCGGACCAGTTCCTGAGGGACGGCAGCAACCGGCGCACGGACCGCTACGGCGGCGGCGTGGAGAACCGCGCGCGTTTCCTGCTCGAAGTCACCCGGGCGTCGGCGCAGGCCTGGGAGCCCGGCCGCGTGGGCGTGCGGCTCGCGCCCTCGGGCACGTTCAACGACATGAGCGACCGCGATCCCGTCGGCACGTTCTCGTACGTGCTGGAGCAGTTGTCCGCTCTCGGGATCGCCTACGCGCACGTCGTCGAGCCCGACGCGGCCGACGCGCGTCACGGCGGGCCGGGATGGAAGCCCGCCCCCGCCTCCGTGCTGCGTCCGCACTTCAAGGGCGTCTACGTGGCGGCGGCGGGGTTCACGAAGGCGAAGGCCCTGGAGATTCTGAAGGCGGGGCATGCGGACGCCGTCGCGTTCGCGAGGCTCTTCATCTCGAATCCGGACCTGGTGGAGCGCTTCCGGCGCAACGCCCCTCTGCAGGAGGCGGACCCCAAGACCTTCTACGGCGGGGATGAGCGGGGATACATCGACTATCCCTCGCTCAAGTAGGCAGTCAGCAAGCCAACCAACAAACCAGACGGGCTGCTTTGTTGCCTCGCGAAGGCAACAAAGCAGCCCGTCTGGTTTGTTGGGTCGGGTGGGAAATGCCGATGGGAGAATCCTGGGCCTGATCCCGGCTCCGCAACCCCCTCTGTCCAAGGCCAGGCAATACTATTCATACAATGTGAGGGTCGACTCGAGTTCAAAAACCCGACGGGGTTTTTCGAGAATTCGCGCGCGATTTCAGGGGATCAGACGGCGGAATCCGTGCGCGAGGATCACCGGATAGAGCGCGAGATTGCGCGCGAGCGCGCCGATCCAGGAATAGCGCGGCGGGGGCGCGCCTTCCGCGAGCGCGCGGGCGAGGGCCCGCAGGTGCGAGGGGCCGAACGGACCGTCACGCGATGTGCAACTTTCGCCCCCCTCGGGCGAAAGTCCCCCCTACTCTTGA
>CAZUJF010000063.1:0-12765 GCA_964619955.1 uncultured Planctomycetales bacterium
CCGGATAGGGCAATAATTTCCGGAAAAGCAGGGCAAGAATATCTGGAACCTGCATCAAGTGTAGGCCAAGGGTCGAAGAGATACATGGCTTGATCTCGGATTGGCGATAAGCCCCTTCTTCACGCCGTTCCAGAAGGCTGGCTTCATGTCGTCCGGGCATACGGCGTTCTTACTTCAATGGTAACACAAGGAGGAGGAGGAAGAACCGGGAGAAACCCACCATCTCAAGTTAGAACTCCCGTGGCTTCATTTCGGAATCGCAACCCGCCAATTCAACATGACCCCCTTAACATCGAAGCCGACGGTGAGATCTTCATGTTTGAAGAAGGTGTTCTTCTGGGGAATGAACGCATCATCAGCGTCCTTGCGCGCTTTGAAGCGCCAGAGCCAGTACTCGCTATCCCCGACTGTGTCCTTCTTCATGGGAATACCGTACATCTGGGCCAGCTCATCGCGCGTAGCCTTCCCGATGAGGGGGTCAAGTTGTGCCGCGTACATGTCCTGGCGTTCCTGCTTGGAGAGGTTGCAGGAAACCCCGGAGACCGCCAGAACCAGGAGAGCCACGAATAGTGTTCTCGTCGAATAACCTCTAAGTCCCATGCATCCTCCAAGATTCACCGTGAATCGGCTATGGCACGATTGTTCAAAGCTTACCGCCCTCCCGCGAGTTAGAATGGAAAAAAGGCTTTGAACTTACGGGGGCTCCATGGACGTTGAACCCGGCGTCGGGCCATCCGGCCAACCGCCTGCTGCGGCGACGGGGAGAGCGCCCTGACCACGGTAACGATTCCCTAGGCGGAGTGGACATCGAGGGGACACCGGAGGAAACTTAGGCGTGAAAATGGCGGCACTTGCGGTCTTGAGCGCGTCGCTTCTCATGGGCATGGCCCAATGCCAGGCGGACAAGCGAACTGCACAGCTTACGGCCGAACTCGACCAACTTGTCGGAAGCGCCACCAAGGAGAGAATTGCCGGAATCTACGGGATGCCGAGGAGGCGTGAGACACTTGGTTCCATGGAGTACTGGCAGTACCGGATTAGTTACGGGACGGTGTATTTTCGAGGGACCTCACGGGAACAGTACGATGAGTTCCAGTTGGGTTTCGATGCCCAAGGCATACTGAGGAAATGGCGCGCATCGGTTCGGAGATGAGGATCCAGGAAACATCCGGATCATGGCGTTAATGGTGTCCGAGCGGCGCTGATCGTGTCCGCTCAAGTTAGGTGCTCACGGCTGGGAACGAGGGGGGAACAATGTCTCGGAAGACGATCAGAAGCGCTGCTGAGCCCACTCCCTCAACGGCTCTGCCTAACCAGACTACCTCTTCAGCACGATTTCCAACTTACGATATCGAGCACGCGCTGTCCTATGCGAGTGCCCTTTTTGAGGTCGAAGCTAAGCGCGCAGAAGATCTTTCGGAATATCAATGGGCTAACCTCTGTTACCTAGAACTTGCACGATTTCCTGTTGCATCCCATTCCGAGGCACCGGACCTAGCCCCACTCCTGAAGCGAGTCAGCCGACTCCTCAAGAACGTCAGGAAGGATGCCCGTACTTGGGCCAGCATCGTGCTGGCCCGGAAAGTCGAGCCCGATGAGCGCTTGTCCGACGAAGAGAGGGAGCAGTTGAATCTGGCTCGACAAATGCACGATCCGTTGGCACGACGTGCGCGAAGCCTGGAGGCATCGCGTCTTGAGAAGGAGGACACGGCAAGCGGGCAATTCCAGCTTTTTGAAGCAGAAGTGGCACGCAGCAAGCGTGCGGCGAGCGCCCGCAAGGGAAAGAAATCTAAGAAGACCAAAATCGCTCTCGCGATCAAACTGCTCCTGGGGAACCGCCGCCTCAAGGTGAGGGAGATCGCTACCATGCTTGGGGTAGCCCCCTCGACGTTGCATCGTGATACAGACTTCAAGAATGTCAATGCGGCCCGGCGGAAGGCGAATCAGGAGGCTCCGAAGGTGAAGCATGGGGACACGTTTGAACCACCGGAGGACGAGGAGTCCAGGGAGGACTGATTTCCGATGCGTCACTTTCTGCAACACTTTCAAGGGGCCGCTTTCCCCTAACATGCTTTAGACCAGAATGTTACGCCTGCTAAAGCATGGCGTATGGGCAACTCGCCCCCCAATAGGTAGGCAGCGAATGAAACAACGCTGCCGAAGGAGGAGCGATGCCCGACCTGAAGTCCCGCCTGACCCTGCCGGAGATCATGCGCGCCCTGGGTGAGAAGCGCGCCACCGTCGAGCGGCTTGTCTACCAGTTCCACGAACTGATAGGCCCCCCCGAAAGGGCCGGAATCGTCCGCACCTGGCCAGCCCACGTCCTAGGCCAACTCCAGGCCATCCTTAAGGAAGAGGATCGGCTGAAGGAGGTGCGGCGATGATCCCGACTCAAGGGAGCGAGAAGGCTCGCGAAGTGGTGTGTTCCGCGATAAAGCTGATGTCCGATTGCGTCGAAGGCGCTGGGCTAAACGAACTGGGCCAGGATCGTGCGTGGCGGGAAGAACACACGCGATTGGACAAGGATCCAATCGATGTACTGTACGACTGCGCAAACATAATTCGTGCGGCTGAGTCTCGTCTGAGGGAACTCGGCTATGGCAAATGAAGCGGTCGAGGCCGCCCTGCTTGCACACGCTCGCAACATGAGTACGGCTGAATGGGAACGGCTCGAGACCGCGAGGGTGGCGGCCAACGGCGGTGAGCCCTCGAACGGCCCTGTACTCCTGCGTCTGTCCACAGTCGAGCCCACCCCTGTTCGTTGGCTCTGGCCGGGGCGAATCCCCCTTGGGAAGCTGTCGATCCTTGATGGCGATCCGGGGCTCGGGAAGTCGCTCGTCACAATAGACCTTGCCGCCCGAGTCTCACGGGGCCTCGCGATGCCCGACGGTAGCGCGGGGGATCTCTCCGGCGCGACAGGAGCGATCCTCTTGAACGCCGAGGACGATCCCGCGGACACCGTGCGCCCTCGGCTTGACGCGGCTGGAGGCGACCCCGAGCGGGTCGTGCTACTCCAAGGGGTCCGGCGGGTCGGGGAGGACGATAAGGTCTCCGTTCGCATCCCCACCCTGGCGGACGTGGCGACGATTCGATCAGCGGTGCAGGAGATGGGCGCAGCGCTCGTCGTCATCGACCCCGTAATGGCCTACCTCGGCGGTAAAGACTCTCATGTCGATTCCCAGATCCGCGAGTTGCTCGCGCCCCTGGCTGCGCTGGCCGCCGAACTTGGAACCGCAGTCGTTCTCGTGCGCCATCTCCGGAAGTCGGGCGGGTCCAACGCCCTTTACGCGGGGGGCGGGTCTATCGGCATCATCGGGGCAGCCCGGGCTGGGCTGATGGTTGCGCCTGACCCTGACGACGAAACGGGCGAGCGCCGCATCCTAGCTGCAACGAAGTGCAATCTCAGCCGGAAGCCAGAGTCCCTTCTCTTCCACGTCGAGACGGCGAACGAGGTCCCGCATGTCGTCTGGGACGGAACCTCCTCTCGGACGGCATCAGACATCATGGAGGCACGAGAGGGTACCCGCTCACAAAGGCCAGCCGCCGATGAAGCTCGCGACTTCCTCCGGGAGGTGCTGGCGCATGGGTCACGAACTGTCTCGGAACTCAAGGATGAAGCTCGCCGAGCCTGTATCGCCTGGCGATCAATTGAGCGCGCAAAGCCCGAGGCTGGGGTCGCCTCAGAGAAGGCCGCCTTCGGCGGGGGCTGGAGATGGCACATCCCAGGGGCTAGGGTGCCCAAGGCCGCCTCCGTTGGCGGTCTTGGCGGCCTTCGGGAAAGTGACCCCGGAAGCACCCCTGAAAACCGCATTTTAAGCGAATCTGGCGAAGAACGCCCAAAGACCGCCCACATGCAGGACTTGGCGGTCTTCGAAGGCCGCCAAGTGGTACCCTTCGCAAATTCTTCTGAAAATGATGTTTTTAGGCCCCCAAAGCCCAAGGCCGCCACGAAGGCCGCCAAACTCGGGAACTTGCTGGAGGGGGCAGCCTCCCCTGCTCCCGCCTGTATCTACGGCCACCTTCGCCTCTGGCGCTCCAAGGGCGGCGTCATCGCTTGCGGAGAGTGCCACCCTCCCGCTGCGGCCGAACTTGTCGCGGAATGGATCAATCAAGCAGTGACGACAGGAGGCGACAGATGAAGACCGGACACGGGGAGAAGCTCTCCCGGAAGATGGAACAGGCGATTGCAGCCCTGCTCTTGAAGCCCACACTCGAGACCGCCGCCCAGGAGGCCGGGATTTCCGAAACAACCCTCTGGCGCTGGCTGCAGCAGTCCGCCTTCCAGAAAAGCTACCGAAAGGCGCGGCGACAGGTAGTCGAGGGGGCTGCCGCCCGCCTCCAGCAAGCCACCGGGGCCGCCGTCGAGGCCCTGGAACGCAACCTCAAGTGCGGGGAGCCGTCGGCGGAGATCGCCGCCGCCCGGGAGATCCTCCGGCAAGCTGTTCAGGCGGTGGAGGTCTGGGACCTGACCGAAAGGCTGGAGGAACTCGAACTCCGACAAGCCGATCCAGACGCCCAGCCTCTGAGGAGGGTTGGAGGTGCGTGATTTCAAGCGCAGGCTCCAGAAGCTGGAAGCCATCCTGATGCCCCAGATCGTGAATTGCGACGGCCGCTGCGGGGGATTCAGAATCGGTATGGACCCCACAGACAAGCTAACCGGCCAACGCTTCCACGTCTGCAGTGTCGATTTCCCCGTCTGGAGAACCAGGAAGGGTACTGAACGCCCAGAGACCCTCGAGGAATACGAGGATTTCAGGATCGAATACCGGGAAGAGCGGGCCAGGGCGCACCAGGAAGCGAAACGGAACACGTGGAGAGCTGGGAAACAGATGATCCAGGACAAGGATTGATCGCCATGGAAAATGCCTTCAAGCAGGACGGACCCAATAAGCAAGCCCAGATCCCCGAGGATGCCCCTCTTCTGAACTTCGAGGACGTGGCAGCCTACCTCCGGCTGACTCCTGGAGCCGTGCGACGCCTCGTAGACGGCCGGAGAGATGGATCGGACGGGGAGCTTGGAGACCTTCTGCGAGCATGGCTCGTCACCCTTAGTCCTCGGCGTCGATACATATGCCGAGACCCTTTCCTTGCATGGCTCCGCAATAAATCCGCCCTTGCAATGGGCTCGAGTCCAAGGAGTTAGCTAGAATCCATGTCACCAAGTACGATTCATTGTATCCATTGTCAGACAATAGTGTTAAGGTAATACGTATGCCGAGGTTGGGAAAGAACGCAGGACCTTCACCCCGGGTAAACTTCCGGCTCCCCGAGGTCCTGCACAAGGAACTGCTCCGGTGCGCGGCTGAAGATCGCCGCGACCTTTCGGACTATCTTCGTCTCCTCGTTGAAGACCATTTAGCGAACAAGCGGAAGCGCAAATAGGCTGTCCCGCTATGGCGCTTTTGGAGGAAGTCGGCAATGGAACCAGTCGAGACCAGCGCGCCCCCGGTGAATCGCCCCGCTCAGAATCGCAGGGGTAGCGGGTACGCCTTCCGCGATAGGCGCTCCGGCCGCATGATCTGGGGGATTGCCTTCGAAGATGTGGATGGTCGGCTCCGTAGGGAACGGACGAACGCGAAGACGAAAACCCTGGCCGAGCGGATACTCGCCGACAGGCAGGATGCCGTGGAGCGTGCCCGGCTCCAGGAGCTTCCCAGCATTGATTCCTTCCTCTCCCCTGCTCCTTCCACGACCCTCCGTCAATTCTCGAAGGAGTACCTCGAGCACGCGGAAGCTCATCTGACCAAGGGGAGTTTTGAGCGCGCCAAGGGCATCTTGCTGACGAACGCGCTTCCCCGCCTGGGGAATCTGGTCCTCCAGCGCGTTACCCCGGGCGACGTCCAGCGCTACTCGGATGGACGGCTCAAGGATGGCGCGGCCCCTGCCACGGTATGCCGGGAACTCATCACCCTCTCGGCCCTCTTCACGGAAGCCCGGAAGCGGGAGATCGTCGAACGGAATCCGGTTTCCCTCGTCAAAAAGCCCACGGTGAATAACGCCCTGGTGCGGTACTTGGACCCCAAGGAGGAGACCGAGATCCTTGCGCGGCTCTCCGAACCCCTCCGTACCGCCGTCCTCGTGGCAATCCATTCAGGGATGCGTGAGGGTGAGCAGATCAACCTGACCTGGGCCGATGTCCGATTCGACGAACGGATCATCCTCGTACGGAACACCAAGAACCATCGGGACCGGCAAATCCCGATGAACGAGACGCTCCATGATGCCCTGAAGTCGGTTGATCGGCATATCAAAAGCCCGTACGTCTTCACGAACACGGACACGGGGACGAGGTACGACCGGTTCAACAACCACCCCTGGCGGGATGCCCTCACGGACGCCGGGGTCTTCAACTTCCGGTGGCACGACCTCCGGCACACCAGCGCGAGCCGGATGGTGCAGCGCGGCGTCCCCCTGAACGCGGTAAAGGAGATCCTCGGGCACTCCTCGATCACGACCACAATGCGCTACGCGCACCTATCTCCCGGCAACCTCCGGGACGCCGTCCGAGCGCTCGACGGGAAGGCCGAAATCACTCCGATCACTACTCACGGGACTACTCAACAGGCAATTGACAAGCGAAAGGTCGGTGGGTAGATTGCCGCAACTCACTGGCTCCCAACTAGAACGCCGAGATAGCTCAATGGTAGAGCACCGCTTTCGTAAAGCGGGGGTTGTGGGTTCAAATCCCATTCTCGGCCCCACCTCCCGCACCTTGAAGTATAGTGCTTACAGAGGGCCACAAGATGCACGGCGCCAATGAGATCATCCGGGAAGCCGCGGAACTCCCCATCGAGGAGCGGGCTCTCGTGATCGATTCCCTCCTGAAGACCTTCAACCCGCCGGAACCCGAGATCGACCGCCAGTGGGCCGCCCTGGCTCAGCGCAGGCTCGATGAACTTCGGTCCGGTGCCGTCCGCCCCATCCCCCTCTCCGAAGTGTTCGATCAGATCCGAAACCGCTTCGGGACATGACGGTTTCGGTACATCCCGAGGCGAGCGCGGAGTTTCTTGAGGCGATCGCCTATTTCGAGGAGCGCCGGACGGGACTGGGGCTGGATCTCGCCGCGGAAGTCAAGACCGCCATCGAACGGGTTATCGCAGCGCCCCAAAGCTGGCCGGCGATCGAAGGACCGATCCGGCGCTGCCTGGTCCACCGATTCCCTTACGGCATCCTCTGCTTTATAGAGCCGGCCGGCATCCGAATTCTGGCCGTGATGCACCTGCTCCGAAGCCCCGGCTACTGGAAACACCGGCAACAAGGGTGAAAGGTCCCTGATCAGGCCGCTCCGATCCGGAACTCGAACCTCAGGGGCATGGTTTCAAATTCAGGAATCGCCTACTCGCCCCCACCTCATTCGGCTACGATCCTGCGGTGAGCCCACCCCCTTCGAACGAGGACATCATCGCCGCCACGCGGAAGTGGCTCGAAACCGACGTCATCGGCCTCAACCTCTGCCCCTTCGCGCGGGAGGTCCATGTCGCGGGCCGCATCCGCTACGCCGTCAGCACGGCGCAGACGGCCCCGGCGCTGCGGGCCGATCTGATCGACGAACTCCTCCTGCTCCGGACCCTAGACCCCGCCGTGACCGACACCACCCTGCTCATCCACCCGCAGGTGCTCGGCGACTTCCTCGAGTACAACGACTTCCTCGACGTCGCCGACGACGTGGTCCGGGAGCTGGGACTCGAGGGCGAGCTCCAGATCGCGAGCTTCCATCCGCGCTACCAGTTCGCGGACACGGAGCCGGACGACGTGACGAACCGCACGAACCGCTCGCCCTACCCCACCCTGCATCTGCTGCGCGACGCCAGCGTGGAACGCGCCCTCGCCGACTATCCCGACGCCGACCAGATCCCCCAGCGCAACATCGAAACGCTGCGCCGGCTGGGGCGGCAGGATCCATCACCCGGAAAGTAGCTGCATCAGCTCCGGCAGACCCGGCGTCGAATGGGTCATGATGACCCTCCTGCTCTGCACGCTCGCGGGCGCCGCCCAGGACGACGTCGGACTCGCCGGCGCCCTCGCCGAGCGCGGCTGGTGGGACAGTTCCGAGGAGCTCTTCCAGCGCGTCGCCGGGGATCCCCGTCAGGCGGCGGAGGGACGCTACGGGCTCGCGCGCCTGAAAGTCCTCATGGCGGAGCGGGCCGAGTCGCCCGAGGAGCGGCTCCGCCTCGGCGATCTGGCCCTCCGCGAGCTCGAATACGTCCTTCGCGAGTTCCCCGCCTTTCCCCGCCGCAGCCGCGTCCTCTCCGACCTCGGCCAGCTCCAGCAGTCCAGGGGCAGGACGCTGCTGGGCGCCGGCAGGACGGAGCCCGCCGCCGAAGCTTTCCGTTCTGCCCTGAAGATCTTCAAGGACCTCGTCGTCCAGCTCCAGAAGGACCCCGCGTCCGGCGAAGAGCTGATGTTCGCGAAGTACGCCTATGGAAGCACGCTCTTCGCACAAGGCGAATCCCTCCGCGGCGCCGAGGCCAAAGCCCTCCTCGAAACGTCGATCAAATTCTTCGGCGACGAGTTCCTCTGGCAGTACGAGTCCTATCTGCTCGCGTACGACGCCTCCCTCTTCATGGGCCGGGCCTTCCGGCTCCTCGCCGAGTCCGCCCCAGCGGAACAGGCGGAGGCGTACTGGAGGCAATCCTTCATGAGTTTCGGACGCGTCCGGGGCCTGCTCGGGGACAAGCAGGCCCGCGCGAACGAGGGCGTCCGCGACGTCGTCGCCCGGGGCATCCTCCAGGAGATGAAGGCCCGCACGGCGTACGCCGACACGAAACGCGGCGCGACGGCCCAACGCGAATACGTGGCCGCGGGACGGCTCGCCGAGGACTACTTCAAGATCCTCCCCCAGGCGCGGCTCGAGGAGACGGGCAAGGCCCTGCAGCTCGAACAGGCGCGCGTCGAGTGCAAGAGCGGCCAGATCGCCAAGGGCGTCGAGCGCCTGCAGCAGCTGGCCCGGCAGCACCCGGACAGCTGGGTGGAGAACCTCGCGATCGACCTGCTCGGCGAATACGGGGGCGAGCTCTCCCCCGCCCTGGCCATGAACGCCGGCAACAATCTCTTCGAACGCGGCCGGCCCTTCCTGCTCCAGGCCCTCCAGCAATACCGCCGGGCGCTTGCGTCCATCCGGAAGCCCGAGGACCGGAAATTCGCCTCCGAGTGCGCCTACCAGATCGGCCGCTGCTACTACTACCTCGAGCGCTACCACGAGAGCATCGTCGCGCTGACGCCCTTCGAAAAAGCCCCGCTCGCCGGCAGTCCCGAGGCGCCCCGCGCGGCGCTGCTCAAACTGCAGTCCCTCGGACGCCTCTCCCGGATCAGCAAGGACAAAACCGACGAGAAGCTTTTCGAGGACTTCCGGGCCTGGGTGACGAAGTCGTTTCCGGCGGAGGCGGGAGGCTCCCTGCTCCGCGACGCCGCCATCGACTTCGAGATGAAGGGACTGTGGGCCGAGGCCGCCGCCCAATGGGAGAAGCTGGCCCAAGCCGGGGGTGTGTACCAGGAGGAAGCGCTTTTCAGCCAGGGACGCTGTCGCCATCAGCAGGGCGGCGCGGCCTGGGACCAGGCCCTGGACGCCTTCCGCAGACACCTGGCGTTCGTGGCCGCGCTGCCGGTGAAGGACGCGCGCGTCGCGAGGAACGCCGCGGGCTCCGTCCTCTATTCCGCGCGGATGCTCGTGCACTCGCGCCTGCGCAAACCCGCCGAGGCCCTCGCCCTCACCGCCGACGTCGAGCGGACGCATCCTCAGGCGGACCCGAAACTCCTCATCGAGATCCTCGCCGTCCGCATCCAGGCCCGGCTCCAACTGGGCCGGGTCCGGGAGGCGGAGGGCGACCTCGCGGGGCTGCAGGTCCGCTACGAGAAGGAGCAGGTCGGGCTCGACGCGGTCGCGCGCGCGCTCGGGCTGCTCGCCAACGCCCTGCTCGAGGAGGCCGCGAAGGCGGCGGATCCGGAGGAGCGCGAGCGCCTCAACCTCAAAGCCGCGGAGCACTACACCCGGCACTTCCAGCTCAAGCCCGGGAAGGCGGGCGACCAGACGGAGGGCATGGCCCGGATGCTCTTCCTCGTCGCGGAGAGCCGCATGAGCATGGCGGTGGCGGCCGGCGACAAAGTCCGGATCGAGGAGGCCCGCAAGATCTACGGGCAATCGCTGGATCTGAGCCAGGAGCTGCTGCTGTCCGCCAAGGCCGGGGACCTGCCCGGGCTGAAGTCCCGCGTCCTGCGCTGTCTGCTGATGACCGGCCAGTTCCAGAAGGCCGTGGACCTGGCCGAGGAGTCCACGCGCCGGGACCCTCAGATGCGCGACGGCAGTTCCTGGGAGGCGCTGGCGGACGCCTACCTCGAGCAGTCGAAGTCGCTGCCGCCAGGTGCCGGCCGCCTCGCGCTGGTCCAGAAGGCGGGCGATCTCTTCGGCGATCTGGCCTCGCGCTTCACGCGGGAGGGCCTCTACCACGAGCACACCTGGCGGCTGCTGTACAAGCAGATGAGCTGTCTGTTCGAGACCGACCTGGACCGTCTCCACTCATTCCTCGGCATCTTGAAGGCCCGCGGCTACGCGCCGAAGTGGGACGCCGACGGCCAGGGCCTCAGCCGCTGGGGCTACCAGGCAAAGTTCGAGGAGCTCCGGGTCCGGGTCGAACAGAAGCTGCCGGGGAGGAAGTAGCGGCACGAAGGTAACTTGACTCCTCTTCCATAACAACTATGATAGTTGTAGTAGTTACGGAGGAAGGATGATCGAGACGCGCACGACCCTGGACCTCCGGCAGCACCTCGGGGATCTGCTCAACCGCGTGGCGCTGCGCCACGACGAGTTCATCATCGAACGCAAGGGGAAGGCGCTCGCGGCGCTGGTCCCCGTGGACAAGCTCCGGCAACTTGAGAGCTTCGCCCGCATGCAGTTGCGGGACGATCTGGTTTCCCGCAAAGGCGCCCTTCCCCAGGCCGCGGCGGACGCACTGGCGGACGAGGCCAAGCATCGCTCCCGGAAACCGAAGGCCCGCTGACCCGTGCTGCGCGCGGTCCTCGACGCCAACGTCCTCGCCAGCGCCTTCATCCGCCCTCAGGGTCCCTCCGGCCAGATTCTGCGAGCCTTCGTGGAGCAGCGCCGCTTCGAACTCGTGCTCTCGAGCCCAATCCTGGCGGAGTTCCGACGGGTGCTCTACTACCCCCGCCTCCGGAAGGAGCTTCCCTGCACCGATGCCGAGATCGAGTTCAGGGTGGCGTCTCTCGCGATCCTGGCCGATCTCGCGGATGGCGACCTCGAGATCAAGGCCGTCAAGGCCGATCCCGACGAGGACAAGTACCTGGCGGCGGCGCTGCTGGGCCGGGCGGCCTTCGTGGTGAGCGGCGACCGCCACCTGCTCGACCTCGGCGAATACCAGGGTATCCGGATCCTCAAGCCCCGCCCTTTCCTCGACCTGCTGCACCCGCCGGGTCCCTGAGGCCCGCTCACGTCCCGGCATTCCGTAAGGTAGACTTCCTTCATCATGGGGACGCGGCTGCTGAACTGGGTGTCACGACACCCGTACAGCAGTTTCGCCCTCCTCCTCGCCGGGCTGTCCGGGATCGGTTGGGCCTGGCTGGAGTTCGAGACCGCGCGGGCGTGGGATCGCATGGGCCGGGAAGTCGACCAGATGCTCGTGGTGGAGCAAGCCCGGGTGATCCGCAGGCCAACCCTGCGCCCTCCTTCCCTTCAAGGCAACGCGTGGGAGGACTATCAGAAGCTGGATGAACTACCCTGGCGCAAACCGATGTGGGGTCTCGATCGCCACGACGACGCGTCGCGTTCGCAGATCGTGGAGGGACTTTCCCTTGTCACTGAAGCTCGATCCCTGGTCAGGAATGGCACCAGGCGAAGGGAACTTAGATACGTCAATCTGGAGGATCTTCTTTGGAAGCACGCTAGTAAACTTCCGTCCGGACTCGACTGGATGCCCCTGAGTATTATCGCCTCGTTGGAAGCCGGCACCCCGGAGACCGCCTTTGAGGACCTACGGTGTTTGCTCCAATGGGGCCGGGACATGGGAGAGATCGGCGCCGACTGGTTTACGAGTCGATACTTGGGGGCGGCCTATTCGGCATTGGAACTGATTGAGGAGTTCGACCGTTTTGGCGAATTGACCCCGGAACGAATCCTCTCTTTGGAGCAGGATTATGCGCTTCTGGACCTCCAGCCGCCCGACATGGCGGCGCATGACCGCCGCGGCTACATCCTGATGGGCCTGCAACTGAGAAGAGTGGGTCTCAAGGGATTGATGAGCCAAAACTCAGGCAAACCTCCCCTGCTTTGGCCCTTCTGGAAGGATCTCTTTTCCTGGCGCCGCGCGGAATTGCGTTGCTTCTACGCCCGTCCGGTGGCTCGTGACGATGACACGCACATGGCAGGTGCCACTTGGGTGAAAGGTGCCAATGCTGGCCCGAGCTCGGATTGGCCGGGCAGCGGCGTGTTTTTCGGACAACCCTCGTATTTCCTCCGCATGGCACAGGCTTGGATACGCCTCACGCGCATGTCCCTTGAGTGGCGCCGAAACGGAACTTGCGAGGCGCTCCCGGATCCCTTCGGAGGGCTCATGCACGCCCACTACAGCGCCCGCGAATTCAAGGCCTGGAGCAATGGGGTCAACGGCGTGGACGATGGGGGCGGGTCAAGGGCCTACGATCAGATCATTCGGGTCTATCGCTGACCCACGGCCCATCCCGCATGTAACCAAAAGCAGACCGTCACGCGATGTGCAACTTTAGGCAGCGACCAGCCCTTCCATGTGCAGAGGCGCT
>CAZUJF010000064.1:0-12577 GCA_964619955.1 uncultured Planctomycetales bacterium
CGGACGGGACTTTCACCCGCGAGTCGGAAAGCGACTTCTCAGTACGCGCCACGGGATGATCATAGCCGATTCACACCGGCTTTGAACTTCCGGCCGCCGGCTCCGGGGGCCGCTTCTGCCCCGCCTTGACGCCGATCGTCCCGATCAGATCCTGCAGGCGCGCGACCTTCGCCTCCTCCAGCTTCCCGGGAAGCGCGTCGAGGATCTGCGTGCAGGTCTGCGGGTTCGCGAAATTGCCCGTGCCGACCTGCACCGCCGAGGCGCCCGCGACCAGGAATTCCAGGACGTCGTCCGCCGACGTGATCCCGCCGATGCCGATGAGCGGGACGCCCGGGAGCGCGGAGGCGATCTCCCAGACGAAGCGCAGCGCGACGGGCTTGATGGCGGGCCCGGAGAGCCCGCCCGTCACGCCTCCGATCACGGGGCTGCGCCGCCGCCAGTCGATCGCGAGGCCCTTGAGCGTGTTGATCGCGGAGATCCCGTCCGCCCCGCCGGCCATCGCCGCGCGGGCGATCGGCACGATGTCGCTCACGTTCGGGGTGAGCTTCGCGAAGATCGGCCGGGAGGTCGCCCGCCGCGCCTCGCGGCAGACTTGCTCGGTCGAAACCGGATCGGTCGCGTGGTCCAGGCCGTGGGAAACGTTGGGGCAGGAGATGTTGAGTTCGAAAGCATCAACGCGGGGCAGCTTGTCTATGGCCGCGACCAGCTCTCCATATTCCGCCGTCGTGCTGCCCGAGACGCTGACGATGAGCTTGCAGCCGTAGTCGCGGATTTCGGGATAGCGCTTCTTGATCCAGCCCTCGAGCCCGTAGCCCTCGAGGCCGATCGAGTTGAGCATCCCGCCCGCCGTCTCGTGCACGCGCGGATAGGGGTTCCCCGTCCGGGGGAGCTTGGTGACGGTCTTCTCGACGAACGCCCCGAGGCGGTTCACGTCGAGCACCCGGTCCATGATGCCGCCGGAGGTGCCGGACGCGACCATCATGGGGTTGGCCAGGGTCAGCGGGCCCAGGCGGACGGACAGGTCGGCGCTCATGGCGGCGGAGGCGCCGCGGCCACGGGGGCGGCGGACGGTCCCTTCGCGGGTTTCTTCTCGTCGAAGAACATCATCTCGAACGTGAGCAGGAAGACGCCCACGCAGATGAAGGAGTCCGCCAGGTTGAACAGCGGCCAGACGTGCGGCGCGCCGTCGGCCCCCACGTAGAAGAATTTGATGAAATCGCGGACCTCGTGGATCTCCGTGAAGGTCCGGTCGTACATGTTCCCGATCGTCCCCGCCAGGATCATCCCGAGCGAGATCGTCAGGATCCAGCGGGGCTTCTTCACCGACCAGAACAGCGCCCCGATGGCGGGCACGGCGAGCACGGAGATCAGCAGCCAGACCCATTTGGCCTTCGGCCCCATCCCGAAGACGACGCCGGGGTTCGTGGTCCGCCCGAAGCTGAAGAAGCCGTCGACGATGCGGACCTCCTCCCAGCGCTGGATGTGCTGGAAGGCCAGGTGTTTGGTGAGCAGGTCGAGGAAGGCCCCGAAAAGGGCGACGGCGATGAACAGCGTCCAGTGGCGGGTCCGCATGCGCGGCGGGATTATACGCCCTCTTCCTTGCCCTTGCAAACGACGCAGAGCCGGGCGTACGGAATGGCCTTCAGGCGCTCCTTCGGGATCTTCTTCCGGCAGGTCTCGCAGAGCCCGTAGCTGCCGTCCTCGATCCGCTCGAAGGCCTCGGCGATCTGCTTGAGCTCCTCGCCCTCGCCTTCCATGAGGCCCAGGGTGACTTCCTGCTCGAAGTTGTCCGTGCCCAGATCGGCCAGATGAATCGGCAGCGACGAGAGGTCCCCCGCCGCATCGGTCCCCTTCTTGCAGCCCTCGTCCTCCAGCTTCTTGACGTCGCCCTGGAGGAGCTGCTTGCGGACCCTGAGCAGGGCTTTGAATTCGCCGAGTTCGGACTTGGAGAGCGAGGACTTCGGCGCGGGCGCTTCCGCAGACGCCGTTTCCCTGGCCGCCGGCCGCGCCTTACTTCTTGGCGACGGGCTTTTCGGCTTTGACTTTGACTTTTTCTTTGAGTTCACGGGCACGCATTATCGTCTTGATACGGGCGATATTCCGGCGGTCCTTGCGGAACTGGGCGGGGTTCTCCACCACGTCCGTGACCTTGCGGAAACGGAGATTGAAGAGACCCTTGACGAGCTCCTCCAGCTTCTTCTTCAGCTCGTCGGTCGGGAGATCGGTGTATTTTTCCTTCTTAGCCATGGGCACGCCTCGAGACCATCTTGCAGCGCAGGGACATCTTGTGCGCGATGTTGTTCAGCACCTCGCGGGCGAAATCGCCGCCGACGCCGGCGATCTCGAACAGCACGGCCCCGGGCCGGATCACGGCCGCCCAGTACTCGGGCTCGCCCTTGCCGCCGCCCTGGCGGACTTCGGCGGGCTTGCCCGAAACGGACTTGTGCGGAAAGACCCGGATGTAGAAGCGCCCCTCGGTGCCCATCGCGTGCGCGGCCGCGACGCGCGCGGCCTCGATTTCCTTCGCCGTGAGCCATCCCATCTCGAGGGACATCAGCCCGAAATCGCCGAAGGAGACGCGGTTGCCGCGCGTCGCCGGACCCTTCATGGTCCCGCGCTGCGACTTCCTGAACTTCACCCGCTTGGGCATCAACATGGCATTGTTCCGTTAAGGCTGAGACTGGGCCGGGGCCGCCGCGGGGGCGGCCTTCTTCTTCTGGGCGAACTTCTCGCCCTTGTAAATCCAGACCTTCACGCCGATCGTGCCCTTGCTGAGCATCGCGGTCGCCGTGCCGTAGTCGATGTCCGCGCGGATCGTCGTCAACGGGATGCGCCCCACGACCTGCCGCTCCTGCCGCGCGATCTCGGCCCCGCCGAGGCGGCCCTTGCAGAGCAGCTTGACGCCCTGGGCGCCCAGGTCCATCACCATCTCGGTGTAGCGGCGCATCGTGCGCCGGTACGGCATGCGCTTCTGGAGCTGCTCCGCGATGGCTTCCGCCACGATCGTGGAGTTCAGTTCCGGCGTTTCGAGCTCCTTGATGTCGACCTGGACCGTGCGTCCCACCAGGCCGCCCACGTCCTCGCTCAGCTTGTCCACCTTGGAGCCGCGCTTGCCGATCAGCAGCCCCGGACGCGCCGCGTGCACGATGACGTTGATCTTCTCGCCGATGCGCTCGACCTCGATCCGCGAGATCCCCGCGAAGCCGTACTCCTTGCGCAGGAACTTGCGGATCTTGAAGTCTTCCACCAGCCAGTCGCCGAAATTCTTCTTGCCGGCGTACCAGCGCGAACGCCACGTGTCCGTGACGCCCATGCGGAACGCGATCGGATTGACCTTCTGGCCCATACCTACTTCTTCTCCTCCGGGGCGCCCGCCGCGGGAGCGGCCGGCGGAACAGAAACCTTCTGCGCGCCCGATTTCTTCTGGCGTTCGGACTTCTGCCGGCGCGAACGGTCCTGGCGGGATTCCTTCAGGTCGCGCTCCTCGAGCACGAAGGTCACGTGGCACATCCGCTTCCGGATCATCACGGGCTGCCGCTGCGACGACGGGCGCCACCGCTTGATGATGGGCCCCGGATCGACGCGCGCCTCGACCAGGTGGAGTTTGTTCACGTCCACGTCCAGGCTCCGCGTGCTGATCAGGTCCGTGGCGTTGCCCACGGCGCTTTCCAGGAGCTTCTTGCAGAAGGAGGCGCCCCGCTTGGAGCAGGAACGCAGGATCGCGATCGCGCTGTTGAAGTCCTTGCCCCGGACCAGGTCCACCACGTAGCGCATCTTGCGCGCGGACATCCGGGCGTAGCGGAGGCGCGCCGTGAAGCGCGGCTTGCTTTCCACGGCCTTGGGGGCCCCGGCCTTCGCGGCCTTCTTGTCGGGAGCGGCGTCAGCCATGGCTTAACCCTTCCCCCCGCCCGCCTTCGCCGGCTCGGCCGCGGCCTTGTTCCCGGGATGGCCGCGGAACATGCGGGTGGGCGAGAACTCGCCCAGCTTGTGCCCCACCATGTCCTCGGTCACGAAGACCTTCACGAACGACTTCCCGTTGTGCACCATGAACGTCAGGTTCACGAAGTCCGGGGAGATCGTCGAGCGGCGCGACCAGGTCTTGATCGAATCGCGACCGCCCCCAGCCTTCGACTTTGCAGCCTTCAGGATGAGTTTCGGGTCCACGAAAGGACCTTTTTTAAGGGATCGGCTCATCAGTGCTTACCTTCTGGTGTTCTGATGCTTGCCCACCCGGCGGAACCGCAGGATGAAGCGGTCCGACGGCTTCTTCGTGCGACGGGTCTTACCACCCTTCGCCAGCTTGGTTCCCTTCCAGTTGCAGGGCTGCCGGCCCACGCCGCCGCGGCCGTCGCCGCCGCCGCAGGGGTGGGACACCGGGTTCATGGCCTTGCCGCGCACCGTCGGGCGGATGCCCTTCCAGCGCTTGCGGCCGGCCTTGCCCAGCACGATGTTCGCCCAGTCCGAGTTGCCGATCGCGCCGATCGTGGCGCGGCAGCTCACGTGGATCTTGCGGATCTCCCCGCTGGGAAGCATCAGGTCCGCGTAGTTGCCTTCCTTCGCCAGGAGCTGCGCGAACGTGCCCGCGCTCCGGACGATCTGCCCGCCCTTGCCGGGCGTCAGCTCGACGTTGTGCACCATCAGGCCGGTCGGGATGTTCCTCAGCGGCATGGCGTTGCCCGTCTTGGGCTCCACCTTGTCGCCGGACATGATCTCGTCCCCGACCTTGAGATCCTTGGGCCCGAGGATGTAGCGCCGCTCGCCGTCCTTGTACTTGATCAGGGCGATGCGCGGCGAACGGTTCGGATCGTATTCGATCGCCTCGACCGTGCCCGGAACGTTGTCCTTGTCCCGCCGCCAGTCGATGATCCGGTAGCGGTGGCGGTTTCCCCCGCCGATGTGGCGAACCGACATGCGACCGGCGTTGTTGCGCCCGCCCGTCTTGCGGAGGGCGTACGTCAGCGCCTTCACGGGGGAATGTTTCGTGACGTCCGAATAGTCGGACACCGTCGCCCCCCGGCGGCTCTTGGGAATCGGCTTGTAGGCACGTACGGGCATGTGATCCGCCTAGATGATGTCCAAACGATGGCCTTCCTGGAGGGTGACGTACGCCTTCTTGACGGTCTTCCGCTTGCCTTCGTGGACCTGGTTCCTCGAACGCTTGGTCTTGCCCTTCACGACGACGGTGCGGACCTCGTCCACCTTGACGCTGAAAGCCTTTTCGACGGCCTGGTGGATCTCCGGCTTCGTGGATTCGACGGCCACCAGGAACGTGTAGACGCTCTTGGTCTGGCCCGCCATCGACTTCTCGGTCACGACGGGCTTCCGGATCACCAGATACGGGCTCTTCACGACTTCTTCCCTCCCGCTTTCCGGGCCGAGACGAGCGCGTCGAGCGCGCCCTTGGTCAGAAGCAGATCCTTGTGTTTGATGACGTCGTAGGCGTTGAGGTCCGTCACCGGGCGCACCGAGATGCTCCCGACGTTCCGGGCCGCAAGCCAGACGCCCTGGTCGTACTTCGGCAGCGCCAGCAGCACGCTGCGCTTCAGGCCGATGGCCTTGATGATCTTGACCATCTCCTTGGTCTTGGGCTTGTCGAAGCCCACCGATTCGATGACGGAGACTTCCTTGTCGTTGATCTTGCCCAGCAGCGCCGAGTTGAGCGCCGCGCGACGCATCGAATCCGTGATGATCATCCGGTATTCGCGCTTGCGCGGGCCGAACACGATGCCGCCCTTCACCCAGATCGGCGACCGCTTGGTGCCCATGCGGGCGCGGCCGGTGTGCTTCTGGGGCCAGAGCTTCTTCGTGGAGCCCGCCACCTCGCCGCGCGTCTTGGTGTGGGCGTTGCCCTCCCGCTGGTTGGCCTCGTGGATGATGACCACCTGGTGGAGGAGCTTCTTCTTCACCTTGTCGCCGAAAATCTTCTCGTCGACCGTGAAGGTTCCGGTGCTGCGGCCGTCCTTGGAGTAGAGAGGCAGTTCAGCCATGGCTTACTTCTCGTCGAGGAGGGCCTTGACGCGGATGTCGACGCCGGCGGGCATGTTCAGGTTCCGCAGCTCGTCGATGGTCTTGGCCGTAGGTTCAGTGATGTCGACCACCCGCTTGTGGGTGCGGATCTCGTACTGCTCCCGCGACTTCTTGTCCACGTGGGGGGAGCGCAGCACGGTGATGCGCTCAATCTTGGTCGGCAGAGGAATCGGACCCCGCACCTTCGCGCCCGTGCGCTTGGCCGTGTTCACGATGTCCAGCGCCGACTGGTCGATCAACTCGTGATCGTATGCTTCGATTCGAATGCGTATTCTTTGGGCCATAAAGCGAGCCGTTAGTATACGAACGGCTTTCTCCGAGTCAAGCGAAACTCCGCTCCCCGCAGCAACTATTTTCTCCGGGATTCCCGCCCCTTCGCGTCCGGCCGCGGCGTATACTCCATGGGGCGAGCACATCCATCAGAACGGGCGCCACGGGGGCGAGTCGGCGCCCGTTCTTTTTTTTACGACGTGAACCGCGACAGCTCCTCCGCCGGCAGCGGCCGGTACTCGAACGGCTCCAGCACGTGCTGCCCGCGCCCCTGCGTCAGCGAGCGGAGCATCGTCGTGTAGCCGAACATCTTCGACAGCGCCACGTGCCCCTTCACCACCCGGGCGTCCCCCACCGCCCCCATGTCCGCGATGTCGGCCCCCCGCCGCTGCAGGTCGTTGATCACGCCCCCCGCGAACTCGTCGGGCACCGTCACCTCGAATTTCATGTGCGGCTCCAGGATCGCGGTCGACGCCGCCCGCACCGCGGTGCCGAACGCGTTCACCGCCGCGGCGCTGTAGGCCTGCTCCGCCGAATCCAGGGTGACCGATCCTCCCGTGAGCGCGATCTCCAGATAGATCATCGAGAAGCCCGCCACCGGCCCGGAGCCGGCCGCGGACAGGACGCCCTCCTTCACCGAGGGCAGGAAGCGCCGGAGCTCCTTCTCGAGCTCCCCCACCCACTCCACCTTCACCACCGGCTGCAGCGCGCCGGGGTTCGGCCGCAGTTCGAGCGCCACGTGGCCGAAGAGCTGCTTCTCCCCCACCTTGACGACGTAGCGCTCCTCCGCCTTCGAGACCTTCTGGATCGCCTCCCGGTACGCCACCCGCGGCGTCCCCACGTTCGCGGGCGTGTTGAAGTCGTGGTGGATCCGGTACAGCAGGATCTCCGCGTGCAGCTCGCCCATGCAATGCATGATCGTCTGCCCCGTCTCGGCGTCCTGCCCCACCTTGAAGGTCGGGTCGTCCTTCATCAGGCGCTGCAGCGCCTCGTCGAGCTTGTCCTTGTCCGCGCTCGACTTCGGCTCGATCGCGACCGAGAGCACGGGGACGGGAAAACGCATCGCCTCCAGGAGGATGGGCGGCCGCTTCTCGCAGAGCGTGTCCCCCGTCATCGTGTTCTTCAGGCCCACGAAGGTCACGATCTCGCCCGGCCCCGCCGTGTCCAGCGGCTCCCGCGTGTCCGCGAACATCCGGAACATGCGCTGCGTGCGCTCCATACGGCCGAGCCGCGGATTGTAGAAGGCGTCCCCGGCCCGGAGCGTCCCCGTGTACACCCGCACGTACGTCAGCTCGCCGTGTTTGTCCGTGGCCGTCTTGAAGGCCAGCGCGCAGAGCGTCTTGTCCTTGCGCAGGTCCCTCGTGGCGGGCTTGTCCGTCTCCGGGTCCTTCCCCGTCACCACCGGGACGTCGAGCGGGGAGGGCAGGTAGTCCGCCACGCCGTCGATGACCGGCTGCACGCCGAGATTGTGCAGCGAGGACCCGACGAAGGCCGGCTGGATCTTCCCCGCCAGCGTGCCGCGCCGCAGCGCCGCCTTCAACTGCGCCGCCGGCACGGGTTTCCCCTCCAGAACCAGGCCCAGCACGTCGTCGGAGAATTCGCTCGCCGCCTCGAGCAGCGAATCGCGGTACATCTGCGCCTCGTCGAGGTTCCCGGCGGGGATCTCCTCCTCGACGATCTTCTCGCCCTCGTCCCCCTCGAAGCGCAGCAGCTTCATCGACACGAGATCCACGACCCCGCGCACGTCGCCTTCCGCTCCGACCGGGATCGTGACGGGCACGGGCCGGCCGGAGAGCTTGGTCCGGATGGATTCCAGCGCGCGCTCGAACGACGCCCCCGGCCGGTCCATCTTGTTGAGGTAGACCAGGCGCGGCACCTGGTAGCGAGCCGCCTGCCGCCAGACCGTCTCCGACTGCGCCTCGACGCCGTTGACCGCGTCGAACACCACGACCGCGCCGTCGAGCACGCGGAGCGAACGCTCGACCTCCGCGGTGAAGTCCACGTGCCCGGGCGTGTCGATGAGGTTGAGCATCAGCCCCCGCCACTCGCAGGTCACCGCCGCGGAGAAGATGGAGATGCCGCGGCGGGACTCCTCGGGATAGAAATCCGTGGTGGTGCTCCCCTCGTCCACGTTCCCGATCTTGTGGATGCGCCGGGTGTAGAAGAGCACCCGCTCGGTCGTCGTGGTCTTCCCGGCATCGATGTGCGCGATGATGCCGAAGTTCCGGATCTTGTCGAGGCTCACCCCATATAGGGCGGGGAGTATAGCGGAGCCCGGCGTCGGGGGGAAAAGAAAAAGGGCCCCCGGAGGGGGGCCCTTTCCCGAAAGTGTCGCGCGAAGGTCCGTCTAGTAGGCCAGGTGCGCGAAGGCCCGGTTGGCCTCCGCCATCTTGTGCACGTCGTCGCGCTTCTTGATGGCCTCGCCCTCGCCCCGGAACGCGTTGTACAACTCGTCGGCCAATTTGAGGTGCATCGAGCGGCCCTTCTTGTTGCGGGCGGCGCCGATGAGCCAGCGATAGGCCAGCGCCACCTGCCGCTTCTGGGGCACGGGCACCGGGACCTGGTACGTCGCGCCGCCGACGCGGCGGGAACGGACCTCGATCATGGGCTTCACCTTGTTGACGGCCTCGGTGAAGATGTCGACCGGATCCTTGTCCGCGACCTTCTTCTGGACCTCGGCCATGGCGCTGTAGAAGACGGCCTGCGCCGTCGACTTCTTGCCGCCTTCCATGAGGCAGTTGATGAACTTCCCCATGAGCTTGTTCTTGTGCTTGGGGTCGGGCTTCAGCAGGTGTTCGAACGAGCGAAATTTAGCAGGCATTGCGTTCCTCTATCGACTCCGGATCACTTCTTGTTCTTCTTGACGCCGTATTTCGAGCGGCTCGTCTTCCGGCCCTCGACCCCCGCGCAGTCCAGCGTGCCGCGCACGATGTGGTAGCGCACGCCGGGAAGGTCGCGGACGCGGCCGCCGCGCACGAGCACGATCGAGTGCTCCTGCAGGTTGTGCCCCTCGCCCGGGATGTAGGCCGTGGTCTCGCGGCCCGTCGAGAGGCGCACGCGCGCGATCTTCCGGAGCGCGGAGTTCGGCTTCTTGGGCGTCATCGTCTTGACGATGAGGCAGACGCCCCGCTTCTGCGGATTCGACTCCAGCACCGGAGACTTCGACTTGTAGACGGGCCGTTTCCGGCCGAATCGAACCAGCTGATTGATCGTTGGCATAGGGGGCCTATTATAGAAATCCCTTCTTCGAAGTCAACGCGACTTTTACGCCGTGGCCACGGCCTCCTCGGCCGGTTCGGGCTGCTCGGGCTCCTCCCGCAGGAGCTTGAGGGCCAGGTACTTCTTGAAGCCGGTCCCGGCGGGCACCATGTGGCCCACGATGACGTTCTCCTTGAGGCCCGTCAGCTCGTCGCGCCGTCCGCCGAGCGCAGCGTCCGTCAGGACCTTCGTGGTCTCCTGGAAGGACGCCGCCGCGATGAAGCTCTCCGCCTGGATGGCGGCCTTCGTGATGCCGAGCAGCAGCGGCTTGTACGTCGCCGTCCGCTTGCCCGACTTCTTGACCTTCAGGTTCTCGTCGCGCACGCGGAACTTGTCCACGACCGCGTTCGGCAGGAACGAGGTGTCGCCGGGGTTCTGGATGCGGACCTTCCGCATCATGCCGCCCACGATGATCTCGATGTGCTTGTCGTTGATCGTCACGTTCTGCGCACGGTACACCGACTGCACCTCGCGCATGATGTACTGCTGGGCCTCCTCCTCGCCGCGGATGCGCAGGATGTCGTGCGGCACCAGGGGGCCCTCGATGAGGGCGTCGCCGGCGCGCACGCGGTCGCCCGTGTGCACGCGGATGTGGCGGCCCAGCGGGACGACGTGCGGCTTCTCGATGCCGGTCTCCTCGTTCTTCACGATGATCGTCCGGCGTCCGCGCTTCTTCTCGCCCAGCTCGACGTAGCCGTCGATCTCGGAGATGACCGCGGGCTCCTTCGGCTTGCGCACCTCGAAGAGCTCCGTCACGCGCGGCAGGCCGCCCGTGATGTCCTGGGTGCCGCCGATCTCGCGGGGGTTCTTCGCGATGAGGGTGCCCGCCTTGACCTTCATGCCCTCCTCGGCGTCGAGGTGGGCCTTTTCCGGGAGCGGGTGGACCTCCAGCACGGCCCCCTTCTCGTCGCACACGACGATCTGCGGATGCAGCTCGCCCTTGTGCTCCATGATCACGCGGTGCAGGATGCCCGAGCGCGGGTCGCGCTCCTCCTGCATCGTCTCGCCCTTCTTGATGTCCTCGAAGCGGATGACGCCGTCCTTGCCCGCGATGATCGGCACGTTGTGCGGATCCCACTGGGCGAGCAGGTCGCGGGGCTTCACCTTGGCCCCGTCCTTGACCTTCAGCACCGAGCCGGAGGGCACGATGTACTTCTCCAGCTCGCGCTCCTTGTCGTCCATCAGCACGAGCTCGCCGTTGCGGCTGATGACGATCATCGCGTCGTCCTTCACCGGCACGCAGCGCAGGTTGACGAAGCGCACCGAGCCCTTGACCTTCGAGAAGATCTTGGACTCCTCGGCGGTCTTGACGGCCGTGCCGCCGATGTGGAACGTGCGCATGGTCAGCTGGGTGCCCGGCTCGCCGATCGACTGGGCGGCCACGATGCCCACCGCGCTGCCCTCCTCCACCAGGCGGGCCTGCGAGAGGTCCATGCCGTAGCAGAGCGCGCAGAGCCCCAGCGACATGTCGCAGGTCAGGCCCGAACGCACGCGGATCTTGGTGAAGCCGAGTGCCTCGATCTTCTTGGCGAGCTCGTCCGTGATGAGCTCGTTCTCCTTGACGATGATCTCGTCCGTGACGATGTCGGTGATGTTGTCGCGCGAAACGCGGCCCAGCAGGGTCTGGGCCAGGGAGACCTCGACCTTCTCGCCGCGGTAGACCACGCCCTTCGTGATCCCGTTCAGCGTGCCGCAGTCGTGCTGCGTGATCACGTTGCTCTGGCAGACGTCCACCAGCTTGCGCGTCAGGTAGCCGGCGTCGGCCGTCTTGAGCGCGGTGTCGGCCAGGCCCTTGCGCGCGCCGTGGGTCGAGGAGAAGTACTCGAGGACCGTCAGGCCCTCGCGGAAGTTCGACAGGATGGGCGTCTCGATGATCTCGCCCGAGGGCTTGGCCATCAGGCCGCGCATGCCTGCCAGCTGCCGCACCTGGTCCTGGCTGCCGCGGGCGCCCGAGTCCACCATCAGGCGGATCGGGTTGAGCACGGGCTTGCCGTTGATCTCGTTCAGGCGGAGGATGTTCATCATCGCCTCGGTGACGCGCTCGCGGGCGTGCGTCCACTCGTCGATGATCTGGTTGTAGCGCTCGCCCGGCGTCAGGGCGCCGCGCTGGTAGTTCTTCTCGATCTTCTCGACGCGCTCCAGCGTCTCCTTGATGATCTGGTCCTTCTCGGGCGGGATCGTCATGTCCGCCTTGGAGAACGAGATGCCCGCGCGCGTCGCGTAGCGGAAGCCCGTCTCCTTCAGATCGTCCAGCAGCTTGAGCGTGGCGTTCTTCCCGCAGAGACGGTGGCACCGCATGATGACGTCCTGGATGCTCTTCTTGTCCATCTCATAGTTGAAGTAGGGCATCTCCTTCGGCAGGGCCTCGTTCAGAAGCACCCGGCCGACGGTCGTCTTGAGACGGAAATTCGAGAGCTGCTCCGCCTGGCCTCGCGTGGTGTACACCGTCCGCGAACCCGTGAAGCGCACCGAGATCTGCGCGTGAATGTGGATCTTGCCCATGTCGTAGGCGAGGATGGCCTCCTGCGCCGAGCCGAAGCTCTTGCCTTCGCCGACCATGCCCGGCCGCGTGAAGGTCAGGTAGTAGAGGCCCAGCACCATGTCCTGCGTCGGCGAGATGGCCGGCCCGCCGTGCGCGGGCGAGAAGACGTTCTGCACCGACATCATCAGCGTCTTGGTCTCGATCTGCGCCTCGTACGACAGCGGCAGGTGCACGGCCATCTGGTCGCCGTCGAAGTCGGCGTTGAAGCCCGTGCAGACCAGGGGATGCAGCTCGATCGCGTTGCCCTCGACGAGCACCGGCTGGAAGGCCTGGATGCCCATGCGGTGCAGCGTCGGCGCGCGGTTCAGCATCACCGGGTGGTCCTTGATGACCTCCTCGAGGATGTCCCACACGCCCTCGTCGCGGCGCTCCAGCATCTTCTTGGCGCTCTTGATGGTGTCCGACTTGCCGAGCTCCTTGAGCCGGCGGATGATGAACGGCTGGTACAGCTCCAGCGCGATCTTCTTGGGCAGGCCGCAC
>CAZUJF010000065.1:0-9134 GCA_964619955.1 uncultured Planctomycetales bacterium
GACGCGCTGGCCAAGGACGAGCGCATCACGCTCGGCTGCTACATGATCGCCAACGGGGCGCGGCAGATGAAGTTCGTGGCCGCCCGGGACATCTCGTTCGACCTGGACGTCATCGAATACGCCAACGACAAACCCAAGGTCCGCGACATCGTGGAAGAGCTCAAGAAGTCGTTGCCCAAGGACAAGTAGGATTTCAGCCGGATTATTGATCGGAGGCAGCCGTGGCGGAATATTTCAGCTTTGAAGACGTGATGGGCGAGCTTGAGCTCGGCGAGGAGGAGCTCAAGCGCATGGTTTCGGAGGGCGAACTCCGCGCCTTCCGCGACGAGAACAAGATGAAGTTCAAGAAGGAGGACGTCGAAAGCCTCCGGAAGGGACGCATCACCGAGCCCACCATCATCCTGCCCTCGACCCCGTCGAGCGAGCAGACGGACGAGACCGTGCTCGACCTGGACATCGGCCAGGAGACCGCGGCGCTCTCCGACAGCTCCGCCCAGCTGGCCGCCGTCAAGGGCCGGCAGGACGACCTGATCGTGCCCTCCGAGGACGTGGGCAACGACCAGGAGGAGACGTTCATCGAAGAGGACACCGACACCGGCCTCACCACCGAGCCGCTGAAGCTCTCCGGGGACTCCACCGAGGAGACCGTCGAGGCCACCGCGGTCGAGGAGGAGGTCGCGCCTCCCCCGCCCCCCCGCAAGCGTTCCGGCAACACGGGCGTGCAGCGCAAGGTCACCGCGCGCATCCCCGTCGCGGTCGAGGAGGAGATCGAGAAGAAGCGCGCCCATCCGATCTGGACGCTCTTCACGTTCCTCGCGCTGGCCGCCGGCCTCTACAGCGGCTTCTTCTACTACGACACCTTCCGGATGGAGATGGGCAAGACGGACCAGCCCTCCAACGTCACGGCGGGCGCCGCCAATTACGTCCTGACCAAGTACTTCTGGTCCGACGGCAAGTGGCGCGCCTTCCACGAGCAGAAGTACCTCGGCAAGACCCCGCCCTTCGGCGACGCGGACCCCCGGATCACGCACCAGGCCTACAACGGACCCACGTTTCTGCAGGCCCCGACGCCCGGCTTGGAGGGCGGCCCCACGGCCCCCGCGCCCGTCACCGAGGAAAAGAAATAGCCTCCGACAAGACACCCGGGAAAGGGGTCCTGCCCGTCCGGCAGGGCCCCTTTTTCTTTTCCCTCCGCCCTTGACAAGCCATGCCTTATAGATTATAACTTACACGTTAGGGCGGGACGGTGGGTTCCGCCTCTGGAGAGAGAGTCCAGGGTTCCGTCTCGAGGGGGGAAACGTCATGCCGTCCAAAATCTTCGGCTTCATCAGCATCCTGGCCGTGTCGGCGTCCACGATCGGCTGCGCGGGTTCGTTCGTGCCCAAGGGGCAGTACGACCGCGACGTCGCCCAGCTCAAGGAGTACATCACCGCGCTCGAACGCGACAACGCCGAGATCCGCCCCAAGGCCGAGGCCTACGACCGCCTCAAGGGCGAATTCGACCTGACGAGCACGTCCGGCAAGTTCTACAGCGACCTCGCCGACAGCCTCAAGAAGGCCCTCGCCGGCCTCGGCGTCGAGCCCTCCGAGGTCATCGTCGAGAAGGACGGCCGCGTGGTCTTCCTCACCGACGTGCTCTTCGAGCTCGGCAGCTGGACCCTCAGCGCCAAGGGCCGCGAGATCCTGGGCAAGTTCGCCCAGACCCAGCGCGGCAACCTGCTGAAGGTCGTCGGCCACACGGACAAGAAGCCCATCGTCCGGGACGCGACCAAGAAGGCGCTGGACACGGACACGAACCTCGAGCTGTCCTCGAAGCGCGCGGTCGCGGTCGCGGGCGAGCTCATCAAACACGGCCTCTCGGAGAAGAGCCTCTGCGTCGAGGGCAAGGGTTCCGCCGAGCCCCGCTCGGGCGGCGACGCCAAGTGCCGCCGCGTCGAGATCTTCGTGATCCCCGGCGGCGAGCCCGCCGTGGCCCCCACGAGCGCCCGGAAAGCCGTGAAACGCTAGCGAGCCCTGCGTAGACTGGGCGCGTGCTCGGACCCGACGACCGAAAAACGCTCCTGAGTCTCGCACGAGAGACGGTGGCCGCGGCGGCCCGCGGCGACAGGCTCCCCGAACCCAGGAACCCCAACGGCGCCCTTCGCGAGAAGGGCGCCGTTTTTGTTTCCCTCCATGTCGGGGGCAAACTCCGCGGCTGCATCGGCCAGCTCCAGGCCGTCCAGCCGCTTTGGGAGTCCGTCCGGGACATGGCCGAGGCCGCCGCCACCCGCGACACCCGCTTCCCGCCGATCCGGCCCCAGGAGCTGCCGGGTCTGGAGATCGAGATCTCCGTGCTCTCCCCCCTCGCCCCGATCCGGCCCGAGGACGTCGTCGTCGGCCGCCACGGCCTGCACCTCAGCCGGGGCCCTCACAGCGGGGTGCTGCTGCCCCAGGTCCCCGTCGAATGGGGCTGGGACCGCGAGGAGTTCCTCCGCCGGGTCCACGAAAAGGCGGGCCTGCCCCCGGGAAGCCCCGGCACCCGGCTCTGCTCCTTCACCGTCGAACACTTCAAAGGATAAGCCCGTGCTGCTGGCCCTCGTCCTCCTCCTTCAGGATCCCGCCGTCGACGTCGCGATCGAGGACAGCCTCGTGTTCCGCGCGCGCGACGGCTCCTTCGAGGGGTATCTGGGGGGCTTCATCCGGATCCACGGACGCTGGATCGTCGACCGGCCCGACGACCGCTCGGTCCCCCTCCGCACCCTCCCCGACGGGTTCTTCCTCCGGCAGGCCCGCCTCGATCTGGGGGGCCGCTTCCAGGAGCTCTGGCGCTACCGCGTCGCCGCGGATTTCGCGACCGGCGTGTACAACCAGTCCACCGGCGACGGCCCCTCCTCGCAATCCGTGCTGCTCCGAGATGCCTGGGTGGAGTGGGCCTCCCACAAGGCGTTCACCGTCCGCGCGGGGCAGTTCTTCGTCCCGCTCTCCGCGGAGGAGCTGGACCCGGGACGCTGGCTGGAGTTCGCCGAGCGGGCCCCCGGCAACCGCCTGGCCCCCGGGCGCAGTATCGGCCTCGAAGCCTACGGGACCCTCTTCGACGAGGGCCTGCGCTATTTCGCGATGCTCTACCAGGGGAACGAACTCGTCCAGGACGCGGGCCGCTCCCGGGTCGACGACAACGACGAGAAGGGGTTCGCCGCCAGCGTCTTCCTCCAGCCCTGTCCCGAGTTCCGCCTGGGCCTGGGGGGAACCGCCTCCGAGGTCGACGACGCCGCCGCGGCCGGGTTCGATCTCGTCTCGACGGAACTGTCCGTGCTCTACCTCGACTCCACGGCCGGAACGTTCGACGGCCCGCGGCTCCGGGGGGACCTGAACCTGCTCTTCCTCAAGGGCCCCGTCTCGCTGAAAGCGGAGCTGCTCTGGCGGCGCGACGAGGTGGCGGACGCGGAGGACCTGAAGAGCTGGGGCGCCTATGTCCAGGCCACCTGGCTGCTCAGCGGGGAGACGAAGAGCATCCGCCGGCGGACCGTTCCGACCCGCGACTGGGGCGCCTGCGAACTCGCCGTCAGGGCAGGACGCCTGGAGGTGGAGAACCCCTTCGACAGCGGTCTCGCCGCCGGCGACGGCAACGCGCGGGAGATCACCGCGTACTCCGTCGCGCTGACCTGGTGGTACGGCCGCCGCGTGCGGCTCACGCTCAATTACGTGCGGGAGGAATATTCGGAGCCGCTGCAGTTCGACAACCGGCGCGAGGACTCGCTGACGGGCGTGTTGATGCGCTTCCAGCTCGATTTCTGAGGGAAGCCCGGCCTACCAGCCGCAGAGCCGGAAGGCCCACCAGCTGAGCATGGCGATGAACGCGGCCGCCGGGATGGTGATGACCCAGGCCCAGACGACGCGTCCCGCCACGCCCCATTTCACGGCATGGAAGCCGCGGGTCGAGCCCACGCCGACGATGGCCCCGGTGATCGTGTGCGTCGTGGAGACCGGCGCGCCGAGCGCGGAGGCGAGGAACACCGTCGAGGCGCCGGCCGTCTCCGCCGCGAACCCGTGCACGGGCTGCAGCTTGCAGATCTTCTGCCCCATCGTCTTCACGATCCGCCAGCCGCCCCCCAAAGTCCCGAGACCCATCGCGGTGTGGCAGGAAAGCACCACCCAGAGCGGGACCTCCGCCTTCGGCCCGAGCTGCCTGGCCGCGATGAGGGTCGCCATGATGATGCCCATGGTCTTCTGGGCGTCGTTGCCGCCGTGGGCCAGGCTGTAGGCCGCCGCCGAGACCAGCTGCAGCCTGCGGAACACGCCGGTGACGCGCGCGGGGGCCATGTAGCGGCAGATCCAGTAGGTCGCGATCATGAAGATCCAGCCGAGGATCATGCCCAGCACCGGGGCGATGACGATGAACGCGCAGACCATCACGAGGCCCTTCATCTGGAAGTTGATGATGAGGGCCTTCCAGCCGAAGGAGACCACCGCCGCGCCGGCGAAGCCGCCGACGAGCGCGTGGGAGGAGCTCGAGGGGATGCCGTAGTACCAGGTGATCAGGTTCCAGGCGATCGCCCCGAAGAGCCCCGCCGCCACCACCTGCAGCGTGATGGCGTCGGAAATGACGATCCCCTTCCCGATGGTCCCGGCGACTTTCAGGTCGAAGATCAGGAACGCGATGAAGTTGAAGAACGCCGCCCAGGCCACCGCCCACTTGGGCGACAGCACGCGGGTGGAGACCACCGTCGCGATGGAATTGGCCGCATCGTGGAATCCGTTGATGTAGTCGAAAATCAACGCGAGGATGACGATGCCCCAAACGATCCAGAGATCAGGCATTCTTGAGGACTATCCCTTCGATCACGTTCGCGACGTCCTCGCAGCGGTCCGTGGCGGATTCGAGATCCTGGTAGATGTCCTTCCACTTGATGATGAAGATGGGGTCGTGGTTGTTGGCGAAGAGCGCCGCCAGGGCGTGCTGCTCGACCTGGTCCCCCTCGTTCTCCTTCGTGTGGATCTCGATGCAGTGCCGCAGCAGGTCCGAGGAGAGCTTGAGGTTGCGCATCTTGGGGACGAGGGCGCAGATGATCTGGGTGGACTCCTCGAGGATGCGCGCCAGGGCCTTGGCGTCGTCCGTGGGCTTCTCGATCTTGTAGAGCACCATCCGGTTGGCGGCGGTGTCGATCAGGTCGATGATGTCGTCCATCCGGCAGATGAGCTCGTGGATGTCCTCGCGGTCCAGCGGGGTGATGAACGTCTGGTTGAGCTTCTCGATGGTCGTGTGCGTGAGCTTGTCGCCGGCGTGCTCGATGTCCTTGATCGTCTTCGAGTGCGTGGCGGCGTTGCCGAAGTCGGACAGCATCGCCACGAGCGCGAGGGCGCCGTCGTGCGCGTTCTTCGCCGCCTGCTCGAAGAGGTCGAAAAAGATGAGCTCTTTGGGTATGAGGCTGAACATGCGGCGCATTAGACCGCGCCGCGCGCGCGGACGCAACGGAATCCCCGGCGTCTTAACAGGGTCTTAACATTGACACTCCGGCGCCGGGGACCGGACAATGCCGCTCATGAAACGGCTCCTGGCGCTGCTTCTCCTGGGCCTGGGTTCCTGCTCCTCCGCCCGCCCCGAGGAGGAGGTGATCCAGGAGGCGAAGGACAAGGTCTTCCCCGCCGTGGTCTTCATCAAGCCGATCCAGCAGGAGTTCCGAGGGGGCAAACTCGAGAAGGTGCAGGTCTTCGGGTCCGGGGCGATCATCTCGGCGGACGGCTACGTCGTCACGAACAACCACGTCGCGGAGAAGGCGACGGAGATCAAGTGCATCCTCTCCAACCGGGAGGAGCTGTCCGCGAAGGTGGTGGGGCTGGACCCCGAAACGGACCTGGGGGTGCTGAAGCTCGACCTCTCGCAGCGCCGCTCGAAGGAGCCGCTGCCGGTCGCGGAATTCGGGGATTCGCGGCGCCTGCGGGTGGGCGAGCTCGTCATGGCGATGGGCGCGCCGCACGGCTTCGAGCGCTCCGTCTCGCGGGGCATCGTCTCGGCGCTCGAGCGCTACTTCGACTTCGCGCCCTACAATCTCTGGATCCAGACGGACGCCGCGATCAACCCGGGGAATTCCGGGGGGCCGCTGGTCGACATCCACGGGCGGATCATCGGCATCAACGCGCGCGGGATGCGGGGGGCGGAGAACCTCGGCTTCGCGATCCCGTCCGAGATCGTCCAGGCGGTGGTGGCGCGCATCATCCAGGAGGGCCGCTACACGCGGGCCTGGACGGGGCTGCGTTTTCAGGCGTTGAAGGATTTCTCGAAAAGCTCCTACATCGACGTCAAGCAGGGCGTGCTCGTGGCGAGCGTGGACGAGGGCTCGCCGGCGGACAAGGCGAAGCTGCGCGCGGGGGACATCGTGACTTCCGTGAACGGCGAGCCGGTCCGGGGGATGTACGAGACGGACCTGCCCGCGGTGGAGCGGCGCTTCGCGGCGCTGCCGCTGGAGACCCCCGCCCGGCTGGAGGTCCAGAGGGGCGGCGAGATGCTGCAGCTCCCCTTGCAACCCGCGCTGAAGGGGAAGCAGGAGGGCGAGGATTTCGAGTGCAAGCGCTGGGACATGACGGTGAAGGAGATCACCACGTTCTCCGACCCCCTGCTCCACTTCCAGCGTCCGCGGGGGCTCTACGTGCAGGGCGCCAAGTTCCGCGGGAACGCGCAGACGAGCCTCTTCATGCCGCAGGACATCATCCTCCAGATCGGCGAGCGACCGATCGAGACGCTGAAGGACGTGCGGGAGGCCTACGAGGCCTCGCTCAAGCTCGAGAAGGGCAAGCGCAAGCTGCTCTTCCGGGTGCTCCGCCAGGGCTACCGCCGCACCCTGGTCCTCGAATTCGAAAAGGACTCAGAGAAACTCGATGAAGAATAGGAAGGCAACAAAGCAGCCCGTCTGTTTTGTTGTGGTCCAAGACACAACAAAACAGACGGGCTGCTTTGTTGCCGCGTTCTTCCTCGCGGCGGGAGCCCTGAGCTTGCAGGCCCAGGAGGACCGCGAGGGCGTCCGCAAGACCTATGAGGCCGTCCGTCCCTCCTTCGTCGGCATCGACATCAGCCTCCGCAAGAAAACCCGCCTCGAAAAGGCCGAACTCGAGGAGGAGTCCCCCGACGGGGAAACCCAGCGCCTTGTCCAGATGGCCGAGAACGGGCAACTCCTTGAAACCTGGGGGGTTGCCGTCGAGAAAAACCTCATCCTCATGGCCGACCGGGGGCTCAAGGAGTCCGACATCGAGCGCATCAGCGTCACCGATGCCCGGGGCTCGAAGTTCGAGGCCCGCCTCAGCGCCCTCGGGCGCAACTACGACTTCGTCCTGCTCAAACCCGTCGTCCCCCAGGACCTCAGCCCCCTCGTCTTCGCCGACTGGACCCCTCCCAGACTCGGCGAAACCTTCCATGTCACGTACGCCGACCACGTCGACGGCGCCTGGCAGCTCAACATCAGCCCCTATATCCAGACCAACGCAGCCCTGATCCCGGGCCAGGACTGGTTCTGCCTCGACCAGCTCCGCCCCGGAAGCGTGGTCTGCGACGGCAAGGGCGCCCCCGTCGGCGTCGCCCTCGACGCCTACCTCTGGGTCCTCAAGGACGGCCGCAACTCCTTCCAGGGCAAGTCCCTCCTCGCGGACGAACGCCTGGGCGACCTCGAGACCCGCTTCGCCGCCCTCCGCACCCGCCTGTCCGACAGCGCCCGACGGATCGAGATCTCCTTCCGCTCCGAGCGCCCGCAGGAGCGCTACATGCCCCCCGACGAAAGCCGCGCCCGCACCGTCGTCTTCGGCATCCCCGTCGACGACCAGGGCACCCTCTTCGTGGCCGAGGACCTCCCCCGCGAACAGGTCCGCCGCATCGAGGATCTCTGGGTCGCCGACGAGGGCGTCCGCCGGCCCGCCCAGTTCATCGGCCTCTGGAAGGCCTTCGGCGGCTTCCTCGTCAAGGTCCCCGGCCTCAAAACCCGGCCGGTCCTCGCCCGGGACGGCGCCGCCCCCAAAGCCGGGGAGCTCTTCTTCGCCGCCACCCTCGAGGACCGCTTCGGCCGCAGCCGGATCCGCCTGGACACCCACCGCGTCTTCCGTCTCGAACGCGGCCTGGCCGGCGCCCCCCGCCTCCAGCCCCGCCGCCGCATCCGCCCGGGCGCCTTCCTCCTCGACTTCGAGGGCCGCCTCGTGGGCTGCGCCACCGTGGACCGCAAGGAGGAGGACATCGACGAAGTCGCCGCCGAGGCCTCCCGCGACCGCTTCGGTTTCGGCCGGATGCGCTACGGCTACACCGCCGAACATCTGCGCCGGCTGCTGTACTTCTCCGAAATCGCCGACCAGTTCCAGCCCGGCCCCCACTTCGATCCGAGAGCCGTCCCCCTCACCAAGAAGGAGGATAAACGCCTCGTCTGGCTGGGCGTGGAGTTCCAGGAGATGAGCAAACCCCTCGCGGAAGCCCTCGGGGTCCAGGATCGCGAACTGACCAACGACGGACGGCGGGGCCTGCTCGTGACCGAGCTCTATGCGGACTCCCCCGCCGTCCGGGCCGGCCTCCGGCTCGACGACGTCCTCCTCAGCGTCCAGATCGAGGGCGAAGCCTCCCGCGACCTGGTGGCCGAAGTCGACCGCCTGGGCTTTGCCGGACGGATGGGCATGGCGGATCGCCGGGGCGGCCAGGCCCCCTGGAAACCCACCAAGAACTACCTGACCAATCTGCTGACGGAGATGGGCGCGGGCAAGAAAGTCTCCTTCGACCTCCTCAGGGGCCGGGACAAGATCAAGGTCCCCCTCGCCCTGGAATACGCCCCCGTGGACTACGAGACCGCCGAGCGCTACAAGGACGATCCGCTGGGCTTCACGGTCAAGGAACTGACCTACGAGGTGCGGCATTACCAGAAGCTGGATCCCGGCACCACGGGGGTGGTGGTCGCGAGAATCGAATCCGGCAGCAAATCCGATGTAGCCAAGCTGCCTCCCCTGTCGATAATCTCTCGGGTCAACGATGTGGCCATCAAGGGGCTGGGGCATTTCCGGGAGCTGCTGGCCGCGTCGAAAGGGCTCACCCTGACGACCGTGTCCCACGGACAGACCAAGCTCGTGGAACTGTCGCGCGAGTGAACCACCACCGCCTGAAGGCGGTGGCTTCGATTTTCGGCTGAAGCCGACTA
>CAZUJF010000066.1:0-8923 GCA_964619955.1 uncultured Planctomycetales bacterium
AGAAACCGATCGGATCCTTGGTTCGATATCGTGATTCCAATCTGCGGAAAGTGAGGTGTCTGGATTCGTGTACGCCGCCGCTCTTATGCACACATTCAGACGGTCTGGAAGTGAAGGTTCAGCGCAGCCGCAGCAACTCCTTGAATCCGGCACAGCTCACCACTAGAATGACGCGCCCACTTCGCAGTTTTCAACGCACGGAGAGGTGCCGGAGTGGCTGATCGGGCTCGCTTGGAAAGCGTGTGTGCTCGAAAGGGCACCGAGGGTTCGAATCCCTCCCTCTCCGCCATCCTCCTTCGCCCATCCTTCTTTTTGAGGTTTTGGATGGCGCTACGGAGGATTGCCATCCTTTGGCTGGCTTCCCAGGTCGTTTGTGCGAAGGAGGGCAATCGGCCAGCTACGGATGGCAGGAAAGCTCGCCTTCCCGCCTTCCGGCCGACTTCGGCATGACTGACCCGGTCTGACGGGGCAGGCCTACTTCGCCTCTTCCTCCAGCCGGTGCAGCGTGTCGATGCGCTTCTTCACCTCGCCAAGGTACTCGATCGCCTCCGCCTTGGGGCCGGCGAGCAGCTCGAGGACCAGCTGGGCGCGCCCGTCGTCCACCGCCACCGCGGCGAGCAGATGGGGGTCTCCGGGACTGACCTCCTCGCAGGCGGCCTGGAGCGTGGGCACCGCGCCCATCCACGCGGGACGGGCGGCCGCCAGGCGCTGCTGCAGGTCGGCCTGCGCGGCGTCGTAGGTCTTGCCGTCCCCCGCGCCATGGGCCTTCACCGCCCGGATGGTGATCTCCCGCACCTCCTGCTCCGCGGAGAGGAAGATGCGCGCGATCATCCAGGGCGGCTGTTCCTCGCGGATCTTGGGGAAGACCTGGCGGACGATGTCCGAGAGCCGCAGCGCGTCGAGGGCCATGCCGGCCTGCTCGAGGAGCTGGTCGACGGAGTCGTCGACGATGACGATGGCCTCCGGGACGTCCTCCTTCTGCTGCGAGGCGATGAGATCCTGGCGGCGCTTGCGCATGTGCTCGAGGCCGCCGTCGATGAGGCCCGCCTGGCAGTCCCCGAGGAAGGAGCGGGATTCGGCGTCGAGGCACATCGCGATGCGCACGGTGAGCTGGATGATCTGCTGCCGGCGGTCGGGCAGGGCGAGCACCGACGCCACGACGTCGAGGGCCTCGGCCTTGTTGCGGACGTACATCATGCGGCGGCCTCCTGCTGGGCGCTCATGACGAGGTCGATGCGCGTCCGGATCGCCGCCAGGTGGGCGGCGAGATCGGAGGCTCCACCGGCGAGACGCCGGAGCGTTTCCTGGGCGCGGGTTTCGCTCATGACGATGATGTGGAACAGGGTTTCGGGATCGTCGGCGGCGGGATGCACCTTCCCGCCTTCGCGGGACGCACGGTCGATGTGGTGCCGGCAGGCCTCCCTGAGCGTGTCCGCCCATTCGGGCCACCAGGGTTTCTTCTCCTCGATGCGTGCGAGGAGGCGGGCTTCCAGCGGGGCGTGTTCCGGTTTGCCCCGCCGGCGCAGGCCCGACTCCAGCGCCTCCCGGACGAAGCCCTGCTGTTCGTGAATGAAGCGGGCGATCTCCCATTTGGGGTGGCGCGCGGCCACGCCGGGAAAGACCTCGGAAAGAACGCCCACCATCTTCAGCAGGTCGAGGGCGCCGCCGATTTCGGCGAGCAGGGGGTCGGTCTTGACGTCGACGCCGGGGGCGCGGCGGCGGATCTGGGTGTCGCGCAGGCGGGCCAGGGCCTCTTCGCGCCGTTTCCGGAAGGCGTCCAGCCCGCCCTCGATGATGGCGGCCTGGATGTCCAGCAGCAGGCTGCGCGCGTCCGTCACGGTGCAGAGGGCGACTTGGACGGTGGACTGGACGATCTGTCCGGACCGCGTGGGAAGCTCCAGGATGGCCGCCACGGCCCCCAGGGCGTCCTCCCTCGTGCGAATGTACATGGCATCCCCATGATATCACGGGGCGGCCGTTCCTACTCCGAACTACGCGGCTTCGCGGATATTGCGGGCCTCGTCGCCGGGGAGGTTGCGGACCGCGTCGAGGGACTCGAAGAGGCGGAGGGCGATGTGCACCGCCTCGGCGGGGTCGCTCCGGAGGGATTCGAGGAACGTGAGGCTGCGTTCGTCGTTGACGGCGAGGATTTCGAACAGCGCCGCCGCGTCGTCATGGAGGCGCAGGGGGTCCGCGAGGCCGGACCCTTCGAGGATCTCGGCGCAGGAGGTGCGGAGCAGCTCCTCGTCCGCCGCCCAGGGAGGCTGGGCGGAGCCCAGCAGCGTTTCGAGGGAGGCGCGGACGGGGCGCAGGAGGGCGGCGTCGCCGCGGGCGCGGACGCCCGAGGCGAGCAGGGCGCGGACCTCGGCTTCGCGGACGATCAGCGCGCGGGCGACGATCCAGCGCGCGTGGAGCAGGTCCGGGAAGACCTGCCGGACGGTTTCGGCCAGGCGGAGGGCGTCGACCGCCGCCGCGGCGGCTTCGAAGAAGACGTCGCCTTCGGGATCGAGGACGATGAGCGGAATGGTTTCCTGGGATTCGAGGAGTTCGCGGCGGCGGCGGCGGAGGGCGTCGAGGCCCCCCTGGATGAGGAGCGCCTGCGCATCCGCCAGGAAGCGGCGGGGTTCCTCCTGGAGGCACATCATGACCTGGATGGTGGATTGGACGATCTGGGTGCGCCGTTCCGGAAGGTCCAGAAGCCCGGCCAGCGCTTCGAGCGCCTGTTCGTGCGTGCGGATGTACATACCCCTCTCTCTCCGTGCGGCCACTGTCGGCGGGTAGATTATAACTTACAAATCATAAATGTCAAGTCCCTGAACGGCGCGGATCCCGCGTTCAGGCGATGTTCCGGGCGGAGCCGCCCTCGGGCGTCTGGGGGGGCTCGGGGGGCAGGGAGCGCACCGCGAGGGCGAGCGCTTCCAGTTGGTGCACCCAGCGGCAGGATTCGGAACTGTCCTGCCCGACGGCCGCCAGGAGTTCCGCGGCCCGGGCGTCCGAAACGGCCGTGAGCTCGAAGAGGCGCTCGACCTCGGGATGGAACTGGTCGGGGTCGGGCGGCTGGGGGCAGGTTCTCAAGCCGTCATGGCAGGCGGCCCAGATCGTTCCGGCGCGGTCGATCCACTCGGGGGTGTGCCGCGCCACGAGGGCTCGGAGGATCCCCTGGCACTTGCGGGTCCGGATCGGGTCCTTCCGGGAGCGCAGCCCCTCGGCGACCGCTTCGCGCACGGAGGCCTCCTCGCGGCTCAGCACCCGGGCGATCCTCCAGCGTTCCGTCCGGAAGCCCGGGAAGACGTGCCGGACGAGGTCCGCGAAACGCAGCGCGTCGAAGTCGGCCGCGAGCTCCTCGAGGGCGGCCCGTTCTTCCGGGTCCATCAGGATCAGGGGCAGGGTGTCGAGGGAGGCGAGCCAGGGCCGGCGGCGCTGGCGGAGGCCCGCGAGGCCGCCGGAGACCAGGAGGGACTGGCCGTCCAGCAGGAGGCTGCGGGCGGCGGGGTCGAGGCAGAGCATGAGGCGCACCGTGGACTCGATCAGCTGGTTGCGCCTGCCCGCGACGTCGAGGACCTCTTCGAGGGCGTCCAGGGCCCCGTCGGTCGTGCGAATGTACATGACCCTCACCCTCCTCACCCGCCGGGGATATGATAACCCATTTCGTATGTATTGCGGGCGAAAAAAAATGAAGGGGCGCCTAAAGCTGGTAGCTGCGGGGCCGGGAAGGGGACTGGTCCATCGGGGGGTTCTGCAGCGTCCGCAGCACGCGGCGGGGGTCCAGGATCAACTGCTCCCAGCAGGCGCGGCAGGCCGGGTGGTCGTCCCCTTCAAGGCGGACGAAACAGGAGTCCCGCAGCGCGGGTCCCTGGCAGAGGCGGCAGGTGCGATCCACTGGGTCCTATAATATATTCCGCGCGGTCCGAATTCCAGCAAAAGTGAATGTCTGTGCCGCGCCTTGACAGCCCGGCGGCGGAGGGGATAGCCTCGGCGGAGATGATTCCGCTCCTGCTCCTCTGCCTGCAGACGGCGCCCCTGTCGCCCGAGGCGCTGGAGGGCCACGTCCGCTTCCTCGCGGCCGACGACCTGAAGGGCCGCGCGGCCGGGTCGGCGGAAGGACTGCGGGCCGCGGAGTATGTGGCGGGGCAGTTCAAAGCGGCCGGACTCCAGCCGGCCGGGCGCGAAGGGTACTTCCACGACTTCGACGTCCGGGGCGTCCGGGGCCGGAACGTGCTGGGAAGGCTCCCGGGACGCCGGACGGACGGCCTGATGATCCTGGCGGCGCATCATGACGCGCGCGGGGTGATCGACGGGAAGATCCAGAACGGCGCGGACGACAACGCCAGCGGCGTCGCGATCGTGATCGAGGCGGCACGGGCGCTGGCGGGGAAACCGCACGAGCAGCCGATCCTCTTCATCTCCTTCGACGCCGAGGAGCGCGGGCTTCTGGGCTCGAGGGAGCTGCTGAAATCCGGGTTCCTGGATCCGTCGGCGGTCTCCGCCGTGGTGGTGCTGGATCTCGTGGGCGGCCGCCTGTTTCCCTGGGAGGATCGGCGCCTCTACGCGCTGGGGTCGGAGTCCAGCCCCGCCCTCGACGCGCTGCTGGGCGGCCTCGAGCCGGGCTCGGACCTGGAACTGCGGCGTCTTTCGGTGGGCATCCTCGAGCCCTTCGCCGGCATGGCGCGGAGCGATTACGGGCCCTTCCGGGACCGCAAAGTCCCCTTCGTCTTCTTTTCGACGGGTTCCCCCTGGTACTACCACACCGAGCACGACGACCCGGACGTGATCGATTTCCGGAAGCTGGCCCGCGTGGGGGCCCATGTGGGGCGGGTGCTGTCGGGCCTTGCCGCCGCCCCGGAGCGTCCGCGCTGGGAGCCGTTCGACGCGGCGGCGCGCACCCGCGCTTCGGTGGCGGAGACCCTGCGGGAGGTCCTGGAGCACCGGGAGACGCTGGGGCTTCCGGCGGAACTGATCCGGGAACTCGAGGGGGTGCGGGTCCAGACCGCGGAGGCCGCGGACGTGGCGGCCCTTCAGCGCGCGCTGATGAAGATCCTGACGGCGGTGAAGACGCGGAAGCGGCCGTGACGGGGATCTACGTGCACGTCCCGTTCTGCCTGAGGCGCTGCCCGTACTGCGCGTTCACGCTCATCGAGTCTCAGGGCGAACTGCACGAGGCCTTCACGGCGAAGATCGTGAAGGAGCTGCGCGCCGCGCAGACGCCGCCGGGGACGCTCTATTTCGGCGGCGGGACGCCCTCGCTGCTCGAGACCGGCCAGATCTCGCGGATGATCGAGGCGGCGGGGGGCGCGCCCGGGGAGATCACGGTGGAGGCGAACCCGGAGCATTTCGACGCGGCGGGGCTGAAATCCGCCGGCGTGACCCGGCTGACGCTGGGCATCCAGTCCCTTCGGGACGGGGTCCTGCGGCGGCTCGGACGCGGGCACGATGCGGAAGGGGCCCGGCGGGCGTATCGCGAGGCGGTCCGCCACATCGACGACGTCTGCGTGGACCTCATGTTCGGCGTGCCGGGGCTCGATCGCGCGGACTGGAAGGCGACGCTGGAGGAGGTGCGGTCCTGGCGGCCCGCCCACGTCTCCCTCTACGGCCTGGCGTACGAGGAGGGGACGCCGTTCGCGAAGATCCGCGAGCGGCTGCCCGAGGAGGAGGAACGGGCCCAGTACGAACTGGCGATGGACGTGCTTGCGGACTACCACCACTACGAGATTTCGAACTGGGCGCTGCCGGGCTTCGAAAGCCGGCACAACCGGGCGTACTGGGAGGGCGGGCCCTACCTGGGCTTCGGCCCCGGAGCGCACAGTTTCCGGGAGGGGCGTCGCTGGTGGAATCTGAGGAACGTCCGGGAGTATCTCGCTCGCGATCACGTGGTGCTGGGGGAGGAGCGGCTGACGGAGGAGCAGAAACACGTCGAGCGGCTGCTGCTGGGGCTGCGGCAGGACGTCGGCGTGGAGCTGGACCTGATTCCGCCGGGTCTGGAGTCCTTTCTGGAGCGGCGGGAGAGCCGCGTGCGGCTGACGCGGGCGGGGAAGTGCGTCGCGGACAGCGTGATCGCCCGGCTGATCTAATCCAGGTCCTTCAGCAGGATGTCCTTGTACTGCACCTTCATCGGCTCGCCGGGGATGATCGGCATGCCGAGCACGCCCTCCGCGGCGGCCCGCCCGGCCTCGCGGTCGCGGAGCTCGCTCATGACCCGGCCGTTGAGCTCCAGGCGGATGTCCGGCCCCCGGGCGACGATGCGATAGTCGGTCCACTGCGAGAGGTCGATGCCCTTCGCGAGTTCGACGGGGTCGGCGACCTTGACGACCGTCTTCTTCCCGGCCTCGTCGATGTCGTTGCGCTCGCCGCGGGCGGCGAGGGAGCCGCGGGGCCCGTATTCGTCCCAGATGCCGCCGAGGTAGGGGCCGCTGAGCGCGATGTCGGCCTGGTAGCCGTGCACGAGCCCCTTGTCCCTGACGCTGCCGCGGAACTGCATGCCGCTGTTGGCCTTGGCGCCGAAGATGCGGAACTTGAAGCGGAGCTCGAAGTCGCGGACGCGGCCGCCCTGCCAGACGATGAACTGGTTGTGCGGCGGGTTGTGCTCGCGGGTGGTTTCCCCCGTCAGGGCGCCGTCCTGCACGGAGAAGTAGGACGGGTCGGGGGCCTTCCAGCCCTCGAGCGTCCTACCGTCGAAGAGGCTCCGGAAACCGGCGTCGTCCGGGGTTGGCGCGGCGCTGCAGGCGCCCAGCAGGAGCAGGCACGCGCAGAGGCTCCGTCGCATGATCATGTCCCGATGAACGCGAGCAGGGCGGGCTTCTGGAGCGGAAGCTGGACGAAGGCGCGCAGGCGGGAGCAGGTGTCGCGGGTTAGCCCCTGCAGGCGGGGGTCCGTCGGGCGACCCGCCTCCTGGAAGGCCTCGGGGGAGAGTTCCAGTCCCGTGAGCACGCGTCCCAGGGTGGGAAGGGCGAACGCGGGGGCGAGACGGAAGTGGACGACGCCGTCCTCCCGCGGCAGCCAGCGGAAGGCCTCCTCGGTGACGGGTTGGGGGTCCTCGACGACGCGGCCGGATTCGCCGACGCCGAAGGGGCCCACGAACTTCAGGAGGCACTCCCGGGCGAGCCGGTACTCCTCGGCCTCCTCCGGGGAGCTGGCGAAGCCCCGTTGCACGAAAAGGAGGTTCAGCGCCTCCTCGACCCATTCGCGGCCGCAGCCGCAGACCAGCTCCTGGATCCACGCGTGACCGGAGGCCGCGAACGTGTGCAGCAGCCATTTGAACTGGCTGACCGTCCGCGTGCGGACGTAATCGCCCGTGAGGTCGTTCAGATGGGCGGGGAGTTCGGTGAGGGAATCCTGCCCCGAACTCCTCATGCGGCGGGCCATGACCATGGTTTCACGGTCGCCCTTGCGGAGCTGCTGGATCTGGTTCTCGTTGGCGAAGGCGAGTTCGGCGTATTCGCGGATCTTGTCGCCCACGGGGCGGTTGTGGACGAACTCCGAGGCGAAGGCGGACACGGGTTGCGAGAAGGATTTCTCCATCTCGGCCAGGTCGGCGATGAAGATGCAATGGCGGGGCGGCATTCCAGATCCCCCCTTTCAAGCCGGAAGCGGCGGCCTATTTCTTGGCGGGGCCCTTGGCTGCCTTCTTGGAGACGACGGTCGAGGGCTTGGGCGGCGTCCACTTGGATTCCTGGACCATCACGATGCCGCCGGTGGGGCCGGGGACCGAGCCTTCGACCAGGATGACGTTCTTGTCCTTGAGGATCTTGACGACGACCAGGTTCTTGCTGGTGTTCCGCTCTACGCCCCAGTGGCCGGCCATTCTCTTGCCGGGATAGACGCCCTGGGAGATGGAGTGCTGGCGGCCGAGGGAGCCGGGCGCGCGTTCGCGGTCGGACATGCCGTGGGTGGCGGGCAGGCCGTGGAAGCCCCAGCGACGGACGCCGCCCATGAAGCCGCGGCCCTTGGAGGTGCCGACGACGTCGACGCGGATCATCTTCTCGAACATGCCGACGTCGAGCTTGGAGCCGACCTTGACCTCCTCCTTGCCGTCCCAGGGGACTTCGCGGAGGACCTCGGGGGCTTTCTTGACTTCCTTGAGCTGGCGGTCGAGGGCCTTGGGGCGGTCCTCGGGCTTGATGTCGCCCTTGGGGATGAGGTGGCCCATCTCCGCGCGGGTGGCGTTCTTGGCGCGCTTTTCGCCGAAGGCGATCTGGAGGGCGTCGTAGCCGTCCTTGGCCTTGGTCTTGACCTGGGTGACGGCACAGGGGCCCGCCTCGATGACCGTGCAGGAGAAGCACTGGCCCTTGTCGTTGTAGACCTGGGTCATGCCGAGTTTGCGGCCGAGCAGTCGGGTCACCATGGATCCATCTCCCGTCAGATCAGTGCGTGATCGAAAACGGACTCCGAGACAGAACGGGTGCGGGGTGTGAAAAGGGAAGGGGACCTCGCGGGGAACCCGGAGCCGTTTGCACGACTCCTCCAGGGCTGAGAATTCCGTCCAGCGCCGCAGATAATTGCATACTAAAGTTGATACTTTAATATATGCGGATAAGCCGAACGACCGATTAGTACCGGTAAGCTGAGATCCTTACGGACCGTACACCTCCGGCCTATCAACCTTGTAGTCTTCAAGGGGTCTTCAGGGACACCTAATCTTGGGGCCAGCTTCCCGCTTAGATGCCTTCAGCGGTTATCTGTACCGTACATAGCTACGCTGCGATCACCCTTAGCAGGATGACAGCCACGCCAGAGGTACGTCCACTCTGATCCTCTCGTACTAAGAGCAGCTCCCCTCAAGTGTCCTCCGCCCACAACAGATAGAGACCGACCTGGCTCACGCCGGTCTGAACCCAGCTCACGTACCGCTATTGATCGGCGAACAGCCGAACCCTTGGGACCTTCTTCAGCCCCAGGATGCGATGAGCCGACATCGAGGTGCCAAACC
>CAZUJF010000067.1:0-8759 GCA_964619955.1 uncultured Planctomycetales bacterium
ACGCACGGTTTGAAAGGGAGGGCCTGCCCGTAAGGGCAGGCCCTTACCAATGGAAGCCGTCGAGCCGCAGCCTCCGGACCCCGCCTGGCCCCGCTGGACGCGCCGGCCCTTTCCCCCCTATCGATTCGTGCCGGGCCTGAACCCGCATCCGCGGCGGGATCCGAAAGGCTGGGCTTACGGACGGCCGGAGGTCCCGCCGCCCCGGTTCGAGCCCGGACGGTGGAGGGACAACGAAACGTATCTCCAGGGCGTGGATCTCTACAACTTCGCGTACTGGTGGGAATGCCACGAGTTGCTCGAGGGGCTCTGGCATCTCACGGGGCATGAAGGGGTGGAAGCCGCGTTCCTGCAGGGCGTGATCCAGACGGCCGCCGCCAATCTGCAGCGCCATCGGGGATTGCGGGACGGTGCGCGGCGGCTGGCGGGAGAGGCGCTGGCCCGCCTGGGAAGCGTGGGCGCCGCGCGCTTCATGGGAGCGGATCTCGCGGCCTTCGGCGCGGCGCTTGAAGCGTACCATCTCAAGGAATCGACGGCAGTCCCGCCGTTGATCCGTCTGGAATGACGATGCTGATCGGCCTGGGTCTCGCGCTCCTGCTTCAGGACGGGCTCATCGGCACGCCCGAGCCGGGCTGGCCGCAGTGGCGCGGACCGCGGCGCGACGGCGTCTCGGACGAACGCGGGCTGCGGGCCTCCTGGCCCGAAGGCGGTCCGCCGCTGCTGTGGAAATCCGGAGATATCGGCCGCGGCTGGTCCTCGCCGATCCTGGCGGGGACGCCGCGCCGGATCTTCATCACGGGGGACGTGGGGGCGGATCTGGTGCTGTACGCCCTGGATTTGGAGGGGCGCCCGCTCTGGCGCGCGAAGAACGGCGCTTCGTGGACGGGATCGTATCCCGGCGCGCGGGCCTGTCCGGTCTATCGGGACGGGCGCCTCTATCACATGAACGCCCATGGACGGGTCGCCTGTTTCGACGCCGCCGACGGCCGCGAACTCTGGGCGGTGGACGTGCCGGCGCGCTTCGAGGGCGCGGCGCTCACCTGGGCGTACAGCGAGTGTCTTCTCCTGGACGGCACGCGTCTCATCGTGACGCCCGGCGGGAAGAAGGCCTTCTTTGCGGCGCTGGAGACCGAAACCGGAGCCACGGCCTGGAGCGGGGAAGCCCTGCCGAACGCGGAGATCGAGAAGACCGGCTACGCGTCCCCGATCCTGATCCGCTGGGGCGGCCGCCGGATGCTCGTCACCCTGGCCCTGCGTTCGATCGTGGGGGCGGATGCCGACACGGGCCGAGTCCTGTGGACCTTCGGCAAGACGACGCGCTACGACGCGAGCGCCTCGACGCCCGTCTGGACCGGCTCCGGTTTGTTTCACCAGCTTCCGATGAAGGGGAGCGGCGCCGTGCTGCTCGGCCTCGTCCCCGAAGGGGAGGGCGTCCGGGTCGAGAAGCGCTGGGAGCACCGTCTCGACAGTTGCAGCGGCGGGGCGGTGAGCGCGAAGGGAAAGGTTTTCGGCAGCGGCTACGATGCGAAGGCCTGGTTCCGCCTGGACGCGGCGAGCGGGGCGGAAGAGGGGAAATGGGAGGGGCAGCCGAGGGGGACGCTCATCCACGCAGAGGATCGCCTCTACGCGCTGGCCGAATCCGGGGACGTGGCGCTTCTAAAGGAGTCGCTTGAGCCCGCCGGGCGCTTCAGGCTCACGAGCGGGAAGCGGAGCGACGTCTGGGCCCATCCGGTGATCCTGGACGGCAGGCTCTACCTGCGGGACCACGAAACGCTCTACTGCTTCGACATCCGGCGCTAAAGCTTGTAGAAGCGGACGGCGTTCTCGTGGAAGAGCTTCCGCTGCTGTTCCGCGGGGCGCGGGGCGACGACGGCGCGCAGGGCCTCCACCCAGCGGGCGAGGGGGGCGCCGCTGAGACAGACGGGCCAGTCGCTGCCGAACACCACGCGGTCGGGTCCGAAGGCGTCGAGGCAGTGGTCGATCGGCGGCGCCAGCAGCGACGGCTCCCAGGGACCTTTCGGCACGCGCGCGACGATCCCGGAAATCTTCCCGATCACGTTGGGCCGGGCGGCGAGCCGGTCGATGCCCCGGCGCCAGGCGTCCGGGGGCTGCTTCGAGTCCGCCCTGAACGCCTTGGGGTCGGCATTGCCGCAATGGTCGAGCACGAAGCGCGTTTCCGGACAGCGTTCCGCCAGCGTGGCGGCGTCCTCCAGGTGATCGGGGGGCAGGCAGAGGTCGAAACAGAGGCCCCGTTCGCCGAGCAGACGGATGCCGCGGACGAAGTCCTCCCCGAGGCAGGTGCCGCGCTTCGCCCCGTTGAGGACCTGGCGCACGCCCTTGATCCAGCGGACGCCGCGGTAGCGGTCGAGGTAGTCCTTGAAGCCGGGCGCCGCGGGCCTGCCGCCGATGACGGCGCCCTTCGTCGGGGCGGCCGGATCCTCGCACAGGGAGATGACGAAGTCGGCCTCGGCCGTCTTCTGTTCCTCCGCGACATCCACCTCCATGTACACCGCCTTGTGGATCAGGGTTCCCGCGCAGGCCTCCCGGTACTCTTTGAGGAGGAAATTCCGCCCGAGCTCGCCGCCCCGCTTGAGCCAGGGAAGCGTGAACCGGTCGAGATCCCAGAGATGCTGGTGGGTGTCGACGAGGGACTGCGGGGTCATCGCGTCATTCTGCGGAGCGGCGCAGCCGAGCGCCAGCGTTCCCGCGCCGGCGGCCAGAAAGTCACGTCGTGTCCATGTCATGGGGGGATTGTATCCTGCGGGGAATACATTCCGGCCCTTCGGGCGTTATGATGCGCAGGTAACGAAGGAGAATGAGAATGATGTTGCGATCCCTGGCGCTGCTCCTGCTCGCGGGAACCCTGGCCCGGGCCCAGGAGGACAAGGCGGTCATCGGGAAGGAGGTCCGGGACTTCAAACTGCGCGATCTCATGCAGGACGAGGCGAAGACCTTCTCGCTCTCCGAGTTCAAGGGGAAGAAGGCGATCGTCCTGGTCTGGGTCAGCGAGAAATGCGACATCACCTGGCGCTACGAGAAGCGCACGGGCCAGCTGATGAAGGAGTTCGGCAAGGACGCGCAGTTCTTTGCGGTCGCGGGCAGCGGCCTCGATACGGTGGAAGGGATCCGCAAATACGCCGAATCGAAGAACTACGGCATGCCGCTGCTGGACGACGTGAAGAGCCGGATGACGACCTATTTCGGCATCAAAGTGACGCCCTCCTACCTGGTCATCGACAAGGAGGGCATCCTGCGCTACCGCGGCGCCTGCGACGATCTCCAGATGGGGAAGGATTACGCGGCGGACGAGTCCACGGCGAAGCAGCGCTTCGTGGCGGAAGTCCTCAAGGCCCTCGGCGAGGGGAAGGAATCCCCGCACTCGGAAAAGAAGGGCTTCGGCTGAGGTTTTCCGGACCGGGCTAGTTAGCCCGACCAGCGGCGAAATCCGGGGCGGACGGTGATGAGCCGTCCGCCCCGTTTCCTATCATGAGCCTCCGATTCGTCGTCCTGCTGACGATGGTTCTTCCGGCGGCGCAGGCCCAGCCCGGACGGACCCGCTCCCCCCGCGACCTCGCCCTCTCCCCGGACGGGCGCTGGGCCCTGGCCGCCAATGCCGCCTCCGATACCGTTTCGCTGGTGGATCTCGTCCAGGCGAAGGTCGTGGCCGAGCTTCCCGCGGGACGGCAGCCCTTCGCGGTCGCGTGGAAGGGGAGTCGCGCCGCCGTGAGCAATCTGCTCTCGGACGACGTCACGCTCTATGACGTCGTCCCTCCGCGGCTGACGGCGGCCGGTACGATTCCGGTCGGCGACGAACCCCGGGGCGTGCTGTTTTGCGACGGCGGGCTTCTCGTGGTGCTCGCGGGAGAGGATGCGGTGGCGCGGGTGGATCTTGGGACGCGCCGGGTCGTTTCGAAAACCCCCGCGGGCGTCGAGCCTTGGCACGCGACGCTGACCCCGGACGGGGCGCGGCTGGCGGTCGGCGCCGTCCGTTCCCAGGAGGTCCGGGTGTTGGAAATGCCCGGTTTGAAACTCCTGTATCGGGTGCCGATGCGGGGGCACAACCTTCGGGGCATGGCGGTGGCGCCGGACGGCGCGTTCGCCTACGTCCCGAACATCGCGGAACGCGGGCTGGGGACGACCAAGGATAACATCGACCGGGGTTGGGTGGTGGGAAACCGGCTCAGCCGGGTGCCGCTGACGGAGGAGGGTCCCCGCGAGGCGGTCTCGCTGGATCAGAGGGGCAAGGCGGTGGCGGATGTGGAAGACGTGGCGGTGTCGCCGGACGGCCTGACGCTCGCGCTGCCGGCGGGAGGGACGCACGAACTGATTCTCCTGCGCCAGCCGCTGCCTTATGTCGCGTACGGCGGTCCGGGCGATCACATCGACGCCGCGCTGCTCAAGGATCCGGCGCGGTTTCGCCGGGTGGACCTGGGCGGGCGGCCCGTGGCGGCGCGGTTCGCTCCGAACGGCGGGACCGTGTGGGTCGCCAACTTCCTCCGGGACGAACTCCAGGAGGTGGACGCGGCGCGCGGGGTGCTGCTGCGGACCGTCGCGCTGGGGGATCCCGCGGCGCCGTCGCTCGCCCGGCGCGGAGAGGAGATCTTCTACGACGGCCGGCGCTCGTTCCATCAGTGGTACTCCTGCCACACCTGCCATGTCGACGGCCACACGAACGGCTCGTCCTTCGACACGCTGAACGACGGACGCCACGGCAACCTGAAGCAGACCCCCAGCCTTCGGGGCGTCATCCGGACCGGCCCCTGGACCTGGCACGGCTGGCAGACGGATTTCAGGCAGACGCTGTCCCACTCCCTGCGCACGACGATGCAGGGTCCGCAGCCCTCCGACGATGATCTGGCGGCGCTTGCGGAATTCGTCCGGAGACTGGACTTTGTCCCGCCGCCGGCGCTGAGCGACGACTCCTCCCGTCGCGGCGAGATTCTGTTCAAGGCGAGGGGCTGCGCGGTGTGTCACAAGGCGCCGGACTACACTCACGACGCGGTGTATGCCGTGGGCCTGGAATCCCCGGACGACGTCTATCCGGGTTTCAATCCGCCGTCGTTGCGGGGCGTCTCCCGGCGGGGTCCCTGGCTCCATGACGGACGCTCCCGCACGCTGGAGGATCTCCTGTTGAAACAGCACCGGCCGAGCACGCTGTCGGAGAAGCCCGATTTCAACGAAGCCGAGGTGCGGGACTTGCTGGCCTTCCTGCGCACGCTGTAGACTGTCTCCCCTCATGCGCCCGCTGGTGCTTCTCTTCTTCTTCCTTTCCGGATTGTCCGGCCTGCTCTACGAGGTCGTCTGGATCCGCGCCGCGGGCGGCGTCATCGGCAACACGACCCACGCGATCGGGACGGTCCTCGGCGTCTACATGGGCGGGCTGGCGCTGGGGGCGGCCTGGGGGGGGCGTCTGGCCGGACGCCGTTCGGGCCCCTCCCTCGTGCGGCTCTACGGCCTGCTGGAGTGCGGCATCGGGCTGACGGCCGCACTGGTGCCGGTGCTCATCGGCGGGAGCGAGCCGGTGTTCCGCTGGCTCTGGACGAGTCTCGGGACGCACCCGGGGATCTACGGCTTTCTGCGCGTGATCCTGGTCGCCCTGCTGTTGATCGTGCCCACCACGCTGATGGGGGCGACGCTGCCCGTGCTGGCACGCTTCTTCACGCAGGCTCCAGGCTCCGCGCCGTCGGAGGCGGGGCGCGCGTATGCGATCAACACGCTGGGCGGGTTTGCGGGAACGGTGGCCGCGGGCTTCTGGCTGATCCCGGCGCACGGGCTGAGCGCGACGATCGGGGTCGCCGTCGCGTTCAACGTGCTGATCGCCGCCGGGGCCCTGCTGCTGGGGAAGGGCGCTTCGGGACAGGCGCCCTCGGCGCCCTCCGCGCCGGTGCCGGCGGCTCCGACGGCGCTGGTCGTGGCGGCGGTGTCGGGATCGGCGGCGATGATCTACGAGGTGGCCTGGACCCGGGCTCTCGTGCTCGCCATGGGGTCGACGGTGTATTCGTTCACGATCATCCTGTCGGCGTTCATCCTCGGGCTCGCCCTGGGCAGCGCCGCCGCGGCAAGACTGCTGGGCCGGATCGCGTCCGGGCCGGGTCCGCTCGGGGCGGTGCAGCTCGCGATCGGCGTGCTGGCCCTCCTGCTGCTTCCGCTGCTGGGGAATCTGCCGCTGCTTTTCGCGGAGCTCGTGGAAGGCTACCGGAAGAGTTACGGAACCCTGCTGGCCTGGCAGTCGGGCATCGGATTCGTCTTCGTCTTCCTGCCGGCGCTGTTCATGGGGGCGGTGTTCCCGCTGGCCTGCCGCCTGGCCTCCGCCGCGGATTCCTCCGACGTGCGGCCGGTGTCGGCGGTGTACGTCTGGAATACCGCGGGCTGCATCCTGGGATCCCTGCTGGCGTCGTTTCTCCTGGTGCCGCTGCTGGGGCTGTCCGGAACCATCAAAGGGGCGGCGGCGGCGAATCTGCTCGCGGCGGCCTGGCTCTTCCGGACGAAGCCCGGACTGGGTGCGTTTCCATTGGGCGTTTTGCTCGCGGGGCTCTTCCTTCCCGCGTGGAATCCCAAGGTGCTTTCGGCCGGTTCGTTCCTCTACGGCGAGCAGATCTCGAAACGGGCGCGTTCGGCGCGGCTGGATCTGCGGACGTATGTGGACCAGCAGTCGGTGGTGGAGGCGGAGGAGTGGGATGCCTACGGCCTCGTGACGGTGCACCGCAGCCGCGAGGGGGCGCGCTCGATGCGGATCAACGGCAAGGTCGACGCGTCGAGCGGCGCCGCCGACATGCTGACGCAGCGCTACCTCGCGCATCTTCCGCTGCTGCATCATCCGGATCCCAGGAAGGTGCTGGTGATCGGCCTGGGGGCGGGCGTCACGCTGGGGGCGGTGGCGCGGTACCCGGTGCAGAAGATCGACTGCGTGGAGATCTCGCCGGCCGTGGCGCGGGCGGCCCGCCACTTCAAGGAGGCCAACGAGGGCAGCCTCGACGACCCGAGGGTCACGCTGATCATCGGCGACGGGCGCACGACGCTGCTCTTCGGCCGCGAGCGCTACGACGCCGTCATCTGCCAGCCGTCGAACCTCTGGCTCAGCGGCATGGCGAACCTCTTCACCCGGGACTTCTTCCGGCAGGCCTCCCAACGGCTGGCGCCGGGCGGCGTCTTCTGCCAGTGGATCCACGCCTACCGCCTCTCGCGGGAGGATTTCGAATCGATCGTGAGGACCTACTACTCGGTGTTTCCGCACGGCAGCGTCTGGGAGATTTTTCCGGGAACCGACTACGTGCTGCTGGGGTCCCAGGAGGGCTCCCCGCGGCCCTGGGCCGCCCTCGATGCGGCGGTCGCGGCGGCGCGCTGCCCGGAGCTGCTGGATCCCGCTCATCCGGGCGCCCTGGCGCTGGCGGGGCATCTCCTGGGAACGGCGGAATCCGCGCGGACGGCGGCCGGCGCGGGGACGCTGCTGACGGACGACCACAACGCGATCGAATACAGCGCGCCCTGGTCCCTGTACCAGGATGACCGGCCGGCGATTCTGGACTGGCTGGACCGGGTCCGGGAGGCGGCGGCCGAACGGGTCGTGTATGGAATCGAGGCGGGACCCGCGGCTGCCGCCGTGGCGGCGCGTCGCGCCTCGCGCCGGGAGGTGGCCCGGGGCATGCGGGCGTATTCGGCGCCGCGCCCGCGCACTTCAGAGCCGCTGCGCTACGATCCCCGGGGTCCGGACGCGCTGCGGATCATGGAGGCGGCGCGGGTGAAATTCGGAGAGGACAAGGAGGTCCGGGAGTTTTACGAGTCGATCGCCGCGCAGGTGCTCGCGGAAGGGAAGGCCTCGCTCCAGGCCGGCTTCCGGGAGGATGCGATGCGGGCGTTCGAATCCATTCCGGAGGGCTCGGCCGCGCATGCGGAGGCCCGGCGGCTGCTCACGCCCTGATCACGCCGAGTTTTCGTCCCACGCGGCCGAAGGCGGCGATCGCCCGCGTAAGCTGCTCGGGGCTGTGGGCGGCCGAGATCTGGATGCGGATGCGCGCCTGGCCCTGGGGGACGACGGGATAGAAGAACCCGACCACGTAGATCCCCTCGGCGAGCATCTCGCGGGCGAAGGTCTGCGCGAGCGGGGCCTCGAAGAGCATGAGCGGGCAGATGGGGTGGATGCCCGGCTTGATCGTGAAGCCCAGGGCGCTCATTTCCGAGCGGAAGCGCTTCGTGGAGGCCTCGAGCCGGTCCCTCAGCTGCGTCGTCTGTGAGATCAGCTGAAAGGCCTTCAACGCGGCGCCGGCGATGGGAGGCGGGAGCGTGTTCGAAAAGAGATAGGGCCGGGAGCGCTGGCGAAGCAGGTCGACGATCTCCTGCCGGGCGGCGCTGAAGCCGCCGGCGGCACCGCCGAGGGCCTTGCCGAGCGTGGAGGTCAGGATGTCGATGCGCCCCTGGACGCCGCAGAGCTCGGGGGTGCCGCGGCCGCCCGCGCCGACGAATCCCGTCGCGTGGGAGTCGTCCACCATGACGAGCGCCTGGTACTTGTCCGCGAGCTCGCAGATCGCTGCGAGGGGGGCGATCGAGCCATCCATGGAAAAGACCCCGTCGGTGGCGATCATGCGGAGCCGCTTGCCCTGGGTTTTCCGGAGGGCCTCCTCCAGTTCCTTCAGATCCGCATTGGCGTAGCGATGGCGTTCCGCCTTGCAGAGGCGGATGCCGTCGATGATCGACGCGTGATTGAGGGCGTCGGAGATGATCGCGTCGTCGGGGCCGAGCAGCGTCTCGAAGAGGCCGCCGTTGGC
>CAZUJF010000068.1:0-5663 GCA_964619955.1 uncultured Planctomycetales bacterium
AGACCCAACAAAACAGACGGGCTGCTTTGTTGCCCGCAGGAGGCAACAAAGCAGCCCGTCTGTTTTGTTGGGTCTGTCTTGTTGGGTCAGTCGAGCCAGGCTTGCATCGAGCGCGGATCCACCCGGAGGCTGCGGCCCTTCAGGCCGGCGTTGCCGAGCACGAACGCGGCGGGGATGCCGAACGAGGCGTCCAGGTTCGACGGAAAGGCGGCCGTCTCGACGGCGGGCAGGGCGAGCCGGACCGTGCCCAGCTGCAGCGCCACCAGGCGCCCCCCCAGCTGCTGCAGATGGAAGTCCGACGCCGCCAGCGTCACGTTCTGCAGCGCGCTGCCGATCCCGACGAAGACCGTCGCGGACCCGTTCGCCGTGCCGCCCAGCAGCAGGTTCCGCTCGCCCGCCCAGAGCAGCGGCAGCCCCCCCGGCGGCGTCTCCGATCCGGGACGCCGCAGCGTCAGACGCGAGCGCCGGAAGTCGATCGTGAAGTCGTGGTGCATCAGCAGCGAGAGCCCGATCGCCCCCGCGATCTCGTGGGCGCCCAGCCGCTTCAGGGGGCTCACATGCACCGGCACCTGGCGCAGCGTCCAGCGCCCCAGGGCGAATTCCTTCACCACCCCCTCCTCCCCGGCCTCCAACCCCGCGCGCCGCGCGAAATCCCGGTCCAGCACGAGCTCGTCCTGCTGCGTGTCCAGCAGGAAGAGCCCTTCGCGCCCGTTCACGCGGGCGGAGAGCACGGGGGCCGGGTGGGTCTGGACGAAGTCGACCGCGGTCTCCTCCGGATTGCCGGGCCCCGCATACGCGACGCCGCGGCCGAGGAGCTCGTATTTCCGGGTGAGGACGGGGTCGTTCAGGAGCCGCGTCGTCCGGGCCGCGCCGTTGAAATCGTCGAGCCTCAGCTGCGCCGAGAGCAGGTCCAGCGTGGCCTGCTGGCGCTGAGCGAGATCGTTGAAATCGGCCACGCGCCCCGTGACCAGGGGGACCAGCAGTTCCAGCGCCTCCCGGTCGCGGCGGCGCAGGAGGTGGAGCCGGGCGAGCAGGTGTTTCGCGGAAACGCCCGTCGCGCCGCGGAGCAGGAGTTCCGCCCGGTCGAGGTCGCCCTTCGCCATCGCCTCCAGGCCGCGCTCCTCCGCCCCGGGGCCCGCGGCATCCCGGCCCCCGCAGGCCGCCAGGACCAGGATCAGCCCCAGCGCCGTCGTCTTCATCATTTCTTCTCCGCCCGCCGCGCGCGGTCGAGTTCGACCCGGAAGAGCCCCCGCACCTCCTCGTCGGCGTAGAGGGCGATCGCCTGCTCGCAGAGCGGGATCGCGAGCTTCGGAGCGCCGCGGTCGATGAGGACCCTCGCGAGCGCCAGATTGCCCTCCGGCTGGGCCCGCAGACCCACCGCCCGGCGCAGATCCCGTTCGGCCGAGACCAGGTCCCCCCGCTCCCGGGCCAGCAGCCCCCGGTTGTACCACGCCGCGAAACAGTCGGCATCCAGCCGGATCGCCTCGTCGTAATCCCTGAGCGCCCCTTCCAGGTCCGCGCGGACGCGGTGCCGGGCGAGGCCGCGCGCGGCGACGTACGAGGCCCGCCGGGGCTCCAGCCTCACCGCCTGCTCGAAATCCGCGAGCGCCTCGGCGCCGCGTCCCGTCGCGAGCCGCATGTTTCCCCGGTGGTAGGCGAGTTCCGGGTTCCCCGGATCCAGCGCCAGGGCCCGGTCCAGGCAGAGGCCCGCTTCGTCGAAACGCCGGCGCTCCATCAGCACGCGGCTGCGGCCGATCAGGGCCCGGAGGTGCGCGGGATCCAGGTCCAGGGCGAACCCGAAATTCCGGTCGGCCTCGGCCAGGTCGGCACGGCTGATGGCGCGGACGCCTTCGTTGTAGTAGCCGTCCGCAAGGCCCGCTCCGAGCTTGCGCGCCGCCTCGAGATCCGCGGGATGCCCCAGCCGGGCGCGCAGCAGCAGGGCCTCGACGTGATCCGGAGCCAGCTTCAAGGCCGCCTCCAGCTCCTTCCCCGCGGCCTCGCGGTCCCCCCGGGCGAGCTGCTGTTCCGCCCGGGCGACGTGGTGCTCGGGCTTCGGCTCCTCCGGTTTCAGCTCCGCAGGGGGCGAACCGCTGCAGGAGGAGAGCAGGACCAGCAGCAGCGCGATCCTCACGACGACCTCCGGAAGAGGGCGGCGAAGCGGGGGTCCGCCCGGACCTTCGCCAGCGCCGGGTCGTTGCGCAGCAGCTCGGGGTCGAAGCCGTCGCGCAGGGCCTCCGCGACCCCGTCCAGCGCCGCATCGATCTCCCCGCGGCGCGCATGGGCGACGGCGCGTTCGTGCGCCGGGTGCGCCGCGCTTTCGAAGCGCACGAACTTCGCCTGGATGAAGTTGTCCGCGCGCGCGGCGCCGCACTTCGGGCAGGTCGCCCCGTCGAGGAGGCTGCCCTCCGGGACCTCGTAGGCGTGGGCGCAGTTCAGGCAGCCCAGCTTCACGGCGCGTCCCATTTCTTCTTCTTTTCCCAGAGCGTCTTGCGGCTGATGCCGAGGCGGTCGGCGATCTCCTGCAGCTCCAGATGGCCGCCGAAGGTTTCGAGCGTGCGCCGGATGTGCTCGTCGATCGAGAGGAGCGCCGGCGCGGCGGCCTCCCGCGGCGGCTGCAGGAAGGCGAAGTCCCGCGCGCCCAGCGAAAGACCGTCCGCGAGGGAGGCCGCGCGGCGCAGGGCGTTGACCAGCTCGCGCACGTTGCCGGGCCAGGCGTGATCCGTCAGCACCGCGAGCGCGGCCTTCGAGACGCTGCGGCGGGGCAGGCCGGTTTCCCGGGACACGCGGTCGAGGATGCGGTCGATGAGGAGGGGCAGGTCGTCCTTGCGCTCGCGGAGGGACGGCAGGTCCAGGCGCAGCACGTTCAGGCGGTAATAGAGGTCCCGGCGGAACTCGCCGCGTTCCAGGTCCTCGTTCGTCGCGGCGACGACGCGCACGTCGACCTTCACGGAGTCGGACGCGCCGAGGCGGCGCAGTTCGCCGGTCTCGAGGACGCGCAGGAGGGATTCCTGGGCCTGCGGGGGGAGGCAGGCGACCTCGTCGAGGAAGAGCGTGCCGCCGTGGGCCTGTTCGAAGAGGCCCGCGTGATCGCGCTCGGCCCCGGTGAAGGCGCCCTTCATGTGGCCGAAGAGCTCGGAGTCCGCGAGCGTTTCCGGAAGCGCGGCGCCGTTCGCCGCGACGAAGGGCCCGGCGGCGCGCGCGCTGCGGCGGTGCAGGGCCCGGGCGACGAGCTCCTTGCCCGTGCCGCTTTCGCCCCAGATCAGGACGGGATAGGGCGACGCGGCGCAGCGTTCGATCAGCTTGTAGAGCGTCTGCATCGGGGCCGACGAGCCCACGAGATCGTCGAGCCCCTCGCGGCGCCGCGCGGCGGCGAGGGCGAGGTCGAGGCGGCGCGCGACGGCGTCCAGGCGGTCCAGGTCCTTGAACAATCCGGGCGTGCCGGGGTGGTCGAGGTAGACGGCGCCGTCGGAGCTGCGCAGGGGGAGGGCGCAGACGGAGCGGACGCGCTGCCCGCGGAGGCTTTCGAGGGTGGAGAGTTCCGCCTCGGCGGCGAGCAGGGGACGGCCCTCCGCGAGCGCGCGTTCCAGCAGCGTGCGGCTGACCTTGTCCTCGCCGGGCTCGCCGCGGGAGCAGCGCACGCGGAGTTCGCCCTGCTCGCGGAGCACGAGGTAGCCCCGGCCGGCGCCGGCGGCCGCGACGAGGGCCTCCAGCACGCGCGCGGGATCCGGGTCGGCGGCGGCGTCGAGCAGGCGCAGCAGTTCGTCGTCCTTCACGCGAGGCACTCCCGGAGCAATCGCTCCCCGCGCTCGGCGAGGTCGAGCGCGCGCGCCTGCGTCGGGGCGTCGCTGTAGACGCGGATGAGCGGCTCGGTGCCGCTGCGCCGGAAGAGCAGCCACGCGTGGTCGCGGTAGACGCGCTTGAGGCCGTCGAGGGTGTCGTCGCGGTCGAGACCGTCGTTGAGCTCGCGGCGCAGGCGTGCGGCCACGCGCTCGAGGACGGCCTCGTGGCGCGCGCTGTCCACGTCGACGTTCCGCTTCACCTGGTGGAAGCGCGGGACGTCCCCGAGCAGATCGGCGAAGCTGCGGCCGCTGCGGGCCATGAGTTCGAGCAGGCGGCCCGCGCTGTAGAGCCCGTCCGCCCAGGGGAAGGCGCGGGCGAACCAGTACTTGCCGGATTCCTCGTAGCTGTAGACGGCGCCGCGGGTCTTGAGGGCCTCGACGATGTGCGGCTGCCCGACGCGGCAGTACTCGAGGCGCGCGCCGCGTTCGGCGCAGACGCGCTCGATGAGGCCGGAGGAGTTGACGGGGACGACGCAGAGGTCGTCCTTCTGCAGTTCCTGGCGGGCGAAGAGGGCGCCGACGGCGTCCTCGCTCGCGGGCGTTCCGCCGGCGTCGATGAAGAGCGAGCGGTCGGCGTCGACGTCGAAGCAGACGCCGAGATCGTGCTTTCCGGCGCGCACGGCGGCGATCGCGGCGCCGACGGTGCCGGCGCGGGGTTCGCTGGGCCGGTCGGGGACGGGGTTGGGGTCGAAGTGGATGAGGTCGACGGCGCAGCCGAGCCACTCGAAGAACTCCTTGGCGATGTAGGAGGCGGCGCCGTTGGCGGGGTCCACGAGGACGCGGAACTTCTTCGAGCGGCAGAGGCGGGTCTCGAGGCGCTGCATGATCTCGCTGATGTAGAGCTCGAAGGGGTGGAAGGCCTCCTCGAGGCGGCCGATCCTGGAGGCGGGGACGCCGTCGGGGCGCTCGTCCAGGGCGGCCTCGACCTCGTCGGTGAGCGAGAAGGGGGCGATGGCGCCGTCGGCTTCGAGGAGGAGGAGGCCGATGCGGTCGGGGGGCATGTGGGAGCCGGTGACGAGGAGGCCGCCGGCCTGTCCGGTGCGGGCGATGTTGAGGGAGAAGGCGCCGGTGGGGACGCAGCCGTGGAACTGGACGTGGAAGCCCTCGCCCGCGAAGCCGGCGGAGGCGGCGCGGCCGAGGAGTTCGGCGCCGTAGCGGGTGTCGTGGGCGACGGCGATGGAGGACCCGGTCGTGCCGCGGCGGCGGAGGACCCGGGCGTAGGCGCGGGCGAGGCGGAGGGCGAGCTCGGGCGTGATGTCGCGGTTGGTCACGCCGCGGATGCCGGCGGTGCCGAACAATCGGGAGCCCATGGGTGTGGGGCTAACTTACCCGAGGGCTCAGGGTCCGGCAAGGATGCGGAGGCCGATGCCGTCGCCGGATTCGTAGGCGAGGGCGACGAGTTTCCCGCAGGCGGCGAGGGCGGGGAGGCCGAAGCGGGATTCGGTTTTGGGATCGCCGACGGGGAGGTAGAGGCTGCGGGTGGAGTTGGTGACGAAGATCCGCTGGTTGGAGAGGACGGAGTCCTCCCAGGCGCACCACACGGCGCCGTCGGCATCGATGCAGAGCGAGGGGCGGGTCTGTGGGTAGCGGCGGTCTTTGGGGACGAAGTCGTCGGGCCCGGGTTTGCCGGGGGGCCCCTGGGTCCAGAAGACGTTGGGGTCCTCGAGGGGGCGGCGGTCCATCCAGGCGGCGGCGAAGAGGGAGCCGTTGGGGTGGAGGGCGGCGGCGGGGCCTTCGAAGGGGCAGTCGGGGAGGCCGGAGTCGGCGGGGCTGGCGGGGGTGGCGGGGGGGAAGGAGCCGCCTTTGCTGTTGGAGTGGGCGAGG
>CAZUJF010000069.1:0-5239 GCA_964619955.1 uncultured Planctomycetales bacterium
GTCTGTTTTGTCGTGTCCCGGGACACGACAAAACAGACGGGCTGCTTTTTTCGGGCGTATAGTAGGGGGCATGATGATGCGTTGCTGGCTGGCACTGCTGCTGCTGGCCCCGGCGCCCCAGGACGAGGCTCTCAGAACCCTGCTCGACCCCGCCCGGCGGGCCCATGACGGCGCCCGCAAGGCCGCCGCCACCGCGTTCAAGGCCAAAAGCGGGGATCCCGCCGCCTTCGTCGCCGGCCGCTTTCTCGAGAAAAGCGACAAGGACTGGAAACTCGCCGGCGATCCCCTGGCCCCCGTCTTCGACGCCTACCTCAAGGAATACTGGGCCGGCGCCCCCCTCGACGAAGCCCGCCACCGCCAGGCGCTCGAATCCCTCGGCGCCGCCCTGGAGAAATCCAAGTCCGAGGCGCGCGAAGGCCCCCTCCTCTTCCTCGCCTTCCACGCCTCCGCCCTCGGCGACCGCGCCTCCGACGTCATCAGCCGCCACGGCTTCACCAAGGACGCCGAACGCTGGGGCCGCCGCGACGAACTCCTGCTCGCCGCCGTCGCCCGCGGCCTCAAGGGCGGCGCCGTCTCGGGCGACACCGAAAAAGCCGCCCGCTCCTCCGCCGCTTTTGCGCCCCGCTACGCCCTGCTGCTCCTGGACCTCCACCGCGCCTTCACCGCCAACCAGGGCTACGAAGCGGTCCACAAGACCCTGACCCTGCCCCCCGGCCCCAACGCCCCGCCCGCGGCCGCCGCGCACCACAAAGCCCTCGCCGAAAGCCTCAAGGCCGCCGTCTACTGCCGCGCGTGCAAGGACGGCAAAGCCGGCTGCGTCAACTGCCAGGGCCGCAAACGCGCGGACTTCCCCTGCCCCGTCTGCCACACCATCGGCTGGATGCAGAAGCCGGGCTCCCCGCAGAACACCCTCATCAAATGCACCCGCTGCGCCGGCGCGGGCGTCTTCCGAAACGCCAACTGCCCGCCCTGCAAGGCCACGGGGCTCACCGACTGCGTCGTCTGCGCCGGCAAACCCTGGCGCGACGGCTTCAAGGGCTGCAAGGACTGCCGCCCCTGCGACTCCTGCAAGGGACTGCGCAAGACGGAAACCCCCTGCACCGCCTGCACCGCCAAGGGCCGCACGGCCCCCTTCGTCGCCGGCATCCCCACCACCCTCTGCAGCGTCTGCAACGGCAACGCCTCGATCTTCGCCGTCTGCGCCGTCTGCAAGGAAACCGGCCTGGCCGCCTGTGCGCCCTGCGGCGGCGCCGGCGTGCGCGACGGGAAGGCCCGGGCGAAAGTTTCCGACGTGCACTCCGGCTCCCCCTGCGGCGCCTGCGGGGGGTCGGGATACCCCCTGCCCCACCTCGCCCTCCCCTGCGGGAGCTGCCTCGGCCTGGGCCTCCAGGCCCTGCCCGCCTCAAACCCGGCCGCCAGGATCGGGGACTAAGGCGCGGGCGCGGGACCGCACTTCTGCGCGGCCCAGGCCTGCCACTTCGCGACGGCGTCCTTGCGCGCCGTGGGGATCGCGCCGGGCTGGTACCCGTAGCCGTCCTTCACCCCCCGCTGCAGCGCGGTGAACGCCGCCGCGCGAACTTTGACCTCGTCGTCCTCGAGCGCGCCCACCAGCGTCCACCAGAGGCGCTTGTCCTCGAAGTTGCCCAGCGCCGCAAGCTTCGACGCGCGGGATAACCCGTCGATCGCCAGCAGCCGCAGCCCCAGCGGCCCCTTGGCCGCGACGGCGTCGCAGAGCGCGTCGATCGCCTCGGGATAGTGCCAGACCGCCCAGGTGCCGAGCGTCCTCAGCGCCGCCTGCGCGACCCGGTCGTTCTCGTCCTTCGTCAGCTTCGCCAGCTCCAGCGCCGCCGCCTTCCCCCACGACGCCTTCTCGCCGGACTCGGCCGCCGCCGCGCGCACGCCGCCGTTCTTGGACTGCAGCCCCGCGAGCACCGCGGCCGCCGCGGGCGGGCCGCCGATGCGCTGCAGGTTCAGATACGTCAGCTTGTTCCCCAGCAGGCTTTCCGCGCTCGAGGGCTTCTCGAACTTCGCGAGCCAGTCCTTGTCCTTGGCCGGCGGCTCCTGCGTCTTCTGCCGGATCGCGTGCAGCCAGGTCATGTAGTCGTCCCGCACCTCGTTCACCGCCGAGAGGTCGGGGTGGCCCGCGCCGTCCCAGATGTCCGTGTGCCCGTAGCCGTCCATGATGCGGACGACGTAGCGGATGCCCTTCTCGCGCAGCTGCTTCGCGCCGTTGAGCGAGCCCTCGGGTTTGTCCGCGCCGCCGTGCACGAAGTACCACTCCGTCCGCGTATCCGCCCCGTCCGTCACCTTCTCGCCCTTGGAGAAGTCGTAGTAGCCGCCGCAGTAGGCGACCACCGCCGCGACGAGGTCCTGGTTCTCCCAGCCGAAGCGGCCGACGAAGCCGGCTCCGTTCGAGCTGCCCCAGATGTAGATCTGACGGGGGTCGATCGGGTACGTCTCCTTCGCCCACTCGATCAGGCGCTTGGTGATCGGGCCGTCGTCCTCGATCGTCCAGCCCGCGCCCTTGGATTTGCCGGCGATGACGACGAAGTCGTTCTCCAGCTTCAGCCGCTTGAGGCACTCCACGGTGCCGCCGTAGTAGTTGTTCTCGTTGCCGTTCATGCCGTGGTAGACGAGAAGCAGCGCGAGCGAGCGGACCGGCGGCATGCGCTCGGGCGCGAGCATGTGGACCCGCATCAGGGGCCCGGTCTTGTCGCGCAGTTCGCCCGCGAACTCGCCCGGGCCGCCGGGGCCGGTCTTCTTGCCTTGCTGGGCGGCCAGCGCCGCGCACAGGATCGCCGCTCCGATGAAGTTCATATCTCTCCTAAACGTCCGAAGCCCGGCCTTTCTATCTTTTTTCGGCGCCCAGGAAGTGCTCGAAGAAGTCCGAGATCCGGGCGTTCGCCTCGGGGCTGATCTTGTGCTCGGGCCGGTTCGACATGCCGACCCGGCGCTCCACGCCGAGCAGGCGGTTGACGCCCACCGACTGGTTGAGGACCGCCCAGCGGCCGGGGGGATCCTCCGCGCCGCCCGAGACGAGGAAGGGGCGCGGGCAGATCAGCGCGTGCAGTTCGTGCAGGTCGGTGTTCTGGTCCCGCATCGTCTTGTAGGGGCCGACGCGCTCCTGCGGGCCCTTGAGCATCCCGCGCGCGCGGAATTCGCGGCCCGGGACGTAGCCCAGATACCAGGGCTCCCAGTAGTTGATGTTGCCGCGGGCGTCGTCGAAGACGATGCCCGGGTCCGAGATGCAGACCGCGGCGAACTGGTCGTAGAGCGCCCCGGCGAAGAGCGCCCACTTGCCGCCGTAGGAGTGGCCGACGACGCCGATGCGCTTGGGGTCCACGTCCGCGCGCTTCGAGAGGAACGTGTGGGCGTTCGCCGCGACGTAGGCGAGGTACGAGAGCGGCTGGAGCTGGGCGGCGTCCCAGGCGGGCCAGTAGAGGTCCGCGGCCGGCTTCGGGGGCCCGGGGTTCATGCCCAGGCAGAGCGCGACGAAGCCGCGCTTGACCATCTGGTAGCCGAAGTCGTTCTGGCCGCGTTTGTCCTCCCGGATCCCGGCGCCGTCCTCGGGGTAGTAGAAGACGTCGAGGACCGCGGGGAACGGCCCCTTGCCCGGGGGGATGAGGAGGTACGCGGGGGCGGTGCGGCCGGGGGCGACTTCGAGCACGAGGCGTCGGCGCGAGAAGCCCTCGACCTCGTCCTTGAACTGCTCCTGGGCGGAGGGCGCCTCGAGGAGCGGCGGCCAGGGCCCGAGCAGGCCGTGCCATTTCTTCAAGAGCTCCTCGCGGCGCGCGGTCCAGTCGGCGGGGGTTTTCACCTCGCGGCCGTCCTCGAACCGGAGCACGGGGCGGAGTCCGCCCGACTCGGAGCGGTGGCGTTCGGGGACCTCGAAGAGCTTTTCGATGCGTTCCCAGGGGGACTGGGCGAGGAGCAGGAGGAGCAGGGTCTGTGTCATACGAATAAGTTACGGGAAAGGGGTCCTGGAGGGTGTCTATTTCAGGGAGGCACCATGATCCACCTCGCGCTTTGGGCGGCCTGCGCGGCGCAGGCCTACGATCACGGCGATGCGACCTCGGACGAGCAGCTGGTGCTCGAGATGATCAACCGGGCGCGGGCGAACCCGGCGGCCGAGGGGACGCGGCTGTCGCTGTCCATGACGGAGGGGATCACGGACCCGGACACGCTGACCAATGCGGTGGCGCAGCCGCCGCTGGCGATGAACCCGCTGCTCCTGCAGATCGCGCGGGCGCACAGCCGGGACATGTGGCAGCGGAATTTCTTCGACCACCCGAACCCGGACGGGCTGGACCCCTTCGATCGGATGACGAACGCGGGCTACGCCTGGACCTCCGCGGCGGAGAACATCATCGTGAGTTCGGGGTTCCAGGCCTCGCCGGGGGGATTCCACAACAGCCTGGTGATCGACACCGGCATCACGGATCGCGGCCACCGGACGAACCTGATGGACTGGGCGAACACGACACCGGCGCCGGCGCCGCGGCGGGAGGTCGGGATCGGGTACTTCTCGAGCGCGACCGCGAACGGAGGCGGGTGGCGGACGTTCATGACCGAGGATTTCGGCCGGCGTTCGGGCGGGGGGCCGTTCCTGGTGGGGGTGGTGCACCGGGATGCCGACGCGGACAGCTTCTACGATATCGGCGAGGGGCTGCCGGGGGTGACGATCACGATCACCGGAGGCGGGACCGCGGTGAGCGCGCCGGGGGGCGGCTTCGCGATCCCCTGTCCCACGTCCGGGACGATCGCCGTGACGGCGACGGGGGGCCCGCTGAACGCGATCCTCAGCGCGAACGTGACGTTCGGCGCCCAGAACCTCTACCTGGCCTTCAAGCCGACGGCGGGGCAGATTCTGGACACGGACGGGGACGGGCTTCCCAACGCCTACGAGACGGCCTACGGGCTGGACATCAACGTCAACGACACGGCCGGGGATGCGGATGGCGACGGGTTCAGCAACCTCGTGGAGTACCAGCGGGGGAGCAACCCCGCGCTGGCGGGCTCCTTCCCGGGGAGCGGCACAGGATCCTCGGACGCGCCCCCCCCGACCACGGCGGCCCCCTCCGGCGGCGGAGGGGGGGGTGGCGGCGGCTGCGGCCTCCTGGGGGCGGAAGCCCTGCTGCTGCTCCTCCTCCTGCGCCGCCGCTAAGCCCCCCAAAAAAGCAGCCTGTCACGCGATGTGCAACTTTCGCCCCCCTCGGGCGAAAGTCCCCCCTACTCTTGA
>CAZUJF010000070.1:0-4373 GCA_964619955.1 uncultured Planctomycetales bacterium
CAGAGCTGAGGTGGGGATGGAGGCGTGTTGTCTTGACTTCGTCATTGATAGCTGATTTCGATCAAGCTGGATAACCCAAGCTCGCCTGCTTGATCGTACCCTCGTCGAACATCTCCGCTAGATTCTACCCCATCGGGCCCCGCGGCCTACGGCCGCGGGGTCTTGCCTGGGGGGTGGGTGGGTTTCCCCGGCTTCTCCCTCCCCTCCTCGTGCTACACTTGAACCGGTTAATATGTCTTACGCCCCACAGGGGAACTGCTCGTCCAGGACGACCCGGAGATCCACCTGCAGACCGTTCTCAAGCCGAACACTCGTCTTCGTATCGCCGCGTCCGATCACGTCCTGCACGCCCGCGGCGCGGACGAAGTGCTCCATGACGGCGGGGGCGTTCGTGGAACTGACGAGCAGATCCACGTCGTGCACGAGCTCCTTCCAGCGGCGCAGGCTTCCCGCGATGCTCGAACGGATCACGTGCGGCGATTTCTGCAGATGCGCCAGCAGCCGGCGTGCGCAGGGAAGCGCCTCGCTGAGCAGGTGCCGGCCCCGGTTCTTCTCCAGAAATCCAAGCCCGGCCAGCAGTTTCGCCTGCGTCTTCTCGCCGAAGCCTTTCACGCCGAGCAGGCGCTTCTCCTCGCAGGCCTTTCTCAACGCCTGCAGACTCTCGATGCCCAGCTCCTTCCAGAGGAGCCGGGTCTTTTTCGGGCCGAGCGAGGGGACGGACAGAAGCTCGACGACGCCCGGAGGAACCGCGGCGCGCAGCTTCTCGAGATACTCGAGGCGCCCCGTCGTGACGAGTTCGGTGATCTTGTCCCGCAGCGCCTCGCCGATGCCGGGGACGGAGTCGAGCCGCTTCCAAGCTGGATAACCCAAGCTCGCCTGCTTGATCGTACCCTCGTCGAACATCTCCGCTAGATTCTACCCCATCGGGCCCCGCGGCCTACGGCCGCGGGGTCTTGCCTGGGGGGTGGGTGGGTTTCCCCGGCTTCTCCCTCCCCTCCTCGTGCTACACTTGAACCGGTTAATATGTCTTACGCCCCGGATCGGGAGTCCTTGCGGGGGCGCGATGCTGTCGTCGTCGTCGACGCCCGCAAACGCGACCGCGAATACCGCGACCTTCTCGAATCCCGCTTCAAAGTTCTCGAAGAGGCCGGATCGTTGGAGATTCCGGTCGGGCGCGCCCCTTTCCTTGACGTGGAACCGCTTCGTTTCGTCTTCTACATCGCGAGGGATTACTGTCCCGAGCCGTCTATGGGGAGATCGCCATGAAACCCCTTCACTTCGCCGCCTTCATCTGTCTGCTCGCGGGAGCTTGCTCGACGTCCTCCGCGCCCGCCGCGCTGGGACCCGCCCCCGCGGCGGCCCAGGCCAAGCGGGTGGTGCTTGTCAGCATCGACGGCCTGCGGCCGGACGCGATCGAAAAGGCCGGCGCCACGAACCTTCGGAAGCTGATCGAACGGGGAGCCTTCTGCCCCACCGCGGAAACGATCCGGCCGTCGATCACGCTTCCGAGCCACACGTCGATGGTCACCGGCCTCGACTTCAGCCGACACGGCGTCGTGTGGAACAACTACCGGCCTGGATACATCGATCACCCGACCGTCTTTTCGGTCGTAACCCAGAGCGGCGGACAGACAGCGATCCTGTTTTCAAAGGACAAGTTCCACTACCTGGCGGATCCGGCGGATGTCCAGTGGGTTTACGGACCGCCGGTGCCCTACAAGACGCCGCCGGAAGAGGACATCACGGACTCCGACACGATCGAACGCATGAGGAAGCGCGAGCTCGCCGAAGCGAAGGCCTCGTCCCCTTCCAAACCGGGGTCAACGTCCCCGGCGCCCAAGCCGAAACCCGGCGATCTCATGTCGACGGCCGACTTGCTCGCGCGAGCCTTCGCCCAAGCGTGGCCCGCCCACGCCTTTAAGTTCACGTTCGTCCATTTCAGGGAGTGCGACGAGGCGGGGCATCGCTACGGCTGGATGGGGCCGCAGTATATCGCGGCCGTGCAGGCGGTCGATGCCGCCATGGGGCAGCTCGTCGCCGCGATCGAAGCCAAGGACGGGTTCCGAGAGACGGCGATCCTGGTTACGGCCGATCACGGCGGTAGCGACAAGGGCCACTATCGAGTCCTCGACCCCGAGAGGCGCGAGAACGTAACCATTCCCTGGATCGCCGCGGGGCCTGGAATTCCGGCGGGCCTCAAGATCGACCGCGTGGTCCACACTTTCGACACGGCGCCTACGCTTCTGGCGCTTCTCGGCATGGGCGCTCCGGTGGACATCGACGGCCGTCCGGTGCGGGAGATCCTGGCGAGCGCCAAGAAGTAGCCCGGACAGGGGGAACGAATGTGGGTTCAGCTCTGGGACGCGCTTCGGGTTGACCTTCGATCCGAGATCCTGATCCGGGTGGGGCTCGCCGCCCTGGCGGGCTTCATCCTGGGCTTCGAGCGGGAGCGGCACGGGCGCGCGGCGGGCCTGAGGACCACGCTTCTGGTCACCGTGTCCGCCTGCGTCGTCATGATCATCTCGGACTCGTTCTACCTGTCCAGCCTGCGCGACACGAAGGGGGCCCTGTCCTGGCACCCCGATCCCGCTCGACTAGCCGCGGGGGCCCTCTCCGGCATGGGCTTCCAAGCTGGATAACCCAAGCTCGCCTGCTTGATCGTACCCTCGTCGAACATCTCCGCTAGATTCTACCCCATCGGGCCCCGCGGCCTACGGCCGCGGGGTCTTGCCTGGGGGGTGGGTGGGTTTCCCCGGCTTCTCCCTCCCCTCCTCGTGCTACACTTGAACCGGTTAATATGTCTTACGCCCCTTTTTACAAACCCTAAGTTCAAGTCCGTGGCCCAAGAGAGCGCCTTCTGGGACCGCCTGAGCGTGCTGGACTTCGGGGCCTGGGAGGTCGTTCCCTACGACCAGGTGTGCCGGGATCTCGAATCGCGGGCCCAGGCCAAGCAACCGGTGACCTTCCGGCTCGAGAAGGCGCTGGTGCGAAGGCTCAAGCGTGCCGCGCAACAGCACGGGATCAAGTACCCGGCCCTGGCTCGCGAAATCCTCTGGCAGGGCCTCTCCAGGAAGGCCCCGTAGCCCAGGCCCCGCCGGCCCGCACCCAGCCCCTCAACGACCGCAGGCACCGAACGCCTCTGCCCAGCCGCTCGAATCCCGACCGCCGCATCGACAGATGAGATAGAGTTGACGCCGGGGCCTCTTCCACGCCCCTCCGCCGGGCGGCATCCGGGTTCCCGGGTGCGCATTTTGCATCCTGCCGGGCCCCTCGCGGCATAGTGAAGGAGGATGCGGAGCGTTCGACCGACGGCATGGCAACGGCGCTCCCCCAGGAGATTGTTCATGAAGACCCGCCTCGCCGCGCTCGCCTGGCTGCTCCTCCCGCTCACGGGCCTCCCCGCCCGGGCGCAGGACGAGGCCGTCCGGCTCTACTTCGATCCGGACTCGCCGCCGATCGCCTTCGCCGCCGGCGACATCCAGGCCGCCCTGGCCCGGCGCCAGCACGCGGTGCAGACCCGCACGCTCGCCTCGCTGGACGAGGACGCCCCCGGCCGGTCCATCGTGCTCGCCGTGGCCGGGGACAAGGCCGCCGCCAGGCTCGCCGCCCGGGGCGGCACGCCGGTCGAGGCCCCCGGCCCCCAGGCCTACGCCCTCCGCACCACGTCCAAGCCGGGCCCGGGTCACTGGGTGCTGGGGGGCGACGCCGTCGGCGCGATGTACGGCGGGCTGGACCTCGCCGAGGCGATCCGCACGGGAACGCTCGACGCCCTGAAGGACGCCGACCGGCGGCCCCACGTCGCGCGGCGCGGCATCAAGATCAACATCCCGCTCGACCTGCGCACCCCGAGCTACACCTGCAGCTCCGACGCCGCCCAAGCGAACATCCCGGAGATGTGGGAGCGGGACTTCTGGACCCGAACCCTCGATGCCCTGGCGCGCCACCGCTACAACGTGCTCTCGCTGTGGAGCCTCCACCCCTTCCCCTCCCTGGTCCGGGTGCCGGAGTTCCCCGAGGTCGCCCTGGACGACGTCTGGCGGACCCGCGCCAAACTCGACGACACCTTCAGCTTTCTCGGCACCGACATGGTCCGCCCCGCCATGCTCGCCGACCACGAGGTCGTGAAGCGCCTGAGCATCGACGAGAAGATCGCGTTCTGGCGCTGGGTCATGAAGCAGGCCGCCGACCGCGGCATCCAGGTGTTCCTCTTCACCTGGAACACCTTCACGTTCGGCGCGGAGGGCAGGCACGGCATCACCAACGACCTGAAGAACGAGACCACCAAGAAGTACTTCCGCGCCAGCGTCCGCGAGATGGTGAAGACCTACCCGCTGCTCGCCGGCATGGGCATCACCGCGGGCGAAGGCATGCCG
>CAZUJF010000071.1:0-3304 GCA_964619955.1 uncultured Planctomycetales bacterium
ACGCACGGTTTGAAAGGGAGGGCCTGCCCGTAAGGGCAGGCCCTTACCAATGGAATTCCTCACCGACCTCTCCGTCAAGGAGCTTGAGGACCGCTTCGAGGCCGTCGGCGTCGAGCGCTGGCGCGCCAAACCCGTCCTCCAGTGGGTCCACCGCCGCGGGGCGCAGACCTTCGAGGAGATGACGGACCTCTCCAAGGAGCTCCGCGCGGAGCTCCCGAAACACTTCGGCGTCTACCGCACGAAGGTCGTCGAGACCCGCCCCAGCCCCGACGGCACGATCAAGTACCTGGTCCAGCTCCCCGACGGGGACGTGATCGAGACCGTCATGATCCCGGAGGAGGGCCGCCGCACCGTCTGCGTCTCGACGCAGGTGGGCTGCCCGATCCGCTGCGTCTTCTGCGCCAGCGGCCTCAACGGCCTCAAGCGCAACCTGGAGACCTCCGAGATCGTCGAGCAGATCCTGCACGCGAAGCGCGGGCTGCCGCCCGAGGAGCGCATCTCGAGCGTCGTGATCATGGGCATCGGCGAGCCGCTGCTGAACCCCCGGAACCTCATCCGGGCGCTGCGCACGCTGAAGGCCTCCTGGGGCCCCGGCATCGGCTACAACCGGATCACGCTCTCGACGGTCGGCGTGATCGGCCAGCTCGAGGAGCTCGTCCGGCAGGGCGTGACGCCGAACCTGGCGGTCTCGCTGCACGCGCCGAACGACGCGATCCGCGGCGAGATCGTGCCGACGATGAAGAACGTGAAGCTGACGGACCTCATCAACGCCGCGGTGGAGTACCGCCAGGCGACGAACAAGGAGGTCACGTTCGAGTACGTGATGCTGGACGGCGTGAACGACGACCGCAAGCACGCGCTCGAACTCGGGAAGAAGCTCAAAGGGAAGCGCGTGAAGGTGAACGTGATCCCCTTCAACCGCGTCGAGGAGGTCCCGTACCGCCCGCCGACCAAGGAGCGGCTGGACCGCTTCGTGGAGGCGCTGGGCAAGTGCGGGGTCCCGGTGATGGTGCGCAAACGCAAGGGCGATGAAGTCGCGGCCGCGTGCGGGCAGCTGCGCGCGCGCTGGACCGCGAAGGCGGCGGAATGCAGCCCCTGAGCTGGTGCGGCTTCGGCCTCCTTTCCTACCTGATCGGGGCGGTCCCGATCGGGTACCTCGTGGTCAAGGCCAAGACGGGCCAGGACATCCGGACGCTGGGCTCCGGCAACATCGGGGCGACGAACGTGGCCCGCACCCAGGGCCGCTTCTGGTTCATCCCGGTCTTCGTCGGCGACTTCTTCAAGGGGTTCATCCCCGTCTTCTGGCTGGCCCCCTGGGTCTCCGCGCGCTGGCCGGGCGAGTCTCTGCCGCAGCTGCCGACGCTGCTCGCCGTCTTCTTCGGGCTCGCCGCGATGCTGGGCCACCTCTGGCCCGTCACGATCGGCTTCCGGGGCGGCAAGGGCGTGGCGACGGTGGGGGGCATCCTCTTCGCGCTGAACTGGATCGCGGCGCTGGCGGGCGTGGCCGTCTGGGTCCTGGTCTTCCTGCCGTTCCGCTACGTGTCGCTGGCGTCGCTCGTCGCGGCGCTGGCGCTTCCGCCGGCGCATCATTTCACCGAATCCAGGCTGTCGCCGCGCTGGCAGAGCCCGTGGATCATCACGGTGTTCCTCTCCCTGGCGGGGGTCCTGGTGATCTGGCGACACCGGGAGAACATCGGGCGGCTGCTGCGCGGGGAGGAGAAACGCATGGGGGGCCGGAAGGCATGACGAAGATCGTGGTGCTCGGGGACGGCGCCTGGGGGACGGCGCTCGCGCTGGTGCTTTCGCGGGGCGGACACGCGGTCTCGCTCTGGAGCAAGTTTCCGGAGCACGCGGCGGCGATGGCGGCGGCGCGCGAGAACGTGAAATTCCTCCCGGGGGTCCCGCTGCCGGCTTCGCTGCAGGTCGTGTCCGGGACGCCCCCCAAGGCGGACGTGCTCGTCGCCGCGGTGCCCACGCAGTTCCTGCGCCCGACGTTCACCGAACTGACGCCCTATCTGCCGAAGCGCACGCTGGTGGTCTGCGTGGCGAAGGGCCTGGAGCAGTCCACGGGCCGGCGGCCGACGGAGATCCTCCGCGAGGTGCTCGGCCGGACCGCGCGCCTGGCGGTGCTCTCGGGGCCGAGCCACGCGCCCGAGGTGGCGGCGGGCCTGCCCGCGTCGCTGGTGGCCGCGGGCTCGGCGGGGGACGCCCGGGCGGTGCAGCAGCTCTTCAAGGGGACGACGCTGCGGATCTACACCGACCGCGACGCGGCGGGGGTGGAACTCGGCGGGGCGCTGAAGAACGTGATCGCGCTGGCGGCCGGCGTCTCGGACGGGCTGGGCCTGGGCTGCAACGCGAAGGCGGCGCTGCTCACGCGGGGCCTGGTCGAGATGGCCCGCCTGGGCGTGAAGATGGGCGCGAAGCGGGAGACGTTTTTCGGCCTGTCGGGGATCGGCGACCTGATCACGACGACGACGTTCCCGTCCGGACGAAACCTGTCCGTGGGCCGCGCGCTCGGCGAGGGGAGGAAGCTCGACGAGATCCTCGGCTCGATGCACGCCGTGGCGGAGGGCGTCTGGTCCACGAAAGCGGTGCGGGAGCTCTCGCGGCGCCACAAGGTGGACATGCCGATCACCGAGGAGCTGCACGCGATCCTCTTCGAGGGCAAGCCCGCGCGCGAGGCGCTGCGGGATCTGATGAAGCGCGACCAGAAGGCGGAAAGGGACCGGAAATGAAGCGGATCATCGCGGCGGCCCTGGCGGCGCTCCTTACGGGATGCGCGGGAGGCGCGGTCGTCGATCGCGCCCGGATCGAGCGGCAGCTGGCGGAGCTGTATCGTCCGCTGCTGGCGCTGGTGGTGGAGTCGCGCGTCTCCGTGGAGGAGTTCATGAAGAACAAGCTCGGCCGGGACTACATCACGCCGCCGGGCGGGGAGCTGACGCCCGGGGATGCGAAGCTCTGGCTGGAGGCGGCCGAGGGCGACATCATGCCCCGGAACGAGCGCATGTGCGCGCTGGTGCGGGCGAAGCGGGACCTCGTCGAGGGCCCGGACCTGCCGCCGGCCTGGAAGGCGCTGCTGGAGCACCAGGACGGCTGGGCCGCGGCGCACCGGAAGTGGAAGGAGCAGGGCGTGAAGTACAACCTGAAGGCGCCGTCGCCGTTCCCGAGGAACCTCGAGCGCTCGCTGGAGATGGACATCGAGCGGCTGGAGAAGAAGGCGAAAGGCGACGGGCGATAGGCGGGCCGGGTTCACTGTCCCCTCCGGGGAGGGCGGAAGCCCTCACCTTCAGGTGAAGCCTTCAGG